>CAVVEO010000001.1:0-42753 GCA_963747245.1 uncultured Acidobacteriota bacterium
CGGACGGTGATTTGGCGTCAGACGGTGAGCCGGCGGGCCGGCAGCTGGGCCCCTTCCTCCAGGCGGCGGGCGTCCTCGACGAGGAGCGCCCACAGGAGCCCGGCGGCGGCCGCGAGCGCGGACAACTCGCCGTCGTTGCGCACGACGTAGTCCGCGACGGCCTCGCGAGCCTCGTCCGCCGCCTGGGCCGCCGCGACCCGCCGGAACCTCGCCTCGGGCCACCCCTTGGCGATCGCCCGCGCCAGTCGCGTCGCCTCCGGAGCGGCGACGACCACGAGCCTGTCGTAGTCGGCATACGTTCCGGTCTCGACCAGCAGCGCCGCCTCCACCACGGCGACCCGCGGCGGGCGCACGGCCCGCGCGAGCCCCTGCAACCACTCCGCGACGCCCGCCCGCACCAGCGGGTGGACGGCCGCCTCGAGCCGGCGCCTCGCCTTTGGGTCGGGGAGCGCCACGGCCGCCAGCCGCTCCCGGTCCACCCCGCCGTCGGGGGCGAGGACGGCGCGGCCGAACAGGCGCTCGACCGCCGCGGCGCCCGCCCCGCCCGGCCGGTACGACTCGCCGACCAGCGCGTCGGCGTCGCAGACCGCGGCGCCGAACCGGGCCAGCAGCGCGGCCAGGGCGCTCTTGCCGCTCGCCACGCCGCCCGCGAGCCCGGCGCGCAGCACGCTACAGCCCCCGTCGCCGGCGCGCGGCGGTCACGGTGTTCTGCAGCAGGCCCGCGATCGTGAGCGGCCCGACGCCGCCGGGCACCGGCGTGATCGCCCCGGCCACCTCGCCCACCGCGGTGAAGTCCACGTCGCCCACGAGGGTGTAGCCGCGCCTGGCGAGCTGCCCCTGCCGCTCGGCGTCGCCGGGGTACAGGCGGGCGACCAGCGCCGCGTCCTCGACGCGGTTGACGCCGACGTCCACCACCACCGCGCCGGGCTTGACGTGCGCTGCGGTCACGAGCGCCGGTTTGCCCGCGGCCGCCACCAGGACGTCGCCTTCCCGACACACGGCCGCGAGGTCGGCCGTGCGCGAGTGGCACACCGTCACCGTGGCGTGGCGGGCGAGCAGCAGTGCGGCCATCGGCTTGCCGACGATCTCCGAGCGGCCGAGGACCACGGCCCGGCGCCCGGCGAGGGCCACGCCGGAACGGTCCAGCAGCTCGATGATCCCGGCCGGCGTGCACGGCACGAACGCCGGGCGCCCCTGGTGGAGCAGGCCGACGTTGGTGGGGTGGAAGCCGTCCACGTCCTTGCCCGGGTCGATGAGGTCGAGGAAGGCGCGCCCGTCGAGCGGCTTCGGCAGCGGCATCTGGAGCAGGATGCCGTCCACGTCGGGGTCGGCGTTGAGGGCGGCGATCAGCGCGGCGAGCGCGTCCGCGCCGACGCCGGCGTCGAGGTGGTGCGTGCCCGACCGGATCCCCACCTGCTCGCACGCCTTCCCTTTGGAGCCGACGTACACCCGCGAGGCCGGGTCGTCACCGACGAGGATGACCTCCAGCCGCGGGCTGACGCCGCGGGCGGCAAGCTCCCGGACCTGTCCCGCGACGCGCTCCCGGATGGCGGCGGCCACCGCCGCCCCGTCGAGGACCCTGGCGTTCATGCTCCCTCCCATCGCGCCACCGTGAGCGCGGCGATGCCGCCCGAGAGATCGCGGCTCGCGAGCACCTCGTACCCCCGCGCCCGCATCAGCTCCGCCATGCGCGTCCGGCCGGGAAAAGTGTCCACCGAGGCCGGGAGGTAGGCGTAGGCGCTGCCGTCGTGCGAGACGAGGCGGCCGACAGGGGTCACCACCAGCCGGTTCCAGAGCCGGCTCGCCGCGGCCACGGCCCGGCGCTCGGGGCGGTGCAGCTCGAGCACCCCGAGGACGCCGCCCGCAACCAGCACCCGCCCGATCTCGGCGAAACCGGCGCCGAGGTCGGCGAAGTTGCGCACCCCGAACGCGATCACGACCCCCGCGAAGCACCGCGCCGGGAACGGGAGCGCCAGCGCGTCGGCCGCGGCCCACGTCACGCCCCGCTCGGGCCGGGCCTGCTTGCGCCGCGCCAGCGCCAGCATGTCGAGGCAGAAGTCGGCGCCGGTCACGCTCCGCCCCGGGATCGACAGCGCCACGTCCCCCGTCCCCGTCGCGAGGTCGAGGACGCGGCCGGCCGGCGCCGCTTCGAGCGCCGCCACCAGGAGCCGGCGCCAGCGCACGTCCTGGCGCAGCGACAGCAGCCGGTTGAGGAGGTCGTAGCGCGGCGCCACCTCGGCGAACATGGCGCGGATGGCCGCGGGGTCACGTGCGAGGCGCTCGCCCATCGCGGCGACGGTAGCACGCGGCCGCGAACCGCCTCAAGGCTTGGCCGGCGGCGTCACCGCCGCGGCGCTGCGCTGCACCGGCGCGGTCCCGACGCCGTGGTCGAAGACCATCTTGCCGCCGAGGTAGCCGTTGTAGCCGACGGTGGCGGCCGCCGCCACCGCGGCCGCCAGGTAGAGCCACGAGCCCCAGCGCACGAACCAGCCGCGCCACACCAGCAGCAGTCGCAGGGCGAACACCGCCAGCAGCAGCCACATCGCGAGGAGACCGACGTCCTCGTGGCGCGCCACCAGCGCGGCGGCCGCCGCGGGGATCACCGCCTCGTCGTGGGCCGCTTCGCCCGAGAGAACCGCGGCCACGCTCCCGGCCGCGGCGAGCGCCATCACGAACCCGGCCCCTAACGAGAGCGAGCGCAGCCGCCGGTGGTGGGCGAGCAGCTCGAGCAGGACGCCGACGATGCTCAGCGCGATCGGGAAGTGCACCAGCGCCGGGTGCAACGGATCTGGCAGGAAGCCCATGGTCCCTCCGGTCGATGACCTTTTCAGTGTACAGCTCGACCTGCGTTAAGATTCCCGCCATGGACCTCGTCGTCCTCCTCGTGGTGTGCGGCTGCGCCGTCCTCGGGTTGATCTCGGGGGCGGTGCGCCTCGCGACGCTCGTCGCCGCGGTCGTCGCCGCGATCGCCGCCGCCCGCTGGGCGGGCCCGGCTGCGGCCCAGCTCATCGGCGGCCCGGCCGCGAGCGGCGGCGGACGGATGCTCGCGATCGCGGCCGTAGCCGTGCTCGCCGCCCTGCTGGTCTTCCTCGCGGGGAAGGGTTTGCGCCGGGGGATCAAAGCGCTCCACCTGGGTTGGGTGGACAGGCTCGCCGGCCTGGTGGTGGGCGCCGGGGCGGCCGCGCTGGTCCTCGCGCTGCTGCTCGGTCTGGCTTCCCTCGGCGGCCATCCCCCGTCGTCGCCGTGGGCGGCCCGCCTCGCCGCCACCGGCCAGGCGTTCCTCGCGGTTCAGAGCCTCTCGGCGAGCAAGGCGAGCCCGAGCAACACGCCGAGCGCCCCGACGAGCAGCGGCCAGCACCCCCAGTGAGGCTTCGTCTGGCGCTCCAGCTCGGCCTCCAGGAGGCGCTTCAGACCGGCGATCTCGTCCCTGTGGTCGTCCACCGGTCAAGGATACCTTGACGGCGGCCGGGTCAGGGCCCAAACTATCCGCGACCGTCCTGCCACCTCCCGAGCGGAGGTGAACCCATGGTTGCCAAGGTGTGGTCGGCTGTTCCGCGCGGCGTCGAGGCGCTGCGCGTCCAGGTCGAGGTGTACGCCCGGCCCGGGCTCCCCAACCTGACCGTCGTCGGCCTTCCCGACCCGGCGGTGCGCGAGGCCCGCGAGCGGGTCCTGGCGGCGATCCGCCACCTCGGGTGTCAGATCGAGCCGAAGAGCATCGTCGTCAACCTCTCCCCCGCCGAGGAGCGCAAGGAGGGCGCGCTCCTCGACCTGGCGATCGCCGCCGGGGTGTTGATGGCCGCCGGCCTGGCGCCCCCCGGCCCGCCGGAGGCGTGGCTGATCGGCGAGCTCTCGCTCGACGGGGCGCTGCGCCCGGTGCGCGGCGTGCTCCCGATCGTCGAGGCCGCGACCCGCTGCGGCGCCCCCGTGATCCTGCCCGCCGGCAACCTCTCCGAGGCCGAGGTGGTGCGCGGCGCGCGCCTCTATCCGGCCGCCACCCTCGCCGACGCCGTCGGCCACCTGCGCGGTGAGCGGCCGCTCCCGGAGACGGCCGGAGGCAGTGGGCGCGCCTTCGCCGCCGACGAAGGCGGCGGCCTCGACCTCGCCGACGTCGCCGGCCAGGAGCACGCCAAGCGCGCGCTCGAGATCGCGGCCGCGGGCGGCCACCACCTCCTCTTCCTCGGGCCGCCCGGCGCCGGCAAGACGATGCTCGCGCAACGCCTGCCGGGGGTCCTGCCGCCGCTCGACGAGGCCGAGGCGCTCGCCACGACCAAGGTCTACTCGGTGGCGCCCGGCGTCCCGCGCCCGCAGGGGCTCATCACCCGGCGGCCGTTCCGCGCCCCGCACCACACCATCTCCGCCGCCGGCCTGGTCGGCGGGGGGACGGTGCCGCGGCCCGGCGAGGTCTCCCTCGCCCACAACGGCGTGCTGTTCCTGGACGAGATCACGGAGTTCCGGCGCGACGTGCTGGAGGCGCTGCGCCAGCCGATGGAGTCGGGCAGGGTCGTGATCGCGCGCGCCGCCGGATCGCTCACCTTCCCCGCCAGCTTCCAGCTCGCCGCGGCCGCCAACCCGTGCCCGTGCGGCCACCTCGGCGACCCGCGCCGCGAGTGCCGCTGCACGCCGCTCGAGGTGCGCCGCTACCGCGCCCGCCTCTCGGGGCCGCTGCTCGACCGCATCGACCTCCAGCTCGAGGTGCCCGCGGTCCCCTACCGCGACCTCGCGCGCGGCGGCGCCGGGGAGCGCTCCGAGGCGGTGCGCGCCCGCGTGCTCGGCGCGCGCGCCCGCCAGGGGCTCCGTCTGGCGGGGAGCGGGAGGCACGCCAACGCGGAGCTGACGCCTCCCGAGGTCAGGCGCTGGTGCGCGCCCGACGCCGAAGGGGAGCGGCTGCTCGAGCTCGCGATGAGCAAGCTCGCGCTGTCGGCGCGGGCGATCCACCGCATCCTCCGGGTCGCGCGCACGATCGCCGACCTCGACGCCGCAGAGGCCCTGGCGGCCCGCCACGTGGCGGAGGCGATCGCCTACCGCACGCTCGACCGCGTCGCGGCGGGGTAGCGGGGGCGCGCCGTCGCCGGGAAGAGAACGTAGAATGGGGCGATGCCGGAGAACGCCACGGGGTTGATCGAGCAGGCGCTGGCGCAGGCGGCGCCGCAGCTCGTCTTCCTCACGCCGGCCGAGCGCGCCGGGCGGTGGCGCGAGGCGTTCGGCGCCGCGGCGGCCAGGGTGCCGCAGCCGTACTGGCTCTACTCGGGCGCCGACCAGAGTCCGCTCGTCCTCGGCTTTCCGCTGCAGCTGTCCCCGAGGTGGGAGGAGTTCGGGCGGGACCTCGGGCGCCTGATCGACGCCGAGATCGCTTACCGGCGCGCCATGGCTCAGCAGGAGGAGGTGAGCAAGGCGGCGCTCGTCGAGCTGCGCCGGCTCATGGTCGGCCGGATCGCGGAGACGCTCGAGAACGCCTACCTGCACGATTACGGCCAGCGCCTGCCCGAGGTCTTTCTCCTCGTCCTCACCCGCGAAGCCGCCGAGCGCCTGCGCACGGCCACGCGCGCCCTCGCGGCCGCGGCGCCCGAGCTGGGGGCCCGCGCCCTCGACGAGATCCGGTACGCGACGGCGCAGCGGCTGGGCGACGTGGCCCACCGCGCCCGCACGCAGGCGCTCGACCGCTTGCGCCGGGCCGAAGCGCTGGAGCCGACCCCGGCTTCGCGGGCTTTCGCCGAGCTCGTCCGCGACGACATCGTCCCGTTCGCCGAGTTTCACCTCGGCACCGGGCTTCCCGAGGTCACGGCGTACCTGCAGGGCCAACTGCACATCGACGCCGGGCGCTTCCGCACGACGTTCCGCACCACCACGGACCAGATCCAGGCCCTCCGGGCGCACGACCCCGCCTTCGACCGGACGCTCGCGGCGATCGACGCCGAGGCGCCGGCCCTTCCGGCCGACCGCCTGCTCTTCTGCGAGGCCGTGCTCGACCTGCTGGAGATCTGGCCGCACCCGGCGACGCCGCGCCTGTCCGCGGACCTCCACCGCCTCCTCGCCGACGTCGCGCGGCGCTTCAAGCGCTTCGAGGTCCTCAGCGCGCTGCGGGAGCGCGTCGTCGGCATCTCCGATCGCGGTCCCCACACCCTGACCCAGCTCCAGGGGCGGACGGTGCAGCTCTCGGACACGACGCGGCCGTTCGATTTCACCTCCCCCGGCGTCCTCTCCTCGGTCGTGCGCCGCTACGGCCTCCTCTACGACCTCGTCGAGTTCACGCAGCTCATCGAGGAGCTGCGCCGGCGCGGGCGCGCCACCGAGGAGCAGGCGATGCGCCAGATGGTGCGCTTCCTGGGCCACATCGAGGAGATCCGGGCGCGCCACCGCCTGAAGTTCGAGAAGTTCCTCGGCGACGGGGCGTTCTATTCGGCGCGCAGCGCCCGCGCCGTCTTCCTCGCGTCCGCCCAGCTCCGCGCCGTGTACGAACGGATGCGGCGGGAGGGGTTCCCGTTCGACCGGGGCCTGCGCCTCGCCGTCAACGTCGGCACCTACCACCTGCTGCCGATGGTCTCGGCCGCGGTGGACCGCCCCCACCTCGAGTTCTTCGGCCACGGCCTCGTCGAGCTGGTCCGACTCACGACCGGCAAGACCACGCACGAGGTCGAGGACATCGCGGACTTCCTGATCGCCAACGGCTACGACTTCCAGCGGGTGCTCGAGTTCCTCGAGCCGGTCCGGCACGCCAACCGGTTCGCCGCCATCACCAAGGACCGCCCCTACGCCGCGTTCATCGCCGAGAACGGCGAGCTGGTGAACCTGGGCGGCGTCGTCACCGAGAGCTTCCTGCGCGACCTCGAAGCCGAGTGGGGGGACCTCGGGCTCGCCGAGGGCGAGGCGTTCGGGGTCCGCTGGCTGCTGCTCGCGACCGCCCCGCCGGCCGACGCGGCGCCGTGGGTCGGGCTGCGCATGCTCGGCACCGCGCGCCTGAAGGGGCTCGAGCCGATGCCGCTGATCGAGACCGTGGTGTTCGAGCAGGCGCCGCCGGGCACCTTGCCGCTGCCGCCCGGCTCGCCGCTGCAGGAGACGCTGCAGCGGCTGCGCGGCTCTGTCGGCGACGCCGAGGGCGCCGAGGCGGCCGCGCAGGCGGACGTGGACCCCCGCCTGTGCGTTGTCAGCGTCCTCGAGGACGAGGCCACCCGCACCTGGTACATCGGCCGGTTCGAGGACGAGGTGGCGGCGCTGGCGAACGCCTTCCGCGTCAAGCTCGCGCCCGTGGGCCTGAAGGACGGCGAGCCGTTCGAATCCTGGCTGTTCCAGCGCCGCGGCGACCTCGGCAAGCTCTACCACGGCCTGCGCCGCCACTCGCTGGGCGCCACCGTCCCCCTCGAGGACCTCCGCCGCCGCGACGGCTACTTCACCTGTCTGCTCGCCGCCCCGCACCGGTCGCCCCGGTAGGGGCGGCCCTTGCGGCCGCCCGCTTGGGTACCCCGAGCGTGCGGCGCGATTCCCTACCTTCCTCTCATGGCTCGGGGTGTGCCCCGGCATATGACGATTGTCCCGAACATCCATTGGCCCGCCCGACCCGACTCGCATGTACCGGGCGGAGACGGCGGCGGGCGGGGGCAAGCCCCGCCCCTACATTTCAATCGTGTGAAAGGCGACCGCCGAGCGCGCCGCCGTCGTCTCTGTAGCGGCGTTTGCTCGCAAACGCCGGCCTCGTCTGCGCCGTTGGTTTCCATGTAGGGGCGGCCCTTGCGGCCGCCCGCGCGTGGCGGGAAACGTCTCGGGCACCAGCACGGGCGGGGGCCAGCCCCGCCGCTACATTTCAGAAGAAGCTCGCGCGGCGCGCGAGTCCCACACAGGCAAGTGAACCCCGGCTCGTCGGCCGATGCGAGCATCGGCCGCTACACAAGACGCGTTGACAATCGCGCCCGCAGGGCGGGCGAGGGCGCCCGCCCCACGGGATTCTTCATGTGAGGCGCGAATGCCGGGCGGGTCGCATGCCCAGGGCAAGAAACCGCTCGCGCGGCGCGCGAGCCCCACATCGACCGGGGATGGCCACGCCCCGATGTGGAGCGCGATCTTGCGAAAACCCATGAGTCCTCCCCGTTGCGTCGGCAACGCTGCCCGCGGCAGGGGTCGCAGTGGCTCTCCGACGACAGGCGAAAGCTTGGTATGAGGCGGGCGTGTGCTAGGCTGAAATCCGAGATGACACCGATCGACGTCTACATCCCCGACACAAGCGCGCTGGTGGAGAACCCCGAGGCCCTCGACCGCCTGCTGCAGCCCGGCAACGTGGTCGTGCTGCTGCACCAGGTGCTCGAGGAGCTGGGCCGCCTCCAGGGCAGCCGGACGAAGTCCGAGGGCGTGCGCGCCGCGGCCCGCGTCGCGACGCGGAAGATCCTCACCTACCGCAACGGCGCCCTGATCCACCACAGCGCCGAGCGCTTCCTGCGCGGCGAGGCCGGCCTCGAGTCGTTCGCCGCCACCCCCACCGGCGGCGTCCTCGCCTGGGAGCCCTCCGGCCCCGTGACCTCCTCCGGCAACGGCAACGGGCACGGGGACAACCTGATCATCCAGGCGGCCCGGCGCATCCAGGCGATGAACAACGGCAACGGGCGTTTCCGGGTCGTGCTCATCTCCGAGGACTCGAACATGCTGCTGCGCTGCGACGCGCTCGGCCTCGCGGCCGAGCCGCTGCGCTTCGGCAAGCTCGACCTCAACCGCCCGGAGGAGATCTACGACGGCGTGATCGAGATGGCGGCCGGTCCCGAGGTGGCGGCGGCGTTCTTCGCGAGCGGCCCGGTGCGCGAGCGCTCGGTCGGGCTCGACCTCCTCGCCCCGGCGCTGCCCGAGCCCGTCGCGAACCAGGGTTTGGCGGTGCGCTCGGGCAACCGCGAGCTGCTGCTGCGGGTGGACGCGGAGCGCGGCGTGGCCCGCGAGCTGCGCTTCGCCCAGTACTGGGACGGCAAACGCGAGTGCTGGACGCCGCGCACCGTGCTCGGCTTCACCCCCGCCGACGCCCGCCAGGTGTTCGCGCTCGACTTCCTCCTCGACCCGGAGGTCCAGCTCGTCGTCCTCGACGGGCCCGCCGGCTCCGGCAAGACCCGCCTCATGGTGATCGCCGCCCTCTACATGCTGTTCGGCCAGCCCACGAGCTTCAAGGTCAGCCAGCGCTCGCAGCCGCTGTCCGGCGCCGAGCCCGGCTTCGAGAACGGGCTCATCCTGCTGCGGCCCGAACACTCCTCGAGCCGGTTCGAGATGGGGTACCTCCCGGGCAGCCACGACGAGAAGATGTCGCCGTGGCTGGAGCCGTTCTTCCAGGCGATCCGCTCGGTCTCGCTCGCCAACGGCCACGACTTCCTGCGGGACCTCGAGGCCACCGGGCGCCTGACCATGCTCTCGACCTCGCTGCTGCGCGGCCTCGACATCGAGAACTCGCTCGTGCTGGTGGACGAGCTGCAGAACGGCGACCGCCACCTCGCCAAGACCCTGATGAGCCGCTTCTGCTCGTCGTCGAAGGTCGTGCTTGCGGGGTGCCTGGACCCGATCCAGATCGACAACCCCTACGTGGACTGGCGCTCCAACGCGCTGACGCGGATCAAGCAGGCGTACCGCGGGTTCGGGCCGTTCGTGGCGCAGGTCCGGCTCGTCCGCAACTACCGCGGCCCGATCTCGACCAAGGCGGACGAGCTGTAGAGACGGGGGACCGGGGGTCGGGGTTCGGGGCTGGGGGCTCGGGCGAAGCCAAGACGTGGTCCGGGGTCCGCGCACAGCCGGGCCGTGGTCAGTGGTCCGGGGTCCCTGGTCGGCAAGGACCAGGCTCCGGGGTCCGGGGCTTGAAAATCGGCCCCGAGCGACCGAGACTCGCTAGGGTGAAGCGCAGGGATCGGGAGTGGAGGTCGCCATGAAGCGTCTCGCAGTCGTGGCCCTGCTCGCTCTGACCGCCGCCGGCGCGGCGGCGGCGGATCTGACCGCCGGACTGCACTGGTTCGGGCAGAGCGCGTTCCGGATCGACGGGCCGCCGGTGGTCTATCTCGACCCGTTCCGGTTGCCCGACGGCCTCCCGAAGGCCGACATCATCCTGATCACCCACGCCCACTTCGACCACTGCTCTCCCGCCGACGTCGCGAAGATCCGCACCGCGAAGACCGTGGTGGTCGGGCCGCGCGACGTGGCGGCCAAGCTGCCGCCGCCGGTCGAGGTGATCGCTCCCGGCGAGACGAAGACGGTCATGGGCGTGACGATCCGCACCGTGCCGGCGTACAACATCGGCAAGCCCTTCCACCCGAAGCAGGCCGGCAACGTGGGGTATCTGGTCTCGGTCGGCGGCGTCACCTACTACCACGCCGGCGACACCGACTTCATCCCCGAGATGAACGGCCTCGCCCCCGACGTGGCGCTTCTCCCGGTCGGGGGCACGTACACGATGGACGCCGCCGAGGCCGCCCGGGCGGCGCGCGCGATCAAACCGAAAGTGGCGGTTCCGATGCACTACGGCTCCATCGTCGGCTCGGAGGCGGACGCCCGCCGCTTCGCGGCGCTGCTCGCCGGGAGCGGGATCGCGGCGGTGATCCTGCCGAAGGAGTAGGGACTCGAGACATGGGCGCCGAGGCGCCCCGAGGAGGCGTTTGTGATGACAGACAAACTGCACTGGCTCGGCCACGACTGCTTCCGCGTCGACGGCCCCCCGGTCGTCTACACCGACCCGTTCCAGCTCGCCGGCGATCTGCCGCCGGCCGACATCGTCCTCGTCACCCACGACCACTTCGACCACCTCTCCGAGCCCGACGTCGCCAAGGTGGTCACGGCCGCCACGACGGTGGTCGGGCCCGCGGAGGTCGCCGCCAAGGCCACGTTCCGCGTCGAGGTGATCGCGGTCGGGGAGACGAAGACCGTCAAGGGCGTGACGATCACGGCGGTCCCCGCGTACAACGTGGACAAGGCGTTCCACCCCAGGGCCGACGCCAAGGTCGGGTACGTGTTCAAGGTCGGCGGCGTGACCTACTACCACGCGGGCGACACCGACCTCATCCCCGAGATGACCGGCCTCGCCCCCGACGTGGCGCTGCTCCCGGTCTCGGGGACGTACGTGATGACCGCCGAGGAGGCCGCCCAGGCGGCGCGCGCAATCAAGCCGAAGGTCGCGGTGCCGATGCACTACGGCGCGATCGTCGGCGCGGACGCGGACGCTCGCCGTTTTGCGACGCTGCTGGCGGGCAGCGGGATCGAGGTCGTGGTCAAGACGAAGGAGTAGGGGCGCCGCCGGCCAGGATCTCGACGAGCGCGCGGGCGTTGTTGTGGCGCTCGTCGCGCGCGGCGTAAAGCAGCGTGACCGGGCGCTCGGCGGCGAGAGCCTGCAGGCGGGGCATGAGCTCGTTGCCCTCGAGCTCCACCCGGTAGCGCTCCACGAACTCGCGGTAACGCGACGGCGAATGGCCGAACCAGCGCCGCAGCTTGTCGGACGGCGCGAGCTCCTTCGCCCACCAGTCCACGCGGGCGTCCTCCGCGGCGAGGCCGCGCGGCCACAACCTGTCCACCAGCACCCGCGCGCCGTCGTCCGGGGCGGGGGGATCGTAGACGCGTTTTACTCGGACCACGCCGCTTCTCCCTTCATCGCCGCGCCCATGCGCTCCTTTCATCAAACACGCCAGGTCCCCCGCGTGTTCCGGGCCGGCCGGGAGGCGACCGGGTACACTGGGCGGACCACGGAGGGCCGAGCTTCCGCGCAACCGCCATGGGGACCGACCAGCACGCCGACGACCCGCGCCCGGGCAACCCGTCGCGGAGCCGCGACCACTTCCGCTGGGACGAGCGCCACCACCAGCCGCACACCGACATGGGCAAGTGGGAGAAGTTCTGGGCCTCGCGCGCCGACGCGGCCCAGTTCCTGCGCCTGCTGGGCCGCAACGTCGCGCAGCTCGGCCCCGTCGTGCGGCGGTACCGGACCTTGCTGCGCGAGGAGCCCCCGTCGCATCCGGTCGCGGAGCACGAGTTCGGCATTGCGGTCTCGCCCGCCCCAGCCAGCTGGAAGCGGTACCTGGGGCGGATCCGGGACCTCGACGCCCGCGCCCTGCTGATCCGGGTGCCGGCGTGGGCGCCCGAGAGCGTCTTCGAGCTGCACGACGAGTTCGCCCGGCTGCGCGCCGCGGGGACGCGCTTCACCTTCACCCTGCTGCAGAACCGCGACATGGTCAACGACCCCGCCGGCTGGCACGCGTTCGTGGGCGAGGCGGCGGACCGCCTCGGCGACCTCGACCCCACGTTTCAGCTCGGCCACGCGATCAACCGCAAGAAGTGGGGCGTCTGGCACCCGAACGAGTACGTCCGCCTGATGGAGGCGGCGGCGGCAGCGCGCGAGGGCGCGCCCAACATCCGCTGGATCGGCCCGCCGGTGATCGACTTCGAGTACTACTTCACCACCCACTACCTGACCGGCGCGCGCCCGTTCGACTTCGACGGCATCGCGGCGCTCCTGTACGTGGACCGGCGCGGCTCGCCGGACAACGTCCAGTACGGTCACTTCGACCTGTACCGCAAGATCATGCTGCTGCGCGCCGTGGTCCAGGCCTCCGGCCACCCCGACGTCCCGATCCACCTCACCGAGTTCAACTGGCCGCTCAAGGGTTCCGGCAAGCACTCGCCCGCGGGCGAGCACGTCCAGACCGACGAGGCCGGGCAGGCGCGCTACCTCGCCCTCTACTACCTGACCGCGGCCGCCACCGGCCAGGTCGCGAGCGCGTTCTGGTGGCAGCTGGTCGCGCGCGGGTACGGCCTCCTCGACGAGGACGACGCGTGGACCGAGCGGCGCGCCTACCCGGCGCTCAAGCACCTGCTCGCCCGCACCCGCGGCTGGGAGGTCCGGAGGCTGCCTGCGAGCCTCCGCCCGCTGCGCGGCTTTCTCCTCCGAAAGCGGCGGCCGAGACCGACGCCGTCCTCTACACCTCGGGCGAGACGCTGAGGCTCGACCCGGCGCTGGCGGTCCGGGACGCGAGCGATCTGATCGGCGCCCCGCTCGCCACGGCAACCCTCGCCGCCGGACCGGATCCGGTCTACCTCTCGTTCGGGGCCGTCGAGCCTGCTTCCATCCTCGACATCCTGGCCCGCCCGCGGTGAAACCCATTGCAGGGCAAGAAACCGCTCGCGCGGCGCGCGAGCCCCACATCAACCAGGGACAGCATCCGTGTCTATGTGGGGCGCGACCGCCGGGCGCGCTTTCGTTTTCGTGGGAATGCAAAAAGAAGCTCGCGCGGCGCGCGAGCCCCACACCTGCAAGACAGCATCCTGTTTCTATGTGGGGCGCGACCGCCGGGCGCGCTGTCGTTTTCGTGGGAATGCAAAGAGAAGCTCGCGCGGCGCGCGAGCCCCACACCTGCAAGACAGCATCCTGTTTCTATGTGGGGCGCGACCGCCGGGCGCGCTCTCGTTTTCGTGGGAATGCAAAAAGAAGCTCGCGCGGCGCGCGAGCCCCACATCAACCAGGGATGGCCTCGTGCCGATGTGGGGCGCGACCGCCGGGCGCGCTGCTGTTGCTTCCGTAGCGGCGTTTGCTCGCAAACGCCGGTCTTGTCCCCATGACCCGCAGCTCGTCGGCCGATGCGAGCATCGGCCGCTACACAAGACGCGGTGACAATCGCGACCGCAGGGCGGGCGAGGGCGCCCGCCCCACGGGAATCTTCACGTGGGGTGCGACCGGAGGGCGGCGGAGGGTGCGCACTCCCGGTTGGGCGTGGCGTTGGTTATGATCGCGGTGAGGCGGATGGGCTGCCGGGGGACGGTCAACGGATGACGAAGGAGAACCAGGGGCGTTTGTTCGGCGTCGCGGTGGCGGGCGTCGTGCTGGGCCCGGCTGTCGCCACGAGGTTCGCGCCTCCGCCCGCCCTCGTCGCCCAGGCGGTGACCGTTACCGCCATCGTCCTCGCGCTCCTCGTCGTCGCCGTCGCCGGGAAGGGTTGGCGCCGGATTCTCACGACGGACCGCCCCACGCTTCTGGCTCTCGCGCTCTACGGCGCGGCGGCGATCCAGGGGGCCGCGGTGGCGCTCGCGCGCGGCAACGACACGGCGCTGGTCGCGGGCCAGTTCCTCTCGATGGCGCTGCTGCCGATGGGCGCCGCGGCGGCCCTGGGACTCCTGCGGCAAGGGGGGTGGCGGCCGTTCGCGACCGGCCTTGTCGCCGCCGCCGGAGCCGGCGGACTTTTCCAGCTGATCATGACGCTTCCGACCGCGATCAACGGCCCCCTCGGCTTCCGCCTCATGATGCCGAACGCCGGGTCGTTTTCCGGCGTGGCGCCGTTGGTTCTCTTCCTGGCCGGCGCGCTGGCGCGAGGCCGGGGCCGGCGCGCCCGGGCCCTCCTCTGGGCTGTCGGAGCCGTCATGGCGGCGATCATCCTGGGCACCGGGATCCGGTCGCAGTGGCTCGTGCTGCCGGCGGGCGTCGCGGCGTACGCCGCCCTCGCCGCGGGCCGCGCCCGGCTCCTCTCGCGCCGCACGATCGCAATAGTCGCTCCGGTCGTCCTCGTTCTCGGCGCCGGCGCGATCTTCACGACGTGGTGGTGGTTCAAGCCGAGGCCCACCCTCGCGCGGGAGGCCCCGGCCTCCGGCGTCGCCGGGCCCGGCGAACCGATTGTCTTCGCGTTGCCCGGCGGAGTCCGCGGCGCGGTCCGCGTCGAGGGCACGCTGACCTGCCGGGCCCCGGGCTATGTTCTCCTCGGCGCGCAGGGGCCGTCAGCCGGCGGCCCGATCGATCAAATCGGGGTCGCGGGCGCGGTGGCGGCGCAGTTCCAAATGGTCGTGGCGCCGCGACCGGGCGCGGCACGACTCGCCCTCGAGTTCAACGACCCTCAGAGCCTCGGCTGCACGGCATCCCGACTCACGGCGGTGGAACTCTGGCCTCCGCTGCTTGCGAGGTCCGTGGCGCGGCTCGCGGCGCTGGTCCACCGGCCTCCGGACCCGGGCGCCGGGACGGCGCCGGAGGCATTCGCCCAGGACGCCAGCATCGCCTTCCGGTTGCGCGAAACCCGCGCGATCGCGAGGGAGATCCGAAACTCCGCCTGGCCCACCCGGATCCTTGGCCACGGTCTCGGCGCGACGTATTCGATCGACACCCTGGGGTACGACAGCCGCGGCCATGTCGAGAGCTTCAAGAACCCAAATTACATTCACAACTTCTACCTGTTCCTCCCGTTCAAGCTGGGCCTCTTCGGCGCCGTCGAGGTGCTCGCGGCGCTGGGCATCTGGGTTTGGGTCGCGGTGGCGGGAGCTCGCGCGCGGCCCGTGGGCACCGCGGATCGCCTCTTCTTCGCCGGCGCCGCGGCTTCCTGGATCACCTACATCCTGTGGAGCGCCGCGGCGCCCGAGATCCTCGACTTCCGCATGGCTCCAATCTGGGGGATGCTGGCCGCGGCGACTGCGGCAGCGCGGAGATCCGGGACGCTCGCCGCCCAGAAGCGTGATGCGGGGGCGCGAGCAGAGGATATGTGACGTCCAGATGTGGGGCGCGTGTCTATGTGGGGCGCGACCGCCGGGCGCGCTGCCGTTCCAGTGGGAGGGCAAGAAGAAGCTCGCGCGGCGCGCGAGCCCCACATCGACCAGCGATGGCCACGGGTCTATGTGGGGCGCGACCGCCGGGCGCGCGGCTGTTCCAGTGGGAGGGCAAGAAGAAGCTCGCGCGGCGCGCGAGCCCCACATCGACCAGCGATGGCCACGGGTCTATGTGGGGCGCGACCGCCGGGCGCGCTGCTGTTGCTTCCGTAGCGGCGTTTGCTCGCACACGCCGGCTGTGTCTGTGCCGTTGGTTTCCATGTAGGGGCGGCCCTTGCGGCCGCCCGCGAGTGGCGGGAGACCTCTCGGCGACCAGCACGGGCGGGGGCAAGCCCCGCCCCTACATTCTCGTGCAGCGCAAATGCCGGTGGGTCGCAGCTCGTCGGCCGATGCGAGCATCGGCCGCTACACAGGACCCGGCGAGTTGTTGCGCGACCGCAGGGCGGGCGAGGGCGCCCGCCCCACACGGACGCAACAAGCCCCTGGCTCGATGTGGGGCGCGACCGCCGGGCGCGCGCTGTTCCAGTGGGAGGGCAAGAAGAAGCTCGCGCGGCGCGCGAGCCCCACATCGACCAGGGATGGCCACGTGTCTATGTGGGGCGCGGCCGCCGGGCGCGCGGTCGCCGCGTCGGAAGCGCGTAGAACCGCCGAGTTTCCCCCATTGAGAGCCGGCCGTGCGCCAGGCCAGTTGGCCGTGCGGCGGCTGTCGAGGATTCAACTCTTGTCGGCGCCGCCCTCTAGAATTGATGCGTCCTGAAGGTCTACTTCGCGACCGGAGGCTCGCTTCGCCTGAATCAGGTGGGCACGACTCACGACAGAGAATTCCTGCCCCTCGTACGTCATCCGAACGCGATCCTTCCATGCCTCGGCGAACCCCACTCCCGGCGTGGAGGTCTGTACATCGATGCGGACGCGATCCTGGAAGATCGTGATCTCATGCGCCAGGAGATCCGCCGCCGTAGTCAGATGCGCCGTCCCCATCCCAACCTCGAGGAGAGCGTCCAGCAGACGCTGTGCATTGTCCGGTGTCGCCTCGATCAGGAGATCGAGGTCGAAGGTGGCACGCGGGACGCCGTAAAGGACTGCGGCAATCCCACCGATGACCACATATCTAACCTCGTGGCGCTGAAAGGACGCGAACACGTCCTTGAGCCTGTTGAGCATGCCTCTTATCCCCAAGAGCTGGATTCACAGAAAGCGCCAGGTCCGTGAAGGCGCACAGCAGCTCCATCCGTTCCGCAAGCGAAAGGGACCGAAACCACTGCGCCTTGGCCTCCAGCGTCTCGTCGTTGCGATCGTGCGAAAGGCTTGGAGTCACGAGTCTTATGATGTCACAACGCGGGCCGGAGTACAAGCAGCCCGCCGGTCAGCACCGCGCCCGCACACCGTTCGACAACGTCTCGTCTGAGAACCCCCACGTCACGGCGGGCCGTTGCCATGCGGGTCGCATGCCGAGGACAAGAAACCGCTCGCGCGGCGCGCGAGCCCCACATCGACCAGGGATGGCCACGTGCCGATGTGGGGCGCGACCGCCGGGCGCGCTGGCGTCGTCCCCGTAGCGGCGTTTGCCCGCAAACGCCGACCTTGTCCGTGCCGTTGGTCTCCATGTAGGGGCGGCCCTTGCGGCCGCCCGCGAGTGGCGGAAGACGTCGCGGGGACCAGCACGGGCGGGGGCACGCCCGCCCCTACATTCTCGTGAAGCGCGAATGCCAGGCGGGTCGCAGCTCATCGGCCGATGCGAGCATCGGCCGCTACACAAGACGCGGTGACAATCGCGACCGCAGGGCGGGCGAGGGCGCCCGCCCCACACGGACGCAACAAGCCCCTGCTCATGTGGGGTGCGACCGCCGGGCGCGCTGCCGTTCCAGTGGGGGGGCAAGAAGAAGCTCGCGCGGCGCGCGAGCCCCACACAGGCAAGCCCGCACCCGTCCCTTTCTATGTGGGGCGCGACCGCTGGATATGTGACGTCCAGATGTGGGGCGCGACCGCCGGGCGCGCGGCCGTTGCTTCCGTAGCGGCGTTTGCTCGCAAACGCCGGCCTGCGCATCCGGATGGGCGGGCGCAACGGCCGGTAGTAGGATGTGCCGTGCGGATGTACAACGGTTCTGGGGGACGCGACGTGGAGCCGGCTGTCAGCGTGGTGATCGCGACCAAAGGGCGCGCGGAGAAGCTGGGCCGCTCGCTCCGGGCGCTCGACACGCTTCATCCCGACACGCCGCCGTTCGAGGTCGTCGTCGTGCTGGACGGCGCCGATCCGGCGACGCGGGCCGTGGCGCGCGAGGAGCATCGCTTCCCGCTCCGGCTGTTCGAGCAGCCCCGCCGCGGCACCGGACCGGCGAAGAACCTCGGCGCCGCGCACGCCCTCGCGCCGTACCTCGTCTTCCTCAACGACGACACCAGGCCGGACCCCGCCTGTCTCATCGCCCACATGCGCGCCCAGGCGCGGTATGGACCGTGCGTCCTGGTGGGCAAGGTGGACTGGGACCCGGCACAGGAGATCACCCCGTACATGGCCTGGCTCGCGCCCAACGGCCACCAGTTCAACTTCTCGCGACTGCGGCCGCACGAGCCGGTGCCTTGGGACGCCTGCTGGGGGGCTCACCTCGGCCTACCGCGCGATTGGCACCTCGGACAACCGTTCGACGCGGAGTTTCCGTTTCCCTCGCTGGAGGACACCGAGTGGGGGTTCCGGTTGGCGCGCCAGGGCCGGACGATCCGCTACGAGCCGGAGGCGCTCTGCCTCCACGACCACCGCTACGGCGGCCCCTCCGACTACCGGCGACGGGCGCGAGTCTCGGGCGCCGCGACCAGGTACACGGTGCGCCGCCACCCGGCGATGCTCTGGCGGGTCATCCTCCGCCCGGTTTCCGCGGCCGTTGCCTCGGCTCTCCTGGCGGTGTGGCCGGGACGGTGGCGGCGCGACACCCTCTGGGACCTCGACTTCCGCTGGAACTACGTCTGGGGGGTGTTGAGCAGGCAGCGACGGGCGCGGCTCCATCCCGGTGAGGGCGGCGCGTGAGGGGCGAGCCACGCGCCTACAGGTACGTGATCGCGGGGGTCCTCTTTCTCTTCCTGCTGCTCTCGGACTGGGTCGTCCTCAACGGCCCGCTCCTCGCGGTCCGTCGCGGGCTCCTGGTGGCGCTGGCGTTGGCCGCGGTGCCGCACGCTGCTCCGCCACCGCCGCGCCGTGGTCCGCGCCGTGCTCGCGTCGCCGCTGGTCTTCTTCGCCGCGTTCCTCGCGGCCGGCCTGGCGGTCGCCCCCTTCGCCCTGGCGCCCGCGAGCGCAGCCGTTCACACCCTGGTCTTCGCCGGGGTGATGCTCTTCGCGGTCGCGGCCGCCCAGACGGTGTCGCTCCCGGCGACGCTGGCCCTGTTGCGGCTGGCGCTCGCGCTCAAGCTCGCCGCGTCGCTGCTGCTCGGTCTCGCCGGCCCGTCGGCGGGTCCTCTCATCACGGGTCTGGCCGATGGAACGCTCGGGGAGCAGCACGTCTTCGGCGGCCTGTTCGGAAACCCCAACCCGCTCGGCGAGGCGGCCGCCGCCTATCTGCTGCTCGCCGTCTGCCACGTCATCGAGCAACGCCGGCGGTGGCCTGTGGGGACCCGCGGGCGGCTCGCGGCGGGGTGGTACGCCCTCACGGTTCCGGTCTCGGCCTACCTGTTGTGGCAGAGCCTCTCCCGCAGCGCCTGGGTCGCCCTGACGCTCGTCAGCTTGCTGCTCGGCTTTACTCGCCCTGTGGCGCGCCTTCGGACGTTCGCCATCGCTCCGACAGCGTTCCCTGCTGCTCGGCGGCGCCGCGCTCGCCGCTATCGTCGCGACGTTCGCGCTCCTCCTCTGGCTCGACGCGGAACGGGGCGTCGTCAGGCCCGGCAGGTCCGTTGCCCACCATATCTGGAAGCCGATCGCCTCGGGAGAGATCCTCGACGCGGCCGAGCGCCCTCTCTTCTTCCGCATCGCCGTGACCAAGATCCGCGAGAAGCCATGGACCGGCTACGGCATGTCGTCAACGCCGTTGATCTATGCCCCGCTGCTCGGGGGCGGGCGGTTGGAGCACTCGCACAACCTGGAGTTCGAGGCCGCTCTCTACGCCGGCATCCCGGCCGCAATTCTGATCGTGCTGTTCGCGGCGACGAGCCTCAAGGCGGCGACCGCCGCGTTCCTGGCCCGGCGACCGATGGCCCTGTCGGTCGCGGCCGCGCTGTTCCTCTTCTACCTCTTGGCCCAGGTGGAACCTGTGGTCTTCGGCTCGCCCTATCCCAGCCTGCTCGTCGTGTTGGTCCTCGCCGCCCACCTGCAACGCCCGCTGGATGCGATTGCGCGCGCTGACGCTCTCGGAGAACGAGAGACCGCTCGCGCGGCGCGCGAGCCCCACACGTAAGAAACAACACCCGGTTTCGATGTGCGGCGCGACCGCCCGGCGTGCTTTCTTGGCGCTGGTGTAGGCGCGGGCTTTAGCCCGCGGTCGTTGTCTCTTCCGCTTCCAACGTCGCCGCCCACCCTTCCCGGTTCTTGTAGGCGCGGGCTTTAGCCCGCGGTCGTTGCCTCTTCCGCTTCCAACGTCGCCGCCCACCCTTCCCGGTTCTTGTAGGCGCGGGCTTTAGCCCGCGGTCGTTGTCTCTTCCGCTTCCAACGTCGCCACCCACCCTTCCCGGTTCTTGTAGGCGCGGGCTTTAGCCCGCGGTCGTTGTCTCTTCCGCTTCCAACGTCGCCGCCCACCCTTCCCGGTTCTTGTAGGCGCGGGCTTTAGCCCGCGGTCGTTGTCTCTTCCGCTTCCAACGTCGCCGCCCGCCCCCCCGCGGGCTGAAGCGCGACAAAGACGGACTCTCTTCCATCGGAGCCACCCACCCGCCCCGCGGGCTGAAGCCCGCGCCTACAACGACGGCACCCGGTACGACGGTCGCCACCTGCCCGGCCCAATTGAAGACGGCCTCCACGATGCCGGTTGCCACCCGTGGTCCACCGGAGCCGCCCGGCCTTCCCGGTTCTTGTAGGCGCGGGCTTTAGCCCGCGGTCGTTGTCTCTTCCGCTTCCAACGTCGCCACCCACCCACCCGGTTCTTGTAGGCGCGGGCTTAAGCCCGCGGTCGTTGTCTCTTCCGCTTCCAACGTCGCCGCCCACCCGCCCCGCGGGCTGTAAGCCCGCGGCTACAACGACGACGCTGCCCGTTGCCTCCGAGACGGCGCCCCCACCCTTCCCGGTTCTTGTAGGCGCGGGCTTTAGCCCGCGGTCGTTGTCTCTTCCGCTTCCAACGTCGCCACCCGCCCACCCGCGGGCTGAAGCCCGCGCCTACAACGACGGCACCCTAAGGTCGCCATCCCGGCCAGAAGACGGCCTCCACGATGCGCGGTTGCCACCCGAGGTTCACCGGTACGCCGACCCGCCCTTCCCGGTTCTTGTAGGCGCGGGCTTTAGCCCGCGGTCGTTGTCTCTTCCGCTTCCAACGTCGCCGCCCACCCTTCCCGGTTCTTGTAGGCGCGGGCTTTAGCCCGCGGCCGTTGTCTCTTCCGCTTCCAACGTCGCCGCCCACCCACCCCGCGGGCTGAAGCCCGCGGCTACAAAGACGACCTACCCAGACGACCTCCGGGACGGCGTTTGCCACCCACCCGCCCCGCGGGCTGAAGCCCGCGCCTACAACGACGGCACCCGGTACGACGGTCGCCACCTGCCCGGCCCAATTGAAGACGGCCTCCCTTGCGCCGTTCGCCACCCGTCGTCCAACCGGGATCGCCACGGGAACGGATCGCTCCGCCCTGAAACGCGTCAGGGCGCACCGAAGTGCGCCCGTCCGTGAGCCGGCATCGTGGGGCCGGCGCGTGCGGTCCGTGCGACGTCACATCACCGGGACCTTCGAATCAGGCTTGCCGGCGGCAACCGCGGCTTCGAGCCGCTTGCCGGGCGCGGGGGACTTGTACGAGCGCACCAGCCTGCGCAGCACCGCCCGCACCTGGTCTCCGTCCTCGGCCGCGGCGGCGTCGGCCAGCTCGACCACGCGGCTGTCGAGGTCCTCCGGCGGCGCCGGACACCTGGCGACGAAGATCTTCCGGTTGACCTGCTGCGACTGCTCCTCGTCCTCGGTGAGCAGCTCCTCGTAGAGCTTCTCGCCGGGCCGCAGGCCGGTGAACTCGATCGCGATGTCAACGTCCGGCACCTGCCCCGCCATCGTGATCATGTGGCGCGCCAGGTCCACGATCTTGATCTGCTCGCCCATGTCGAGCACGCACAGCTCGCCGTAGTCGCCGTACCCCGCCTGCAGCACGAGGCCCACGGCCTCGCGCACGGTCATGAAGAAGCGGCGGACCTGGGGGTCGGTCACGGTCACCGGCCCCCCGGCCGCGATCTGGGAGCGGAACAGCGGCACCACCGAACCCGCCGAGCCCAGGACGTTGCCGAACCGCACGGCGCAGAACCGCGTGTTCGAGGTCCGCGCCATCTCGCGCACGATCATCTCGGCGACCCGTTTGGAGGCGCCCATCACGCTGGTCGGGCGCACCGCCTTGTCCGTCGAGATGAACACGAAGCGGTCCGCGCCGACGCGGTCCGCCGCGACGGCGACGTTGCGCGTCCCGAGCACGTTGTTCTTGATCGCCTCCCCGGGGGCGATCTCCATCAGCGGCACGTGCTTGTGCGCCGCGGCGTGGAACACGTCCTGCGGCCGGTACTTCGCGAACACGCGCATCCATGCGCCCGGGGTCGCGGATGTCGCCGACCTCGGTCATCACCACGGAATCCGGGTACAGCCGCTGCAGCTCGCGGCTGGCGAGGTACATCTCGTTCTCGTTGAGGTCCACCATCACCAACTGGCTGACCCGGGCTTCCAGGAGCTGCGCGCAGATCTCCCGCCCGATCGAGCCGGCGGCCCCGGTCACCAGCACCCGGCGCCCGAGGATGCTCACCCGCTGGCCGCTGTCGGAGAGCTCAACCTGCTCGCGCGGCAGCAGGTCCTCCGGCGTCAGGTCCTGCAGCATCGAGACGCTGGCGCGGTCGTTCAGGTACGCGAACGAGACCGGCAGGATCTTGAAGCTCAGCTTGAGATCGGCGCACAGCGCAAGGATCTCGCGGATGCGCTGGGCGGGGAGGCGGGGGATGGCGATGAGGACGTTCGCCACGTCGTGCCGCTGCGCCAGCGCCGGCAGGTCGGCGATCGCGCCCAGCACCGGCTTGCCGCCGACGATCATCCCCAGCTTGGAGCGGTCGTCGTCCACGAACGCGACGATCTTGTAGCGGTGCTCGGAGGAGCGCTGCAGGTCGCGCAGCAGCATCTCGCCGCCCGCGCCGGCGCCGACGATGATCGTCCGCTGCGTGCCGTTCCTCCGCGTCCTGGTGCGGTCGGCGAGGTACATCCAGCCGAGCCGGGGCGAGAAGCGCGCGACCGCCATCGCCGTCGTGGTGAGGAAGAACTCCAACACCACCACCGACCGCGGCGGCATCGGGACCTGAAACAGGAACGCCCCGGCCAGGAACGTCCCGGTCCCCAGCAGGCCGGCGATCCCGATGCGCATCCCGTCGGTGAGCCCCGAGAACCGGAACGACCAGCGGTCCAGCTTGAGCAGCAAGTTGGAGGCCGACCGCGCGACCACGAGCAGCGCGATGTACGCCGGCAGGTGTCCCGCGAAGCCCTCGCGGATGTGGCCCTCGAAGCGCAAGAGGAGAGCGAGCCACAGGCACAACGTTGCCGCCGCCCCGTCGTAGGACAGAAGCAGGGCGGTGCGGAACAGCGACGACCCGAGCAGGCCGCGCCGACCTGACCCTTGCTCGAGGGTGGCCTTGGCTGTCATCGGACTCACGAGGGTTTCATTATGCCACAGTTGAGACTGCACTCGGCGATCTCGCACCTGAGTCGCATTCATATTGATGCGCATCATACCACCGATCGCCGTCAACGGTGTCAAGGGCTGCGACCCGCCAGCCGCGGCCTGCAGGCGCCGGCTGTACGCGCCGGCCATCGGCGCGGGTTGTACGCGGGGGTTGCATTAGGCGGGAGTCGTAGGCGGGAGTCGTAGGCGCGGATGTAGGCGGGAGTCGTGGGCGGGAGTTGTAGGCGCGGGCTTTAGCCCGCGGTCTTTGTCTCTTCCGCTTCCAACGTCACCGCCCACCCGCCCCGCGAGGCTGAAAGCCCGCGCCTACAAAGACGGCCTTCGGCTTCCGGCGTTCGCCGCCCACCCACCCCAATCTGAAGACGCCCGCCTCTCGCATTCCGACGTTCGCCGCCCGCCCTTCCCCGTTCTTGTAGGCGCGGGCTTTAGCCCGCGGTCTTTGTCTCTTTGCGGTCGCTTCGGCTTCCATCAAAGCCACCCACCCACCCCGCGGGCTGAAGCCCGCGCCTACAAAGACGGCCTTTCTTCCAACGTCGCCGCCCACCCACCCCGCGGGCTAAAGCCCGCGCCTACGAAGGCGGCGAAACCCTGGCCGCCAAACCAACCCCTTACCGCACCGTGGCGACCGAATCGAGAATCGCATCGAGGTCGAAGCCGATCGAACCCGTGTACGGGTACTCGTGCCAATCCGCCACCAACTGCTTCCTCACCGGGTTCTCGGCGACATACCGCACGTGGGTTGCGAGGTCTTCCTGCGTCCGCAGCAGGTGGTCGAAGAAGCTCCGCTGCCACTTGATAGTGGGACGGTTCCTCGCCAGCCAGAATCCGGTTCGCTGCTTGAACCCCACGATGGCACGCCACGCATCGGCGGACTCGGCCCGGCCCAGCGTGACCACGTGCGCGTGGTCCGGCATGAAGCAATAGATCGGCACGACGCAACCCTGCGACTCGCACGCAGCCGCCAGGGCGCCGACAAACAGCCGCACAAGATTCCGGCCCTCGAACAGCGGCTCGCGATCTTGCACGCACACCGTGAAGGCGGCCGCCACCTCGCCCCGATACGAGGGCAGAGGCAACCGGTGCGGCCGTTCACGAATGTCTTCTATCTCCATGACTCACTAGTTCCGGCTCGCGGGCTGAAGCCCGCGGCTACAAAGACGGCCTCGACCACGGCGTTCGCCACCCGCCCACCCGCGGGCTGAAGCCCGCGGCTACGAAGACGGCCTCCGATTACGGCGTTCGCCACCCACCCGCCCCGTTCTTGTAGGCGCGGGCTGTAGCCCGCGGTCGTTGTCTCTTCGGCTTCCAACGTCCCGCCCGCGGGCTGAAGCCCGCGGCTACAACGACGGGTACAAAGACGATCTCGCATTTCGACCGGCACCACCCACCCGACCCGGTTGAAGACGGCCTCCAATTACGGCGTTCGCCGCCCACCCGCCCCCGTTCTTGTAGGCGCGGGCTTTAGCCCGCGGTCGTTGTCTCTTTCGCGGTCGCTTCGGCTTCCAACGTCACCACCCACCCACCCCGCGGGCTGAAGCCCGCGGCTACAACGGCGGCATCCGTAACGGCGTTTGCCACTGGCCTACCCCGCGCGGGCGGGAAGCCATCCTCGCCTGTGATAGCCTACCGACGTCATGAAACGAGCATCGACCGAACCGCTTGCGATGGCCCCAAAGGCGTCATCGCACACCGCCACCTCGGCGTTGCCCTCCAGAGACGCTCTGCTCATCGCGCTACGAGAGATGAAACCGGAGCTTGGCGCGCGCTATCACATCCGTTCGATGGGGCTCTTCGGGTCCTTTGGCCGCGGCACCCCGTCGCGCCGCAGCGACATCGATATTCTTGTCTCGTTCACCGAAACGCCAAGCCTCTTTGCCTTCGTGCGCCTCAAGCGCGAGCTTGAGCAACGACTCGGTCGGCGCGTTGATCTCGTAATGCGTGAGGCGCTCCGCCCATCCATCGGCCAGCGCATCTTGGCGGAGGTTGTCAACGCATGAGGGCACACCGAGAGGTCGTGGATTTTCTCCGGGACATGTCGGACTACGCCGAGAGAGCCTGCCGCCTTATCGAGAATATGGACTATCCGGCCTTCGCCTGGGACGACCGAACACACCTCGCGGTGATCCGCTGTTTGGAGGTCATCGGCGAGGCCGCAAAGAAGGTCCCGACCGCCTTTCAAAAGCGTCACCCCGACGTCCCATGGGCTGAGGCAGCTGGTATCCGGGACGTTCTTATCCATGACTACTTCGGCGTAAACCTCGAGGTCGTCTGGAAGACCGTCGAGCGAGACTTGCCCTTTCTGCGGGCCGCCCTGCTACCCCTGCTCAAGCCTTGACGTCCTTCCCTTGGATGTACAACGTCGTAGGCCCCCGTTGTACGCGCGTGCCGCACGCGCGTGCAGTAGGCGCGGGCTGTAGGCGCGGGCTTTAGCCCGCGGTCGTTGTCGCTTCCGCTTCCAACGTCGCCACCCGCCCGACCCCGTTCTTGTAGGCGCGGGCTTTAGCCCGCGGCCTTTGTCTCTCCCGCGGTCGTTGTCTCTTCGGCTTCCAACGTCGCCACCCACCCACCCCGCGGGCTGAAGCCCGCGGCTACAAAGGCGACCTTCAATTTCGGCCGTCGCCATCCACCCACCCCGCGGGCTGAAGCCCGCGGCTACAAAGGCGACCTTCAATTTCGGCCGTCGCCATCCACCCACCCCGCGGGCTGAAGCCCGCGGCTACAAAGGCGACCTTCCATTTCGGCCGTCGCCATCCACCCACCCCGCGGGCTGAAGCCCGCGGCTACAAAGGCGACCTTCAATTTCGGCCGTCGCCATCACCCACCCCGCGGCTAAGCGGTCACAGCCATCCACCCACCCCGCGGGCTGAAGCCCGCGGCTACAAAGGCGACCTACAATTTCGGCCGTCACCATCCACCCACCCCGCGGGCTGAAGCCCGCGGCTACAAAGACGGCATCCGCTACGAGATCGAGGCGGGCGGCCGGTGATGGCGCTCGGCCCACGCGATGAAGAACCAGAGCCCGGCCATCGCCGAAGCCAATGCGGACGGCACCAGCCAGCTCGCGGCGGCGACGTGGCGCGCCCAGACCAGGGCCAGAGCCACGCCAACGACCGCGAGGGCGCCGTACAGGCACGTCACGAACCGGTGCGAGTACCCGGCCAGGACCAAGCGCTGGTAGAGGTGCGACCGGTGCGCCTGGAAGACGTTCTCGCCCTTCCGCAGCCGCCGGAAAAACGTGAAGCTCGTGTCGAACACGAACGGCCACACGAGCAGGACCCCGGCGAGCGCGAGCCGCGGATCGTGCCGCGCCCCGACGATCGCCAGCGCCGCGAAGCCGAAGCCCAGGAACGCGCTCCCCACGTCCCCCATGAAGATCTTCGCCGGCGGCCAGTTGTGGACGAGGAACCCGAGGCTCGCGGCGGCCAGCAGCAGCCCCAGCCACGTCTCCACGCGCCCGGAACCCCAGGTGAGGGCGACCCACCCCAGCCCCGCCACGACCGCCTGGCTCCCGGCGATCCCGTCGATCCCGTCCATGAAGTTGTAGGCGTTGGTGAGCCCGACGACCCACAGAAGCGCCAGAAGCCCAACGGCGGCCTTGCCCGCCGCCGCGCCGGCCAACGGGCAGGCGGCGGGCCACGCGCCAACGCTGATCACCGCCACCGCGGCCGCACCGTGCGCCAAGAACCGCACCGCCACGGGCAGCCCGCGCAGGTCGTCGAGCCAGCTCACGGCCGCGACGAGCATCGCGCCGCCGCCGAGCGCGACGAGCGCGGGCGTCACCTCGACCACGCCCGCGACCGCGCACAGGGTCATCCCGACCACCACGACCGCGACGATGGCGAGCCCTCCGCCCAGCGGGGTCGGCCGGGTGTGCAGGCTGCGCTCGTTGGGCAGGTCGAGCAGCCGCCGCCGGCTCGCCCACCGGCGCAGGAGCGCGACACCGGCCGCGCTGGCGGCAAAGGCGCCGACCCGACGGCTGCGAGAGCGAGGGCTGTCACTGGACTCGCGACTCCGACGCCGGTACGGTTAACGACGCATTGCCCTTTCGGACGGGCCCCGAGAAGTCTCCACCAAAAGCCATTTCAACTCTCCTGGCGTCTCATTAGCGCAGCTCCCCCGCCTCGCGCATCCCCGCGATCGCCTCGCGCCACCCGGCGCGCAGGTCGTAGCGCGGCGCGAACCCGAGCTCGTCGCGGATGCGCCGGCTGTCCACCGCGATGTCCTCCGTGTACTTGTCGATCGTGGCCCGCGACACGAGGGGCCGCGCCCCGACGACGCGCGCCGCGCTCTCGACCAGCCCGACCCCCGCCCGCACCGGCCACAGCGGCACGTGCCACCTCGGAGGGGTGCGCCCCAGCGCGTCGCAGATCGTCCCGATGATCTCCCTGAGGGTGTGCCCCTCTCCGTCCGAGACGTTGTAGATGCGCCCCGCTGCCGCCGGGTGTGTCGCCGCGAGCACGGCGGCATCGGCCACGTCCTTGTCGTACACCATCGCGCGCCGGTTGCTCCCGGCTCCGATCGGCACGAAGCGGCGCCGCGCGAGCGCCCGCACCAGCCGCCGGTAGTTTCCCTTGACGCGGGCGCCGTACACCGAGCCCGGCCGCAGCACGACCCCCATCGGCGTCCCGCCGGCGGTGCGCGCCGCCAGCACGATCCGCTCCGCCTCCGCCTTCGTCCTGGCGTACAGCGTCGCGGGCCGCACGGGCGAGTCCTCCGTGAGCACGTCCCCGGTGGCCTCGCCGTACACCGCGATCGTGCTGAAGAAGACCACCCGCTCGACCCCGGCCGCCAGGGACGCCTCGACCACCGCGCGCGTCCCGCCCACGTTGGTCCGTTCGTACGCATCGCGCAGCGAGGCCGGCGGGTCCGGGATGTGCAGCAGCGCGGCCAGATGGACGACGACCGCCACGCCTTCGACGGCGTCGCGGACCGTCGCCGCGTCGCTGATCTCGCCGGTCCGCACCTCGACATCCGCCGGCACAGAGCCGGAGTCCGGAGGCGTGTTCGACAGCGTCCGAACGGCAAAACCGGCCTGGCGAAACGCATCCAGCACCCTCGGCCCGACCATGCCCGTGGCGCCGGTGACCAGCGCGACTCGCCCGGCGCGACGCTCGTGGCCCATCTACCGCGCCCCTTCGGCGACGACCTCGCGGATCAGCGCGTCGTAGCGGGCCGCCACCGCGGCGCGACCATGGTTGGAAACCACGTACTCGCGACCCCGCCGGCCCATGGCGGCAAGGTCCTGCCGCGCATCCAGCGCGCCGGCGACGGCCGCCGCGAGGGCGCGCGCTTCGTCGGGCGGGACCGCAAAACCGCAGCGCGCCTCGCGCACCACCCACGCCAGCTCCGAGTCCTCGTCGGCGCAGGCGATCGCGGGCCGGCCGGCCGCCATGATCGTGTAGATCTTCGACGGAAACGTGTCGCTGGCCGTCCCGCCCTTGAGCGGCACGAGGCACACGTCGCTCGCCGCGTACATCTCGGGCACCGTCGAGCGCGGCTGGTAGGGAAGCAGCGTCACGTTCGGCAGCCCGCGCACCGCGACCTCGCTCTCCAGCCAGTCGCGGCGCGCCCCGTCCCCGACCAGCAGGAAGCGGACCTCCGGGCGCTCCGCCAGCGACGCGGCCGCCTCCAACACCGTCTCCAAACCCTGCGTGAGCCCGAGGTTGCCGGCATAGAGCACGACGAACCGCTCGTCGAGGCCGTGCGACGCCGAAAACGAGTTGCGGCGCGGCATCGGGCGGATGAAGTCGGTGTCAACGAAGTTGGGGATCACGACGAGCTTCTCGTCGGGCACGCCCTTGGCGAGCAGGTCGCGCCGGAACCGCTCCGAGATCACGACCACCCGTCGAGCGCGCCGGTAGGTGAAGCGCTCCAGCCGGTACATGAGCCGGATCAACGAGCGGTTGCGCAGCACCCCGAGCCGGATCGCGACATCCGGGTAGATCTCCTGGACGTTGTAGACGAACGGCGCCCGCCGCATCAGGCCGATGAGCCAGGCGCCCACACCGATGGTGAGCGGCGGCGAGGGCGCGAGGACCAGGTCAAAGCCCTCCCCGAGCACCGCGCCCGCACACAGGCTGACCACGTGGAACCCCGCGTAGTCCACCAACCGGGCCAGCACCCTCTTCCCCTTCTCCCGCATCCGCACGTGGTAGACGGGGATGCCGCCGCACCGGCTCTCCTGCAGCAGCGCGCCCCAGCGCCGCGCCAGCGGCTGCCGCGCGCGCGCCTCCGCGTCCACGTTGAAGTGCGGCGTCGTCGTCAGCACCGTGACGTCATGGCCGAGCGCCTGCAGATCGACGGCCAGGTCGGTCAGAAGCTGCGCCGTCGAAACTCCGTCAGGCGAGAAGACCAGCGTGTAGAGGAGGATTCGTGCCATTAACAGGGTCCAGCGTACAAAGACTCAACTCGGTGGTTTGACATCAGGGGAACATCGGATCTGTGCAATGCAGCCCCGACCTAGCTGTCAGCCAGGCCGACCGCACCATGTGCCCTCACCGAGCGGAAAAGAATTCGCGCCCTGGTGTTGGTCCGCCTCAAGCGCTACTGCACCTGGGCCTGTCTGCGTCAGCTCGAGAGACATCGGCGATACGCGCGAACAGTCGCGTTGGCGGTTGCTTCCCATGAGAAGAGCCTCGCTCCGCAACGCCTCTCTGCCCGAGCGAGCGACGAAGTTCGGGATCCCCTGCCAGAGTTGCGATTGCGCTGGCGATCGATTCCACGGACGTCGGATCAAAGAGAAGCGCCGCACCGCCCGCGATTTCCGGCAGCGCCGCGACCGAGGAGCACGCGACCGGCAACCCGGTGCTCATGGCCTCGATGACCGGGAGGCCGAAACCCTCGAAAAGCGAAGGGAACACGAGGAACTCCGCTCGCCTGTAGAGATCCCCCAGGGTAGTGTCATCCACGCGGCCCGCCACGAGGACACCCGCGTCGCTCCACGCCTCGACCGAGGTGCCGTTTGGCGGGTGGCCGACCAGGACCAGAGAGTGGGGCAGGGCAAAGCGGCTGCGGGCGTCCCGGAACGCCTGCACAAGACGATCGACGTTCTTGTGGCTGCTCTGGCTCGAAAACGCCAGGAGATATCGCCCGCGAAGAGGGTGCACATGCTCGATGGCTCGGTGATTCGTGTTTCGACTGCGCGGACCTCGCTTGTCGAGCCGCAAGGTAGACCGACATCGACCCGTCGGAGCTCACACCAAGCGAACGAACAAGTTCACCTTGGAAAACTCCGACAACGTAAGGATCCGGCTCGCACGCCTGGCGGATTGCGTAACAAAGAAGCGCAGCGCCCACCTGCGCGCTGGGCTCATCCGGTCGGCCAGCGCCTCGAAGTTGAGGTCGTGAATCGAGACAACCGAAGGCACCCCGGGCAAAGGGCGCAACGTATCCAAGCGAATGTAGGAGATGACGCCGTGCTTGCGGACCAGTCGCGGCAGTCGCGCTGCTCGAAACGGTAACGGGCCAGCCGGTTGCTCGCCGCCACCCCGCACACCACCCGTCTGAACTGTCGCCCGGCCGGGAGTGGCCACTCCCCCGCCTCCCGGTTCACGAAGACCACGAACTAGTACCTCCGCCACCCGGGAAAACCCACCGATCAGGCCCGCGGCGTACGTTTCGGTACCGCCGACCACGCCCGGCAGCAAGTAGAGGAGGTTCAGCCCGACACGCATGACAAAATGTCTCCCACGACGCGGGCGCTCATTTGGCCAGCCAGGGCGCTCGCGGCCGCTCGGCGTCGGACCCTCGGCAGAGAAGGCAGTCGCGCATGTAGGCGGCCGCCCCCTCCGGCGCGATCGCTCGGGCGAAGGAGCGTGCGGCCGAGCGCCACCGGGCGAGTTTGGCGTTGTCGCCCGCAAGCTCGACGAGAAGCGCAGCGAGCGCGGCGGAGTCCCCAGCGCGTCGAACACCGCCCCGGCACCACTGGACTCGACCAGCACCGACGCGCCGACGCCCCGACTCGCGATGACGGGCGTTCCCTGCAGGAGCGCCTCGTTCACCACCACGGCCCAGCCGTCGAACCGGCTCGGCACCACCAGCGCGTCGTAACCGCGCAGCACCTGCTGGGTCGTCCCGAACGCGATGGCGCCGCAGTACTGCGCCCCCGGCGTGTGGCCGCTCAGGAACTGCGACGCGTCGCCTGGGCCGTACACGTCCAACGACACGTCCGCTCCCGTGCTGCGCGCCGCGGCGGTCGCCTCGACAGCCGTGTCCACCCCCTTGCGGTGAATCAGGTTTCCGACGAACGCCACGCGCAGCGACCCTGCACGCGTGACGTCGCTCGCCATGGCGGGTGAGGTCTTTTCGTCGGCCGGGACGAAGTAGCCGAACGGAAAAATCGTCTCTCGCGAGAAGCCCGCTTTTCGCATCTGGGCTTCGGCTTTGGGCGAGATCGCGAACACGGAGAGATCGAGCGCCCCAGCGCCATCCCGGCGGTCCGGTAGGCAAGCGGCCGCAGCAGCGCCTTCAGGCGGTCCGATCGGCCCGGCGCGGTGCTGTAGTAGCTCTCAGGGGCATCCGAGTATGGCTCGGTCACCATGGCAACCCGCGGCCCCACGCCACAGCCAGCAAGAGCAGGAGGAAAAACCGGCGATCTGTCCAGAGCCCGGCACTGAACACGTGAGTTGCGTCCCTCTCCTCGCGGAGCGCGCGCGCACCCCTTCGCAACATCGCCTGCGGCCGAATTTAGGTCACGTCCAGGTCGGCAAAATCCGGCGTGCGCCACCCCAGCCTGGCGATGTGGTCGAGCTCGCGACGGCCGACGACCACCTTGAGCCTTACGCCCTCCTGCGCTGCAAGAGCGCGCAGAAGGTGCACCGTATTCCGTCAGGGTCGGCTGCCAACTCACGACGGTCAGCATGGAAGCCTGTCCCGGCGACATCGTTCGTTCCGGCGGCCGTTCACTGGCCATCGTTCGATGGCCGGCTACAGCCCTGGGGATGACAATCCCAAGGGCATCTGACCTGCTGTCTGCCAGCGTCATGTCGGGTTTCCCCTCCCCGTTGCCAAAGGTAAATGCGGCGGTCCTAGTGACCGCGTGCGGTTCCGGGCTTCTCGCATCGCCTCATATGCGGCACGACGGAAGAGCGGCGAGGGCGGTCATCCGGGCTAGCGTCCACAGTCCCGAGACCGAGAGGCGCGCGCGCCCTGAGGAGCCACATGGCGCCGTCACCCCATGCGGCCAGGCGGTGGATGGGCCCGCCCCCATGGGTCAACAACCTGTGCGGCGCCCGCAGGAACGACTCGCCCAGGTGCTCCGCGGCGAACGCCCACACCGCCTCGACCTGAGCCTCGTGGACGCTGGCCTGTTCCCTGACCGGAAGTCCCCAGTACCGATTTTCGCCATGGTCACGGTAGGCGTGGAGCGGGCCGTCGACCGCGGCCACTCGCCCGACCAGCGGAAGCACATTCAGCAGAAAGTAGTCCGCCGAGAGTCGAAACCGCGCTTCCGGAATCGGCAGGCGCTCAAGAACCCGTCGCGGCGCTGTGATGCCGCTTGATGGGCATCCTGACACGTAGCCCATCAGGGTCCTGATCCGAAGATCGCCGGCGGGGAGCTTGCGCTGGGATCCCATGGGCCAGCACCTTGCCTTCGCGGTCCACCACATCGAAAGCGTCGTAAACTACACTAAGGCCGTCGTCAGCGCCGAGGACCGCTGCAACGCGCTCGAGTTTGGTGGGGTAGAAGTAGTCATCGGCGTCGAGGCAGCGCCACGAGCTGACCCCGGGCGACGCTCAGACCCGCATTGAACGCTGACGCCTGTCCTCCGTTCTCCTTGCGAAGGTAGCGGACGCGATCGCCAAACTGGCGCACCCGCGTCTTCCGTGTCGTCGGTGGAACCGTCATCCACCACGACGATCTCCCGCTCCTGAGCAGGTAGCGTCTGCCCAAGGATGCTTTCGATGGCCTGACTCACGTAGCGCACCGTAGTTGAACGTATCGATGACGACACTGAAAAGCGGTTGCCGCTCGACCCCGTTCAACGGCGCCACCCGGCCTTGACGTAAAGGGCGTTCCCGCCGGCCGGCCCGGCACGCGCGCCATGCACGTGGGATTGAAGACGATCGGGATCAACTTCCGGAAAATCCGCTGTCCGCGCGGAAGGGCGCTCGAGTTGACCCCCTGCGTTGCGAGACCAGCATCGGCGGTCAAAGAAGCCACTTGCAGGACCGTAATGTCGAGGGGTTGCGTCTCGGGAAGTCGCGGCCTCGAAGCCACACCGGGAAAGGAGACGCTTGAGCCCTGCCACTGAGAATCTTGTCAGGTGGTGAGGGGGAAGATCCCAGTATTCTCGCACGACTCGCGCCAGCGCGCGGCTTTGGTTAGGGACCGAGAGAAAGAGCCAGCCGCCAGGCCTCAGCAACCGGCCGATTTCATGTAAAACCTGCGCGGGCCTTTCGGTGTGCTCAAGCACGTGAAATATCGCAACCGCATCGAAACTAGATCCTACGGGCCACCGGTGGGCCTCCTCGATATCGCCATAGATAGCGGTGAGGCCCCGTGCCCTCGCCTTCTCGATCGCAGGTTGGTTCAGGTCGATGCCGACGCCCGAGAACCCCTCGGGCAGCCGCTCGAGGAATAAGCCCTCACCGCACCCAACCTCGAGCAACGAGCCCCGGCCGACGAGGTAGGCAAGGTCTGCGAGACACTTGGAGAACTCCCATTGCCACCCATAGAACTCTCCAAAATCGTGGTAGTGGGCGCCGTCGGCCGCTCTCCGGGGCAGCGCGAACTCGGTCTGGCACGACTCGCAGCGTCGCATGGAGTAGCCCGACGCGCTCTCCAAACCCATCGCAGCCGGCGAGTGGCCAGCAAGACCAATGGCCTTGTCTGTACCGATCGAGCCGCAGGCCGGGCACTCATTTGCCGTCATAAATGGTCCGCGGATCGAGAGGTGGCCGGAGACTCCCTGTCGAACTTGGCTGGCACGAAAATGCCCGAAGCTGGTGACCGGCGATCTCTGCTGAGAGCCGTCCCCGAACCATTGTCAGCCCACGGTCGGCCTTTCGCCGGGCGCCCCCCGGGTCCTCGACGACTCGCGCAAAAGCGTTTGCCAGCGCCGCGGGATAAGCCTCGGAGCAGCAATTCCGCGGAGTATTCGTCGAATAGTTGAGGTACGTCGCTGACCCTGGTCGAGATCACCAGCAGCCCATAAGCCGCCATCTCCACCACCTTCGACGGGAACGTGGTCGCCCCCATTGAGCGGTCCGGGAGCTCAGCCAAAGCCCACAGTGGCTGGTCCGTAGAGCCTCCTCATACTCGAGCCCGTGTGATCCTCCCGAGGAAACGCAGCCATCCTTCGGGGTGCTATCCCTGAGCGTTCCTTACGCGGGCCGCCCGGTCTCCAAAGCCCGTCACCACGAAACGCGAGCGGTCGACAAGGATCGGCCGCGTGCGCCGAGGACGACGAGCGCGTCGAGGAACAGCCCGGTCCCCGTGTCCTCCAATAAGGACCCGGAGAGGAGGAATGTAACGGGTGATCCCACGACCGTGCGGTCGCCACAGCGGGCGCTACACCGTAGACGACCATCCCCTTGGAGCGGGGGGCCGCCTCGAGCAGCGCCGTGCTGGCCGCGATCACACCGCCGGGACAAAGGGCCAGATAGGCCCGAAGGAGCCACGACCCGGTCCGCGCGCGGACGCCTCGCTGATCCGGCCGCGGCCCGTCCTCGAGGTCGAGGACTCGGCCGCGCGCCTGATCCTGCGACCAGCGCTCCCAGATAGTGCGGAGACGGGTTGTAGAACACCGCCGCGCCGCCGGTCGTAGCAAGCGCAACGCGAGCAACCCGCCGAGAGCACGCGACCGCGTGCGTGATAACCGGGGCGTCGAAGAAAGCGGAATACAAGATCGGCACACCCTCAAGACGGCTCATCCTGGCGCCGTGCCAATGCCACGTGCCGCCCTGACGTCCGCGCCCAAGACTGAGGACCCAGGCGTCCACGCCTGCCGCGCGGAGCGCTGGACACCAGACGGACACTTTCGGGTTTCAGCCGGCGAGTCGGTTGAGATACCCCTTTCGCAGCGGACGTCTTCCCCAATGGCGTTGCAGACGAAGACCACCCGCGGGCGGGCCTCACCCACGGGCAGATTCCTTCTTGAGCGCCGCCGGGACGTCCGCAAGATAGCTGTCCTCCGGAAAGCTCGAACGCAGGAGCGCCCCCGCGGCGACCACGCTCCCCGTGCCGATCGTCACGCCGCCGAGCACGGTGGTGCGCGTCCCGATCCAGCAGCCGTCGCCGATGCGAATGTCTCCCGCGGCTTCCGCCCCGGCCCTGCGCGCGTGGGCCCCGGCCGCGTGGGTGCCGTTGATGAAGCTGACCTCCGGCGCGACGTCGCATCGGGACCCCAGGTCGATCACGGCCCCGGTCGAGGTGTGGAAGGTGCAGCCCGGTCCGACCCACGTGTCCGCCCCGATCCGGACCCGCCCGCGCCCGTAGAACCAGCAGCGCCCGTTGACGCGGGCGCGCGGCCCTACCTCGACACCGGCCCAACCGAGGACGAGCCGCTTGAGGCCGAAGAGAGCGGGACGTGGGCAACACCTGAAGCGTCAGGTTTGCGAGATCCCTGAACGCGTTCATCCCATCAGCCCCCAGGCCCGGCCACCACCCTCGTTCACTTCGCGCGCCTCAACAGCAGACACGCAACCGTGTTGAGCATGAAGATCCCGTCCTTCGGGAAGAACTGGACCGCGAACAGGAACGCCGCCAGCCACCAGACCGCGCTCGCCATCTCGGCGTCGGCCCCCGACTCCGTGGCGGCCCGGACGAGCCGACCGAGGAGGAACGCCATAACCGAGGCGAACAAGAGAGCGCCGACGTAGCCGAAGTCCGCGACAGGTTCGGAAAAACCCGTTCGCCACCCGGCAGAGGTTCTCGCCTGTCGCGGTCATCGCCGCAACGACCGCAGCATCGTCATAGCGAAGATCGACTCCAACGCGGGTCAGCTCGAGCAGCGGCCAGTCGAGGAGACTCCGGCCCCACCCGCCCGGCCCGACGCCGGCGCGCAGGATCGAGTCGAGCGCCGAGAGTTGATGGCTGTAGTAGTACAGGCCGCCGTAGACGGTCACGAGACTCCCGGGCGGCAAAATGCCGGTGAGGAATGCGTCCGCCTCCGGACGCTGAACGTTACCGAACCGGTGCAGCATGTTGATCTCGGTCATCCCTTGGGGATTCCGCCGCACCGCCACGAACGAGAAGTATCCTGCGACAAGAACGAGCGCAACTGCGAGCAGAGGCAGCGCCTTGACGACGCGGCGCCCGCGCGGCTGCCACTCCCGCCGCACCCACAACAGCGCCAGCATCGAAACCGACAGCAGGAACACTATCACGAACGTCTGGCGCCCGGCCTGCAGCATGTTCGCCGCCATCAGGAACGCCGGCGACAGCAGCCCGGCCCAGGTCCACACGCCTCGCTCCCGCCGCCGCCAACGGTACACCGCGAACACCATCGCCGAAAAGGCGAATACCGCAAACGGGTACGATACCGTGGTCGCCCAGGTCGTGAGGTGCAGCGACTGCGCCGCCCGCGCCATCAACGGGTCTGACGCCGCAAGGCCCGGGGTGAAGCCGGCCGTGAAGTAGTCGCCCACCAGCACGGCACCCGCGACAACGCTCGTCACGACGAGGCGCTGATACCAACGCTCCGGCAGGGCCGCCGCCGCAAGCCGCCGTCGGCGCCGCCACCGCCAACCGAGATCAAACCCCACCAGGAACAGGGCCAGCGCGCAGCTCAGAAACACCCACGTGACGCTCGCAAATGGACGGTAGGCGATCGGCCCGAAGTAATAGATCGCGAGCATCACCCCCCACGGAATCAGGACAACAAGGGGCACAAACCAGCGACGGGCCAGCACTGCGCCCACCCGAGTTGAGACTCAACCAATGGGCCTGCACTTGCTCCCAAGACCCGTTGCCGTGCAGTCTCCTCGCGGCGTTTGCTTTGTCTCTGCCCGTATCCGAATCATCTATCGAACCAGGCCGAGCGTTAGCGCCCTCGTCAGCATTGGCGCAACACGCCTGAATGGACGGTAGGGGCGTCAAGAGGGGGATGAAGTACACCACGACGCCGTACGACACCACGGTAGCTACCGCCGCTCCCACCGGCCCGTAGCGTGGGATCAGGACGAGATTCAAAGCCACGTTCAGGAATGCGCCAGCCACCGCCGCGGCGAGCGTGGCCTTGGCAACACCCTCGGCGACGACCCAGGTCTCCCTGGCAACACCGAGAAACACGAACACGGCCTGCCAGACGTGCACCGCGAGCACGGGCGCCGACGCTGCGTATGCGGCGCCGAATATTGCTGACACGATTGGCCCCGCGAGCAAGGAAACAGGCAGTGCAATTGCGTAAGCCGCTGCGGCGAGAGCGGTGAAAGAGGTGCTGTAGGCGCCTTCGGTAAAGAGCCTCGTCGGTGGACTTTGCCTGGAGGATTGCGGGGGAAGCCGATATCACAACCGCACTCGAAACAAAGCACCAGAGCTCCGAAATACGTAACGCGGCGCTGTAAATGCCAACCGCGCTATCGCCAAGAATAAGCCCGAGCATGAACTGGTCAATTCTCATGTAGACGATGATCGCAACTCCGCTCAGGAGGAAGGGCCACGACTGACGCAGTAGCTCCCCCGCCCGAACGCGTGACGCGCGAAACTGGAATCGCCCCCCCCGCCGGAGGAACACGACTGTCAGCAGTAGCGCGCCCAGTCCCATCTCGAACGCTACCGCCCATCCGAACGCAACGACGCCCGCACCACGGACCAGCAGCAAGACGCGCAGCCCCGAGGCGCACAGGAACGCGGCCCCCTTCGCCAGCACAGTAAGCCGCGACAGGAGTTGTGATTGGCACCACAGGTCGACGACGTCGAACGCCTGAAACGCCAACTGGCATGACACCAGCGAGACCAGGGCCACGACGACGCGGTCGGCTCCGCGGGCCAGAAAAACGGTCCCGACGGCAAGGAAACCGGCCAGGAGGCCAGCAGCGAGGCGAAGCACAAACACCGTCCCGAGCGTCTCGTCGCGCGGCGCTCCGGCGACAAGCTCGCGAACGACGAGCGCCTCGAGGCCGAGCGTGGCCAGCGGCATCGCCAGGATCAACGCTGCCACGGCGAAGGAGTACGTACCGAAGAGGGAGGGCCCGAGCGACCGGGCCATCCACACGCCAACGACCACACCCACCGCGAGGCGCATGAGCCTGTCGCCCATGAGCCACGCCGCGTTCGCGCCCAGGCGGCGCGCGCCGGGCCAGTCGCCAGGACAGCCAGAACCCCGCGCGCATGCTGGAAGCGATCTTCATTTCAGGGTTCCGCGGCAAGAGCGACACCGCTCGAGCGATGGAAGGCTCGTTTGGGAAGCCGCGGGGAACCGGGCCAGGGGCCCCGGGGTCCGCCCTCTTGCTGCCGGCAGCGCCGTCCGCCTCACCCGATCCTTCGACTTGCTTCCCGGATCATGGAAACGCCGATCCCCAGGACACCGCCCGCGATCAGCGCGATCAGCGTCATCTTCACCCCGCCCCGGCGGCGAGGCTCGTCGGGCGGCACCGCGGGGGCTCCGAGGCGGACGTCCTCGACGTTGGTCTCGGCCTTGGCCAGCAGCGCCTGGTTGGCCCTCTTCGCGAGGTCCGCGAAGAGGTCGCGCTGCTGGCCGATGTCGCGGTCCATGCTGCCCAGGGCGGCGTCGCCCTCGCGCTTGATCGCGTCCAGCTCCTGCTGGCGGTCCCGGGTGAGCTCCGCGAGGCCGTTGGCCCGCTCGTCCTGCAGCTTGGCAAGGCCCGCGTCGCGCTCCTTCTCCAGCTTCTCGAGGCCCGCGTTGTCCGTGCGGATGCCGCTGTCGGCGTCCTTGAGGGTCTTGCTGATCTCTCCGAGCCGCTCTTCGAGCTGGCTCGCCCGCGGCACGAGGGCGTTGTAGTCGGTCTCGGCCTGCGAGATGTTGGTGGCGATCATGGTGAAGACGGGGTTCACCTCCTGCGTCTGCAGGCTCCGGTCCTGGAGGGCCTTCCAGTCGGGGGTTTCGTCCTTGGCTTTCGCCACCGCCTGCCACAGGGCGTCGTTCGTGATCGCCTTTCGCAGCGTCAGGAACTGGGGCGTCTGCGCCATCTGGCGGCGGAGGGCCTCGACCTGGAGCTGCTTCTGCTGCAGCATCGAGTTCGTCCGCGCCTGCTCGTCCTGGAGGGCGCCGTAGGCGTTCTGCAGCGACTCGAGCTGCAGCTTGCGGGTCGCCAGGTTGCGCTGGCTCTGGTACTCCTCCACCAGTTTGCGGGTCTCGGACTGGTAGGCGGCGACGAGGTCCGCGGAGCGAGCCCTGTACGCCACGAGCTTGGCATCCCAGGCCGAGGTGGCGTCGTCGGTGCGCTTCTCGTAGGAGTTGGCGGCCGTGACCCTGCCGTCTTCGAGGCGGGTCAGCGTGTCCCGGGCCAGCGGGTACTGACTGTCGATGAACTTGACCGTGCTCGAGGTGGTGCCGGCCATCAGGTCGGCGACGCGCTCCATGAACACCTGCGCCCAGGTGTTCGCGATGGCCGCGGCCTGCTCGGGCGAATCGCCGACCGCCACGACCTGGAGCATCGGCGCCAGGTTGATCTCCTCCGCCCGGCGCGAGACGAAGATGCGCGTCTCCAGCCCGTTGCCGAGCCCGAAACGGTCCCTGCGCCGCAGGAGCCCCTTCTCGACCAGGCGCCGCTTCGTCTCGGCGATCACGGCGTCGGACTCGAGCAGCGTCTGGTAGCCCTGGACGGTGAGCGTCCCCGGCTTGAGCTCCGAGGAGAACCGCGGCGGGACGATGGCCAGCGTCGCCGACGCCTCGTAGGTGTGTGGAATGAAGAGGAGAACGACGGCGGCCACGATGATCGCGGCGCCGAGCGCCAGACCGAAGATCACGATTGCGTTGCGACGGAAGAACGCCACGATGTCAACCAGCGTCAGCTCCCGGTCCGCGATGCGTTCCTCGTGCGGCGTCACCTCGTGGCTCGTCCATGTCGTCACCTCGTCTTCCGGCGTGCGCCGGCGCGCGTCAAGTCCCGAAACTGCGACAGCCCGAAGCTCCGCCGGTGGTTCCTCAGCGAAACCATTCCACGCCCGCATGTTGCAGCTCTCTCACAGGTCACGTTCCAAAGCTCTTCCAACATTTCGCCGACCTATCCCGATGCCGGCCTCACAGGAGATCTCATCGCCCAACCGTGATGAGATGCGCCCGCGACCCACTGCCGCGGCCAAGCAGCCCCGGCCGTTTCCACCCTCGATTCCTGTGCCCAGCGCCGAGGGTGCGTTCGCCTGAAAAGCATTGTGCAGCTTAGCCGAGACGGCACACGGCGACAACCACGCACTGAGGACCACGAATCAGGCCACGGCCGTTCCCGGCACCTATTGCCTCGAGGTACAGCGCCAGCGTGTCGCGCGACATTCCCTCCAAGCCGAAACCCGCCACGTAGCTCGCCCGGCCGCCCTCCCCCAGGCGGGCGCGAAGTCCCGGATCCCCGCACAACCGGCCGAGGCGTGTCGTCAACGCCCCGACGTCGCCGCGCGGGACGAGGAAGCCGGTCTCGCCGTCCACCACGGCCTCGCCACCCCGCCGACATCCGACGCCACCACCGGCAAACCGGCCCGCATCGCCTCCAGGATCGTGATCGGGGAGGCCCTCCCAGAGTGACGCAAGGGCGAACACGTGGGCGTTGGCGAGCACCGCCGGAACGTCGTCGCGCGAGCCGAGGAACGAAACGCGGTCGCCGATTCCCAGCTCTCGCGCCAGCGCCTCGGCGACCGGGCGCGTGGGACCGTCGCCTACCAACACGCGCGCCAGGGCTCGCCACCCCGGCGAGCGCGCGCAAGAGACACGCGTGGTCCTTCTGCGGCTCGAAGCGCGCCACCATCGCGACAACAGACACAGCGGCGGCGCCGGGCGCCGCCCGCTCCTCCACGTCGCGGACGCCGTACCGCACCGTCACCAGCTTCTCCGCCGGGGCGATCCGGCGCCGCAGCGCCAGCCGGCGGTCCGCGTCGCAGACGACGATGACGCGGCGGCACCAGCGCGCGGCGAGCCGTTCGAGCGGCGCCGCGACGAGCCTGCGGGCGCGGGGCACGCCCTCGGCGAACGACCACCCGTGGGCGGTGAACACGCTGGGCACATGGCATCTGCTGCGCGGCCGCGCGTCCCACCAGGCCCGCCTTCGACGAGTGGGTCACGACCAGGTCGGGGCGCAGGCTGCGGATCAGCGCGACGGTCTCGGAACGGCGCGGGCGTCACGCCAGGGCGAGATCGTGTTGCCCAGGCCGCGCACGACGTGGACCTGCACGCCGAGGCGCGCGGCGGCCTCCGTGAGGTTGCCCTCCTCCCCCACGCCGAGGGCGAACTCGAAGCGATCGGCCAACCCGGCCATCAGGTCGAGGACGTGCGACTGCGCCCCCCCGTGCACGGCGCGCGTGATCAGGACCAGGAGCCGGGGCGGCCCTGACGCGCGACGTGATGCCGGATCTCGGGCGGGGGCAAGCCCCGTCCCTACATGGCTAGGCAAGGTCCCTTCCTTCGTATGGGCGGCCCTCGCGGCCGCCGCGCGCCTGGGCGGAACACGATGCGACGGCGGCCTCGGGCGGGGGCAAGCCCCGCCCCTACATACCTAAGCAAGGTCCCTTCCTTCGTTGCGGCGGCCATGGCGGCCGCCCGCGCCTGGGCGGAACACGATGCGACGGCGGCCTCGGGCGGGGGCAAGCCCCGTCCCTAAAAGACTAGGCAAGCCCCTCTCCTTTGTACGGGCGGCCCTGGCGGCCGCCCGCGCATGGGCGGAACACGAGGCGATGGCGAGCGTCGGGCGGGGCAAGCCCGCCCCTACATGCCACGCGAGATCCCTTCCTTCGTTGGGGCGGTCCTTGCGGCCGCCCTCGCCTAGCGCCGGACGCGACCGCTGGGCGGGCGGGGGGTAGAATGACCGCAGATCCACAAGTCTGGAACTGACGCAATGAGCGACAACATGCGACGAGACACCCTCTTTTCCGTCACGATGGCCTATCTGCTCGTGCCGAACGTCATCTTTGTGCTGGGATGGCTCAAACCGGTGTGGGCCATCCCCATCACGATCGTGGCGGCGCTGTGCATGCTCGATGTCGGCCGCCGCGCGGTGACGGATACGCCACCGCTGTCGTGGCGGGTCTCGGCGTTTCCTTGGCGTTCGCGCTCTTCTGGGCGCACACCGCCGGCATCGGCGAACTCAACGTCCAGACCACAGACTATTTCAAGCACAACCTGGTCTTCCACGACCTCATCACCATGAGCTGGCCCGTCGTCTATCACGGCGCAGGGCTTCACGACCCGATGCTGTGCTACTACGTCGCGTACTACCTCCCGACCGGCCTGCTGGGCAAACTGTTCGGCTTGCAGTACGCCGCGGCGTTCTCGCTCGCATGGGGACTGATGGGACTCGCGCTCGCGTTCGCGTGGGTGTGCC
>CAVVEO010000002.1:0-28428 GCA_963747245.1 uncultured Acidobacteriota bacterium
AGACGACCTCCGGGACGGCGTTTGCCACCCACCCGACCCGCGGGCTGAAGCCCGCGCCTACAACGACGGCACCCGGTACGACGGTCGCCACCTGCCCGCCCCAATTGAAGACTACCTCCCTTGCGCCGTTCGCCACCCGTCGTCCAACCGGGACCGCCGCGGGAGCGGATCGCTCCGCCCCGAAACGCATCAAGGCGCACCGAAGTGCGCCCATCCGTGAGCCGGCATCGTGGGGCCGGCGCAGCGGTCCCGCGCGACGTCACATCAGCGAGACCTTCGATTCGGGCATCGGCGGCCACCGCGGCTTCGGGCCGCTTGCAGGGCGCCGGGCACTTGTACGAGCTCACCAGCGTTCGCAGCACGGCCCGCACCCGCTCCCCGTCCTCGGCCGCGGCCGCGTCGGCCAGCTCGACGCACGCGGCGGTCGAGGTCCTCCGGCGGCGCCGGGCACCTGGCGACGAAGATCTTGCGGTCAACCTGCTGGGTGCGCTCCTCGTCCTCGGTGAGCAGCTCCTCGTAGAGCTTCTCGCCGGGCCGCAGGCCGGTGAACTCGATCGCGATGTCCACGTCCGGCACCTGCCCCGCCATCGTGATCATGTGGCGCGCGAGGTCCACGATCTTGATCTGCTCGCCCATGTCGAGCACGCACAGCTCGCCGTAGTCGCCGTACCCGGCCTGCAGCACGAGGCCCACGGCCTCGCGGATGGTCATGAAGTAGCGGCGGACCTCGGGGTCGGTCACGGTCACCGGCCCCCCGGCCGCGATCTGCGCGCGGAACAGCGGCACCACCGACCCGGCCGAGCCGAGGACGTTGCCGAACCGCACCGCGCAGAACCGCGTCTGCGACGTGCGCGCCAGCTGCGCGCACGATCATCTCGGCCACCCGCTTGGAGGCGCCCATCACGCTGGTCGGGCGCACCGCCTTGTCCGTCGAGATGAACACGAAGCGGTCCGCGCCCGCGCGGTCGGCCGCGAGCGCGACGTTGCGCGTCCCGAGCACGTTGTTCTTGATCGCCTCCCCGGGGGCGATCTCCATCAGCGGCACGTGCTTGTGCGCCGCGGCGTGGAACACGTCCTGGGGCCGGTACTTCGCGAACAGCGCCTCCATGCGCCCAGGGTCGCGGATGTCGCGCGACCTCGGTCATGAGCGCGGCATCCGGGTGCAGCCGCTGCAGCTCGCGGCTGGTCAGGTACATCTCGTTCTCGTTGATGTCCACCATCACCAGCCGGCTCACCCCGGCCCGCAGGAGCTGGACGCAGATCTCCCGCCCGATCGAGCCGGCGGCCCCGGTCACCAGCACCTTGCGCCCCGATGATGGTCGCACGTTGGCCGCTGTCGGAGAGGTCAACCTGCCCGCGCGGCAGCAGGTCCTCCGGCTGCAGGTCCTGCAGCATCGTCGCCGCCGCCCGGTCGTTCAGGTACGCGAACGAGACCGGCAGGATCTTGAACTCAGCTTGAGATCGGCGCACAGCGCGAGGATCTCCCGGATGCGCTGGGCGGACATGCGCGGGATGGCGATCAGCACCTCGCCACCTCGTAGCGCTTGGCGACTTCCGGAAGCTCGGCCACCGTGCCGAGCACCGTCTTGCCGCCCACGATGACGCCCTGCTTCGCCCGGTCGTCGTCGACAAAGCCGACGACGTAGTAGCTGTGCTCGTCGGACTGCTGCAGGTCGCGCAGCAGCAACTCGCCGGCGACGCCGGCCCCGACGATGAGCGTCCGCAACGCGCCGTCCTGCCGCGCCCGCGTGCGGTCGGCGAGGTACATCCAGCTGAGCCGGGGCGAGAAGCTCGCGACCGCCATCGCCAACGTGGTGAGGAAGAACTCCATCACCACGACCGAGCGCGGCGGCTGCGGGAGCTGAAGCAGGAAGCCCCGCCATGAACATGCCCGTGCCCAGCAAGCCGGCGATCCCGATCCGCGTCCCGTCGGGGAGCCCGGAGAGCCGGAAAGACCAGCGGTCCAGCTTGAGCAGCAAGTTGGAGGCCGCCCGCGCGACCACGAGCAGCGCGATGTACGCCGGCAGGTGTCCCGCGAAGCCCTCGCGGATGTGGCCCTCGAAGCGCAAGAGGAGAGCGAGCCACAGGCACAACGTTGCCGCCGCCCCGTCGTAGGACAGAAGCAGGGCGGTGCGGAACAGCGACGACCCGAGCAGGCCGCGCCGACCTGACCCTTGCTCGAGGGTGGCCTTGGCTGTCATCGGACTCACGAGGGTTTCATTATGCCACAGTTGAGACTGCACTCGGCGATCTCGCACCTGAGTCGCATTCATATTGATGCGCATCATACCACCAACCGCCGTCAACGGTGTCAAGGGCTGCGATCCTCCAGCCGCAGCCTGCAGGCGCCGGCTGTACGCGCCGGCCATCGGCGCGGGTTGTACGCGGGGGTTACAGGCGGGAGTCGTAGGCGGGAGTCGTAGGCGCGGATTGTAGGCGCGGGCTTTAGCCCGCGGTCGTTGGGTCTCTTCCGCTTCCAACGTCACCACCCACCCGCCCCGCGGGCTAAAGCCCGCGCCTACAAAGACGGCCATCGTACGGCGTTCGCCGCCCACCCACCCCAATTGAAGACGGCCTCCGATTACGGCGTTCGCCGCCCGCCCTTCCCCGTTCTTGTAGGCGCGGGCTTTAGCCCGCGGTCGTTGTCTCTTCGGTTTCCAACGTCGCCGTCCACCCGACCCGCGGGCTGAAGCCCGCGCCTACAAAGACGGCGAAACCCTGGTGGCCAAACCAACCCCTTACCGCATCGTGGCGACCGAATCGAGAATCGCATCGAGGTCGAACCCGATCGAACCCGTGTACGGGTACTCGTGCCAATCCGCCACCAACTGCTTCCTCACCGGGTTTTCGGCCACATACCGCACGTGGGTTGCGAGGTCTTCCTGCGTCCGCAGCAGATGGTCGAAGAAGCTCCGCTGCCACTTGATCGTGGGACGGTTCCCCGCCAGCCAGAATCCCGTTCGCTGCTTGAACCCCACGACGGCTCGCCACGCATCGGCCGATTCGGCCCGCCCCAGCGTGACCACGTGCGCGTGGTCCGGCATGAAGCAGTAGATCGGCACGACGCAACCCTGCGACTCGCACGCGGCCGCCAGGGCGCCGACAAACAGCCGTACAAGATCCCGGCCATCGAAGAGCCGCTCGCGATCTTGCACGCACAACGTAAAGGCGACCGCCACCTCGCCCCGATACCAGGCCGGAGGCAACCGGTGCGGCCGGTCGCGAATGTCTTCTATCTCCATGACTCACTAGTTCCGGCTCGCGGGCTAAAGCCCGCGCCTACAAAGGCGGCATCCGTAACGACGTTCGCCACCCACCCAACCCGGTTGAAGACGGCCTCCAATTACGGCGTTCGCCGACCGCGCCCCGGTTCTTGTAGGCGCGGGCTTTGCCCGCGGTCGTTGTCGCTTCCGATTCCAACGTCGCCACCCACCATCCCCGGTTCTTGTAGGCGCGGGCTTTAGCCCGCGGTCGTTGTCGCTTCCGCTTCCAACGTCGCCACCCACCCATCCCCGTTCTAAGCTCGGGCTAGGCGTCGTGCGCCTTAGCCCGCGGCCGTTAGACTGCCTTCGGCTTCCAACGTCGCCACCCACCCGCCCTTTGAGGCGCGGGCTGTAAGCCCGCGGCTACAGCCGACGGCCGTTGACGCACGGCGTTCAACGGCCACCCACCCGACCCGCGTTCTTGTAGGCGCGGGCTTTAGCCGCAGTCGTTGTCTCTTCCACCACCGGCGTTCGCCACCCGCCCACCCCGCGGGCTAAAGCCCGCGCTTACAAAACGCGGTTACAAGACACCGCCACAAGACGCGGCTGCAACGCACGAATACGACACATGCGCGCGACCGGGGTCACGAGGACGGGACGGGCGGCCGGTGATGGCGCTCGGCCCACGCGACGAAGCGCCAGAGCCCGACCATCGCCGAAGCCAACGCGGACGGCACCAGCCAACTCGCGGCGGCGACGTGGCGCGCCCAAACCAGGGCCAGAGCCACGCCAACGACCGCGAGCGCACCGTACAGGCACGTCACGAACCGGTGCGAGTACCCGGCCAGGACCAAGCGCTGGTAGAGGTGCGACCGGTGTGCCCGGAAGACGTTCTCGCCCTTCCGCAGCCGGCGGAGAAACGTGAAGCTCGTGTCGAAGACGAACGGCCACACGAGCAGGACCCCGGCGAGCGCGAGCCGCGGATCGTGCCGCGCCCCGATGATCGCCAGCGCCGCGAAGCCGAAGCCCAGGAACGCGCTGCCCACGTCCCCCATGAAGATCTTCGCCGGCGGCCAGTTGTGAACGAGGAACCCGAGACTCGCGGCGGCCAGCAGCAGCCCCAGCCACGTCTCGACGCGGCCCGAGCCCCAGGTGAGGGCGACCCACCCCAGCCCCGCCACGACCGCCTGGCTCCCGGCGATCCCGTCGATCCCGTCCATGAAGTTGTAGGCGTTCGTGAGCCCCACGACCCACACCAGCGCCAGAGCCCAACCCGCGGCGCTCCCCGCTGCGGTGGGCGGCAGGGCGGAGCCGAGGTGAGCCACGCGCCAGCGCCGGTCAGGGCCAGGGCGGCCGCCGACACGTGCACGAGGAGCCGGGCCGCGACGGGCAGCCGGGTCACGTCGTCGGCCCAACTCACGAGTGCCACGAGAAGGGCTCCGGCCGCGCACAACGTCAGTCCCGGGAAGACGCGTAGGCACCGCTCCCGGCTGCCGCGGCGACGCCGGCCAGGACCACAGCCACGAGTGCGAGCCCACCGCCGCGCGGCGTCGGGTTGGTGTGCGAACTGCGGTCGTTGGGAATGTCGAGGACGCTCCGCCGAACGACCCAGCGCCGGACCGCCTCCACGAGGCCGTACGACGCAACCGCCGCCAGCAGGAACGCGCCGGACAGGAGCCACCACGTCACGCCGCCGCTTCTCACGAGGGTCTTCCGGTTTCAGCTTGCGGCCGGCCGGCTCGCCGGGCCTCCCAGAGCTTGGCATCGACGTAGAACCGGTACCAGAAGCCCTGCAGGACGTGGTAGGCCAACCCCTCCCTCCCGTCGAGGAACCCTAGCCGAAGGAAATACCGGTAGCCGAAATAGAGGAAGGCTCGCAGGAACAGCGGCGACCGCGCGTACACGTTGCTCTTGAGCCAGCGCTTCCGCGCCCGCTGTCCCTCCGCGAGGGTGCCACGGCGGGCGTCCACCGCCGGCATCGCGGCCAACTCCCGCAGCAAACGCGCCTCGCGTCCCGCGTAGCCTTCGTGCTTCGCCGTCCATGCGGCGAGGCCCTTGCGATCGTCGTGGACGAAATCGTGGCGCAGCCTTTGCGTCCGGCCCTCGAGGACAACCAGGTGCTCGTCCATCTCGACCTGCTCGCTGCGCCCCTTGCCCCGGCGGACCAGCCGCAGCATCCAGATCGGATACATCCCGCCGTGACGGATCCAGCGCCCGAGGAAGTAGACGCGCGGCTTCACCAGCAGGCCGGTCACATCGAGCGGCAACCCCGGCAGCACGCCCGCGATCTCGTCCTTCAGCTCGGCTGGCAGCCACTCGTCGGCGTCGAGGCGCAGCACCCACCCGGTCGTGATCGGCAGGTTGTCGAGCGCCCAGTTGAACTGCTCCGCCTGGTTGGTGAACTCGTGGACGACGATCCTCTCCGTGAAGCGCCGGGCGATTTCGAGCGTCCTATCCGTGCTGCCGGAGTCCACGACGAAGATCCCCGCGGCCCAACCCTCGAGGGACTCGAGGAGCTGGCCGATGTTTGCCTCCTCGTTGAGGCTCAGCACGACGACCGAGCAGTCAACCCGGGACGTCATGCGAACGAGCCCTCGACACCCGCTGAGATCAACCGACTGTTCTTCATGGACGATCCGCCGTCATCGCGAGGAGTCCTACCGCAGGCAGGACGACGAAGCGATCTCGTCCCCACCCGGTTCCCCACCGCCCTCACGTGACCTCGAGACTGCTTCGTCGCTCCGCTCCTCGCAGTGACAGGAGTTCCCCAACGCACGACGGCACCACGGCAGGAGGTTTCATTGGCGCGAAACCGCCGTGGCGCTCGCAGGCGCGAACAACCTGCTCTCACAGCTCGCCCGCTCGGCGCATCGCCGCCACGGTCTCGCGCCAGCCGCGCTCCAGGTCGTACGCGGGACGGAACCCGAGCTCGCGCTGGAACCGGCTCCCGTCAACGGCGACGTCTTCCGTGAACTTGTCGATCGCGGAGCGCGTCACCGGCGTCTTGACGCCCACCGCTCCCGCGACCTTCTCCACCAGCCCCACGGCAAGGCGCGCCGGACCGACCGGCACCGAGAAACGCGGAGGCTCGGCGCCCAAGCGCCGCGCACATCGCCTCGATGACCTCGCGGACGGTGTGGAGGCGGCCGTCGGTCACGTTGAAGACGCACCCGGCCGCCGAGGACTCGCGCGCCGCCACCACCGCGGCGCGAGCGACGTCCGCGTCGTACACCAGCGTCCTCCGGTTGCCTCCTCGCCCAAGAGACACGAACCGCCGGTCGCGCCAGCGACCGCAGGAGCCGGCAGATAGTTGCCCTTGACTCGGGGCCCGTACGCGGCCGCCAGGCGCAGGACGGTGCCCAGGGGTCGACCATCCGCCCGCCTCGCCGCGAGCACCACTTGCTCCGAAGCCAGCTTGCTCTCGGCGTACATGCGTCTCGGGCCGGGCAGGGCTGTCCTCTGTCATCGGGTCGGCACCGGAGTGACCGTACACCGCGATCGTGCTGAACAACACCACTCGCCCGACGTGCGCCTTCGCCGCCTCAGCCACCACGACGGCGGTGCCGGCCACGTTGACCCGCTCGTAATGCCGATGCATCTCCGGCGCCGAATCGAAGACGTGCAACAGCGCCGCCATGTGCACGACGACCTCGCAGCTCTCCACGGCCGCGGCGACGGCCGCCGCGTCGTTGATGTCGCCCACCACGCGTTCCACGTCGCCGGGCAGCACGCCGGGTCCCGGCTCGTCGAGCGAAAGCGTGCGAACCTGGAACCCGGCCGTCCGCAAGCTCGGCGACCACTGACGGGCCCAGCGCCCCGGTGGCTCCGGTCACCAGCGCTCTCGGCCGCGGTTCCACGGCGTCCGCACCCGGCCGGCCGTGCCCGGCCTCGTCGCCGGGCGAATGGATTTCGGCGTCGCTGCCGGTCACGCCCCGCTCCCCGCTCGCGCCGCTCTCTCAAGCACCTCGAAGTAGCTCTTCATGACCTTCGACTTGGAGTGGTGCTCCAAAAGGTACGCTCTGCCCCTTTGACCCATCGCCTCGCGCGCCGCGATCGGCTGGGAGGCAAGAGATCGGATCGCCGCCGCGAGCTGTTGGGGTTGCTCGGGAGCCACGATCACTCCCGCGCCGGCTTGTTCGACCAACTTCGCTCCGGCTCCACTCATCGCCATCAGAATCGGCCGCGCGGCCGCCATGTAGGCGAACGTCTTTGACGGAATGACGAACTCGTTCAGGGCCGAGTTCTTGAGGTGCACGAGGAGGGCGTCCGCGGCCGCCATGAACGCCGGCATGCGCTCGAACGGTTGCCTGTCCACGAACTGCAGGTTCGGGCCAACCTGCATCTTGGCCGCGATCTGCTCGAGCCTCGCCTTGTCGGAACCATCGCCAACCAGTACGATGCGGACGAGGGGATCTGAGCGCAACTCGGCGGCGGCCCTCACGACGGTCTCGAGCCCCTGCACAAGACCGAGGTTGCCCGCGAAGAGAACGACGAACCGCTCCCCCCACCCGAACTCTTCGCGGATTCCCGTGGCCGCCTGTGGGTCGCCACCTATGAAAAGGTCCTCTTCGGCCCACTGTGGCACCATCGAGACTTTGTCCGGTGGAACCCCCTTGGCAGATCAGGTTCGAGCGCGCGTCATCGGTCAGCACGAGGACGTGGCTCGCCTGGCGGTACACGAAGCGCTCGAGCCGCGACATGCCGGAGACCAGCCAGCCGTTCCGCAGCAGACCGGAGGCCACCGCGCTCTCCGGCCAGATGTCCTGAACGTCGTAGACGAACGGCACCCCGCGCAGACAGCCTGACCATCCAGGCCGCGACGCCTACCGACAGGGGCGGATGCCACACATAGGCCACGTCGCACCGCGGCAGGAACAGACTGCCCAGCGGAGCCGACAACATGAATGAGCCGTAGTTGAGGAGCCGGCCGAGAACACGGTGGCCGTGGTACGGGAACTCGAACGTCCGAACAACCGGGATGCCGTCCAGATCCTGCCGCTGGACGAGGCCAAGACGGAAGCCTGGGTACAACGTGCCGCTCGGGTAGTTGGGCAGGCCCGTCAAAACGTAGACATCGTGCCCGTGCGCGGCCAGTTCGCTCGCCAACTCGACCGGCTTCGGGATCGGCTCGGGTTTGTAGTACTGCGAGAGGATCAGGACGCGCATCGTCTGGTAATCATCGCGGCTGGACGGCGGCGCTCACCGCCCGAGCGTGAAGCCGAGCAGGATGTTGGCCACCGTGGCCGACACCGCGGGCTCGAGGTACTCCGGCGGGGGCGTCCAGGCGCCGCGCCGCTCGACGACCAGCTTGACCGCACGCAGGATCGCGCCGGGGTCGGCGCCGGTGAGGATGTTGCTTCCCACCTCGATGGTCTCGGCCCGCTCGGTCACGTCGCGCAAGGTCACGTTCGGGACGCCGAAGATGCAGCACTCCTCCTGCACGGTGCCGCTGTCGGTGAGCACGCAGCGCGCGTGCTTCTCGAGCTTGACGAAGGCGAAGAAGCCGAACGGCCGCGTCAGGCGCACCAGGCCGGAGGGTGCCGCCAGTCCGCCCCTCGCCAGCCTGTCCGCGGTCCGGGGGTGGAGGCTCACGACCACCGGCTGGCGGAAGTGCTCGGCCACGGCCTCCAGACCACCCAGCAGGCCGGCGAGCCGCGCCGGGTCGTCCACGTTCTCCGCCCGGTGGATCGTGGCGAGGAAGTACCCGCCCTCTTTCAGGCCGAGGTCGCTCAGCGCGCCGCTGCCGTCGATCTGCGCGGCGTGCGCCTGCAGCACCTCGAAGATCGGGTTTCCGGTCACGAAGATGCGCCGCCGTTCGACGCCCTCGCGCAGGAGGTTCTCCTTGCTCCGGTGGGTGTACGGCATGAGCACCGCGCTGCAGTGGTCGATGATCCGGCGGTTGACCTCCTCCGGCACGCGGTCGTCGAAGCAGCGGTTGCCGGCCTCCATGTGGTAGACCGGGATGCCCATGCGGGCGGCGACGATCGCCGCAAGTCCGCTGTTCGTGTCGCCGAGGATCAGCACCCGGTCGGGCTTCTCCCGCTCGAAGACCGCCGCGGCCCCGGCGAGGATCTGGCCGAGCTGCTCCGGGAACGCGCTCGAACGCACGCCGAGTTCGACGTCCGGCCGGCGCACCGCGAGCTGCTCGAAGAACACCTCGGACAGGTCCGGGTCGTAGTTCTGGCCCGTGTTGACCAGCACGTGCTCGCAGGCGGCGTCGAGCGCGCGGATCGTCCGGCTCAGGCGGATGATCTCGGGACGTGTGCCGAACACGGTAGCGATTTTCATGCGTGCACGACCTCTCCGTTCCGGCCCGCGACGCAGGGCGCGAGCAGCTCCTTCAACCCGTCGCGGTCGAGCGTGACGACCGACGACGAGTACTCGCCGTCAAGCGCCGGCTCCCGGACCGGCGCGCCCACAACCTCCGGCAGCATCGAGCAGATCACGTAGTACCCGTCGCGCTCGACGGTGCGGTAGCACTCCTCCTCGGAGACCATGACCTCGTGGATCTTCTCCCCGGGCCGGATCCCCGTGAAGGCGATCGGGATCTCGCGCCCGGCGATGAGCGCCTCCGCCACGTCCACCACGCGGGCGGACGGCACCTTGGGAACGTAGGTCTCCCCGGGCCGCGCGCCACCGGTGGCGGCGAACACCGTGTCCACCGCCCGGTCCAGGCTGAGCAGGAACCGCGTCATTTCCTTCATCGTCACCGTGACCGGGCCGCCGTGGGCGATCTGGTCCAGGAACAGCGGCACCACCGAACCGCGCGACGCGATGACGTTGCCGTAGCGCACGCAGGCGAAGCGCGTCTGGGAGAAGCCGAGGTTGGCCTCCACCAAGATCCGCTCCATGACGGCCTTGGTCATGCCCATGACGTTGATCGGCTTGCACGCCTTGTCCGTCGAGATGCCGACCACGACCTCCGGGGGCGTGGGGCTCTCCTTCACCGCCCGCACCAGGTTGTGCGCGCCCCCGACGTTGGTCTTCACGGCCTCGAACGGGAAGTACTCGCAGGTGGGGACCTGCTTCAGAGCCGCCGCGTGGATGACGACGTCGGCCTCGCGCACCGCGTGCGCGACGCTCTCGAAGTCGCGCATGTCCCCGATCCGGAAGCTCAGGATCTCTTTGAAGTTCCGGTAGATGACCTCGTCGGTCGCGGCCTCGCGGTGCAGGTAGGAGAGGCGCATGTAGTGCTGCTTTGCCTCGTCGCGCGAGAACACGGTGACCCGCGACGGCGTGCCCATCTCGCCGCCGAGCAGCCGGCGCACCACCTGTTGCCCGAGCGAGCCGGTACCGCCGGTGACCAGGACACGTTTGCCTTCAAGCGACATGAGACCTCCTCCACACATCGTACGGCGTCGGATCCGCCGCCATTTCCCTGATCATTTCCGGCCACGACGGCGGCACGAACCCTGCCGCGGCGCGGAAGCGCGAGCTGTCGAGGCTGCGATCCAACGCGACCTCGTCGTCGGGCACGACCTCGACCTCGACGCCGTACGCCTGGCGCACCAGAAGGAGGAGGTCGTACTTGCTCAACGGGTCCGACGAGACGTGCCACACGCCCGAAAGCGCGGGCTGGTCGGCGATGATCTCCGAGATGATCCGCGCCATCGCGAGGGTCGTGAAACCGGAGTAGACGGCGCGCCGGTACCCGCGCACCGATTTCCCGGCCTGGGCGAGGAACCACTCGACGAGGCCGTTCGAGCTCGCCAGCTCGCGGCCGATGATCGAGCTCCGGATGGTCAGCGCGCCCTCCTCCGCCACCTCCCCGAGCAGCTTCGAACGCCCGTAGAGGTCCTCGGGGTCCGGCAGGTCGTCCTCCGTGTAGGCCCCCTTGCGGCCGGAGAAGACGCAGTCGGTGCTCATGTGGATGAGCCGGCAGCCGGCGTCCCGGCACAGGCGCGCCAGCCGGTGCGGGAACAGCGAGTTGATCGTGATGCTGGCGATCGGGTCGCGCGCCGCGGCGAGCTGCTTGACGATCCCGACGCAGTTGACGACGACCTGCGGCTCGACCCGTTCGATCGCGCGCGCCACCGTGGCCGGGTCTGCCGCGTCAACGCCGGCGATCAGCCGGTCCGGGTCGAACAGCCCGAGGGTCGCGTACGCCGACGCATCGAGCCGGACCGAGCCCCAGACCTCGTGGCGCCCGCGGAACGCCTGGTAGAGCTTGTGGCCGAGCATCCCGGCCGCGCCGAGGATGAGAACGCGCATGCCTACATTATCTCCTTCCGGCTCCACGCCATGTACTCGGCCAGGCCGTCCTCGAGCCCGACCGCCGGACGGAACCCGAACGCCGCGCCGGCGGCGGAGACGTCGGCCAGGCTGTCGCGGACGTCCCCCGGCCGGGGCGGGCCGTGTGTGACGGCCGGCTCCACGCCCGCCGCCACGGCCATCAGTGCCACCAGCCGGTTGATCGTGACCCGCGTCGCGCTGCCGACGTTGAAGGCGCCCGAGACGCCGCGTGCCAGAGCGGCCGCGAGGTTCGCCTTCGCGACGTCCCCGACGTTGACGAAGTCGCGCGTCTGCTCGCCGTCGCCGAAGACCGTCACCGGCTCGCCGCGCAGCATCTGCCGCGCGAAGATCGGGATGACGTTGCCGTAGGCGTCGTAGCGCTGGTTCACCCCGTAGACGTTGAAGTAGCGGAGCGCGACCGCCTCGAACCCGTACAGCCTGCCGTAGGCCAGGCACAGTTTCTCACCGGCCAACTTGCTGGCGCCGTACGGCGAGTCGGGCTCCACCGGGTGGTCCTCGCGGATCGGCAGCGTCACGAGCTCGCCGAAGATTCCGGCCGAGGACGAGTAGACCACCTTGCGCACGCCCGCGCGGCGCGCCGCTTCAAGCACCCGCAGCGTGCCGATGACGTTGACCTCGGCATCGCGAATCGGGCGCTCGATCGAGAGCTTGTTCCCCACCGACGCGGCGAGGTGGAAGACGGCCTCGGCGCCCGCGATCGCGTCGGCGACCGCCGCCGCGTCGCAGACGTCCCCGACGACGAGACGCGCCTGAGGGAACGGGTCGAGGTTCTTGCGCAGACCCGACGAGAGGTCGTCGAGGACCGTGACGGCGTGGCCGCCCTCCACCAGGAGCCGCACGACGTTCGACCCGATGAACCCTGCGCCGCCGGTCACGAGCGCTCTCACGGCCGCTCCTCCTTCGCGCCCCCGGACGCGAGGGCGAGCTCCAGGATGCCACGGTTGGCCTCCACGACCGCCGGGTCGGACGCGCACGACGCGCCGAACGCCCGGGCGCGTGCCGACCGGTCGGCGAACGTCGCCGCGTCCATTTCGACCAGCTCGTCAACCGCAGCGCGGAAGCGCTCCGGCGCCGCGAGCGGGAGGTCCCAGCCCACGCCGCGGGCCGCGAGACCCCGCCACGGCGTCTGGTCGCTCACCAGCACCGGGCACCCCGCCAGCAGCGCCTCGAGGACGACGTGGCCGAAGTTCTCGCCCGCGGGTCGGCAGGAAGAGGAGGTGGTAGCCGGCCAACACCTCGTGAACGCGCTCGGGCGGCACGGCCCCCCGGTACCGCGCGCGAACGGTCGCGGGCAGCTGGGCGAGCAACCGCTCGCACTCCCGCCAGTACGCCGCGTCCTCGATCGGGCCGAAGATGTCGAGCTCGACCTCGCCCCGGACTCCAGCGAGCAACCGGATCGCCCCGTCGAGGTTCTTCTTGCGCGCGATGCGCGAGAGGAAGACGATCCGCGCCGCGCCCGGCCGCTTGGCGGGCCGGGCCGGCGGCTGCGTGCCGTTGGCGGCCTCGCTCGCGCCGTGAAGCTCGCCGTCCCCCGGCGACGCCAGGTCGCGGGCGACGACGATCCGGGAGCCGCCGCGTCCGCAGCCGGGCCGATCGCCGCCCGGACGTCCCGCGCCTCGTCCTCGCTGCTCGCCTGCCAGATCACCCCGCGGCACAACCCCGAGGCCCTCGCCAACCGCAGATACCCGCTCTTCTTCGAGCGCTTCAATGCGAGCGCGCCGGGAGAGAAGTCGCCGCGCGGCGCCACCACCACCGGCACGCCACCGAGGCGCCCCGCCCTGCGCGCCAGCAGCGCGCTTCGGCTCGTCCGCGCGAAGAAGCCGTTGAGACACACGACCCCCGGCCGCAGCTCCTCGATCAGGCCGGCGAGGGCGAGCGGCCGCAGGCAACGCGGAGCGAGGTAGCGAACGTCGGCCTTGCCGGCGCGCGCGGCGACCCCGGGCGCCACGCCGGGGTACGGCGCGGCGTCGCCCCGGTCACGGTCCCCGGTCAGCACGACGAACTCGAACTCGTCGCCCAGCCGCTCGACCGTGGCCGCGACCGTCCGGACCGGGCCGCCTGTCCGGGTGCCTGGGAGGTAGTGATCGATCAGAATGACGATCCGTGGTCGCGCCGCGATGCCGCGCCCGCCGCGAGCCGCGTCGCGGACGCGCGACCCAGCTCAGAGGCCGCAGGGGTTTGCTGTTCGCCGGAGGCGGGGCGCCGATCGATTCAGCTCCGACCGCAGACGCGGCAAAAGAGGGCCCGGGTGGCGTCGATCGCCTGGGGGTCGGATGCGAACGCCCGGCCGAACGCCTGCGCCTTGAGCGCGCGCCGCTGGAACTCGTCGTCTCCCATGGCGACCACCTCGTCCAGCGCGGCACGGAAGCGTTGCGGCTCGGCGAGGGGGCAGTCCCAACCCACCCCCTTCGCCTCCAGGCCTCGCCAGGGCGTCTGGTCGCTCACGAGGACGGGGCAACCGAAGCTGAGCGCCTCCAGGATCACGTGGCCGAAGTTCTCGCCCCGGGTCGGGAACAGGAACAGGTGGCTCTGCGCGAAGACAGCGCCTACGTCGTCCAAGCTCACGATTCCCCTGTACGTGGCGGTCACACTCGGCGGCAGCTTGGCGATGAGTGTCCGGCACTCCCGCCAATACGATTCGTCGCTGATCGGTCCCCAGATGTCGAACGACACCCGGCCGGTCGCGCCGGCGAGGAGCCTCAGGGCGACGTCCAGGTTCTTCTTGCGGTCGATCCGGGACAGGAACACGATCCGCGCTTCGCCCGGGATCTTCGAACGGCGCGGCGCGCCGGCGCGCTCTGCGAGCGCTCTCGAGGGGAGGTTGGCGGCCACGACGACGGAGGACGCGCCTGGCCGGCGAGCGTTCGGGTAGGTCCCCGAAAGTCCGGAATGGGACGACCCGGGGAACCACCGCGCGATGTTCCCTGCCTCGTCCTCGCCCGTGGCGTGCCAGGTCAGCCCGCGGTCGAGCCCGAGGATCCTGGCGAGGGCGAGAAAGAGCCTCTTCTTGACGCTCTTGAGGCCGAGGGCTCCGGGCTCGAGCACACCGCGCGGAGCAACCACTGTGGCCGCCTCCGCCGCCATGCCGAGCCTGCGCAGCAGGAGGATCTGCACCACCGAGGCGGCGAAGCAGCTGTTGAGGTAGAGCGCGTCGTGCGGCGTGCTCGCGAGCACGTGGCGCCAGAACCGAAGCTCGACGCCCCGCGGCCGGCGGTAGAGGACGCTGGCCTTCCCCACCGCCTGCCACGCGCCGCTGCGGACCCCCGGGAACGGCCCCGAGTCACCGGGCTCCCGGTCGCGGGTCACGATCAGGAATTCGAACTCGTCGCCGAGCCAGTCCACCAGGTTGACGAGGCTGCGGACCGTGCCGCCGCCCTTGCGGCCCGGCAGGTACCAGTCGCTGACGACGAGGACCCTGGGCCGCCCGGGGTTGGCGACCTGATTCATCCGGCGTCCTCGCCGAGAGCGAGCCGCGTCAACCGCCCCAGCACCCGGTCGCGGGCGAAGCCGGCGGCGACACCGGCGCGGAGGCTCGAAGGGTCGTGGGCCGGCAGCGCGCCGCTCAAAAAGCGAGCCAGCAGCTCGGCGATCGCTTCGGGCGACGACCCGCCGGCCAGCCACGCGGGCTCGAACAACCGCAGCAGCTCGGGGATCGCGCCCACCGGCGCGGCGAGCACCGGCCGCCCACAGGCGAGGGACTCCAGCGCCGGCAGGCCGAAGCACTCCAGCTCCGAGGTCGGGAGCACGAAGGCGTCGGCGGCGCCCATCATCGAAGGCAGGGTCTCCTCGGCGATGAACCCCGCGAAGCCGACGACCTGGCCGAGGCCCAGCTCGCCGACCAGCGCTTCGAGGCGCGCGCGGAGCGGGCCGGAGCCGCCGATCACGAGGTGGAACGCGTGCCCCGCCGAGCGCAGCAGCCCCGCGGCCCGCACGAGGCGGTCGAGGCCCATGCGCGGCACCAGGCGGCGCACCGTGAGGAGCACCGGCCTGCCTGCCGGCCAGCCGAGGCGTTGCTTGAGCTGGTCCCGGTCCTCGACGAGTTGGAAACGCTCGAGGTCAACCCATCCCGGCACCACCACCGTCTTGTCGCGGATCGCCGGCCCGTGCAGCGTGCCGAGCATTTCTCGCGTGTAGGCGGAATCGGCCGTGACCAGGCTCGAGCCGGACAGTGTCGCGCGCTCCAGCCGCCCCAGCATCTGCGCCGCCAGCCGCAGGCGCAGCCGCTCCGCGCCGCTCGCGCCGCGGGCGGTGGCCTCGAACTCCAGCCGCACCGGGGAGTGCACCGAGTACGCCGTGCGCGCGCCGGCGCCGAGCCGCGAGAGCGCGCCACGGTACTGCAGGAGCGAGTGCCCGTGGACGAGGTCCACCCCGCCCGCGAGGTGGCGGGCCAGGACCCGATCCGTCGAGCGTTGGTGGGCGCCGGCGCGCCGGGGATCGAGCGCCCAGAAGTCGCGGCGGCGGTAACGCAGCACGCGCACGCCGCGGTCCACGCTCTCGCCCGGCTCCCCGTTGCCGTCGGCCCGGCAGACCAGAGTGACCTCGTGGCCGCGGGCCGCGAGGAACACCGCCTCGTCGTACGCGAGCCGGTCCGCACCCGAGGCGTGGCTCGGGTAGTAGGCGCCGGCGGCGATCACGACGCGCACCGGCTCCCCGCCCTTCGGTTTGCGCGCCGCGCCGTCATGCCGCGGGCCCCGCCTGGATCCCGAACTCCCCGAGCACCCGGAGCGCGAGCCGGCGCGAGTCGGCGCCCCAGTCGCGCGGGCCGCCGGTCCCGCCCTCGCCTCCCAGCCACTCCATGACCGGGACGTGGAAGCCGGTCTTGGGCCGCCGGAAGATCGCCTCGGGCAGCTCCGGCGCCACGTGGCGGACCACCGCCGCCTTGCCGTGGCCGCGGGCGGGCTCGAAGCCGAGTGCCGCCACTTGCCGGCGCAGCAGGGGGTCCACGAGCGGCACGCGCAGCTCGAGCGAGTGCGCCATCGAGGCCCAGTCCGAATCGCGGAGCAGCTGGTTGCGCATGTACTGGGTGGACTCCATGACGTGGACGGCGCGCCAGGCGGCGGGACCGCGCGGCCGGGCCCGGCGGCCCGCCGCGTCGAGCAGCTTGCCGGCATCCGCGATCGGGTCGTAGGCGGCGAGCCCTTCCTCCGCGACGTCGCGCCCCAACAACCGGGGCAGCTCCTCCGGCAGGAACAGCCCCTTGCGCAGGAAGTACGCCCCAGGCAGGCTGCCCCCGTACCGGAGCATCCCTTCGAGTCGCGGCTGCCGCGGCCGCACCCGTCTCGCGAGGGCGGGCCACGCGCCGGCGAGGCCGGGGACGACCCGCAGCAGTTGTACGCGCCCGGCCCAGCGCGGCACGTCGGCGAACGAGGGGTACGAGCCGAACAGCTCGTCGCCGCCGAGGCCGGAGAGGACGACCTTGAGGCCCGCCTCGTGCGCCGCGCGGCTGACGAGGAACGTGTTGAACCCGTCGATGCTCGGCTGGTCCATCGCCGCGATCGCCCGCGGCCAGAGGTCGAGGAACTCCTCCCGCCCGACCAGCCGCTCGGTGTGGCGCGTCCCCAGCGCCCGCGCAACCTCAGCCGCCACCGGCGCCTCGTCCAGCTCGCTCCCGAGGAAGCTCGCGAACCGGAGCGTGAACGTCACCGGCGGCTCGGGCAGCAGGCGGGTCGCGAGCGCCGCGAGCAGCGCCGAGTCGAGGCCGGCCGAGAGGAACACCGCCACGGGGACGTCGGCGACCAGGTGGGCCCGCACGCTGTCGGTCAGCGCGTCGCGGATGTCGGCCGCCGGTGCCCCGTCGCCGTCGTCCCACCGGTGGTAGGAGCGCGGCTCGCCGACCCGCCCGCCGTCCACGATCAGGTAGTGGCCCGAGGGCACCGCCCGAATCGCTCGCCGCAGCGTGAACGGCTCGGGGACCGAGCCCCAGAGCAGGAAGCCGGCCAGACCCGCCGGATCCGGCTCCCGCGGGATGCGCGCCGCCCGCCTCCAGCGCCTTGACCTGGGACGCGAAGCGCAGGGCGCCGTCCGCGACCGCGTAGTACAGCGGCTTGATCCCGTACGGGTCGCGGGCGAGCATCAAGGTCCCCTCGGCCTCATCCCAGATCGCGAGCGCGAACATCCCCCGCAGGCGCGGCAGCGCCGCCACGCCCTCGCGCTCGTACAGCGCCATGATCACTTCGGTGTCCGAGTGCGAGCGGAACTCCACGCCACGCCCCGCCAGCTCGGCGCGCAGGTCCCGGTAGTTGTAGATCTCGCCGTTGAACACGATCCTGTAGCGGCCGTCGCGCCACGCCATCGGCTGCGCGCCGGCAGGCGACAGGTCGATGATCGAGAGCCGCCGGTGGCCGAGGGCGATCCGGCCCGATGGCGAGAGCCACTCGCCGCAGCCGTCCGGGCCCCGAGGCGCCATCGCGTCGCGGGTGCGTACAAGCTCCCGCCGGTCGATGTGTGGAGCGCTGTCGCTCAGGCGGAGGATGCCGTTAACGCCGCACATCGTTACCTTCAATGCCGAGCAGCCGGTCAAGGTGCGGCAGCAACCCGGCACGGAATGCCTCAAACGTGAACCTCTCCTCATAGCGACGCCGGCCCGCCTCGCCCAGGCGGCAGGCCATGGCCGCATCGCTCAGGAGGCGCACGAGCGCAGCGACGAGCTGCTCCTGGTCGCCGGACTCGACGAGGACCCCGGTCGTCCCGTCAACGATGATCTCCTCGGCGGCCGAGCGCCGCAGCGCCAGGCACGGCTTGCCCGCGCGCATCGCTTCCAGGTAGACGAGGCCGAACCCCTCGTTGCGGCTCGGCATCACGAACGCAGCGCACCGGCGGTACAGCTCCCCAAGGGTGGCCTCGCTCACGAAGCCGGTGAAGACGACCCGGTCGGCGAGCCCACGCGAGGCACCGTCCCGCATCAAACGCTCGCGGTCGTCGCCGCCGCCCGCGATCACGAGCCTCGCGTGTGGGCATGCGGCCACAACCCTCGGCATTGCGGCCAGGAACTCGTCGTGACCCTTGTAGCGCTCGACCTGGGACATCCGTCCCACAATGAGAAGGTATCCGTCCCCAAGCGAGCCCAGCAGGGGCGGTCCACTTCCCCGCCTAGGGCGCGGTCCTCAAGAGCAAGTGGTACCAAAGCGGTTCAGGGAGCCATGGGAGGACCTCCTTCGCGCGGTCGATGGTGAAGGACGGAGATCGCAAGCCGTATCGTCGCGGACCGCAGACGCCTGGCGCCGATCCCACGTCAGCTTACGCCAGACCTCGAGCCGTGCAGGAACAGTGCGTAGGGTGACCGGCACAGTCCGGGAGGAAGGCCTGCGACTCGAGCTGGGCCAATGCAGTCGAAGATCACGCGTGTGCGCTGGGGCGGTAGCTGGCGCCTCCAGGACGGCGAGCGACCATACCGAGTTGACTGCCAGAAAAGTGGCGCACCGGAACGGCGCCGAGCAGCCCGCAGGGCCCACCGAGGTTGAAAACGCGAAACCGGACGCCGAGTTCCGCGCATCGCGACGCGGCGACGCGCGCCACCAGCCGCGCCACCAGCGCTGTGCCGCCGTCTTCAAGGCCCAGCCCTGCCGAAGCCAGCACCAAATCGCGGGCCGGCTGCGGGTCGGCCACGCCTCAATCGACGGCCGTGGACTCAAGTGGCTTCCTGGCGGCGCGGGCTCGCCACCCGGTGCGCGTCCTCAGTTGACGATCCAGTAGTTGACCGGCGAGTCGTCGGTCAACGACGTGCTGTGGATGGCGAACGAAACGCCGTCCTGGATCTCCGCGCTGTAGAGGGTCCCGGGTTGGCCGGTGATCCCCGCGTACGAGAGGAAGATCCGCGAGTCCTTATCCACCGCCGTCGTCGTCACGGTGGCGCTCCCATTTACGAGGACGACCTGACCCACGCTCTTGTCCTGCCCTTCCGCCACGTGGACCTTGCCGCTCACGGTGAGGTCGGCGGCCGCCGCCACGTTGCCCTGCGCGTCGATGGAGAGCTGGCCGCTGTCGCCGGGCGTCCCCTCGGTAAAGACAAGGGCGCCGGTGTCGCCCCGGTTGACGATCTGCCACGTGCGGTTGACGGTGCCGCCCGTGTTGGAGATCGCGAGGCCCGGGAAGATGTTCGTCCCGCTGCCCTGAAGCACGACGCCCGCGGAGCCCATCCCTTCGGGCACGAAGAACTGCGGCTCGACGAACGTCGTGCTGCGATTCGCCATCGCCACGTTGGCCGAGAGCAGCGCGTCCGCCACGCTCCCGCCAGTCGAGGTTCGAGGCGTTCAGGTTCGTGACCGCCGCACCGTCCCCCGTGAAGAGGCCGGCCTTGATCGTCGGCGCGTAGAACTGGGCGGGTCCCTCACGGCTGAAAAGGTTCAATTCGTTCGGCCCGCCAGGCTCGAGGCCGACGTCGATCTGGCAACCTGCACAGTCGTCCGTATCCGAAAATACGAACGGCACGTTATGGGCCAGCGCGAACAGATCGTAGATCTTCATCCTCTGCTTCTGGAACGTCTCATCGAGAACAGTGAAATAGTCCACACCGAGAAACATCAGCGGCTTGTACGCGTTGGTCCCGTTGAACGGCAGCTCGATCTGCCACGGGCGCCGCAGCGTGCCGTCGGGCGCAATGAACTGAAAGTACCCTTCCACCTGATTGGCGCCTTGGGAGTTGAGGTAGTTGCTCTCGAAGGCGAATTCAACCACGTTGCGGGTCGGGTCGATTGGAGCGGTACACTCGTTGTTGTTGCCCCACGTCTGCACCAGGTTCGGGTCGGCTCCGCCGTTCGACCCCCAACAGGTCGAGTACGCCGAGTACGTTCCATCCGCGAACGGGATGCGGTATTCGCCCTGAACGTCGACCGAGTTGATGTCCCCGAGCGAAGTGGCGAGCCGCAGCGCCTGGGACCCAGCTTTCTTCGCCGCGGCGCCCTTCGTGTAGAGCCGGGGGGGCGCCGGGACATTCTTGCCGAACAAGCTCGTATTCGTTGCCAAAGAGCTTGAAATCCCCAGCGCCGCTCCAGGCGGGTTGGGTCAAGCCCACGGCGAGCGCGAGGACCATCGAGCGGCGTACGTTGCGAAAGCGCGACTTTGGAGGCGCCCCCCATGGGGCCGCGACGTGGTCGAATCTGGGCTCCCGCTTCAAAGTCATCTGAACCTCCTGGCCCCTGACGGGGCGTTCAACCCAGGCACACACGGGCTGGTAGAAGCACCGCCTGACCATGTGCATTCCCCAGTACTTCGTGCCTTGCGACCCAGAATTGAGATCAATTCCAATCCCAGATGAACTGAGGTACTAAAGCCTCTTGGCGACGAGGATCTCAAGGTTCGGAGCCCGGTGCAAAAACCTGACGAGTAACCATTCGAACGGGAATTGCAGGCATGCCAGGAGGAGAGCCACGAGATCGCGAAGGCGAGGCGAGTGACCGAGCGTCCTGATCACCTTCTGGACCACCCTCCATTGCGCGAGGCTCAGCCAGCCCAGCCAGCGCTTCTCCCCACACGTGATCGGGTCATCCATGAGGACGAAGACGGGCGAGACGCTGTCGACCCTCAGCCCTCGCGGCTCGAGTACGCGCCGGTACTCGGTAAGCGAACGCCGACGCACATGGGGAAATGTCTGAACGACACCGTCGCGGGGAAACTTGTCCGTTAGGACGAGTGTCCCCCCGGGCGCAACCAGGTTGGAAAGTTGGGCCAGCGCATGATCCCACTGCCGATCATCCACAATGTGGTACAAGACGTCGATCGCAGTGACCAAATCGAAGCTGCGCTCGGCAAACGGTAGGGTTTGGCCGAGATCGCCCTGAATTAGTCGAAAGTCCGGGAAGCGTTCCTGCACGCTCGCGACTGCCGCGGCGGAAAGGTCGGCGCCGGTTACATGCCTCACGCCTTCGTGCGCGTAGTACTCGAGGTAGAACCCCACGCCAAAACCGCCCTCGAATATGCGCACGTTGGGCCACTGTGGCACCGACTCGGAGATCGCGCGCCGGAACGCTGCCAGCCTGAGCCGGTAGGCGAGCCGGTTGTATGCTCCTAGCGTCGGGTGGCCCACGGAAGGCAGGCCGCCTTCACCTTTGACTAGCTCGCTCCAAAACGCGGCCGGGTCGTAGACCATTACGATTTCCTACACGCCGGGCGGCCGAGCCTACACCGGCCCAACCCCATGCTTCCCGCCAAAGGAGCCAAGCAGGACTCTCCCGGCCACAAAAGCTGCCCAGACGCCCGCCAGGCCGACGACCACCGCCCTGATCGGGAAGGAAAGTACGTGCTGTACAAACCTTCGTACCCAACCGCGGCGTTGGTAATGAAGAAGATCCCCACACGCGCGCCGGTGAGAACGTGGCCCTCGATCGGCCAGGCGTAAAGCGTGCGCAAAGACTCAGCCCGATGAGGAACATCCCAGGGAACACGCCCGCCCAACCAAAGTTACGGTAGAGATCACCCATGTACGTTACTGCGGGAGAGGTGTACTCGGTCCCGTGATCGAGCCCGCCGATCTGCTCCGCGATGCCAACGGTCGGTTTCTCCGGCCAGAGAAACCGCGGCACCAACGAGGTCACAAAGTCGCGGCGGATGTTGTGATCGATACCGAGGGCCTTCTCATCACGTGCCAACGCTCCCGCGTTCGCGACGATGACGCCCAGCGAGGTGAGGCCGTCAAGCCGCTCGACAAGCCTGTCCCATCCGAACTTCACGGTCTTGCTCAGCGGCTTGGGTCCAGGTCTCCGAGGCCGACTTCCGGGCGATCGCCGCCACCTCTTGGGCGTTCATCGCCTCCGAGCGCCCAAGCTCCTCGATCTTGAGCCAGCGGAACGAGGTGCCGAACACGACCCCGACCCACAGTCCGACCACCAGGATGGCCACCCATTTCCACCGCCGCCAAACCGAAGCCGCTCCTGCGCGTACAGGTAACAGGCCAATACAAGCGTTAGAGCCCACAGGAGCGCACCCCGACTGCCGCTTGCCGACGCGCCAATGAGCATCAGGCCGAGGCTAACGACGGCGAGAAGCCGCCAACCGCGCCGTTGCCGGAAGAACGAAAACCATACGACCCCCTCGCCGACCAACATGAGCTGCGAGGAACACAAGCGTCGCCCCAAGCAAAGGAATGTCAACATTGAACTGGTAGCCAAACAGGCCGGAGCGAAACGCTCCGATGGTCCCCATACTCCCCACGAACAATAAGAGCAAAGCCGCCGGGCGCGAGGTGGCGACGGAGGTGTCAAGCACCCTGAGCCGCGGCAGTCTCGCCGCAACACGTCGCCCAATGGGAACGAGATAGCCGGCGCTCAATCCCAGACTGCCAACAATCGCCATCTTCAACGCCGCAATCCGCGCGGCTCCGGGGTCCTCCAACACCCAGGAGGTCAAGCTGTGCAAATGACCCCCTAGGATCAGGAACGTGGCGACGACGAACTCCGGGAGGAAGAACGCCCACGCGGCGTAGAACAGCGGGTGGACGAGCGACCCGGCGGGCCTGGAGGGCCATGGACGCCAGGGCGGGGACGGTCACGACGACCGCGAGCACCGTCGCGAGGAACGCCAGCTCCGTGCGCGCGAACCCGACGAACAGGGCGTCCGCGCACACAACCGCGCCGAGGCCGAGCGCGACGGTCGCAACGAGCGCGAGGAACACCGCCGTCGCAGGGGAGCGCGCCAGCCGGGCCCGGTCGGCTTCCGCCGTCGCGATCGTGCTCACACCCCCACCACGGGGGCCTGCTCGCCCGCCCGGCCCGTCACCCTCGGCCCGGCCGCCACGATCATCGCGACCCCCCAGCCAGTTCCCGGTAGAGCCCAACGTACTTGCGGGCGCATCGGCTCCAGGTGAACTCCCGCGCTCGCCGCCGGAGTTGTCGGGCCACGACCAGTTGCCGATCGGCGCCCTCCAGGGCGAGCGCCCACTTCCAGGCCGTCACGATCCCGCCGACGTCCTCGGGCGCGACGCAGCGCGCATGTCCGCCCCAGATCTCCCCCACGGACGAGGCGTCGAGAGCACCATCGGCACGCCGGCCAGGGCAGCCTCGAACGGCGGGTATCCGAAGCCCTCGTAGAGGGAGAGGTACGAGAAGACGGTCGCGCGCCGGTACAAGCCCGCGAGCGTAGCGTAGTCGGCGTCCCGTACCCACCGGAACCGCCCGGAGGCTTGCAGCGCCACCATCCTCGCGATCACCGCGTCGCTCATCCACCCCGGCCCCGCCGACGATGGCCATCTCCGGGGCGCGTTCGCCCGCCTCGCGCAACAGGTGCTCGAACGCATCGAGCACGCGGGCGTAGTTCTTCCTCGGTTCCAACGTCCCGACCACGAGGATCAGCGGTCTCCCGCCCTTCACCTCGGACCGCTTCTCGGGCGGCGAGCCGCCGCGCCCGTCGCCGTAACGCCCAAGGATCGATCCGCCCACGCCGTGCCCGCGAACCCCGGCCACCTTTGCCGGAACTCCGCGACCATCGCGTCGCTGTTGAGCACAACGGCGCGGCAGCGCCGAAGAGTGGCCGTCAGTGCCGCGAGCTGGCGGCGCCGGTGCGCGGGGTGAAGGTACCCCGTGGAGCAGCGAAAGGTCGTGGGCTGTGACGACGGCATGGCGCGCCTGGCCGGGAAACACGTAATAGAACATCCCGTGGGCCACGTCGGCTCGCGGCGCGCTCGCGCCGACGAAACGTTCGAGAACCGTCCCCCGCAAGCGGGACGGAAACCTTTGCGCCACCGCCGCGACACCCGGCGGGAGGGCCCCGAGCGCCGAGAGCGTCTCGCCCTGTGACGCCACGAGTGACAGCCGCTCGATGTACTGCATCGAATCGGCGTCCCTCAACAGCTCGCGAACAAAGCCTGTCGTGAACGTCCCGCTCCCGCCCGTAGCCCCGAACTGATCCACCAACAGGTTGAGCCGGATCCTGTCCAGTTGCTTCGATTCGCTCATGACGCCCGCCGGTCCGCCCCTAGCGGAGGGACGACCACCCTTCTTCAGCAGGAACATCTGATCTTCCGGACGAGTGTTGTTGAAGAACCATCGTATGAGCAGGTCGTAGCGCTTGATGCCGACGATCCGTTTGAGTTGCACGAGGGACCACTTCAGCAGGCGGACCAGTGTTCCGGACTTCGGAAGTCCGCCTGCACGAACTCGGAGCGCTAGCGCTCGAACACGACGAGGCCGTTCCCTCGAGGAGCGCGTAAAACGAATCAGGGCCCGTCGAGAACGGATCGCTGTCAACGCCTCGCCGGGCCAGGAGCTGCCGGAAAAGCCGGCGCTGGAAGTGGAAGATCTTCATGCCGTTGGCGAAGGACGCGAAGGATACGGCCAGGTCGAGCACTCCTCGTACCCGTTTGCGAGCAGTTGCTCCGCATACGCCTTCATCATCGGCCCGTACTCGGGTCTGTTCTCCAACGTGAACTTGCTCTGGCGCTGCGCGAGCCGCTCCGGGTGACGCGGGTGGAACGACGTGTGGTGGTCGAAGACCAGCGGCCGCCCGTCCATCAGGTAGCGGCCACCCTCGGTCTCAAGCCGGCGCTCGTGCATGTTCCACTGCGCGGCGTTGAGGCCCGGGTCGCGCGAGATCACGAGGTCGTCCCCGAGCATCCCCGGGCCCAGGTCCATCCATTTCTGATCAACGTGTTGGGCGTCGATGCGATCGCCGAAACCCTCGTCGGCAACCCGGTCGGCCCACCATCCAACCAACGTCCTCGCCCTCTCGCAGTCGCGGATGGCGGCGAAGCCAAGGTTGAACGCTCCTACGGATCGGAACGAGCCCAACGGCATGGCGCCTTCCGTTGCGGCCTCGAGCTTCGTCAGGTGTGGGGTAAGGACCAGAAGGGCGTTATCGAGGAGCGAGAACACGACTTCGAGGCTGGAGTACACGAACACGTCCGGGTCGAAGTAGATCAGCCGGTCGTAGCCATACTCGCGAAACAGGTACTGGAAGAGGTACGGCTTGACCGCGCACGAAAGCTCAAGGACGTCGTACTTGAACGCCATCTGGCGGAAGTGCGGGATCGCGATCGAGCTGACCGTCATGGTGCAAAAGCGCTCGTGTGCCGGCTGAACCCACCCCTCCGGTTCGTCCACAAGGAAGACGTGAAACGCGAGGTCCGGATGCAGCCGCCTGATCGAATCGCCGAGCGTTACCCACGCCCGTGGCAGGTAGTTCTTCGCACAGATCGTGAAGACGGCATTCATTGGAGGAGCCTTACCACGCCTTCAAATGCGGCGCAGGCATACCCAGCGCTACGGCACTCTCTGAAGATGCCCGTCGACCTGCGCAGCACCGATCTGATGTTCCCATGGTCCTGATGAGGCGGCTGCGCGGGGGAAGAACTGCTGAGCACACGGAGAGGCGAGTGGCAACGAATTCCCTCGTATTCACGGCGTTTTCAGGCACGACGCAATCAAGGACCTGTTCATTGGTGCCGGGAGCGCCTCCAGTACACACCTGACCAGTCAACTTGCACAATCGGCTCGTCGATGCCATGAGCCTGCCTGAAGTCGTGGACGGCTCTGCGACACGACTCGAGGTAACCATAGTCATCCACGATTACGAACCCGCCGCTTGAAAGTCTTGGGTAGAGCGCGCTGAGCGCCTCGTACGTAGACTAGTACATATCACCGTCCAGGCGCATCACTGCGAGTCTCTCAATTGGTGCCCCTCAAGGGAGCGTATCGCGAAACCACCCTTTCAGGAAGACTACCTGCTCGTCCAGCAATCCGAATCTGGCAAAGTTCTCCTTCACCTCGTCCAGTCCAACCGCAAGGTGGGACACGAGGTAATGTTGGTCGCCTTTGTCCGCGGGGTAACGGGACTCGTCAGGCCTTGGCAACCCCTCAAAGGAGTCTGCGACCCACACCTTGCGGTCCATTCCGGCATGGGCCTCGAGCAGGGCCCGCATGAAGATGGTCGCGCCACCACGCCAGACACCGGTCTCGATCAAGTCGCCGGGAACGTTGTCTTTGAGTACCTGTTCCACGCACTCCTGAATGTTGTCGAGCCTCTTGATGCCGATCATCGTGTGCGCCAGGGCGGATGGTCCCGCCCCTCCAGGCGGGCCGTTGCATCGTAGGGCACGATGCGCGCCAGGGCTATCCCTTCCCGAAGCAGCTTGGCGATCCGACTCTGATGACACCCCTTAGCGTCGGGGGCCGCGCGCTGTCGAGGGGCTCCAACGTTGTCCCCCAAAGGGAGAAACTCAGAGTGCGCTTCATGAGGTCGAGGTACAGCCGTGTCGCTGCCCGGTCGTTCGCGTGCACTTCGTTCATGCTCAGCGCTTCCTCACTCCCTCGGCCCGATTGTTAGGACTGCCCGGCAGCGAACCCGACCCAAGCCCCAGGGCATATCTGAGACCTCAGCCACGGCGAAGTCATCGCCGCGCAGCCGATCGCGGTTACGAGAACACAACCGATGCCTGCCGCCACAGCCAAGCTAGTTGAGTCGTGTGGGATCGACCAGCGACCAACGCCGCCCACAAGGCCCGCAGCCAGAAACGGAAGGCCAAGGTCCCGCCCGTACCACCGCCACATCTCGCCCCGGAGCAGACGGCGGTGCATGATCGGCACCTCGACGAGAAACGTTATGAAGTTGAGCGCAAGCCACGACAACGCCGCGCCCATCGCTCCGAAATGCCGGATCATCAGAATCAGAATTGGGACGATCAGCACGACGGATACGAGACTTCTGAGGAGACAAAGACTTGTCCAGCCATGAGCCAGCTGAAGTGCGTGGGGCAAATGGAGAAAGCCGCGGAACGCCGTACCCCACAACAATACCACTAACAGGGACAGGCCGTGGCGCAGCGATGGGATGTAAGCAGGCCCACCAGCGGCAGACCGCTGGCGAACCGCGAGGAAAGCGCAGCCGCAAGCGGAAAAATCAGCACGCCGAGCAACTGTGAACTCTGGTGGTAGACCCGCGCCAGGTCCGTCTCGTTGGCCGAGGCCACCTGCGTCGCGAACCGGGGGAACACCCCGTTGAAAACCTGCACCGCAACCGTTGTCACTGCCGCCCCCAGGATGCCTGCCAACGTGTAGTAGCCGAACGCCTCCAGGCTGAGCATCTTGGTAAGCAGGACCTTGTCCATTTGCGAGAGAACAGGGAGAGTGCAGCAATGCCGGTCATTCCGCCCGCAAAGGCCCGAATTCGCCCAAACACCGCCAAATCCACCCGGGAGGGTCAGGCCCGCATTCGGCAGGCTGCGCCAGACGCCGCCGCCATTGCGGCGGCGTGAACCGCGGTGACGATGATCTGCCAGGTGAAGAACGCCGTCACGGTGGGTGATACAAGCCAGAGGACCATCGCAGCGCCCGCACCCCGCAATGTGCCTGCGCCAATGGCAATCCCGTTGAGCACCACCTGGCGCTGCAGGCCGAGTAGCCCCCCTTGGTAGAGGGAGATCGGCCACTGCAGCGCAAGCAGAATCCCCATGCTTGCAACCGCGTGCTTAACCACTCCGGTCTGCAAAGCACCGGCGTGAATCCAGCGCGTTGCGATGAGCGGCGAGGCCATCACGACTACCACCCCAATCGCAAGGCCGACCAGCCAGTAGCCCATCTCCAGGGTGCGAACAAAGTCCCGCGCCTCACCGGCGCTTTCCGGCCGTACCGAAAACCGCGCCAGCTCGCGGTTCATGGTCGGAGTCAACCCGAGGTCCAGAACCTGCATCAAGCCTATCAAGATGACGTAGAACCCGACCAAGCCGTAGGACTCAATCCCCATCAGGCGGATGTAAAAGGGATGAACGCGAGCGACATCAGGGCCGACCAGCCGGCCCCCGCAAAGTTGGAGAGGACAATCGTCCTGAGGCGACTCATGATTCGAGGAATTGACGCCCGGATGCGAGAGGTCTCGCGGTCGTCAGTGCAGTCGGCCACCTATCAGCGGAGCCCAGCGTGGGAGGTCGATCAATAACCGACGGCGGTTTGGTCGAATTCATGGTTCGTCGCTGCGGGGGATTGCATCCCGGACGACAGCGATCAGGACGGCGAACAGGACGCCAAGCACGACCGCCAGCAATGCCTTCGTG
>CAVVEO010000003.1:0-16143 GCA_963747245.1 uncultured Acidobacteriota bacterium
AGGGATGCTGGGGAGGCGCGGGCGCGCTCGGCGCCCGCGCCTGGACCCCCTTACCGGCTCTTCGCGACGCCGATCCGCGGACAGCGGGCGGCGAGCGGGCAACGCGAGCACCACGGGGAAACCGGCTGGCAGATCTGCTGCCCGAACGTCACCAGCAGGTCGTTGACGTCGATCCAGTAGCGTTTCGGCAGGACCAGCTCCAGGGCGTATTCGGTCTGCTCCGGTGTCCGCGTCCGCACCAGGCCGAGCCGGTTCGAGATCCGGTGCACGTGCGTGTCGACGCAGATCGCGGGCACGCCGAACCCAAGCCCGAGCACGAGGTTCGCGGTCTTGCGGCCGACGCCCGGGAGGGCGAGCAACGCCTCGCGCTCGGCGGGCACGCGGCCGCCGCGCTCGTCCACGATGCGCCGCGCGATCTCGCGGATCTGCCGGGACTTGGTGTTGTAAAAGCCGGCCGGGAAGATCAGCGTCGCGATCCGGGCCTCATCCAGCGCCGCGACCGCGCGAGGGGTCGCGGCGACCGCGAACAGGCGGGCGCTCGCCGCGGCGGTCACCGCGTCCTTGGTGCGCAGCGAGATCACGCAGGCGACGAGCAGCCGGAACGGGTCCCGCTTCCTCTCGACCTCGGCGAGCGTCGTCGGCCGCACCCCGGCGCGCACCGTGGTCAGTGTCCTCACCAGCCACGCGGGCCGGATCTTCCTGTCGGCCGGCGCGTCGTTCAACATGCCGGGCCGGCCATGCGGTCGGGCGGCCGGGTGGCCCACGAGGCCCCGACCATGACCAACATTCCCACCGCGGCGCCGGCGAGGCCGGGCTCGAGGCCGGCGGGCAGGCGCGAGCGGGCCAGTTCGAGCGCGACATCGGTGGCGGCGCCGGCCAACATGCCGAGGGTGGCGCCGCGCGGCCCGGCTCCCTTCCAGGCGAGGCCGACGGTGAACACCGGCAGGAACGCGGCGGTGAAGAACCCCCATCCCGTGATCCCGAGCAGCGCGACGCTCCGCCCGCTGGCGCTGCCCAGGCCGGCCGCCGCGAGCGCGAGCACGACGGTCGTCACCCGGGCGGCCGGCAAGCCGCGAACCGACCTGCCCAGCGCGGCGGGGAGGTCGCGGGTGACTGCGGCCGCCGCCAGGTTGAGGAAGGAGGCGGCGGTGGACATCAACGCCGCCAGCACCGCGACGCCGGCGACCAACTCCGCCCATGGTCCGAGCAGCGCGATCGTGCGCGGGGCAAGGTCGTCGGCCCGCGCGAGTGCGATGGTGCCGCGCGCCGCGAGCGCCGAGCCGGCGAGACCGACGGCCAGCCAGACCGAGAGGGTGACCGCGAGCGCGAGCGTGAGCACGCCGGGCAGCTTGCGCAGCTGCTCGTGCGAGCGCAGGAAAAAGAACTTCTGGAGGTAGTGCGGTTGGGCGCACGTCCCGAGACAGAACAGGAGGTACCACGCCAGAGCGCGGGCGGGGGGGACGGTGCCGAAGCTGCCCAGCAGCGCCGGGCCGGCGTGTCGCACGGTTGCGAGCGCCGCGGCCGGCCCGCCCGCCGCGACGAGCGCCGCGCCCGCGAGCGCCAGCGCGAGGACGGCCATCGTCGCGCCCTGCACGGCGTCCGCGAGGAGACCTGCCCGCATGCCGCCGACCGCGGTGTACGCGGTGGTGGCGAGCAGCGCGACGCCCGCGGCCAGCGGCCCCGGCACTTTGAGGAAGTTCTCGCCGAGCACCGCCGCGGCCCGCGCCTGCACGGCGAGGTTGGCGACACAACCGACGACGATGAGCGCGGCGCCGATCCCCCGCGCCGCGCGCCCGAACCTCGCGCCGATCAGCTCCTGGGGCGTGAGGATCCCGTGGCTCCGGGCCAGCGCCACCGTCGGCTCGCCGACGGCCCAGCACTGCAACGCGCCGGTCAGGGGGGCGGAGAACGTGATCCACAGCGAGCCGACCCCAGCCACGGCGAATAACCCCGGGCCGCCGACGAAGGTGAACGCCGACACCGCCGCGGCGGTGCCCGCCACCCCGACCAGCCAGGCTCCCGCCCGGCTCCCGGCGGCGAAGTAGTCGGCGGCGGTCCGGGCGCGGCGGGCGCCCCACCACGCGACGGCGCCCGCGAGGACGACGATGGCGGCGAGGACGATCACCGGGCGTCCTCGCGGTCGCCCGATCGCGCGAACGTCCGTGCGTAGAGCAAAGGGATGAGCGGGAGCGGGAGCAGGTACACGACGAGCAGCACCCAGGTGAACCCCCAGACGGCGTGAGCCCGCAGGAGGAACGCGCCGCCGAGGCCGATGGCGAGCCATGCCGCGATCGCCGCGAAGGCGGCGCGCAATCGGGCCGAGGGCCGCCGGGCGAGCGCGAGCGCGCAGCCGGAGACGGCGGCGGCCACCGTCACGCCCGCGAGCGCCCACGGTCCCGTTGCCACCGCCGCCGGGTAGGCGAGGGCCAGCGCCGTCGCGACCATCGGGACCAGCGCTCGACGACGTGACGGGTCGTGCATTGTGCGCAGTCTACCGTGCGAGCCCGCCGCTGGGGCCTCCGGGGTCGTGCGCCGCGTCAAGTCTGGAATGCGCTTCGGTAACGGCGACTTCTTTCACCGAACCCCGAACCCCGAACCCCGAACCCCGAACCCCGAACCCCGAACCCCGAACCCCGACTACAATTGCTTCGCATGCCGGCGAACCTCACCCCCCAGTACCGGGCCGCGGAAACGAGGTTCAAGGCCGCGCACTCCCCGGAGGAGCGCCGGGCGGCGCTCGAGGAGATGCTGGCGATCATCCCCAAGCACAAGGGCACAGAGAAGATGCAGGCCGACCTCAAGCGCCGGCTGGCGCGGCTGCGCCAGGAGGAGGAGGTCCGCACCGCGAAGCACGGGCACTCGTTCAAGGTCGAACCCGAGGGGGTCGCGCAGATCGTCCTGCTCGGTCCCCCAAACTGCGGGAAGTCGTCGCTCTTGGCTGCGCTCACCCACGCCGAGCCCGCGGTCGCCGAGTACCCGTTCACGACGACGCGCCCGCAGCCGGGGATGCTGAGCTTCGAGGACGTTCACATCCAGCTCGTCGACCTCCCGCCGATCGCCGCCGAGCACATGGACCCGTGGCTCCCCGGCCTGGTGCGCGGCGCCGACGCGGCGTTGCTCCTCGTCGACCCGACCTCGGCCGACCTCCCCGAGGACGTGGAAGTCGTGCGCGCGCGGCTCGCGGCGGCCCGGGTCCCGCTGGTGGGAGAACTTCCCGGGGACTCCGACCCGCGCGACACGCCGCTGGCGACCGTCATGGTCGTGACCAAGCTCGACCGCGCCCGGGAGGGGGACCTCGCGGTGCTCGGGGAGCTGTACGGGCAGGAGTATCCGGTGGCGCAGATTTCGGTGGCGACGCGGGCCGGTCTCGACGCGCTCAAGGTCAGGCTCTGGCGGCGGCTGCAGCTCGTGCGCGTGTACTCCAAACCTCCCGGCAAACCGGCGGATAAGTCGGAGCCGTTCGTGCTGCCCCTGGGGTGTACCGTCGCGGACTTCGCGGAGCGCGTCCACCGGGAGGTGGCGGAGAAGCTGCAGTTTGCCCGCGTCTGGGGCGGCAAGCTCGAGGGCCAGCGCGTCGCTCGCGACTTCGAGCTGCGCGACCGTGACGTGGTCGAGCTGCACGTGTGAGAACATTGTCGGGCGGAGGTGCACATGAGCGAAGATCCCAGGGTCGCGGCCAGGCACCCGTTCGTTCTCGAGGTGGAGCCGGGCACGTACTACTGGTGCCGCTGCGGCCGGTCGGCGGGGCAGCCGTTCTGCGACGGCTCGCACAAGGGCACGAGCTTCACCCCGATGCAGGTGGAGATCGCCGAGAAGCAGACGGTCGCCTTCTGCGGCTGCAAGCACACCGGCACCCAGCCGCGCTGCGACGGCACCCACAAGACCCTCCCGTGACCGGTGGCCAGCGGACGGACGACGCGGCCGAATGCTGATCGGGACCGATGACCCCAGGCTTGTCTGGTTGCTCGTGCGGACCAAGCCGAAGCAGGAGGGCGCCGTGATGCAGGCGCTCGCGGCCAGGGGCGTCCCTGCCTATTGCCCGAGGGTCTTGGAGCCGCGGCCGCACGTGCGGGCGCCCCATGGCCCGGTCCCGCTCTTCCCCGCCTACGTCTTTGCCCGGTGCGTCGTCGCCGAGCGCTATGCGCTTGTCCACTACTGCCCGGGAGCGGCCGGGGTGGTCCGTTTCGGCCAGGCGCTGGCCGCGGTCGAGGACGATTTTCTGGCCGCGCTGCGCCAACGGGAGGGCGAGCGTGGTTATGTGGTGATCGGGGATGCCTGGAGACCTCCGTCGCCGGGCGCCAGAGCGCGAATCGTGAGCGGCCCGCTCCGCGGCGTCGAGGGCATCGTCACCCGCTACCTTCCGGCGAAGGACCGGGTGCGACTGTTGCTCGCCATGGTGAGCGGGCCCCGCCAGGTCGAGGTCGACGCGCGGAACATCCGCTCAGGCTGAAAGCCGCGTTCCCGGCGTGCCGTCCGGCGTGCACCGGGCCGGCGTGGTAGGCTCTGAAAACGTCCGCCGGAGACACGGCCGGGAATCGGAGATCGTCAATGGGGCAGATCGACACAGGCGCGCGCATCTTCGTTGCCGGCCACGCCGGCCTGGTCGGCTCGGCGGTCGTCCGGCGGTTGCGGGCGGGCGGGTTCACGACCATCCTCGCCGCCTCTCGCGCCGAGCTCGACCTCCGCGACCAGGCCGCGGTTGACCGCTGGTTCGGCGCCAACCGGCCCGAGTACGTCTTCCTCGTCGCCGGCACCGTCGGCGGCATCCTCGCCAACTCCACCAGGCCCGCCGAGTTCATCTACGACAACATGATGATCCACGCGACCGTGGTGCACGCGGCCTATCGCGAGGGGGTGACGAAGCTCCTCTACCTCGGCAGCTCCTGCATCTACCCCCGGGAGTGTCCGCAGCCGATGAAGGAGGAGTCCCTCCTGACCGCGCCGCTCGAGCCCACCAACGAGCCGTACGCCGTCGCGAAGATCGCCGGCATCAAGCTCTGCCAGGCCTACCGCCGGCAGTACGGGTGCGACTTCATCTCCGCCATGCCCACGAACCTGTACGGCCCGGGTGACAACTTCGACCTGTCGAGCTCGCACGTCCTGCCGGCGCTCCTCCGCAAGTTCTACGACGCCAGGGCCGAGGGGCGCGGGGAAGTGGTGATCTGGGGCACCGGTTCGCCGCGGCGCGAGTTCCTGCACGTGGACGACCTCGCCGACGCCTGCCTGTACCTCATGGAGCGCTACGACGGGGACCTCCACATGAACGTCGGCACCGGCGTCGACCTCTCGATCCGGGAACTGGCGGAGATGGTTCGCGACGTCGTGCACCCGGGGGCCCGTCTGGTCTTCGACGCGTCCAAGCCCGACGGCACGCCGCGCAAGCTGCTCGACGTCTCGCGCCTCCATGCCCTGGGCTGGCGGCACCGCATCGAGCTGCGGGCCGGGATCGAGGCGACGTACCGGTGGTTCATCGCCAACCACGACGCCGCCCGCGGTCTCCCTCACGCCACCCCATGACCTCGGCCTTCGAGGATTCCATCGTCCCCGCGGGGCGGCCCTTGCGAGCACCCGAATCGGAGGATGCGGGTCCGTCGGACGGGGGACAAGGCCCGCCCCGACGTACCCGCCCACCGGTCCCCGTGGTCCCGCGCCGGGTACCGCCGGACGGCGTGGGCGCGCCCCTGGCGGCTGACCTCGACCGGACCAGCCTGCCCGATCCTGGCGTCTCCACCCTTGGCGCTTCTTCTTTTCGCAATCCCGCGAGGTTCGGTATAAAGTGAGGCGCTCATGACCACTTGGCCCCCCAAGATCGGCAGGCGCGCGCTGGTCACCGGCATCACCGGGCAGGACGGGTCGTACCTGGCCGAGCTGCTGCTCGGAAAGGGTTACGAGGTGTGGGGGATGGTGCGGCGCAGCTCCACGTTCAACACCGGCCGCATCGACCACATCTACCAGGACCCGCACGAGCCCGACGTGCGCCTGCACCTGGTGTACGGCGACCTCAACGATGCGTCGTCGCTCAACAAGCTGCTGAAGGTCGTGCGCCCGGACGAGATCTACAACCTGGGGGCGCAGTCTCACGTCAAGGTCTCGTTCGACGTGCCGGAGTACACCGCCGAAGTCACCGGCGTCGGCGCGGTGCGCCTGCTCGAAGCGATGCGCGAGCTCGGGCTCGACGCCCGCTTCTACCAGGCGTCGTCCTCCGAGCTGTTCGGCAAGGCGCAGGAGGTCCCGCAGACCGAGACCACCCCCTTCTACCCGCGCAGCCCCTACGCCGCGGCCAAGGCGTACGCCTTCTACATCACGCGCAACTACCGCGAGGCGTATGGGATCTTCGCGGTCAACGGGATCCTGTTCAACCACGAGTCGCCGCGCCGGGGCGAGACGTTCGTCACCCGCAAGATCACCCGGGCGGTCGCGCGCATCAAGCACGGCCTGCAGGGGACGCTCTACCTCGGCAACCTCGACGCCACGCGCGACTGGGGTTTCGCCGGCGACTTCGTCGAGGCGATGTGGCTGATGCTGCAGGCCGACGCGGCGGACGACTACGTCGTCGCGACCGGCGAGACGCACTCGGTGCGGGAGTTCTGCCGGCTCGCATTCGGTTGCGCCGGCATACCGGTCACCTGGCGCGGCGAGGGGCAGGCGGAGCAGGGGGTCGGCGGGGACGGGCGCGTGCTGGTCGAGGTGGACCGCCGCTACTTCCGGCCCACCGAGGTCGAGCGCCTGCTCGGCGATCCCGCGAAGGCAAGGACGGTCCTGGGCTGGCAGCCCCGCGTCGGTTTCGAGGAACTCGTCGAGACGATGACCCTGGCCGACCTCGCCGAGGTCGACCGCGAGGTCCGCTGCGGCGCGCCGCGGCCATGAGGAAGGTCTCCGTCATCTTCGGCACCCGTCCCGAGGCGATCAAGCTGGCGCCGGTCGTCCTCGCGTTGCGCGCGGACCCGCGCTTCGCCTGCGACGTCTGCGTCACCGCCCAGCACCGCCAGATGCTCGACCAGGTGTTGGAGGCGTTCGCGATCGAGCCGGACGCCGACCTCGACCTGATGGTCCCGGAGCAGACGCTGGCGGGGCTCACGGCCCGCGCCGTCGAGGCGATCGACCGGCACCTGGGGGAAGCGAAGCCCGACCTCGTGCTCGTCCAGGGCGACACCACGACGACGTTCTGCGCGGCTCTCGCCTCGTTCTACCGCCACCTGCCCGTCGGGCACGTCGAGGCCGGCCTGCGCACCGGCAACCTCGAATCGCCGTGGCCGGAAGAGGCCAACCGGGTCCTGACGACCCGGCTCGCCCGCCTGCACTTCGCGCCCACCGCGGGCAACCGCGACAACCTGCTGCGGGAGGGGATCCCCGACGACCGCATCGTCGTCACCGGGAATACCGTGATCGACGCGCTCTTCCTCGCGCTCGAAATCGTCGAGAGGGCGAGGCCCGCGATCCCCGGCCTGCCGGACGGTGTGGTCAACGGAGCGCAACCGCTCGTCCTCATCACCGGTCACCGCAGGGAGAACTTCGGCCCCGGCTTCGAGGCGATCTGTTTGGCGATTGCGGAACTGGCGGGGCGCTTTCCGGCGGCGGCGTTCGTCTACCCCGTGCACCTGAACCCCAACGTCCGCCGCCCGGTGGACGCGATCCTGCGCTCCGCCCCCACCGCCAACATCCACCTCATCGAACCGCTCGGATACCTGCCGTTCGTCGCCATGATGAGCCGCGCCACAGTGATCCTCTCGGACTCGGGCGGGGTGCAGGAGGAGGCCCCGAGCCTGGGTAAGCCGGTTCTCGTCATGCGCGACACGACCGAGCGCCCCGAGGCGGTGGCCGCGGGCACGGTCCGGCTTGTGGGCACCGACCGGCGCGCCATCGTCGAGGAGACGAGCCGCCTGCTCACCGACCGGGCGGCGTTCGACGCCATGGCCCGCGCGATGAACCCGTACGGCGACGGCCAGGCCACCGGCCGGATCGTCGCCGCCTGCGCCGACTTCCTCGGTCTCCCCTGAGCGCCGCAGGCGCCCCCGCGTCGCGGAGTCTGCTTCTCGACGCGAATTGCGTGCAGCGAATCTCGATTCGCGGGTCCGGCTCCGCTTGTTCCGCTCAACCGGGGCTTGCATGGGCGCCCGCGGTGCTTATACTGGCGGCGGCTCTCTGATCCGAGCCTTGGCGTTGGCCCACAACGGACCTCCACGCATAGGAGCCTCGAATGCAAGGTTGGTTGGCCTTCTACCGGACGACAGTTGGGAAGAAGATCGTCATGGCGGTGACGGGCATCATGATGTTCCTCTGGCTCATCGGACACATGGTGGGGAACCTCCAGATCTTTTTCGGACCCGAGAAGATCAACGCCTACGCCCACTTCCTTCACAACGGGGGCGAGGAGGTCCTGCTCGGGGTGCGCGCGGTCATGATCGTCGCCATCCTGCTGCACATCCTCGCGGCGGTGCAGGTGACGCTCGCGGACTGGAAAGCGCGGCCGGTGGGCTACGTGGTCAAGAAGAACATCGAGACCTCGTACGCCGCCCGCACCATGATCTTCAGCGGCCCGCTCATCCTCCTCTACCTGATCTACCACCTGCTCATGTTCACGTACCTGAAGGTGGGGCCGGGCCGCAGCGCGACGGACGTCTACGCCAACGTCGTGCAGGGCTTCCAGGTGCCGCTGATCGCGGGCGTCTACATCGTCGCCATGCTCGTGCTGGCGTACCACCTCTGGCACGGCGCGTGGAGCATGCTGCAGACCCTCGGCGCCAACCACCCGAAGTACAACCGCCTGCGGAAGCTCGTGGCCACGGGGCTGTCGGTGATCATCGCCGCCGGCTTCGTCTCCGTGCCCATCGCGGTCCTGCTGGGCGTCATCCGCTAGGGAGAGGCACCATGACACTCGACGCCAAGATCCCATCGGGTCCCATCGAGAAGAAGTGGGACAAGCACCGGTTCGACATGAAGCTGGTGAACCCGTCCAACAAGCGCAAGTACCGCGTCATCGTCGTGGGGACCGGCCTCGCCGGCGGCGCCGCCGCGGCGAGCCTGGGCCAGCTCGGGTACGAGGTCGAGGCGTTCTGCTACCAGGATAGCGCCCGGCGGGCCCACAGCATCGCGGCCCAGGGCGGCATCAACGCGGCCAAGAACTACCAGAACGACGGCGACAGCGTCTACCGCCTCTTCTACGACACCGTGAAGGGCGGAGACTTCCGCTCCCGCGAGGCCAACGTCTACCGTCTGGCCGAGGTCAGCAACGCCATCATCGACCAGTGCGTGGCGCTCGGCGTGCCGTTCGCCCGCGAGTACAGCGGCTACCTCGCCAACCGCTCGTTCGGCGGCGCGCAGGTCTCCCGCACGTTCTACGCGCGGGGCCAGACCGGGCAGCAGCTCCTCCTGGGCGCGTACGCGGCGCTCAGCCGCGAGGTGGCGCTGGGCTCGGTGAAGATGCACCCGCGCCACGAGATGCTGGAGCTGGTCGTCATCGACGGCCACGCCAAGGGCATCGTCGTGCGCGACATGGTGACGGGGAAGGTCAGCTCGCACGCCGCGGACGCGGTGCTCCTGGCCACGGGCGGCTACGGCAACGTCTTCTACCTTTCCACCAACGCCAAGGGTTGCAACACCACGGCGATCTGGCGCGCCCACCGCAAGGGCGCCTACTTCGCCAACCCCTGCTACACGCAGATCCACCCGACGTGCATCCCCGTCGCGGGCGAGCACCAGAGCAAGCTCACCCTCATGAGCGAGTCGCTGCGCAACGACGGCCGCGTCTGGGTGCCGAAGAAGGGCGGAGACGCGCGCAAGCCGTGGGAGATCCCCGAGGGCGATCGGGACTACTACCTCGAGCGCAAGTACCCGAGCTACGGCAACCTCGCGCCGCGCGACATCTCCTCGCGCGCCGCCAAGCAGGTGTGCGACGAGGGCCGCGGCGTCGGCCCCGGCGGGCGCGGCGTCTACCTCGACTTCAGCGACGCGATCAACCGCCTCGGCAAGGGCGTCATCGAGGCCCGCTACGGCAACCTCTTCGAGATGTACGAGCGCATCACCGGCGAGGACCCCTGGAAGTGGCCGATGCGCATCTACCCCGCCATGCACTACACCATGGGCGGGCTCTGGGTGGACTACAACCTGATGAGCAACCTGCCCGGCCTGCACGTCCTGGGCGAGGCCAACTTCTCCGACCACGGCGCCAACCGCCTGGGCGCCAGCGCCCTGATGCAGGGGCTGGCGGACGGCTACTTCGTCATCCCCTACACTATCGCCGACTACCTCGCGAGGGTGAAGCCGGGCACCAGGCCGAGCGCGGACCACCCCGCGTTCAAGGACGCGGAGGCCGGAGTCGAGGGCCGCGTGAAGAAGTTGCTCGGCATCGGCGGCAGCAAGACCGTGGACGAGTTCCACAAGGAGCTGGGCGCGGTCATGTGGGAATACGTCGGCATGGGGCGCAACGAGACCGGCCTCAAGACGGCGCTCCAGAAGATCCCCGAGATCCGCGAGCGCTTCTGGAAGGAGGTCCTCGTGCCGGGCTCCGGCGCCGACTTCAACCAGGAGCTGGAGAAGGCCGGCCGCGTGGCGGACTTCCTCGAGATGGGCGAGCTGCTGGCCTACGACGCGCTCATGCGCGACGAGTCGTGCGGCGCCCACTTCCGCGAGGAGCACCAGACGCCGGACGGCGAGGCGTTGCGCAACGACGAGCAGTACGCGTACGTGGCGGCGTGGGAGTTCAAGGGCGAGGGCAAGGCTCCCGAGCTGCACAAGGAGTCCCTCGAATTCGAGAACGTGCACCTGGCACAGCGGAGCTACAAATGAAGCTGACGTTGAAGATTTGGCGGCAGGAAAATCAGGCGGACAAGGGGCGGCTGGTGGCCTACGCGATGGACGACGTCGCCGGGGACATGTCGTTCCTCGAACTGCTCGACATCTTGAACCAGCGGCTCATCAAGCAGGGCGAGCGCCCGGTGGCGTTCGACCACGACTGCCGCGAGGGGATCTGCGGCTCGTGCGGGTTCATGATCTCGGGGATTGCCCACGGCCCGCAGAAGCTCACCACCACGTGCCAGCTCTTCATGCGGCAGTTCAAGGACGGCGACACGATCGTGGCCGAGCCGTTCCGTTCCCGAGCGTTCCCCGTGATCAAGGACCTGGTGGTGGACCGCAGCGCCTTGGACAAGATCGTCCAGGCGGGGGGCTTCATCTCGGCCCGCACCGGGTCCGGCCCGGACGCCAACGCCATCCCCATCCCCAAGGAGAAGGCGGACAAAGCCATGGACGCGGCCGCGTGCATCGGCTGCGGCGCTTGCGTGGCGGCGTGCCCCAACGGCTCGGCGATGCTCTTCACCGCGGCCAAGATCAGCCACCTCGGCCTGCTGCCGCAGGGCCAGACCGAGCGCCACCAGCGCGCCCTGCGCATGGTCGCCAAAATGGAGGAGCTGGGGTTCGGCGCCTGCTCCAACCACGGCGAGTGCGAGGCCGTCTGCCCCAAGGGCATCACCCTCGAGTTCATCGCCCGCTTGAACCGCGACTACCTCAAGGCCAGCATCGTCGCGACCGCGGAGTCGGTGAGGAACGTGTAGCGGCCGCCCGCTGGGCGGCCCGGCCTCTAAGATTCAAGCAGGCCCAGCACCTCGGCCGGGTTCTTGAACGGCGCCACGAGGTAGACCCCGGCGGCGCGGTGCGGCGCCTCGGCGAGCATCGCGAGCGCCCGCTCGATCCCGACCTTGCCGGCGTCGGGGCCGGCCGCGTCGAGGCGCGCCAGCAGCTCCTCCGGCACCAGGATCCCGGGCACCTCGTTGTGCAGGCGCAGCGCGAGCCTGAACGAGGGCAACGGCCAGACCGCGACGAGGGCGGGGAGCGGGAGCGCGCCGCCGCAGCGGTCGAGCAGGCGCTCCCACGGCTCCCACGAGAAGAACACCTGGCTCATCGCGAAGTGGGCCCCGGCGTCGGCCTTGCGGCGGAGCCTGTCCACCTCGTGGCCGAGGTCGTCGGCCGCGGGGTTGACCGCGACCCCGAGGCAGTACGCGGGCGGCTCGCCGATCGGGTTGCCGGCGCAGTCGAAACCTTCAGCCATGCGGGCGACCGAGCGGACGAGCTCGAAGATGTCCACGTGGTAGACGTCGTGCACGCCCGGATAGTCGCCGAGCTGGGAGGGGTCGCCGGAAATCGCGAGCACGTTCCTGATCCCCGCGTGCCAGGCGCCGAGCAGCTGCGCCTGAAGGCCCATCAGGCTCGAATCGCGGGGCGTGACGTGCGGGACCGTCTCGATCCCGGTCGAGCGCTGGATCTCGGCCGCCAGCCACAGCGACTCCATGCGCAGGCGGGCGAGCGGGTTTGAGTTGACGTCGACGGCATCCACTCGGCCGGAGGCCGCAAGCGCCCGCGTCGCCTCGATGATCCGTTCCGAGTTCGTCCCGCGCGGCGGGTCGAGCTGCACGACGCGCACGAAACGTCCCGCGGCGAGCTTGGCCGCCAGGTCCGACGCCGGGCCCGGACGCGGCGCGGGCTCCGGCGCGTGCCGGTCCGCGACGGCGACGGCGACGCGTCGGGCGTGGACGGGGCTCATCCCTCGAACGGCATCCGCCACCGCACGGATGTGCTCGGGTCCGGTGCCGCAACACCCGCCGACGAGGCAGGCCCCCAACTCGGCGGCGCGGCGGGCGAAGCCGGCGAGGTAGCTGGGCGTGGCCGGGGGGAAGAAGATGCGGCCGTCTCGGCGCACGAGCGACCCGGCGTTGGGCATGACGGCGAGAGGTCTCGGCGCGCCGGCCAGGTACTCGGCCACGTCGAGCGTCCCCTGCGGGCCCGGCGCGCAGTTGACGCCGGCGGCCAGCACGTCGCACGCGAGCAGCTCGCGCACCTGAGCCGCCAGCTCGGGGTGGCTCTCGGGGAGCTTCTCGAACGGGAACGTGAGCATCGCGACGAGCGGAAGGTCGGTGGCGCCCCGCGCCGCCTCGATCGCCAGGAGCAGCTCGTCGAGGCGGAAGAACGTCTCGAGGACCAGCAGGTCCGCGCCGCGTCCCGCGAGGGTCGCCGCCTGCTCGGCGTGGGCTTCGGCGATCGCCGAGCGGCCCGCGCGATCGTCGAGGTCGATCACCCCGGCCAGCGGGCCGACCGATCCGGCGACCAGGCAGTCCACCCCGGCGATCTCGCGGGCCTCCCGGGCCAGCTTGACGCCCGCGGAGTTGAGCGCCTCGACCCGGTCGCCGGCGTGCAACCGCTCGAGGCGCGGCCGCGAGGCGGCGAACGTCGCGGTCTCGATCACCTCCGCGCCGGCCGCAAGGTACGCGAGGTGGATATCGAGCACTTCCCGGGGGTATTCAAGCGGTGCGAGATCGAGGTGCGCGCCCGCCGGCACCCTGGTGAGCAGCTCCGAGCCCATCGCGCCGTCCGCCACGACGACGTGGTCGGAAAACCGGCGGACGGTGCGCGCGTGATCCATGTCCGCATTGTATAGGCTGGCCTTCGCTGGCGGCATTCCGCTCGGGCGCAGGCGGGGGCCGGTCGTCGTTCCGGCGCGCGGAAACCCAGGTCGTTGCCGGTGTCACGCGCGGGCGCGGCGGCTATGCCTTGACGGTTTCCCCGCCCGGCTCCATCCCGACGGTGAACGTGCCGTTGGCCTCGCGCCGCGAAAGACAGCGGAAGGCGACCAGCGTGGTCGTGCGTTCGACCCCCGGGAGGGAGGCGAGCTCGCCGGTCACGAGCTCTTCGAGCCGCTCGTTGCGGGAGGTGCGCAGCACGGCGACCATGTCGTAGGCGCCGGCCACGGAGTACAGCTCGTGCACGCCTTCGCGTTCCATGAGCGCTTCCGCGACCGTGTGCAGCTGGCCGGGCTTGACGTTGATCAGGACGACCGCCTCGAGCATGGCAACCTCCCTGGGTCAGGGTAGCAGCCGCATCGGCCGCGGCAAAGCTTGGCAAGGCCGTCGCTTCGTGCCACCATGCGCGCCGATGAAGCTCCCGGTCGTGGCGCCGAAGGGCAGTCTGGGCGTGGCGTTCGACTACGCCCAGATCGTGGCGGGCTCGCTGCTCGTCGCGGCCGGGACCAACCTCTTCTTCGTGCCCAACAACGTGGTTTCGGGCGGCGTCACCGGCCTCTCGATCATCGCGCACCACGTGTTCCAGACCCCGGTCGGGATGGTCGTGCTCCTTCTCAACCTCCCGCTTCTCTGGCTGGGGTGGCGTTTCGCCGGCGGGATGAGGTTCTTCGTCCGCACGGTCGTCTCGGTGCTGATCATGTCGGTGGCGATCGACCTCTCGGCGCCCCTGCTCGTGCCGCCGACGCACGACCGTCTCCTCGTCATCTGTTACGGCGGGCTCATGGACGGCCTCGGGATGGGGCTGGTGTTCCGCGGGCGCGGCACGACCGGGGGCACGGACGTGCTCGCGCGGCTCGCGCACCGCTACCTCGGGGTCGGGATCGGGCAAGGGCTCCTCGCGATGAACGTGGCGATCTTCGCCGGCGCCGCGTTCGTGTTCGGCGCCGAGGCCGTGATGGTCGCGCTGGCGCTCGCGTTCGTGTCGGCCAAGGTGCTCGACGTGGTGCAGACCGGGTTCTCCGCGGCGCGGGCCGCGCTGATCATCAGCGAGCGGTGCGACGCCGTGCGCGAGGCGGTGCTCGGCCAACTCGGACGCGGGGTCACGGTGCTCAAAGGGCAGGGCGGCTATACGGGCGACGACCGCCCGGTGCTCTACGTCGTCGTGGCGCCGTACGAGGTGGGCCGGCTCAAGCGGCTGGTGGCGCAAGTGGACCGCTCCGCGTTCGTCGCGATCACGCCCGCTCAGGAGGTGCTGGGCGAGGGTTTCGCCCCTCACGCCGGTGAGGAATCGTCGTGAAGAGGCCATGAGTTCGGGCGCCGCCGCCGGCGCCGGTCACGGCCGCTCGGGGCCGCGTCCCTCGGTCGCCGCCTCGATGCCGGCCGCCACCTCCGGGATGACCCCGCGCTCGCGGTAGATCGGCCGTACCAGGCGCCGCAGCGCCGGGAGGCGCCAGGCGAACACCGCCGCGCCGGCGATGCAGACCGCACCTCCGAGCATGACCGTGTGCGGCGCCCCGATGCGGTGCGCCAGGGCCCCCGCGAGCAGGCTGCCGAACGGCATCATCCCCATGAACGCCATCCCGTAGAAGCTCATCACCCGCCCGCGCCACTCGTCGCCGGCGATGGTCTGCAGGATCGTGTTCGAGGCCGCCAGGTGCGTGAGCATCGTGAGGCCCACGGCCACTTGGAGCAGCAGGGACAGGGCGAACGACCGCGAAAACGAGAAGCCGATCAGAGCGGCGCCGAACCCCGCGCACGCGGTCGGGATCCAGCGTCCGAGGCCGCGCACGCTGCGCCGCGACGCCAGCATGACCGCTCCGGCAAGGGCGCCCACCCCGGAGGCGCCGGAGAGGAAGCCCAGGGTGCTGGCGCCGCCGTGCAGGAGCTGGACGGCGAAGATCGGCATCAGCGTCGAGTACGGCATGGCGGCCACGCTGGCCAGCGCGAGGAGCAGCAGGATCTCGCGGGTCGGGGCGAACCCGAAGGTGTACGCGAACCCCTCGCGCAGCTCGGGCCAGACCCGCCGGCTGCGGCCGTGCGGTCCGTGCGGCGCGATCCTCATCGCCAGCAGCGCCGCGATGACGGCGAGGTAGCTGGCGGCGTTGATCAGGAAGCACACGCCCTCGCCCGCGGCCGCGATGAGGAGCCCGGCGACGGCGGGGCCGACCAGGCGCGCGCCGTTGACCATCGACGAGTTGAGCGCGATCGCGTTCGGGAGGTCCTCGCGGTCCTCGATCATGTCGACCAGGAACGCCTGCCTCGCCGGCATGTCGAAGGCGTTGACCACCCCGAGAAAGAGGGAGAGCGCGACGATCTGCCAGACCGCGACCGCGTGAGCGAGGACGAGCAGGCCGATCACGAGCGCCTGGACCATTGCGAGCGACTGCGTCGCGACGAGCAGGCGGTACCGGTTGACGCGGTCGGCGACGACGCCGCCGACCGGTGAGAGGAGGAACATGCCGATCTGGGAGGAGAACCCGACGACGCCGAGCAGGAACGCCGAGCGCGTCAAGGTGTACACGAGCCACGACAGCGCGATCTGCTGGATCCAGGTGCCGATCAGGGAGACACCCTGGCCGGCGATGAAGAGCTTGTAGTTGCGGGAGCGGAGGGCGCGCAGCATGACCGACGCGCC
>CAVVEO010000004.1:0-110060 GCA_963747245.1 uncultured Acidobacteriota bacterium
ATCATCCACGCGTCGGCCGGAGCGATCACCGCCAACGACATCCTGCTCGCGTCCGCGTCCCAGGCGATCGTCATCGGCTTCAACGTGCGCCCCGAGCGTTCGGCCAAGGAGCTGGCGGAACGCGAGAAGGTGGACGTCCGCCTCTACTCGGTCATCTACCACCTCACCGACGAGCTGCAGAAGGCGATGCTCGGGATGCTCAAGCCGACGTTCAAGGAGGAGGAACTCGGCCGGGCCGAGGTCCGCGAGGTGTTCAAGGTCTCCAAGGTGGGAACGATCGCAGGCTGCATGGTGCTCGAGGGAACGATCCTGCGCACCGCCAAGGCCCGCCTGTTGCGCGACAACGTCCTGGTCTGGGAGGGCAACCTCGCCTCGCTCAAGCGGTTCAAGGACGACGCCTCCGAGGTCAAGAACGGCTTCGAGTGCGGCATCGGCCTCGAGAAGTACCACGACATCAAGCAGGGCGACGTCATCGAGGCCTATCGCACCGTGGAAGTGGCGCGCGAGGCGTGATGCGAGGCTGGGGTCCGGCGTCCGGGGTCCGGGGTCCGATGGAGACCCGGGGATGAGCGGGAAGACGCCTCTGTTCGTGGCCCTGGCGCAGGTGGAGCTGCACCTGCCCGGGGCACGGTCGCTCAAGGACAAGCGCCAGGACGTGCGGTCGCTCGTCGAGCGGATGCGGCACCGCCTGGCGGTGCTGGTCGTCGAGAGCGACCACCAGGAGCTGCACCAGCGCGCCGGACTGGCGATCAGCGCGCTCGCGACCGACGCAGAGGCGGCGCGCGGCACCGTCGCGCGCGCCCTCGACCTGGTCAACGAGAGTTTCCCCGGCGTCGTGCTCGACGAGCACGTCGAAGTCGTCCAGGTGCGGTAGGAGGTGAATCGTGCGTGACGCCCTCGTGCGCCGCGAACGGCTGGCGCATGCGATGCGGGAGGTTCTCTCGGAACTCCTGCTCACCGAGATCAAGGATCCGCGCCTGTCCGGCGTCGTGGTCTCCGCGGTCGAGCTGTCCGGCGACCTGAAGCTGGCCCGCGCCTTCTTCTCGGTCTTCGGCGACGACGAGCGCGTGCGCCAGGCCGCCGACGGCCTGGTCCAGGCGCGCGGCTTCCTCCGCCACGAGAGCGCGAAGCGGCTGCGGATGCACAACCCGCCGGACCTCGAGTTCAAGCGCGATCTTGGTTTCGAGCGTGCCGACCGCATCGCCCGCGTGCTCGACGAGATCAACGCCGGCCGGCCGAAGGCGGGCGATGACGGGGCCGACGGCCAGGAGCCGGGCGCCGGGGTTCGGGACTCGGGGCTCGGGGCTCGGGACGGCCAAGACGGAACGGACGAGGCGGTCGAGGGCGGTGGGCCACGCCGGGGGGACGGGGATGAGTGAGGCAACACGAGATCCCGGCGCCGCGCTCGCGCGGCTGAAGCGCGCCACGCGCGTGCTGGTCACCTCGCACAGCGCGCCCGACGGCGACGCGCTGGGCTCCGAACTCGGGTTCGCCGAGCTCGCCCGGGCGCTGGGCGCCGCGGCCACGATCGTGAACCGCGACCCGCACCCCGCGTCGCTCGCGTTCCTCCCCGGCCTCGAGACGGTCCGGGTCCAGAGCGAACTGCCCGCCGGGTTCGAGCGGGGGTTCGACCTCGGGGTCCTGCTCGAGTGCCCCGACCTCGACCGTCCCGCCCTGGCGGGGCTCGACCGGCTGCCGCTGCTCAACATCGACCATCACCTCGAGAACGCCCTCTACGGCGAGGTGAACGTCGTTGACGAGGACGCCCCCGCGGTGGGCGAGATGGTGCTGGCGATGGCCGAGAAGGCCGGCGTCGCGGTGACGGCCAGCATGGCGACGAACTTGTACACGGCGCTCGTCACGGACACCGGCGACTTCCGCTACTCGAACGCCACGCCCAGGGCGTTCGAGGCCGCCGCCAGGCTGGTGGCCGCCGGCGCGAAGCCGGACGAGATCGCCGAGGCGCTCTGGGAACACAACCCCGCCCGGGTCGTCCGGCTGACCGCCGAGGTGCTCTCCACGCTCGAGCTGCTCGCCGGCGGGCGGCTGGCGGTCATCGCCTGCGACCGCGCGATGCTGGCGCGGGCGGGCGCCCGCCCGGAGGACACGGAGAACCTCGTCAACATCCCGCGCGCCATCGACGGCGTGCGCGTCGCCGTCTTCCTCAAGGCACTCTCTGACGGCGCCGTTCGCGTCTCGCTCCGCTCGCGCGGCGACGTCGACGTCCAATCGGTGGCGCGGACGTTCGGCGGCGGCGGCCACCGCAACGCGGCCGGCTGCACGATCGAGGGCAGCCTGGCCGAGGCGAGGCTCGCGTTGCTCGCCGCCGCCCTCCCTGTCGTGGAGTCCTCATGAGCTTTTCCCGCAACGGGTTCCTCCTCGTGGACAAGCCGGCCGGGCCGACCTCCCACGATGTCGTGCAGGCGGCGCGCCGGGCGCTCAAGGAGCGCCGAATCGGCCACACGGGCACCCTCGACCCGGCGGCCACCGGCCTGCTGCTCCTGTGCATCGGCAAGGCCACGCGCCTGCAGCAGTACGTGCTCGCCTGGGAGAAGACCTATCACGGCGAAATCCGCCTCGGCTGGGGCACGACGACATACGACGGCGAGGGGGAACCGCTCGCGGCGGCGAGACCCGTGCCCGAGCTGTCGGAGAGCGTGATCGCCGGCCTCGGGGCGCGATTCTCCGGCGAGATCTCGCAGCTCCCGCCCCCCTATTCCGCCAAGAAGACCGGCGGGCGGAAGTTCTACGAGCTGGCGCGCGCGGGGGAAGAGGTCCCACTTCAGCCCAAGCGGGTGACGGTGCAGAGCATGGCCCTGACGGTCCTGGGGCCGGACCGCGTCGGCTTCGCGGTGACGTGCTCCTCCGGCACCTACCTGCGCTCCCTCGCGCACGACATCGGCGAGACGCTCGGTTGCGGCGGCCATCTCGCTTCCCTGCGGCGCGTCCGGATCGGGCCGTGGCTCGTCGAGGACGCGGTCACCGCCGAGACGCTCGCCAACCGTCCGCAGGAGGTCCAGCCCGGGGCGTTCGTCTCCCTCGCGTCCGCCATCCTGCCGTTCCCGGAGGTGACCCTCAACCCGACCGCGATGGACCACTTCATGCACGGCCAGGAAGTGGCCGTGCGAGAAGCGGATGGCAACTACGTCCCCGGCTCGCCGGTGGCCGTGCGCGACCGTTCCGGGGACCTGGTGGGGGTGGGCGTCACCCTCGCGTTCCTTGCCCGCGCCCGCACGGTGAACGTGGCCCCGCGCATGGTGCTTGCGGACGTTGAGGCCCCGGCAAAGACGTGATATAGTGACAAGCCTCCTGGCTACCGGGGGCTTGACGTGGAGATGTGGAGCAGACGATGAGCGAACGCGAATACGTTTCGAGCAAGGAGCAAATCATCACGGACTTCCGCCGTCACGACCACGACAGCGGCTCGCCCGAGGTGCAGGTTGCTCTCATTACAAAGCGCATCGAGTACCTCACCGAGCATTTCAAGGTTCACGCCAAGGATCACCACTCCCGCCGTGGCCTTCTGATGCTTGTGGGACAAAGGCGGCGCCTGCTGGAGTACCTCCGGCGGAAGGATGTCGCCAGGTACCGGGCGCTGATCGAGCGGTTGGGTCTGCGCCGCTAGGCCCGGTCCGCCGCACAGCCAAAGGAGCACCATGGTCGTCACCCAGAGAGTTGAAATCGAAGGCAGAGCACTGGAACTCGAAGTCGGGAAGGTCGCCAAGCAGGCCGATGGGGCCTGCTTGGTGCGTTTCGGCGAGACGGTCGTGCTGGTCACGGCGTGCTTCCGCAAGGACACCAGGGAGGGCGTGGACTTCCTCCCGCTCACGGTCGACTATCGCGAGAGCACTTACGCCGGCGGTCGCATCCCCGGCGGCTTCTTCAAGCGCGAGGGTCGCCCGACCGAGAAGGAGATCCTGACCTCGCGTTTGATCGACCGGCCGTTCCGGCCCCTCTTCCCGAAGGGCTACACCCACGAGACTCAGATCATCGGGTTCGTGCTTTCGGCCGACGGGGCCAACGATCCGGACGTCCTGGCGATCAACGGCGCCTCGGCGGCGCTCATGGTCTCGGGGTGCCCGTTCGACACGCCGGTGGGCGCGGTCCGCGTGGGGCTGGTCGAGGGCGGGCTGGTCGTCAACCCGACGCACCAGCAGCGCGCGGACGCGGCGCTGGAGATCGTGGTCGCCGGCACCGAGGATGCGGTCGTGATGGTGGAGGCCGGGGCGCGCGGCGTTTCCGAGGCCCAGATCCTCGACGCCATCGACCTCGCCCACCGCGAGATCAAGAGGATCATCGCCGCCCAGCGCCGGCTCAAGGACGAGGTCGGCAAGCCCAAGCCCGTCTGGGCACCGCCGGTCGCTCCCTGGCCGGAGGAGTTCGCGGCCGGGGTCAGGCAGCGCTTCGCCGGCCCGCTCGACGTTGCGCTGCGCGTGCGCGGCAAGTTCGAGCAGGCCGATGCCGTCGACAAGGTCGAGGACGACGCTGTCGCCTCGGTCCCCGAGGCCGAGAGGCCCGAGAAGGGGCCCTGGGTCAAGGCCATCTTTCACGACATGGTCAAAGAGCAGTTCCGCAGCGCGATCCTCGCCAAGGGTGAGCGCCTCGACGGCAGGGCGTTCGACGAGGTCCGCAAGGTCACGTGCGAGGTCGGCGTGCTGCCCCGGACGCACGGCTCCGCCCTGTTCACGAGGGGCGAGACCCAGGCGCTCGTCACCTGCACCCTCGGCACGTCCGACGACGTGCAGGTGATCGAGGCGCTCGAGGGCGAGAGTCAGCAGCGCTTCCTGCTGCACTACAACTTCCCGCCGTTCTCGGTCGGCGAGGTCAAGTTCATGCGCGGCCCGGGCCGGCGCGAGATCGGGCACGGCAACCTGGCCCGCCGCGCCCTTGGCCCCGTCATGCCGGACAAGAACGCGTTCCCCTACACCCTGCGGGTGGTCTCGGACATCCTGGAGTCCAACGGCTCCTCGTCGATGGCCACCGTGTGCGGCGGCACCCTTTCGCTCATGGATGCCGGCGTGCCGATCGCGGCGCCGGTGGCCGGCGTGGCGATGGGCCTGGTTTCCGACGGCGTCCGCCATGCGGTCCTCACCGACATCGCGGGGCAGGAAGACCACTACGGCGACATGGACTTCAAGGTCGCCGGGACGCGCGAGGGGATCAACGCGCTCCAGATGGACATCAAGATCGGCGGGCTGCCGCGCGAGGTCATGGAGCGCGCCCTCGAGCAGGCCCACCGCGGCCGCCTCCATCTCCTCGACATCATGGAGGCCACGATCGCCCAGCCGCGGCCGGACATTTCCAGCTACGCGCCGCGCATCATCACGATCACGATCAACCCCGACAACATCCGCGACGTCATCGGACCCGGCGGCAAGACGATCCGGGCCATTCAGGACGAGACGGGCGCACGGATCAACATCGAGGACGACGGCCGCGTCGAGATCGCCACCGCCGACGAGGCGGCGGCGAACCGCGCGGTGCAGATCATCGAGGGCCTCACCCGGCAACCGCAGGTCGGCGAGATCTTCGAAGGCACCGTCAAGCGGATCGAGCCGTACGGCGCGTTCGTCGAGATCCTGCCCAACCGCGACGGCCTGTTGCACGTCTCCGAGTTGGCCTGGGAACGCACCCGCGAGGTCACGGACGTGATCAAGCTGGGCGACAAGATCAAGGTCAAGATCATCGGCATCGACGGCAGCGACCGCATCAAGCTCTCCCACCGCGCCCTGATTCCGCCGCCCGAGGGGTACACCCCCGAGTCCGGCGAGGGCGAGGGCGAGCGCCGCCGCCCCCACAGCGACCGCCCCGGCGGACGCGACCGCGGGCCGCGTCGCGAGGGCCGTCGCTAGCCTGTCCGTCCCCATCGATTCCAGACCCCGAGGCCGCCGCGAGGCGGCCTCCTTCGTTTCGAGCCGCTCCGACCGGCCGGGCGTCAACGCTGGCAGCGCGGGCAGTAGAACACGGACCGGCCGGCGAGGACTCGGCGCACGATCGCGCCCCCGCACCCCGCGCACGGCCGGCCTTCCCGCCCGTACACGGCGAGTGAGACCGCGAAATAGCCGCCGTCCCCCGCCGCGTTGACAAAGCCGCCGTCCCGCAGCGTCGTGCCGCCGGCCTCCAGCGCCGCGGTCAGCACCTGCCGGACGGCCTCGGCGAGTGCCGCGAGTCGTCGCGGCGCGATCTTGTCGGCGCGACGCAGCGGCGAGATCCGCGCCAGCGCCAGCGCCTCGTTGGCGTAGATGTTGCCGAGTCCCGCGAGCACGCGCTGGTCGAGCAGTACCGAACGGATCGGCGAGCGCGAGCGGGCGGCCGCGGCGAGCGCCCCTTCGGCATCGCCGCTCAAGGGGTCCGGCCCGAGCCGCGCGAGGGACGGGTGCGCGGCGAGCGCCCCTGGTTCCAGCACTACCGCCACGCCGAAGCGCCGCGGGTCCACGAAACGGACGTCCAGCCCCCCTTCCAGCCGGAGGACGAGGTGCGTGTGGGGGACAGACGGCTCCTGGGACCTCGCCAGCACGAGCCGGCCCGACATCCCGAGGTGGAACAGCGCCGCAGCCCGTTCCCCGTGCGCGATCAGATACTTGCCGCGGCGCTCCAGGGCCGCAAAACGCGTCCCCTCGATGCGCGCCCGCCAATCGGCGGGCTCGATCCCCTCCCGTAACCGCACCGTCCGCGCGTCGACCGCAACCACCCGCCGGCCCACGAGGTGGGGCTCCAGCGAGCGGCGCACGACCTCGACCTCGGGCAGTTCCGGCATGACCGCAGACCATACCACGCCCCTCCCACGGCCCCGAGCCGCGGGCGTCCAACGGGTTCCAGCAACGCATCTTCTGCGCCATGGATGAGCTGGCCTCGGACCGGCTCGGCATGCCCCTCCCGGACCGGCTTTGCCGTGGTAATCATCTGATCAGTAATGATTTATGCCAATGGATAGGCTCTGTCCAGCTGCCCTAAACAAACACCGGGCGAAGCGCGTACTAGTGAGCGAGCCTGCTTCCTCCTTTCTCCTCCTTCACACCCGGCGCCGTGAACTCCACGGCGCCGCGGTGCGCCCGGGCGCCCGAACCGTGCTCGCGACAGGAGGATCGGGTATCCTTCCGGCGGCCTGGGGATGGCGTTGCGGCCCGGCTGGGAGACACGGCATGGAACTCAAGGAAGCGCTCACGACAGCGATCGACTACGAACACAAGGTGCACGACCACTACGCCAAGGGCGCCTCGGAGATCCTCGACCCCCGGGGGAAGAAGGTCTTCGCGACCCTCGGCAAGGAGGAGCTTGGCCACGTCGCTTACCTGGAGAGTCGCCTCGCGGAGTGGCTCTCGACCGGCAAGGTGTCCACCCCCGAGCTTCCCACCGTGCTGCCCAACGTCGATTGGGTGCAGGCCGCCAGAGCCAAGGTCGCCCGCGAGCCGGAGCGCACTATTGCGGTGAAGGGGGAGCTCGAGCTGCTCAAGATCGCCCTCGACCTGGAACGGCAGACGAGCGGCTTCTACGGCCAGCTCGTGGACACCCTGCCCGCGGAGTACCGCGGGCTGTTCGCGCGCTTTCTCGAGATCGAGCACGCGCACCTCCTGATCGTCCAGGCCGAGATCGACGCGATCGCGGGGCATGGGAGCTGGTTCGACGTGATGGAGTTCCGCCTCGAAGCGGGGTAGAACCCGCGGTAAGCACGCTCATCGCTTCCTGGCGCCGCCGATAGCGGACCATCTTCCGCGGCGTTGCGCTCGCCCCGCTCGCGTCCTCATGTAGCCTCCGGCTACACTCCGGCGCGGCGGGGTTCGCGCGCCTTGCGGCTGGCCCACTCTCGGCGGCGCGGCTACACGCCCCAAGCTTGGAGGCCCTGCCTGTCGGGGTCGTTGCTTCCAATGTGGGGCGCGCCCGCCGGGCGCGCTTCTTTGTCTTCGAGGGAGGCGCGGGAGGCTGCGCGGCCTGCGGCCGGCGCAGCCGGCTCGGAGCGCGGGCCACGCCTCTTCGATCCACGACCCACGATCCACGGCCTTCGCCGCGGCGCGCTACGAGCGGTCCTTGTGGTTGCCCTCGCGGCGTTCCACGCGCCTGAGGAGAAGGTAGCTGACCACCCCGATGAGGATCAGCGCAGCCGCGAACGCGGGGTAGGCGAGCCGCCAGTTCTCCGGCCCGGTCACCATGCTCCACTCCGACATCCCGCCGATCCCCGCCAACAGCGACAACGGCATGAAGATCGTGGTGATCAGGGTGAGCCGACGGACGCTCTTGTTCGTCCGGTTGGCGACGCGCGCCATCCGGTTGTTGATGAGCGAGAGGTACATCTCCGTGAGGTTGGCCAGGAGGTCCCGGTTCATCTCCGTGAACTCGAAGAACTTGGCCAGGTGGTCGTAGATGTCGCGGAAGTGGTAGATCGCCTCCTCGGAGACGAAAGGCGAGTCCCGGCGGCAGATCTTCACCAGGATCTCGCGTTCGTGGAACAGGCTCTTGCGCAGCGAGAGCAGCGCGCGGCGCAGCCGGACGAGGCCTTCCAGCCGGAACCCCGTGACGTCGCGGAGGATCCCCTCCTCGGCCGCCTCGATGTCGTCCTCGAGCGGCTCGATCGCCTCCACCTTGCCGTCGACCGTGACGTCGAGGATGACGTGGAGCAGAAAGTCCGGCCCCCGTTCCACCGTGGCGAGGCCGCGGGCGGCGACCGCCTCCGTTCTCTCGAACGTCGCTCGCTCGCCCCCTCCCAGGCCGCTGACGGTCACGAGGAAACCCTTCCCGAGGAAGAGGTCCACCTCCTCGACGCCGAGCTGGCGGTCCCGGTAGGAGTACCGATTGAAGAGGATGAACGTGAAGCCCGGGTAGTCTTCGACCTTGGGCACCTGGTTCGAGTCGAAGCAGTCCTCCACGGCCAGCGGGTGGATCCCGAGCCGGGCGGCGATCGCCTCGAGCTCCGGCCGCGTCGGGTCGAAGATGTCGACCCAGACGTAGCCGCCGCGCGCCGCCAGCGCCTCCTCGAGCGATCCGGCCCGCCGCATCCCCTGCCCCGGCTCGACGTGAAAGTACCTGCACTCCGACATGGACGCCCCCTCGCCACGGGATCCGCCGATCGCAGCCGTCCGTCACCCGCGCTGCGACGATTCTGGCAGATCCGGGACGAAGACGGGGCTCGGGGTTCGGGGTTCGGGCACAGCGAAAACGTGGTCAGTGGTCCGTGGCCCGAGCCGGCCGCGCCGGCCGCAGGCCGCGCGGCCTCCCGCACCTCCCTCGAAGGCGAAGAAGCGCGCCCGGCGGGCGCGCCCCACATTTGAAACAACGACGCCGACCGCAGGGCGTCGAAGCTTGGGGCGTGCAGCCGCGCCGCCGAGAGTGGGCCGGATGCAAGGCGGACGAGGCGGGAGGAGCGGAGCGTACCCGGAGGCTACGTGAGCATCCGATCCGCCGAAGGGCAACGCCGGGCGAGACGCGGCTCCGCCGCGGCTCGCCGGGGGGCTGGGGGGTCTAGAGCGGCCGGGCGGGCGGTGGAGCGGCCGCGGGCCCCCCCGCCCGGATAGTGGTCCGCTATCGGCGGCGCCCGCCGGCGGCGCTACTCGGTGATGCCTTGCATGCGGGCCAGGCGCGCATACCCCCCGCCCCTGGCCAAAAGCTCCGCGTGGGTCCCCTGCTCGACCACGCGCCCCTCCTCCATCACCGCGATCGTGTCGGCGTTGCGCACGGTGGCGAGGCGGTGGGCAATGATGAGCGCGGTGCGGCCCTTCATCAGGTTCTCGATCGCGCGCTGCACGATCCCCTCGGCTTCGGCGTCGAGCGCCGACGTGGCCTCGTCGAGCACGAGGATCGGCGGGTCCTTGTAGAGCGCCCGCGCCACCGCGATCCGCTGGCGCTGGCCGCCGGAGAGGCGGGTCCCGGCCTCGCCGATCACCGTGTCGAAGCCGTCGGGGAACTCGAGGATGAACTCCTCGGCGAACGCCGCCCGTGCGCACGCGCGCAGCCGGTCGGGGTCGACCGTGCTCTGTCCGTACGCGATGTTGGCGGCCACCGTGGTGTTGAACAGCACGGTCTCCTGGGTGACGAGGCCGATGCTGCCGCGCAGCGACGCCAGCGTGACGTCGCGGATGTCGTTCCCGTCGATCGCGATGCGCCCCTCCTGCACGTCCCAGAAGCGCGGCAGCAGCTGCGCCACCGTCGACTTCCCCGCACCCGAGGCGCCGACGAGCGCGAGCGCCCGTCCCGCCGGGATCACGAGGTCGAGGCCGCGCAGCACGGCCTTGTCGGACTCGTAGGCGAACGAGACGCGCTCGAAGGTGATCCCCTCGCGCACCGGCGCGAGCGGGCGCGCCCCGGGCCGGTCAGTGATCGCGACCGGCTCGTCGATGACCGAGAACACCCTCTCGCCCGCCGCCACCGCCCCCTGGAGGGCCATGTTGACCTTGGTGAGGCGCTTGATCGGGGTGTAGAGCGAGTACAGGCCGAGGAGGAACGAGGCGAACGCCCCGGTGCTCATCGTCCCGGAGCTGATGAGGCGGTGCGCGTACATGAGCAAGCCCAGGATGCCTGCCGCGCCGATCACCTCGATCACCGGGGCGTTGAGCGCCAGGACCTTGCGGGCCTTTAGGTTGGCCCTGAAGTGGCGGCGCGTCGTCTCGCGGAACCGGGCGGCTTCGAACGCCTCCATGCCGAACGCCTGCACGACCCGGTAGCCCTTGAGCACCTCGTCCACGACCGAGTTCATCTCGCCGAGGCGCTCCTGGCTCTGGTGGGAGCGGTGCCGGAGCTTGCGCGCGAACGTCGCGATCGGCCAGAGGAACACCGGCGCGCCGACGAGCACCACGACCGCGAGCCGGAAGTTGAGTGAGAGCACCAGGGCGACCATTCCAACCACCGTGAACGAATCCTGGACGAGGTCGGAGAGCCGGTCCGAGATCACCTCGGTGATGCGCTCGACATCGTTGGTGATCCGCGACATCAAGACCGCGCTCGGCTGCTTCTGGTAGTAGACGGCGGACTGGGCGAGCAGGCGGTCCATCAGGCGGTCGCGCAGGTCCTTGATGGTTGCGAGTCCGGCCCGGTAGATCGCGTAGTGCCCGAAATAAGTGAAGACGTTCTTGGCCAGCACGGAGAGGAACCCGAGCAGGAGAATCGCGATGGCGTCGCTCGGCAGGAACCGCCGCAGTGATTCCTTGGCGCCCTCGAACCAGGCCTTGAGGTCCCTGGCGAAACCCAGCTGTTCGACCGCGGTTCGCCCGTGAGCCCCCCCGGAGGCCGCCCCGGACGCGACGGACAGACCCGGGATCGGCACCTGCGCGCCGAGGACCGTATCGAAGATCGGCCCGATCAGGAACACCATGAACACCGTCGCGAGCGCGACGCCGGCCATCGCGAGGGCCGCCGCGACCACCCAGGCGGAGTGGGGCCGCAGCATCTTCAGGATCCGGCGCAACGCGCTCATGCCGTCTCCCTTGCCACCGCGAGGACGGCCCTCGCCGCACGCTCGCTCGCACCGGGGTTCCCGAGGACCGCGCGAACCCCGGCGAGCGCCTCGCGTTGCACGTCTCCGGCCTTGCCGAACAGGCGCCTCGTCTCGGCCAGCAGCATTCCCTCGTTGAAGTCGCGCTGGACCGCTTCCGCGGCGATGCGCCTGCCCGCCACGAGGTTGACGAGCCCCACGTGCGGGACCCGAACGAGATGCTTCGCGAGCGCGTAGGAGAGGGCGTGCAAACGGTAGCCGACGACCATCGGGACGTCGAGGAGAGCGCACTCCAGCGTCGCGGTGCCCGAGGCGACCATCGCCGCCGCGCAGGAGGCGAGGGCGCGGTGCCGGTCCTCGACGACGACCTCGACTTGCACGGGGGTGCCGGCCAGGCGCGCGGCGAGCCTCCCGCGATCGAGACCCGGCGCCGCCATCAGGCGGACGCGCAGGCCTTCGACCTCGGAGAGGAGACGGGCGGCGGCCGCGAGCATCGTCGGCAGCAGCGCCTCGACCTCGTGCCACCGCGAACCCGGCAGGAGGGCCAGCGTTCCCGGCGCCCGCGGCGGCATCGCCCCCATCACGGGCGCCAGCTCGTCCACCAGGGGATGGCCGACGTACTCGGCCGCGACCCCATGGGAAGCGTAGAACTCCACCTCGAACGGGAGGATGCACAGCACCCGCCGGACGTCGCGACGGATCCGCCGCACCCGGCCGGCCCGCCACGCCCATAGCTGCGGCGAGATGTAAACCACAACCGGGATGCCGGCGCGGTTCAGGCGGCGGGCGAGCGGCAGGTTGAACTCGGGCGAATCGACCAGGACCGCCACGTCGGGACGCCGCGCCAGCGCCGCGCCGCGCACGCGGCGGGCGAGGGCAAGCAAGCGCGGCAGCTCCCATACGACCTCGGCCAACCCCATCACCGAGAGCTCCTCGCTGCGGGCGACGCACTCGAGGCCCGCCTCGCGCAGGCGCTCGCCACCGACGCCGAACGCCTCGATCCCGGCCTCCTCCCGCCGCAGCGCGCGGAGCAGGTTGGCGGCGTGGAGGTCGCCGCTGGCCTCGCCGGCCACGATGAGGGCCCTCACCGGCGCCGTCTCCATACCGGCGGGGCCACGGCAGCCAGCGCCGCCCCGGCGACGGAGAGGGCCGCGCTCGTGACCGGAAAGAGGTTTCGCGGGGCGTGCATCGCGCACCCGTCCGGAGTCACTCAGCTGCGCGGGAACGGGTACATAAGCCACCCGAGTACGATCGCCCCGAGCACCAGCGCCCCGAACACCTTCCAGAAGTACACCATGCGCTCCCGCTTCCCGGGCTTCCACAAGAAGGAGAAGAACACTGCGATCAGGAGCGCGTCCAGCACCATCAAGGTGAGGTGGTCGATCATCACCAGTCCTTCTTGCCGGTGCCGATGTCGTGGACGTCGAGGACGAGCAGCAGGTTCATCATTCCGGCGGTGAGCAGAAAGGTGTTGCCGAACTCGTACCCGGGCGATGTCACCACACCCTGTCCCAGCCCCACAGCGCGGGCAACGAGGAAAAGCACACCGTTGCCGATGCTCGCGATCGCCGCGAGGTAGGAGAGCGGATCGCCGGCGTGCGGCAGGATCAGTTCGCCGTCGAGCGCGATCCCGAGGAGGAACGCCGTCACGACCACGACGAAGAACACGGCTGCGCGCGACCGGCGCCCGACCAGCATGTGCCCGAGGCCGGGCACGAGCCAGGCGAGGACCATGAGCACGGGGAGCGGGAAAGCCGCGCCGCCGTCGCGCCGCTCAGGCATCGGGGGTCCCGAGCGCCCGCCGCAGCTTGGCGCAGGTCTCGCCGAGGTCCTCGGGAACGACCCGGAGGTCGGCGTTGACGGTGACGAAGCTCGTGTCGCCGCGCCAGCGCGGCACGACGTGCAGGTGCAGGTGGTCGGCGATCCCGGCGCCAGCGGCCTCCCCCAGGTTGAACCCGATGTTGAAGCCGTGCGGGTGGTACGTCGCCTCGATCGCCCGCACGACCCGCTGGGCGAGCCGCATGAGATCCCCGAGCGTGGCGGGGTCGAGCTCGGAGAACTCGCTCACATGCGCGAGCGGTGCCACCATGGTGTGACCGGAGGTGTACGGGTACCTGTTCAGCAACGCGAACGCCCGGCCGTCCGCGGCGAGCGTCAGCGTCTCGACGCCGCCGTGGGCGGCTTGGCACAAGACGCAGGCTTCGGTCGAGTCGGTGTGGGACACGTAGGCAAACCGCCACGGGGCGAAGATGTGCTGCAAACGCCCCTCACCTGCCGCCGAGGATCTCGCGGAGCTGCTTACCGGGTTTGAAGTACGGCACGACCTTGGGCGGGACATGGACCTGGGCACCGGTGCGCGGGTTGCGCCCGGCCCGCGCCTGGCGCTTGCGGGTCCGGAACGAGCCAAAGCCCCGGAGCTCGACCTTTTCGCCGTCGCGGATCGCCTCGACGACGCCGTTGAGCACCACGCCGAGCACCTCCGCCGCCTCCCGGCGCGTCAACCCAACTTGATCCGCGAGTACCTTGATAATGTCGGCCTTTGTCATTCTCGAACCCTCCTCCGCTTGTGGGGCGACGGCGCTCAGCTCTCGTGCGGCTCCTCGTTGTCGGGTGCTTCGGGTGCGGCCTCGCCCGCGGCGGGTGCCTCCTCGGCCGGTGCGGCGGACTCGGTGGTCCCGGCTTCCGCCTGGTCCGCCTGCTCGGGCACCTGTTCGAGGGCGATCTCCTCCGCTTCCTGCTCCACAACCGGGGCCTTCTCGCCCGGCTCGGGCTGCGGGATGCCGCGCAGCGACAGACCGATCCGCTTCTCGTTCCAGTCGATCCGGATCAGGCGCGTGCGGACGCGCTGCCCGCGCTCGAACGTCCCGACGAGCGGCTGGGTGCCGCGGCGCTCCACTTCGGAGATGTGGCACAGGCCTTCGACCCCGGGGGCAAGCTCCACGAACAGCCCGAAGTCCGTCACGTTGGTGACGAAGCCTTCGACCTCGTCCCCGACCTGGTGGGCGGTCGCGAACTCGTCCCACTCGTTCGGCATCAGCTCCTTGATGGAAAGCGAGATGCGCTGGTTGGGGATGTCCATGGCGATGATCATCGCCTCGATCTCCTGGCCCTTCTGCACCACCTCGGACGGGTGCGTCAGGCGGCGGGTCCAGGCCATGTCCGACACGTGGACGAGGCCATCCACGCCGGGCTCGAGCTCGACGAAGGCGCCAAACTCCGTGAGGTTCCGCACCACGCCCTTGACCTTGCTCCCGACGCGGACCCGCGTGGCGAACTCCTCCCACGGGTTGGGTTCCGCCTGGCGCAGCGACAGCGACAGCCTGCGCTTGTCGATGTCCACCTCGGTGATGACGACCTCGACCTCCTGGCCCGAGTGGAGGAGGCTCTTGGGGTTCTTGACCTTCTTGGTCCACGACATCTCGGAAACGTGGATGAGGCCCTCGACCCCCTCCTCCAGTTCGACGAACGCGCCGTAGTCCACCACGTTCGTGACCTTGCCCGTCACCTTCTTGCCGACCGGATAGCGGCCCTCGACGTGCGTCCAGGGATCCTCGAACCGCTGCCGGTAGCCGAGGGAGACGCGCTCCTTGTCCTTGTCGATGCGCAACACCACGACCTTGACCTCGTCCCCGACCTTGAAGTACTCGCTGGGATGGCCGACGCGACCCCAGGAGATGTCGGTCACGTGGAGGAGGCCGTCGATGCCGCCCAGGTCGATGAACACGCCGTAGTCGGTGATGTTCTTGACCGTGCCGGTGACGATCGTGCCCTCCTCGAGGTGCGTCAGCGTCTCGTCCTTGAGGGTCGAGATCTGCGCCTCGAGCATGACCTTGCGCGACAGCACCACGTTGGCGCGGCGGCGGTCGAAGTTGATGATCTTGGCCTCGACCTCCTCGCCGACGTAGTCCTCGAGGCGCCGCGTCGGCCTCAGGTCCACGAGGGAACCGGGGAGGAACGCGCGCACGCCGATGTCGACCGCAAGGCCGCCCTTGACCCGCTCGACCACCTTGCCGCGCACCGGGGAGCTGTCGCGGTACGCGGTCTCCAGCACTTCCCACACCCGCATCTTCGCCGCGCGCTCGCGGGAGAGCCTGATCTCACCGAGCATCTCGTCGAAGCGCTCGACCAGGACGTCCACCTCGTCCCCGGCCTTGACCGTCAGTTTGCCCTCTCGGTCGGTGAACTCGGAGCGGGGGATGATCCCCTCTGACTTGAACCCGATGTCCACGACGACGTCGTTGTCGTTGAACGCGACGATCGTGCCGCGCACGACATCGCCCTCGCGCAGATGCTGGAAGGATTCCTCGACGAGCTCGCGCATCTGGTTGCGGGTGACGGGGCTCTTGCTCTCCTCCTTTCCGGCGGGGGTGTTGTGCTGATTGTTGTCCGGGCTGTCAACCACTTGGCCTCCTCGAGATGCCCCGGGCGGGACATCTAACTGCTTGTTTTACAAACGGCAAACTATACGAGCCACACGCTTGGGGTGTCAAGGGGTTGGGGGCAGCAGGGCGACGACGGCGTCCACCACTTCCGCCAGCGAAAGCCGGCTGCTGTCCACGATCACCGCCCCGTCCGCCGGCTTCAAGGGCGAGTCGGGACGCGTCGAGTCGCGCAGGTCGCGCTCCCGCTGCTCGGCGGCCACGCTCTCCCGTCGCGCCGCGACCCCGCGCGCTCTCAGCTCCTCGAACCGGCGCTGCGCGCGCACCTCCGGGGCGGCGGTCAGGAAGACCTTGAGGGTGGCGTCGGGAAACACCACGGTGCCGATGTCGCGGCCCTCGACGACCCCGCCCGCGCGCGCCGCCAGCTCGCGCTGGCGCCGCACCATCTCGCGCCGGACCTCGGGGATAGCGGAGACGACGGAGGCCATGCGGGAGACCTCGGGGGCGCGCAACGCCCCGGTCACGTCCTCCCCTCCCAGCGCGACCCGCTGGTTGCGGGGATCCCCCAGGAACCGCACGTCGAGGCGGCGGGCCATCTCGACCACCGCCTCCCGCCCGGCGGCGCCCAGCTCCGGGCCGAGCCCCGCGCGGGCCGCCAGCAGCGCGACGGCGCGGTACATCGCGCCGGTGTCCAGGTACTGCAGCCCGAGTCTCACCGCCACCTCGCGCGCGGTCGCGGACTTGCCGGCTCCCGCCGGGCCGTCGATCGCGATGAGAACGGGGCGCTGCGTCACGCCGAGAGTCTAGCAGCGCGTTGTACACTCCGTCGCGTGCGCGTGTACCTTGCCGCGGCGATGACCAACGCCGCCCGCGACCTCGGAGCGATCCGGGCTTTGCTCGCCTCCATCGAGGGGGAGGGCCACGAGGTCCCGACGCGCCACGTCGCCGACCCCCGCGGCCGCAACGTCGAGGGCGACGCCACCGACGCCGAGGTCGCCGAGCGGGACCTGGCGTGGGTAATGGGCTGCGACGCTCTGATCGCCGAGGTCTCCACCCCCTCGCACGGCGTCGGCGTCGAGGTGGCGACCGCCCTCCAGCACGGCGTCCCCGTCCTTCTCCTCCACCGCCGCGACACCGTCGTCTCGCGGCTCATGCTCGGCCTGGCCGGCGTCGAATCCGCCGCCTACTCCGACCCCGCCGCGATCGCCCCGGCCGTACGCGCGTTCCTGGCCCGGGCATCCCGCCGGGCGGCGGCACCGGACGCAGAGGCCTGACGCGGTGCCGACGCCAGGAACCGTGCCGACCGGGCGTAACGGCCTCACCCGCGTGGACATCGGACTGGCGCTCACGATCCTCGTCTGGGGCGTCAACTACGCGGTGATCAAGGCGGCGCTCGCCGAGCTGCAGCCGCTGGCGTTCAACGCGATCCGCTTCGCCCTGGCAACGCTCACGCTCGCCCTGCTGGTGCGCAGCCGCGGTCCCGCGCCCCGCATCTCCCGCCCGGACCTCGCCCGCCTGGCGCTGCTCGGCGTTCTCGGAAACACCATCTACCAGATGATCTTCATCTTCGGGATCGCCCGCACCACGGCCGCCAACGCGTCGCTCATCATGGCTTCGTGTCCGATCATGGTCGCGCTCCTCGGCACGGCGTTGGGCCGCGATCGCCTGCCGGCAGCCGCCTGGGCCGGCGTCGGCCTCGCCGTCGGCGGACTGGCGCTCCTGCTCGCCTCGGGGCGAGGGGGCGGGTTGGCGTCGGGCAAGCTGAGCGGCGACCTCCTCATCCTCGCGGCCGGCGTCACGTGGTCCGTCTACACCGTGTTGGCGAGCGGGGTGATGGCGCGCGTCCCCGCCCTCGCCGCGACGCTCGTGACCTTTCTGGCGGGCACGCCGGTGCTGGTGGCGGTGGCGGTCCCCTCGCTCCTGGCCCAGGACTGGGGGGCGGTCGGCGTGCGCGGCTGGTTCGGCGCCGCCTTTTCCGGGGTGTTCGCGATCGGCATCAGCTACGTGCTCTGGAACGCCGGCCTCGCCTCCCTCGGCGGCGCCCGCACGGCCGTCTACCAGAACTTCACCCCGGTGGTCGCCGCCGCATTCGCCTGGCTCACGCTCGGCGAGCGCTGGACGCCCGGCCAGTTCGTCGGCGCCGCCGCGGTTCTCTCCGGCATCGCCCTGACGCGCCTCCGCCCGGCGGCTTCTGCCGCCGCGACGCACCCGGGGTCGAGCGCCGAATCGCGCCCGCCCGGCGTGGTCTGAGCGGGTCCGCCGACGCGTTCCGGGCCGCTCCGAGCGCGGCGGGGGTTCACCGCGCCTTCACGCCGCCCTCTCGTCGTCCTCACGGCGGCCCCGTACAAAGTCCCGACGGGGCGCCGCCCCCTAGAAGGAGGAGAGATGACGATGCCAGCCCAGGGTGTCAACGAGAAGCGCAGCACCACGCTCTGGCGCGTAGCCGCGGGCTTCCTCGCCGCGCTGCTGCTCGCCGGGGCCGCCGCCGCCCAGGTTACGGGCCTCTACTACCAGGAGATCCGGAAAGACGGCACGATCTACGTCTTCAACACCTACGAGCGCTACAAGGCGTTCCAGGAGACGGGCGAGATGGGCAAGTCGGCGATCACGCTGACCGGGCGCGGGCCGAACGGCGAGACGCTCATCGGAGAGAACGCGACCGCGATCGACCTGTTCCTGTTCAAGAACAACCTGCCGGGGTACGACCGGCCCACGCCCAAGCCGGCACCGCCGTCGGCGCTCAAAGGCCTGCACGTTGGCGGCACGTTCTACATGTCGTTTCAGAACGGGACGGCCTACGCCGGCACGCCCGGCCAGACGACCTCGTACAGCAAGTTCGTCCTCAAGCGCGGCTACCTCGACGTGACCGACGACATCACCCCCTGGTTCACCGGCCGCATCACCACCGACATCTACCAGAACACCGCCGGCGACTACCAGCCCAGGATCAAGTACCTGTACGGGAGCTTCCACTGGCAGGGCAACGACTTCTTCTCCCAGCCCTACGTCAACTTCGGCCAGGTGGTCATCCCGTGGCTCGACTGGGACGAGGCCGTGAACCGCTACCGCATGCAGGACGAGATGTTCCTCGAGCGCAACGGCATCCTCAACAGCGCCGACGACGGCATCCTGGTGGGGTCGAACTTCGGCGGCCTGATGTCCGAGGAGTACCGCAAGAACGTGGATGGCGCCTACGCGGGCCGGTACGGCTCCTGGCAGTTCGGCATCTACAACGGCAACGGCTACCACGCGGCGGAGAAGAACCAGAACAAGGCCCTGGAGGCGCGCATCTCGCTCCGCCCGTTCCCCGACGCGGTCCCGGGACTCCAGTTCACGGTCTTCGGCGTCAACGGCAAGGGCAACGTGGCCAGCGTCCCCGGCAAGAGCCTGCCCGACTGGACCGTGTTCGACGGCATGGTGTCGTACGAGAACGCCCTCTTCACGGGCCAGGCCGAGTACTTCTCCGGCAAGGGGAATCAGGGAGGCACGGTCCTCAACGCCGACGGGTCGGCGCGCAATCAGAAGGGCTACTCCCTGTTCGCGAACGTCCGTCTCGGCGAGGGCGCCAGGTGGGGCGTCATCGGCCGCTACGATCGCTTCGACCCCAACCCCGACGGGGTCGCGAGCGGGGTGGACGACGTGACGAAGATGTCCATCGTCGGCCTCTCCTACGCCTTCAGCGGTCCGAACGTGTGCCTGCTCGACTACCAGGTGAAGAAGCACACCGACCCCAACATCCCCGACGAGAAGCGCGTGCAGCTCACGTTCCAGGTCAAGTTCTAGCTGGCCCCGCCCAGGGGGGAAGAGCCGGGGCGGGAACCGTGTTGCACGGGATGGAGGGCAACCTCCATCCCGCCTCTGGCGGGATTGGGGCCGCTGACTGGGGGGGAGGCGGCCCCTCTTTCTTTCTCCGCGCGCCCCGCGCCCTCCCCCGGCGGTACGATGGCGCCATGCGGAGGCCGGCATGAGAGAACTCGGGCTGTTCGTCGCGGGCGCCTGGCAGCAGGGGGACGGTGCCATCACCGTTCGCTCGCCCTACGACGGGCGTGAGGTCGCCCGCGTAGCGCGGGCCGGCCGCGCGCACCTTGAGGCCGCCATCGAGGCCGCCGCCGCGGCCCGGCCTGCGGTGGCGGCGCTGCCCCCGCATCAGCGGGCGGCGATCCTGGAGAGGGCCGCGACAGAGGTTTCGCGCCGCCGCGATGAGCTGGCCCAGACGATCGTCGAGGAGGCGGGGAAGCCGGTCGCCCTCGCGCGAGCCGAAGCGGAACGCTGCGCCGAGACGCTTGCCGACTCGGCCAGGGTCGCCCACACCCCGCACGGCGAGCTGATCGACCTCGGCGGGTTCGCGTCGGGCAGTGGGCGCACCGCGCTGCTGCGCCGGTTCCCGGTTGGCGTCGTCGTCGGGATCACGCCGTTCAACTTCCCCCTCAACCTGGTGGCTCACAAGCTCGGCCCCGCGGTGGCGGCCGGCTGCCCGATCGTTCTCAAGCCGGCCTCGCAGACGCCGTCTTCGGCGCTGCTGCTCGCCGGGATCCTCCAGGAATCCGGGCTGCCGGCGGGGGGGGTTAACGTGGTGCCGTGCGGCGGGGCCCAGGCCGCGGCCCTTCTCGACGACCCGCGGGTGCGCCTGGTGACGTTCACCGGCTCGGCAGCCGTCGGGTGGGGCCTCAAGCGGAAGCTCTGGGACCGCAAGGTCGCGCTCGAGTTGGGCGGCAACGCGGCGGTGATCGTGGAGCCCGACGCCGGCGACCTCGAGGCCGTCGCGAAGCGGATCGCGGGTGGCGCGTACGCGTACGCCGGCCAGTCGTGCATCTCCGTCCAGCGTGTCCTCGTCCACGAGGCCGTGGCGGCCGATTTCCGCGACGCCCTGGCGGCGGCCACGGCCGCGTTCCCGGCCGGCGACCCGGCCGCCCCCGAAACCCTCTGCGGCCCGATGATCACCCCCGGCGACGCCGACCGCATCGAGGCCTGGATCTCCGATGCGGAGGGCCGCGGGGCTCGTTGCGTGACACCGCGGCGGCGCGAAGGTTCGGTCGTGTTTCCCGTCGCGCTCGACCGCGTGACGTCCGATGCCGCGCTCTGGTCCGACGAGGCGTTTGCGCCCATCGCCGCGCTGCGCACCTATCACGACTTCGGCGAGGCGCTCGCGATCGCCAACGACTCGCGGTTCGGATTGCAGGCCGGCGTGTTCACCCGCGACATCGAGAAGATCCAGCGGGCGTTCGCCGCGCTCGAGGTCGGCGCCGTGATCCAGGGCGACATGCCTTCCTGGCGCTCCGACCCGATGCCGTACGGCGGCGTCAAGGAGTCCGGCGTCGGGCGCGAGGGCCCCCGCTTCGCCGTCGAGGAGATGACCGAGCCCCGCCTCCTCGTGCTCCGCACCGGCTGATCCGCGTGCCGCCGCCGGAGAGGGAGGGGTCCGGGAACCGGGCACCGGAGAGACGCGGTCCGTGGTCCGAACCGGCTGCGCCGGCCGCAGGCCGCGCGGCCCCGAGCGCCTCCCTCGAAGACGGACTCTCCGCGAACCGGATGTAGGGGCGGGCCTGTCCCCGCCCGTGAGGGCAGCGCCCGTGTCTCCCGCCACCCGCGGGCGGCCGCAAGGGCCGCCCCTACGTTGAGGAGCAACGACAGCGCGCCCGGGGGGCGCGCCCCACACTAGGAACAACCACGCCGAGCGCAGGGCGCCGCAGCTTGGGGCGTCCAGCCGCGCCGCCGAGAGTGGGCCGGATGCAAGGCGCCCGAGGCGGACGCGGCGGAGCGTAGCCGGAGGCTACGTGAGCACGCGAGCCGCCGAAGGGCAACGCAGCAGACGGTCCGCTGTCGGCGGCGCACCTACCGGAGCCAGCCGGCCAGCGATTGCGCGAGGGTCAGCGCCGCCACCGCCGCGGTCTCGGCGCGCAGAATGCGCGGGCCGAGCGGCAGCCCGGCGAACCTCGCGGCCCGGATCGCCGCCAGCTCCTCGTCGGTCAGGCCGCCCTCCGGCCCGACGAGCACCGTGATGCCGTCGGCGGAGACTCGGAGCGAGCCCGGCGCCGGCGCGCCGGGCTCGGCGACGAGGCGGACGCCGCGAGCGCCGGCGAGGAAGTCGGCAAGGGACCGAGGTTCGGCCACCGCCGGCGGCCGGCTGCGCCCGCACTGGGCGACCGCGGCGTCGGCGAGGCGCTGCCAGCGCTCGACTCGCGCGGCGTGCCGCCCGCCTTGCACCCGCGCCGCGAGAACTGGCACAACCTCGGTAGCGCCCAGCTCGGTCGCCTTCTCGACCGCCCAGTCGAACGCCTGCGTGTGCAGCGCGGCGAGGCCGAGGACGAGCGGGGCGGGCGGCTCGCCGCGCCCCCGTTCGACCCGCTCGACTTCGACCACGCACGCCGTGCCGTCCCACCGCGCCAGCACCCCGATCCCGACGATGCCGGCGAGATCCAGCACCTCGACCGGGTCGCCTGCCACGACCCGCGCCACGCGGGCGTGGTGCGCCGCCTCCGCCGGTATGAGGACCTCGCCCATGGCGAGCACCGCACCTGGCAGCACGAGACGGGTGACGCTCATCGGATGGCCGCGGGATCGGGGAGGTCCTTCCGGACCCCGGACCCCGAACCCCGGGCCCCGGCCGTACACACCAGCCCGGCCCACTCCTCGAGCTCACGGGCGCGGTCGACCGCGAAGCCGCAGCGCGCCAGCTCCTCCTCGCTCGCCGCGAGCTGGTCGGCCATCAGCCCCGAGAGCACCAGCACCCCGCCCGGCGCCAGCAGCGACCGCAGGTCGGCGAGCAACGGCTGCGCCTCGACCGGGATGAGGTTGGCGAGAATGACGTCGAACGCCGGCCGCCGCGCGAGCGCCGCAGTCGAACCTGCGAACAGCGCGACCGGCAGCCGCTGCGGCTGCACGGCGACGGTCTGGTGCGCGATGCACACCGCCTCGAAGTCGATGTCGAACCCCACGACTTCGGTCGCGCCGAGCGCGCGCGCGGCAAGCGCGAGGATCCCCGAGCCGGTCCCGACGTCGAGGACGCGGCGGCCCGCGAGCGGCAACTCCTCCATCATCAGGAGGACGAGCCTGGTGGACTCGTGCGACCCGCTGCCGAAAGCCTGGCGGGGCTCGACGACGAGGTGCAGACGCCCCGCGGGCGGGGGCGTCGGGACCTCCGGGTGCGGGTCCACCCAGAACAACGTTCCGATCGGGCGCGGGACCGCGTGGCGCCTGTACTCGGCGAGCCAATCCTGCTCCGCGAAGCGGCCGGCGCCGATCTCCCGGCCCCCCATCGCCGCGAGTCCCTCGCGGACGGACGCGAGCGCACCCGCCTCGGCCTCCTCGATGAACACGGTCACGGTGATGTCGGCGCCGGCGTTTTCGACCTGACAGCCCAGCACCGGCCAGCGTTCCAGGGCGCTCGAGAGATCCGACTCAGCGCCGGCGGGCATGCGGCAGGTGACGGTCAGGTAGCTCGCGCTCAACCACTGCCCTCGATCAGGTCGCGCACCCTGCGGAAGACGCCCGGGCGATCCCCTTCCTCGGCCACGACCGCCTGGATCAGCTCGCGCTGCTTCGCAGTGAGCTTGCGCGGCACCGTAACCTGGAGGTGGACCACGAGGTCCCCCTTCCCCGAGCGCTGCATCCGCGGCAGCCCCTTGCCGCGCAAGACCACGGTGTCCCCGGGCTGCGCCCCGGCCGGCACCTTGAGCTTCTCGGCGCCGCCCAGCGTCGGCACCTCGAGCTCGGCGCCCAGTGCCGCCCGAAACGCCGAGATCTCCTGCTCCAGGTGGAGGTCGGCCCCGTCGCGCACGAACAGTTCGTGGGGTTCGACCCGCACCACGACGTAGAGGTCGCCGGCCGGCCCACCGTGCACCCCCGCCTCGCCCTCGCCCACCATCCGCAAGCGCGTGCCGTCCTCGATCCCGGCCGGGACCGTGACCTTGAGCTGGCGCCGGCGCTCGACCCGGCCGGCGCCGCGGCACTCCTGGCACGGGTTCGAGACTCTCCGCCCGGCGCCGCCGCAGTCGGGGCACGGTCGGACCATGGTGAAGAAACCCTGGCTGACGCGCACCTGGCCGCGGCCGCCGCAACTCCGGCAGGTCTCGGCCTTCGCGCCGGGCGCGAGGCCGCTGCCGGCGCAAGCCTCGCAGCTCTCCTCGCGGGGAACGGTGAGCAGCCGCTCGATCCCGGCGGCCATCTCGGCGAACGAGATCGCGATCGAGGTCCTCAGGTCTGAGCCCCGCTCCGGCCCGCCGCGGCGGCGCCCGCCGCCGAAGAACCCCTCGAAGCCGAAGATGTTGCCGAGGATGTCCGCGAAGTCGCCGAAAACCGACGAGTCGAACCCCGAGAACGGTTGCTCCCCGAGGCCGGCTTGGCCGAAGCGATCGTAGCGGGCGCGCTTGTCGGAGTCCGAGAGCACCGCGTACGCCTCGGCCGCCTCCTTGAAGATCTCCTCGGCCTTGGCGTCGCCCGGGTTGCGGTCGGGGTGGTACTTCACCGCAAGTTTGCGGTACGCGGCCTTGATCTCCTCGCGGGACGCGCTGCGGCTGACCCCGAGAACTTCGTAGTAGTCGCGTGCGCTCACGGGTTTCCGCCGCCGTCGAGGGGGGTACCGCCCATGCCGGAGAGGAAGCGCGAGGGGTCGGTCAGCATGACCTCGGTCAGGTGGCGGGCCGCGACCTGCACCGCGTCGATGGCCTCGTGGAGGACCGCGGAGTCCTCGGAATCCAGCACCCGCCGGCCGTGCTCCAGCGCCCCCTTCACCTTCTCGACGACCTGGGCCTCCAGGAGAGAACCGAACTCCTTGAACACCCGCTCGTTCGTGTACAGAAGGCCTTCCAGCCGGTTGCGGAGCAGGCGGATCTCGCGGCGCCGCATGTCGTCCTTGCGCATCCGGTCGGCCTCCGCGATCATGCGGTCGATCTCCTCCTTGGTCAAGCCCCCGGCCGGGTTCACCTGGATCGACTGCTCGCGCCCGGTGGCGAGATCGCGCGCTGTAACCTGCACGATGCCGTTGGAGTCGATCGCGAACGTCACCTCGATCTGGGGAACGCCGCGCGGCGAGGGCGGGATTCCGACGAGTTCGAACCTGCCCAAGGCCTTATTCTCGGTGGCGAGCTCACGTTCGCCCTGCAGCACCGCGATTTCCACCGAGTGCTGGTTGTCGGTGACGGTCGTGAAGATCTGCGACTTGCGCGTCGGGATCGTGGAGTTGCGTTCGATCAGCTTGGTGAACAGGCCGCCGCGCGTCTCGATGCCGAGGGAAAGCGGGGTGACGTCGAGCAGCACCAGGTCCTTGATCTCGCCGAGCACGATCCCGCCCTGGATCGCCGCGCCGACCGCGACGACCTCGTCGGGGTTGATCTCGCGCGAGGGCGTCCGGGCGAAGAACTCGGCGACCGTGCGCGCGACCAGCGGCATGCGTGTCTGACCACCGGTGAGGATGATCTGCTGCACCTGCTCGGGCTTCAGTCCGGCCGCCTCGAGGGCGTTGCGGCACGGGTCGAGCGTCGAGCGCACCAGGTCCCCCACCAGGCCCTCGAGCTGCTCGCGGGTCAGCGCGCAGTTGAGGTGCAGCGCCTGCGTCCCGTCGGTGGCGATGAACGGCAGCGAGATGTTCGCGATCTGGGCCGTCGACAGCTCGCATTTGGCCGCCTCGGACGCCTCCTTGAGGCGCTGCATGGCCATGCAGTCGCCCCGCAGGTCGACCTTGGTCTCCTTGAGAAACTGGTCGAGCAGGAACTCGATGATGCGGGCGTCGAAATCCTCGCCGCCCAGAAAGGTGTCGCCCGCGGTGGACTTCACCTCGTACAGCCCTTCGCCGATCTCGAGGATCGAGATGTCGAACGTTCCTCCGCCGAGGTCGAACACCGCGATCGTCTCGCTGCCGCCGCGCCCGAATCCGTAGGCGAGCGACGAAGCGGTGGGCTCGTTGATGATGCGCAGCACCTCGAGCCCGGCAAGCGTCCCCGCGTCCTTGGTCGCCTGGCGCTGCGAATCGTCGAAATACGCCGGCACCGTGATGATCGCCTGGGTCACCTCTTCGCCCAGCGAGGTCTCACAAAAGTCCTTGATCTCGCGCAGGATGAACGAGGAGATCTCCTGCGGCGAGTGCATCTTGTCGCCGACCTGGACGTAGGCGTCGCCGTTGGGGGCCTCGACGATCGAGTACGGCACGATCGTGCGCGCCCGCTGCACCTCGGGGGTGTTGTACTTGCGTCCGATCAGGCGCTTCACGGCGTACACGGTGTTGCGCGGGTTGGTCAGTGCCTGTCTGCGAGCGATTTGCCCAACCAGGAGCTCTCCGTCCGCCGCCCGACCGACGACCGACGGCGTGGTCCGCGCGCCCTCCCGGTTGGGGATGACGACCGGACGGGCGCCTTCGACCACCGCGACGCACGAGTTCGTCGTGCCGAGGTCAACTCCGATGATTTTACCCATTGGTCCCCTCGGAACTCTGCCCCGCGTCGGCCTGCCGGGTCGAGCCGGCGGGCACCGCCACGATCACCAGCGCGGGACGGATCAACCGCTCACCCAGAAGGTAACCCTTCTGCAGCACCTGGACGACAGTCGGCTCCTGGACTCGAGAGTCCTCGTTGCGTGAAATCGCCTCGTGCAGCGTCGGGTCGAACGGCCGACCGATCGGGTCGACCTCTGCGAGCCCGTTGCGGCCCAGCACGTCCTTGAACTGCCGCAGCACCAGCTCGACGCCCTCACGCAGGCCGCCGGCAGCCCCCCCCGGGACCGCGAGCGCACGTTCGAGGTTGTCGAGTACCGGCAGGCAATCGCGGAGCAACTCGCCGTTCGCGAACCGCCGGAACTCGCCCATCTCGCGCTCCTGCCGCTTGCGGTAGTTGTCGAAGTCCGCGAGCTTGCGCAGGTAGAGCTCGCGGAACCGCGCGATCTCCTGCTGCAGGTTGGTCAGCTCCTCCTGGAGCGCGTCCTTGTCGGGCGGAGACGATTCCTCGGTCTGTCGCCCGTCTCCCCCCGCGGGCTCGATGCCGGTCTCGGCCTCTTCCTCCGGCGCCTGGCGCCGTTCCTCGTCGCTCATCCAACTCCTCCCGGCTCGCTACCGGACCCAGTGAGATACTGACCAATATAGTCCACGATCGGTATGATCCTGTGGTAGTCCATGCGTTTGAGACCGACCACTCCGATCAACCCCTGCTCCCCGCTCCTGCGCTGGAACGACGACACGATCAGCCCGAGGTCGCCCCCGCCGACCAGCGTGAACTCGGAGCCGAGCAGCACCAGCGGCCCGGAGGCCTCGAGGAAGTCGTTGAGGAGCGTCAGTAGAGCCGCCTTGTCGGCGAGGGCGCCCAGCAACCTCCGCACGGCCTCGAGCTGACCCGGCCCAGCGCGCTCCAGCAGGCGTCCCGCGCCCTCGACGAAGACCTCGCCAGCGGGCGCAGCCTGGGTCTCGACCGCGCGCCGGGCGAGGGCGACGACACCCGTCAGCAGCTGGTCCGCCTGGGCTCGCTCCTCGACGACGAGGGCGAGAAGGCGGTTTCGGATCTCCTGCAGCGACAGCCCTTCGAACGTCTCGGTGCAGTAGTTGGAGATCCGCTCGAGTTCGGGCGGCAGGAAGTCGCGATCGACCGTGAGCAGCCTGGAGTCGACGAGCCCTCCCCCCGTCACGACCACGGTGAGGACCCGCTGCAGCGCCACGCGGACGAAGTGGATCGACTGCACCGTGGCCTGCTGCGAGGCCGGCGCCAGCGCCATGCCGACCTCGGTGGTGACGTCGGCGAGGACGCGGCTGGCCTGCGCCAGCACCTCCTCGAGCGAACCGGAGGGCGAGAGCATCGCCCGCAGGCGGCGCTCCTCGCGATGCGGGAGCGCGACGCGCTGCAGAAGCCCGTCGATGTACAGGCGAAAACCCCGGTCCGAGGGGATCCTGCCCGCCGAGGTGTGGGGCTGGAGGAGGAATCCATGCTCCTCCAGGTCGGACATCACGTTCCGCAGCGAGGCGGACGAGAGGCCGGTCCGCGAGGTCCGCGCCAGCGCGGCCGAAGCCACGGGTTCGCCGTCGGCGAGGTACAGCTCCACCACCTCGCACAGGATCTCCCGTTCGCGCTCGGTCATGATGTCTTTCATCGGCCTGTTCCCGCCCGCGCGAAGCCGCCCCGCGGGTTGCCATACTGTACCATGATCGTATGCTCTCTCAATGGTTTCTCGTGGGCGCGGGCCGTTGCGGCGTGCAGCTGGCCCGGGCGATCGAGGCGTCGGGTCTCGGGGTGGCCGGGGTGGAGACGCGCACGCCGCGGGGCAGGGCGCGAGTGAGGCGGGCGCTGCCGGGCGTCCGCGCGTTCGGCCCCGACGACGCGCTGCCGCCCGTGCACGGGGTGCTCGTCGCCGTGCCCGACTCGGCGATCCCGGCGTGCGCCGAGCGGCTGGCGCCGCGGCTGCACCCGGCCACGACCGTCGTGCTCCACACCTCCGGGCTGCTCGCGGCCGACGCTCTCGCGGCGGTCGCGCGGTCCGGACCGGCGACCGGGTCGTTCCACCCGATGGTGAGCTTCCCCGCGGCCGCCGGGCCGCTCGTCCGCCTGGCGGGCGCCGTCGCGACGGTCGAAGGGAGCGCCGTTGCGGTGCGCGAGGCGCGCCGCCTCGCCGTTGCGCTCGGAATGCGGCCGGTGCGCCTCGCGGCAGCCGCCAAGCCCACGTACCACGCCGCCGCTGCGCTGGCCGCCAACCTCACCCACGTGCTCGTCGTGACCGCAATGGACCTCCTGACCCGGGTGGGGTTCTCTCGGCGCGGCGCCGCGGCGGCGCTGCGCCCCCTCGTCGCCGGCGCCGTGGAGGCTGCCCTCTCGGCGCGCGCCATGGAGAATCTGACGGGCCCGCTGGCGCGGGGGGACGGCGCCGCGGTGTTGGCCCACCTCGAGGCGCTGCCCGACGGGGCCGCTGCCGTCTATCGTGCCGTCGCGGCTCTTGCCGTCGCGGCGCTCGCCAACGAGCACCTGCTCAACGAAATGCGGATCGCCGACCTCAAACTCGCGTTGACCGGCCACGTCCGGTGTGGTAGGTTCCAGCCGATGACGTAGTCTGGGGGCGTGCAGCAATGGTCTTCTTCAACTGGGCCACAATGCAGATGGCGGCCAAGATCGTGTACTACGGTCCCGGTCTGTGCGGGAAGACTACCAACCTCTCGTTCATCTACGCCAAGACGGCGCCCGGCTCCCGCGGGGAGATGGTCTCGCTCGAGACCGAAACCGACCGGACCCTGTTCTTCGACCTCCTTCCGATCGAGGTCGGAAAGGTCGGCGGCTTTCGCACCCGCCTCCAGCTCTACACCGTGCCCGGCCAGGTCTTCTACAACACGACCCGCAAGCTCGTGCTCAAGGGCGTCGACGGGATGGTTTTCGTGGCGGACTCGCAACGACCGATGGCCGACGCCAACCTCGAGAGCCTCCAGAACCTCACCGAGAACCTCCTCGAGCTGGGCCTGGCCATCGACACCCTTCCCATTGTCCTGCAATACAACAAGCGCGACCTGAAGAATGTCCTCGCCCTCGACGAGCTCAACGGCCGGCTCAACCCTGACGGCCGATGGGATTACTTCGAGTCGGTGGCGACCGACGGCACCGGCGTCTTCGAGACCCTGAAGGCGATCACCAAGCTCACCTTGCGGTCGCTGCGGCGCCGGATGACCACGCACGACGCCACTGGCTCTCCCCTGGCCGCCTCGACTGCATCCGCCCCCTCCGGCGCCCCGTCGCGGCATCAGGTCGCGTTCAGCCCCGCGGCGCTCGCGGCGGCCGCGGCCGAGGGCCTCGGGACGCTGGCCACCGCCACGCCGGCAACCGAACCTGACGCAGAGGAGACGCCCCTCCCGGAGGCGCAAGCGGTCGAGGCGGCGGATGCCCAGCCAGCGGCGGCCGCGGCCGAAGAAGCCGCAGTGTCCGCCGGGGTTGAGACGTCGGACGCCGAGGCCGCGACGGCGAGCCCGGAGGACACCACGGCCGAGTTCCCGGCCGCCGAGGAGGTCGAGGAGGCCGAAGAGGCGGGGGTCGAGTTCGCCACCACGCCCGAGGCGGAGCCCGAGGCGGTGGAGACCGAGATGCGCCACGTCAAGGTCTCGTCGTCGCTCGACATCCTTGCCGAACTCGAGACGCTGCGCAAGTCGAGCACGTACAGACCGGAACCGAGGCCGTCACGGGAAAGCGCGCCGGCGTTCGATCTCGACGCCCTGCTCCAGGGTTCGCTCAACTCCCGGCAGGAGGTCAAACGGCGCATCGACGAACAGGTCGGAAGCGCTCTCGGCGAGGCTCACCGCTGCCTGGTCAGCATCCAGCTCGTGGACGGAGACGGCCGGGTCGTGAAGGACATGTCGCCTCTGGAGGTCGAGCTCAAGCGCGGCGGCCAGATCCGCCATCTGGCCTTGACACTCCTCGTGAACCTGCAGGGCGAATGAGCCGAAGAGCAATCACCTCCGGGGCTTTGCTTGTCGTGCTTGCGGCCGTCGCCGGGTGTCGCACGGCGCCGCCCGCCCGCGCCGGAATCGACCCGGCCAAGGCCCCGGCCGCGGTCGTCGGTTCCGACCCCTCGCCGGCGTCCCGGCCGGACGCCCGCGACCAGGTCGAGGCGTTGCTCGCGTCGGCCCAGGACGCGACCGCCAGGGGTGATGCAGCCGAGTTCCAGGACTGCGAGGCCGCCATCTTCCAACTCCTCGACCGCACCCCGGAACTCGCCGCCCAATCGAACGGGTGCTCCGCGTACCGCGACGACGCCGTGGCCGAGCTTGCCTCGCTCGCCGACCAGATCGACGACGGCGACGACACCGCGGCCGATGACTCGCCGCCCGAACCTGAGCCCGTGGCCGAGGCGCATGTCAGCGAGGTGCAGGAGAAGGCGCGCCAGTCCCAGTACGACCTCCCGGTGGTCGTCAACCCGGAGGTCACCTCGCTGATCGACTTCTACACCGGACGGTACCGGGAACGGCTCATCGCCGCGCTCGACCGGGCCTCGATCTACCTGCCGTACATCCGCGCCCAGCTCAAGAAAGCGAACATGCCGCAGGACCTCGCCTGGCTGCCGCTGGTCGAAAGCGCGTTCAACCCGCGCGCCCGCTCGCGCGCCAAGGCGCAGGGGCTGTGGCAGTTCATGGCGGGGACGGCGCGGCTGTACGACCTCCGCGCCGACAGCCTCGTCGATGAACGCAACGACCCGTTCCTCGCCACCCAGGCCGCCGTACGCCACCTCGCCGACCTGCACAACATGTTCGGTTCATGGGAACTGGCGCTGGCGGCGTACAACTGCGGCGCCGGCAACATCCAGCGGGCGCTGCGACGGAGCAAGGGCGACACCGACTTCTGGACGTTACGCCGCTACCTGAGGCGCGAGACGCGCAACTACGTCCCGGCGCTGTGGGCGGTGGTGGTGGTGACGAAGAACCCCACCGCCTACGGCCTGCCGCCGATCGAGGAGCACCCACCGTGCCTGGACCGGGTCCCGGTTACGGGAGCTCTCGACCTCGACGTGCTGGCGCAGCGGGCCGGCCTCGATGCCCAGGACCTCGCGGACTTGAACCCGGCGCTGAAGCAGCGCCTCACACCGGCGAGCGGGAGCTATCAACTGGCCGTCCCCTGCGGTCTCAAGTCCAACATCGCCGACGTCATCGCCGCGATCCCCCCCTCCGAACGGGTGCGCCGCTTCCTCCACGTGATCAAGAGGGGCGACACCCCTGGGGCGATCGCGCGGAGGTACGGCTCGAGCGTGGATACGATCATGGCGGCGAACGGCATCAGGAACCCGCGCGCCTTGCGCATCGGCCAGACGTTGATCATCCCTCGCGGGCCGGTCGCCGCTTCCGAGCGTCACACGGTGGCGTCGGCCCCGGCCCGCAAGGCGTATACCCACGCGCCGTCGAAGCGGTACGTCGTCAGGCGCGGCGACACTCTGTACAGGATCGCGCGGCGGTTCGGGACCTCGACCGGGGAGCTGCTCAAGCGCAACAACCTGGCCGACGAAACGATCCGGCCCGGCGACGTCCTCCTCCTTGGCCGCTGACCGCGCTCACTTGCGGAGAGCGCGGACGAGAACCCACACGCCCACCACCACGAGCGCAGCGGGCCACCATGTGCGCACCGCGATCATCGCCTGCGGTGGGATCACGGCGACGTTCCGCAGGTAACGGGCGCCCCCGAGCACGAGCAGGATCACGCCGGGGACGAGCGGCCACCAGTGGCGGTTCAGCCTGAGGATGAGCGCGAGAACCCAGATCCCGATGAAGCCCGCGCCGAGGCCGAGTTGGATCCAGGCGCCGGACGACATACCCGCCAAGCCGTGGTCGCCCAGCACCATCCCGGCGCCCAGGCCCAGCAGGATCATCCCCCCGACCAGCGCGTGGTACGACGAGCTGACGATCGCGATGAGCGCCAGGCCGACCCCGAGCCCGAGCAGCCACGCGGGGGCCGTGTTCATCAGCGCGAAGCGGGTCACGAGCAGGACCCCGCCGACCACCACCAGGATCACCCCAGCCGCCAGGTTCGACTTGCGCGTCCGAGCCATCGCCCCTCCAAATCGCGCCGCGGGTCCGCCCGCCGCCCCTCACCTTCGGCACGCTCCGCGAGCTTAGCAAACCCGCGGGCGCCGGGGCGCCTCAGAAGATCCTGAGGAACCTGACCACCAGCAGGCCCAACAGGGCAATCAGATAGAACCGCAAGAAGAACAGGGCCGCCTTGACCGTCGGTGTCATCTGGACGCGGGGCATGAGGCTCACCTACTCCTTTCGGGACACCGCGCCGGCCATGATCTCGTTGGAGCGGATCACGCCGAGAATTCGGTCCTGGGCGTCGACGATCGGGATCATCCGGTAGTGGTACTTGGCGAAAACCGCGGCGATGTCGTCCTGCACGTCGCTTTCCTCGACCGACACCACCGGGGACGTCATGATCGACGACACCGGAGCGTCGTCCGCCGCGAGCACGAGTTCGCGCAGGTCGACGACCCCCGCGAGGGTGCGTCCTTCCTGGTTGACCACGTACACGTACGAGATCGTCTCCGGCTCGGATCCCGACTTCCGGATCCGATCGAGCAACGGCCCCACTCTGGTGTCGAACGGAACCGCAATGAACTCGGGTGACATCAACGCCCCGGCCGTCGCCTCGCGCTCCGAGAGGATCGCCCTGATCCTCGAGGCGTCCTCGGGCGACAGCACGTCCATGAGCTCGGTCGCGTCGTCGTGCGGTAGGACCGAGAACAGCTTGGCGAGCTGCGGGACGCTCATCTCCGAGAGGATCAGCCGGGCCCGCTCCTTGCGGAGGTCGGCGATCAGCTGGCGTTGGGCGCGCGGCTCGGCCTCGAGCAGCGTCTCCGCGGCCTTCTCGGAGTCCAGGGCCGAGAACAGCGCTTCCTGCTCGTCGCCCTCGAGCTCCTCGAGCGCGTCGGCGAGGTCCTCGCTCGGAAGGTCGAGCATCTGCCTGCGGGTCACGGAGAGCGACACCTTGTCGGTCGCGACGGCGTCCTCCACCGACAGCGGCTGGACGTACTTCCACGAGATGAACTCGTCCTTGACCCATTTCAGCCTGCCGAGGCCCCACCGGCGCAGGATCCCGTTCATCGAGGTGTCCACGTGCACGAGGAGAAGGTGGCCCTTGGCCTCGAGCAGGTGGACGTCGTTGACCACCTCGGTGCGCCGGCCGTCCATGTCGAGGATCGTGCGGCCCATGAGGTGCGCGTCCACCAGCATCCAGCCCGGCTGGTCGACGAACGGCGGGTAGACCGCGCCGGTCTCGGGCGGCTTCACGAAGACCGCGTCGTCCTCGACCTTGACGACCCGTTCCCATGGGACGAACTGCGTCGGCTTGCCCCACCCGAACTCGAGGACGATGCCGACCGCCTCGGGGTAGGGCTCCTTCAGCGCGAAGACGAGGTCGGAAAGCTTGCCGATCCGGTCCTTGATCTTCCCGGCACACACCGGTCGCTTGAGCAGCTGGGAGAAGAAGAGGAAGCGGAAGCTCCCGATCCCCTGCGGCAGGTCCGGGACTCTCGGCGGCTGAACGGTCGGCGCTGCCATGTCGTCCTCCTACTTGCCCGCCCCGAACAAACCGGGGAACAGGGTGCTGATCGCGAACAGCGTGGACATGAACGTCACGAAGAGGACGATGCCCCAGTTCGCGATGTTCTGCCAGCGGGTGTTGACGTGCTCTCCGACGAACGCCGGATCGTTGAGGATCAGGATGAGGAAGACGAGGGCCGAGGGAAGCAGCGTCACGGCCGCGACCTGCACGAACATGGTGATCGCGATCAGCGGCGCGCCGGGGATCAGCACGATCGCCCCCGCGCCGAGCAGCATCGCCACGTGCACGACGTAGAACCAGGGCGCTTCCTTCACGCTCTTGTTCAGCGAGTGCGCCCAGCCGAACACCTCGCCGACCGCCCAGGAGGTCGAGAGGGAGATGCAGAGGGCGCCGAGGAACCCCGCGTCGAAGAGCCCGATCGCGAAGAGTTTCCTCGCCAGGACGCCGTACCCGCCGAGGAGCGGCACGATCGCCTCGGCGGTCTGCTTGGCGTCCTCGATGACGATCGGAGGATGGTGATAGAAGAACGCCGCGCCCGTCGCGATGATGATGAACGCGGCCACGACGCCGGTGATGAGCGACCCCGCGAAGGTGTCGACCTTGCCGAACTTCACGTCGTGGACGTCGAGCCCCTTGTCGACGACGGAGCTCTGCTGAAAGAAGATCTGCCAGGGCGTGATCGTCGTCCCGATGTTCGCCAGGATGATGAACAGCAGGCTGCCCGACAGGCCTCCGGGCAACGTCGGGAGGAAGAGCCCCTCGAACACCTTGCCCCAGCCGGGGCTGGTCGGGGTCTTCATGGCCCAGAACGCCGCCGGGATGTAAACGAGGTTGAAGGCGCAGAAGAAGAGCGTCAGCCGCTCGAAAGTCCAGTACTTCCCGGTCATCGAGACGGCCACGAGGATGGCGGTCACCACCAGGAAGGTGACCACCGGCGGGACGCCGAACAGGCTCATCGCCGCGATCATCCCGATGTACTCGGTGACCAGCGTCAGCAGGTTGACGATCGCGAGGTCGACGAGGGAGAACCAGCCCCAGAACGGGCCGAACCCCTCGAAGATCGCCTCGGCGTGCCCGCGCTTCGTCACGGCGCCGAGGCGAACGGTCATCTCCTGGATGTAATACGCCATCGGGACGAGGATGAAGATGATCCAGAGCAGCGAGAAGCCGTACTTGGAGCCGGTCACCGCGTAGGTGGAGATCCCGCCGGCGTCGTTGTCGGCCACCATCGTGATGATCCCGGGGCCGAGCACGGCGAGGAAGATGAGGAGCCGGCGCTTGAACCGGTTCAGGACGTGAAAGCTCTTCGAGACCCAGTACATGGACCGCTTCCCTCAGCGCTCACGACACGCCCTCCGGGAGCGGGCGTCGTCGCATGCCGAAACCCTCGGCCCGGCTGCACGTCTCGTTGTCAGGCGGCGAAGCATGCGCATCTCCGTTTCCCCGCAGGGACTCGAGGCCGGAGACGCGCCGCGGATGGGAATCAGATGCGCGGTGCCGCAGCGCCCGCCGGCCGGCGAGCCCGGGTGTAGAAGTCGCTTTCCCGACTTGGAGGTTCCATCTGTCCTTTCCACCCCATGGCCGGCGCCGGCTGCCACGCCGTCGCCTCACGGCACACCACCACGATTGGCCCTTGTAGTCCAGGTCCGCACCGCTTGTCAACCGCCGCCGCGCGACCACCCGGGCGAGGGGTTTCTTCGCTACAATATTCTCCGAAATGTCTCTCCCCCGCATCCTCGTCACGGGCGCTTCCGGCTTCGTCGGCCGTCACCTCCTCGAGGAGATCAAGGAGCGGTATCGGATCGTCGGGCTCGGGCGCCGCTCGCAGCGCGACTGTGGCGCGCCGGTGCACGCCAACATCGCCTGGTCGCAGGTCGACATCGGCGAACGCGGGAGCCTCGCACGCGTGTTCGAGGGGGTTGCAGCGAGCGGCGGCGCGGACGTGCTGCTGCACCTGGCCGCCCACTACGATTTCACCGGGGCGGAGGATCCCGAGTACTGGCGAACGAACGTCGAGGGGCTGCGGAACGTCCTCGAACTCGCCAAGGACCTCAAGGTCCGCCGATTCATCTTCGCCAGTTCGGTGGCGGCGTGCAAGTTCCCTCCGCCGGGCCGGGCCCTTGACGAGACGAGCGTCCCCGACGGCGATCACATCTACGCGCGCACCAAGCGCATCGGCGAGGAGATGGTCGGGGAGTACTCCGCGTTCTTTCCCACCTGCACCGTCCGCTTCGCCGCGCTCTTCTCGGACTGGTGCGAGTACCCGCCCCTTTACGTGTTCCTCGAGACCTGGTTGTCGCACCGGTGGAACGCGAGGATCCTTGGCGGGCGCGCCGTCTCGGCGATCCCGTACCTGCACGTGCGGGACGCGGTGCGCGCCTTGCAGGTCCTGCTCGCGCAGCCGGAGCTCCCGCGCGAGCGGGAGGTCTTCGTCATCAGCCCCGACCGCGCCGTCTCGCACCGCGAGCTTTTCACGGCGGCGCGGATGGCCGGCCTCGGGCAGGCCTCGCGGCCGATCTGCCTGCCCAAGCCGCTGTGCGGACCCGGCATGCTGACGCGCGACCTGCTCGGACGCGCCCTCGGTGAGCGGCCGTTCGAGCGGCCATGGATGGCGAAGTACATCGACCTCGCGATGAGGGTGAATGCCGAGCGCACCCGCGGCCGCCTCGGGTGGGCGCCGCGCCCGCGCCTGGAGATCCTCCGCCGCCTGCCGTTCCTGCTGGAGGACCGCAAGACGCAGCCGGTGAACTGGAGCTGCCTCAACCTTGCGGCGATGAAGACCGTGAATATCCGCCCGAACCTCCAGATCCACCGCCTCCTCGAGGCGCATGAGGCGGCGATCTGGGGCGCGATGACCGATCAGCTCCTCATGCCGGACCTCCACCAAAGGCATTCGAAGTACGAGCAGATCCCGAGACACGAGCACGACTGGTACAACCGGTTGCTGTTGCACAGCCTGATGAACTCGGTCCGCACGCGCGAAAAGGCGCTGTTTCGCTCGCACTGCCGCGACCTCGCCGAGCGCCGCCGGGTGCAGGGTTTCACCGCGGAGGAGGTTTGCTTCGCGCTCCGCCTCCTCAACGAGACCTGCATCAAGATCCTCTCCATGGAACCCGCGCCCGTCAGTCTTGTCGAGCTCGACGACTACATCACCGCCGCGGTGCAGTTCGGCATCGACGAAGTCGAGGACGTCTTCGACCAGGATGGAGGGGGACGGTAGCGAAGAGCGTCTGGTAGTATCGTTCATCACTGGGAGAGCGCGATGGGATCCGGTCGCAGGCTGATGATGATCGACGACGACGTCAACCTGGTGAGCGTCTTCAAGCTCGTCTGCACGGCCAAGGGCTACGAGTTCTTCTCGGCCCACTCCGCCGCCGAGGCCCTCGAGAAGATCCCGGAAGTGGAGCCCGACGTCATCATCCTTGACGTGATCATGGAGGACTTCGTGGCGGGCTTCCGGGTGGTGAGCGAGCTGCGCGCTGGCGGCCCGGACTCTCGCTTCGCCAAGTACGCGAAAGTCCCCATCATCATGCTGACGAGCGTGACCAGCAAGACCCACCTCAACTTCTCCGACCGGGTCGGGACGGCGCTCCTTCCCGTCGACGACTTCATCGAGAAGCCGGTCAAGCCTGCGGAGATCCTGACGAGGATCGACGCCTTGCTGGCGAAGACGCGGGCGCCGGGCGCCTCCTGACCGCGCGGTCTCTATGCCGGCCCGGCGCCGCCGGCGCTCTCGTTCGGCGCCGCGGGCGCGACCGGAAGGGTGAAGATGAACTCCGCCCACCACCCCGGATCGGACTCGGCCCAGATATGACCGCCGTGCTTCTCGATGATCCGCTGCGACACGAACAGCCCCAGGCCGGTGCCCGATTTCGTGTCGTCTCCTCCGGATGAGAGCCGTGAGAACTTCTGGAAGAGCTTCTCGCCGGCGCCCCGCTCGAAACCCTCGCCCTCGTTCCAGACGCTGAAGCGCAACGACCGGCCGTCATCGGCCGGATGCGCAGCGACGAGGATCTCCCCGCCTTCGCGGCCGTACTTGATGGCGTTCGACAGGAGGTTCTGGAAGACGGAGGCGACGAGGCCGGGATCGCACACGCCGGCGAGACCCGCCGGCACGTCGCAGACGATGCGCATGCCCCGCTCACTCGCCAGATCGGAGAGCCGGTCGATCAGGGGTTCGATCATGCCGGGGCAGAAGCGGACCTCGGCGAGGTGCAGCTTCAGCTCCCCCTCTTCGATCCGGCTGAGATTGAGGTAGTTCGCGATCGTGTCGCGGAGGTAGTCGGCACTGATCGAGGCGGCCTTGAGGAGCGCCTCCTGCTTCGCATTCAGGGAGCCGAGGATATGGTCGCGGAGAGACCCGATGGCGAACACGATCGAGGCGAGCGGCGACTTCAGCTCGTGCGTGACGAAGCCGAGCATCTCGAGGTAGGCCCGGTTCTTCTCCTCCGCCCGAAGGTACGCCTTCTGCAGGGCGAGGGAAGCCTCGTGCAGCTCGTTGCTGCGGACCTCGAGGGCCGCCGCCATCGAGTTGAACGCCTGCGCCAGTTCCGTCACCTCCTGGCTGGCGTGGACCACTTTCACCCTCGCCCCGAGGTTGCCCCCGGAGAGCTCGCGCGTGGCGCGCACCAGGCGCAGGATCGGCCTGCGGAAACCGCTCGAGAGGTACATCGCGATCCCCGCGGCGAGCGCCAGCGACAGGAACGTGATACCGAGATACTCCAGGGCGAGGCCCGACTTGTACCCGAGGTACTGCTTCTCCAGCAACCCGACGTAGATGATGCCGATGATGACGCCCGTCGGGTCCCTGATCGGGTCGTACGCGGAGAGGTACCAGTCGTTCACCACGAACGCCCGGTCGGCGAAACGCTCGCCGCGGCGGAGGACCTTGTCGTAGACCTCCTCCGAGATCCTAGTTCCCAGGGCGCGCGTTCCCGTGTCGAGCATCACGTTGGTGGCGATGCGCACGTCCCCAAGGAAGATCGTCACGGTGCCCACCGGTTTGCCCAGGTACGTCCGGTCGCCGAACGCGGCGTTGCGAATGCGGTCGACGAGGGCGGACTTCCGGTTGAGCAGGACGCCGCCGTAGACGACGCCCAGCACGCGCTCGCGGGCGTCGAGCACCGGGATTGCCGCCTCGATGACCATCCCCCGGTCCTCGGCGACCCTGTCCGTGGGGGTCGCGTGTGCCGTGTAGACGATCGGGATGCGGGCCCTCTCGGCGAGCCGTTCACCCTCGCGGAGCAGCTCGGCCCGCGACATGAGGATCGTGCCGCTGGCGGCCGTCCCTGCGAGGGCGGGGCCGATGACCGCGTTTGCCTCCACCTTGTCACCCGCCGCGAACGGCGGCCGGGACCGCGCGATCACGCGACCGTCCCCCCCACGAGGGCGAGGAAGTCGACCTCGTACTTCCGGCGGAACGCGTCGAGCTCGTTCGAGATCCCGGCGCTCGAGAGCTGGCCGCGCAACGCCGACCTCAGAGACTCGCTCTGGGACACCATGCTCACGACCACCTGCATCCGCGTCCGTTCGGTCTCGTAGGCGGACCAGGCGGCGCCGAGGTCCATCTCGACCCTCAGCATCGCCTCCTTCACGACCGTCCTGGAGATGAAGGAAAATCCGGTCCAGGTGCTGACGGATGCCACGATCCCGATCACCAGGATGAACCCCAGCAGCAGCCGGGTCCTGAAGGTGAGGTTCGTCACGGACGGGCTCCGGCCGAGGGAGACTCTCCGGTCAACGCCTCATCTCCTCTGCACGAGGCAGTTCCAGATCGTGCTCTCGATGGACTCACGGGCCGTCGTGCCGTCCTCCCCGGAGGTCTTGACAGCGTCGCCGGACATCGTCGCGACGCGCTCATCCAGCCGTTCGTACTGACCCCGCACCTCCTCCATCGCCAGCTCGATCGGCACGGTGATTCGGTCGAAGACCTCCTGCTCGAGACGTTTGAGGTCGACTCGCCGCCTCAGCGCCGCGACCACGGCGTCGTTCATCGCCTGCAGGAACAGGCAGACCTCGTTCACCGAGAACCCGGCCTTGAACCGGCTGCCCCCCGTCACCTCGAGGTAGTTCACCAGCAGCATCCTGTTGCTCGTCTGCACCGAGGTCAGCAGCAGCCTGTGCAGCAGCCGCACCAGCCAGACCAGCTCGGAGTCCTCCATCGCCCCGTACGACGGCAGGCGGCCCAGCGCCGCCTCCTCGCCGACCCGGGCGACGATCGAGCCGATGATCTGGTTCTCCTCGGTGACGAGCGCCTTGAGGATCGCGAGGTCGGGACGGGCGATGTCCTTCCTCATCACCGCCGCGTTCCGCGCGTGCCACTCCACCGGCTCGCTCTTGAAGCGCTCGATCAGAAAGGGCAGCCGCCTCTCCATCTGATTCCTGGGGCTCGGCGACCAGTCGAGGCGCGTACGGCTTTGCGAGTTGTCCACCTCCATCCGCCGGTCGATGTAGTGGTACATCCAGAGCCGCTCGAACGGCATCCGTCCACGCAGTTTCCCCAGGGCACTCATCAGCACCATGCCGAGGCCGCAGAGCGGGACGGGGCACGGAACCGGCCTCCTCGCCGACCCGGTGTAGGAACGGGTCGCGAGCTCGAACAGCGTGCGGTGCGAGGTGCAGCCCGTCGTGGACGCGATCAGTATCTCGCCCGGCACGAGAAGCTCGCGGCGGAGCAGCAAGCGCCTGAGAAACGCGACGACGTCCCGGATGTGGATGTAGGGGATGGCGCTCAGGCCCCGCCCCCCCAGGATCCTCGCCCTCCACGACCCGCCGAGCCAGGTGTTGAGGAAAACGTACAGCGGCGGGTATTCGCACCAGTCGCTGTACACCGCTCCGAAACGCACGATGCAGGTCGGAATCGCTCCCTGCTGCTCGAGCACCAGCCGCTCGCCCTCCCGCTTGCTCCAGGCGTAAATGTGCCGTCCGTCAGGCGGAGTCGCCTCGGTGATCGGGCCCTCCCGCCTCGGGAATTCGCACGCCGCCACCGAGCTCGCGAACACGAAGCGCTCGAGGTCTAGGTTCCTCGCCAGTTCGAGGACGTTCTTCGTCCCCTCGACGTTCGTCCGCCGGTACTCCGGCCGGTGCTCGCCGGCGTAGTCGTAGTACGCCGCGAGGTGGAGGAGGACTTTGGCCCCCCCCGCGGAGGCGATCTCGCGGAACGTCCTCGCCAGACCGTCGATGTCGCCGATGTCCACCTGCATCCATGCGATGTTGGGATGTACGGGCGCACCGCACTCGCGCTGGGAGCGACGGGCGATCGCGAAGACCCGGTACTCATCCTTGAGGTCCTCGAGGAGATGCCGCCCAACGAAGCCGGATGCGCCGGTGACGATCAGCGCCGGCCGGGGCATGCGAAAACCACCTCGAGACTCTTGAGACAACCGCCGGTCATCGCGGATTTCCCTTCGTCTTCGAGTAAGAATAGCATCCCGGCCGGCTCGATCGGCGCCGCGGCGCGCCTCTCGACGACATCACGGTTCCGGTGCCGGCGCCGGCCTAGGACCGCCTCGGGGCCGGACGGGGCGCGCCGGCGGAGCGGACCATCCGGCGCGCCAGAAGCACGGCGAGGCCCATCAGCCCGTCCGCGGCCCCTGCGAAGCCCACGAACCACGGCCCCCCCCCCAACAGCGCCGCCGCTCCCAGGAAGACGGTCGCGAGCGCCTTCGCCGTCAGCAGCAGGACGACACCCCGCTGGCGCGCGTACTCCAGCAGGTAGCCCGTCCCGAGCACCAGGTGGAACACACCCGCCTGGCGCGGGAAGAAGAGCGGCGGGACCGTCTCCCAACCCCCGAACCGGAGCGCCCACGCCGGCACGACCAGCAGCGCGATCCCGATCGCGTACGTGTGCACGGCGACCAGCACGACCAGCCACCGTTCCAGGAGGTCGGCCCGAGCGCCGTCGATCCTCACGGCCGCTCCCACCACAGGTCCGGAGGCGACTCCTGCGACCTCGGGCGGGCGGGGACGCCCAGACGCGCGAGCTCGCGCACCACCTCGGCCGCCGCATCCGGCACGGCGGCGCGCACCGCGGGCGTGAGGCCGATGCCGGTCGTCACCCTGCCGGGGACCACCCCGACCAGCAGCACCTCGCGCGGCCCGCCGCCGGCGAACGCCACGGTCAGGAGGGCTTCCTTGAGGCCGGGGTCGTGCGGCGAAAGGCGCGGCTGGGGCGGGCTCTTGAGGATCTCGTCGCGGCGGTACAGGACGATCGACCCGGCGGCGCCCGGCGCGCCCACCGTGTCCACGATGACCGCCGCGTCAAACCCCAGCAGGTACGGCGTGAGGTCGAGGCCGGGGGTGCCGAGGTCGTGTACCGCCACCTCCGGGGGGAACTCGAACCCAGCGTCCAGGGCGCCGATCACCGTCGGGCCCAGGGCGTCGTCCCCCATCAGCACGTTGCCGAGCCCGATCACGGCCACCCGCCGCTGCGTCTCGCCCCCGTCTTCGGCGGCGCTCTCGTCGCTCATCGCTCCTCGCCGGCTCGTGCGCGCACATTCCAGGGGCGGGAGCCTTGCCCCCGCCCCGACCTGATCGCTGCCCGGATGGGCGTGCCTCCTCGACCCCGGCCGCCGCGTCTAGGTCAGGGTCCTGATCTTCGACAGCTCGTTCCCTTCGACGTCCAGCGTGTGGATCGCGCATGCCAGGCAGGGGTCGAACGAGTGCACCGTGCGCAGGACCTCGAGAGGCTTCTGGGTATCGGCGATCGGGTTCCCCACCAGCGAGGCCTCGTACGGTCCCTTCTGCCCCTTCTCGTCGCGCGGTCCCGCGTTCCAGGTGGACGGGACCACGGCCTGGTAGTTGGCGATCTTGCCGTCCTTGATCACGATCCAGTGCGACAGGGTGCCGCGCGGCGCCTCGTGGAACCCGAAGCCGCGCTGCTCGCCCGCCGGGTAGGTCCAGGGCGTGAAGATCGCGACGTCGCCCTTGCCGACGTTCTCGATGAGGAGCTGCAGGTGCTTGGAGGCCAACTCCGACAACGTCGCCGCCCGCACCGCCCGCGCGGCGTGCCGCCCCAGCGTCGAGTGGAGCACGGCCGGAGTCAGCTTGACCTTGGCGATCGCCGAGGCGGTGTTCAACACCTGGTCGGCGTACTTCTTGATGATCGGATGGCCGGTGGCGTAGCCCACGAGCACCTGGGCCAGAGGACCCACCTGCATCGGCCGGCCTTGGAACCGCGGCGCCTTGACCCACGAGTACTTCTTGTCGCCGTCGAAATCGGTGTAGTGCGGGACGGTCTCCTCCTCCCACGGGTGTTTGTCCCAGTCGCCGTCGTACCAGGCGTGGGCGATGCTCTCCGTCACGTTGTCCTTGAAGTAGGGGTCCTGGAAGCTCGTGATCTGCTTGAGGGTCGAGAGGTTGCCGTCGAAGATCGTCCCGCCCGGCAGGTCGAACTGGGTGCCCTTGGTGTCGAGGGGCAGGTCCGGCACCGACAGGTAGTTGGTGACGCCGCCGCCGTAGCCGAGCCACTCGGGGTACATCGCGCCGATCGCCGCGACGTCCGGCACGTAGACCTGCTGCACGAACGCCGCGACCTCGTCCAGGAGGTCCTTCATCATGAACAGCTTTTCCATGTTCAGCGTGGCCTGGTTGTCGAGGTTGATCGCGTTCGCCACGCCGCCGACGGCGAGGTTCTGGATGTTGGGCGTCTTGCTGCCGAGGATCGCCACCACCTTGTTGGCCTTGAACTGGTACTCGAGCGCCTGCAGGTAGTGAGCCACCGCCAACAGGTTGACCTCCGGCGGCAGCTTCATCGCCGGGTGGCCCCAGTAGCCGTTCGTGAAGATCCCGAGCTGCCCGCCGGCGACGAAGCTCGCGAGCTTGTCCTTGACCGCCTCCATCTCGCGCTTCGAGTTGTGCGGCCAGGGGGACAGGCTCTCGGCCAGCGCCGAGGCCTTGGCCGGATCGGCCTTGAGCGCCGACGTCACGTCTACCCAGTCGAGCGCCGACAGGTGGTAGAAGTGCACCATGTGGTCGTGCAGCGCGTGTGCGGCCACGATCACGTTGCGGATGTACTGAGCGTTGATCGGGATCTCGATGTTGAGCGCGTTCTCGACGGCGCGCACCGAGGCGATCGCGTGGACGGTCGTGCACACGCCACACAGACGCTGGGTGAAGATCCAGGCGTCGCGCGGGTCGCGGCCCTGGAGGATCGTCTCGATGCCGCGGTACATCTGCCCCGAGGACCAGGAGTTCTTCACCCGGCCGCCGTCGACCTCGACGTCGATGCGGAGGTGCCCTTCGATGCGGGTGATCGGATCTACCGTGATTCGCGTGCTCATGTCTCCCCCTTAGAAAGTCGTCTTCGCGGGCGCGGGGCCCTCGAGGATCGGGAACGTCTTGACCACCGCGATATAGATCGCAACCTCGGCCGCGATGATGCCGAAGGTGATCAGGAGCTCCGGGACGGCTGGAAAGTACGAGAACGCCGATCCGGGCCGGAACGCCACCAGATAGGTGTCCACCCGGTGCAGCGCGGCGCCGAGGAACAACAGGATCGCGCCCCGCACCTGCCAGACGGCCTGGTGGCGCCGCTCGGAAAGCAGGATCGCGGCGGCAGCGAGCGGCAGGAGCACCTCCGCCATGAATGCGATCCCGTAGCCGCTGATGAGGTATCCCAGCTTGCCGGCGAGAGCCGCCTCGCCGACCCGGAAGACCGACCAGCCGACCGCGACCCATGCCGCGACCCGGGAGAGCGAAGCGAGCATCGCGGTCTCGCGGGGACGGCCGAACGCCGCGGCGGAGAACGTCGCCTCCAGCACCACCACCGCGTACCCGATCAGGATGCAGTTCACGACGAAGAGCAGCGGCAGCCAGGGCGTCAGCCAGAGCGGGTGCATCCTGGGCCCGGGCAGGAGCATCATCGTCCCCAGCGACGACTGGTGCATCGTCGGCAGCAGCAAACCGAGGGCGAGGATCCAGACGAAGTTCTTCTCCACGAGCGTGAGGCCCCTCTCCGCCATGCGGCGCAGGCGGGTCGAGGTGCCGGCGCGGAGCTTCTCGAACAGCGCCGGCGAGAGCTCGATCATCAGCACCAGGGTGTACGCGGCGACGCAGAGGGCGACCTCGAGCTGCGGAGAGTGGGACCAGCGCCAGACGTAGACCGGGACCTTCCACAGGCTCCAGAAGCGCCCGAGGTCGATGACCACGGCGATCACCGCGAGCCCGTAGCCGAGTAGGCTCGTCAGCACGGCAGGGCGGACCAGGGGGTGGTACTGCCCCCGGTTGAGGATGTACACGAGGATCCCGACCGCGTAGCCGCCGCACCCGATCGCCGTGCCGACGACGACGTCGATCGCGATCCACACGCCCCACGGATAGCCGTTGGAAAGGTTCGAGACGGCGCCGATGCCGTAGAGGAACCGGACCGCCGCCATCACCGCCCCGACACCTGCGATCGCGAGCAGCGCGATGAACGGCCGGGTCATCAGCCGGCCGCCCATGGCGACGTGGACCTGGGCGTGGCTGCTCATCGCTTTCCCTCCTTCTCGGCGGCGCCGACCGAATCGGCCCGGCGGTTCCGGTAGATCACCGCCCCGAGCACGGCGAACAGACCAACGGGTGCGACGAACGGGACCTTGTAGTAGATCCCCTCCTGCACCGCGTAAGCGGTCTCCGGTACGGGCTGCGTTCCGAGGTCGGGAAGCCCGATCCTGTCGAACGGCACGTGCGCGAGGTACAGCACCTGCGTCCCGCCGCCGTCGAACTCGCCGTACACCCGGTCCTTGTAGTACTTGCCAGGCCACGCCGCGATCCTGCGCTTCGCCTCGGCGAGCAGCTCGTCCCGCCGGCCGTAGATCACGGCCTCGCGCGGGCACACCTCGCAGCACGCGGGGCCCTGGCCCTTGGGGTAGCGGGTGAAGCCTCCCGCGCCCATGACCGCGGCATCCTTGATCCGCTGCCGGCAGAGTTCGCACTTGACGATCTTTGGCGCGGCCTTCTCGAACTCGAACTTCGGCACGTTGAACGGGCACGCCATCATGCAGTAGCGGCAGCCCACGCAGTAGGTCGGGTCGTACATGACGACCCCGGTCACCTCGTCCTTGTGCAGCGAGTGCAGCATGCACGCCGAGGCGCACCCGGGATCTACGCAATGCATGCACTGCTGCTTGACGAACGACTCCTGCTCACCATCTTGGTAGCGCTTGATGATGTTCTTGGTCGTGCTGTCGAGGTCGGTGGGAGCGTCCCAGAGACCGCCGTTGGCGGCGCTGTCGGCGGGCATGTCGTTCGCCTGCTTGCACGCCACCACGCACGTCTTGCACCCGATGCACAGCGTCGCGTCGTACAACATCCCCATCGCTCCGGGAGGCGCGGTCTTCCGGACGGCGGCACCGGCTGGAACGACGCCTGCGGCAACGGCCGTCCCGCCGACGGCGAGTGACTTGATGAGGGAGCGTCGGTCGATCGCCATGTCACGCCCCCTTGTCCGGCTTGGTGCCCGCCTTCTCGCCGCCGCCGTCCACCTTCTTGGCCGCCACCCACCCGCCGCCCACGAGCGCGCCGCCGACCAACCCCGCGAGCCCGGCTGCAGCGGCGCTGACCGCTCCCTGGTGCGCCTTGATCGGCGGGTAGCCGTCGGGAGGCGTCGGGTGCTCGATCTCGACCGTCGTGTGCAGCGGAATGCGGAACGCGACCGCCTGCTCGGTGCAGCCGACGCAGGGGTGGCCGACGCCGATCGGCCACGCGCCCGGCACCTCGCAGAACGGTTGCAACGAGCAGTTGGCGTGCGTCACCGGGCCCTTGCACCCCATCTTGTACAGGCACCACCCGTTGCGGTGGCCCTCGTCGCCGAACTGCTGCACGAAGCGGCCGGCGTCGAAGTGCGGCCGCCGCGGGCAGTCCTCGTGGATGACGCGCCCGTAGGCGAAGCGCGGCCGACCCTTTTCGTCGAGCGCCGGCAACGTGCCGAACGTCACGAACTGCAGCGCGGTGCCGAGGAAGTTGTACGGGTTCGCAGGGCAACCCGGGATGGTCACCACCGTCTTTCCGGCCAGGATCGTCGGCGCGCCGGTCGCGCCGGTGGGGTTGGGGTCCGCCGATGGGATACCGCCCCACGAGGCGCACGAGCCGATCGCGATGATCGCCCCGGCCTTTTCCGCGACCTCGTTCAGCATGTCGACCGCGGTCTTGCCGCCAATCTTGCAGTAGATCCCGTTGTCCTTCGTCGGGATCGCGCCCTCGACGACGCAGATGTACTTGCCCGCGTTCGCCGCCATCGCGCTCTTGAGCGCGTCCTCCGCCTGGTACCCGGCCGCCGCAAAGAGCGTCTCGCAGTAATCCAGCGACACGAGGTCGAGAATCAACTGCGCGAGCGCCGGGTGCGAGGTGCGCAAGAGCGACTCGGTGCACCCGGTGCACTCCTGGAAGTGGAGCCAGATGACCGACGGCTTGAGCCCCTTGGCCGCGGCCTCGGCCCACTTGACGCCGACCGACGCCGGCAGGCCGACGGCCACGGCGGCCATCGTGCAGACTCGAATGAAGTCCCGCCGGTCCAACCCATGACGATCCGAAAGCACGCGATCCGCATCGTTCCGTCTCGAGCTTGGCATGAATACCCCCCTCAGCAGTCCCGTTTCGCCCTGTTGCGCTCAAAATGCTGGAATCGAAATTAGTCCCGCGTACCAGGCGTGTCAAACGGGCGAATAGCACTACTCTTACGTACATGTAATTGCGTCTCCTTTGAACTTACGACCCCTTCCCGGACTCCATTGTCCCTTCCGTGCCGCCTGCGTTCGCTTGCGGAAAAATCATCGCGCGTTGTGCGCACTTTCACGACATCGGCAAACTACTAGTTCGTTCTTTCACAACAAGGCGTAGAATCCGATCTCGGTCGTCGGGAACGACCCCGCGGCTCGACCGCCCGAGGGAGGACGACAGATGCGCTCGCCCCGATCCGCAGCCGGAGACCACGGCCGGCCATCGCTTGCCGAGGAGCTGCGCCGGGCCACCGGCGGCAACCCCGCCCGCTGCTACCAGTGCGGCAAGTGCTCCGCCGGGTGCCCGATGACGCCCGAAACGTCGCTTCGCCCGCACGACATCATGCGGCTCGTCAACCTCGACCGCCGCGACGAGTTGCTCGCCTCCCCCTCGATCTGGCTCTGCCTCACCTGCGAGACCTGCGTTGCGCGCTGTCCCAACCAGTGCGATCCCGCGCGCACGATCGACGCGCTGCGCGAGATGGCCGCCGCCTCGTCGCGCGAGGTGCCGCGCCCGATCGCGGCGTTCCACCGGTCGTTCCTCGGCCAGGTGCGCCGCACCGGCCGGATGTTCGAGCTCGGCCTCATGGTCGAATACAAGCTCCGCACCGGCGCGCTCCTCGCCGACGTGACCGCCGCCCCGGGCACGATCGCGCGCGGGAAGCTCGCCTTCGTGCCCCACGCGATCGCGGGGGTCCGCGACATCCGCCGCATCTTCGCGGCGTGCCAGGCTGCGGCCGAGGAGGAAGCGTGAGGCTCGGCTACTTTCCCGGCTGCTCCCTCCACGGCACCGCGCGGGAGTTCGACGAGAGCGTGCGTGCGATCGCCGGTCCCCTCGGCCTCGACCTGGTCGAGATCGCCGACTGGTCGTGCTGCGGCGCCACCTCGGCGCACGCCACCAACCACCTGCTCGCCGTCGCGCTGGCGGCCCGCAACCTCGCCCTCGCCGAGTGCCAGGGGCACGGGGCCGTGATGGCGCCGTGCGCGGCGTGCTTCAACCGGCTCGCCGACGCCCGCCACGAGATCGGCAAGGACGAAGAGCTCGCCGGCCGCGTGTCCGGGATCCTCGGCCGACCGTTCGCGAACGCCGTCGCGGTGAAGAACCTCGTGGAGGTGTTGCAGCAGCTCGGCCCGGCGATCCGCGCGAGGGCCTCGAGACCGCTCGCTGGCCTCAAGGTCGCGTGCTACTACGGGTGTCTGCTCGTCCGCCCCGGGGAGGTCTGCAACTTCGACGATCCCGAGGCCCCGACCGCGATGGAGGACGTCGTCACCTCCGCGGGCGCGACGCCCGTGAGATGGAACCTGCGCCTGGAGTGCTGCGGCGGAGGGTTCTCGATCCCCCGCACCGGCTCGGTGATCCGCCTTGGGCGCGCGATCCTCGCGGACGCCCGCGCCGCCGGCGCCGAGGCGATCGCCGTCGCCTGTCCGATGTGCCATTCCAACCTCGACTTCCGCCAGGGCGCCATGGCCCGCCGCGGCGACGCGCCGATGCCCATCCTCTTCCTTTCCGAGTTGGTCGGCCTCGCGCTCGGCATCGAGCCGCGCCGTCTCGGGATGGAGCGCCACTACGTCAGCACGGCGCCGCTCGCGGCCTACACCCGCGACCCGGCTGCGAAGGCGGAGGTGCGCTGATGGCCCGCATCGGCGTGTTCGTGTGCCACTGCGGCGAGAACATCGCTCGAACCGTGGACTGCGCGCGCGTGGCCGAGTCCCTGCGCGGGCTCCCCGGCGTGGCGCACGCCGTCGACTACAAATACATGTGCTCGGACCCGGGCCAGGCGCTCATCAAGCAGGCGATCGCCGAGAAGGGACTCACCGGCGTCGTTGTCGCAGCCTGCTCGCCGCACATGCACGAGAGGACGTTCCGCCGCGCGTGCGCCGCCTCGGGCCTCAACCCGTTCCTCGCCGAGATGGCCAACATCCGCGAGCACTGCTCGTGGATCCACGAGGACCGCAAGGCCGCGACCGACAAGGCCATCGACCTCGCCCGTTTCATCGTCGAGAAGGTCAAGAGGAACGTCCCGCTCGAGACGATCCGCATCCCCGTGGAGAGGCGGGCGCTCGTGATCGGAGGAGGCATCGCCGGCATCCAGGCGGCGCTGGACATCGCCGACGGCGGCGCGCAGGTGGTCCTCGTCGAAAAGGAGCCTTCGATCGGCGGACACATGAGCCAGCTCTCCGAGACGTTCCCAACCCTCGACTGCTCGCAGTGCATCCTCACGCCGCGCATGGTGGAGGTGGTCCAGCACCCCAACATCAGGCTCCTGGCGTACAGCGAGGTGGCTGAGGTCTCGGGCTACATCGGGAACTTCACCGTCACGATCCGCCAGAAGGCGCGGTACGTCGACGCCTCCGCGTGCAACGGCTGCGGCGCCTGCCAGAAGGCGTGCATCGTCCGCAAGATCCCCTCCGAGTTCGACGAGCGCCTCGGGAAGCGAACCGCGATCTACGTGCCGTTCCCGCAGGCGGTGCCGAACATCCCGGTGCTCGACCGCGACAACTGCGCTTACTTCAAGGCCAAGGCCAAGGGCGTCAAGAAGGACGCCTGCGGCAAGTGCAAGGAGGCGTGCAGCAAGGAAGCCATCGACTTCGAGCAAACGGACACGTTCGTCACCGAGAAGGTGGGCGCGATCGTCGTCGCCACCGGGTACTCGCTCTACTCGATCGCCAAGGAGCAGCCGGCGGGCCTTTCCGGCTACGGCGAATACGGCTACGGGACGATCCCCGACGTGATCGACGGCCTGCAGTTCGAACGCCTGGCCTCCGCCTCGGGGCCGACGGCGGGCAAGATCGTCCGCCCGTCCGACGGCCGCGAACCGAAGCGCATCGTGTTCCTCCAGTGCGTCGGCTCCCGGGACCCGGCCAAGGGCATCGAGTACTGCTCGAAGATCTGCTGCATGTACGTCGCCAAGCACACGATGCTCTACCGGCACAAGGTCCACGACGGCCAGGCGACCGTCTTCTACATGGACATCCGCGCCGGCGGCAAGGGGTACGACGAGTTCGTCCGGCGCGCCATCGAGGAGGACGGCGCCCGGTACGTCCGCGGCCGGGTCTCACGGATGTACCGCGACGGCGAGGCCATCAAGGTCTGCGGCTTCGACACGCTCTCCGCCGAGCCCGTCGTGATCGACGCCGACATGGTGGTGCTCGCGACCGCGATGCGCCCGCAACCCGGGATCGAGCTGCTCGCCCAGAAGCTCTCGGCTTCGTACGACACGCACGGCTTCTTCAACGAGGCGCACCCGAAGCTGCGGCCGGTGGAAACCAACACCGCGGGGGTGTACCTCGCTGGCGCCTGCCAGGCCCCGCGCGACATCCCCGACTCCGTGGCGATGGCCTCGGCCGCAGCGGCGAAGATCCTCGGGCTGTTCAGCAAGGCCGAGCTCGAGCGCGAGCCCACCGTGGCCCGGGTGGACGCCGCCGTCTGCGCCGGGTGCTTCCACTGCGAGCGCGTGTGCCCGTACGGCGCGGTGACACGCGCGGAGGTTCGCGACCGCAAGGGCAACGTCGTCAAAGTCGTCGCCGAGGTCAACCCCGGGGTTTGCCAGGGCTGCGGCACGTGTCAGGCCACCTGTCCGTCGAAGAGCATCGAGCTCGCCGGGTTCACCGACGAGCAGATCTGGTCCGAGATCAACGCGCTGCTGGCATGAGAGACAGAGGCGTGCTCCGTGGTCGGTGGTCCGCAGCCGGCGGCCGGCGCTGCCGCCGGGCCGCGGCCCGGGTCGTATCCGCCCACCGGCCGCCCGCCACGCGGTTGGGGAGACAACATGGCGACACCCGCTGAGAAGATCGACGCGTTCGAGCCGCAGATGACCGCGTTCGTTTGCAACTGGTGCACCTACACCGGGGCCGACCTCGCAGGCACGAGCCGTTTGCAGATCGAACCCAACGTGAGGATCATCCGCCTCCCCTGCACCGGCCGCATCGACCCGCTCTTCATCATCAAGGCGTTCGAGCGCGGCGCCGACGGCGTGATCGTCTCGGGCTGTCATCCGGCCGATTGCCACTACACCTCCGGCAACTACCACGCCAGACGGCGTTTCGCCGTCTTCAAGGAGCTGGTCGAGTTCGTTGGCGTCGCGCCGGAGCGCCTGACGTTCTCCTGGGTCTCGGCCTCCGAGGGCCAGAAGTGGCGCGACGTCGTCAACGACGCCACCGCCCGCGTGCGCAGGTTGGGCCCGTTCGACGCCTACCGGGCGCTGGCCGGGAGGCGCGGATGACGCAGCTGCAGGAGCTCGCGCGGACGTTGCTCTCCGAAGCCGCGGTCGGCGTCGTGATCGGCTGGGAGGAGGGGCCGCGCGGCGCGCGCCCCGCTTTCGTCACCGACCCCGCCCGGGCGGACCGCCTGATCTTCGACCGGCGCTGCACCGCGAACCTCGCAACCTACCTTTCGCCGCGCCGCACTCACCTGGCGCCACTGGGCAAGGCCGCGGTAGTGGTCAAGGGGTGCGACGCGCGGGCCGTGGCCGGCCTCATCCGCGAGACCCAGATCAAGCGCGAGGATGTCGTCCTGATCGGCGTGCGCTGCGGCGGCGTTCTCGCCGACCCGGCGAGCACGGCGCCGCTCACCGCCGACACCGTGGCCGACCGCTGCCCCGGCTGCCAGGCGCGCGAGCCCGGACTCGCGGACCACGTCGTCGGCGATCTGCCTCCGGCCCCCCCCGGCGAAGCGACGCGCGACGCTCTCATCGCCCGGCTCGACGCGTCCAGCCCATCGGAACGCTGGGCGTTCTGGGTGCGCGAGTTTTCCCGTTGCGTGCGCTGCAACGCCTGCCGCGAGGTCTGCCCGATGTGCTTCTGCGAGCGCTGTGTGGCCGACAAGACGCAGCCGCAGTGGCTGGAGTCCTCGCCGCACCCGCGCGGGAACCTCGCCTGGCACCTGACGCGGGCGCTGCATCAGGCGGGCCGCTGCGCCGACTGCGGCGAGTGCGCGCGAGCGTGTCCGGCCGGCATCCCCCTCGGGCTTCTGAACCGGAAGGTCGCCAGGATCGTCGCCGAGCGGTTCGACTACCGCGCGGGCGACGACCCGTCCGTGCCGGCGCCGATCGGCGCGTACTCGCTGTCGGACACCCAGGAGTTCATCCTGTGAACGCCAAGACGATCACTATCGCGAACCTGGCTGGGCTGGTCGACGACCTGGCGGCCGGAAACACGCGCGTGACGGCCCCGGCGCGGGCCGCCGACGGCAAGCTGGAGTACCGGGCGATCACCCGCTCCGAGGAGGCCGAAATCGGGGCCGGACTGCCGCGAAACTCGCTCAAGGAGTTCTTCCTCCCGCCCACCGAACCCCTCTTCTCCTGGCGCCAGAGCAAGGGCGCCGTGACGGTGGAGCCGGTCCCGGTGTCGTTCCCGCCGCACCTGGTGCTCGGGGCGCGGCCGTGCGACGCCGCGGCGCTCGAGATCCTGGACCGGGTCATGGGCTGGGACTACCGCGACGAGCTCTGGTTCGGGCGCCGCGAGGCCACCACGATCGCCTCCGTCGCCTGTCCCGGCGTCGACGATTCGTGCTTCTGCACGGCGACGGGCGCGGGGCCCGATTCCACGCGCGGCTCCGACCTGATGATGGTGCCAATCGGCGGCGGCTACCTGGTCGAGACCGTGACGGCCAAGGGCGATGCGTTCGTCGCGGCGCACCAGCTCCGCTTCGCCGACGCCGCCGACCCGGGCCTCGCCGCGGCCGCCGAGGCGTTCCGCGCTGGGGCGAGCCGCAAGGTCGCCGAGAACCTCGCGCTCTCGCTGCCCGCGGTTCGGCGCTGGCTCAAGGACGGCTTCGAGCACGAGCTGTGGCGCGGGCTCGCCCTGCGCTGCCACGGCTGCGGGGCGTGCGCGTCGGTGTGCCCCACGTGCCACTGTTTCGACATCGTGGACGAGCCCGAGGGCGTCTGCGCCGGCACGCGGCGGCGCAACTGGGACACCTGCCAGACGGCGCGCTTCACCGTGCACGCGTCCGGCCACAACCCCCGCGCCGACCAGAGCGCGCGCTTTCGCCAACGGGTGATGCACAAGTTCTCGATCTACCCCGAACGCTTCGGCGAGGTCCTCTGCACCGGCTGCGGCCGTTGCGCCCGGGCCTGCCCGGGCGGCATGGACCTGCCCGAGATCCTGCGTGGCATCGCCGCCCTGGCCGGGACCGGCGGGGCCGCGGAGGCTGCCGTATGAACCTCTACCAGCCGCACCTCGTGACGATCTCGGAGTCGATCGACGAGACGCCGGACACGCGCACCCTCCGGCTGGTGTTCCAGGACCCGCAACTCGCCGCGGGGTTCGATTTCAAGGCCGGGCAGTTCGGCGAGTACTCCGTCTTCGGCGCTGGCGAGTCGACGTTCTGCATCGCCTCCTCGCCCACCCGGAAGGGCTCGATCGAGTGCACGTTCAAGGCGGTCGGCAAGGCGACGAGAGCGATGCGCGAGCTGGCCGTCGGCGACACGATGGGTTTCCGCGGACCGTACGGCAACCACTTCCCGGTCGAGCGCATGGAGAAGGCCAGCGTCGTCTTCGTCGCCGGCGGCATCGGCCTCGCTCCGGTACGCTGCGTGATCTGGAACGTCCTCGACCGGCGGGACGCCTTCGACGAGGTGACGATCGTGTACGGTGCGCGCTCGGTTTCGGATCTCGTGTACAAGCGCGAGCTCGCCGAGTGGGCCGCGCGCGCGGACGTCAGACTGTGGCAGACCGTCGACCCGGGCGGCGAGACGCCGGAATGGAGGGGCGAGATCGGTTTCGTCCCGGCCGTCGTCGAGAAGGCCGCGCCGCCGGCCGCCAACGCCTATGCGGTCGTGTGCGGGCCTCCGGTGATGATCAAGTACACCCTGCCGGTCCTCCAGGGGCTCGGCTTTCCCGACGATCGGGTCTTCACGACGCTCGAGAACCGGATGAAGTGCGGCGTCGGCAAGTGCGGCCGCTGCAACGTGGGGGAGGTGTACGTCTGCAAGGACGGCCCGGTGTTCAGCGCCAGCCAGCTGGCGGCGCTGCCCGCCGAGTTCTAGAAGACGCATCAAATCGCAACACGCGCCGGCGCCGGGGCGCCAACTTGTGATATGATGCACAAGGCTGCCCCGTGAAGGGTGCAGCGGGGGGACGGACGATGGCGACAACCGACGACCTCAAGGCGGCGTTCGCCGGCGAGAGCCAGGCGAACCGTACCTACCTCGCGTTCGCGAGGAAGGCGGAATCGGATGGGTTCAAGCAGATCGCCAAGCTGTTCCGGGCGGCGGCCGAGGCCGAGACCGTTCACGCCCTGGCGCACTTGCGGGCGATGGGCGGCGTCCGGACCACCGAGGCGAACCTCGAGGCGGCGATCGCGGGCGAGGCCTACGAGGCCACCGAGATGTACCCGGGGTTCCTGGCCGAGGCCGAGAGCGAAGGGAACAAGGCCGCGGTCGTGTCGTTCCGCAACGCCCTCGCCGTCGAAAAGGTCCACCACGCCCTCTACGCCGGCGCGCTCGCGGCGTTCAAGGAGGGTCGCGACCTTAAGGGCGCCCGCATCTGGATCTGCCCGGTGTGCGGCAACACCGTGGTCGGCGAGGAGCCGCCGTCGGCGTGTGACGTCTGCGGGGTGCCCGGCGACAGGTTCTCCGAGGTCAGTTAGCGGGCGCCGCGTGGCGCGGGCCCGGTCCGGCCGGAGGATCGCGTGGCCCGCCCGGCCGCGGGCCACGCGGGTCCGACCGCGTTCAGGGCTTCTGCGGCTGGAGAGCCGGTTTCGGCTCGTAGTGGCCGGGGCACCGCTGCTGGGGACCGGGCTCCATGCCGTACGTCAGGATCGGCTGCGCCATCCCGGGGACGACCACCTTGAGCCCCCACTGGTGCGCGCGGTCGACCGGGTCCACAGCCGTGTGTGCGACGTCGACGACCTCGTCGATGTGGGTCGGCAGCGGCGCCGAGAAGACCTTGTCCGCGTTCGTATTGCCGGTGAAGACGGACCACACCGAGTAGGAGGCGATCCCGGCCGGGCTGTCGATCAGGATGTGCACCTTGACGTTGAGCCCGCCCGCGCAGTCGATGCTCACGATCTTCGCCTCGGGCTGCCTGGGTTCCCGGCAAAGGATCTCGAAGTTGGCGTGCGCCCACTGATGGGGTGCGCCCGGCGACGTCGTCCTGACCGCCTCCCACCCCGCGAAGTGCGGCAGTTCGGGGCCGCCGAGCTGCCAGGTCGTGGAGACCGGTTTCGACCCGGGGGCGGTGAACGTGAGGGTCTTCTCGATGGTGTCGACGCCGCCATCGCTGCGATCGAAGAAGTAATTGACGACGCACGGGTTGTTCGGACCGATCTTGCCGGCGACCTTGATTGCGCCTTCGAACTTGATCGTCACCGGGCACTTCCCGGCGTACCTCGGAGGCAGCGCCCGCAAGGGCGCCTCGACGACGCGGCACGGCGCGGGCCTGATGTTGAGCTGCTCGACGTCCTTGACCTTCGCGGTCTGGGACCACGCCGAAGCTCCGAGGACCAGCGCGAACGTCACGACGAGAGACACGACGACGCGTGCGGACACCCGACGCTCTCTCATGGTGCTCTCCTCCCTTGTTTTCTCAAGTATCGGCCCCGGATGGACCGGACGTCAAGGCCCGTGCTCGAGGCGAAGCCCATCCGCCCCCGGAGCCGGTGGAGAGACCCCGAGGAACCGCTTCGCCGCCTCCTCCAGCGCCTCGCCGGGGTGCTACGATACGGGTCGGGAAGGTTGCCGGGCGTTCGGTTTCCGGAGCCCCCGACTCCGCGCCGTTCCGACGGCGCCACCACCCAGAAACGCGAGGCAAGCTCATGAGCACCGCCACCGAAGGCGTGAGGATCGACGAAGGTCTGATCGCCGAGACGCTGGTCGCGGGGCGCCGGCACGACGCCGCCCGCGTGCGCGAGGTGCTGGCCAAGGCGGCCGAGCTCGGGGGACTGCAGGAGCTCGACATGGCCGTCCTGACGGGCGTCTCGGACCCCGAGCTCCTGGGCGAGGTCTTCCAGGCCGCCAGGAACGTCAAGGAGGGCATCTACGGCAACCGCCTGGTGCTCTTCGCGCCCCTGTACATCTCGAACCTCTGCGACAACGAGTGCGTCTACTGCGCGTTTCGCGCCCGCAACCGCGAGCTGCAGCGACGAGCGCTCAGCCAGGAAGAGATCGCCGTCGAGGTGAGGCACCTCGTCGAGCAGGGCCACAAGCGCGTCCTCCTCGTCGCCGGCGAGGCGTACCCGCGCGAGGGTTTCGAGTACGTCCTCAACGCGATCGACACCGTCTACCGCACCGCCTCCGGCCCGGGCGAGATCCGGCGCGTCAACGCCAACATCGCGCCGCTGACGCTTGACGAGTTCAAGCGGTTGAAGGCGAGGCAGATCGGCACCTACCAGGTCTTTCAGGAGACCTACCACCGCGAGACGTACGCGAAGGTCCACCTGGCAGGGAAGAAACGCGACTTCGACTGGCGCGTCAACGCCCCCGACCGCGCGATGGAGGCGGGAATCGACGACGTCGGCATCGGCGTCCTCTTCGGCCTGTTCGACTGGCGCTTCGAGATCCTCGCGCTGGTGCAGCACATCCGCCACCTCGAGCGGCGGTTCGGCGTCGGGCCGCACACGCTCTCGGTGCCGCGCATGGAACCCGCGACCGGCTCCGACGTCGCGAGCCACCCGCCGCATCCGGTCTCCGACGTCGACTTCCGCAAGATCGTGGCGATCCTCCGCCTGGCCGTGCCCTACACCGGGATCATCATGTCGACCCGGGAGGCGGCCGAAATCCGACGCGAGACGTTCGCCCTCGGGGTGTCGCAGATCTCCGCCGGCAGCCGCACGAACCCCGGCGGCTACTCGGACGAGGAGAGGCTCGAGGCGGCGCAGTTCTGCCTCGGCGACCACCGCCCCCTCGACGAGGTGATCCGCGACGTCGCGGCGCTCGGCTACGTCCCTTCGTTCTGCACCGCCTGCTACCGCCTCGGGCGAACCGGGCGCGACTTCATGGACCTCGCGAAGCCGGGCGAGATCAAGGAACACTGCGGCCCCAACGCCCTCGCCACCTTCCAGGAGTACCTGGAGGACTACGGCTCGCCGGCCACCCGGCTGGCCGGACAGGCCGCGATCGCGCAGTCGCTCGCCGCGCTCGACCCCGGGCTGCGCGGAAAAGCGGAGAGGATGATCCGGATCGTGAAGGACGGCACGCGGGACGTGTACTGCTAGGGACGGGGGCGAGGCGAGAAGCGTGAAGCGAGAGGACGCGAGCGGCGGCGGATCCGGCCCGGAAAGCGCGGCGGGGGTCGGCGGCGCGAACACCCGGACCGAGCGGGACGCGCTCGGAGAGATGACTCTCCCCGCCGACGCCCTCTGGGGGATCCACACGGCCCGGGCCGCCGCCAACTTCCCCATCGCCGGCCGCCCCGTGCACCCCGAGCTGGTGCGCGCGTTCGGCGCGGTCAAACTCGCGTGCGCCCGCACCAACCGCGCGATCGGCGTCTGGGGGGACGCGGCCAAAGCCGACGCGATCGAGGGAGCCTGCCGCGAGATGGCCGACGGCCTGCTGACCGGAGACGTGGTCGTGGACTCGCTCCAGGGCGGCGCCGGCACCTCGCTCAACATGAACGTGAACGAGGTGCTCGCCAACCGCGCGCTCGCGCTGCTCGGCGAGGCGCCGGGGCGCTACGACCTGGTCTCGCCGCTCGACGACCTCAACCTCCACCAGTCCACCAACGACACCTTCCCCACCGCCCTGCGCCTCGCCGCGATCCGGCTCGTCCGCGTGCTCGAGGGCGAGGCGCTGGCGCTGCAGGAGGCGTTCCAGGCCAAGGAGAGGGCGTTCGCCCACGTCGTCAAGGTGGGGCGCACCGAGATGCAGGACGCCGTCCTGACGACGCTCGGCCGCGAGATGGGCGCGTACGCCGAGGCGTTCAACCGCGATCGCTGGCGGGCCTCCAGGTGCGAGGAGCGCCTCCGCGTCGTCAACCTCGGCGGCACCGCGATCGGCACCGGGATCGGCGCCCCGCGCGCGTTCGTCTTCGCGGCCGTCGACGCGCTGCGCGAGATCACCGGCATCGGCTTCGCCCGCGCCGAGAACCTCGTCGAGGCCACGGCCAACGCCGACGTTTTCGTCGAGGTCTCCGGGATCCTCAAGGCGTGCGCGGTGTCCCTCGCCAAGGCGAGCTCCGACCTCCGCCTCCTGTCATCCGGTCCGGAAGCCGGCCTCGGCGAGATCCGGTTGCCGCCGCGGCAGGCGGGCTCCTCGATCATGCCGGGCAAGGTGAACCCGGTCATCCCCGAGGCCGCCTGGCAGGCCGCCGCGCTCGCGATGGGCCACGACCAGGTGATCGCCGCCGCGGCCGCGGCCGGCTCCCTCGAGCTCAACCCGTTCCTGCCCTTGGTCGCCCACTGCCTGCTGGAGAGCTGCGACCTGCTGGCGCGAGGGTGCCGCATGCTGCGCCTGCACTGCGTCCTTGGGATCGAGGCGGACGAGGCGCGCTGCCGCCGCCATGTCGAGAACTCGACCGCGGCCGCAACCGCGCTCCTGCCGGCGCTCGGCTACGATGGCGCGAGCCGCCTTCTCGCCTTCGCGCGGGAGCAGGGCCTCTCCGTCAGGGAGGCGGCCATCCGAGGGGGTTTCGTGACTCCCGAGCGGTTCGACGAGTTGACCAGCCCCGAGGCCGTCTGCCGGCTCGGGTCTCCCGGGGACGGGGACGCGCGGTGAGCCAGACCGCGCCGCGGAACCAGCGCCTGCATATCGGGCTGTTCGGCCGCCGCAACGTCGGCAAGTCCAGCCTGTTGAACGCCGTCACCCGGCAGGACGCGGCCATCGTCTCGGACACGCCCGGCACCACGACCGACCCGGTCGAGAAGCCGATGGAGCTGCTCCCTCTCGGGCCGGTCGTGTTCATCGACACGGCCGGCGTAGACGACGCCGGGGCGCTCGGCGAGAAGCGCATCGCGAAGACGCGTCAGGCCCTCGACCGCACCGACCTCGGCGTGCTCGTGACCGATGCCGGAGCGTGGGGGGAGTTCGAGGAGTCGCTGCTCGCCGAGTTGCGATCCCGGGGCGTGCCGGTCGTCGTCGCGCTCAACAAGAGCGACCTCGGCGCGGCCGCGGCGACGATCCTCGCGCGCCTCGCGGCCGAGAAGGTCGCGTGGGTGCAGACCGCGGCCGCTTCGGGCGCCGGGATCGGCGACCTGCGGCGCGCGCTTCTCGCAGCGGCGCCCGCCGACTACCTTGACGCCCGCCGGATCGCCGGGGACCTCGTCGGCCCGGGCGAGCTCGTCGTCCTCGTGGTCCCGATCGACAAGGAGGCCCCCAAGGGGCGCCTGATCCTCCCCCAGGTGCAGACGATCCGGGACGTCCTCGACGCCGACTCGTTCTGCCTGGTGGTCAAGGAGCGCGAGCTCAAAGCCGCGATCGAGCGCGTCGGACGGCCGCCGAAGCTCGTCGTCACCGACTCGCAGGCGTTCCTCAAGGCGGTCGCCGACACCCCGCCCGGCGTGATGCTGACCTCGTTCTCGATCCTGTTCGCGCGGTTCCAGGGCGACCTCGCCGAGCTGGCGCGCGGGGCGAGGGCGATCGAAAGCCTCGCCAACGGCGACAAGGTCCTGATCGCCGAGGCGTGCACCCATCACCCGATCGGCGAGGACATCGGCCGCGTCAAGATCCCTCGCTGGCTCACGCAGTACGCCGGCTGCAGGCTCGAGTTCGCCACGGTGCAGGGACACGACTTCCCCGAAGACCTCTCGCCCTACGCGCTGGTGGTGCACTGCGGCAACTGCGTCGGGAACCGGCGGGAGATGCTCTCCCGCATCCTGCGTTGCCGCCAGGCGGGGGTGCCGATCACGAACTACGGCCTGGCCATCGCCTACTCCCTCGGGATCTTCGAGCGCGCCCTCGCTCCGTTTCCGGCCGCCCTCGCGGCCTACCATCGCGTTGCGGGCCGATGACCCCCGCCGAGATCCTCCGCTGGCTTCGCGAGGACGATCCGGACGCCCTGGAGGCGCTCTGGGCGAGGGCCGACACCGTGCGCCGGGAGCACGTCGGCGACGCGGTCCACCTGCGCGGCCTCGTCGAGATCTCGAACCACTGCGTGCGGCGCTGCGCCTATTGCGGGATCTCCGTCGCGAACCGGGAGCTCGCGCGCTACCGGATGACGGCCGCCGAGATCGCGGCCTGCGCCCGCCGGACGGCGGCGCTCGGATACGGTACGGTCGTCTTGCAGGCGGGGGAGGACGCCGGCATCGCGCGCGGGTGGCTTGCGGGCGTGGTTCGCCGGATCAAGGCCGAGGTCCCCCTCGCCGTCACGCTCTCCCTCGGCGAGCGGTCGGACGACGACCTCGAGGCGTGGCGAGCCGCCGGCGCCGACCGCTACCTCCTGCGCTTCGAGACCTCGGACGCGGCGCTGTACGACCGCATCCACCCGCCGCTCGCGGGGCGGCCTTCGGATCGGTTCGTCATCCTGACGCGCCTCGCGGCCCTCGGCTACGAGGTCGGCAGCGGCGTCATGATCGGCATCCCCGGACAGACGTTCGCGAGCCTCGCCGCCGACCTCGCCGTGTTCGCCGGCCTCGACCTCGACATGATCGGCGTCGGGCCGTTCATCCCCCACCCCGCCACCGCCCTCGGCCGCGGCGAGCTCCCGGCGGCGCCGGCGGGAGAGCAGGTCCCCAACACCGAGCTGATGACCTACAAGGTCGTCGCTCTCGCCCGCCTCGTCTGCCCCGACGCCAACATCCCCTCCACCACGGCCCTCGCGACCGTCAATCCGGCAGGCGGCCGCGAGATCGGGCTCGCCCGCGGCGCCAACGTCGTGATGCCCAACCTGACGCCGGCGAGGTACCGCGCCCTGTACGAGATCTACCCCGGCAAGGCGTGCCTGCGCGCGGCCCCGGCCGCGGGGGACGACGGCGTGCGCGGCCGGATCGAGCGGATCGGGCGCCAGGTCGGCTCGGGCCCCGGGCCACGGCGCCGCCGGGCCTGACGCGGCCCCCGCTTTCACCGGGTGGGCCCCTCCTTCCGGACCCGCGGGCGCACGAGCCGATGGTCACCCGCGCCGCCTGCGGATGGACGCCCCCCGCTGACCGGGCGGAGTCCCTGCCGCAAGGTGAGGACCATCGGCAGGGGTTCCGCAGCGCGGTAGGGTTGCGGTGAGACCGCCCCGGGGGTGGACGCCCGTCGCGCCGAAACCCCGGCGCCGGACAGGCCTGGGCGGCAAGAGAAGCCCCGTGCGCCCGGCGCCGGGGGGCGGGGGTCCCACTTGCAAGATTCTCGTGATAGTATTCACATAGCGTATGCAACGCCCGCCGGGCGTCCGCGGCGCAAACCGCCGGACACGGGCGGGGAGCCCGCAACGCCACTGGCCGTGAAAGGAGACGGTAATGGCAAGGACCCTGATCGTCGACAACGACCCCGACGTCGTCGAGGCGTGCCGCCTTCTTCTCCAGCGGGAGCACCACGACGTCGCCTGGGCGCACAACCGGGCCGAGCGGGTGCAGCCTGCCGCCACCAGGGCCTCCGGACTGCTCGCGGAGAGGGTGAGGTGACGCCATGCTGGTAACCGATCGACAGCGCCTGCGCGACGACATTGCCGCCTGGGTCGCACGCTCCGGCGCGCAGCGCTCCTCGCTGATCCCGGTCCTGCAGGAGATCCAGGCGAAATACCACCAGATCTCCGACCACGCGATGCAGGTGGTCGCCGATCATCTCGACATCCACCCGGTGGAGGTCTACAGCGTCGTGACCTTCTACGCCTTCCTCAACGAGGGGTACCACGGGAAGTTCGTGATCCGGCTGTGCCGCACGGTCTCGTGCGACATGGCGGGCAAGGACCGCGTCGCCCGCCAACTCGAAAACGACCTCGGGATCTCGTTCGGCCAGACCACCAGGGACGGCAAGTTCTCGCTCGAATGGGCGAGCTGCATCGGCATGTGCGACCAGGGGCCGGCCCTGCTCGTCAACGACCAGGTGTTCACCTCCGTGACTCCCGAAAAGGTCCACGACATCCTGCAACTTTGCCGCAAGAGCTTCGGACCGCTGGCCGTGCACCAGGCCAACCACCAGGAGGCCCGCCAATGAGCCTCGGACACCATGGCCTCGTGACCTTCAAGACGGTCGACCCGGACGCAGGGCTCGCGTCCGCGCTCGCCAGGAGCTCCGCGGAGATCATCGCCGAGCTCACCGCCGCCAGACTCAAAGGGCGCGGCGGCGCCGGCTTCCCCACCGGCGTCAAGTGGCAGCTCGCGGCCGCGGCCGCCAGCGGCGTCAAGTACGTGGTCTGCAACGCCGACGAGGGCGAGCCCGGGACGTTCAAGGACCGGGTGATCCTCGCCGAGGTGCCCGACCTCGTCTTCGCGGGTATGACGATCGGCGGCCTCGCAATCGGAGCGGCGGAGGGGATCGTCTACCTGCGCGGCGAGTACGCCTACCTGCGCCGGCAACTCGAGGAAGCGCTCACCCGGCGGCGGGCCGCGGGCCAGCTCGGGGAGAAGGTCATGGGGACGGGGCTCGCGTTCGACATCGAGATCCGCATGGGGTCAGGCGCCTACGTGTGCGGTGAGGAGACGGCGCTCATCGAGTCGCTCGAGGGGTACCGCGGCGAGCCGCGCAACCGGCCGCCGTTTCCGGTCGACAGCGGCTACCTGGGCCGGCCGACGATCGTGAACAACGTCGAGACGTTCGCCTGCGTGACCGCGATCATGGCCAAGGGCGCCCCATGGTTCGCCGCCATCGGCACCGAGAGGTCCACCGGTCCGAAGCTGTTCTCGGTTTCCGGCGACTGCGCCCGGCCGGGCGTGTACGAGTTCCCGATGGGGCTCCCGGTTTCCGAGTTGCTGCACGAGGTCGGGGGCGAAGGCGCGAAGGCGGTCCAGATCGGCGGGGCCTCCGGGCGCTGCGTCCCGGCCTCGGAGTTCGCCAGCACGATCTGCTACGAGGGGATCTCGACCGGCGGCTCGGTGATCGTGTTCGGCCCGCAGCGAGACATGCTGCGCGTCGCCAGGAACTTCATGGAGTTCTTCGTGGAGGAGTCGTGCGGCCAGTGCACCCCGTGCCGCGAGGGAAACGCAAGGCTCCTGGAGGGCATCGAAATGCTGGAGGATGGCCGCTGCTCCGCAGCCTACCTCGCGGAGCTGACCAGGCTCGGGGAGGTCATGCAACTCGCCTCCAAGTGCGGGCTCGGCCAGTCGAGCCCGAACGCGTTCCTGTCGATCGTCGAGCACTTCCGGGACGAGATCATGGGCCGCACGTACGGCCCGGCGCGGTGAGGAAAGGGAGCCGGCCATGTCGGATCAAGAGAACACCAACGTCGAGTCCGCCCGGGCCCCGGTCAGCCAACGCGGCCACCTCGTGAGGGTGCCGGACGACGCTCAGACGATCGGCGCGACGGTTCAGATCACGATCGACGGCCAGGAGGTGACGGTGCCGATCGGGACCACGATCCTGGAGGCCGCCAAGCGGATCGGGGTCAAGATCCCGACGCTGTGCCACCACGAGGACCTCTGCGTCGCCGGGGTGTGCCGGATCTGCGTGGTGGAGGTCGAGGGCCAGCGGACGCTGCAGGCCTCCTGCGCCTACCCGATCACGGCGCCGATCGCCATTCACACCCACACGCGCAAGGTGCGGCAGTCGCGCCGGCGCATTCTCGACCTGCTGCTCTCCAAGCACTACGGCGAGTGCTACGCGTGCTTCCGCAACGGCAACTGCGAGCTGCAAGCCCTCGCCGCCGATTGCGGCGTGGACTTCTTCCGCTTCGGCCACCCCACCGCCCCGATGCACGAGCTCGACAACTCCTCGTACTCGGTGCTGCGCGACATGAACAAGTGCATCCTGTGCCGCCGCTGCGTGCGCACGTGTATCGACCTGCAAGAGGTCGGCGTGCTGGAGACCGTCCACCGCGGCGACAAGACCAGGGTCTCGACGTTCATGGACAAGCCGCTCGCCGAGGTCATCTGCATCAACTGCGGCCAGTGCATCAACCGCTGCCCGACCGGTGCCCTGGGGGCCGCCGACCCCACCGACGACGTCTGGCGCGACATCAACGATCCCAGCAAGCACGTCGTGATCCAGACCGCGCCGGCGCCGCGCGCCGCCATCGGCGAGTGCTTCGGCCTGCCCCCGGGCACCCCGCTCACGTTCGAAATGAACTCGGCGCTGCGGGCGATCGGCTTCGACCGGGTGTTCGACACGAACTTCACCGCCGACCTCACGATCATCGAGGAGGGGACGGAACTCATCCTCCGCCTCTACCGCGCGCTCGTCGAAAAGCAGCCGGTCGCGCTGCCGCAGTTCACGTCCTGCTCGCCGGGCTGGGTGAAGTACATCGAGCACTTCTACCCGGAGATGCTGCCGCACCTCTCATCCGCCAAGAGCCCGCAGCAGATGTTCGGGTCGGTGATCAAGACCTACTACGCCAAGCTCAACAACCTCGACCCGGCCGACATCGTCACCGTGGCGCTGATGCCGTGCTCGGCCAAGAAGTTCGAGTGCAACCGCCCGGAGATGGCCGCCTCCGGCCACAAGGACGTGGACTACGGCCTGGTCACCCGCGAGCTGGCGCAGATGTTCAAGGAAGCCGGCATCGAGCTGCCCAAGATGCCGAAGAGCGGCTTCGACGAGCCGTTCGGCACCGCCACCGGCTCCGGCGTGATCTTCGGCGCCACCGGCGGCGTGATGGAGGCGGCGCTGCGCACCGTCCTCGAGCTGGTGTCGGGGCTCAAGGTGGAGAACCTCTACGACCACGCCGACATCCTCCCGGTCCGCGGCTTCGACGGCATCAAGTACGCCGAAATCAGGATCCCGCAGCTCGGCCCGGTCCCCGAGATCCTGCGGATGAACCCCCACCTCCCGTTCGAGAGCTGGGAGTGGCTCGCGGGCGCGACCCTCAAGGTCGCCGTCTGTCACGGCACCGCCAACGCCAAGCGAGTCCTCGAAGACATCAAGGCGGGCGGGAAGCTCTCCGAGTGCCACTTCATCGAGTTCATGGCGTGCCCGGGTGGGTGCCTGGGCGGCGGCGGCATGCCGATCCCGACCAGCCCGGCGATCCGCGCGGCCCGCGCCCGCGCCATCTACGCCGAGGACGCCGCTTACGAGGTCCGCAAGTCGCACGAGAACCCGGCCGTCATCCGCCTCTACAACGAGTTCCTGACCGAGGGCCCGGCCGGCCACACCGCGCACCGGCTCCTGCACACCACCTACACCCCGCGCGGCAAGTACATCGCGTGACCGGCGCAGACCCGCCCGGCCCCGCCGACCCGGTCGCTCGGCGTGACCTCTTGCCTGGAATCGGCTGCGGTCCGCCTCCACCGGCGAGACTGGCGCGGGAACGTCGCAACACGGGCTGCGATCGCGTTCGGCATGTCCGTCAGCGCATCACGGTTGTCTGAGCTAGAGTGGTGTTGTGGGTCCTTTGAGCGCCCCGAATCTGCTGGCGGACCGGCCTTTGCCCGCGCGGATCACCGTGGTGATCGCCACGATCGGGCGGCCGGACAAGCTCGCGCCATCTTTGGCCGCGTACGGTCGGCTTGACGCAGGCACGCCGCCTTTCGAGGTCATCGTCGTGCTCGACGGCGACGACCCGGCCTCGCGGGAGATCGCATCGCGTCCCTACCCTTTCCCGACCCGGGTCCTGTCGCAGCAACGCTCGGGGATCGGCCCCGCCAAGAACCTCGGTGCGCGCGCGGCCGCCGGGGACCTCGTCCTGTTCCTCAACGACGACGTGCGCCCCGACCGATCATGCCTGCGCGTGCATGCCGAGGTGCAGGAGCGTTGCGGTCCCAGCGTCGTCCTCGGCAAAGTGGACTGGGATCCCGAGCACGAGGTCACCCCGTACATGGCATGGCTCGCGCCGAAGGGGCACCAGTTCAACTACGCACGCCTGAATCCGGACGCGCCGATCCCGTGGGACGCGTGCTGGGGCGCCCACCTGGCCGTCCCCAGGGCGTGGATGCTCGACGAGCCGTTCGACCCCGCATTGCCGTTTTCGGCGCTCGAAGACGGGGAATGGGCCTACCGCCAGGCCCGGCGCCGGCGTCCGCTCCGGTACGCTTCGGCGGCGCGGGCGTGGCACAACCATCGCTTCGACGGTCCGCGCGACTTCCGCTGGCGCCCGCGCGCCGCCGCGGCCACGGCCCGGTGGGTTTCCAGCCGCCACCCGAGCCTTGCCTTCAAGCTCATCGTCCGGCCCGTCCTCGCCGCGGCCGCCGCCTCGGTGCTCGCCGCATGGCCGGGACGCTGGCGGAGAACCACCCTCTGGGACCTGGACTTCCGCTGGAGCTACGTGGCCGGCCTCTTCGTTCCCCCCAAGGGCTGAGGCGTCACCGCCGGCGCGCCGGGCACGGCGCCCCCTCCCTCCAGCCGGCGCCGGGAGCGCCGCCTCGCGGGACGCGCTACATTGGCGCCGCGAGAAGCGGGGGTCAGCGAGACATGTGTGGGATCTGTGGCGTTGCTTTCTCCGATCCACTGCGCGTCGCGGGCGAGGCGACGATCGAACGGATGCTGGCGCCCATTGCCCACCGGGGTCCCGACGGGCGCGGCAGTGCACGCCTCTCCGGCGCGGCCCTCGGGATCCGGCGCCTCGCCATCATCGACCTCGAGACCGGGGGCCAGCCGCTCGCCAACGAGGACGGCACGATCACGCTGGTGTGCAACGGCGAGATCTACAACGCCCCGGAGCTCCGCGCGGCGCTGCTGGGAGCCGGGCATCGGTTCCGCTCGCGCTCCGACGTCGAGGTGATCATCCACCTCTACGAGGACGCAGGCGTGGAGTGCCTGGCGAGGCTGCGCGGGATGTTCTCGCTCGCGCTCTGGGACGGGCGCCGCCGGCGCCTCATGCTGGCCCGGGATCGTTTCGGGATCAAACCGCTGGTGTATGCCGCCAACTCTGACGCCGTCTGGTTCGCCTCCGAGGCGAAGGCGATCCTCGCCGCCGGCGTCGCCGGAGGCGAGGCCGACCCGGGGGCGATCGACGACCTCTTCAGATTCGGGTTCGTGGCCGGTCCGCACACGCTCTTCTCCAACATCAAGAAGCTGCCTCCCGCGCACTTCGCGCTCTACCAGGGCGGCACGCTCTCCCTCGGAAGGTACTGGGCCATGCCCGAGGATCGGGACCGTTCCCGTTGGGGAGCAGGCGAGTGGGCCGAGGCGGTGCGCGCAAAGCTCGAGGAAACGGTCCGCGTCCATCTCCGCAGCGACGTCCCGGTTGGCACGTGGCTCAGCCCGGGCGTGGACTCGAGCGCCGTCACCAGTCTCTCGATGCGAAGCCTCGGCCGGACCCTCCCGACCTTCACCCTGGGTTTCGAGGACCCGGACGTCGACGAGACGCGGCGTTTCCCCACGCTGGACGCCTATGCGGGCTACGAGACGCCGAACCGGCGCACGTGGTGCACTTCGGATTCGTTGGCCCTTCTCCCCAGGGCCGTCTGGCACATGGAGGAGCCGACCGCCTGGGGCGTCGAGATCCCGCGGATGCTGCTCGCCGAGGCTGCGGCCCGCGAGGTCAAGGTCGTGCTCACCGGGGAGGGTTCCGACGAGATCTTCGGGGGGTACGCCCACTTCCGCATGGAGCGATTCTCGCGCCTGGTCGCGATGCTCCCGCTTGGCGTGCGCCGCGCGTTCCTGGCTCCCCTGGTGCCCGCGCGCCGGCCGATGGTGTCGAGGTTGCTCCTCGCTCCGCGGGGCCTGACGGCCGAGCGGTACGCCCGGCTGGTCGGCCCGGTGCATGCCGACGAGCGCCGCCGCCTCATCTCGGCCGGCTTCCGGGAACGGATGGACGACGCGGCGGAGGCGGAGGCGTGGGTCGTGCCTCCGGAGTGGATTCGGTCGAAGCACTGGTTCGACCAGTTGCGCCGGTGCGATCTCGCCCTCCGCCTGCCCGACATGGTCAACCACTCCCTGGACCGGGGCGCCATGGCCCACGGCGTCGAGGCGCGGGTGCCGTTCCTCGACCACGAACTCGTAGAGCTCGTCGCCCGAATCCCCCCCCGCCTCACGGCTCAGGGCCCGATGGAGAAGTCCATCCTCCGGGAAGCCTTGCGCGGCGCGTTGCCGGAGGAGGTCCGCCGCCGCCGCAAGGCAGGCCTGGGCGTCCCGTTCGAGTCCTGGATGGCCGCCCCGCTCCCCGCGTTCGCCGAGGAGTTGCTCTCCGAGCGGCGGCTCCGCGACAAGGGGTACTTCGAGCCGCGAGTCGTCCGGCAACTCCTGCGCGAGCAGCGCGAGGGGCGCCGCCGGCTCGGCGCCGTCCTCATGGCGGTCCTCGGCGTGCAGCTCTGGGACGAGATCTTCCTCCGCGCCAGCCCGGCCGTTGCGCCTCCCTAGGGTGTGCTCATCGTCATGTGGTGCGCGCCGGCCGGTTCGGGACGCGTCCACCGAGGGCGCGTCACAGATGGTCCTTTGCCCACAGGGCGAGGATCAGGAGTTGTTTGAGCCTGCTGCCTTCGGAAATGAGGTCGCCGCTGTAGCGGACCGGCTCGCCCGGAGGGGGGAGGATCTCGTCGAGGACCTCGGGGACGAACAGCGCCTTGAGCCCGTCACGCCAGGGCTCGGCCAGCCGGCGGACTGCCGCCCACCCCTCGTTGTTCAGGTCGAAGGTGCGGTAGTAGTAGCGACGCTCGAACTTCGGCCCGATCCTCGGGGCGAGCCAACGGGTCCGCACATACGAAGGGATCCGGTCCACGAACCGGCGGACGGGGCCCGCCAGCAGAGGGGTCGTCAGGTAGCCGTTGCGGTCGAGCGGCAGGCGCGCCAGAGCCGGGAACTGCCTGCACAGCAGCGCCTGTTCGGCCTTGCGGTCCGCCATGGTCACCAGCGGCAAGCCGGTGACCGTGGTGAAAAGCTCGCGATTCAGCGAAACCATCATCGGCCACGAGCCGAACGAAAGGTGCCAGGCGGCGCCGCCGGCGCTGAAGCGTCCCCGATGCAGGAGAAAGAAGTGCCAGAACCGCCGAAGCGGATCCTCCGCCAGAGAATCGCAGTCGGCACGCATCTCCTCGAGAATGTCCGGAACGAGGCTGCCGAAGACCTCGCGGCGGAGCAGGCGGGCCAGCAGCGCCGGCGAGAATCCGCGGGCGTTGATCTTCAGCGCGAAGCCGTGGTCGAACGAAAGCCGACCCGGCTCGACGCCATAGTCGTAGGAGCCGCCGACCAGCCAATCCAGCGGAATGCCGTTGGCGATCCGGGCCGGGAACGAGGTCAGGAACGCTCTGGTCCCCCAGTTGAAGATCACCTCTCCACCGTTCGCGAGGTGTTCCCACCGGCTGGTCAACGTCTCCGCGAAAACCGGGTAAAGCTCGAACGGCACCGAGGCGGTGCGGTGCTCGATTCCGAGCTCGCGCGTCACCCGCCGTGCGCACTTCATCTCGATGTCGCTGGGAACCCCGAGCGTCAGCGCCGTGAGTCGCGTGCCCTGACGGTGCAGGTAGCCGGCCACCAGGCGCGAATCCAGCCCGCCGGACAGGAGGACCCCGCAGGGGTCCCCGGCCGGGGAGTGTCGCGCGGTCGCCATTCTGAACGCACCGTCGATCGTATCGAGTTGGTCCGAGAGAGACAGGTGCGTGCCGCCGCGTCGCTTCAGGCTTGCCGTCAGACCCGAGTCCGCGGACTCGGTGGGAACGCTCCCGCGCCTGAACGAGAGAAAGTGCGCCGGCTGCAACCTGCGGACGTCCTTCCACAACGCCCGGCCGCGGAACAGGCCGTTCGTGAGCATGACGCCGACCAGCCCGGCCGGATCGAGGGAGCGGCGGAACGCGGGATGGTACTGGAACGGCTCTGGGCTCGAGGCCACCAGGAGGACCTCGCCGTCCGACCAGTGGTAGAGCGGGAAGATGCCGAGCAGGTCCGCGCCGGCGACGACCCCGCGCCGCGGGTCGAACACGATGGCCGCAAAGAAGCCGTCCCATGTCCGCCATCCGGATGGTCCGGCGTCCGGGTGCCAGAGCTCCCGCAGCTCTTTCGGGGCGATCCGCTCGTCCGAATCCGGGGCGATGGCCTCTCCCCAGACTACGGCTCCGCCGCGGACGTCCGAAATGCTCCGGATGGGAGCGTTGGGCGCGGCCGCCCAAACGGCGTCGAACTCTCCCGAGTGGCAGGACCCGGCGACCAGGCCGGGGAGGAGGTGGAGACGAGGAGAGACGGCTGCGATGAACCGCTCCCGTCTCGCCGGATCGGGGTCGACGACCGCCGCGAAGTTGGCCAGTGCTGCCTCCTCTCTCAGTTCCCGCCGCTCATGGTAGACGGTACGGGGATCGTCCTCCGCGGACCTCTGTCGAATCGCCCCTATCCCTCGGGGCCCTCAGCGCGAACGCCGGCGCCGCAGCCACCGGCGGGCCCGGCGTGCGAGCCGGGTCAACCATGCCCCCGTGCTGCCGGTCGCACCGCTGGATGCCCGGTCAAGGACTCCCCGCATCGCCACGAACACGGGGTCCCGGCCGAAATCGGCCTGCAGGGCCCGTTCGTAGCAGCGCCGCCACTCTTCGACGACCACGGTCATCGGCAGCACCGTCGCGAGTACCGTGGCCGGGGTCAGCGGCGTCGCGAACGCCGAGAAGTCCGTGATGCCGCAGGCGCGCATGCAGAGCATCTGCCGCACGCACTTCTCGCACCGCCCGCAGTTCGTCGAGAGGTCGTCCCCCTCCCAGCAGACCCGCACGTTGCGCCAGACCGTCTCGTCGCCCGCCAGCCGCTCGGTCTTCTCGACCCGGGTCACCGCGAGATCGGGGACGACGCTGAAGGTCGCCGACGAGAGCAGCGGGTCCGACCACGGCGTCGAGCCGTCCTTCGACGCGATCCAGTGCGTGTTCTCGTACGCGCTCGACGCCGCGAGCAGCCCGATTTCGAACCGTCGCTCGAACAACGACAGGACGGCGCCGATGCCCGCCGGGAACGTCGTCTCCCACAACGGAAGCAACTCCTTCAGGTTCGAGCGGACCGTCAGAAGCTCGGTCGAATAGCGGTCGGTGAGCGTCCGTGCGCGGGCGAGCGCCGCGCCGAACGCGCCGTCGTCGAGCGGGATGTCGAACCCGTGGACGAAGACGCACGCCCCGATGTCGAGCGAGTTCCGGCCCCGCCACCCCCCCTTGTGCGCCGCCAGCGACTCGATGCTGTCCAGGCCGCCCGAGAAGGCAAGGAGCGCGGCTCCCCGCCGCGCCTCGCCGCCCGCCACCGCCCGGGCCGCGACCTCGTCGTCCACCTCCTCGTCGGCCCGGAGGCTGACCGCGCGGTACTCGGGCCACCATCGGCACACGACTTCCTGGTAACGCTCCAGGTTCGCGAGCAGGCGCGTGGAAACGCGCCCGTGAACGGTCAGCTCGCCTCCGGCTTCCATCGCCGACCAGATCGTGGCGCGCAGGAAGGCGTCGTGGAGGTCGTCGGGCCGGCCGCGAATGGCAAGCCAGTCGCGAGCTCGGACCGGCACGTCGAAGAAGAAGGCCCCGCCTCGCCGGGGCAGCCGGGGATGGCCGCGGATGACACCGTGGACCTTCAACCACTCCCCGAGAACCTCGGGTTGCAAGACGTCGACGTGCATCTCGATGCCCATTAGTCAACTCCGGCGATCGGCCGCGGTGCCGCCAGCACCGGAGGCTCGGAAACCAGAATACCGGACGCAGGCAGCGTGCGACACCGCCGGGCGCCGACAACGGCCGAGTGGTCCCGGATCCGTGCATCCGGATCAGCGTTGCGCCGCCGTAGCGGCTCCCTTACCCCTCCGGTACACTCCGCCCCATGCCTCACGATCCGTCCTCGGGAGGAGATGCGACCGGCGGGTTGGCCGACCGCATGCGGGAGGAACTCGACTCGGTGATCGGCGGCGTGCTGGCCGGGCGGCCCGAGGTCGCACTGGCCACCTTCCCAAACCACCCGAACCTCGGCGACACCGCGATCTGGGCGGGTCAGCGGGCGGCGCTCGCCCGCCTCGACGTCGGCGTCCCATACGTCTGCGACTTCCGCACCTATCGGCCTGCCGCCCTGCTCCGCGCGCTGCCCGAGGGCCCGATCCTGCTCAGCGGCGGAGGCAACTTCGGGGACGTCTACCCAGACGAGCAGGGGTTGCGGGAACGCATCCTCGACGACTTTCCCGACCGGCCCGTCGTCCAGCTCCCCCAGAGCGTGTGGTTCCGTTCCGAGGCGGCGCTCGATGCCATGCGCCGCCGGTGCGAGAGAAGCGGGCGGTTCGTCATGCTCGTGAGGGACCGCCGGAGTCTCGACCTCGCGCGGGCGCGGTTCGCCGTCGACGTGCGCCTCGCGCCCGACATGGCGTTCGGCTTGCCGGATCTCCGCCTGCGACGGCAGCCGCCGGCCATCGACGTGCTCTGGCTGCTGCGCAGGGATATTGAGGCGAGCGTGCGTGGGATGCGGCGCGAAGCCGCGCGCCAGGCGCCGGGCGCGGTGCGCGACTGGACCAGGCCCGCCTTCGGCCGCGGCGGCGTCCCCTGGGCCTCGTTCGCGCGAGCTTTCTGGTTGTCAGGGCGGCTGCAACGGACGCCCAGGGGACTGCTGCGCAGCCGCCAGGCATGGGTCAAGCGCTCGTTCGAGACCATCGTGAGCCTTCGGATGGAGATCGCGTGCCGGTTCATTTCTGGGGGGCGGGCCCTGGTGACGGACCGCCTCCACGGGCACATCCTTGCGCTGCTGCTGGGGGTCCCGAACGTCTGCCTCGACAACCGCGACGGCAAGGTGCGCCACTTCTACGAGACGTGGACCGCCGGCCACGCCCTCGTCCGCTGGGCCGACTCCGTGCCGGACGCCCGCGCGCTGGCCCGCGAGCTGCTCGCCGGCCCGTCGCCGAGGGCTGACGCCGGACCCGGTCCGTCGCTTCCGGGCCGCCCCGCGGGTTGACCGGCGGGCGGGGCTCACCGATAGTAGCCGCCATGCCTGGGGAAGATGGTCCGTTCTCGGCCCCTGATCAGCGGGGCGCTTCGCCATCGCCGGAGCGTTGCTTCCGGCTCTCCGAAGAGCTGGAGGACGTGCTCCGCCTCGCCTCCGGAGAGACCGTCCCGGTAAGGGTGCTGGTCGAGCACCTCAGCGGCCGCGGCACGGCCCTGCTCGCGCTCTTCCTCGTCCTTCCGTTCCTGCAGCCGATCCCGCTGCCGGGTTTGTCCACGCCGTTCGGGATCGCGGTCGTGCTGCTCGGCGCGGCGATGGCGCTCGGGCGGCCGCTCTGGCTGCCGAAACGTTGGCTCGACCACGAGCTCCGCTCCGCCCTCGTGATCCGCATCGGCGGCGGCGGTCAACGACTCCTGAAGAAGGTCGAACGTTTCATCAAGCCGCGCGGTCTCTGGTTTCATCGTCACCGCTGGGCTCACGCCATCGCCGGCGTCGTCATCGCGGTCTCCGGCGCCGAGCTCGCGCTTCCGCTGCCGATCGTGTTCACGAACACGCTGCCCGCGCTCACGATCGCGGCGACCGCCGTCGGGTTGCTCGAGGAGGACGCCGTCCTTGCGATCATCGGGCAGGCGCTCTTCCTCGTCGGGCTGGTCGTCTTCGGCGGCATCCTCGTCCTCCCCTTCCTCGGCCTGCACCTGATCTTCTAGCGAGCCTTCCGTCATGCCCGCGAGCGCGGGAAAGGACGGTCGCCGTTCCCGCGAACGCGGGAACCCAGGTCTCTGTCTCTTGCCCTTGCCAGCAAGGGGACTGGATCCCCGCTTTCGCGGGGATGACGACGCCGGTGTGCGTCGTGTCCGGGGCCAATGGCCCGTTGCCCCGTTCGCAAAAGGAAAAGGCGGGGATCGCTCCCCGCCCTTCGAACCTCGTCGTGTCCGGACCCCGGTGCCCGGGGCCCGGACCCCTGTCGCTTTAGTACATGTCCCCCATGCCGCCGCCCGGCATGCCGCCGCCCATGGGTTCCTTCTTCTCCTCGGGGATCTCCGCCACCAACGCCTCGGTGGTGAGCATCAGCCCGGCGATCGAAGCCGCGTTCAAGAGGGCGTTCTTGGTGACCTTGGCGGGGTCGATGACGCCGGCCACGACCAGGTCCTCCATCACCATCGTCTGCGCGTTGTAGCCGATGGTGCCGCCCTTCTTGCGGATGTCGCGCACGATCACCGCCGCCTCGTCGAGGCCGGCGTTGTGGATGATCTGCCGCGTCGGCTCCTCGAGCGCCCGCACCACGATCTGGATGCCGGTGCGCACGTCGCCCTTGTGCTCCTTGAGCAGCTTCTCGACCTCTTCCTGGGCGCGGAGCAACGCCACGCCGCCGCCGGGGACGATCCCCTCTTCCACGGCCGCCTTGGTCGCGTGCAGAGCGTCCTCGACGCGGGCCTTCTTCTCCTTCATCTCGGTCTCGGTGGCCGCGCCGATCTTGATCTGCGCCACGCCGCCGACGAGCTTCGCCAGCCGCTCCTGCAGCTTCTCGCGGTCGTAGTCCGAGGTGGTGTCCTCGACCTGCTTCCGGATCTGCTTGACGCGGCCCGCAATCGCCTCGCGCTTCTTGGGGTCCTCGTCGTCCACCACGATCGTGGTGTCGTCCTTGTCCACGGTCACCTTCTTCGCCGTGCCGAGGTCTTCCCACTTGACGTTCTCGAGCTTGATGCCGAGGTCGTCGGAGATCAGCTTGCCGCCGGTCAGGATCGCGATGTCCTCGAGCATGGCCTTGCGGCGGTCGCCGAAGCCGGGCGCCTTGACCGCGATCACCTGCAGCGTGCCGCGCAGCTTGTTGACGACCAGGGTCGCCAGCGCCTCGCCGTCGACGTCCTCGGCCACGATCAGGAACGGCTTGCCCTGCTTGGCCACCTGTTCCAGGATCGGCAGCAGGTCCTTCATCGAGGAGATCTTCTTCTCGAAGAGGAGGACCTTGGCGTTCTCGTACACGGCTTCCATGCGCTCGGCGTCGGTCACGAAGTACGGCGACAGGTAGCCGCGGTCGAACTGCATCCCCTCGACGATCTCGAGCTGCGTGTCCATGGTCTTCGACTCCTCGACCGTGATCACGCCGTCCTTGCCGACCTTGTCCATCGCCTCGGCGATGATGTGGCCGATCTCCTCGTCCGCGTTGGCCGAGATCGTGCCGACGTGGGCGATCGCCTTGCCCTCGACCGGCTTGGCGAGCTTGGTGATCGCCTCGACCGCCGTCTTGACGGCGATGTCGATGCCGCGCTTGAGCTCCATCGGGTTGGCGCCCGCGGTGACGTTCTTCGTCCCCTCGCGGATGATCGCCTGGGCGAGGACCGTGGCGGTCGTGGTGCCGTCGCCAGCCACGTCGGAGGTCTTGGAAGCGACCTCGCGCACCATCTGGGCGCCCATGTTCTCGAGCTTGTCCTTGAGGTCGATCTCCTTGGCGACGGTGACGCCGTCCTTGGTGATCACGGGCGAGCCGAACTTCTTCTCCAAAACGACGTTGCGACCCTTGGGGCCGAGCGTCACCTTGACCGCGTCGGCCAGCTTGTTGACACCGCGCAGGATCGCCTGGCGGGCGTCCTCTGCGTAGACAATCTGTTTCGCCATCTCGAGCCTCCCTTACTTTTCCAGCACGCCGAGGATCTCGTCCTCGCGCGCGATCAGGTACTCCTGGTCGTCGATCTTGATGTCCGAGCCCGAATACTTGCCCACCAGGACCCGATCACCCTTCTTGACGTCGATCGGCATCCGCTTGCCGTTGTCGTCGAGCTTGCCGGGGCCGACGGCGATCACCTCGGCCTCCTGCGGCTTTTCCTTGGCGGTGTCGGGGATGATGATCCCGCCCTTCACCACTTCTTTCTCTTCCAGGCGGCGGAGGAGAACCCGATCATGGAGTGGACGAACGTTCATATGTTTAACCCTCCCTCTTTCTTATGTTTACGTTTTCTCGTCGGGGTGCGGACTGGCACTCGCCATACGAGACTGCTAACACTTTAGGACCTGCGTCCCGGGTTGTCAAGTGGCCCCACGGACTCGGCCTCCCAGACCGGCCGCGCGCCGTCGTAAGAGGTGACAGGGCAAAGGGAAAGGGCCAATGACGAGGCCGTGGCGCGGCGCCATGACGTCGCCCCCCACCATTGCAGGAAGGCCGTCGGCGCGCTATACTTGAAGCACTGCAAATAGCAAGGAGTTGCAGGTACTTAGCGGTGGCTGGCGCGATTTTGCGACTGGTGGAACCCAGAGGCGGTCCGTGGCCGACGCAAATTCTCCTCCTTCCTCTCAGGCCGTCCCCCCTCGGGAGACGGAAAGCACTGCAGCGCTGCTCGAGTTGATCCGGGCAGGTGACCCCGCCGCAACCGACCGCCTCGTCAGGCGGTGCCTGCCCGCCCTCCGACGATGGGCGCACGGTCGCCTTCCGGTCCGGGCGCGAGGCATGGTCGACACCGATGACCTCGTGCAGGTGGCCGTGCTGCGAGCTTTGAACAAGGTGGGACGCTTCGAACCGCGCCGGGAAGGCGCCTTCCTCGCGTACCTGCGCCGCATCCTGTTGAACGCGGTGCGTGACGAGATCCGCCGGGTGGCCAGGAGGCCGGGGACGGAGGAAATGTCCGAGGACCTGGCCGACCACGCTCCCCCTGCGGTCGAGCTGGCGATCGGACGCGAGGCGATGCAGGCGTACGAAGCGGCGCTCGCCGAACTGAGCGATGCGCAGCAGGAAGCCGTGATCCTGCGGGTCGAGTTCGGCTATACGTTCTCGGAGATCGCGGAGGCCACCGGCAGTCCGTCCGCGAACGCCGCCCGCATGACCGTCGCAAGGGCCCTGGTGCGGCTCGGGGAGGCGATGGATGTCCGGCGATAGCGACGACATCCTGCGGATGGCCGAGGCGATCGCCGACGAGACCCCGGTGGACTGGGACTCGTGCGCCGCGATCACCCCCGAGGACAAGCTCCGGCTCGAACACCTCAAGGTCGTCGAGGCGGTCGCCGCCGCGTACCGATCCTTGCACAGCTCGGACCCGGGCAGTGAGGACTCATCCCCCTCAGGGGCGCGGCACAGGCCGGCGCCGGGGCGCGTGCTGTTCGAGTGGGGGCACCTCAAGGTCCTCGAGAAGCTCGGCGACGGGAGCTTCGGTGAGGTGTTCCGGGCCTACGACCCTCTCCTCGACCGGGAGGTCGCGCTCAAGCTCTGGCGGGCCGAGCAGGCCGCGCCGGCCGCAACCCGTCGCCACTTCGTCCAGGAGGCGCGCCGCCTCGCACGGGTGCGCCACCCCAACGTCATCGTCGTCCACGGGGCCGACGTCCACGACAGCCGCGTTGGGCTGTGGACCGACCTCGTAACCGGAAACACGCTGGAACAGTGGCTCGCGCAGGAGGGGCCGCTGAGCGCCGAGGAGACGACCCTGATCGGCCTCGACCTGTGCCGGGCGCTGGCTGCCGTCCATGCGGCCGGTCTCGTCCACGGCGACGTCAAGACGACGAACGTCATGCGCGAGCGGGGCGGGCGGATCGTTCTGATGGACTTTGGCGCCGGCATCGAGATCGCCCAGGGACACCTCGAGGACGCCGCGGCGGGAACCCTCGGGACACCCATCGCGATGGCGCCCGAGCTGTTGCGCGGGGAACCGCCGAGCCCGGCGTCCGACATCTACTCCCTTGGCGTCCTGCTGTACCGGCTGGTCAGCGGACGGTACCCCGTCGAGGCAGCCACCCTGCAAGAGCTTCAGGAGAGGCACAGGCAGGGGGCGCTCTCCCCGCTGCGCGACGTCCGCCCCGACCTGCCCGCCGACATCGCCGCCGTCGTCGCGCGTGCGTTGGCGCTGGCGCCTTGCGACCGCTACCCGAGCGCCGGCGCGATGGAGCACGCCCTGCTGAACTGGCTTGCCCCCGGGCGCAGCGCGAACGCCGAGGCGCGAGCCCCTGGGGCGGCCCATCGCGGACGGAGCGGAGCCGCGGCACGGCGTCCGCTCGCTTGCTGGCGTGGCGCCGGGCCCCGCTGGAGAGTTGCCGCCGCCTGTGCGCTCCTCGCTGCGACCGTCGCCACCACCCTCGCTGTTCTGGGACTCCGCGGCGGTCGTGAGCGCCAGGCTCTCCGGCCGGCCCAGGTGCGCTCCCTGGCCGTGCTCCCCTTCCAGGTGTTGGACCGGGAGGGCCAGAACGACTACCTGGGGCTCGGAATGGCGGACGCCCTCATCAACCGCCTGAGCCACCTGCCCGGGATCGTCGTCAGGCCGAGCAGCGCCGTGCTCCGGTACGCCGAGGCGCGCCCCGATCTCCAGGACGTCGGCCGCAGCCTCGGGGTGGAGGCGTTGCTGGATGGCCGGATCCAGCGCTCCGGCGACCGGGTCCGCGTCACGGCGCAACTCGTCAGCACCGAGGGGGGCGCGCCGATCTGGGCGGCGACGTTCGACCGGAAGGCGGCCAACATCTTCGAGCTCGAGGACTCGATCTCCGAGCAACTGGCGCGCGCGCTGCGCATCCGGCTCACCGAAGCGGAGCGGGTCAACCTCGTGTGGCGCCCCGCCACGAAAGCCGAGGCGTACCAGGCGTACGTGAAGGGCCGCTACTTCTGGAACAAGTGGACGCCGGCGGCGGTCCGGAAGAGCATCGAGTTCCTGGAGCAGGCGGTTCGCTCCGACTCTTCCTTCGCGCTCGCGCACGCGGGTCTCGCTGACTCGTACACGGTCCTCGCGGGGCTCGAGCCGGGGCCGGCCGCTCCGGTCGAGGCATACGCGCGCGCGCAGGCCGCCGCGATGCGGGCCCTGGAACTGGACGCCAACCTCGCCGACGCCCACGCCGCCCTCGGGGCCGTCCGCATGCACCATGATTGGGACTGGCCGGCCGCCGAGGCCGAGTTCGGCAAAGCCATCGAGCTGAACGCCGGGTGCCTCACGGCCCACCTCTGGTACGCCGAGTTGCTCTCCCAGCTCGGCCGTCACGATGAGGCGATCGCCGAGATCGGACGCGCCCTCCAGATCGATCCCCTCTCCCTGGCGGCCAACGCCATGGCGGGCGGAATCTACCTCGAGGCCGGCCGTGGGGACGAAGCCGTCCAGCAACTCGCCCGAACGCTCGAGATCGAGCCGGCGTTCCACCTCGCCTACACCTTCCTGGCGTCGGCCTATGAGAGACAGGGCAACAGCGATGAGGTCGTCTCGAACTGGCAGAACGCGATGGTGCTCGGGGGGGCTCCCCAAGAGGAAGCTGCGGCGCTAGGACGCGCGTACCAGGCCGGGGGCATCGCGGCGGCCTGGCGCTGGCGGCTCGACCGCATGCGGGATAGCGCGGCGCGTGAGTATGTCCCGCCGGCCCTGATGGCGCGGGCCCACGCGGCCCTCGGTGAGACACGCGAGGCGTTTGCCTGGCTCGACAGGGCCCTCTCGGCTCACGACGAGTTCCTCCTGCGGGTCAAGGGCGAGCCGGCGTTCGACGGCCTGCGTTCGGACCGGCGTTTCGTCGCGATGCTGCAGCGGCTCGGTCCCTGAGAGGTCGTCTCCAGGGCAGGATCGCGCCGTCCCGCATCTCCCGATCCGCCGGCGGCGGCGTGGACGGTGAGGGAGGCGGCTGCCGGGCCTGTCGCAGAGGAGGGACAGGCATGAGAACGCGGGCTCCGGCCGTCGCCTCGACCGTCGCCCACCGACTCGGAAGAGTTCCATTGCCTGCCGTTCCTTCCCCGCTCCTGACCGATCGGGTGCAACCCCAGCCGCGCGACACCACGGACGCCGCTTCTCCCGGCCATTCGCCCCTCGTCTGCCCAGCGGCCGCGGCGTCCGAAGCCGCATGCCGCCACGGCGGCCGTGCGCCGTGCGGTTTCGCGGCGAGCCGGCGTTGTCACGGATGAAGGCCATGAGGTGGCCTTCGGAGACGCCGCGCGAGCGCTCCGGCTCGCCGTCTCGTCCGCCGGACCACGCCCGCGAGGTCGGGCTGACGCCGAAGGAGGTCTGAGATGGAGCTCAGGAGAGGGAGATTGGGTGTGGCCGCGGGGGTTGCCCTCGCAGCCGCTGCGACGGCGATCGCCGGGGTCGTCGTCGAGGAGAAGCCGGTTTCCCTTGTGACCAACAACCTCGTCATGCATGCCGGCAGGCCGTTCGTGCGCCTGACCGATCTGGCAAGGGCGCTCGGCGGAAACGGGAGGTGGGACCCGGCCCGGCTGAAGTACGAGATCCAACCCGGCCCCGTCGGTGTGCTCCAGTTCAACCCTGGGGCGCTGGGGCCGCTCGCCGTCCGCGGCACCCCCCGGCTCGCGGGTCAGGCCGCCGGCCGGAACTCCTTCGAGCTCGGGATCGGCGGTCAGGACGTCATGATCGGGGATGAGGAACACGTGCTCTTGCCGCCGGCTGACCCGGCGGTGGCCTTGAACTTCCTCGCCCGGTTGCTGGGCGGGCAGGCGAGGTTCGACTCCAGCAGGGGGGCCTGGGTGCTTCCACCGGGCGGCGCCGGCACCCCGTTGAGGTTCCGCTGAAACGGCGCGGCGACGGCTGGCCGGCCGACGCCGAGTGCGGCGGCGCAGTCGGTTTCACCAGCCTGTGAGGACCGGACCCGATCGGGCCCGGCCGAAAGGGGGAACGTCGATGGCCCGAACAAAGGCAACGCTCAGATCCACCGTCATCATCGCCGTTGCAGTGGCTCTCCTGGCGGGGGTCGCAGCACGGGGCCAGCACCTCACGGCGAGCCCGACCGCAACCCAGAAGGCGTCGTCGCCCGAGGCGCAGCCGCTCTACGGGCAGCTGGCCAACGGCGACTGGGTCATGGTCCACCGGGACCAGATGTTCTTCGTGGGCGCTGGTGGGGTCAGGAGCCTGTGTCCGGACGGTGACTACCGGCTGAAGAACGGCTCCCGCCTGCCGGTGCTGGCGGCGCACATCGTTCCGCCCTGGGTCAAGCAGGGGTTCAACCCGCAGCCCGAGCCCCCAGGGAAGGAACTTCGCGCCGTGACCGCCGGCGGCAGGCCGCTCGTCATCTCCGGAGGCCGGCTCTTCTTCGCCGGCGACGGCGGCCCGCAGACCCGCTGCCCCGACGGCGTCTACGCGCTCGCGGGTGGCGGGTCGGTGCGGATCATCGGGGGGAGGATTCAGAACGCCGCCCACCTCCAGGGGTTCGCCCCGTAAACGGTCGGCGCGGCCGCCGCACCGGCGCCAACCCAGGACGCCCGCGCCCCGATGGACGCGCCGAAGAGGCAGGCGGCTCGGCCACCGCGTTGGAGGTCTCTCGCCCCCGGGGCCAAGGGCGCCGGTCTGCGACCTAGCCCTGTGCTCGCCCGCGATCGGCGCGCCTCGTCCCGAGACCGGTCCTGCCGGCCTCGACCATGATCGGGAAGGCGAGGATGAAGCGCGGCCAGACCAGCGGCACGCCCCGCGCTTCCAGGCGCCAGGAAACCGTCGGCGGGCCGCCGCTCGAGGGCTTGGCGTCGGCCGGGATGCGGAGCGTGAAGCGGCGCTCGAGGGGAGCCCTGCGGCCGATCGTCGTCGGGCCGATCTCGCCGACCACCTCGTCCGACAGGGTCGTCACGTCCGGGGAGCCTTCCCTGGCCGGTGTCTCCTCCCGACCCACCAGGCGCACTTGCAACGAGCGCAGGCGCAACGGCCCCGGCTGCAGAATTACAACGTCCACGGAGTCACCGGGCGCCACCGACCGGCGCTCGATTTCGACGATCGTCGCTGGGATCTTCGCGGCGAGACCCGAGGCCGCGGCGATCCACAGGAACACCAGGCCGAGGCCGCCGAAGACGACGACGAACAGCAGGGGGATCGGAGCGAGGTTCCCGTCCTGCCACTCGTTCCACGCGGAATAGCCGGCGATGAAGCCGACGAACAGCAGCGCCACAGCCACCAGCAGCGCCACGCACGATTGCGTGCCGGGCCTGGTTTCCGGCTCGAGGCGTACGGCCAGCCGCCGGCGGGCCACCGCGTCCCCGGCGGCGCTCGCGTGGCCCGCCTCCGAGCGCTCCCTCGCCTCCGCCTCGGCCGCGAGGCCGAGCCGTCGCCTGGGCGGCGCCAGCGTCGCGTAGAGACCGGCCGCGCCGAGGACCGTGAACGCCAGCGGCATGACGGCGACCACGTAGAGCGGGCGGATCCTCCGCACGAGCACGGCGTTCGAGGGGTCCGCGGGATCGTACCAACACGGGTACGTGACACCTTCCTCGTAGCGGTCGAGGACGCGCTCGTAGAACTTCTCGCTGCCGCCGCCGTAGGCGCCGGAGAGCGCCCAGGAGTCCCAGCCGGTGCAGCTGAACGGTTTCCCGCCCACCTCGTACCGAAACGAGATCTCGGGGCGATAGGAGGGCCCGCTCTTCCCGGAACCGCTGGTGCTGCCGAGGTTCTTCGCGAGGATGGTGCAGGTGGCCGCCTTCCACACCGTGAACACCCGCGCGTCGCGCCACGCGTGGACCGCGAAGAAGCTCCCGAAGCCGAGGCCGACCGCGAGGAACGCGAGCGCCGTGAGGAGGCAGCCAGCGTTCGTTGGCCGCCCCGCTCCCGGCGCCGAGGGTGAATTTCCCATGGCCGATGGCCCCTTTCCCGGAGCCCGCACGGAGCCAGCACGACATCGGGACGAACGACGGGCTCCACCCTCGAAACGTCGCCCGGCCGCCAACCCGCACTCCGTCAGGCCGGGGGCGGCCCGCCGCGGCGCGACCGACGCTCGGCCGCCCGCCGAACCCAGGTGTCCTCCCGACGCCCGAACCGCCGGGCGCCCGCCGGCCAGTTCACGACGGAGGCGTCCCGTCGGCCGAGTCGCGGGCTGGGCGCCGGACACGGCGCGGCGGCCGCTTCCCTGCGGCCGCCGCAACGGTCCGGCTATCCACCCCGCCCCCGCGACAGGCGTCACGCCCCGGAGGCCTGGCCGAAGCGCTATTGGACGCAGAGGTCGATCTGGTAGCCGTTGTTGGTCTCGTGCGCGGCCCCTTCGTTGACGATGTTGGTGGAGTCGACCGTGACGTTGAGCCGCGGGAACGGGGCGTTTGGGGCGAGGGGGCAGGGGTACAACGGGTAGCCTGTGAAGGTCTTGACGAACCCCGGCGGCGTCGTCACCCCAGGCGGGAGCGGGGCCGTCCAGGGAGCCGTGAACGTGCCCTCGGAGAAGCCGCACCACCGCTGGAGGAAGAACGCGTACTGGGGGGTCCCCGGGGGCACGTTCATCACCTGGCAGGCGATGTTGACCTTCCAGTGCGGTGGACCGGCCGGAGCCCGGCCCTGGTTCTTGAAGAGCCAGAAGGCTCTCCAACCCTGCATGGGGGGACCAGCGAAACCCAGCGCGCTCGAGTACCCAGGGGCGGACCACTGAGGACCCACGACGACGAGGTCCGGCCCCTGCGACTGCACGACCTGCATGGCCATCGACTTGACCTGCGCGATGATCTTCGCGTTAGGGGGAAGCTGGAGCTTCTGCAACTCCTCCACCGGCATCTGGGCCAGGTTCCTCACGGTCGCCTGGATCTTGGGTGGCGGGGGGGCGGCCACGGCGGCGATGGCCACCACCACGACGAAAGCGGCTACGATGCTCACTGCGATTCTGCTTTTCATCGACGTTGTCTCCCTTCAGCCGGGAAACGTCTTCGGCGGCCACGACCGCACACCGGACCCTTCAGGCCCGGAACGCGAGGCTCACGTCACGCCGATGGCATCACCAGCCCCGAGATCCCGGATTCGTGGCGACAACACCGTGCGATGCGAGTCTCGGCCGCTCCCCGGACAGGATCGTCCGTTCATCACTTGGACCGCCGGACACCGAGCGCGGGTCAGTCGGCCCGGGGACCGGCCGTCAGCCGCGCGAGCGCGCGGCGGTGGCCGCGCACGATGGCGGCCGCCGCGGCGCGGCCGGCCTCGCCCGGCACGGCGGCGCGGTACCAGAGCGCCCGCAGGGCCGCGTAGCCGGAGTGCAACACCGCCAGGTACAGGCGGTACGCGAGCGGCCGGAACGGACGCAAGCGCGTCGCCGCCATGTGCTCGAGGTAGAACGGCGAGCGCGCCGCCGAGCCGGTCACCGCGCCGACCCGGTGCACCGCCACCATGTCCGGGGAAAAGAGCAGCCGCCAGCCGCAGCGCCGCAGGCGCAGGCAGAGATCCACGTCCTCGTTGTACAGGAAGTAGCTCGGGTCGAAGCCGCCGACCCGCCGCCACGCCTCGGCGCCGACCACGAACGCGGCGCCCGGCACGAAACCGACCGTTCGCTCCCTCCCGGCCCCCACCGCGGACGTCGCTTGACGCACCGTCCCGGTCAGCCAGCTCACGCCGCCGCCCGCGTACCAGAGCGCCCCGCCGGGGCGGTCGAGGTAGAGCGGGCCGGCCGCCAGCCCGACGCCCGGACGGCCCACCGCCTCGACCGCCGCGTCGAGGTAGCCGGCGGTCACCTCGATGTCGTTGTTCAGCACGACGATCGCATCGACCGAGCCGGCCGCGAACGTGGCGGCGCCCGCGTTCGCCCCCGCTCCGAAACCCGGGTTGCCCGCAAGCGGCACGACCTCGGCGCCGAGCCACGGTCCGGACCCGAGCGTGCCGCCGTTGTCCACCACCACGACCCGCCGGGCGGCACGCGAGCGCTCCCGCTCCAGCGCCGCCAGGCACGCCTCGGTGGGCGCCGGGTCGCCGAAGTGGACGACCACGACGCCGGCGCGCGCCGGGCCCGCGCCGGGCCGGCTCATTCCAGCTCCGCGCCGGCCGGCGTCGCGGCCTCGATCCGCCGCGGCCGGCGCACCGCGAGCGTCGCGACGGTGATGCTGGCCGCCAGGCCGAGCGTCCACACCGTCACCGCGACGACGGCACACCCCATCGTGCCCCAGCGGGGGATGACGGCCACGTTCGCGGCGGCGCTCCCCGCCAGCAGGACCGCCTGGCTCGCCAGCGACCACCGCTGCCGACCGCACGCCGCGACCAGCACGCCGAGCCCCATCATGACGTACGCGGCCGGCATCACCCAGGCGAGCACCCCCATCAACGGCACCGACGGCAGGTACGCGGGACCGAAGACCAGACGGACAAGGGGGACCTTCGCGACCGTGATGGCCGCGGCCACCAGCGCGCCGGCCGCGCCGCCGCCCGCGACGATGGCGGCGATGTGCCGCAGGCGGAGCCGGCCGGCAGCCGCGGCCCTGGCGACCGTGGGGTAGGTCGCCACCGCGAAGAGCTGCGCGACCCCCATCAGCCCCCACACCGGCGCCGCGGCCACCCCGTACCGACCGATCTCCTCCCTGGCGACCCCGAACCCCGCCAGCAGGAACGTGTCCAGGCGCAGCGCCGCCTGCAGCCCGAGGTTGAGCACGAGGAAAACCGCCCCCTCGCGGGCGAGGAAGCCGAGCGTGACGGGGGGTGTGGCGTCGTCCGGCAATGCGCGCTGCTGGCGGAGCATCACCGCGAGGCCGCCCGCGGCCCCGGCCGCGAACGCCAGGCCCGTCGTCCAGACCGGCGCCGCGAGCGCCGCCATGGCCCCGAGGAGAAGGAGCGCGACGCCGAGCTCCACGCTGCGCCCGCCGACCTCCACCTCCATCCGGTCGAGCCCCTTGAACGAGGCGCCCACGCTGACGAGGCCGCTGCGCAGCCAGGCGTACGGGATGAACGCCAGCAGCGTCCAGCGCAGGCCCGCGTCGGGCACGAGCGCGGCGCCGGCGATCGCCGCCGGCACGGCCGCGAGCGCCACCCGGCGCTGCCACGCGCGCGAGAGGCGGCCGAGCCCGCGAACCGCGTCCGGACGGCGGGCCGTCTCCCGGATCAGCACCTCCGCCTGCCCGGCGGTGAGCACGAGCATCAGCACCATCGCGGCGCCGTAGGCGACGGTGAACGCCCCCATCGCCGCCGGCCCGAGCCCGCGCGCCACCAGCACCCCGGCGGCGAACAGCGCGCCCTTGAGCACCACCTCCCCGGCGCCCAGCCACGCCACGTTGCGCGCCAGCTTTCCGGCGGTCCGCGTCACCGCCGCGCCCCGGCGAGCGCGACGCTCGCGGTGCGGAGCAGGGTCAGCAGGTAGATCCCCAGCGACCGCTCGCGGATGAAGTAGAGGTCGTACTCGAGCTTGCGCCGGTGCTCGTCGGTGGTGACCGCGGAGGGCATGTTGACTTGCGCCCAGCCGGTCAACCCCGGCGGGACGGCGAGCCTGAACGTGTAGTAGGGGACGGTCCGGGCCAGCTCGGCGACGAACTCCGGGCGTTCGGGACGCGGGCCGACCAGCGACATGTCGCCCCTGACCACGTTGACGAGTTGCGGCAGCTCGTCGATGCGCAGGCGGCGCAGGACGCGCCCCAACCGGGTCGCCCTGGGGTCGTCGTCGACCGCGAACGCCGGCCCGTTCTCCTCGGCGTCCGGCCGCATCGTGCGCAGCTTGATCACCCGGAAGCGGCGGCCGAACTGACCCACTCGCGTCTGGAGGAAGAGCACCGGCCGGCCGTCGAAGGCGAGCACGGCCAACATCGCCGGCAGCAGCACGGGCAGGCACACCACCAGGAGCGCGCCGCCGACCGCCACGTCGACCACGCGGGTGACGCGGTTGAACAGCTCCCAGTGCATCACCGAAAACCCCGGCTGGTGCAGGAACGCGGCCGGCGACAACTCGTCCACCGGCAGGCGCCCGTCCAGCCACGCCCACAGCTCCGACGCCACGACCACCGGTACCCCGGAGAACTGCAGCGCCGTGAGGTCGGACGCGAGCGCGGCGGCGCCGGACAGGACCCCGCCGGCGAGCACAACCAGCTCCGCACCGCGCCCGCGGGCCTCCTCGGCGACGCTTGCGGCCGTCAGCCCCGCGCCGCCCACGGGTTCCCACGGCGCCGCCGGGTGCTCGTGCAGCTTGCGGCAGATGTCCTCGACCGCTCCCGCCTCCCCGACCACCAGCGCGCGAGGGCGCGGCCGGCGGCGCAGCCAGAGCGCCATCGCGTCGCGCGCCGCCACCGTCCCGGCGGCCCACGCCACGGTCGTGATCAGCAGCAGGCCGCGGCCGAACCGCCACGAGGGGACGAGGTAGGTCGCCACGACGAGCGCCGCGCCCCACGCCACGGCGACGATCGCCACTCTCGCCGCCACCTCGCGCCGGCGCCGCAGCACGATCGGCTCGTACAGCTCCGCGGCGACGGCCGTGGCCCACATCGCCACGAAACCTGTCGCGACGAGCCCGGGGTGGAGCAACAACTCGTGCAGCTTCGCCGTCCGCTCGGCACCGGCCGAGAACCTGACCACATGGGCCAGCCAGCCGGCCACGGCCAGCCAGACGCCGTCACCCAGGGCGAGCACAAGGCGCAGGCGCGGCGTGCGGGGGAGGAACAGACTCATCCTTGCCGGCGATGGTGCGCGGCTTCGCCGGGTGTGTCAACAACCCGGGCCCGCCGCGCAACTTGGCCTACCGGTAGAACTCCGCGATCGCGGCGACCACCCGCTCGCGCTCGTCCGCCCGCAGCTCCGGGAAGATCGGCAGCGCCAACACCTCGGCCTCGGCGCGCTCGGACTCGGGGAACTCTCCCCTGCGGTAGCCGAGACCGGCAAAGCACGCCTGCTCGTGCAGCGAGATCGGGTAGTAGACCTCCGCGCCGACGCCCTGCTTCGCCATGTGCTCGCGGAGCTGGTCGCGCCTGGGCGCCCGCACCACGTACTGGTGGTAGGTGTGGCCGCGCCCCGGCAGCTCCTCCGGGACCCGGACCGTGCCATCGAGGCCGGCTGCGCGGAACAGCTCGCGGTAGTGCGCGGCGCCGGCTTGCCGTTTCGCGATCCACGCCGGGAGGCGCGGCAGCTTGGCGCGCAGGATCGCAGCCTGCAGCGCGTCCATGCGGAAGTTCCCGCCGACGAACTGGTGCACGTACTTCGGCCGCATCCCGTGCATCCGCATATCCAATAGCTTCTCGCCGGCCGCCTCGTCGTTGGTCGTCACCAGGCCGGCGTCGCCGAACGCCCCCAGGTTCTTGGTCGGGAAGAACGAGAAGCAGCCGAACGCGCCGATCCCGCCGACCATGAGGCCGTTGTACGCCGTCCCGATCGCCTGGCAGCAGTCCTCGACCAACGGGATGCCGGGCGCCGCCGCCTTGATCCCGTCCATGTCCGCCGCCTGCCCGTACAGGTGCACCGGGATGATCGCCTTGGTGCGCGGCGTGACCGCAGCGGCCAGCTTGCCGGGGTCGAGGTTGAAGTCGCGCGGGTCGATGTCGGCGAACACCGGGCGCGCGCCGAGGCGGTGGATCACGCCGGCGGTCGCGAAGAACGTGAAGGGCGATGTGACCACCTCGTCCCCCGTCCCGACGCCGAGCGCCATCAACGCCGCCAGCAACGCGTCGGTCCCCGAGGACACGGCCACCGCCCGCTTCACGCCGAGGTATGCGGCGCACTCGCTCTCGAGCGCCGCCACCTCGGGACCGAGGATGAACTGCTGCGTCGCGAACACGCGCTCGACCGCGGCGTGGACGTCGTCGTTCACCTCGAGCCACTGCCGTTTGAGGTCAAAGAGGGGGACTGCGGGTTTGGGGTCGGTCATCGGTCACTCTCCGAAGAAGGCAGCGTGCGGTTGGAAGCGCCTCCGCGGCCGCCGCGGCATCGGCGCCACCGTGGCACGGGCAGGAGGACCGCGGATATGAGCAAACCAGGTCGCCCCGCCGGTCGCACCGGCCGTCGAGGCACGCGACAGCCTACCAGAAAAGGACTGCACGATAAAACACAGGCATGGGCGCGACCGCCGGACGCGGCCGTTGTCCGAGGGAATGAGACCGCCGGCGCAGCGCGCCGGCTCCGGACTCAGGGCCGCGGCTCGCGCAGCCAGAGCTCGAGCATGAGCAGCGCGTAGACAAGGCCCGCGCGGTTGCGCTCCCGCATCGCCGCACCCTCAACCGCCGCCCGCACGAACGCCGGGTCCAGGAACTCGCCGACTCGGGCGCCCGGGGCCAGAAGCGCGTCGCCGACGAGGTCGCGCAGATCGCCTTCGAGCCAGGCGGTGAGCGGCACCTCGAAACCCCGCTTCGGACCTTCGATCACCTCACGCGGCAGGCGGGTACGATAGGCGTCGCGCAACACCGCCTTCAGCCGCGAACCCCGCACACGGAAGGCGACCGGCAGCCGCAGCGCGAAGGAGGCCACCTCGTGGTCGAGGAACGGCGAACGACCCTCCAGGGATGCCGCCATCGTCGCCATGTCCATCTTCACGAGCAGGCTCGAGAGCAGCTCGATGCCGATGTCGCCCGCGACCTGCGCGTCCACGGCGGCGAGGCTGCCGTCGAGCCTGTCCGCGACCCACGCCTCGGTGGCCCGTTGCGGCCGCCCGCGCCAGACCCGCTGCTTGTCCTCGTCGAGCAGCAGGTCTTTCGTCCACACGAGATAGCGCGCACCGGGCGGCAGCGCGAGCCCCCGGCCGAAGCGCCGCAGCAGGCCCGCCGGCGAGCGCCGGCGCCCCGCCGCGATGCGGGAGAGGGCCGCGCGGAGCACGGGCCGCGCACCGGGCACCGACGCGACCCTCCCAAGCGTTTGGGCGGCGAGGTACCGGCGGTACCCGCCGCACACCTCGTCGCCGCCGTCCCCGTTCAGGACCACCTTGACGTGCTCGCGGGCCAGCCGGGCGATCGCCATGCTGGGGATCGCGGAGGGGTCCGCGAACGGCTGGTCGAAGTGGCGGGCAACCGCCAGAACCTCGTCCCGCGGCGCGAATCGGAGCGGCAGGACGACGTTCTCGATCCCGAGCGCCGCCGCGGTGCGCCGGGCGACGGGCGCCTCGTCCAACGCCTCGTCGGCGACCGAGACGGTGAACGTCCGCAGCTTCCCGCCGAGGCGCCGGGACGCCTCGTACGCAACCGCCGAGGAGTCCACCCCGCCGGAGAGGAAGACGCCGACCGGGACGTCGCTGCGCAACCGCAACCCGACCGCTTCCCCGAGGGTGTGCCGCAGTTCTTCCTGGGCTTCGGCGTACGAGACGGCGGCCTTGGGCTCGAGCTCGGGCCGCCAGTACGCCCCCTCCTGCGTCCGCTCGCCGTCGCAACGCAGCCAGTGGCCGGGGCCGACGGCGCTGACACCCTCGTAGACCGTGTCGGGCTGGGGAACGGCGCCGAGCGACAGGTAGTCGTAGATCCCCTGCTCCCGCACCCGCGGCGCGGCGCCGGCCGCGCGCATCAGCGGCAGCAGCCCCTTCAGCTCGGACGCGAACGCGAGCCCGCCGCCGGGCAGCGGCGCGACGTAGAGCGGCTTCTTGCCGAAGCGGTCGCGCGCCAGCAGCAGCGACCGCGCGCGCCCGTCCCAGATGGCGAACGCGAACATCCCGCGGAGGCGGGAGCAGAGCGCCTCGCCCCCGTCCTCGTAAAGGTGGACCAGCACCTCGGTGTCGCTGGCCGTCGCGAACGCGTGACCGAGGCGCCGCAGCGTCTCCCGCAGCTCCACGTAGTTGTAGATCTCGCCGTTGAGCACGGCCGCCACGGACCGGTCCTCGTTGAACACCGGCTGCGCGCCGGTCACCAGGTCGATGATCGCCAGGCGCCGCATCCCCAGGGCGATCCCCGGCGCCGCGAACGTCCCCTCCCCGTCGGGGCCGCGGTGGCGCAGCGCGCGCAGGGCCTCGCCGAGACCGGGGCCGCCGACCTCGCGGCCGTCAGGCAGGCAGACCCCCGCTATCCCGCACATCGAGCGCCAGCCTCCCTCGGGCCAAGGGGAACGATCGGAGCTCGGGCGCGCCGCGCTGTCGCCATCGCCACACTCTACCGCGTCCCGGCCGCCGCGTTCAGCAGCTTCCCGTTCCTCGAACTCGCAGAGCGGGCGAGGGCGCCCGCCCTACGGCCGTCTTGGTGTGGAGCGCGACCGCCGGGCGCGCGGTCGTGGTCTTCGGAGGGCAAGAAACCGCTCGCGCGGCGCGCGAGCCCCACGTTCTGAACCGCGGGCGGCAGTCAGAGGTCGATGTCGGAGACGGACTTGAGGAGGCGCTCCACGCGGGCGCGCACCTCGGCGCGCTCGGTCTCGAGCTCGGCGATCCGACCCGAGAGCTCCTCGCTCGCCGCCCCGCCGTCCCGGAGCCGGCGGTTCTCGTCCTCGAGGTCGGCGATGCGCGCCTGCAGCTCCTTGTGGGCTACGATCAGCTTCTCGACGCGTTCTTCAAGAGCGGCAAAGACGTCCATGCGGCCTCCCTACGAAAAGCTCACCGAAAGTTCACGGCCGAGCCTGTCCATGAGTGCGAAGTGCGCGGCGTTGACCTCGTCCTGCGTGAGCGACCTCTCGGGGTGCCGGTAGGTCAGCCGCACCGTGGTCTTGACCTCGTCCGGCGCGACACCCTCGCCGCGATAGCGCACGACGGGCGCGACCGACTCCAGCCATGCCGGGCCGGCGGCCGTGACGCCGGCCACCAGTTCGGCGTATTGCAGCGACACCTTGTGGCGCACGGTGAGGTCCGCCGCGACCGCGGGGAAGCGCGGGAGGGGCTCGAACGCCGGCACGTGCGCTGCGGCCGCGACCGCGGCGAGGTCGATCTCGGCGACCCACACCGGCGCCGGCAGGTCGAACGCCGCGACGCCGTCCGCAAAACGGCCGGCCACCGCGATCACGCGGCCGTCCTGCACGACCTCGGCTCCCTCGCCCGCGGCGAGGACGGCGGCGGAGGCGGGACGCCACCCGGTGGCCGTGACGCCGAGCTCCGAGAAGACCGCCTCGACGGCACCCTTGAGGTCGAGGAAGTCGGCCGCCCGCACCGCGTCCCAGCCTCCGACGTTGCCCGCCAGGGCCAGCGCCAGGCGCTCCTCCTCGGCGACCGTGCCGTCGCGGTCGAAGAAAACGCGGCCCACCTCGCCGAGCAGCACGCTCTCGGCGCCTCGGCGCAGGTTCCCGCCGGCGGCTTCGGCCAGGCCGGCGAGGAGAGAGCGGCGCATCACGGCCATGCGGGCCGACAACGGGTTGGCGACGGCCACGACGCCGCCGCGCTGCGCGAGGGGTGAGCCCGCCGCGCCCGCCTCGGCCTCGGCCGAGACGAACGCGTAGGTGAACGCCTCCGCCGCTCCGACGCCGGCGAGGGCGTCGCGCGCACTCTCGGTGAGCGGCCAGGAGCCCAGGCGCCGGCCCGGCTTGACGGCCGCCGAGGGCAGCTCCGAGGGCACGTTCTCGTACCCGAAGTGGCGCAGCACCTCCTCGTAGAGGTCCTCCGCCAGCTCGAGGTCCATGCGCCACGGCGGCACCGTGCAGGTCACCGTGTCGCCGGCAACCCGCGGCGACAGGTCGAGCGCGACGAGGACCTTCACGGCGAACTCGGCGGGGATCGCGCAGCCGACGAAGGCTGACAGGCGCGAGAGCCGGAACGCGATCTCGCGCGGCGCCGGCATCTCGCGGCCCGAGTCGAGAACGCCGGCCGTCACCTCGCCCCCCGCCAGCCGCACGATCAGCTCGGCCGCCAGGTTCGCCGCGGTGCGCGCCATCGCGCGGTCGGTGCCGCGCTCGAAGCGGTGCGACGCCTCGGTCTTGAGGCCGAGCCGGCGGGCGGTGGCGCGCACCCGGCGCGGGTCGAAGGTCGCGGACTCGATCAGGACGTCCGCCGTGGCGCTACCGATCTCGCTGGTGGCGCCGCCCATCACGCCGGCGACCCCGACCGCGCGGGAGGCGTCGGCGATCACGAGGTCGTCCGGAGTCAGCGTGCGCTCGACGCCGTCGAGGGTGGTGATCCGCTCGCCGGAGCGTGCGCGCCGCACCCGGATCTCGCGCCCCCCCAGGCGGGCGAGGTCGAACGCGTGCAGCGGCTGGCCGACGTCGAGCAGCACGTAGTTGGTGGCGTCCACCACGTTGTTGACCGGCCGGATGCCGCAGCGCTCCAAGCGGCCGGCGAGCCACGCCGGCGACGGGGCGACCTTGACGCCGCGCACGACGCGGGCGCAGTACCGCGGGCACCCGAGGGCGTCCTCGACGGTGACCTTCGCGAGGTCGCCGACCTTGGCCGCGCCCTCGACCACGGCGGGCGCGAGCGGCTTGAGCGTGCCGCACCCGGCCGCCGCGGCCTCGCGGGCCAGCCCGCGGTGGTTCATCGCGTCGGGGCGGTTGGCGGTGACGTCCACGTCCCAGACTTGGTCGTCGGCGGAGGGCTCGCGGAGCTCGACGTTCATCCCGGCCGCGGTCAGCTTCGCCGCCAGTTCGTCCGCCGGGGTGTCGCCGTCGAGGTGGTCGCGCAGCCAGGCCAGACTAAACCTCATCGCGCCACCCCCTCGAACTGGCGCAGCAGCCGCTCATCGCCCGCGAAGAGCAGGCGCAGGTCGGGCAGGCGGTACTTGAGCAGCGCGACGCGGTCGAGGCCGCAGCCGAACGCGAAGCCGCTGAAGCGCTCCGGGTCGAGCTTGCATGCGCGCAGCACGCGCGGGTCCACCATCCCCGCGCCGAGGATCTCGATCCAGCCGCTCCCCGAGCACATCGGGCACCCCTTGCCGAGGCAGAGCACGCAGGTGATGTCCACCTCGGCGGAGGGCTCGGTGAACGGGAAGAACGACGGCCGGAACCGCACCGCGAGGCGGGGGTCGAACAGCACGTGCACGAACGCCTCGAGAGTGGCCTTGAGGTTTGCGAACGTGATTCCCTCGTCCACCACCAGCCCTTCGACCTGGTGGAACATCGGCGAGTGCCGCAGGTCGGAGTCGCAGCGGTAGACGCGCCCCGGGATGATCACCCGGATCGGCGGCGGCGTCGTCTCCATCGTCCGGATCTGCACCGGCGAGGTGTGCGTGCGCAGCACACGGCCGCCCGCGAGGAAGAAGGTGTCCTGGCTGTCGCGCGCCGGGTGGTCCGGCGGGAAGTTGAGCGCCTCGAAGTTGTGCCAGTCGTCCTCGGCCTCCGGACCGTCGGCGACCGAATATCCCATGCGCAGGAAGATCTCCTCGATCTCCCGCCGCACCAGGGTCACCGGGTGCAGCGCGCCGATCCGGGGCCGCCGCCCGGGGAGGGTGACGTCGAGCGCCTGCTGCCGGTGGCCCGCCGCAACCGCGTCGGCCTGCGCCTCCGCGAGGCGCTCCTCGACGAGCTTCTTCAGCTCGTTGAGCGCCCTGCCGTACGCGGGCCTGGCCTCGCGCGGCAGCGCCTTGAGCGCCTCCTCGAGGTCGCGCAACAAGCCCGAGCGGCGCCCGGCGAAACGGACGCGGACCGCCTCGATGCGGACCGCATCGCGGCCCGCGCCGGCCAGCGCGGCGAGGAACTCCTCCCGCGCCCGTTCCAGGGGCTCGGTCGCCATCAGGCGGCCGGCTTGGCTCCCAGGCTCTTCTTGGCGGTCTTGGCGAGCTCACCGAACCCCTCGATGTCGCGCGCCGCCATGTCGGCGAGCGCCTTGCGGTCGAGTTCGCACCCCGCCGCCTTCAGCCCGGCGATGAGCTGCGAGTACGAGATCTCGAACTGCCGCGCCGCCGCGTTGATCCGCACGATCCACAGCGAGCGCATCGAGCGCTTGCGCTGCCGGCGGTCGCGGTAGGCGAACTGCAGCGAACGCTCGACCTGCAGCTTCGCCATGCGGTAGGCGTTGTGCTTGGTGAGGTAGTAGCCCTTGGCGAGCTTGAGGATCTTCTTGCGCCTGGCAACCCGATTGTGTCCACGCTTCACGCGCATGTCGGCCTCCTACTTCGCGTACGGGAGCATGCGCTCCACGACCTTGGCGTCGGCGGGCGTGAGGACCGCCGCCTGCTGCAGGTGGCGCTTCCGCTTCGACGACTTCTTGCCCAGGATGTGACTGTGGAACGCGTGGTGGCGCTTGATCTTTCCGGTTCCGGTCTTCTTGAACCGCTTCGCCGCCGCGCGCAACGTCTTGATCTTCGGCATCACGACCTCCCTGTGGCGCGGCCGCCCTCGGCCGCGAACCTTGTCACGATGGCGGGCGAGGGCGCCCGCACTCCATCCACCAAGAACGACGGCCGGGGGCTCACTGCGCCTCCGGCCACGGGTTCAAATCACGCTGCTTCGCCGTCGCGGTCATCGTGACCGCGATCTCGTCCACCGTCATCGAGCCGAGGTCGCCGCGGTGGCGCACCCGGACCGAGGCGCCGCCCGACTCTGCCTCGCGGGCGCCCACGACCAACAGCACCGGCACCTTCGCCAGCTCGCCGTCGCGGATCTTGGCACCCAGCTTCTCCGAGCGCTCGTCCACCTCGGCCCGCAGGCCGGCCGCCAGCAAGCGGGTCCGCACCGCGCGTGCCGCCTCGATGAACTTGTCCGACACCGGCAGGACGCGGGCCTGCTCCGGCGCCAGCCAGAGCGGCAGGTCGCCGGCGAAATGTTCGAGCATGACGCCGAAGAAGCGCTCGATCGAGCCGAGCACCGCGCGGTGCAGCATCACCGGGCGCTGCTCGGCGCCGTCCTCGCCGACGTAGGCGAGCTGGAAGCGCTCGGGGAGGTTCCAGTCGAGCTGGATCGTGCCGAGCTGCCACTCGCGGCCGATCGCGTCGTGCACCACGAAGTCGATCTTCGGGCCGTAGAACGCGCCGTCGCCGGGGTTGACCGTGAACGGCACGCCGCGGCGCTTGAGGCACTCTTCGAGCTGCGTCTCGGCGCTCGCCCACAGGGCGTCGTCGCCCATCGAGCCCTCCGGCCTGGTCGAAAGGTAGATTCCCGGCTCGGAGAAGCCGAACGTCCCGTACACCTCGAACATCATGTCGAACAGGCTGTCCACCTCGGCGCCGATCTGCGACGGCATGCAGAAGATGTGGGCGTCGTCCTGGCAGAACGAGCGCACCCGGGTGAGCCCCTGGACCACGCCGGAGCGCTCGTAGCGGTGCAGCCGGCCGAAGTCCGCGATCCGCAGCGGCAGCTCGCGGTAGGAGTGCGCGTGGACGCCGAACAGGACGCAGTGCGACGGGCAGTTCATCGGCTTGAGGCCGTACTCCCGCTCGTCGACCTCGGCGAAGAACATGTTCTCCTTGTAGTGGAAGTAGTGGCCCGAGGTCTTCCACAGCTCGGCGTCGAACAGCTGCGGGGTGATCACCTCCTGGTAGCCGTACTTGACGTATAGCTTTCGCATGAAGGCGAGCAGCTCGTTGTACACCGCGGCGCCCTTGGGGTGGAAGAACGGCGAGGCCGGCGCGAGCGGCGAGAACGAGAACAGGTCGAGCTCCTTGCCCAGGCGGCGGTGGTCGCGGCGCCGCGCTTCCTCGATCCTGGCGAAGTAGGCGTCGAGCTCCTCCCTGGTCGCGAACGCGGTGCCGTAGATGCGCTGCAGCATCTCGTTGCGCTCGTCACCCTTGAAGTACGCGCCCGAGGTCTCGATGAGCTTGAACGCGCCGATCTGGTCGGTGCGCTGCACGTGCGGCCCGCGGCACAAGTCCACGAACTCGCCGTGCTGGAACAACGTGATCTCGTCGCCCTCGGGAATGTCCGCCAGGCGGACGAGCTTGATCTCCTCGTTCCGGCCCTTGAAGATCTCCGCGGCCTGCGGGCGGCTCACGACCCGGCGCTCGAACGGCCGGCCCTCCTTGACGATGCGGGCCATCTCGGCCTCGACCCTCTCGAGGTCCTCCTGGGTGAAGGCGTGGCCGATGCGGAAGTCGTACTGGAACTTCTCGGAGTGGTCCTGGCGGCCGGCGTCGATGATCGTGCCCGGGAACACCCGCTCGACCGCGTCGGCGAGCACGTGCTCGGCGGAGTGCCGGATCACGGCCCCGGCCTCGGGGTCTTTCGGCGTGAGCACGCGGAACGCTCCTGAGCGCCCGATCGGCGCCCGCAGGTCCACGAGCGCCCCGTCGAGCTGCCCCGCCACGGCGGCTTTGGCCAGGCGCTCCCCGATCGTCCGCGCCACCTCGAGCGGCGTCGCGTCCGCGGGGAACTCCCTTGCGCTCCCGTCCGGCAAGGTCAGTGTGATCTTCTCGGCGCTCATCGCCCTCTCCACCCATCTCTTCGCGTGCAGCTCGCGGGGCGGGCGCCTCGCCCGCCTCAGCGCGGCCGACCGCGGCCGCGCCAAAAACCCGGAGGGCGGGCAACAAAAAAGCCGTCCTCCGACTGGGGACGGCAGCGGCGAGCCACGCAAAGGCGTGGTAGGCGCGTGCGGGCTCGAACCGCAGACCTCATCCGTGTGAGGGATGCGCTCTACCAACTGAGCTACGCGCCTGTTCTCGCATGCGGAGCCTTGCTCGAATGGTAGGCGCGAGCGGACTCGAACCGCTGACCTCTACCGTGTCAAGGTAGCGCTCTAACCAAGCTGAGCTACGCGCCTGCTCCGCGGGCTGCCGGCGGGCGTCCCCCGGAGCACGCGCTCCGCGGGGCTCTTGTGGCCCGCCCTCGTCCCAAATTCACTGCCAAAGAACACAAGCCCGGCCAGACCGGGACGGGTAATCTATCGCAACGGCCGCAAAGCGTCAAGTTGTCGTTGCTTCTGTAGCGGCGTTTGCTTGCAAACGCCGGCCTTCTCCATGGAACCGTGGCCGATCGGCCGCTGCGAGCATCGGCCGCTACACAAACGCGTAAATGTGCGGCGCGACCGCCGGGCGCGCGGTCGCTGAACTCGGAGGGCAAGGAACCGATCGCGCGCAGCGCAACGTTCAATCAATGTCGGGGGCGACCACCCGAAGTTGCCGGCGAACTGCCAGGCGTCGCTCAGGTGATCGCCGGCGTGCAGATTGACGCCGTGGTACTTCTCAAGTGATTCTAATGTCCAGGCTCGAACGTGAGAAACTCTCTCAGCGCGGCGACGACGGCTGCCGGCTGTTCCAGCGGCACGAGGTGGCCGCTTTCCGGAACAACGACCTGTCGCGCTCCCGCAACCCGACTCGCAAGAACATCCGCGCCTGAGACGAAGTCGGGGATCTCGCGCGCACCGCGCACGATCAGCGTCGGCGCCGCGATCTCCCCGAGCCGGTCCGTGAGCTTCCACTCCCTGTCCGGGGCGTCGCGCACCGTCGCCAGGTACTCGCCCGCCGGGAACGCCCGCAGCATCGCTTCGAGGCGTTCGCGGGCGCCCGGACGCGCAGCGGCGCTCGCGATCAGGGGGTGCGACAGCCAGAGCTCACCCATCACCGCGGCGGGACCGGCCGACCGGATCTCCTTCGCCAGCGCCCGGAACGACGCCAGCAGCCCGTCCGAGAGCGGGGCGTCGGGGACCAGGGGGCCGATCAAAGCCAGGGTCCGCACCAGCTCGGGCCGGCGCACGGCCAGCTCGAGCGCGATCCCCCCTCCCTTCGACAGCCCGACGAGGTGGGCCGGCCCGCCCGCGACGCGGGTGATCACCTCGGCGAGGTCGGCGGCGTGGTCGCCCCAGCGGTACCCGCCGGCCGGCGAGGCGCTGCGGCCGTGGCCGCGCTGGTCGTAGCGGATCGCCCGCAGCCCGGCCGCCACCAGCGCCGGGACGATCTCGTCCCAGACCCGCAGGTCCAGCGTGTGGCCGTGGAGGAGCACGACCGGGTCGCCCTCGCCCTCGCCGACCACGTACAACGCCACCCCGTCACGATCCAGAATCATCCACACCCCCAACCGCCGCCTCGCTCACATCCGTCGCCCCACGCCTCGTGCCTCGCGCCGACGGCACTCACCGCGCCGTCCTGAACGTGAAGGTGACCGGCGCGGTCAGCTCGTGGCCGGCCGCGTCCTCGACCGCGTCCTGCGCGAGCGTGACGTGGAACGTGTCTCCAGGGCCGAGGTCGACGCCAGGTTGCCACACCACCCACCAGTTCCCGGCGTCGTAGCTCACCTGGCCCGGGATGAGGCCGCTCGCCTCCCCGAGCACGGTCACGCCGTCGGCCTTCAACGAGGTGGGGCGCAGCGGCTCCGACAGCGAGAAGACCAGGCGCGGCCGGCGCGCCGCGACGACCGCGCCCGCCGCCGGGAAGTGCGAGGTGACGGCCGGCGGGAGCGAGCGTTCGGCGTTCTCCCAGCCGGAGCTGGCGGCGAGGTTGATGGAGACGTAGAAGACGGCGTTGAGAAGCTCGGGCGGCGGCGGGGGCGGGAGCGGCAGGCCGTGGTCGCGGCTTTCCTTCGTGAGGACGACCGCGATCGCGACCACCGTCACCACGCCGAGCACCACCAGACCGGTCGAGACGTGGTCCAGCACGGCGCGGACGTCGGTGACGGCGCCGTCCCTGACCGCGACCGTGGTGCTCTTGTCCGACAGCCGCACGACGTTGCCGGACTCGTCGAGGCGCGCCGGGAACCGCACACGGTACTCGCCCGGAGGCAGCCCGGCGACCGTCCACGCCGGGTTCAGCGAGCGGAACACCGGCGCCCAGCCTCCACCCGCCCGGCGCTCGACCTCCCCCAGGATCCCGTCGGGACCCGGGCGCCCGGCGCGGAGCGCGCTGTCGTCGGCGAACACCTGCACCGAGATGCCGCCCCCTGGGCCCGGGAGCGGACGCGTTCCGGTGGCCTGCACCGACATGCAGCCCGAGAGCATCAGCGTGATCTGTCCGACGGCGAGGAGCGCGGCGAGGGCCCGACGTGGCATGCCGGGAGTTTCGCACCCGAAGCTCCCACCCGCAAGACGCCATCAGGAAACAGAAACGTGGTCCGTGGTCCGAGCCGGCTGCACCGGCGGCAGGTTGCAGAGCCACAAGCGCTCCCCTCGAAGACGACCAGCTCAACGATAGGCAGCGCCTCCGAGCTTGGGGCGTGTAGCCGCGCCGCCGAGAGTGGGCCAGATGCTAGGAGGGCAAGGCGGCCGGGCCGGAGCGTAGCCGGAGGCTACGTGAGGATCCGAACCGCCGCCGCCCGACAACGCAGATGGTCCGCTATCGGCGGCGCCTGGCCTACTTCCTCCGGGTGGCGACGGCAAAGGACCGCGCGAGCGCCTCGACCTCGCCCGGCAACTCCGGCACGTCGCCCAGCTCGCCGATGCGGTCCACGAGGACGGAGCCGACGACGACGCCGTCGGCGAAGCGCGCGATGCGCGCCACCTGTTCGGGGGTCGAGACGCCGAACCCGACCGCCACGCGGCTCTTCGCCAGCTTGCGGACCAGCCGCACCTGCTCCTCGAGCCCTTCCTCGAGCGCGGCGCGGGCGCCGGTGACGCCGGCGCGGGCGACGAAGTAGACGAAGCTCCCGGCGAGCTTCCGCACCGCCTTGACGCGCTCGCGCGTCGAGGTCGGCGCCAGCAGCAGCACGAGCTCGATGCCGACCCGCCGCAGCGCCTCGTGCGCGGGGCCGGCCTCCTCCACCGGGACGTCGGTGAAGAGGACACCGTCCACGCCGGCCGCCGCGGCGTCGACGGCGAACCGGGCGAGCCCGTAGGCGTGGACCGGGTTGAAGTACGAGAACAGCACGACCGGCAGCTCGCTCGAGAAGCGCAGCTCACGCACGAGGCCGAGCACGCCGGTGAGCGAGGTGCCCTGGGCGAGCGCCCGCTCCGCCGCGCGCTGGTTGGTCGGGCCGTCGGCGATGGGGTCGGTGAACGGGACCCCCAACTCGAGGATGTCGGCGCCGGCGCGCTCGAGGGCGCGCGCCAGGACGACCGTCCGGGCGGGCCTGGGATCGCCCGCGGTGATGTAGGGGATGAACGCGGCCCGCCTTGCCTTGCGCGCCCGGAGGAACGCTTTCTCGATCCGGCCGCTCATAGCTTCACCCCCTCGAGTCTCGCGACCTCGACGACGTCCTTGTCGCCGCGACCCGAGAGGTTCACGAGCACCGCCTGGCCGCCGCTCATGCGCGGGGCGACCCGGGCGACGTACGCGACGGCGTGGGCGGTCTCGAGCGCAGGCACGATCCCCTCGAGCTCCGAGAGCAGGTGGAACGCGTCCAGCGCCTCGCGGTCCTCGACCCGCACGTACGACACGCGGCGTGTGTCGTGCCAGAAGGCGTGCTCCGGGCCGACCGCGGGGTAGTCGAGGCCGGCGGACACCGAGTGCGTCGGGACGACCTGCCCGTCCTGGTCCTGGAGGAGGTAGCTGCGCGTCCCGTGCAGGACGCCGGGGGATCCCCCGGCGAAGCGCGCCGCGTGCTCCCCCAGGCGCGTACCGCGCCCCCCGGCTTCCACGCCGACCAGCTCGACCTGCCGGTGCGGGACGAACGCCGAGAAGATGCCGGCGGCGTTCGAGCCTCCGCCGACGCACGCCACCACGAGGTTCGGGAGCGAGCGGTGCTGCGAGCGGATCTGCAGCAGCGCCTCGCTCCCGATCACGGATTGGAACTCCCGCACCATCACCGGGTACGGGTGCGGGCCGAGCACCGAGCCGAGGACGTAGTGCGTGGTCGCGACGTTCGTCACCCAGTCCCGCAGCGACTCGTTGATCGCGTCCTTGAGCGTGCGCGCGCCCGCGTCCACGCCGACGACCTCGGCGCCGAGCAGCTTCATCCGGTAGACGTTGAGCGCCTGGCGCCGCTCGTCCTCGGTCCCCATGTAGACCCGGCAGCGCAGCCCGAACAGCGCGGCGGCGGTGGCGACCGCGACGCCGTGCTGGCCGGCGCCGGTCTCGGCGATCACGCGAACCTTGCCCATCCGCCGCGCCAGCAGGCACTGGCCGACGGCGTTGTTGATCTTGTGGGCGCCGGTGTGGCAGAGGTCCTCGCGCTTGAGGAAGACCTGCGCCCCGCCGAGGTGCTGAGTGAGCCGCGCCGCGCGCGAGATCGGAGTGGGGCGACCGCAGTACGTCGCGAGCAGGCCCGCGAGCTCGCGCCGGAAGGCGCGGTCGCGCCGCGCCTCCTGCCAGGCCGCCGTCAGCTCGGCCAGAGGCGCCATCAGCGTCTCCGGCACGAAGCGCCCGCCGTACGGCCCGAAGTATCCACGGCTGTCAGGTACCGGTTTCATCGTCATCCCCCGCGACTGCAACCATCCACCCTACCACCCAGGTCAGGGTCAGGGGTCAAGGGTCAAAATACCAAGAACCAAGAGCAAGAAAGCAAAAGCTCACAATTGACGTACCCCCACACAAACACCAGGCACGACAGCCGATCAGCGCGGCCCGGCGTGCTCCTCGGCGCCGCGGACGGCGGCGACGAAGGCGCGCATCCTGGCGGCGTCCTTTCGCCCGACCGCGGCCTCCACGCCGCTGGCGACGTCAACCCCCGCCGGGCGGACCGTCTCCACCGCCGCCGCGACGTTCTCCGGGTCGAGCCCACCGGCCAGCCAAAATGCGAGGTCCGCGGGCGCACCAGCCAGCACGTCCCAGTCGAACGTCCGGCCGGTGCCGCCGCCCGACGCGGAGGCGGTGTCGAACAGGATCCGGGCGACCCGTGCGTAGCGCGCCACGCCGGCCCAGTCCACGGCGCCGGAGACGGCGACCGCCTTGATGACCCGCGCCGGTCCTCCGAGCGCGGCGCACGCCTCCGGCGGCTCGTCGCCGTGGAGCTGCACGAGGTCGAGGCCGGCATCCTCCCGCGCCCGCGCGACGGCCTCGACGCCAAGGTTGCGGAAGACACCGACCCTCGCCGCGCCCTCCACGCCCCGGATCCACGCCGGCGACGGCCCGACGCACCGCCTTGACGCCGGGTCGAAGACGAACCCGACGAAGTCCGCACCCGCCGCCACCGCGGCGCGGGCGTCGGCGGGGCCGGTGAGGCCGCAGATCTTGACGGTCACGCGCACGCCACCAGCTCCGCGAGCGCCGCGCGCGGATCGGCCGAGCGCAGCAGGTGCTCGCCGATGAGGAAACGCCGGAGGCCGCCCGCCGCCAGCGCCCCCACATCGCCCGGCCCGGCGATCCCGCTCTCCATGACGGCCACGCGCCCGGCGGGCACCCGGCGAGCGAGCGTCGCCGCGACCTCGAGGTCGACACGGAAAGTCTCGAGGTCGCGGGCGTTGACCCCGACGACCGGCGCCGGCAGCGCCAGCACCCGGTCGAGGTCGCGGGCGTCGTGCACCTCCACCAGCGTCTCGAGGCCGAGTTCCCCGGCCACGCCGATCATTTCGCCGAGGTGCGGCCCGGGAAGCGCGCGGGCGATGAGAAGCACCGCGTCGGCGCCGAGCAGAACGGCCTCGAACAGCTGGCGCGGGGCGAGCAGGAAGTCTTTCTGCAGCACGGGCAGCGCGACCGCGCACCGCACGGCCGCCACCCAACCCGGCTGCCCCGCGAAGAACTGCGGCTCGGTCACCACCGAGATCGCTGCGGCGCCGCCGGCCTCGTAGGAGCGCGCGAGCTCGACCGGGTCGAACGGCTGCCGCAGCCACCCCTTGGAGGGCGAGCGCCGCTTGCACTCCGCGATCACCCGCACGCCGGGGGCCTCGAGCGCCGAGAGCAGGCTGCGCCGCCCATCGCGCCGGCGGGCGCCCGCCGCCTCGCGCGCCCGCGCCTCGAGGCCGGCCGGCGGCGGCTCTTTCGCCAGGCGGTCGCGGACGGCGTCCGTGATCCGCACCAGGATGTCGGGCTCGGGTGCGCTCACGCCGCGCTCCCCCGTGCGGCGCGGATCACTGCCTCGAGCTTCGCCGCAGGCGCGCCCGCCGCGAGGCTCGCCCGGCTCCGTTCCAGGCCCGCCGCGAGGTCGGGAGCGGCGCCCGCCACCACCAGCGCGGCCGCGGCGTTGAGCGCGACCGCGTCCGCGGCGGCCGAGCGCTCCTCGCCCGCGAGGATCGACCGCAGCCTGGCGGCGTTCTCCGCGGCGCCGCCTCCGGCCAGCTCGGCGTGGCCTGCGCGGCGAATGCCGAGCGCTTCCGGGTCCACCACCGTCTCGCCCCCGACCCGGCCGTCGCGCACCTCGATCACCAGCGTCGGGGCGCACACCGACAGTTCGTCGAGGCCGTCGTCGCCGTGCACGACCCAGGCATGCTCGGCCCCGAGCTCGGCGAGCGCGCCGGCCACCAGCTCCATCACCGCACGGCTGTAGACGCCCACCACCTGGCGCCGCACCCCGGCCGGGTTGGCGAGCGGCCCCAGGAGGTTGAACACCGTCCGCACGCCGAGGGCGCGGCGCACCGGCATGACGGCGCGCATCGCCGGGTGCAGCCGCGGCGCGAACAGGAACGCGAAACCCACCTCGTCGAGGATGGCGCCGAGCCGCTCGGGCTCGAGCTCGAGCGGGACCCCGAGCGCCTCGAGCACATCGGCGGAGCCGCACCTCGACGACACCGAGCGGTTGCCGTGCTTCGCCACCGCGACGCCGCAGGCGGCGGCCACGAACGCGGCGCCGGTCGAGATGTTGAGCGTGTGGGCGCCGTCGCCGCCCGTGCCGCAGGTGTCGACGAGCGGCGCGCGGGAGGTGGGGACCGCGACCGCGAACGAGCGCAGGACCCGCGCCGCCGCGGCAACTTCTCCTGGGGTCTCACCCTTGGCCCGCAAGGCGATCAGAAACGCGGCCTGCTCCGGCTCTGACCACTCGCCGGCCATCAGCGCGGTGAAGCACGCCTCGGTGGTTTCGGCGGGCAGGTCCTCGCCCGCCAGCAACGGCTCGAGCACGTCCCGGATCACGCCGCCTCCGCCGTCAGCCCGGCGACCCCGAGAAAGTTGGCGAGCAGCCGCTTGCCGCCCCGGGTCAGGTACGCCTCGGGGTGGAACTGCACGCCGAAGTGCGGCCGGTCGCGGTGCGCGAGCCCCATCACCAGGCCGTCGTCGGTCCACGCCACGACTTCGAGGTCGCGGGGCAGCGACGCCCGCTCGGCGACGAGGGAGTGGTAACGCGTCGCCTCGAACGGCTCCGCGAGACCGGCGAAGACGCCCAGGCCGTTGTGGTGAACCGGGGAGGTCTTGCCGTGCCGGGGCTCCGGCGCGCGCACCACCCGCCCGCCGTAGGCGACCGCCAGCGCCTGGTGCCCGAGGCAGACCCCGAGCAGCGGCACGGCCGCCACGGCCCGCGTCAGCTCGACGCACACCCCCGCGGTTTCGGGCACGCCGGGCCCCGGAGAGAGCACGATCGCGCGCGGCGCGAGCGCCACGATCTCGGCAACGGTCGCCGCGTCGTTGCGGATCACGCGCACCTCCTCCGCGGCCGCCAGCTCGCGAAGGTACTGGACGAGGTTGTAGGTGAACGAGTCGTAGTTGTCGACCAGCACGATCACGACTGCATCCCTTCCGCCAGCAGGACGGCAAGGGCGAGCGCGCGGGCCTTGCTCGCGCACTCGGCGAGTTCGCTTTCGGGCAGCGAGTCGAAGACGATCCCGGCGCCCGCCTGCACGTGGACGGCGCCGCGGGCCGCCACGGCCGTGCGGATCGCGATGCAGGCGTCCATGTCGCCGCCGAAGTCGAAGTACCCTACGGCGCCTCCGTACACCCCCCGGCGCAACACCTCGAGCTGCTCGATCAGCTCCATCGCCCGCACCTTGGGGGCGCCGGTCAGCGTCCCCGCCGGGAAGCAGGCGAGGAGCACGTCGAGCGCCGAGCGCCCCGCCTCCAGCTCGCCCGTCACCTCGCTCGTCAGGTGCATGACCTGCGAGTAGCGCTCGACCTCCATGAAGCGCGTCACGTTCACGGTGCCGGCGCGGGCGACCTTGCCGATGTCGTTGCGGCCGAGGTCGACGAGCATCAGGTGCTCGGCGCGCTCCTTCTCGTCCGCCAGCAGCTCCGCCGCCAACCGCGCGTCCTCGGCGGCGGTGCGCCCGCGCCGCCGCGTGCCCGCGATCGGGCAGGTCCCCGCCTGGGCGCCGCGCAGCCGTGCGAGCGTCTCGGGCGAGGAGCCCAGGATCTGGGCCTCGCCGGCGTCCAGGTAGAACATGTACGGCGACGGGTTGGCCAGGCGCAGCGCCCGGTAGAGCGCGATCGGGGACGCGGGGCTCGGGCGCGACCACCGGCGCGAGAGCACGATCTGGAAGCACTCGCCGGCCCTGATCTCCTCCCGCGCGCGCGCCACCGCGGCGAGGAAGCCTTCGTCGTCGGGGGCGACCTGCCACGAGAGGTCGGGCTGGAGCGACGCGTCCGCCGCCGGCAGCGGCGCCGGCCGCGCCTCGTCGAGCGGCGCCGCCAGCACGCCCTCCAGCAGGTCGAGCGCGGCGACGGCGCGGCCGTACGCGGCGTCGGCGCCGTCCTCCACGGTGACGGTCGCGATCAGGAGCAGACGCTGGCGGGCACGGTCGAGCGCCGCGATCACCGGGTAGACGGCGAACCACGCGTCGGGCAGGCCGAGCGGGTCGGGGAGGTGCGCCGGGATCCGCTCGACCAGCCGCACCGCGTCGTAGCCGAGCCACCCGACCGCGCCCCCCGCGAACGGCGGCAGGTCTTCCACCGGCGCGCGGCCCCGGGCCGCGACCGCGTCACGCAGGGCCTCGAGCGGCGCCGCCGCCGACTCGACACCGTCTACGAACGCCTTGCCGCCGCGCACCGCGACGACCCGCGCCGGGTCGGCGCCGGCGAACGACCAGCGCGCCACGCGCTCGCCACCCTCGACGCTCTCGAGCAGGAACGGGTGGCGTCCGGCGCGGGCCAAGCGCAGCAGCATCCCGGTTGGCGTGACGGTGTCGGCGGTCAGCTCCCGCACCACCGGGACGGCCTGGTGGCTCCTCGCGAGCTCTCCGAAGCGCTCCCGGGACGGACGGGTCAACGGCCGCACCCCGCGGAGGGGAGTCCCCCGCCCGGCTTCAGGACGCTCACATCTTCCCCCGGCTGCCGGCGCGCAGCGATTCCCGGTGCAACACCGAACCCTCGGACGGCGCCAGCGCCGCCGCCGCCCGAGCCAGTGCCGGGTACCGGTGGGCCGCGACCCGCGCCACGGCGGTGCGGCGCACGAAGTCCCACACCCCGATCGGCGAGGCGAACCGCGCGGCGCCGGCGGCCGGCAGCAACGGGCTGGCGCCCAGCACGAGATCGGCGATCGCCGGCGGCGACCACGGCCCCACGACCACCATCCCCGCCCGCTCGATGAGGTCCTGCACGCGCAACGGCTCGGCGAGGAGCAGCTCGACGCGTTGCGGCGCGATGCGGTTGACCACGTCGGCCGCGGCCTCGAGGTCGGGCACCAGCACGATGGCGTCCCAGTTCTTCAGCGCCGCCCGCGCCGGGCTCTTCTTCGGCAAGCTCCGCACCCGCGCGGAGACGCGCCGTTCCACCTTCGCCGCCAGGCTCTTCGACGGCGTCACCAGGACCGCGAGCGCGTCCTCGTCCTGGCCGGCCGCCGCGAGCAGGTCGGCGGCGGCGATCTCGACTTCGGCGCGGGCGTCGGCGACGATCACCACCTCGGCGGGGTCCGCAGCCGAGTCGACGCCAACCACCCCGCACACCGCGCGTTTCGCCGCCGCCACGAGGCGCCCGCCGGCGCCCACGATCTTGTCCACCGGCGCGACCGAATCGGTGCCGTACGCCAGCGCCGCCACGGCGTGCGCGCCGCCCATCAGGTAGATCTCGCGAAGGTCGAGGCGGTCGAGAAGGTAGCGCAGTTGCAGCGAGGCCAGGAACGCACGGGGGGGCGTCGCCACCGCGATCCGCGACACCCCCGCGACCCGCGCCACGACCACCGCCGTCAGGAGCGAAGACAAGGACACCGCCGAGCCGTCCGCCACGTACACCCCGACCGACTCGATCGGCCGCACCCGGATCCCCAGGCCATCGTTGTCTCCCTCCGACGCGAAGCCCTTCACGGCCTGCGGCTCGTGGAACGCCTTGAGGTTGGCGAGCGCAAGCTCGACGGCGTTGACGAACTCCTCCCCGACCTCCTCGCCGCCCGCGACCGCGCCGCGCAGGCGGAACCCTTCCGTGGGGCGACCCTTGAGGTCGAGCCGCCGCACGTACGCCACCAGCGCCTTGTCTCCCTGTCTGGCCACGGCGGCCACCGCCCGGCGCGCCTTGTCTTCGAGCTGGGCCGGGAACAGCCGGGCGTACCGCGTCTCCAGCTGCTGCAGGTAGCGCTCGCCTTTCGCATCGCCGCTATGCCAGATCTTCATCGTCCCCTCCCCACGCGCGTCGCAGCGCACGGACCGCGACGCCGTCCGTCACCGCCGAAGGCCGAACTCCCGGCGGGTCCGCCCCATTCTCCCGCAAGCCGGCGGAGCTTTCCACCGGGCGCGCTGCGCGCGGCCGCCGCTCCTTCGGGCCGGCTCACGCCTCGCCCTCCCCGAGGCCGAGCGCCGCCGCCATCGCCCGCACGGGCGGCGCCGCACCGGTCATCGCCGCGAACTGCGACACCGCCTGGAAGAGCAGCACCTCGCGGCCGGCGACGTAGCGCCAGCCACGGCGCGCGGCGAGTTGCTCGAGGAACGTCGGCCCGGGGCCGTACGGGAGGTCCACGAGCACGCCGCCCGCGGGGAGGCGCAGCCCCTCCAGCCACGGCGAGGGCTCGCCGTCGGCCCCGGCGGGAGTTGCGTTGACCACGACGGCGACCCGCTCGCTCGCCGCGACCTCGACGCCCGCCAGGCCGAGGCCCCGGGCCGCCGCGACCGCGCGTTCGCCGTCGCGCGCCGCGATTGCCACCTCCGCGCCCGCGAGTTGCAACGCCACCGCCGCGGCGCGCGCCGCTCCGCCCGCGCCGAGCACGAGAGCGGACGCCCCGGCGAGGTCAACGCCCTCCTCGGCCAGCACGCGTGTGATCCCGTCCATGTCGGTGCAGTCGCCGAGTACCTTCCCCCCGCGCGGCAGGACCGTGTTCGCGGCGCCGGCCCGCTCGGCCCGCGGCGCCAGCAGCGTGCAGCGGCGCGCCGCCTCTCCTTTCCAGGGCATCGTCACGGCGAAGCCGCCGGCCGGCAGTCCAAGCGCGTCGAGCCACGACGCCCCCGCCGGGACGAGCAGGCCGTCCAGCTCCGTGGCCGCCCCAACCTCGAGCGGGACGAAGACGTTGGGCAGCCCGAGCGCGCGGTAGGCGGCGGCGTGGACGCGCGGCGACAACGACCCGGAAACCGGCCGGCCGAGCACCGCGAAGAGCCGGCGCGGCCGACCGGCCAGGTGCCCGATCAGCGCAGCCATCTCCTCCGGGAGGTACTGGCCCGGCGCCGCGCACCGCCCCGGCGCCCACGCGGCGTAGGCCAGCGGCGCCCCGAGCAACGGACCGAGCAGGCGCGTCGGGCGACCGGCCTCGCCCGAGGCGAACACGACGGCCCTGCGCTCCGTCCGCCGGCCCCGGTCGAGCGCGTGCGCCAGGCGCAGCACCGCCGCGACGTCGGCCAGGTTCCGCGCCTCGGGGACGATCTTGACGAACCGCGTCCCCGTCGCGAGCATCGTCGCGACCCGTTCCTCGAGCGCGCCGGGGGCGCCGGCCGCGACGTGCGCCGACAGGATCACGCGCTCGCGGGGGACCACGGCGTCCACGAGGTCGCGGTCGCGGCCCGCCTCGAGGTCCACGAGCGCCACGGGCAGCGCGGCCACGCCTTCGAAGAACCGGCGCCGCTCGACGGGGTCGTCCGGCCCCTCGCCGCCCTCGGCCCGCGAGCGCAGCGTCACGATCGCCGGGAGACCGGCGGCGCCGGAGAGCCGGGCCAGGTCGGAGCCGGCGCCGAGGAGGTCGGCGCGCAACTCCACCATGGTGGCGCCCGCCGGCGGAAACCGCAGCTCCTCGGCGGGGTCGCCGCGGACGCTCGGAACGAAGGTGGCAACGATCTCCATGAACTCGAACCTCCCCGCCGGGAGCGGGGAGGTTGTGGTCCGTTTCCACCTTGTCTCCCCGCTTGCGCCCGGCGGCCAAGCGGGGACGGCACGCCCCGCCTACCGCCTCACAGGCCGGCGCCAGCACTCACGATGACGAGGAACGCCAAGGTACCGCATGACCGGGACGCTATCGCAGAGATGCAAACCGTGTCAACCCCCGATGCGGTCTGCGCTCGCATGCCGCAGGCATACCCCGGCCGCGCGGACCGCAGGCCGCGCGCCCGCGAGCGCCCCCGTCGAAGATGAGAATCCGACCGACAGGCAGAGCGTCGGCGCTTGCGGCGTGTAGCCGCGCCGCCGAGAGTGGGCCAGCCGCAAGGCGCGCGAGCCCCGCCGCGCCGGAGTGTAGCCGGAGGCTACATGAGGACGCGAGCGGGGCGAGCGCAACGCCAGGCGAGACGCGGCTCCGCCGTGGCTCGCGGGGGGCGCGGGGGGTCAAGAGCGGCCGGGCGGGTGGTGGAGTGGCCGCGGGACCCCCCGCCAGGATCGTGGTCCGCTATCGGCGGCGCCTAAGTGGCCAGGGCGGCACGGA
>CAVVEO010000005.1:0-205542 GCA_963747245.1 uncultured Acidobacteriota bacterium
GACCACCTTGCCCCGCACCCGCACCGGGACGACCACCGCCTCGGTCGGGGTGGGGTCGCCGAGCGCATCGAGCAGCAGGCCGTTACCCTCGCCGCCGCCGAGCGGCCCGGCGTGGATCTCGACCCCCTTGGTGAGGTTGAGGAAGATGGACGGACGGTCCAGCGGCAGGATCAGGGTGTGGAAGTCCTCCGCCACGATGGCGGCGCCGCGCGCCCGCCATCCCATCACCTTGCCCTGGTGCACCGAGAAGAGCGCGACGCGGAAAACGCCGGTGGCGAGATGATCGAGAACGAGGTCGGCGGCCTGGTCGCGGTCGGAGGCGTTGGCGAGCGCGTCTGCGAGCCCCACCGCGTCGGTGGGGGGCGCCGCTCCCTCCGCTGTCGCGATCGGGTTCAATTGCGGGAACGTCGCCGCCAGCGACTTCGATGCCGGGAGCTCCGGCGCGTCGAGAGCCCGCATCAGCTCCGGGGTCGCCGATTCGAGCCTCCAGAACTGGCGCCACTCCCGGCCGGTCGCGCGGGGCGGCCCGGGCGGCGGCGCAGGAGCGGGGACCTGGGCGGCCGGCTTCGAGAGGGCGAGGGCCGCCGTGATCGTGGCCTCGGTGGCCACGTGCGGGCGGGGCACCAGGCCGGTCACCCTCGAGATCTCGTCAACGAGCAGAAGGTCGTTGGGGTTCGCCATCGCGACGTCGAGGGAACGCCCCTGACGGGCGAACGGCACGGCGAGGTTGCGCCTGGCAAACGCCGGGGGGATGAGGCCCCGGATCTCCGACGGGGCCGTGGTGAGCTGCATCGTCGTCGCCGGCGGGCAGCCCGTCTGGCGGGTGAGGGCATCGAGGAGCTTCCCTTCGTTGAGGAGGCCGAGGCGGACGAGCCAGGTCCCGAGCCGTCCGCCGTGACGCCGGCACGCTTCCAGCCCGCTGCGCAGACCTTCCGGTGAGATCGCCCCCCGTTCGATGAGAATCTCCCCGAGCCGCTTGGCCACGTTTCGCTCCGGCAGTCAGTATAGCCGGGGCATCGGCGCGTGTTCGCGCCTGTCCGGCTCAGACCCTGGATGGAAGCGTGACCGCCAGGCACATCAGGAGCGCGTCCTCGCCGTCGGTGTAGTAGCGCGGCCGCCGGGCGAGGACCTCGTAGCCGAGGTTGCGATAGAGCCTGAACGCCCTGCGGTTGGACGGGCGCACCTCGAGCACCAGCGCGCGCGCGTTGGCCTGCTCCGCCTCTTGCCGGGCTTCGGCCAGGAGCATGGTGGCGATCCCCTTGCCTTCATGGATCGGGTGAGTGGCCACCTTGAGCACGTGCAGCTCGTCGAGCTGCCAGCAGGCGAAGAGGTAGCCGGCGAGGAACCCGCTCTCGGTGTGGACCACGCGCTGGAACCGCAACGGCTGGCCGACCTCCTGGATGTAGAGGTGCGACGGCCAGGGATCCGGGAAGACCTCCGCTTCGAGGGCCGCCACGACGGGGACGTCCTCGATCCGGGCGGTGCGGATCAGGAAGCCTTGGGGGAGGGCGGCCATGGCGGCTGGGTTCCGGTGGGTGGCGTTGCCGGGGGTGGTTCGAGGTAGGTCGGGGCGAGCGTTGCCGGATCGGTGTGCGGCTCCGCGGCCAGCAGGATGAGGAGTGCCTCGGCGGTCGAGCGGAGCGCGGCGGCCGACGGCGTCGCCGGCGGCAGCGCGAACCCTGCCGGTGCGACCACGGGCACGCCCGAGCCGGCGAGCGACTCGACGGTCACGGTCCGCGGCTCCTGGGCCGCCGTCAGGCGGCCGCCGGCGCGGGCGAACTCCTGGGCGTACGCGAAACCCCGGCGGGCAGGCTGCACGGCCAGGCACTCGGGAACGTCCGCCCTGGCTGCCTGCGCGAGCAGCGACGAGAACCCGTGGGCGGGGATGGCGAGAGCGGCCGCGAGGCCCTGTGCGGTGGCGAGCGCCACCCGGACGCCGGTGAACGACCCGGGCCCGCGCGAGGCGACGACGCCCTCGAGCGCATCGCGGCCGATGCCGGCGCCGCGCAGAAGGAGGTCCACCGCGGCCATCACCAACTCCGACCGCGGCGTCTGACCGGCAAGTGCGACGAGCCCGGCGACGCCGGCGGCCGAACCCAGCGCCAGCTCGAGGCGCGGGCCGCACGCGGCGATCGCCAGAACGGTCTTCACGGCCACAGTCTTGCCTGCCGCGCGCGGCGCGTCAAGGGCGCCGCGCGGCACGCTACAATCCTCGAGGCATGAAACAGACACCGATGCTGCAGCAGTATCTCGAGCTCAAGGCACAGGTCGAGGACGCCGTGCTGCTGTACCGGCTCGGTGACTTCTACGAGCTGTTCTTCGAGGATGCTGAGAAGGCCTCTCCGATCCTGGGCATCGTCCTGACCAAGCGCCGTCACAACGGCGAGGTCACGTCGCCGATGTGCGGGATCCCGCACCACGCGGTCGCGAGCTACGTCGGAAAGCTGCTCGACGCCGGCCTCAAGGTGGCGATCGCGGAGCAGGTCGAGGACCCGGCCAAGGCGGGCGGGCTCGTGCGCCGCGAGGTGATCCGAGTCCTCACGCCCGGCACGGTGACCGAGCCCGAACTGCTCGGGGACGGCGAGCGGCGGTGGATCGCGGCGGTGCGCGAGGCCGGCGCCGGAGTGGCGCTGGCGTTCCTGGAGGCCGCATCCGGCGAGTTCGGCGGGGCGGCGTGCGCCTCGCGCCGGGAGGCGGAGGAGCTGCTGGCCCAGTTGCGTCCCCGGGAGCTTCTCATCCCCGAGGGCTCGCCAACCGACGGCTTTGCAGCCGCAGGCGGCCCGCTGGTGAGCGCGCGGCCGCCGTCGTGGTTCGACCCGGGTCGCGGCGAGGGGCTCCTCCGTCTCGCCCTCGGCGTCGGCTCGCTTCGGGCGTTCGACCTCGCGCCGGGCGAGCCGCTTGTCGGCGCGGCCGGCGCGCTCCTCGAGTACGTGCGCACGACGCAGGGGGGGGTGCCCCGCCATCTCCGCGGCTTCGAGCGCCGCAGGGCGGGCAGCGATGTGGTGCTCGACGCTGCCGCGGTCAGGAACCTCGAAATCCTGCGCGACGCCTCCGGGGACCGCCGCGCGAGCCTCGCCGGGGTGCTGGACGCGACCGTCACCGCGATGGGATCGCGCCTGTTGCGCGACTGGCTGGTGCGGCCGCTCGCGAACACCGTCGCGGCCGCGGCGCGGCACGACGCGGTGGCGGCGCTCGTCGAGGAGCCGGCGCGGCTCGCGGTCGTGCGCGAGCTCGCCGGGCAGGTCGGCGACCTCGAGCGGATGGCCTCGCGGCTCGGTCTGTCCCAGGCGCGCCCCGGCGAGCTCGCGGCGCTGCGCGCGGCGCTGGCGGTGCTGCCCGACATTCGGGACGAGCTTGCCGCCTCGCCGAGCCAGCTCCTGGCGGCGCTCGGCGCGGCCACCGACCCGCTCGAAGACCTGCGGGAGGACCTCGCGGTCACGCTCGCCGAAGAGCCGCCGGCGCTGTTCGGACCCGGCACCGTTCGGTCCGGCGCCGACCCCGACCTCGACGAGAGCCGGAGCCTCGCCCACGGGGCCAAGGAGGTCCTCGGCGAGCTGGAGGCGCGCGAGCGGGCCCGCAGCGGGATCGGCAACCTGCGCATCCGCTACAACCGGGTGTTCGGCTACGCGTTCGAGGTTTCGAACAACAACCGCGACCGCGTCCCGCCCGACTGGGTGCGCCGCCAGACGCTCGCCGGTGCGGAGCGCTTCGTGACCGCCGAGCTCGAGGGACTGGAGCGCCGCATCACGAGCGCCGAGGCGCGCGCCGGCGAGCGGGAGCGGGAGCTGTTCGCGGCGCTCCTCGAGCGCTGCGCCGCGCGCGCCGGCCGTCTCGCCGCGACCGCCCGAGGGCTCGCCGCGGTGGACGTGCTGGCGTCGTTCGCCCAGCGCGCGCGCCACGCGGACTACCGCCGCCCGCGCCTGGTCGAGGGCGCGCGCCTGCGCCTGGTCGGCTCCCGCCATCCGGTGGTGGAGGCGGTCGCCCGCTCCGGGTTCGTCCCGAACGACGTGGAGCTGGACGGCGAGCGCCGCCAGATCGTGCTGCTGACCGGACCGAACATGGGCGGCAAGTCCACCTACCTGCGCCAGGTCGCGCTGGCGGTGGTCATGGCGCGCGCGGGGTCGTTCGTCGCCGCCGAGGAAGCCGAGATCGGCGAGATCGACCGCGTGTTCACCCGCGTCGGCGCCGCGGACGACCTGGCGCGCGGCGAGTCCACCTTCATGGTCGAGATGACCGAAGTGGCGGGCATCCTCCGCCACGCGACCGCCAACTCCCTGGTGATCCTCGACGAGGTCGGGCGCGGGACCGCGACGTTCGACGGGCTCTCGATCGCCTGGGCGGTGGTCGAGGCGCTGCACGGGGCGGCGGGGGACGGGCGAGGCCCGCTGGTGCTGTTCGCGACCCACTACCACGAGCTCACCGACCTGGCCGACCGCCTCGGCCGCGTGGTGAACGCGTCGGTGGCGGTGAAGGAGTGGCAGGGAAACGTGCTCTTCCTCCACCGCGTGGTGGCCGGGCCGTCGGACCGCTCGTACGGGATCCACGTCGCGAAGCTCGCGGGCGTGCCCGAGCCGGTGTGCCGCCGGGCGGGCGAGGTGCTCCGCCAGATCGAGCGGCAGGAGCTCAAGGTGATCGAGGCGGCGGCCCCGGGGCCCCGGCACGTCCAGCTCGAGCTGTTCCCCGCGCCGGAGAGCGCGGTGCTCGACCGGCTCCGGAGCGCCGACGTCGACCACCTGACGCCGGTCGAGGCGCTCAACCTGCTGGCCCAGCTCAAGCGGGAGGCGGAGCGGTGAGCGCGTTCCTCGTCTGCGGCGTGGCGGGGCCGGAGCTGGACGCCGGCGAGCGCGCGCTCCTGGAGGAGCTGCGCCCCGGCGGCGTGGTGCTGTTCGCCAGGAACGTCGCCGGCCGCGAGCAACTCGCCGCCCTCTCGCGCGAACTCCTGGCGCTGCCGTCGCGGCCGTATCTGGCGGTGGACCTCGAGGGCGGGCGCGTCAACCGCCTCGCCGCCCTCACCGGTCCGCTCCCGGCGGCCGCGGATGCGGCGCGCGCGGGGCTCGACGCCGTCCGGGCGCTCGCCGAGGCGGCGGCGGCGGCCTGCGCCCACTTCGGGATCGGGGTGGACTTCGCCCCGGTCGCCGACGTCGCGCGCCCCGAGGGGTGGCTGGCGGCGGAGGCGCGCTGCCTGGGCGCCTCGGCCGCCGCGGTGCAGCGCGCCGCCGCGGCCTACCTCGAGGGGCTCGAGAGCCTCGGCGTCGCGGGGTGCCTCAAGCACTACCCCGGGCTCGGCTCCGGCGCGGTGGACTCGCACCGGGAGCTGCCCCTGCTCGACGACGCGGTGGCGGCGGACGCGGAGGTCTTCGACTCGCTGCTGACGCCCGCCCGCGCGGTGATGGTGGCGCACGCGCTCGCCCCCGCGCTCGGCGACGGCGGATGCCCGGCCTCGCTGTCGCGCGCCGTGATCGGGCGCCTGCGGCGGCTCGCGACCGGGCCGGTCATCGCCGACGACCTCGAGATGGGGGCGCTCGCCGCCCACGGCAGCATCCCGGAGCGGGCGGCGGCGGCGTTGGCGGCGGGGTGCGACCAGGTGCTGGTGTGCAACGCGCTCGCCGCGCGCGCCGCGGTGGTCGGGCACGTCGAAGGCGCGGCGCGCCGCGACCCGGCGCTGGCCTCGGCGCTGCGGCTGTCCGCGGCGCGGACGGCGGGTTTCGGGCGGCGGGAGCTTGCGAACGTCCCGTGGGCGAGCGTCTGCGAGCTGGCCGATCGGGCCCGCCGCCTCGCCGGGAGCGAACGATGAAGAGAGCCGCGGTGCTGCTCTCGGGCGGCCTGGACTCGGCCACCGCGGCGGCGTGGGCGCTCGCGGCCGGGTTCGAGGTGGCGGCGCTGTCGGTGGACTACGGGCAGCGCCACCGGCACGAGCTCGTTGCCGCACGCCGGGTGGCGGCGGCGCTCGGGATCGCGGACCACCGCGTGGTCCACGTGGACCTGCGGGCGATCGGGGGGTCGGCGCTCACCGCCGAGATCGAGGTGCCCAAGGACCGCGCCGAGATCGGCGGCGACGTGCCGGTCACCTACGTGCCGGCCCGCAACACGGTCTTCCTGGCGTTGCTCACCGGGCTCGCCGAGGTCCTCGGGGCGCGCGACCTCGTGATCGGGGCGAACGTGCAGGACTACTCCGGGTATCCGGACTGCCGGCCCGAGTTCCTGCGTGCGTTCGCCCGGGTGGCGGACCTCGGCACGAGGGCCGGCGTCGAGGGTGCGCGGTTTGGCGTGCACGCGCCGCTGCTGCACCTCTCCAAAGCTGGGATCGTCCGGCTGGGAACGGGACTCGGCGTCGACTACGCGCTCACGCTCTCGTGTTACGACCCGCCGGATGCGCTCGTGCACTGCGGCCGCTGCGACGCCTGCCGCCTGCGCCGTGCCGGCTTCATCGAGGCCGGCGTGTCCGACCCTTCGACCTACGCCTCGAGCGGCTGACCGCCGCGCCGTGCCGGGTTCCCGGTCTGTGGCGCGCATCCTCCTGCGCGGCGCTCAACGGCGTCCGATGCGGCGCTCGATCTCGTCGTGCGGCAGCCGCAGCACGATCGGGCGGCCGTGCGGGCAGCGGTGCGGGTCGCGGACGCCGGCCAGGTCGGCGAGCAGGCGCTCGGCCTCGGCGCGGGCGAGGGGGCGGTTCTTCTTGATCGCGGCCTGGCACGCGAGCGACGCCGCGGCGCGCTCCCGGACCCCTTCGCCCGGCGTGGCGGCGTCCGCGAGGTCGGCGAGCAGGCGTCGCACCAGGTCGCCGGCGCGGGCCGCCGGCAGCGGGGCAGGGACGCCGAGGACGCGGACGCTCGCCCCCGAGGCGGTTTCCAGCTCGAGGCCCAGCGCTTCGAGTTCCGGGCCGGCCTCCGCCGCCAGCGCTGCAAGCGCGGGGGTGAGCTCGACGATCTCCGGGAGCAGCAGCCCCTGGACCGACGGCCGCGACCGCAGATCGAGCAGGCGCTCGAAGAGGACCCGCTCGTGCGCGACGTGCTGGTCGATGAGCACGAGCGCGTCGCCGTCCTCGAGCAGGAGGTAGGTGTCGCGGTACTGGCCGATGTAGCGGCCCCATCGGGTCGCAACCGGCGGCGCGGGCGCAACCTCCTGCACCCGCGGCCCGCTGGCCCGTTCCGCCGCCGGATACGCCGCCTGCTCGAGCGGAAGCCAGCGGCCGGTCGGCGCGGCGGCGGGCACGGTCACGACGCGGCGCACGTCCACCGGACCGTGCAACGTCAGGCGGGCGGCGGCCAGCGCCTGCGTGACCGCGCCGATGACGCGGCCGGGGTCGGCAAATCGCACCTCCGTCTTGGCGGGGTGCACGTTGACGTCGACGTCGGCGGCCGGCACCTCGATCGCGAGGTATGCGTCGGCCTCGGCCGCCCCGGACGGACCCCGGAGGGCGCGGTTGACGGCGCCCGCGAGCGCCCGGTCACGCACGACGCGGCCGTTGACGGCGAGCACGATCTCGCGCCCGCCGCCGGGCGGCAGCAGGAACCCTGTCACCCTCACGGAGCCTGCGCCGTGCCGCACCGGCCGGGCCTGGCGGGCGCGGAGGGCGCCCGCGAGGTCGGGCAGGCGCTGTTCGAGGCTGCCGGCCGGGGGGAGGCGGAGGAGCGTGCGGCGGCCGTGCTCCAAGGTGAAGCCGACCGCGGGCATCGTGAACGCGAGGCCGGCGACGGCTGCAATCGCGTGCCGCAACTCGGTCGCCTCGGAGCGCAGGAATTTCAAGCGCGCCGGCAGCCGGACGAAGAGGTCGCGCACGGTCACGGCGGTGCCGCGCGGGCGTGCGCACGGCCCGGTCGCGAGGATGCGGCCGAACTCGACCTCGACCCGCGTGCCCAGGCCGTCGGCGGTCGCGGTCTCGAGCAGGAGGTGGGACGCGGCCGCGATCGAGGGCAGGGCCTCCCCGCGGAACCCCAGCGTGGCGATCGCCGCGAGGTCCTCGGGGGTGGCGATCTTCGAGGTGGCGTGGCGCTCGAGGGCGAGGAGGGCGTCGTCGGAGTCCATGCCGGAGCCGTCGTCCTCGACGGCGATCAGCTGGCGGCCGCCGGCTTCGAGGCGGACCGCGATGGTGCGGGCGCCGGCGTCGAGGGCGTTCTCGACCAGCTCCTTCACGACCGAGGCCGGCCGCTCGACGACCTCGCCGGCGGCGATCAGGTTGATGAGGGCGTCCGGCAGGAGGCGGATGCGGGGCACGCGGTGAAGGTACACGACGGCGCACCGGGTGGGAAGGGACGCGGGCAAGAGTGCGTAGAATGACGGTTGAGGTGACGCCGTGGACTTCGAGTTCTCAGAACAGCAACGGATGGTGCGGGACATGGTGCGGGCGTTCGCGGCCGAGAGGCTGCGGCCGGGGGCGGGGGCGAGGGACGCGAGCGGGGAGTTCCCGGCGGACATCTTTCGCGAGCTCGGGGAGCTGGGCCTGCTGGGGATGATGACCCCGGAGGCGTACGGCGGGGCCGGTACGGAGACGTTGGCGTACCTGCTGGCGGTCGAGGAGATCGCGCGGGCGGACGCGAGCGTCGCGGTCGGGGTGTCGGTCACGAACTCCGTCTGCCAGTGGCCGATCGCTCACTTCGGCAGCGAGGAGCTCAAGGGACGGGTCCTGCCGCCGCTCGCGCGCGGCGAGGCGCTGGGCGGGATCATGCTCACCGAGCCCGGGGCGGGCTCCGACCTCGCGTCGTTGCGGACGACGTACCGGCGCGATGGCGACCGTTTTCTCCTCTCGGGGTCGAAGGTGTGGATCACCAACGCCGGCATCGGGGCGTACTTCGTCGTGCTGGCGACGCGGGACGCCGCGCTCGGAGCGAAGGGGATCTCGGCGTTCGTGCTCGACGCCCGCCAGCCGGGGGTGCTCGTGCAGCCGCGGGAGAAGAAGATGGGGTTGCGCTCCTCGGTGACCGCCGCGGTGATGCTCGAGGACGCCGAGGTGCCGGCGGCCAACATGCTGGGGAGCGAAGGGGAGGGGATGAAAATCGCGCTCGCGACGCTCGATCACTCCCGGCTCGGGATCGCGGCGCAGGCGATCGGGGTCGCACAGGCGGCGCTCGACGAGGCGCTCACGTACGCCAAGCAACGCGAGCAGTTCGGCCGGCCGATCATCGAGCACGAGGCGGTCGGGTTCCGCCTGGCCGACATGGATGCCGAACTCGAGGCGGCGCGCTGGCTGACGTACCGGGCGGCGTGGCTGTCGCAGCGCCCCGGGCGTCTCAGCCGGACGAGCGCCCAGGCCAAGCTGGTGGCGAGCGAGACCGTCAACCGGGTCGTGGCGGCGGCGGTGCAGGTGCACGGCGGCTACGGGTACTCGCGCGAGTTCGCCGTGGAGCGCCTCTACCGTGACGCGCGGGTGACGACGATCTACGAGGGCACCAGCGAGGTGCAGCGCATGGTGATCGCGAGAGCGCTGCGGAACATGACCTCGACGGCAACAGATTGATCGCGCCGGCGGTTGGCCGGGGTTCGCCCCGGGCCGGCCCGCCGGCGCGCGCGGGCTACTTGTCTTCCACTTTGATCGAGATCGACTTCGGCTTGGCCTCCTCGCGCTTCGGGAGCGTGAGGTGGAGAACGCCGTGCCGGTACCTCGCCTGGACCTTCTCGGGGTCCACGTTGGTGGGCAGGCTGAACGAGCGCTCGAACGAGCCGTACGCGCGCTCGACCCGGTGGTAGGTCTCCCCCTCGACGGCCTTTTCGAAGGTGCGGCTGCCCTTGAGGGTTAGAACGCCGTTGTCGACCGAAACGTCGACGTCCTTCGGGTCGAGGCCCGGCAGCTCGGCCGAGATCTCGAGGGCGTCCTTGGTCTCGCGGACGTCCACGGCGGGCATCCAGCTTCCGGAGATGTAATCCTCTTCCGGGTGGCGGGTCTGGCCCCAGACGTCGTCGAACACGCGGTTCATGCGGTTCTGTAAGGTGGCGATCTGGCGGATCGGGTCCCAGTGGACGGTTGTGCTCATGGCGGTTGCCTCCTTCTCGGACCCTGTACCAGGGTCCACCGCCAATCTAATACCTTAGCGTTAACATGTCAAGTCACAACGCAAATGTATTTCTGAATATGAGTCATATATGCTAATGTCTCTATAACTTTGCCAGCCACTGTACCGATTGCAGCAAAACGGTTTACTCTGTCTTCTGGCGGGCGGATGTTGGGCCATCCAGGCGGAGTTCCGTCGTCCACTGCGTGGAGGCTCTCTTGTTGCCCCTCGGGTGAAGCGGCGTTCGGGCCTTGCTCGCCCCCGCTCGCTGCGGCCCGAAGCTCCTCCGGCCGCGACCCAGCAGCGCGCCTCGCCGCCGGGTCCCTCGCTGTCCCCTTCGCTTCGCTCAGGGTCAGCGTCTCCCGGCGGCGATGCGCGCGCTGGGGCCCCGCGGCCTCCGGAGCAATGGCCGCTTCACCCGAGGGGCGGATGGAAGACCCCCCGCCCACAAGTCCGAGGTCCTGCCGGAGGTCGAGAGTCCTGGCGAAGTCGGAGGCAACCAGCAGCACCTCCCTCAGGCGGGTCGGAGGGCGGCGCTCGATGCGCCGCCCGAGCGACACGGCCGTAGCCCGCGGGGCAAAACAAGACAGCCTCACGCAGTGGAAGAGACGCCAATGAACCCGAGCGACACGGCCTCGGCCCGCGGGGCAAAGAAAGGCTCGGAGCGGTCTCAGAAATAGGCGGCGTAGAGGCGCCAGCCGCCGAGCCCGGCAAGCCCGGCGCCGAGCGCCACGAGGACGATCCCCATCACCCGGATGACGAGGGCTTCGGCGCGCTGCGACACGAGCTTGGAACCGTGGCGGAACGCCCAGAGCAGCGGCACGTACCACGCGAAGACGCCGCCGACGAGCGCACCCAGCATCCATGCGAGGCCCGAGGCGCCGTGGGCGCGCGCCGCCTCGACGAACGCGAGGCCGGCCGTGACCCACCAGATCCAGTAGTGCGGGTTGGCCGCCGCCACGACGAGCCCGAGCAGGAAGCTGCTCAGCGGCTTGCGCTCCTCGACGTCGTCGATTGCCGGCCGGCTGCCGCCCGCTGCCGGCGCAGCCCGCAGCGAGGTGATCCCGCCCCACAGCAGCGCCAACCCGCCGACGAGTTCCACGATCGGCAGTGCCCCGATCTTGCGCAGCACCGGCCCCGCGCCGGAGGCGAGCGCGGTGAACAGCGCGACGTCGAGGGTGGTGACGCCGACCAGGAACCAGACGGCGGACGAGATGTGACGGGAGAGCGCGAGGCGGCTGGCAACCAGCGTGATCGGGCCGGGCACCGCGACGGTGGCGAGGGAGACGAGGAACCCCGCCACGACCAGCGCCGGCAACGACAGCGGGAGGGTCACGCCGGACAACGCAGCCTACCCGAGCTTGTAGCCGATCTGGCGCAGGAAACGCAGGCGCGCCAGAACGTCCTGCTCGCCCTCGACGCCCTTGGGTGAGCACCCGTCCACGACCCCGAGGATGGCGCGGCCGGTCGCGCTCTCGGCCACCACCACCTCGGCCGGGTTCGCGGTGGCGCAGTAGATCCGGCACACCTCCGGGACGGCTTTGATCGGGTTCAGGACGTTGACCGGAAAGCCGTCCTCCAGGAACACGAAGAACGAGTGCCCGGCGCCGACGGCCAGAGCGTTGCGCGTCGCGAGGTCGACGAGCCCATCGTCGTTTCCGGAACGGCGCACGAGGGCCGGGCCGGACGACTCGCAGAACGCGAGGCCAAAACGGATCTGGGAGGAGGTCGCGACGATCGCCTCGTGGACGTCCTCCACGGTCTTGATGAAGTGCGACTGCCCGAGAATGAAGTTGGTGGCCTCGGGCTTCTCGACCGTGACGGTGAAGATGTTCATGACGGTGCCCTCCTGCGTCCGTGGTCCCAAAACCGCCGCCGGCGCGCCTACGGCGCCCCGGCGAGGTTCACGACGGTGCCGGCGAGCACCTTGGTGAGCAGGACCATGAAGTCTGGCGACACGCGTGCTCGCTCGACCGCCGGCGGCGTGTCGAGGTCCTCGCTCTCACCGCCGGGGCGCGCGCATACGACGAGCGAGGGGATGCCGCGGGCCGCGGCAAGGCCACCCCCGGCGTGCGGGTCCGAGATTTCCGATTGGCCTCTTGGCGCGAGCCCGGCGCGGCGGAACGCCTGCGGGACGCTGAAGGGGAACTTCGAGAGCGCGGCGCCGCCCTCGAGAGTGACCGACAGCGAGCGCGGCCAGCGGTCGGGGACGCCGACGCGGTCCAGCTCGATCCATGCGCTGACCTTGCCGCCGAGGTCGTCGAGCAGGGCGCGCGCCCCGGCGGCGTCGTGGTAGCCGCCTGCCAGGAACGCAACCACGATCGGGGCGCGGTGCGGCGCGCGACTCATCGCCGCCGCGGCTTCCATCGCCACCGCGACCCCTGACGCGTCGTCGTTGATGTTGAGCGCGCGCAGGTACGAGTCGGACAGGTGTCCGCGGGCGCCGTCCCAGTGCGCGGCCAGGACCACGGGCCAGCGGCGGGGGTCGCTCCCCGGCAACTCGACCAGGACGTTGGACCACGTCTGCTCGGCGCCGTTCGAGGCGCGCCGCACGAACGTGGACGAGCGCACCGGCAGGCCCCGTCGCTCGGCTTCCTGGTGCAGGACCTCGACGACGTCGGCCGCCGCCGGCGCCCATGCGTAGCGCGTCGTGACGACCGGACCCGGGACACCCTCGGCCGGATCTCCGGAGAGGCGGTCCACCGTCGTCATCAGCCGGGTGCGGGCGGCCGCCCCGCCCGCGGGGAGCGCCTTCTTCACCAACTCGGCAAGAGCTTCGCGCCCCAGATCGGCGGGCGCATGCGGCACCCATCCGATCCCCCAACGCAGCGGCAGCGTGCGCTGGTCGAAGAGCGACGAGTCGCCCGGCACCGCGACCGCGGCCACCACCACGCTCTCGTCGGGCGCGAGTGCCGGCAGATCGAGCTTCGCGACGCCGGTGGGCGCGAAGGCGATCGGCAACTCCACGTCGGGACCCAGCGTGCGGAGCATGACGGCGCGCGCGACCCAGCCCACCGACGCGTCGCCCTGCAGCGTCAACGGGAACGGCCGCTCGCCGTTGCCGTCCACGATGATGAACGCCATGCCGCCGGCGCCGACGTCGATCGCTCCGGAGGTGGGCCGGGACGCCACGGCCATCGCCGCGGGGAGGGGCCGGGGCGGCACCACGCTCGAGAACGCGAAGCGCCCGTCCGCAAGGGCGGGGTCGTCGAGCCAGCACGCCATCGCGAAGTCGGCGAGGAGATCGGCCGGCGTCCGCCGGTCGCGGCGGTCCGCCAGCAGCCGGCCGACGCCGGCCAGGCCCTTCTCCGGGAGCAGCACCAGGTCGCGCAGGCTCTCCTCGCCGAGCTTTTCCCGCAGGTACTCGACGAAGAGCAGCGACCAGCCGCGGGAGGCCCAGGGATCGGCGGGCGTGTGGGCGCGCCCATCCGGGTCGGCGTCCCCCCACAGCAGGCGGGCCGAGGCGAGCCCGCACATGTACGGCGTGTAGTTGGCGAGCAGGCGGCTCCACGAGGTCTCGCCGGGGTCGCGGCTGTAGTGGAGGAGACGGTGGAACGTCTCGGCGACCTCCTGGATGTTCCGCCCGGCCCGGTTGCCCTGCCGGTCGAAGGTGTCGAAGAGGACCTCGCCTTCGTTGGAGTGGAAGCCGTAGCGCAGCGCGTCGGGTTCCGACATCTCGTCGAACGGGAAGAACAGGCCCTCGTCCGGCGCCGTGCGAGTCACGAGGAGGATCACCTTCCCGTTGTGGTCGCGGTCCGGGCACGGCCCGAACAGCGCCACCTCGCGGGGATAGATCGTCCCGTCGAAGGCGTCGACCGCGTTCTCGATCTGGCGGGTCTCGTCGGCCGGGCCTAGGGCCGAGAAGCGGTACCCCTCTTCCTGATACACGGCGACCGCGCGGCCCTCGCGGACCAGGCGGGCATGGACCTCGACCTGGGTCGGCTGCACCGGGCCGCCGTCAACCGCCCAGAACGACCGCACCTCCGGAAAGAGTGCCGCCGCAGCGACGAGCGGGAGTGCGAGGGTGATCATCGTGTCGAGCCTCCGGTCAGCGACCCCTCGAGTGTACCCTGGATTGGAGCTGCGGTCTGCCCGGGGTTCCAGGGGTGGCGGAGAAACCAGCTACAATCGGGTTCGATGATCTTGCAGGCGCTGGCCTGGTATCTGGTGGTGGCGGCGGGTGGCGCGGTGATGACCGGCGTGCTGCGCCGTCTCGGCGTCGGCGCCGGCGCGAGCTGGGCGGTGGCGCGCGTGATCGGGTGGACGCTGCCGGCGTACGTCGCCTGGCTCGCCGGCTGGCTCGGGCTGGCTTCGTGGTGGTGGGTCGGCCTCGCGGTCCTCGCCGCGCTCGCCTGGTGGGGACGCAGCGGGTGGCGCGACGTGACCCCCCGCATGCTCGTGGAGGCCGAACTCGTCGGGCTGGGGGCGTTCCTGCTGCTGGCGTTCCTCCGGCTCCCCGCGATGGCCGTGACCGCCACCGAGAAGCCGATGGACCTCGCCATCCTCGCGACGTTGCTGCGGCCCGGGACGATCCCCCCCGTCGACCCGTGGCTGGCGGGGCACGCGCTGCCCTACTACTACTGGGGGTTCGCCCCGTGGCTGCTGCCCGCCAAGCTGATCGGCTTCGCCCCCGACGTCGCCTTCAACCTGATCGTCCCGACGCTCGCGATGGTGAGCGCGCAGGGCGCGTGGGCGCTCGCCCGCGCCCTCGGCGGCAGCCGGCGCACCGGCGTCATGGCCGGTTTCCTCGTCGTCTTCGCCGGGACGTTCGACGGCTGGCGCCAGCTCTTCGCGGGCGCGGCGCTGTCCGCGATCGACCTCTGGCCGTCCTCGCGGGCGATCAAGGGCACGATCACCGAGTTCCCGCTCTTCACCTTCCAGCTCGGCGACCTGCACCCGCACCTGCTGTGCATCCCCCTGATGCTCGCCGCCGTCTTCCTCGCCCGTGCCTTCGCGACCGCGCGGTCGTCGTGGGTGCCTGCGGCGCTCGTGACCTCCGTTCTCTACGGCGCGGCGGCCGCTGCGAACCCCTGGTGCGCGATCCCGCTCGGCGCGGCCATCCTCCTCGTCGCCGTGGCCGGCGAGGCCGGACTCGTCCGGCCCGTGGGGCAGGGTCTCAAGCTGTGGGCGGGCGTTGCCGGGGTGGGCGCGCTCGGCTGGGCGCTGTTCCTTCCCTTCTGGCTCAACTTCCACCCCCCCGCCCAGGGTTTCGGCCTGGTCACGACGCCGACGCGGACCGACGAGATGCTGCTCCTGCTCGGCGGCGCGCTGATCCCGATCGCCCTGGTCGGGTGGGAACTGTCGTGGCGGGAGGGCGGCGCCGAAGCCGCGCGCCGGCAGTTCGCCCGCGCGCTGTGGCTCGCCGGGATGGTGCTGGCCGCGGCGGTGACGGGGAGGCCGCTCCTGGCTTTGGCCGGCGGGGTCGCGGTGGTGCTCGCAGCGGCGCTGCGCGGCAAGACGCGGCGCGCGCGCCCGGTCTTCGCCCTCGGGCTCGTCCCCCTCGGCCTGCTCGCTTTCATGGAGGTCTTCTACTTCAAGGACCCGTACGGGGCCGAGTTCTACCGCATGAACACGGTGTTCAAGGCAACCGCCATGGCGTTCACCTTCCTCGGCGTGGTCGGCCCGGTCGCGCTGGGTTGGCTGCGGCGGCGGCGGCCGGCACTGGCGGTCGGCGGTGCCGCGCTGGCGTTGCTCGCCGGCGCGCCGCAGCTGGCGACGCTCGGCGGCCGCGCCCTCGGCGTCTGGCCCCCGGGGTGGGGCGGTCTCGGCTGGATGGCCCCGGGCGAAGCGGCTTCGGCGGCGTGGTTGCGGGGCCGGCCGCGCGGGACCGCTCTGATCGAGGGGATCGGCAACGCGTACTCCGACGCGGCTCGGATGGCATCGGCGTCCGGCGTGCCGGCGGTGCTGGGCTGGGAGAACCACGAAGGCGTCTGGCGCGGCGGCGGCATCGGCGAAGAGACCGGGAAACGCAAGGCCGCGGTCGAGAAGCTGTACAAGTGCGGCAACCCGGCCGAGGTGCAGCAGATCGCCCGCGCCCTGGGGGCGCGCTACATCGTCGTGGGGAGCGTCGAGACGCGGCTCTACCCCGAGGCGGGACTCCAGGCCGTCCTGCGTTCGGGGCCTATCGCTTTCCACTCCGGCGTGTGCACGCTGGTGGAGGTGAAGCCGTGAAGGGGCGGCGATGAGCCGCAGGGAGCGCCTGGCGTGGACCGCGCTGATCGCCTTCGCGCTCGTGCTGCGGCTTTGGGCGCTCGGCGCCAGGCCGCCGCACCACGACGAGGCGATCCACTGCGACTTCGCCTACAACCTCATGACGAACGGCACCTACGAGTACGACCCCACGTACCACGGCCCGCTCATCTACTACGTGATGGCGCCCCTGTTCGCCATTTTCGGGGTAAGCACGGCGGTGGGGCGCCTCTACCCGGCGCTCGCCGGTGTCGCCCTGGTTGCGCTGCCGCTGGCGCTGCGCCGGCGGCTCGGGTCCGGTGCGGCGTGGTGGAGCGGACTGCTGCTCGCGATCTCGCCCGTCCTCCTGTACTACTCGCGGTTCGCCCGGGAGGACGTGCCGGTGGCCTTCTTCACCGCGCTGGCGTTCGTCCTGTTCCTGCGGGTGCGGAGGAAGGGGTGGAGGTCGATCCCGTGGATCGGCGCCGCCGCCGCCGGCCACGCCGTCATGAAGGAGACGATCTACGTCACGTTGCCCCTGGTCGGGCTGAGCGCGTACGTGGTGGCGCTGCGGGAGGGGGTCTGGGTCAGTATCCGCAAGGCGTTCGCGTGGATCGACAGGTACCGCGTCGCCGTCGGGACCGCGATCCTGTGGTTCTTCGCCATCACCGTGACGTTGTTCACGGTGTTCTTCATGCACCCCAAGGACTGGGCGTTCCCAGTCAAGGCGATCACGTACTGGTACAAGCAGCACGAAATTCAGCGCGTCGGCGGCCCGTGGTTCTACTACCTGCCGCGGTTGGCGCTCTACGAGTTCCTGCCGATCGTCGCGGCGCTGGCCTGGGCCGTGCGCCGGCGGCGGCGCCTCAAGCGCTTGGAGGTGTTCTGCCTGGCGTGGGGGTTCTCGTCGATTGCGATGTACGCCTACCTCGGCGAAAAGACCCCGTGGCTGCTCGTGCACCAGGTGTTGCCGTTCATCCCGCTCGCCGGCGCGCAGCTCGCGCGCACGTTCTCGTCGCGGGGGCGCTGGTGGTCGCGCTCGCTCGCGACCGCCGGCCTCCTGGCCACAGGCTGGAGCGCCCTGGCGTCCAGCTTCCTGTACCCGGCGATCACCACCTCGAACCCCCACGCGGAGCTCATCGTGTACGTGCAGACCACCCCCGAGGAGAAGGCCCTGGCCAACGAGGGGCGGGCGCTGGCGGCGACCCACCCGGAGGGAGTCGTGGCCGCGGTGGACGGGGAGGGGAGCTGGCCGCTCTCGTGGCAGTGGAAGAGGATCCCGGTGTGGTGGGCGGCGCCGACGGCGGGGATGCATCCGCCGATCGTCGTGTGCGATCCTGACAAGGAGGCGGCGGTGCGCGCCGTCCTCGGCGACGGCTACACCGTCAGGCGGATCCCGCTGCGGGCGTGGTGGGTGGAGGACGCGGCCGGGGTGACGCCGGCGGCGGTCGTGCGCTGGTTCTTCACGCGGCTGGCGTGGTCCCCGATCGGTGCGACGGACGTCCTCGTTTTCGAGGCGAAGAAGAAGTAGCGCGCTGGCGCAAAGGAAGGCGGAACGTGAGCGTCGAACTGTCGGTCGTGGTCCCAATCTATGACGAGCAGGAGAGCGTGCCCGAGCTGTACCGCAGGCTCACGCAGGTGCTCGGAGCCACCGTCGCGTCGTACGAGATCGTGCTGGTGGACGACGGCTCCCACGACCGCACGTGGGAGCTGATCAAGGACCTGGCGGCGCGGGACGCCCGCGTGAAGGGCCTGTCGTTCTCCCGCAACTTCGGCCATCAGATGGCGTTCACGGCCGGCCTCGACCACGTCGACGGCGAGGCCGTCGTCATCATGGACGCCGACCTGCAGGACCCGCCGGAGCTGATCCCCGAGCTGGTGGCGCGCTGGCGCGAAGGCTACGACGTCGTCTACGCGGTGCGCGCGAAGCGGCACGGCGAGACCGCGTTCAAGCTCCTCACGGCCGCCGCGTTCTACCGCGTCCTGCACGCCATCACCAACGTCGAGATCCCCGTCGACACGGGCGACTTCCGCCTGATGAGCCGCAAGGCGGTGGCGGCGTTCCGCAGGTTCTCCGAGCACCACCGTTTCACGCGCGGCATGGTCTCGTGGCTGGGTTTCCGGCAGATCGGCGTGCCGTACGCGCGGGCGCCGCGCCACGCGGGGGAGACCAAGTACCCGTTGCGCAAGATGCTCCGCCTCGCGAGCGACGGCATCACCTCGTTCTCCTACCTCCCGCTGCAGCTCGCGACCTGGGTCGGGGTCGCCGTCGCCGGGCTTGCCGGGGCGGCGCTGGTGGCGACGCTGGCGGTGAAGGCCGCGGGCTCGCCGCTGGCCTGGCTGTGGGTCGCCATCGCAGGCCTTGCCTTGCTCGGCGGGCTGCAGCTGATCGCCATCGGCCTCCTCGGCGAGTACGTCGGGCGCGTCTTCGACGACGTGCGCGGCCGGCCGCTCTACCTCGTCGGGGAGACGGTGGGGTTCGACGCCGGGGGGCGCCGCCCCGCCGCGGGCGTCACGGTCTGACCCGCCGTTGAGTTCAGAGGCGGCGCCGTTGCTGCGGCGGCCTCGCAGCTGCGGGCTCGTAGCCGCGGGCTCGTAGCCGCGGCCTCGTAGCCGCGGGCTTCAGCCCGCGCGAGTGGTCAGCCGCGCCGTGGCGTGGGCGCGTTAGGTCTCGGCTTCGGTGATCGCCGCGGCGGGGTCGGCGGTCCCCTGGATCACGCGCTGCAGGCCCGGGAAGTAGCGGTCCATCACCGTCAGGCCGATGAGCAGGAGGTTGGAGAACTGCGCGTGGGTGAGCTCGGCGTCCTCGAGGTCCGCCGAGCACTTGAAGCGGACCTCGCCGTCGCCGACGTCGAACTCGAAACTCCCGAGCAGGAGGCCGTAGTTTGCGCGGGTGAGGAACTCCATCACCTCGCGGCGCCTGGCCTCTGGGACCTTCCCCTCGACGAAGGTGAGAAAGCGCACGATCGGGTGGTCGGCCTCGACCACGGCGATCAGGCGGTAGTTGCCGTGCTCGCCCGCGGCGCCCATCTCGACGGCCTGGTGGCCGGGCAGCCGGGTGAACTCCCACCCGTCCTTCTCGAAGTAGCTCACGATGGTCTCGAAGAGCGGTGGCACTCTCACCTCCGGCCGGGATGCGGAACCAGCCTAGGTTGGACTGTGGCCCGCCACCGTGTCAACCCCGCGCGGGGCACTCCGCGCGGGGCGGACGGCCGCGGGAATGCTACTCTCGCGCCGTGATCAGGCTCGCTCTAGTCGGGCCGTCCTGGCCGCTGCGCGGGGGGATCGCGAGGACGACCACGGCGCTCGCGGCCGCACTCGAAGCGCGCTGCAGCCTGGCCGGGTTTTGCGTGCCGGCCCGCCAGTACCCGGCGTTCGTCTACCCCGGGGCCCACGACGCGGACCCCGGCGCCTGCCCGCTCCTCGCGGCGGCGGAGGCCGTGTTCGGCGTCCTCGAACCGTGGAGCTGGCCGCGCCTCGCGCGGCGCTTGCGGGCGCTCGAACCGGATGCCGTGGTGATGCCGTACTGGACCGCGGCGTGGGCGCCGGTCGAGCGCTACCTCCTGGCCCGGAGGATCGCCCCGATGGTCGCGGTGGTCCACAACCCCGCCGACCACGGCGCCGGCGCGCCCGCGCGCGCCGCCGCGCATGCCGTGCTCGGGCGGTGCGCGGCGTTCATGTGCCACGCGCGCACCGTGGCGCGCTCTCTGGAGGAGCGCTTCGCGGGTACGCCCCTGGCGGTGCGGCCGCTGCCGGGAGATCCGCCGCCGGCCGCGGACCGCGCCGACGCGCGGGCGCGCTTCGGGCTCGCCCCGGCTACGGTGGCGGTGCTGAGCTTCGGGCTCATCCGGCCGTACAAGGGCGTCGAGGTGCTGCTCGAGGCCGTGGCGCGCATCCCGCGCTCGGTGCCGCTGACCGTACTGCTCGCCGGGGAGCCGTGGGGCGGCCTCGGCTCGGCGCTGGAGCGCAGGCTGCGGGCGGCCGACCTCGCGGGGAGGGTGGTGGCGAGCCTCCGTTGGGTGCCGGAGGCCGAGACCGGGGCGTGGTTCGCCGCGGCCGACGCCGTGGTGCTCCCGTACCGCAGCGCGACCGGCTCGGCGGTGGCCGCGCAGTCCCTGGCGGCCGGGCTGCCCCTGGTTGCGAGCGCGGTGGGCGGGCTCGCCGACGTGGTCGAGGACGGAGTCAACGGGCTGCTCGTGCCGCCGGGAGATGCGGGTGCCCTCGCCGCAGCGCTCGTGAGGATCGCGGACGGCGGCGTGCGCGCAAGGATGGGGGCGGGAGCGGCGGCGGCGGCGGGCCGCTGGAGCTGGGACGGGTATGCGGCGGCGCTCGAGGCGCTGGCGCGACAGGCGACCGGCGCGGCGCCGGGAGGGGAAGGGGCGAGCCGTGGCTAGGCGCGTGCTCGTGGTCTCGTCGCGGTTTCCCTGGCCGGTCGTCACCGGCGACCGCATCCGGGCCCTCGCCTGGCTGCAGGCGCTCGCGCCGCGCGCCGGAGTCACGCTCGTGGCCCCGCCCGGGTTGGTCCCGAGCGGTGCGCCTCCGTTCGCGTTCGTCGCCGCCCGGCGTTCGCCGGCCGCTCTGGCGGCCGCAGCCGCGCGCGCCGTGGCGGAGGGGCTCCCGGCGACGGCGCTGCTCGCCGCAGGGTACGACTGGCGGGGAGCGCTGGCCCGGGCGCAGGGCGAGGCCGTCGCGTTCGACGCGGCCGTCGTCCTGCTGGCCCGTCTCGACCCGTGGGTGGTGCGCCACATCCGGGCGGACCGGATGGTCTTCGATGCGGTCGACTCGCTCGCCGCGAACCTCGAGGCGCGCGCCGCGGCCTCGCGCGGGCCGGCGCGCTGGCTGTGGCGGTGGGAGGCGGCGCGCACCCGGCTTCTCGAGAGCGACGCGGCGCGTCGCTACGACCGGACCCTGGTGGTGGCCGAGGCGGAGCGGGCGGCGTTCGGGGAGCGGGCCGCGGCGATCTTCCACGGCGTCGAACTGGACCCGCCCGCGACGGGGGATCGCGATTTCGACGTCGGCTTCTGGGGCCGCCTCGCGTACTTCGCCAACCTCGACGCCGCCCGGCTCGTGCGCGAAGAGATCTGGCCGCGGGTCCGGGCGCGCAGGCCTGAGGCCACGCTGCTCGTCGCCGGCGCCGACGCCCCCGCCGCGGTCCGCGGCTGGCATGGGCGCGACGGGATCACGGTCGTCTCGCCGATGGAGGACCGCGCCGCGCTGCTGCGGCGGGTCAAGGTGGCGCTGTTCCCGCTGCGCTTCGGGACCGGGCAGTCGAACAAGGTCCTCGAGGCCGCCGAGGCATCGTGCGCGCTGGTCGCCACCCCCGAGGCGGTACGGGGTCTGGACGCGATCGCGTCCGGCGCTGTGCTGGCTGCGGACCCCGAGGCGCTCGCCGCGCGAGTGATCGGGCTGCTCGACGACCCCGCGGCGGCCCGGGTCTCAGGCTCGGCGCTGCGCGCCGCCGTCGAGCGCGAATACTCGCGCGCGGCGGCGTGCGAGCGCCTCGCCGCCGCCGCCCTCGGCGAGCCCGGTCCCGCGTAACCCGCCGCTCGCCGGAAATAGGCGATAGGCACCTGTGTCCACGAGGGCGGGGCGGTCGTCTGCCCTTCGAGTTCTCGAGTGTGAGGCGCGCCCGCCGCACATGGGAACCACACGCCGGCCGCAGGCCCGCGACCTCGAGCGCCCGCCTCGAAGACGGACGCTCCGCGAAAGCGGGTGTAGGGGCGGGGCTTGCCCCGCCCGTGATGGCGGCGCCCGTGTCCCCGCCACTGGCGGGCGGCCGCAAGGGCCGCGTGCAAGGGACTGGATCCCCGCGTTCGCGGGGATGACGAGGAAGCGCGCGCGGCGCGCCCGCCGCACATGGGAACCACCACGCCGGCCGCAGGCCACGCGGCTTCGAGCGCCCCCCTCGAAGACAGGACGCTCCGCGAAAGCGGGTGTAGGGGCGGGGCTTGTCCCCGCCCGTGATGGCGGCGCGCCGTGTCCCCGCCACTCGCGGGCGGCCGCAAGGGCCGCCTGCAAGGGACTGGATCCCCGCGTTCGCGGGGATGACGAGGAAGCGCGCGCGGCGCCGCCCGCCCCACATGGAAACCACCACGTCGCCGCAGGCCAGAGCGGCTTCGAGCGCCCCCCTCGAAGACGGACGCTCCGCGAAAGCGGGTGTAGGGGCGGGGCTTGCCCCCGCCCGTGATGGCGGCGCCCGTGTCCCCGCCACTCGCGGGCGGCCGCAAGGGCCGCATGCAAGATGGATCCCCGCGTTCGGGGGGATGAGGAGGAAGCGCGCGCGGCGGGCGCGCCCCACAGGGAACACACGTCGAGGCACGACGCGGCTTCGGCCCCGTTTCAATGTGGACGCTCCGCGAAAGCGGGTGTAGGGGCGGGGCTTGCCCCCGCCCGTGATGGCGGCGCCCGTGTCCCCGCCACTCGCGGGTGGCCGCAAGGGCCGCCTGCAAGGGACTGGATCCCCGCGTTCGCGGGGATGACGAGGAAGCGCGCGCGGCGCGCCCGCCACAGGGCAGCGCGAAGTCGGTGCCAGTTCCACGAGCAGAGCCAACGTCCCCGTGGCGGGGACCGCCGAGCGTTCCGTGGCGCGGGCGCCATCGCCCGCGCACCTCTATCTCTTCTCTATCTTTCCGCCTCTCCGCTACCAGCCCGCGGCGAGCTCGGCAAGCGCGCCGGCCGGGTCGGCGTCGAGGTGCAGGTGCAGCACCTTGCGGCCGACCTCCGCCAGCGCCTCGATGTCTCCGATCGCCTGCGCGAGGCGGAGTTGCCCGAGCGTGTGGGCCTGGCCGGGGATCGGGAGGTCGGCGCCGGGCGCTCCGGTGAGCACGACCGGCACGATGCGTGCCGGCCCGCCCTTGTGCAGCTGGCCGGTCGAGTGCAGGTAGCGCGGGCCGAACGCCGCGGTGACCGGGACGCGCAGCGAGGCCGACACGGCGCGCGCCAGCGCCGCCAGGGCCGCGGCCACGCCGGGCCGTTCGGGGAGGTAGGCGAGCAGGACGACCGCGTCGTCCGCGCCGACGCCGCGCAGGCGCTCGGCCAGCGCCGCCCGCGGCGCCGGGGTCGCGGGCGGCGAGGCGAGGCGGCCGCCGGCGAGCGCGGCGCGCGCCCTCTCCTTGGCGCGCACGACGTCGGGCTCGTCGAACGGGTTGACCCCGAGCAGGTAGCCGGCGAGCGCGGTGGCGAGCTCGAGCGTCACGAACGCCTCCCCGAGACCGTCCGAGACGAGGCGCCAGCGCGCCACGGGGTTCGTGGCGGCGACGCCGTCGAGCGCGCGGTCGAGCGCCGCCGTGTCCTCGCCGGCGAGCCGGGGCGAGAGGAAGACGGTCCCCGGCCACGCCTCTGCCGCCGCCGGCAGGCGGTCGAGCACGACCGGCAGGATCCCGCGCCCGTCCTTGCCGGTGCTCTCGGCGACCAGCTGCTCGGCCCAGGCGCCGAGCGGCGCGAGCGCCGGCGACGCCGCCCAGACGAGCTTGCCCCAACCGTGCGTGGCGGCGGCCGCCAGGAGGACCGCCAGCTCCACGGCGGGGTGGCCGTCGCCGAGGCGCGCGAGAGCGCGCTCGCCGGAGGCCAGGAGGTCCTCCACGGGCGCCCCGAGCCACACCGCCGGGAAGATGCCCACCGGCGAGAGCGCCGAGTAGCGCCCGCCGACGTCCACGGGGTGGTCGAGCACGGCGCGGAACCCCCGCTCGCGGGCCAGGCGCGCGAGCGGCGTGCCGGGCTCCGTGACCGCCACGAAGCGGCCGCCGGCGCGCTCCGCCAGAGCGGCGTGGACGCCTTCCCACATGATCTCGAGCAGCGCGGAGGTCTCCGCGGTGGCACCCGACTTGCTGATCGCCACGACCGCGACGGAGGCCGGTTCGAGCGCGCGCAGCGCCTCGCCGACGCGGTCGGGGTCGGTGGTGTCGAGCGCGACCAGGTCGCGGCCCGCCGGCGTGCCGAACGTCGCCCGCAGCACTTCGGGCGCGAGGCTCGAGCCGCCCATGCCGAGCAGGACGAGGGTGCGCGCGCCGTCGGCGGCGAGGGCGGCGGCGAGCCGCTCCAACTCCGGCAGCTCGCGGCGGGAGCGGTCGGGGAGGTCGAGCCACCCCAGCCGGCGGGCGGCGGTGGCGGCGGCGGCGTCCCCCCACAAGGAGCTGTCGCGGGCGACGAGGCGTTCGGCGGCGCGTGCGACGTGCAGGCGCTCGCGGGCGGCGTCGGCCGCCGGGCGCAACGCCTCCGGCACGCTCGCCTCGAGCGGCGACCAACCTGCGGGCGGCGAGGGCGGCGGTGACCCGAGCGGCCACGGCCGCGACGCTGTACCCGAGGTGGGCCATCACCTCGGGGCCGGGCGCCGAGGCGCCGAACCGGTTCAGGCTGACGATCTCGCCGTCGCCGACCCAGCGGTGCCACCCCTGGCCGCGGCCGGCCTCGACCGCGACGCGCAGGGCGTGGCGGGGCCCGAGCACCTCGCGCTGGTAGGCGTCGCTCTGGCGGCCGAGCAGTTCCAGCGACGGCGCCGAGACGACGCGGGTCGCGACGCCGTGCGCCTCCAGCTCCTCGCGCACCGCGAGCGCCAGGGCGAGTTCGGAGCCGGTGCCGATCAGCACGGTCTCGGGCGCGCCGCATGCCGCCTCGGCGCGGATGTAGGCGCCGCTGGCCACGGCGCCGGCGGGGGGCGGCGGCAGCACCGGCAGCTTCTGTCGGGTGAGCACGAGCGCGGTGGGGCCGTCGCGGCGCTCGAGCGCCACCCGCCATGCCTGGGCGGTCTCGTTGGCGTCGCCGGGGCGCAGCGCGACCATGTTGGGGATCACGCGCAGCGCGACCATGTGCTCGACCGGCTGGTGCGTCGGGCCGTCCTCGCCGAGGCCGATCGAGTCGTGGGTGAACACGTAGGTCACCGGCAGCTTCATCAGCGCCGCCAGCCGCATCGCCGGCCGCAGGTAGTCGGAGAAGACGAAGAACGTCGCGACGAACGCCCGCATCCCGCCGTGCAGCGCGACGCCGTTCGCGGCCGCGGCCATCGCGTGCTCGCGGATGCCGAAGTGGAGGTTGCGGCCCTCGTAGGACCCCGGAGCGACGGAGGCCTCGCCGGCGAGCAGCGTGTCGGTCGAGGGGGCGAGGTCGCCCGCGCCGCCGAACAGCTCCGGGAGCCCCGGCGCGAGGGCGTTGAGCGTCTTGCCCGAGGCCTGGCGGGTCGCGAGCTGCGACCCCGGGGGGAACGACGGCAGCGCCTCGTCCCAGCCGGCCGGCAGCTCGCCGGCGAGGCGGCGCTCGAATTCGGCGGCCTCCCCGGGATAGGCGTGCCGGTAGCGCTCGAGCAGCTCCACCCAGGCGTCGTGCGGCGCCGCGCCCCGTTGCCCGTGCTCGCGGAAGCGCTGCCTGATCTCCTCGGGGATGACGAACGGCTCCGCGGTCGTCCACCCCAGCGCGGTGCGGGTCGCCGCGGCCGCCTCGGGCCCGAGCGGCTCGCCGTGCGCCTTGCAGCTGTCCTGCTTGGGGCTGGCCCAGCCGATGTGGGTGCGGACGCGGATCAGCGCGGGCGCGTCCTCGGCGGCGGCGGCCTGCTCGAGCGCCGCCGCGATCGCGGCGAGGTCGTTGCCGTCGTCGACGTGGAACGTGCGCCACCCGTAGGCGGCGAAGCGCGCCTCCACGTTCTCGGAGAAGGCCAGGTCGGTGGACCCTTCGATGGTGACGTGGTTGTCGTCGTACAGCACCGTGAGGCGGCCGAGCCGGAGGTGGCCGGCGAGCGACGCCGCCTCGTGCGAGATCCCTTCCATCATGTCGCCGTCGCTCGCGATCACCCAGGTCCGGTGGTCGACGACCGGCATGCCGTCGCGGTTGAAGCGCGCCGCGAGGTGGCGCTCGGCGAGCGCCATGCCCACGGCGGTGGCGAGGCCCTGCCCGAGCGGGCCGGTCGTGCACTCGACGCCGGGGGTGAGCCCGTGTTCCGGGTGACCGGGTGTCTGCGACCCCCACTGGCGGAAGCGCTTCAGCTCCTCGAGCGGCAGGCCGTAGCCGAAAAGGTGGAGCAGCGCGTACAGCATCGCGGACGCGTGGCCGGCGGAGAGCACGAAGCGGTCGCGGTCCGCCCACGCCGGGTCGGCGGGGTCGTGGCGGAGGAAGCGGCTCCACAGCACGTACGCCATCGGGGACGCCCCCAGGGGCATGCCGGGGTGTCCGGAGCGCGCCTTCTCCACTTCGTCCACCGCAAGCACCCGCATCGCGGCGACTGCACGTTGGTCCATCTCGTCGAACGGCCGCATGGTCCCTCCCGGGGAGCCGCGATTGTCGCGCACCGCGGCGGGTGGGGCAACCTCGGCCGGATGGTAGAATGCGCCGCCCCGGACGAGGCGCCGGCGACGCAGAGGAAAAGGAGGCGGACATGAAGATCTACCTGGCGGTGGTGGTGGCGGCGTTTGTTGCGGCTGTGGCGGCCCCGGCGAAGGCCCAGGAGCCTCCGAAGCTCGCGGTCGCGGTGATCGACGTGAACCTGCTCGTGCAGGACTCCGCGGCGGGCAAAGAGGCGATGGTCCGCCTGAAGAAGGCCCAGGACGAGAAGGTCGCCGAGCGCAAGAAGTTGACGGACGAGATCAACGGTCTCCAGAAGCAGCTCGAGTCGCAGCGCTCGACGCTCACCGACAGCAAGATCGCCGACCTGCAGAAGCAGATCGAGGACAAGTCGATCGCGCTCAAGCGCTTCGACGACGACGCCCAGCAGCAGCTCGAGGACGCGAAGCGCAAGGAGCTGGACGGGCTCGAGAAGCAGATCATGCCGATCATCCAGGAGCTGGGAAAAGAGCGGAAGCTCCTGCTGATCTTCAACAAGTTCCAGTCCGGGCTCGTCTACGCCGACGATTCGGTTGACCTCACCGACGAGGTGCTGAAGCGGTTCAACACTCGAGTCACGAAGTGACACGACCCCGGCCCGCGCGCACCTCCGGCATCCCGTGGGGAAACCGGCGCGCAGGCCGCGGCGCGTGAGGACACGGCCGCATGACCACGTTCACCCTCGGTGAGCTCGCCGCGCACGCCGGCGGCGCCGTCGTCGGCGATGCCGGCCGCCGCGTCGAGGGGATCAAGACGCTCGAGGACGCGGGGCCGCAGCACCTGTCGTTCTACCACAACCGCCGCTACCTGCAGGCCGCCATCGAGAGCGCGGCCGGCGCGCTGCTGGTCGCGGACCCGGCGCCGTTCCCGGGGCGCGACCTGCTCGTCTGCGCGGACCCGTACGCAGCGCTCGCCGCGCTCCTCGAGCTGATGCACCCGGCCGAGCGGCCGGCGGCCGGCGTCCACCCGGCCGCCGTCGTTGCAGATTCGGCGCGCATCGGCGCCGGCGCTTCGGTGGGTCCAGCCGCCGTGGTCGGGGAGCGCGCCGTCGTCGGGGCGCGGGCGGTCGTCGGCGCCGGGTGCGTCCTGGGCGACGACGTCGAGGTGGGGGAGGGAACCGTCCTCCACCCGCACGTCGTGATCGAGGCGCGCTGCCGCGTCGGCGCGCGCTGCATCCTCCACGCCGGCGTCGTGCTCGGCTCCGACGGCTTCGGCTTCGCGACCGTCGGCGGCGTCCACCGCAAGGTCCCGCAGGTCGGGATCGTCGTGATCGAGGACGACGTCGAGCTCGGCGCCAACGTCTGCGTGGACCGCGCCGCGCTGGGCGAGACGCGGATCGGGCGCGGCACCAAGGTGGACAACCTCGTCCAGATCGCGCACAACGTGACGGTGGGCGAGCACTCGCTGCTGGTCTCGCAGTCGGGGATCTCAGGCTCCACCCGCCTCGGCCACCACGTCGTGATGGCGGGCCAGAGCGGCGCGGTCGGGCACATCACGCTCGGCGACGGCACGGTCGTGACCGCCAAGACCGGGGTTACCCAGGACACGCCTGCGGGGGCGATGGTCTCGGGGTTCCCTTCCCGGCCGCACAAGGAGTGGCTGCGCGCGACCGCCAACCTGTTCACGCTGGACGAGCTCCGCCGCCGCGTCAAGAAGCTGGAGGAGGCGGTCCGCCAACTGGGGGGGAAACCATGATCGACATTCAGGAGATCCTCGACATCCTGCCGCACCGCTACCCGTTCCTGCTCGTGGACCGCGTCCTCGAGCTCGAGGCCGAGCGCATCCTCGCCCTCAAGAACGTCACCTTCAACGAGCCGCACTTCACCGGCCACTTCCCGGGCGTGCCGGTGATGCCCGGCGTGCTCATCATCGAGGCGCTGGCGCAGGCGGGCGGCGTCATGATGCTCCGGGACATCCCCGACCGGCACGGCAAGCTCCTCTACTTTGCAGGCATCGACAACTGCCGGTTCCGCCGCCCCGTCGTCCCCGGCGACCAGCTCCTCCTCGAGGTGACGGTGTCCAAGCGCCGCCAGCGCTTCGCCGTGTTGCACGGGGTGGCGCGCGTCGGGGACGAGGTGGCGGCCGAGGCCGACCTCTCGTCGGCGATGGTGGATCGGCCCAAGACGGAGGCGTGATGGCAACGATTCACCCCAGCGCGGTGATCGACCCGAAGGCGCGGTTCGCCGACGACGTGGTCATCGGCCCGTACGTCGTGATCGAGGGCGAGGTCGAGTTCGGCAGCGGCTGCGCGGTCGGGCCGTTCTGCCGCTTCGAGGGCCCGGTCACGGTGGCGGAGGGGAACCGCTTCGTCTCGCACGCCTCGATCGGCGCGCCGCCGCAGGACCTGAAGTTCAAGGGCGACCCGACGCGGCTGGAGATCGGGCCGGGCAACCTCTTCCGCGAGTTCGTCACCGTGCACCGCGGCACCCCCGGCGGCGGCGGCGTCACGCGCCTGGGCGGCCACAGCCTGTACATGATCGGCGCCCACGTCGCGCACGACTGCCAGGTGGGCGACTCCGTCATCTTCGCCAACAACGGCACCCTCGCCGGCCACGTCCACGTCGGCAGCTTCGCGACCGTGGGGGCGCTCTCCGCCGTGCACCAGTTCTGCAACGTCGGCGAGCACGCGTTCATCGGCGGCGGCACGATCGCCACCAAGGACGTGCTCCCGTTCATGAAGACCGTCGGCAGCCGCCCGGCGCGCTGCTTCGGCCCCAACACCGTCGGCCTCGAGCGGCGCGGGTTCTCCGAGGAGCGGCTGCGAGCGATCAAGACCGCGTGGCGCTACCTCCACAGCCCGAAGCTGACCACCTCCGAGGCGCTCGAGCGCATCGGCGAGGAGCTCGCGGACGCCCCCGACGCGATGCGCCTGCTCGAGTTCATCCGCTCGAGCCAGCGCGGCGTCATCCTCGCCAACGGGTAAAGGCAAGAGTCAGAGCGGAACGCCCGGAGCGATTCTCGACACCCTGACCCGTTCCAGCGTTAGGCAAGGGGGCCAACTCAATCGGGGCAACGTCCGTACCTGCTGCCAACCGCTGTTAGGTGTCAGGCTCCGTCACTCCTAAGTCGCGGCAGATCTTCCGAGCCAGGAAATTGTTGATCTCGCGGTGCCTCGGCACTGTTGAGGTCTTTCGGGCCTCCCGGTTGACATAGACCGTATGGCTCGCGCCCTCACGGAGGAACTGACAACCATGCGCCTCGAGGTGCCGGATGAGATCGACTCGCTTCACGCAGTGAGCCTGAGAGGTTCGCGAATGACCTCGACCCCACGCAGCTGCTCCTCCGCCAAGTCGCGGTTCGCTTCGAGGATCATTGCGACCGCTTCCTCGAGTTCCCGCCGTGCTTCCTCAAGCGTCGCACCCTGGGCGTTGGCGCCCGGAATCTCCTCAACGAAGGCGATGTAGCCTTCGGGAACCTGCTGAAACACTGCTGTGAACTCAACCTGCATATCAGCCCCCCAACCAACTGCCTCGATCATACCCCAGCACACCCGCTCTGACACCAACGCCGCCGTTCAGCCGGTGGCGCGAGCCTGCCGCGCCCGGAGGGCCGGAATGCAGGCGAGTAACAGGCGAGGAAACGACCTCGGCTCCCAGACGAGGTGCATTCAGCCAGGCTACGGAACTGTGTGAGTCGGACCGCAAGCGAGCGCACCGAGCGGCCGCGAAAGTAGCTGACGGCGCGAACCATCAGTATCCTTGCGCCTCGGCTACAACTTGTCCATCGACGAGCACCCGGTATTCCTGCCGACGCCACCCAGCTAGGAGGAGCGGCCTTAGCTTCTCAATGACCACGTCGTGTCCGGCGACATTATGCCGCCAGGTCCGGGTCAGCGAGAGCGAGAAGTGGGTGGCTGGGTTATATGGACTCTGCAGAGCAACGGCTTCGTCACCTACGACAAGGTCGGCTCGGCCGGTCAGCCAGTTTCGCCGGAATTCGACAGGAGCATTACCTACTGTGAACCGAATGATCATCTCTCGTCTCCGTTGCGTCTAACGTCCTGGCGGATAAGCTGCGGCTTCTTCGCCTCTCTTAGAGCCGCTGCAAGCTGTTGTTAGCCCGCTCATGGTCGTGCACACGTACAAGTTCTTCGATGCACGCCTCGATGTGAACCATCACAGGATCGTTGGCGAACTCGTGAGCGACGCCTTCGCGAAGGCCCTTCAAGGCGCGGATAGTCTGGGTTGCCGGGATAGCCGAAATCCGCTGTTCGATTGTCGTGAGTTCTCGCAAGAGGTTTGCCAGAAAGTCCTCACGTTCCTTATCTGCGCCGCATTCCTTGCTCTCGTCGGCGACGAAGTCAACCAGCAGTCCGACCATGCCTTCGGAATCTGACCAATCGATGAATGTCATTGCAACTCCTCCATCGCCGCATAACGCCGCCGTTCAGCCGCCCGCTGGCTGGCGCGACGCGTGCCCCTGCACGCGGCGTGACAGCCGAGTGGGACGGCTGCAACGGCATGTTAGACGCCACCCGGTTTGCGTACCCAGTCCGGCATCGAGATCGTTCGGACGCTCTTCCCCCAAGGTCCCGCGGCCTGCTTGCCCAGCGCCGTGACCGGAACAACCTCGAATTCGAGGGGATGTGTGCTTAAGGTCTCGAGGAATTCGTACAGCCGTGCGGAATCGGGCCGCCAGTCCCAGGCGCAGCCTCGATCGAGCATTCCAACCCACGTGTCACCGTCGCGAACCCCTGCGGAGCCGAGACGACCTTCGGGTCGAACACGTGCGAACGAGAGGATCTCGCGGACGTGGCCATCAATCTCCACCGGCACTCGGCGAAGCTCAAAGCCAAGTGTTTGGCGAGTGACTCGACCACCTGGGCCGTCGTAATAAACCCGGATCAGGTGGGGCAGAAACACAAGTGTGGCACCGACACCTGCAACGGCACCAAACAGCACCACGAACGCCAGGGTGCACCACGATGAGGCGCGGATCATGCTTGGTTTTCCTTGTGGCGCCTAACGCATGTTCGGCTGCCTAAGGAAAACAGGGAAACACTGCGGGATCTGCAGCGTTTGTCGGAGCGGCCGGCTGGCGAGTCGGTCTGCAACTGCCTGCACCCGCTTGTAACTAGAGCGCGCTGCATCCTGGAAGGCCTCGGCGTTAGGCTGCAAGATCTGCCGCCTAACACGTCTCGGGGAAAGTTGCAGGAGCCGACGGTCTGCCGGTCATCGGATGCGGTCGAGGGGGTCATGGGCACCGCGTTCTCCAACGCTGATTGCTAAGTTTACCATGCGCCGCCGATTCCGTATCCGGGTGGGCCCGCTGGGGAGACGCCGGCCGGTCGGCTCCAGATGCGATGCGATTCACCATGCTGAAGGCGGCATCCCCCAGGAGAAACGGCTCCACCCAGGAGAAGGCCGGAAGAGAGGCGCGGGTCCGGGGCCCGGAAGCAGCCGTCCCGTCAGGTCCTACATCCTCCCGACCATCGCCTCGAGGCGGGCGATGCGCTTCTCCATCGGGGGGTGGGTCGAGAAGAGCTTCGCGATGCCGCCGCCGCCGCCGAACGGGTTGGCGATCATCATGTGCGCGGTGGTGGGCTGGGCGGTCGCCATCGGGATGCGCTGGGTGTAGGCGCCGAGCTTGCGCAGCGCCGAGACGAGGCCGGTCGGCGAGCCGGCGAGCTTGGCGCCGCCCTCGTCGGCCGCGAACTCGCGCGAGCGCGAGATCGCGAGCTGGATCAGCATCGCGGCGATCGGGGCGACGATGATGAAGAACAGCCCGCCCATGCCGCCGCCGCGGTCGTTGCGGTCGCTGCCGCGCCCGGCGAACATCATCGCGAAGCCGGCCATGCGGGCGAGCATCGCCAGCGCGCCGGCGATCGTGGCCGCCACGGACGAGATCAGGATGTCGCGGTGGAGGACGTGGGTCAGCTCGTGGGCGAGCACGCCCTTGAGCTCGTCGCGGTCCATGATGCGCAGCAGGCCCTCGGTCACCGCCACGGCCGCGTGCTGGGGGTTGCGGCCGGTGGCGAACGCGTTGGGCTGCGCTTCCGGGATCAGGTACAGCTTCGGCATCGGGATGCTGGCGCGCTGCGCGAGCTCGGCGACCGCCGCATAGAGCTGCGGCGAGGAGGCCTCGTCCGTCGGCTTGGCGTGGTGCATCGCCAGCGCGATCTTGTCGGAGAAGAAGTACGCGGCGAAGTTGAGGGCGGCGGCGAACGCCAGCGCCATGACGATCCCCTGCTGTCCGCCGAGGAGGTCACCGAGCCACAGGAGGAGGCCGGTGAGCAGGGCGAGGAGCACGGTGGTCTTGAGCCAGTTCGACATCGTTTCCCTCCAGGTCGGAGCGGCGCCGGCGGTCTCGGCCGCCGGTGCGGCCCTCAGGCTTTCCAGGCCCGCAGCGCTCCAGCCATCTTCGTTAACGCAAGGACCGTGCCAGCGGCTTCCGGCCGCCGCGTGCGACGGGCGTGTCAGCGTGGCGCGGTCGGCGTCGGCCGCGTCGCGCCCGGCTGCTCGAACAGCTCCGGCGCCGGCCGAAAGTGGCACGAGCCGGAGGTGGCGATCAGCATCACGACGAACGCGATCAGCGCGACGCCCACCGTCGCCAGGAAGTAATCTGCAACCATCCGCCCGCGGCGCTTCCTTCCCATCGGAGGGATGATATCCCAATCGATCTGGGTTCCCGCGGGCGCGGGAACGACGACTCGTTTGGGGGGCGGGGACCGGCGGGGTGGGGTGCCGCGCCTACGTCTGCTCGCGGCGGGCGAGCTCCTGCACCCCGTCGGCGGCGAGCGCGGCCGCGATGACGGTGGCGGCGACGAGGGCGGTCGGGAGCATCGTGAGCCACCAGGTGCTCGCGAGCACCTCCTGGCCCTCGGCCACCATCGTGCCCCACGACGCGGTCGGGGGCTGCGCCCCGAGCCCCAGGTAGGAGAGCGCGGCCTCGACCAGGATCAGGTCGCCGAGGCGCAGGGCGCCGTCCTGGACGATCGGGGTGAGGGCGTTGGGGAGCAGGTGCGTAAACGCGATCCGCCACCCGGAGGCGCCGATCGCTCGTGCCGCCAGGATGAACTCCCGCTCCTTGAGCGAGAGGACCTGGCCGCGGACGAGGCGCGCGACCCCCATCCACGACGAGAGCCCGAGGATCAGGACGAGGACGCCGAGCGACGGCCGGAACACGGCGGCGAGGAAGAGGAGCAGGAAGAGCATCGGGATCGCGAGGAGGGCGTCCACGAACCGCATCAGGAGCGCGTCCACGACCCCGCCGGTCCACCCCGCGAGCAACCCCGCGCCGATGCCGAGGACGAGCGCCACCGCGAGGGCGAGGGCGCCGACCCCGAGCGACACGCGCGCGCCGCTGACCAGGCGCGCGAGCACGTCCCGCCCGACGGTGTCGGTCCCGAGCCAGAAGCGGCGGGTGCCGGCGCTCGCCACCGCGGCGGCGGGCACCGTCTGCACGACGCCGTCGCGCGTCACGACCCAGCCGGCTGCGGAGCGCTTGCCGGATTCGCACGCCATCGTCGTGCCGTCGTGCCGGACGAGGACGAACCGGGTCGCGCCCGGGGGGAGCAGCGCCGCGGCGCGGGCGTCCACGATCGCGTTCGGGTCGGCGGTGAACCACGGGCCGGCACGGCCGCGAGGGCGAGGAGCGCGAGCCCGGCGGCGCCGGCCTGGAGGCGCCGCGGCCAGCGGGCGAAGGCCGCCACGGCGCTCACATGCGCACCCGCGGGTCGGCGAGGGCGTACGCCGCGTCGGCGAGGAGGTTGCCGGCGACCACCGCCACCGTCGCGACGATCGTGCCGCCGAGGAGGAGCGGGAGGTCGCGGCCGAGGGCGGCGTTGTACATGAGCTGCCCCATCCCCGGCCAGGAGAACACGACCTCGATGACCAGCGAGCCCGACACCAGGAACGGCAGCGACATGCCCGGTCATCGTGATCAGCGGGAGCAGGGCGTTCGGGAGCGCGTGCCGGACGAGCGCCTGGCGCGGCGTGCAGCCGCGGGCGCGGGCCGCCAGCACGTAGTGCTCGGTGCGCTCGTCGAGCAGCGACCCGCGCAGGTAGCGCGCGACCGCGCCGACGCCGGTGACGCCGATCGCGGCGACCGGGAGCACGAGGTGGCGGGCGAGGTCGAGAAGGCGCGGCCAGCCGTGGGCCATCTCGCCGTCGAGCGAGAGCATGTGCGACGGCGGCAGGAGCTGCAGGCGGTACGAGAACACCGCGACGAGCGCCAGCGCCACGCCGAACGTCGGCATCGCGTACGCCGTGAGGGTCGCGAGCGTGATCGCGCGGTCCCCGGCGCCGTGCGGCCGGCGGAGCTGCACGATCGCGAGCCCGATGCCGCCGGCGAGCTCGAGGAACAAGCCGAGCGAGGTGAGGATCGAGCGTGTTGGGCAGCGCCTGGGCGAGCACCGCCGTGACCTGCCGCCGCTGCGTCCACGACGTGCCGAGGTCGCCGGTGACGGCCGCCGCCAGCCAGCTCGCGTAGCGCGCCGGCAGCGGCCGGTCGAGGCCGAAGTCGCGGCGGAAGCGCGCCCTGGCGGCGGGCGGGATGCGCGGGTCGGTGAGGCGGCTGGCCGCGTCCCCGGGCGCCATGCTGACGAGCAGGAACGTGACGGTGGCGACGAGCCAGACCAGGACGACTCCGGCCCCGATGCGGCGGAGCGCCCAGCGCAGCATCACCGGGCCCAGTACCAGTCGTCGATGTTGAAGAACACGCCGGCCGCGTTGATGTCGGCGCCCTCGATCCGGCGGTTGATCGCGACCAGGCGGTTGGCCTCGTACAGGAACGTCACGGGCTGGTCCGCGACGATCGCCTCCTGGATGCGGTCGAGCAGGACCTTGGCGCGCGTGTAGTCGGGCTCTTCGCGCGCGACGGCGATGAGGCGGTCCACCTCGGGGTTGGAGTACCCGATGAAGTTGTTGCTTCCCTGGCCGGGGGACGGCGTGCTCCAGGTGCTCGTGAGGTCGATCTTGGTCGCCTCCTCCCACGCCCAGAGGACGGCGTCGAAATCGCCCGCCTCCGCGCGCGAGATCAGCGAGGTGAACTCGACCTGCACCGGCCGCACCTTGATGCCGAGCCGGGCGAGGTCGGCCTGGATCAGCAACGCCATCTCGCGCCGGAGCGTGTTGGCGGCCGGGTAGAGGAGGTCGAACGCGAACGGTGTGCCGTCGCGATCGAGGATCCCGTCGCCGTTGTTGTCGCGCCAACCGGCCTGCGCGAGCAGCGCCGCGGCCTGCGCCTGGTCGTACGGGAGCTGGGGCAGCGAGCGGTCGAACGCCCACATCGAGGAGAGGACGGGCCCGGTCGCGAGCTTGGCGTGGCCGCGGAACACCGTATCCACGAGCGCCTTCCGGTTGATCCCGAGGGAGAGGGCGCGGCGGACGCGGCGGTCGGCGAACATCGGGCGCCGGTTGTTCCACCCCACGAGGCCCCACAGCCGCGACGGGTACTCGACGAGGCGGAGGTTGGGGTCGGCAACGACGCGGGCGGCCTCCTGCGGCGCCACGGACGGCACGACGTCGACGTCCCCGGCGAACAGCTGCGCGAGCTGGCCGGCCATGTCGGGGAGGATGCGGAAGACGAGACGGTCGAGGTACGGCCGCGGGGCGTTCCAGTAGGTCGGGTCGCGCTGCAGGACGATCGTCTGCTGCGGGATGTGGGCCGCGAGGCGGAACGGCCCGCCGGTCACGAGCATCTTCTCGAAGTCGGTCGTGCGCCACTTGTCGAACGGGACCTTCCCCCAGGCGTGGGCGGGGACGATGTGGCCGTCGTTGGCGTCCATGAGCTGGTACGGGTAGACGCGCGAGAAGTGGAAGCGGACGGTGTGCGGGTCCACGACCTCCACGTCCTTGATGAAGTCCTTGATCTCCATGCCGACCGAGCCGACGCGCGGGTCCTTCTGGGCGAGGAACGTGAAGCGGACGTCGTCCGCCGTGATCGGGGTCCCGTCGGACCAGCGCGCGTCCGGGCGCAGGTGGAAGGTGAGGTCGAGGTTGTCGGCGGAGAACTCCCACGACGTCGCCAGGCGCGGCGCGAACGACGGCGGGTGGAGCTGGTAGTCGGGCTGCTCGACCATCAGGGCCGGGAACAGCAGGTCGATGACTTCGGCCTCGCCGGCATCGCCCGACGACTGGTACTCGTTCAACGTGGTGATGTCGGCAAGCGCCGCGACGACGACCTGACCGCCGGGCTGGGGGCCTTCCCCGGCCGGCTCCTTGGCCGTCGGGACGGGCGTCCGCCGGCAGGCGAGAGACCCCAGCAGCGCGGCCGCGGCCAGGAGTGCGGAGAGCGTGCGTCGTCGTGCGGTCATTCGGACCCCCGCCCATTATCGCCCGGGCCGGGCGCGCGGGCCACCGGCGGGGCGCGGCGCGGCCGGGGATGCGGGGAAGTACAATGCCTCCCGTGCGCTGGGGCGGCTGGAAGCTGAGGCGGCAGTACATCGCGGTCGCGGCGGTGTTCGCGGTCCTGCTCGATCGTGAGCTTCGCTCTCGTTCGCGCGCCTGATGATGGGGCAGCTCTCGCGCTCCTATATGGAGGACGTGCTCCTGTCGGGGAAGGCGCAGGCGGAGGAGCTGGCGCGCCAGCTGCGGGGGCAGGGGAACCTGTACAAGGCCGTCGAGACGCAGCGCGAAGCGCTGGCGCAGATCTCGGCGGCGCTCTCCAGGCAGCAGGTGATCGACAAGGTGCAGGTGTTCAACGAGCAGGGGAAGCTCGTCTGGCAGTCGGAGTTCGTCACCGAGGGGGTCAAGGGGGGCTTTCCCGGAGGGGAACCTCGAGCTGCTGGTGCCGATCTCGCCGGTGAAGGTGACCGAGAAGACGAAGACCTACCAGTTCCGCGCCCGCCCGGACGAGGTGGGCACCGTGGTCCTGAGCGTCTCCAAGCCGGCGATCGCGGCGCGGATCGCGATCCTCCACCGCAAGCTCCTCGTCAACACGGCGTTCGCCGGGGGGACTTCGCTCCTCGTGCTCATCGGCGCGGTCGTCTTCATCTGGCATCTCGTCAAGCGCAACGCCCAGCTCGACGACAGGCGCCGCCTGCACGAGGAACTGGCCGCGCTCGGCTCGCTCGCCGCCAACCTCGCGCACGAGATCCGCAACCCGCTCAATGCGATCTCGATCAACCTGGAGCTCCTGGAGGAGGACCTCGGCGCCCGGCAGACCCCGGTCGAGACCGTGGGGATGGCGCGCCGCGAGGTCGGGCGCCTGTCGCGGCTGGTCAACGACTTCCTGGTCTACGCGCGCCCGTCGCCGCCCGCGCCCGAAGCTTTCGACGCCGGCGTCCTCCTCCACGACGTCGCGGCGCTGCTGGCGCCGACCTGCGACCGGCTCGGAGTCGAGCTCGTGGTCGGGGGCGGCGGCGCGCCGGTGTGGGGGGACCGCGGCCAGCTCAGCCAGGTCCTGATGAACCTGGCGCTCAACGCGGTCCAGGCGATGGACGGCTGCGCCATCCGGCGCGTCGAGCTTTCGGCGCGCAGGGAAGGGGACCGGGCGGTGTTCGAGGTCACGGACACCGGGCCGGGGATCGTGAAGACGGAGCTGGGGCGCGTGCGCGAGGCGTTCTTCACCAGAAGGAAAGGCGGGACCGGTCTCGGGCTCGCGATCGCGGACCGCATCGTGATCGCCCACGGCGGGACCCTGGCCCTGGCCAACCGTCCGGGGGGCGGCCTGGTGGCGACCGTCACGGTGCCGGCGCCGGAATGAGTGTAGACTCCCCGCGGAGGTGGGCATGAAGTCGAGTCGGACGTTGCTGCTCGTCGTGCTGGGTCTGCTCGTCAGCTCGGGCGCGTTCGCCATGTTCCGGGCGGCCGACCTGGTGGTGGTACCGGTCGCCGCGAGCACCCCGGGCCTCAACAACTCGAACTGGAAGACGGACCTCGATATCATGAACGTGGATACGGTCGCCGTCGACGTCGAGATCGTCCTGCTGCAGTGCTGCGGCAACGACAACTCGGGCTGGTTCTACAACATCGCCAACCACCTTGGCGGCCGCAAGGAAGACGGGTTCGGCCACATCGACACCAAGCTGGAGGACATCGCTCCGGGCGCCTCCGTGCACATCACCGACGTCATCGGTACGGACTTCGGCCTTTCCGACACCAAGGGCGCGCTCCTCGTGTTCGCGTACGAGGCCGGCACCCTGATGAAGACGACCCCTCCCGGGGGCAACCCGAAGCTGATCGTGGTCAACAGCAACAACTACTCGCTCGGCACCGACGCGAGCGGCAACCCGCTCACCTACGGCCAGAACGTCCCCGGCCTGCCCTGGAACGACTACATCGACATCAACCAGAAGGCGCGCGGGCTCGACCACGCGGTCTTCAACGGCCTGGAGGAGGACGCCAGGTACCGGACCGCCATCGGCCTCGTCAACATCTCGGACCCGCTCACGAGCCTCGACGTCGTGCTGACGCTCAACGCCAGCGACGGCACGCAGATCGGCCAGCAGGCGCTGCAGCTGTATCCGCTCGAACACGATCAGTACGACCAGGCGATCATCAACCTGTTCGGCAAGACCCTGGCCGACGCGATCACGGGCGCCACCCTGACGGTGAGCATGGACGCGTACGTCTCCGGCGCCGCGACGCCGGTGCCGGCGCTCATGGCCTACTGCTCCCGCATCGACAACGCCACCAACGACCCCGTCTACATCGAGCAGACGTTCACCAAGGCGCTCCCCTGGGACTGCGTGTTCAACGGCAACTGCGCCTCGGTGGCGGCGGGCCTCGGCCTGTCGCGGTCGCCCGTCCCCGCGGCGCCGACCCACCTGCGCCCTCCGACGCTGCTGTCGAAGTGAGCCCGGCGAACGTGTGGTAGTATTCACGCCCGTCCGGACGCCGGACGGCGTCATGGACAGGAGGGGGTTTCCGCATGGCCAACAAGGACGATCGGCTTCCCGACAACGCGGCGGGCAAGTGGTACGTGGATTCCAGCTGCATCGATTGCGATGTGTGCCGCACGACCGCTCCCAACAACTTCCAGGCCAACGAGGACGAGGGCCACTCGTTCGTGGTCAAGCAGCCCGAGAACGGCGAGGAAGCGGCCCAGTGCGAGGAAGCCAAGGCGTCGTGCCCGGTCGAGGCGATCGGCGACGACGGCGAATAGTACGGTTTTGCGGTCCACGGTCCGGCCGGCCTCGCGCCGGCCGTTCTTGTGTGCGGCGAGGAACCCCGGGGCGACGGCGGCGCTTGCTTGACACGCTCCGGGCGCGTTTCTAACCTGCCGTTTCTGCAAGGGGAGGGCTGGTCATGGAGATCAGGACGATCGGGGTGGTCGGCGCGGGGCAGATGGGGGGCGGAATCGCGCACGTGGCGGCGCTGGCGGGCTTCGACGTGGTGCTGGCCGACGTGTCCCGCGAGCTGGTGGAAAAGGGGTTGGCGACGATCGCGCGCAACCTCGACCGCCAGGTGTCCAAGGGTGCGGTGACCGCCGAGGCCAAGGCCGCGGCGCTGGGACGGATCCGGGTCGAGGTCGGCCTGGCCGGTCTCGCCGGGTGTGAGTTCGGGGTCGAGGCCGTCGTCGAGGACCTCGACGTCAAGACCGGCGTTCTCGCGGAGCTCGACCGGCTCCTGGCGCCCGGCGCCGTCCTCGCCTCCAACACCTCCTCGATCTCGATCACGAAGCTCGCGAGCGTGACCGCGCGCCCCGAGCAGTTCATCGGCATGCACTTCATGAACCCGGTGCCGATGATGCAGCTGGTCGAGGTGATCCGGGGCCTCGCGACCAGCGACGAGACCTATCGCACCGTGGAGGCGCTCGCGAAGCGGCTCGGCAAGGTCCCCGTCGAGGTCAACGACTACCCCGGGTTCGTGGCCAACCGGGTGCTGATGCCGATGATCAACGAGGCGGTCTACGCGGTGTACGAAGGAGTCGGGACCGCGGAGGCCGTGGACACCGTGATGAAGCTCGGGATGAACCACCCGATGGGGCCGCTGGCGCTGGCCGACCTGATCGGCCTCGACACCTGCCTCGCGATCATGCGGGTGCTGCACGAAGGGCTCGGCGACACCAAGTACCGGCCGTGCCCGCTGCTGGTCAAGATGGTGGACGCCGGCCGCCTCGGCCGCAAGTCCGGCCGCGGCTTCTACGCGTACTGAGGTCCGATGCGCGTGCCGCCCTCCCTGGCAGGTGTCCCGTTGACCGCCCGCGAGCTTGGAGTCGGGCATCGGGCACCTGACACCGGGCCCCGCGAAGCGGAAGCTGCGGTTATCGTTCCGGACCCCGGACCCCGGACCCCGGACCCCGGTTCCTGGGGGCGGGCGTGACCGTCCTCTGCCAGTGGTGCGGCGCCGTGAACCCCGACGGGCGGGAGGCCTGCCGGCGCTGCAACTCCCGCCTGCTCGTCGTCTCGGGAACCAACGGCGAGTTCTCGGAGGAGACGCTCGAGGAGGAAGAGGCCAGCCTCGAGAGCGAGAAGCAGGCGTTCGACGAGCACCTGCTCGAGCGGCTCTCGGGGAGCGAGGAGACGGCCAAGCGGGTGCAGGGCGTGCTCGCCCGTCTGGACGAGCGCGTCGCCGACCTCGAGCGCGGCCTCGCGTTGCTCGACTCCGGCGTACAGGCGCTGGTCGACCTGCTCGACCGGCGCAAGGTGGTCCGCGAAACCGAGGTGATGGCCGCCTGGGAGCGGGCCGCGACGACCGAGATGGCGCGCGAGGAGCTGCTCGACCGGCTGCGGCAGCGGCGCGAGGCGATCGTCTCCCGCGCCCGCGCCGCCGGGGGGGGCGCGGCCTCGGCCTGCGCTCGCGCCGTCCAGAGCGCGGAGCTCGCGCTGCTGGCCGGGCAGCCGCTGCGGGCCGCGGAGGTCCTCGCGGAAGCGCTGCGCCGCTTCCCGCGCAACCCCGAGCTCGCCGAGCTGCTGGGCGAGCTGGCGTTCGAGCGCGGCGACCTCGGCGCCGCCGAGAACTCGTTCCGCCAGGTGCTGCGCTGGAACCCCGACGACGTCGAGACCAGGATCTACCTCGGCACGATCCTGGCGGACACGCGCCGCGAGGCGGAGGCGATCGAGCACCTCGAACGCGCGGCGGCCCTCGCTCCGGACAACTTCCTTCCGCACTTCTCGCTGGGCGCCCTGCACGCGGCCGCCGGACGCGGCGGCGTCGCCCGCGGCCACCTGCGGGCCGCGCTCGAGCGCGAGGAGATCCCGCAGGGGTACTTCCTCCTCGGCATGGTCGAACTCGACGCCGGCCATGCCGGGACGGCCGCGGCGGCGTTCGAGCACGCCGTCGCTCTCGACGGCGAGTTCGAGGACGCGATCTACTACCTCGGCCTCGCGTACCTCGAGCGCAAGTGGCACAGGAAGGCGCTCGAGTGCTTCCGGCGCGTGCAGGAGATGGACCCGCAGCGGCTCCAATACCAGGAGGCGGTCCGCCTGGTCGAGGGCGACACCGAAGGGGCGCCGCCGCTCCCGCCGGAGGCCGAGGTGCTGGTCCGGGAGGCGTCGCAGGCCTCGGAGGCGGGCGAGGTGGAGCGCGCGCTCGCCCAGCTCCAGCGCGCCGCGCGCCTGGCCGACCACCCGACGATCCTCGCCTCGCTGGCCCTGCTCGCGGCCGCCGCGGGCCGCCCGCGCCAGGCGCTGGCGGCGGCCCACCGCCTGCTGCGCCTCGGCGGCCGGGGCGCGCCGGTGCTCGCCGCGTGGACGGCGCTGCTCGAGACGATGCGGGCGGCGAAGCGGTTCGCCGTCGTCGAGCGGTTCGGCGGCCGGCTGTTCGCGAGCGGCCCGGGGCCGCTCGAGCGCGGGATCGCGGCGTACGAGCTGGCGCTCACCGAGATCGAGCGCGGCGGCGACTCGGCGCGGGCGTTGGAGTTCGCGCACGCGTCGCTCGAGCTGATCCCCCGCGAGCTGCGCGCCTACCCGCTCGCGGCGCTCGGCCGGATCCACATGGCGCGCGAGGAGTACTCGGACGCGGTGGACTACCTCGAGCAGGCGGTGGCGATCTCGTCGTCGCCGGCTATCCTGACGCAGCTCGGCCTCGCGCTGCTCGAGATGGGCGACGACGAGAGGGCGCGCGAGGTCCTGCAGCGGGCGCGTCAGGGCGCGGCCCGCGACCTCAAGACGGACGTTCTGACCCACCTCGCACGGGTGGGGTGGCTGGCCGCGCGCGAGGCGCGGGGCCGGCGGAAGGGCTGATCATGCGTTGGAGCCGTTACTTCCTGTTCACGCTGCGGGACAACCCGTCGGACGCGGAGGTCATCTCCCACCAGCTGCTCGCGCGCGCCGGCATGATCGACAAGCTGGCGGCGGGGATCTACACCTACCTGCCGCTGGGGTGGCGCTCGCTCGAGAAGACCGCGCGCATCGTGCGCGAGGAGATGGGCGCGGCGGGCTCGGTCGAGCTGCTCGATGCCGTGCGTGCAGCCCGCCGAGCTGTGGCAGGAGTCGGGCCGCTGGCAGCACTACGGCAAGGAGCTGCTGCGGATCAAGGACCGCCACGACCGCGAGTTCTGCTTCGGCCCGACGCACGAGGAGGTGATCACCGACGCGGTGCGGCGGCGCATCACCTCGTACCGGCAGCTGCCCGCCAACGTCTTCCAGATCCAGACCAAGTTTCGCGACGAGATCCGCCCGCGCTTCGGCCTGATGCGCGGCCGCGAGTTCCTGATGAAGGACGCGTACTCGTTCCACGCCTCGGCGGAGAGCCTCGACGAGACGTACCGCGCGATGGAGGCCGCTTACCGGCGCATCTTCGACCGCTGCCGGCTGTCGTACACCGCGGTCGAGGCCGACACCGGCAACATCGGCGGCAGCGAGTCGCACGAGTTCATGGTCCTGGCCTCGACCGGGGAGGACGCCGTCGCCGCCTGCGAGTGCGGCTACGGGGCCAACGTCGAGAAGGCGACGACCGGCGCCCTGTCGCCGCCGCCCCCGTGGCCGGGCACGCCGCCCGCCAAGCCCGAGGAGGTCCACACCCCCGGCGCGACCTCGGTCCCCGACGTCGCGGCGTTCCTCCACCTCGATCCGGCGCACTTCATCAAGACGATGATCGTCGAGAGCGACGCCGAGTTCGCGGTCGCCCTCGTGCGCGGCGACGACGAGGTCAACGAGGTCAAGCTCAAGAACGCGCTCGGCGCGACCCACCTCCAGCTCGCCTCCGAGGCCAAGGTGGAGCAGGTCAGCGGCGGCGCGATGGGGTTCTCCGGCCCGCTGGGCCTGAAGGGCGTGCGCGTGGTCGCGGACCCCGAGGTGATGCGGATGGCCGTCGCCGCCGCCGGCGCGAACCGCGCCGACTACCACCTGGTCGGGGTGGTTCCCGGACGCGACTTCAAGGCGGACCTCGTGGCCGACATCCGCGCGGCGCGGGCCGGCGACCCGTGCCCGCGTTGCGGCAAGCCGCTCGTCGTCAAGCGCGGCATCGAGGTGGGCCACATCTTCAAGCTCGGCACAAAGTACTCGAAGGCGATGGCGTGCAACTACCTCGACGAGACGGGCGGCATGCAGCCGATGATCATGGGGTGCTACGGCCTGGGCGTCGGCCGCACCGTTGCGGCGGCGGTCGAGCAGAACCACGACGAGGCGGGGATCGTCTGGCCGCGGCCGCTGGCGCCGTTCGAGGTGGAGCTCATCGCCCTCAACCCCGACGTCCCCGCGGTCCGGGCCGCCGCCGAGAAGCTCTACGCGGAGCTCGGCGCGGCGGGCGTGGAGGTCTTCTACGACGACCGCGACGAGCGGCCCGGCGTGAAGTTCAACGACGCCGACCTGATCGGGTTCCCGGTGCGCGTCGTGATCGGCAAGAAGGGGGTCGAGCAGGGCCAGGCCGAGATTTCGCTGCGCCGCGACAGGGTGAAGATCCCGACGCCGCTCGGCGAGGCGGTGGCGAAGACGAGGGAGCTGCTCGCGGGGCTCTGAGGCCGTTGGGCCTTCGCACCTCGGAGATTGTCGCGCGCTCGTTTCCTCAATCGAGCGGCCTCCGTCGGGAGGGAGAGCTGCAGCATCGCGACGGACGCGGCTCTTGACGAGTGTCCTTACTGATCGTACAGTTCCGTAAGGAGGGCGCATGCCGAAGTCCACCATCACGAGCAAGGGTCAGACGACGGTGCCGCGGGAGGTTCGCCAACGCCTTGCGGTCGGGGAAGGGGACGTCCTGGAGTGGGAGTTGGTCGGGAACACCGTCCGCATCGTGGTACCTGACCGGGCGTTCCTCCGCCGCCGCGGGACGATCCTGACGGGCAAGGGATCGGCCGTGCGCGATGTCCGCAGCGCGCGGGAGCGGCGCGGAGCGGAGCGGACGTGAAACGGGTCGTCGTCGACACCAACGTGATCGCGTCGTTCCTCACCGACCGCAACCCCTCCCAGCAGGCGAGAGCGGCGGCGCTGTTCGAAGGGGCTCAGGCCGGGCGAATCGAGGTCATCCTGTCCCAGCTTGTGCTCGCGGAGCTGGTCTACGTCCTGAAGAACCTTTATGGCGTGTCGCGCGAGGAGACTGCCGCGACACTTCGGGACCTGCTCGGGTTGCCCGGAGTGCGGACGTCGAACGCGCTGCCTTGGCCCCGCGTCTTCGACCTATGGCCTGGTGTTCTCCCGGACTTCGCGGATGCGGCGCTCACCGCGATTTGCGAGGACGGGGGCTTCGACTCCGTTGCGACGTTCGACGCCGGCTTCCGCCGGCGCCTCGCGCGCGTCGGCCTGGCGTCGTTCTGGTAGAGCCGGTGCTCGATTCTTCCAGTCGAAGCCAGGATGCCGGAGTGGGTCGTTCGGGAAGTCTGCGATCATGACCTAGAACTTCGACGGCAACCGCTGGTACGAGAGCCAGAAGGCGCTCCTCGCAGCCCGGCGCGAGTGCGGCGAGCCCAACGAGAGGGGCTAAAGCGGGTGCTCGACCGGCTCGACCGTCGTCAGACGAGATGGCCGCGCGCCTGAATCGCTCTTTCGGGCTACCAAAGTGGGCTTGCACTACAACCCTCATGTGCTCCAGGGTCTTCTTTGGGCTACAGAGCTCAGAGCGACCAGACAGTCGCGCCGTTGGGCGATGGCGGTGATCTAAAGCAACAGCTCCGCAAATGCACGGAACCACTCACGATCGCGGACGGACTCGAGGTCCGGATCGTCCATCACCTTCGTCTTTGGCGGCAGCGTTTCATGCTCGAGCGAAGCCTGGAGCCACTTTCGAGCCGAGGATTCATCCCCGCGCATCGCGCTCAGGCAAGCGAGGTCGTAGTCCGCGACGCCAGGAGCAAGAGAGTTGGCCCTCAGGAGACTTTCCTCGGCGGTCTCAAGGAGGCGTTCTGCCTCAGCACTCGCCATCGTCCTGGCCCGGCACAGGAGAACACACCCCAGGTTTTCGAGTGTCCAGTGGTCGTCGGGTTCTTTATCGAGGACCGCGGTCAGCTTCTCGCAGGCCAGGGCGAAAAGTCGATCGGCCTCCGCGCCGGTTGTGCACTCGCCGTGGCGGAAAAGCGTCCAGCCCCACCTGCGAAGCGCATCGTTGTCATCCGGCTCATTTGTCGAGGCTAACGCGAACTTCTCGCCGGCGAGGTTGAACAGGCGATCGGCTTCTTCGGCCGCCTTGGTTCTAGCTTGGTTCCCGAGTGCCCATCCCCAGTTGCACAGCGCCTTGCTATAACCTGGCTCGATCGCGAGTGCGGCGGCGAACCTCTCGCCGGCGAGGAGGAAGAGCCGGTCGGAGTCTTCACCGGTTGCAACGCCGGCCCGGGCGGATAGGGTAGAACCCAGGTTGTTGAGCACCTGAGGCGCGCACGGGTTGATGGCAAGGGCTTCAGCGTACTTTTCGCCCGCCAAGACGTACAGGCGCTCGGCTTCCACGCCCGTCTTGGTGCTGGCTTGGTCGGCGAGCGCATTGCCCCAGCCGAATATGGCGTCGTCGTCCCTCTCGATCGCGAGGGCCGCCGCGAATTTCTCGCTGGCCAAAGCGAAGAACGCATCAGCCTGCTCGCCGGTCCGAATCTTCGCTAGGTCGGACGACGCAAGGCCCCAGTTCTTCAGGGCCCTATTCATTTCGGGATTGAGTGCGAGGGCCGCGGCGAACTTTTCGCCGGCGAGCGCCAGAAGGTGGTCCGCCTCGGCGCCCGTCGCAAACCCGGCCTGTTCGGCCAGCGCGATGCCCCAGTTGTTCAGCGCCTCTGGCTCCCCGGGTTTGATGCTGAGAGCGGCGGCGTACCTCTCGCCAGCCATGGCGAAGAGCCGCGCGGCCTCCTGGCCGGACTTGGTCCTTCCGTGGTCCACCAGCGCGTTGCCCCAGTTGTAAAGGGCCTCGCTCAGGTCGGGCATGGCAGCGACGGCGGCGGCGTACTTGACGCCGGCAAGTGCGAACAGATGGTCAGCTTCCGTGGTCTTGGAGTTCCGAGCCGCCTCCGAGTGTTTGTCTCCTTGCTTGAGATAGGCCCGGGCTCTTGCGACTGCCAGGTCCTGCCGAAATTGCCTGAACCAGTGGCGCACACCGGCGAGCAGGGTTGGGGGCCTGCCTCCATTGTTCGTCACGGGGTTGAGGATAGCAGCACACGAGGGACCGGCAACGGGTCCCCCGGCCACTGGCCTGGTATTCTGCTACCCTGCTGATGCGATGGGTGGGCACCCTTTCGCTGTCACACCTCCCGACTTCGCGTACGAGTTGGTGTCGCGGTCTACGAGGTGGCAGTGACGTACAACTTCGACGCGGAACGCTGGCACGAAGACCAGCGGGCGCTCCTGGTAGCCCGGCACGAGCGCGGCGAGCTCTCGGACGCCGAACTCGCGGCCGCGGTCGAGGCGCTGGACCGAAAGTACGACGAGATGGTCGCGCGCCTCGACGGGACGTTTCAGCTCCCCGGGCGGTGAGGCGCGCCTACGCCTTCGGCTTGTAGAGGCCGTCGGGGTTGGACCCGAACAGCCCGCTGACGTACCGCCGCTCGTCCACCGGCGCGAGGCCCTTCGCCTGCCGCGGCGTGAGCGCCTGGAAATGGCGGGCCGAGTCGAGTCGCAGCGCGATGACCTCGAGTGCCGCGTCCTCCGTCTCCCACGCGAGGTGATCGAACGCCGCGAGGTCGAGCGGCACGGAGTACGCGCGCAGCGTCTTCTCGCGCGCCACGTTGTAGAAGTCCTCGAAATACGAGAGCATCAGCTCGCGCAGGGTGCGGAAGACCGGCTCGCGGTAGCGCAGCCCGACGAAGTTCGACTTGGCGACGGCGCCGACGCCGGCGCCGCGCCGGAAGACCGCGACCACGTGGTCGTCGTCGTTGACGGCGCGCATGTCCACGATCCTCGGCCGGTCCCCGAGGCGGCGCAGCGCGGCGGCCGCGAACACCGCGCCGTCGAAGCACTGGGCGCGTCCGTCCCGGAGGATGCTGCGGGGCGAGCGGTAGAAAGGGTCGGCGCCGTACTCGACGGCGTCGAGGAAGGCCTGGACCGCGACCGGGCTGTTCAGCCCCGCGAGGGCCTTCCGCTCGGCGCGCGTCCAGCCGGCGCCTCTGCGGCCGCCGGACCCAGGCCGGGCCTCACGCGCCATGCGCAGCCGCAGTCGCCGGTTTGGCCGGCGCGCCGCCGCCCGAGTCCGTCTTGAAGTCGTGGCACGAGGCGCAGGCGCCGCCGTCCTTGTGGTGGTTGGCCTTGTCGTCGTGGCACGCGAGGCAGGTGTCGCGGCCGCTCACCTTCCAGACGTGCGGCTTGTGGCAGTCGGTGCACGCGGCGTCGGGGTGGCCGCCCTTGTTGTGCAGGCCGGGGAGCGTGTCGTGGCACCCCTTGCAGTCGTTGAGCGGCTTGACCTCCTGCTCCTTGGCGTGGCAGCTGTCGCAGCCCCCGTCCATCATCGGCGCCTTGGTGTCGAGCTTGTGGCACTCGGCGCACCCGGACGGCGCCCTGAAGCCGGCGGCGTGGCAGCGGTTGCAGAGGATCACCGCGTGCTTGCCCTTGAGCTCCCAGGGGTGCCAGTTCTCGGTGCTCGCCGGCAGCGAGGTTCCGATCGGCGTCAGCGGCCCACGCTGCGGCATCGTGTGGCACGCGGTGCAGTTCCGCGTGAGCACCTTGCCGTCCGCGGTGACGTGCTTGCCGTCGTGACAGCGGAAGCAGCCGGGCCAGTTGCGGTGCCCGATGTTGGAGGCGTACGTGGTCCAGTTCACCTTCATCGCCGGGAAGACGCTGCGGTCGTAGATGTCGACGACGTGCTGCACGGCGGACTCGAGGTCGCCCTTGCGGCCGCTGCTCACCGCCGGGTAGTTCTTCTCGTAGTAGCCGAGGATCTCGGTCCGCAGGCCCGCGTCGGCGGCCTCGCGGCTTGGGTAGGGGCGGACCAGCGCGTCCACGGCGACCTTCTTGAACCACGGCAGGTTGCGGGGAATCTGGCCGGACGCCAGGGCGCGGTCGACCGCCCCGTCCGGCGTCTGGAAGATGTGTGTCGGCCGGTTGTGGCAGTCCATGCAGTCCATGACGTGCCGCTTCATCTTCGCGAGCTGCTCGGGGGAGAGCTTGGCGTCGGTGCTCATGTACTCGCGGCGCTTGCCGTCGGGCCCGGTCGCCTCGACCCAGGGGATCTCCTCGAGCTGCTCGTCGAGAGCGACGTACTCCACCTTGTTCTCGATGATCATGTGCCAGTGGATCCCGGCGTTCTGCCCGAGCTTGGCGCTGCCGCCGCCGGTCTTCACGAGCAGGGAGATCTGCTCGGGGGTGTTCGCCTCGTCGTAGCCGAAGTGGGGGTTCTGGATGAGCTGCGCGCCGTAGAATTTTTGCGGCCAGTGGCACTCCTCGCAGGTCTCGCGGGCCGGCCGCAGGTTCTTGACCGGGACCGGGATCGGGGTGGGGTAGGTGTGGAACAGGACGGCGAGCACCTGGCGGGCGCCGGAGAGCTTCGACTTGACGTACCACGACGCGCCGGCGCCGACGTGGCAATCCACGCAGCGGACGCGGGCGTGGGGGGAGGCGAGGTAGGCGGTGTACTCCGGTTCCATCACGGTGTGGCAGACGCGGCCGCAGAACGTGACCGACTCGGTGAAGATGAAGGCGTGGTACGACACGAACGCCAGCAGGATGAGGAAGAAGAAGCCGGCGAAGAGGGCGTAGGCGAAGCGCTTGCGCTGCGCGGGGTCGTTGAGGTCCACCGAGGGGTAGGGCGGCGGCGCGCCGGCGCCGAGCCGCCTGCGGCGCACGCTCTCGCGGTGCATGCCGAGGAGGAAGATCACTCCGCCGAGCGCCAGGAAGACGGGGAACACCAGGTAGGTCACGATGCCGAAGTACGGGCTGCCCTGCTTCATGGCGAACGTCAGCACGAGCGAGAAGACGATCAGCAGCGCGCTGCCGATCGCCACCAGCCCGCCGAAGTAACTCAGCGGGTTTCGATACAGGGACGGTCGGGTGTGTTGTCCGGTCACAGCGGTGCCTCCCCCAATACGACCGGGTGAAGTGTACCGTCATTTGTCTGAGTTGTGTATGCGGCCCCGCCGTCAGGTCAGAGAAGGGTCCCCGACCCCCGCGGCTTCGAGCGCGGCCCCGAGCAGCCCCGTCCTCTCTTCGAGCACCACGGCCACCGGGATCGTGCGCACGAAATCGCTCATCCTCCCCTTGCGCCTGAACGCCTCCAGGAACGCCCCGTCCTGCAGCTTCGGCAGGATCTTGGGGGCGATCCCGCCGGCCACGTAGACGCCGCCGGTCGCGAGCGAGCGCAGGGCGAGGTTGCCGGCCTCGGCGCCGAACGCCGCGGCGAAGAGGTCGAGGGCCTGCTCGCAGGCGGGGTCGGTGCGGGCGAGCGCGTGGGCGGCGATGACGGCGCCGGGGTCCTCCTGTTCCACGCTTCGGGCGACCTCGGCGGACGTCGGCACGCCACGCCCGACGAGGAACTCGTAGATGCGCGCCAGGCCGGGCCCCGACACGACCCGCTCGACCGACACCGTGTCGAAGCTCGCCTCGAGCCAGGCGAGCAGCTCGCGCTGCAGCTCGCCCTCCGGTGCGAAACCGCCGTGCCCGCCCTCCGTCGGATGGACGCGGTAGCGGCGCCCGTCCCAGAGGAGCAGCGCCTGGCCGAGGCCGGTGCCGGCGCCGAGCACCGCCATGGTCCCGTGCGCCGCCGGCGTGCCGTGCTGCAAGGTCGCGAGGCCCGCGGACGGCGCCGCCAGCACCCCCACGGCGGCCGCCGCGAAATCGTTGATCAGGCGCACCGCGGGCACGCCGGTGGCCGCCGCCAGCTCGCGCTCCGTCAGGACCCACGGCAGGTTCGGCGTGGTGCAGGAGCCGTCGAGCACGGCGCCGGGGACGCCGAAGCACGCCGCCGCGACCGGCGTCCGCACCCGCGCCAGGAACTCGGCCACGATCTCCGCGAGGCCCGCGTACTCGGGGCTCGGGAAGCGCTCCTCCTCGAGAAGTTTCACTCCCGTCCCGTCGAGTTCCGCCAAGGCGAGCAGCGTCTTGGTTCCGCCGACGTCACCCGCGAGTACCACCGTCACCGTGACCTCCGAGCCGGTTCATGGCTGACGCGATTATCCCCCAGTTCGAAAGGGCAACCGCGTGGGGCCGTCATCCGAGCCGGCGGCGGAAGCGCAGGCGGGCGAGGCCGAGGATCGCCACGCCCATCGCCAGGAGGACGAGCCCCTCGGGCCACAGCACCGCGAACCCGATGCCCTTGAGGAAGACGCCGCGCAGGATCACGAGGTAGTAGCGGAGGGGGATGAGGTAGGTGACGAGCTGGAAGATCCGAGGCATGTTCTGGATCGGGAACGCGAAGCCGGAGAGGAGCATCTGCGGAAGGATGAAGACGAACGCCGTCAGCATCATCGCCTGCTGCTGGGTCTGCGCCATGGTCGAGATGAAGAGGCCGAGGCCGAGCGTGCAGAGCATGAACGGTAGCGTCAGCGCGAGCAGCGTGAAGAACGAGCCGCGCAGCGGCACGTGGAACACGAACAGGACCACCGGGAGGGCGGTGAGCACCTCGACGAAGCCGACGAGGGCGAACGGGATCAGCTTGCCGACGATCAGGTGGCCGGGCGCGAGGGGCGTCACGAGCAGCTGCTCCATCGTGCCCAGCTCGGTCTCCCGCACCAGCGCCATCGCCGTCAGCATCATCGTCATCACCATGATGATCATCGAGAGCGTGGCGGGGACCATGTAGTCGCGGCTGACGAGGTCGGGGTTGTAGAGCACGACGGGCTGCAGCTCGACGAGAGGACGGACGCCGGCGGCGGCCGACGCGTCCTGCAGCACGCCGGTGGCGTAGGCCAGGCCGAGCGTGCCGGTCATCGCGTCCGAGCCGTCGGCCAGGAGCTGGACCTGGCCCGGCCGCCCGGCGGCGCGCTCGGCGGCGAAACCGGCCGGGATCGTCAGGGCGACCCGCGCCGCGCCCGATTGGAGGAGCGGGTCGAGGCCGGGCTGCGAGTCCACCACCCCCGTGACCTTGAAGTACGTGGACTTCGCGAAGCCGTCGACCAGCATGCGGCTCGCAGCCGTGCGGTCGAGGTCGCACACCGCCAACTCGACCCGGCGGACGTCGGTGGTGGCGGCGTACCCCAGGATGATGAGCTGCATCACCGGCGCGATGAACAGGATCGGGAGGATCTTCGGGTCCCGCCTGAGCTGCAGCAGTTCCTTCACCAGGATGTTCCCCAGCGTCCGGACGGTGGCCCGGATCCGGCCTCCTCCACGACCCGTGCGGCGGCTTCCGTCCGCGTCCGGTGCCCGGTGCCCGGTGCCCGGTGCCGTGCCTTCCATCACAGGCTCCTGACCGTGCGGAACGTCGCCAGGCCGAGCACGACCGCGCCGTAGACGAGGAGCCCGACGACCTGGCTCCACCAGACCTCGGGACCGGCGCCCTTGAGCAGGATCTCGCGCAGCGCTACCAGGAAATAGCGCGCGGGCACGATGTGCGTGACGAGGCGCAGCGCCGCCGGCATCGAGGAGATGGGGAAGATGAAGCCGGACAGCAGCAGCGTCGGCAGCATCGAGGAGAGCAGCCCGAGCTGGAACGCCACCTGCTGCGTGTCGGCCAGGGTCGAGATGAGGATCCCCCAGCTGAGGCTGACGGCGAGGAAGACGAGCATCACGAACGCGAGCCAGAACAGGGATCCCCGGACCGGAACGGCGAACAGCAGGTGGGCGAGCAGGAGCGAGCCGGAGGCCGCCGCGAACGAGACGACCAGGTAGGGGAGCGTCTTGCCCGCGAGGAGCTCGATGGCGACCAGGGGCGTCGCCCGCAGCGATTCCATCGTGCCGCGTTCCTTCTCGCGCACGACGGCGAGGGCGGTGGCGATCACGGCGGTGACCATCATGATGAACGCGAGCAGGCCGGGGACGAGGAAGCGGGCGGAGGTCAGGTCGGGGTTGTACCAGACGAGCGGGACGCCGGCGACGGCGCCCTCGCCGGCGCCGCCGCGCACGACCGGCGAGACCGAAGCCACGGTCTGGCGCGCGTAGCCGAGGATGGTGTTCGCGGTCTGGGAGTCCGAGCCGTCGAGCACGAACTGCAGCTTCGCCGGCCGGCGGGCCGCGAGGTCGTCCCCGTACCTGGCGGGGACGACGAGGGCGGCCTGCGCCGCGCCGGAGTCGAGGAGGGCGTCGAGCGCGCGGACGTCGCTCCCGTGCGCCACCAGGTCGAAGTAGCCGCTGCGCAGGAACGCCTGGGCCACGTCCCTCGACGCGCGGCTGCCGTCCTCGTCCACGATCGCCAGGCGGATGTGCTGGACGTCGAAGGAGAGGGCGTACCCGTAGATGAAGAGGAGCAGGAGCGGCATGGCCAGCAGGGTCAACGCCGTGCGCGGATCGCGCCTGAGCTGGAGCAGCTCCTTCACGGCGATCGCGAGGGTGCGGCGGATCATCGCGCGGCCGCACCTTCCGCCGCGGCGATCACATGGATAAAGACGTCCTCGAGCGACGGCTCGACGGGGGCTATGACCGCGTCCGCGCAGCCCGCCTCGCGGACGCGCGCGGCGAGGCCGGCGCTGTCCGTCGGCGAGGCGAGCACGACGCGGAGGCGCTCGCCGAAGAGCGCGACCTCCTCGACCCCGGGGAGCCTCTCGATGGCCGCGACCGCCTGGGCGGGCCGCGAGCAGGCCACCTCGACGACGGTCCCGTCCGGAAAGACGCGCTTGAGCGCCGGCACGCTGTCGAGCGCGAGCAGCCTGCCGGCGTGCATGAGGGCGACGCGGTGGCAGCGCTCCGCCTCGTCCATCGAGTGCGTGGTGACGAACACCGTCGTGCCGGACCCGGCCAACGCGTCGATGAGGTCCCAGAAGCGGCGGCGCGCCTCGGGGTCCACTCCGCCGGTCGGCTCGTCGAGGAACACGATCGGCGGCTCGTGCATGAGGGCGGCGACGAGCGCGAGACGCTGGCGGAACCCCCCTGGGAGCTCCCGCACGAGGGCGCGCCGCTCGCCGGCGAGCTCGGCGGCGGCGATCGCCCACCCCAGCCTGTCCGCGAGGCGGCGGCCGAACAGCCCGTAGGTGCCGGCCCAGAAGCGGAGGTTCTCCTCCACGGTAAGGTCGAAGTAGAGCGAGAACCGTTGCGACATGTAGCCGATGCGGCGCTTGATCTCGCCCGCCTCGCGGGCGACGTCGAAGCCGAGGACGGTGGCGGCGCCCGCGGAGGGGGCGAGGAGGCCGCAGAGCATGCGGATGGTCGTGGTCTTGCCGGCGCCGTTGGAGCCGAGGAAACCGAAGATCTCGCCGTGCTCGACCGCGAACGACACCCGGTCCACGGCCACGAACGGCCCGAAGCTCTTGGAGATGTCGCGGGCGACGACGACCGGCGGGTCCGCCTGGCTCAACGGCCCACCGCCCTGGCGAGCGCGGCGTCGGCGAGCCAGGCCGCCGCCCGGACGTCGATCTGTTGCTGCTCGGCGCCGGCAAGCTGCGCCTCGGCGTCGAGGATCTCGGCCATCGCCGCGAGCCCGGCCGCGTGGCGCTCGCGCGCCGCGGTCTCGCGCTCGCGGGCGGCGGCGCGCGCGTCGTCGGCCGCGCTGACGGAGGCGAGGGCGCTCTCGAGGTTGCGGCGCCCCATCTCCACCTCGAGGGCGATCCGCCGGGTCAGCTCGTCGCGCTCCCGGGCCGCGGCGCGTTGGCCGGCCTGCGACGCCGCCGTGTCGGCGCGCGACTTGCCGCCGTCGAACAGCGTCCAGCTCGCGGCCACGCCTACGCTCCATGACTCCTTCCACTGGTCTTGTTGCGGGAAGTAGCGCTGGTTGGGACGGTCGTAGTCCCATTGCGCGAGCGCCGCGAGGGCGGGCCGCGCCGGTGCCCGCGCGAGTTGCTCCCGCGCCGTGGCGGCGGCGATCTGCGCCGACGCCGCGGCCAGCTCGGGCCGGGCGGCGAGAGCGCGCCGGCGAAGCTCCTCGAGCGGGGGCGGCGCGTCGGGCAGCGCGCCCGCGAGCGAGTCCCCGAGCTCGACCGTGACGCCGGGATCGATCTGCAGGAGCGAGCGGAGCTGGGCGAGGGCGTTGGCGGCGGCGGCCTCGGCCGTGATCCGGCCGACGCGTGCGCTGGCGAGACGCTCCCGCGCCGCGAGGACGTCGGCCTTGACGGCCATCCCCGCGTCGAGCAGCGCCGAGGTGTCGCCGAGCAGGCGCTGGGCGCGCTGTTCCTGCGCGGCGGCGGCGTCGATGGCGGCCGCGGCGCGCACGGCAACCCAGTACGCCTCCCGCGCCGCCAGGCGGAGGTCGGCGGCGGTCTGCGAGCGCGCGGCGGCCGACGCCTCGCCGTCGTGGCGGCTGGCGAGGCGCCGCGCGGCGATCGCGCCGCCGGCGTAGAGCGGCTCGGCGACCCGCACGCCGGCGCCGTACGTGGTGGTGATGTCAGGGACGAGTACGAGGGCCGGCTGGCCGGGCGCCGCGAACGGCAGCCGGAACTCGGGAACCGAGCTGAGCCGGGCCAGCGCCGCGGTGGCCGTGACCTGGGGCAGGGCGGCGGCGTCCGCGGCCCTCGTCGCCTCCTGGGCGGCAGTGAGCCGCTCGCCGGCCGCGGCGGCGACGGGCGAGACGGCGACGGCCCGCGCGGCCGCGGTTTCGGCGGTCAGGCGGAGCGTTTCGGCGCCGGCGGGGGCGGCGGCCGCGAGCAGCAGCGCGGCGGCGGCGACAAGGCGCCGTGCCGCGTGCGCCGGAGCGGGTTGGGGAGCTGGCACGGTCCGGCTGTGGGCTCTCGGCTGTCCTCTCATGCGGCCTCCCTGGCGGCGGTGGTCCTGGTCAGGTGGAGGAAGGCGTCCTCCAGTGTGGTCGGGATGACGCGCACCTCCCCGACGGCCGCCCCGGCGCGCTCGAGCGCGCCGCGGATCGCCTCCTCGGCCCCTGCGATCGCCCTGACCCTGACGTGGAAGCGGGCCGCGAACGGCCGCACGTCCACGACCCCCTCGAGACCGGCGAGCGCAGCGGCGACCACCGTGCGGGGCTCCGCCGCGACCTCGACGATCGCGCCCGGGAGCAACTTCGGGATCTCGCGCGGCGCGGCGTCGGCGAGCACACGCCCCTCGTGCATGAGCACCACCCGCGAGCAGCGCTCGGCCTCGTCGAGATAGGGCGTGGCGAGGACCAGCGTGAGCCCCTCGGCCACCAGGTCGGCGAGCAGGCGCCAGAACTCGCGCCGGGTGACGGGGTCCACGCCCGTGGTCGGTTCGTCGAGCAGCAGCACCTCCGGCGAGTGCATCAGGCTGCACGCGAGCGCGAGCTTCTGCTTCATGCCGCCGGAGAGGCGGTCGGCCTGGCGGGCGCGGAACGGCGTCAGACCGACCCGGTCGAGCAGGGTGTCGCGGCGCTGGCGCCACCCGGCCACGCCGAGCAGCAGGGCGAAGAAGCGGACGTTCTCGTCCGCCGTGAGGTCGCCGTAGAGCGCGAAGCGCTGCGCCAGGTAACCGAGGCGGTGGTGGAGGGCGCGGCGGTGCGACCACGCGTCCTCGCCGAGGACGCGGACCTCGCCCAGGGTCGGGCGCAGGAGCCCGGCGAACGCCCGCAGCGTCGAGGTCTTGCCGGCGCCGTCCGGGCCGATCAGCCCGACCACCTCGCCGCGCCGGACGGCGAGGTCGAGGCCGGCGACCGCCGTGGTGCGCCCGTAGCGGACGACCAGGCCGCTGGCCGAGAGAACGCTCGCCCCGCTCATGGCTTGGCCGGGCCGCCGAAGTAGGCGTCGGCCGGCATCCCGGGCTTGAAGACCCCCGAGGCGTTGTCCAGGCCGACCTTGATGCGGAAGACCAGCTTGGCGCGCTCCTCCGGCGTCTGCACGTTCTTCGGGGTGAACTCGGCGACGTCGGCGAGGAAGGTGACCTTGCCGGCGAACTCCTCGGACCGGCCGTCCACGCGAACCCGCACCGGGTCCCCGAGGCGGATCCGCGACAGCGACGGCTCGTCGACGTAGACGTTGAGCCAGGGGTGGGCGATGTCGGTGAGCACGTAGAGCAGCGCCCCTGGGGCGAGAACCTCGCCGGGTTCGGCGGCGCGCTGGGTGATCACCCCGTCGCGCGGCGCCGTCACCGTGGCGTCGGCGATGTGCTGCTTGATGGCGGCGATCGCCGCCGCGGCGGCCGCCCGCTGGCCGCGGGCCTGCTCGATGTCCTGGGCGCGGGGGCCGGCCACGAGCTCGGCGAGCCGGGCGCGGCCGGCCGCCACGGCGCTCGCGAGCATCTCCTTGCGCGTGCGTGCGTCGTCGCGGGCCTTGAGCGTCGCGGTGCCGCGGTCCGCCAAACCCTCCAGGCGGGTGAGGTCGAGGACCGCGCCCGCGAGGTCGGCCTCGGCGCCGGCCAGATCGGCCTGGGCGCTCTGGATGTCCTCCTTGCGCGATCCGGCCAGGAGCAAGCGCAGGCGGGCGTCCGCGGCATCGAAGTCGCCGCTGGCGCGGGCGAGGTCGTTCGTCGCGTCGGTGGTGTCGAGCTGCGCGATCACCACGCCGGCCTTGACCGAGTCGCCTTCCCAGAACGGCAGGACGAGAAGCCTTCCGCCGACCTTGGCGCCGAGACGGACTTCGGTGGCCTCGATGTGGCCGGAGGCGTGGATGACGCCGCGGTCGGCCCCGGCGCCGCAGCCGGCCAGCGCCGCGGCGGCGGCGAGCGTCAGGACAACGGGGGCGAGTGCGTTGCGCATTGCGGCCTCCTCAGGCTCTCTTCACCGCGATCCCGTCGAGGGCGATGGCGACCATCGTGTCCGAGAGGGACTCGAGGCCGCCGGCCGCGGCGGCCGGGATCGGAAGCTTGTTCGCGAAGCGGTCCTTCAGCCTCACGGAGTTCGCCATGAACATGAGCGCGCCGACCAGCATGAGGTGGGTGACGAACGGGTCCACACGGCGGAAGGCCCGGCGCCGGGCGCCGTCGTCGAGGGTGGCGGCGGTGAGCCGCATGACCTCCGCCATCTCGGCGAGCGCCGCCGCCGGCAGGTTCGGACCGCCGGCCGCGATCTCGCGCAGCATGAGCTGGGGGAGGTAGGGGTGCTCGCGCACCGTCGCCACGAACGCCCGCGGGATCGCCTTGAAGCGCTCGCGCGGGGCGGTGTGGGCGGCGACGGCCGCCGCCACGGCCGCGCGGATCCGGCCGAGGTTGGCGGTGACGGTCTCGCCGAAGAGGGCAGCCTTGTCGCCGACGTGGTAGTAGAGCATCGCCTTGTTGACGCCGGCACGGCGCGCGATCTCGTCCACACCGGCGCCGCCGAAACCGCGCTCGGCGAAGACCTCGCCCGCGGCCTCGAGGATGTGCGCCCGAACCTCGGCGCTGTGCTGCGCGACTCGGGTTGACCTCATCGTTCTCCTCGACTAACCGGTCGGTTAGACCAACGGGTTAGTTATATCCCTGGCTGCGTCTCCTGTCAAGCCTCGCCGCCGGCGGGTGCGCGACGGTTGGGGCGGCGGCGGGCTACAGCCGCGCGCGGCGCAGCACGAGCGTCACGTCGCCGGCGCCGATGGGCACTGCGCTGTCCGGCCGGGCCGCCAGGATCGCCTTGCCCACCGGGGGCAAGCCCGACGACTGGTCCACGACCAGCACTTCGACCGGCAACTCGCCGGTAAAGACGAGCCTGACGTCCACGCCGGCGGCCGGCACCGCCACGAACGCGACGCGGCTGTAGCGGCCGCGCCCGCGGCCGGCGGGGCCGAGCGCGACCGGCCTGCCGCCCGCAGTCATGGCGGTAAGGGGCGCGTCGGCCGGCACGAACAGCGCGAGGTTGGGCGCGCCGCGCTCCGAGCGCAGCGTCGCGGCGACGGATCGCCCGCCGGCAGCCGGATCCGTCCTGACGACCGTCAACTCGGGGGCCGCCAGGCCTGCCGCCGGCGCCGGCGCCACGAACTGCCTCTCGTCCGACCACGGGTAGGGCAGGACGGCCTCGGCGGCGAACCCCGCGGCCGCCCGCAGGCCGGCCGGAAGGCTGTCCCCACGGCCGCCCGCAACCCAGCTACAGACACCGGTGTCGTGGTCCTCGGCGTAGGCGACGCTGAGGTGTTGCGGCCGCTGGGCCGAGTACTTCGGCACGAAGCAGGCCGCTACTGCCGCCAGAACCGCCACGCAAGCCGTGGCGCCGAGCACCCGCGCCCGCGCCCGGCGCCACCGTGGCCCCAGCGCGAGCAGCGGCGCCGCTGTGGTGATCGTCATCGCGAGCGGCACGGTGACGGCGAGGCCCCGCGCGAGTCCGAACGTGGACTCGAGGAGGAAGGCCAGCGGCAGCCACGCCACGGCCGCGATCGGGACGAGCGCCGCGGCCGCAGCCGCGGGCGCGCCGCCGGATGCGGCCGAGCGGGAACGCTCGGCGGCAGCGAGCAGGACGGCCGCCGCGGCGGTCGGGATCACGAACATCGTGGCGGCGCCAGGTGCGAGAGTCGCAACGCCGACCGCGAGCCCGCTCCACGCCAGCCACGTCCCGGCCAGCAGCCCGCGGAAACCCGCGCGGCGCGCCGCCAGGCTCGCGACCGCGCCGCCGGCCGCCAGCGCCCCCGCCCAGAGCGAGAGCTGCGCCGGGAGCGGATGGGCGAGCCAGGGATCGACAGTTCCCGCGATCGCCTCGACGAGCCGCGTCAGGAGGAGGCCCGCGCCGGCAGCCGCGAGGACGATCCCGGCGAATCCGCCAAGCCCCCACACCGTCGCGGCGGCCGTGGTCCTTCGCCTGCGCACCGCGACCAACACAGTGAGCAGCTGCAGCGCGGCCGCTCCCGCCGCAAGTGGCGCGGTGAGCCGGGCCGGCCACCGGAGCAAAGCGAAGCCGAGCAGGTCCTGATAGCAGGATCGCCCGGGCCGGGGGTGCGCCAGGTCGGCGCCCGCCAGCGTGCGCGCGACGGCCAGCACGCTCTCCCCCTGGTGTTGGAGGCTGCCGAGGTCGAGGTGGCCGAGGTCGTCCAGCGGCGTGTGGTAGCGCGAGACCTCGTCGATGAAGGCGAAGTTCATCCCCGCCATTCCGGCGCGCTTGAAGACCGTGAGGTCGGTGTCGTTGGGAAGCCGCTTGTACGCCTCGTAGGTGAGCGAGAGGGCGGCCGGCCGCGGCACCGCTCGCGCGTAGGCGTCCATCAGCCACGCGTTCTCGTCGCTGGTCTCGAACATGATGCTCAGGCCGCCGGTGCCGCGGGCCTCGAGGTTGACGACCGCCCCGACGTCCCGGGCCAGGGGGTCGTCGGCGACGAACGCCTCGGCGCCGAGCAGGCCGGCCTCCTCGCCGTCGTCGATCAGGAGAACGACCGGGTTGGCCCCGGGCGGGCCGGTCTTGAGGGCGCGGGCCACCTCGACGAGCGCTGCGACGCTTGCCAGGTCGTCGGCGATCCCGCCCCCGGCCCCGACCGAGTCGTAGTGGGCCACGAGCATGACCGCGCGCGTGCCCGGACCGCCGGGCAGCCTCGCGATCACGTTCTCGACCGTGCCACAGACGGGAGCGGCGCCGGAGCAGACGAACGCCGCGCGCACCGCGACGGGGAGCCCGAGCGCTTCCAGCCTGGCGACGAGGCGCGCTTGCACGCCGGCGTGGGCCGCGGAGCCCACCGGGTGGGGCGCGCCGTCCCCGGCGAGCTCACGCAAGACGACAGCGGCCCGGGCGGCGGAGAACGCGCCCGGGGGGGCATCGGCAGGGAGGGGCGCCGGGGGGCGGAGACGGGCCAGCACCACGCCCAGGACGACCGCCGCCAGTACCAGCGCCGCGACCAGCCAGACGGGCGAAACCGCCGCCGGCGGGCCCGGCGGGGTGATCGGCGCCTCATTTCGGGTCTTTCCGTCCACGGTCACCATCCAGGGAACACGTCCACCGCGCATGAACGAGCGAGGACCGCCGGCGCCGCCTCGCGGCGCTCGCTCACCGGCCCGCGAGGCTCCCGAGCATCTCCCAGCAGGCGTGTTGCACCCGCCAGAACCCCACCTCCTGGGGCACCACCCAGCGGAGCTCCGGCCCCGGCGCAGTCAGCAGGTCGGCCGGAAGCGGCGTGACCTCGAGGCCGCGCCCGGCGCACAGGCCCATCGCCCGGCGCATGTGCCACGCGGAGGTGACCAGGCCCACCCTGCGCCAGCCGCGCTCGGCGGCGAGCCGTGCGAGCGCCGCGATCTCGTCGGTGGTCGTGCGCGGGCCCTCGAGCAGCACGATGCCAGGCGCCGGCACGCCGAGCTGTTCCCAGAGGACGGCGGTCGCCGCGGCGTTGCTGGTCACGCCTCCGCCCGCGATCGGCTCATACGGACCTGACGCCACCAGACACTGCGTCCGCCCGGCCCGCCAGAGGAGCGCACCCAAGACGACCCGCTCGCCCGCGGCGGTGAGGTCGGGGCGGCCGTCGTTCCGGACCTCGACGCCGCCGCCGAGCACGGCCACGGCGTCGAACGAACCCTGGGCGAGAGGGTCGATCCGCGCGTACGGGCGCTGCAGCCGGGCGATCAACGCGCTGCCGACCCAGGCGTTGCCGGCGACCGTCGTGAGGAGCCAGAGCGCCGCGGCGACCGTGGCAAACCCCCGGAGCCGGCGGCGGTGCAGGGCGCAGGTGAGGGCCAGCAGGCCGAGCCACGCCAGGCCGGCCGGCATCAGGCACAACGCGACGAACCTCCTCAGCTCGTACCGTCCCGGGGACAGCGCCACGGCGAGCGACAGCAGCGCCGCCGCGCCGGCCCAGGCCAACGCCGTCCGAAGGCGGGGCCGCGCCGCGCGGTGAGTGAGCGCCGCGTTTCCGAGGAGGACCGCCGCGACGATCAGCGCGACGGAGGTCATTGCGGCCCCTTCACCGCATCTCGTCCCGGAACGCCTCGATCTCCGTCCTGAGCCTGTCGGCCTGCGCCTTCAGCGCGCCGCCGAGGTGGGCGCTCAGGGCGGCGAGGTCGGCATCGGCCTTGTCGATGTCGCGCCGGGCCGCCTCGGCGTCCGCCGTCGTGTCCGCTCCGGCGACGCCGGCCGCGCGCCCGGCCGCCTCGAACTGCCGCCGCGCCGTGTCGAAGCGCTCCTCGATGCGCTTCAGCTCCTGTTCGTCCTGCGACAGCGACTTTGGGATGAGAGACACCCTCCCGGTGTGGACGTAGTTGTACGCGAGCAGCGCCGCCACTGCGATCGCGACGAGGGCTAGCAGACCTTTCATGGCCGCCTCCGGTTCCGCTGGTGCGGAGGAAGCCTAAAGGCCCTGCCTGAGCGCCGTCAAGGGGCGGGACGGCCGGCACGCCCCGCGGCTCAGCCGACGGACACGCTGATCAAACGGCCGATGCCGAACGTGACGCCGGCCGCGGCCATCCCGATGAGGAGCTGGCGCGCCCCGGAGAAGAGGACGCCGCGGCCGGTCATCAGCGTGATGACCGCTCCGGTGAAAAAGAGGGCGAGGCCGCTGGCGGCGAGGCTCGTGACGACCGCCGTCGCGCCGGAGAGGAACAGGAACGGGGCGACAGGGGCGATCGCGCCGCAGAAGAAGAGGAAGAACGACGTGATCGCGGCTTCCCACGCCGAACCGCCGAGTTCGGCGGGGTCGAGGCCGAGTTCCTCGCGGGTCAGGGTGTCGAGGACGTTGTCCTGGTCGGCCATCAACTTCGCGGCGAGGGTGTCGGCTTCCTCGCGGCCGAGGCCCTTGGCCTGGTAGATGAGCGAAAGCTCCTCCTGCTCCTCTTCGGGCGCCTCGGTCAGCTCGTCGCGCTCGATCGCGATCTGCCGTTGGGCGAGCTCCCGGGCGCTCTGCACCGAGAGCCACTCGCCCATCGCCATCGCGCACGCGCCGGCCAGGGTGCCCGCCAGGCCGGCAACGAGGATCGCCTTGTTGGACGAGTGCGCACCGGCCACGCCCATCACGAGGCTCAGCACGGAGACGAGTCCGTCGTTGGCGCCGAGCACGGCGGCGCGCAGGGCGTTGCCCCCGACGGCCCGGTGCCGTCCCTCGAGACGCGCGAGCAGCCCCCCCTCCATTCCGGAGCCGCGGGAGTGCGAGATCGTCGAAAGCAGCCGCGCGTGCGAGTTCTCGACCGCCGGGAGGTTGGCGGCGAGCGCGTCGGGCTGGCCGTCGTAGTCGTTGCGTCCGGCCTGCTCCTTCATCGCCAGCATCGGGATCACCGACTGCGTTCCGAAACGGCGCGACAGCCAAACGATGACGCGCGAGCGCAGGCTCGGCCGGCGCGTTGGGACGCGCGCGCCGGCGTCGCGCATCTTCCCCTCCCAGAACGCCACGTGCGCCTCCTCCGAGGCGGCGAGACGGCGGTAGACCTCGGCGAGCTTCTCGTTTGCTTCGATCTTCGCGATGGCGGCGTAGATCGCGGCGCTGTCGATCTCCTCCTGCCGGTTCATCCGGAAGCGCGCGACGTCGGTTCGGGGGGCCATGGCGAGGGATCCTCCGCGTGGACCGACTGTAGCCTGCGAGGGTGGTGCGCGCAAGGCGCCGGCGGCGGTATGCTGGCGGCCCGCTGCCGCTCGGGTCGCGACCGCGAGCGCGACGGGACACGGGAGGGGCGATGCCGTTTTCAGCGACCGACCTCGAAAGGTGCCGCCTGGACTTCCCCGCGCTGGCGCGCGCCGAAAACGGCATGCCTCTCGCCTTCCTCGACGGCCCCGCCGGTTCGCAGGTGCCGGAGCGCGTGATCGCCGCGGTCGCCCAGTACTACCGCACGTGCAACGCAAACACCCATGGCGCTTTCGTGACCTCGCGCGAGTCCGACGGGATGATCGCCGGCGCGCGCGCCGCGGTCGCGGCGTTCCTGGGCGCGCCGTCGTGGCGGGAAGTCTCGTTCGGTGCCAACATGACGACGCTCAACTTCGCCCTCGCGCACGCCCTGGGGCGCGAGATGAAGGCCGGAGACGAGGTGGTGATCACCGAGCTCGACCACGAGGCCAACCGCGGCCCTTGGCTCGGCCTGCGGGAGCGCGGCGTCGTGGTGCGCGAGGTGGCGCTCCTCCCCGACGGCCGCCTCGACCCGGACGACATGCGCCGCAAGGTCACGGTGAGGACGCGGGTGGTGGCCATCGGGTACTCGTCCAACGCCCTCGGCACGGTGAACGACGTGCCTCTCGCCAGGGAGCTCGCGAGCGCGGTCGGCGCCCGCTTGGTGGTGGACGCGGTGCACTACGCGCCGCACTTTCCCCTCGACGTGGCGGCGCTCGACGCGGACTTCCTGCTGTGCTCGGCGTACAAGTTCTACGGCCCGCACGTCGGCGTCCTGTACGCGCGGCCGGGGGCCCTCGACGTCCTGGGGACCGACAGGCTGCGCACGCAGGAAGACTCGGCGCCGTACCGGATCGAGACCGGGACCCTGAACCACGCGGCGATCGCCGGGGTCCGGGCGGCGGTCGAGTACATCGCCTCGTGGGGCGAGGGCGCCACTCTGCGGGAGCAGATCGTCTCCGCGATGACCGCGATCGGCGCGCACGAGCACGAGCTGGCGGCGTTCTACTGGGACAACGTGAGAAAGCTGCCCGGGGTCACGGCGTGGGGGCAGGACTTCTCGTCGCCGCGCCGCGCGCCGACCGTCTCGGTCACGGTCGCGGGGGTACGACCGGACGTGGCCGCCGACGAGCTGGGCAAGAAAGGGCTGCTCGTGTGGGACGGCGACTTCTACGCGGCGCGGGCGATCGAAGTGCTCGGCCTGGCGGAGCGCGGCGGCGTGCTGCGCACCGGGATCTCGATGTACAACACCCGTGGGGAGGTCGAGCGCTTGCTCGGCGGCGTGGCCGAGCTGGCGGAGCGCTGATGCGCCAAGATGGCCCGACGCGGCTGCTGCTCGCCGGTTTCGGCAAGGTCGGGCGGGAGCTCGCAGGGATCCTCGCGCGGCGCGACGCCCACCCCGGGCTCGTGGGCCTCGACGTCGCGGTGGTCGGGATCACGACGGGCTCGCACGGCGCCCTCGCCGACGGCCGCGGGATCGACCTTGGTCCCGCCCTCGACTGGTTCCGCAAGCACGGGAGGTTCGGCCCCGGGCGCCCCGACTTCGCCGCGCTCGACACGGCGGCGGCGATCGCCGGGCTGGACTACGACGTGCTCGTCGAGCTGTCGCCGTTGTCGGTCGCGGGGCGGGGCGAGCCTGCGATCGCGCACGTCCGGCGGGCGCTCGAGCGCGGGCGGCACGTCGTCTCGGCGAACAAGGGGCCGCTGGCGTGGGCATACCGGGAGTTGACGTCGCTGGCGGCGGAGCGCGGCTGCGCGCTGCTGTACGAGGCGACGGTGATGGACGGAGCGCCGGTCTTCTCGCTCGCTCGCCACGGCCTGCGCGGCAACACGATCGAGCGCATCGAAGGGGTCCTCAACTCGACGACCAACGTGATGCTCGGCGAGATGGAGCGCGGCGCGAGTCCGGCCGAGGCGGTCGCGGCCGCACGGCGGGCGGGCGTGGCCGAGGCGGACCCCGCCGCCGACATCGAGGGTTGGGACGCGGCGGCCAAGGTCGCGGTGCTGGCGAACGCGCTCATGGGGGCGGAGCTGACGCCGGACCAGGTCGAGCGCGAGAGCGTGGCCTCCGTCACCGCCGACCGCATCGCCGCGGCGAAGTCGCGGGGGTGCCGGATCAAAATGGTGTGCGAGGCGTTCCGCGACGGCGGGGAGGTGCGCGGCCGCGTACGCGCCCGCGAAGTGAGGCGCGACGACCCGATCGCTCTGGTCGAAGGGACGGGGTCGCTCATCCGCTTCGTGACCGACATCCTCGGAACGGTTACCGTGGCCGAGGAGCGACCGGACCTGGCGACGACCGCGTACGGCGTCATCGCGGACCTGTTCGCCGTGCGCCTCAGTCGAGCTTGAAGCCGAGGTCGAGGGTGACCTGCCACTCGACCGGCTTGCCGTCGCGGACCGAGCCGCGGATCTCCTTGACCTCGAACCAGGAGAGGCCGCGCACGGACTGCGACGCCTTGGCGACCGCCAGCGCGACCGCTTCCTCGACGCTCTTGTCGGAACAGCCGACGACCTCGATCTTCTTGTAGACCTTGTCGCTCATCGCCGCCTCCAGTTCAGACCACCAGGCTATCATTGTCCTGAGTCCGAGCCCAAGTTGCAACTGGTCGGTTCCCCGCGTTATGATCAGACCAACAAGCGAACCGGATTCCGAAGTTCACGATATAGGACGACGACAGGGAGGGCAGTGACATGGCAAGCAACACACAGCAGCCTTCGGCGCCGGCGGCACCGCCGCCGGCCCAGCCCGCGGCGCCGGCGCCGCAGAAGAAGGGCACCAGCCCGTTGGTCTGGATCCTGGGCGGGTGCGGAGGGGTTCTCGTCTTGGCCGCGATCGCGTTCGCGGTCGTGACGTACTGGGGCGTGCACAAGCTCAAGGGGTACGCGGAGTCCGCCAAGAAGAACCCGGCGGTGTTCGCCGCCAAGCTCGCGGTGGCCGCCAACCCGGATCTCGAAGTTGTCTCGAGCGACGACGAGGACGGCACGGTGACGATCCGCAACAAGAAGACCGGCGAGCAGATCACGATGAACGCGGCGGACATCAAAAACGGCCGCCTGAAGTTCAAGGACGAGAAGGGGGAGGAGGTCACCTTCGAGGGGAGCGGGGAGAAGGGGAAGGAGGGCCTCCGCATCAAGTCGAGCAAGGGCACGATGGCGTTCGGCGACGTCGACGCGGTGAAGATGCCCGCATGGGTGCCGGGCTACGCCGGAGCCAAGGTCATGGCCTCGACGAGGCAGAAGACCGAAGATGGCTTCACTGGTACCTACTCGTTCCAAACGCCGGACGCGGCTGCGACCGTCGTGGCCCGCTACGAGGGCGAGCTCGCCGGCGCGGGGTTCGCGGTGGAGAAGACCGGCGCGGGCCCGGTGGAGAGCCTCCACGCAAAGGCCGACGGCGGCAAACGCACGGTCGCCGTCACGGCGATCCCGATCGGGACCACGACTCAGGTCACGGTGGAGTACGGCGCCACCGGTGGTGCGAGCGACTAGCGCCCCCGGTGACGCGATGACCCCATGACGGAAGGCGCCGCCGGCGTCGGCGCGCCTGGGGTCCCTCAGTGCGCGACGGCCGACAGGATGGCGATCGCGGCCATGCCGCAGGCGGTCGCGAAGACGTCACGTTTGCGGCAGACGGGCGTGGTCACGGCGGGGATGAGGTCGCTGGCGCCAAGGTAGAGGAAGAACCCCGCCATCACCAGGAGTAGGCCTCCGAGCTGGTGCTCGTCGAGCTTGACGGCGAGGCCCGCGCCGAACCCCGCAGCCAGGAACGCGACGTTGCCCAGCAGCAAGCGCACCGCCGCGCGGCGGCGGTGGTGGTGGGCGAGGACGAGGGACACGGTGGTGAGCCCGTCGGCGAACTTGTGCGCAGCGAGCGCGAGTCCGACCGCGAGCGCCGTGGCGGGAGACTCGCGCAGCGACGCCGCCAGCGCCAGCCCGTCCACGGCCGAGTGGACGAGGAGGCCGAACGCCCCGTGCATCGCCAGCGGCGGGTGCTCGTGCTCCACGGCGGGGCACTCGGCGTCCATCGCGTGGGCATGGGGGTGGAGCACGTGCAGCTTGTCGAGCAGGAGCGTGGCGAGGAACGCCGCCAGCACGACCAGAAGCGCGGGCCGGGCGCCGCCCGCCATCGTCTCGACGCCCTCGGGAACCAACTCGAGCAGCGCGAGCGCGACGAGAGTCCCGGCCGAGAACGAGAGGAAGATCCGCGCGTGGCGCTCCAGGCGCAGCGGCACGGATCCGCCCGCCAGCGTGGCGCCCACAACGACCGCCAACACCGCGCTCCCGAGGACGATCGACATTGGGCGATTCTATCCGTGCTGCGCGGGCGGTTACAATCGCCGGGTGTCCGACCGCGTCCGTCTCGACGTGTGGCTCGATGTCGCGTGCATCGCGCGGACCCGCTCGCAGGCCAAGGAGCTGTGCGACGGGGGCAAGGTGGAGGTAGCCGGGGCGAACGCCAAGGCGCACCGGGTCGTCCAGGTGGGGGACCGGATCCACGTCACGCTCGCGCCCGGCTTGACGCGCGAACTGATCGTGCGCGAAGTGTGCGACACGCACGTCGCCAAGGCCCGGGCGCGCGAGCTCTACGAGGACGTGACCCCGCCGCCCACCCCGGAGGAGATCGAGCTGCGCCGCCTCGAGCGCTTCGCGCCGCCGCCGGCGCCCGAACGGGGGCGCGGCCGCCCGGAGAAGCGGGCGCGGCGGCAGATGGACCGCTTCCGCGGACGCCGGGAACCCTAGCCCCTCGGCTTCCGGTCCTGCCCGGCGCGCGCGGCGAACCAGGCGGAGGTGCGCGCCAGGCCGTCCTCGAGGGAAACCTCGGGCCGGACGCCGAGTTCGCCGGCGATCAGGTCGGAGGTGATCACCGACCTGCGTTGCTCGCCCGCCTTGGCCGGCCCGTGGACGGCGGGGCGGGCGACGCCGACGGCCGCGGCGAGGCGGCCGTAAAGCTCGACGACCGTGCTCTCGCGCCCGGTGCCCACGTTGAAAACGGCGAAGCCCTCGCGTCCGAGGACGGCGACGTTGGCGGCGACGATGTCGGCGACGAAGACGTAGTCCCGGGTCTGGAGCCCGTCGCCGTTGATCGTCGCCGCTTGCCCCGACAGCAGGCGGTCGAGGAAGATCGCGACCACACCCGCCTCGCCGTGCGGGTTCTGGCGCGGCCCGTAGACGTTGGCGTAGCGCAGCGCGACCGCGTCGAGCCCGTACTCCCGGTGGAAGAAGTAGAGGTAGCGCTCGACCGCGAGCTTGGCCACCCCGTACGGCGACAGCGGCCTGGCAGGGTGCGTCTCGTCGGCCGGAAAGCGCTCCTGTTCGCCGTACATGGCGCCGCCGGTGGAGGCGAAGACGACCTGGCGCAGAGCCGCCTTCCGCCCGGCCTCGAGCAGGTTCAGGGTGCCGAGGACGTTGATGCTCGCGTCGTTGACGGGGTCCGCCACCGAGCGGCGGACGTCCATCTGGGCGGCGTGGTGGACCAGGACCTCGACCCCCGCGTCGGCGATCAGCGCCGCGGCCTGCGGAGAGCGGATGTCGAAGCGGTGGAACTCGGCCGCGGCGGGGAGGTTCTCCTTGCGCCCGGAGGAGAGGTCGTCGACAATCACGACGCGGTGGCCCCGCGCCAGCAGCGCGTCGGCCACGTGGGAGCCGATGAAACCTGCGCCTCCGGTGACGCAAACCGTGCGAGCGATCATGGCAACGCCTCTCTCCGGGCCGGCGCTGGCGGAACTCGCGCCGCTGGGGGTGCGATTCTACCAGCGCCCCACCCGCGTGGTCGCCCGCGACCTCCTCGGGAAGCTGCTCGTCCGGCGCCTGCCGGAAGGGACCGCGGCGGTCAGGATCACGGAGGTCGAAGCCTACCTCGGCGTTCGCGACCCCGCCGCCCACACCTACGGTGGGAGGCGGACGCCGCGCAACGAGACGATGTGGGGCGAGGGCGGGCGTCTCTACGTGTACTTCACCTACGGCATGCACCACTGCGCCAACGTGGTGACGCGCGCGGCGGGCGTGCCCGAGGCGGTGCTGCTGCGCGGCGGGGTGCCGGTCGCGGGGGAGGCGCTGATCGCGGCGCGTCGCGCCGGCCGCCTCGACGGACCGGCGAAGCTCTGCCGGGGGCTCTTCATCGACCGCGCGCTCGACGGCGCCGACCTCACGGGCGGCGGCGCGGTCTGGCTGGCCGCGGACGCTTTCTCGTGTCGGCCGGCCTGGGTGCGCCGCCTGCCGCGGGTGGGCGTGGCCTACGCGGGCGAGGCCGCGGGCTGGCCGTTGCGCCTGCTCGTCGACCTCGCGGCGCCGGTGGCGGCGCGGGGACGTGCGGGGCGGCGCGGTGCCGGCGCCGGAGCTGCCCCAACAACGCGCTGAAGTCGGCCGGCGGCGCCAGCCGGAAGTGGAGCCTCTCGCCCGTTCCCGGGTGGACGAACCCGAGGACCGCGGCGTGGAGCGCCAGCCGCCCGATCGAGAACGGGTCGGTGTCGGGGTCCCCGTAGACGGGGTCGCCGAGCACCGGATGGCCGAGGTAGGCGAGGTGGACGCGGACCTGGTGCGTGCGGCCGGTGCCGAGCTCCCCCTCGACGAGGGTCGCCGGTCCCAGCCGCTCGAGCGGCCGCAGCACGGTGCGGGCGGCGCGGCCGCCGGTCCCGGGGGCGAGCGCGGCGCGCCGCGCGCCCGGCCGCGGCCGGCCGATGCTGCGCTCCACCAGCTCCTCCCGCGCGAGATCCCCGCGCGCCAGCGCGAGGTAGAAGCGCTCCACGGTGTGGAAGCGGAACTGGCGGTGCAGGTGCTCCGCCGCGGCGTGCGTGACCGCCAGCACCATCACCCCCGATGTGTCGCGGTCGAGGCGGTGCACGACGAGGACGCGCCGGTGGCGCCCGGTCCGCCGCTGCAGCTCGGCCGCGACGCGGGCGAGCACCGTGTCCTGCTCGCCCTCGACCGTGGGGTGGACGAGCAGCCCGGCGGGCTTGTTGACCACGACGACCTCATCGTCGGCGAACAGGACTTCGATCGGCGGCGTCTTGGGCGCGCGCTCGCGCCGGGGCAGCGAAGGCGCGTGGGCGACCTCGTCGGCCGGGCCGACGAGCGCGCCGGGGTCGGTCACGACGGCCCCGTTGACCAGGACGTGGCCGACCAGCACCTCCCGCTTGGCCCGCGAGTATGAGGTGCCGAGCAGGGCCTCGACGGCCCTGGCGAGACGGCGCGCCGAGCTCTCCACGCCGGCAGCGTAGCACCCCGGTCCGGGGCGGTGGACACTCGCGCGGCTTCCGGGTAGGGTGGCCGGGTGATCGAAGGCGGCCTTCAATCCGACGCGGTGGGCCGGCTGCTGGGCCGCGCGGTCGATGCCGGCCTTGCGTTGCGGTGGGTGGGTCTCGCCGCGCGGGATGGCGGCGCGGGGTTGTGCTGGTCCGCGGCGGGGTGCCTTGACGGCGAGGAGGAAGCGGACCTCCGCTTCGACCTGGCCTCGCTCACCAAGCCGCTGGCGACCGCAACGCTGCTGCTCCTGGCCCGCCGGGACGGCCTCGACCTCGACCAACCCGTGGCCGAGGTCGTGCCGGAGCTCGCGGGCTCGCCCTGGAGCGGAGTCACGTTCGGGCAGTGCGCGACCCACACCGCGGGGTTCCCGGCGTGGGCGCCGTTGTACGCATCCGGCTGCGGCCGCGAGGCGTACCTGGATGCGTTGCGGCGGGTGCAACCCGTGGCGGCGCCCGGCAGCAGGGTCGTCTACTCATGTCTCGGCTTCGTCGCCCTCGGCATCGCCCTCGAGCGGGCCGGCGGGGCCGACCTCGGCGTGCTGTTCGCCGACCTGGTGGCCGAGCCGCTGGGGTTGGTGGAAGAACTCGGCTTCGCGCCGCCGGCGGACGCGAGCGTGGCGCCCGGGGAGCGCCGTTGGTTCGTCGAGGAGCGCCTCCTGGCGGCGCGCGGGATCGCCGGCGCGCCGCCGCCGCCGGCCGGCGGCGTGTGGCCCTGCGACGACGGCAACGCCCGCGGTCTCGGCGGCGTGGGCGGGAACGCGGGGCTGTTCGGCACCTCCGCGGCCGTGGCGCGGCTGGCGGCGGAGTACCTTCCGGGCGGCGGCGATCTCCTGAACGCCGCGGAGGCGGAACTGGCGACCCGCTGCCGCACGGACGGCCTCGAACAGGCGCGCGGGATCGGCTGGCAGCTCGCCTCCAGCCCGGGTTGTTCGGCGGGGCCGGCGCTGCCGGCGACCGCGTTCGGGCACACCGGTTTCACGGGGGTCTCGGTCTGGTCCGACCCCGACAGCCGCGCCGTGCTCGTGCTGCTCGGCAACCGTCTCCACCCCGGCGGGCGCACGCCCGACCTCCACCCGCTGCGGAGGCGGTTTCACGCTCTCGCCCGCGAGGCGATCGGAGCCGGGGCACCGTGGGACGAGGGCGATTGATCCGAGCCGCGGTCGCGTGGGCGCTTCTGGGCGCGGCCTCGGTGGCATTCGCCCAGAAGAGCCCGGTCCCGGCGGACCTCGCCAACGCTCGCAACGAGGTCCGGGCGCTGGAGCAGCACCTGCGGCAGGTCGCAAGCCTCCAGGCCGGGCTTGGTCAGGAGCGCGAGCGGCTGGCGCTGGAGCTCAAGGTCGCGATGGTACGCGTCCGCGAGGCCGAGGCGGAGCAGCAAGAGGCGGTGCTCGCCGTCGCCGCGGCGTCTGCGGCGGCCACGGCGTCTCAGGCAGAGCTCGATGCGGCGATGGACAGGCTGCGACTGCAGCTGTCGCTGCTGGCCGTGCTCGGCCGCGCCGGCCTCGCGCCACTGGTCGTGCACGCGGTCGGGTCGGGGCAGGACATCCCGGCTCGGGTGACGGTCGCGCTCGCCCTGGTCAGCGAGGAGAAGCGGCGTCGGGACGAGGCCGCCGGCCTCATGGCGCGGAGGGAGGCGGCGCTGTCGGAGCTCTCGGCACGGCGGGAGGATCTGGCGGCGACGGCGGGGCGCCTTGACGGCCGGCGGCGGGAGCTGGAGCAGACCAGGCAGCGCGTCGAGGCACAGCTCGCCTCGCTCGAGGTGGAGCGCCGTCACGGCGCGGTGGCGCTGGCGGGCGCCCAGGAAGCCCAGGAGCGCCTGGAGCGCCTGTGGGGCGTCGTGACCCAGCAGGAGGGGAGCGCGAGCCCGGACGTGCGGCTGCTGCGCGGCGGCCTGCGGTGGCCGGTGGGGTCCGAGGCGGTGCTGCAACGGTTCGGGCCGCACCGCGACCCGCAGTACGGCACGGTCACCCTCACCCATGGCGTCGTCCTGGCGGCGCAGCCGGGGGAGAGGGTCGTGGCGGTCGCCCCCGGGAAGGTTTCGTACGCACAGTTCTTCAAAGGCTACGGCAACGTCGTGATCGTCCACCACGGCGGCGATATCTACTCGCTGTACGGCGGACTTGCTAGTATGTTCGCCCGCGCCGGCCAGCGCGTCGGTACCGGCGAGCCCCTCGGCGTGGCCGGGCGGAACGAACAAGGGGTGGCGTGCGTTTACCTCGAGATACGCGTCGGGCAGAACGCCCAGGATCCGCTGACCTGGCTCAAGCCGGCGGGGAAGTGAGGGTGCGGTGAGGCATCGGTGGTTTTTCCTTGCGGTTTCCCTGGTCGTGATCGTCGCGGTCGTGGCGCTCGCATCCGGTTCGGTCGGCGGTCCCGGCAGGAGCTTGTACCGGCTCGTGGGGATGTTCGGGCAGGTGGTGTCGCTGGTCCGCTCCTCGTACGTCGAGGAGGTCCCGGTGGCCAAGCTCGAGCTCGGCGCGATGAACGGTCTCGTGCAGGCGGCCGACCCGGGCGGGCTGTGGGTTCCGGATGACGTCGCGGCCCAGTACGCCAAGATCCACGGCCGCGTTCTCCCGCCGTTCGGGCTTCTGCTCGGCCAGCGCTCGTCGTACCCGTTCGTCGTCCAGGTCGTGGCGGGCTCGCCGGCGGCGAAAGCGGGGATCGTGCCGGGCGAGCTGGTGGAGAGCATCGGCGGCGACCCGGTGCGCGCCCGCCCCCTCTGGCGAGCCCTCACGCTGCTCGACGACGCCGAGCGCAAGGGCGCCGATGTGACACTCGACGTGATCGACCGCCAGCTCGAAGGCAAGCGCCCGGTGACGCTCAAGCCGGCGCCGTTCGCGGCGGGCGTGCCCTCGGTCGAGATGAAGGGGGCCGCCGCCGTGGTGAGGGTGCCGGTCGTCGACGCCGCGGCGGCCGCCGCGCTGGGGGACGCCTTGCGCGGGAGTGGGGGCGCGAGCGCCCTCGTGGTTGACCTGCGCGGGGTCGCGCTCGGCACCCCCGAAGGGGCGGCGCAGGTGGCGGCGCAGCTCGCGGGCGGGGCGGTCGAGCTCAAGATGGGCGCGAACGGCGACAAGGGCGAGACGGTCAAGGCGCAGGGCCCGCCGCGCTCGTGGAAGCTCGTCGTCTGCCTCGACGTCACCACGGCCGGGCCGGCCGAGCTGCTGGCAAGCGTGCTGAAGAGTCGCGGCGCCACGCTCGTGGGGACGGAGAGCTACGGCGACACCGGCCAGCGGCGCGCGATCAAGGGCGCCGGCGGCGAGGCGTGGCTCGCGTCGGCGTGGGGCATCGGCCCGGACGGCAAACCGATTCTGGGGGCCGGCCTGAAGCCGGACGAGCGGGTGCGGCCGCGCAAGGGCGCCGACGCCGTCCTCGACCGTGCGCTGGAGCTTGCCGGTGGCCGCGCCGCGATCGGCCAGGCGGCGTAGCCGGCCCGCGGGAGCGCGCGGCGGGCGAACGCGAGGACTCGTCGCTCTCGCGGTCGTGCTGCTCGCGGCGGCCGCGGTCGTCTACTTCGCATGGCGCGCGGGGAAGCCGCGACCGGTGCCGGCCGGGCCGCGGGCCGTCGCCGTGGTCCGCGAGGTGGCCGCACGTTTCCGTTGCGGTCCCGCACGGGTCACTTCCGAGACGATTCGGGACGGCGCAGGCACGCTCGAACTCGTGACGGTCCACGCGCCGCGGAGGTTCCAGGTCGAACCGTTCGTGCTCGACCTGGAAGCGGCGGCGCACAACCTCGGCGGGCGCCTGGAGCCGATGCCCCTCCTGGAGAAGGGCGGGTACGGACTGGCCCGTCTCGACGGGGAGGTCGGCGGGGCGCGGTGGCGCGTCCTGGTGCTGGGCGAGGAACTGCCGGCGCCGCCGAAGCTGGGAGCGGGGCGGCCGGCGGTCCACGGCGCGCGCCTCGCGATCGTGCTCGACGACGCCGGCTCCTCGATCGAGGTGGTGCGCGAGGTCGAGCGCCTGCCTCTGCAGGTGGCGGTCGCGGTGCTGCCGAACGCGGCCCGCTCGGCCGAGGTCGCACGGGGTCTCGGGGCGCAGGGACGCGAACTCCTGCTGCACATGCCGATGGAGCCGGTCGGCAACCACGGACCGGGTCCGGGGGAAGGCGCGATCGAGGTCGGGCTCAGCGCGGCCGAGATCAGGTCGCGCGTGGAGCGGGCGCTCGCGGTCGTGGCGGGGGCGCGCGGCGTCAACAACCACATGGGCTCGCGGGCGACGGCGGATGCCGCGGCGATGCGCGCGGTCATGGACGTGCTGCGGCCGCGCGGGCTGTACTTCCTCGACTCGCGCACGACCGCGGACACCGTTGCGGAGGAGATCGCGCGCGCCAGCGGCGTGCCTGCCCTCCGGCGCGACGTCTTTCTCGACGTCGTCAGCGAGCCGGAGGCGATCCGGCGGGCGCTCGAGCAGGCGGTGGCGCGGGCGCGCACGGACGGGTCGGCGGTCGCCATCGGCCACGTTCACCCGATCACGATCGAGGTGTTGGAGCGGGAGCTGCCGCGCATCGGCGGGGATGTCCGCCTGGTGCGTCCGTCGCAACTGCTGAAGCCGGCGGGTTAGTCCTCGGAGATTTCGATCGTCGTGCTCACCGCGCAGTCGGGGCGCAGGGAAGCGAGGGCGGAGCAGTACGTCGAATGTGAGAGTGCGACGGCGCGCTCGACCTTGGCGCGGTCGAGGCCCTTGCCTCGCAGCCGGTACGTGAGGGTGATCGCGGTGTAGTACTTCGGGTTTGCGGTCGCCCGCTCACCAGCGACCTCGACGTCGAGGCCGGCGAGCTTCTCGCGCATCTTCTCGAGGATCGCGACGATGTCCATCGCGGTGCAACCGGCGACGCCGATCAGCAGCAGCTCCATCGGGCCGGCGCCGGCGTGACCCGGACGCCCGGGCGAGTCCACCGTGAGCGTGTGCCCACTGGCGGAGTGCGCCTCGAACCTCATCCCCGACTGCCACACCAATTTCGTGGTCGTCCGCTCCGCCATTGCGCCCTCCGGGGGTGTTGCCCCGCCCGCGGGAGTCTAGCAGGCGCTCAGGGCAGGAGCGCGGAGAGCAGCAACAGGAGGAGGAGACCGGTGGCGAGGACCTCGAAGCCTCCCACGCCGCCGGGTTGATTCCTCTGGCTCGGGCCCATCCCCACCTCCCGACGCGGCGCCGCCGCATCCCGTAAACGTATACGAGACCGAAGGGTGAAATGTCATAAAAGCATTGTGAATATGCTTATACGCCATCGAGCCACGGGTATACTCTCGCCATGAGTCGCGAGGAACTCCTCAAGCTCACGCACCTCGTAAGCTGCGCCGGTTGAGCGTCGAAGCTGGGTCCGGCGGACCTGCACGCGGTGCTCGCGGCGCTCCCGGTGGTGAGCGATCCGCGCTTGCTCGTCGGCGCAAGGACGTTCGACGACGCAGGCGTGGTGCGCCTGTCCGACGAGTTGGCGCTGGTGCAGACCGTGGACTTCTTCACGCCGGTCGTGGACGAGCCGTTCGATTTCGGCCGGATCGCCGCGGCGAACGCGCTCTCGGACGTCTACGCGATGGGCGCCCGCCCGTTCTCGGCGCTCGCCGTGTGCGCGTTCCCGCAGGGGACGCTGCCGCTGCAGGCGCTGATCGACACCCTCGCGGGCGGCTTGTCGGTCCTGCGCGACGAGGGGGTCCTCCCGCTCGGCGGCCACACGGTCAAGGGGCCGGAGTTCACCTACGGCCTGGCCGTCACCGGCCTCGTGCACCCCGATCGGGTGCTGACCAACGCGGGAGCCAAGGTGGGCGACGCCCTGGTCCTCACCAAGCGGATCGGGACCGGCGTGCTGGCGACGGCTCTCAAGCGCGGTGAACTGGGGGCCGGGGCGCGGGACGCGATGGTGGCCTCGATGGCGGCCACCAACCGCGCGGCCGCCGAGGCGTTGGCCGATCTCGGCGTACACGCGCTCACCGACGTCACGGGCTACGGCCTGCTGGGCCACGCCCTCGAGATGGCCGAGGCCAGCGGTGTGGCACTCGAGATCGCCGCCGCCGCCGTTCCCCTCCTCGACGGCGCCCGCGAAGCGGTCGGGTCGGGGGCGGTCCCCGGCGGCCTGGTCGCGAACCGAGACTGGGTCGCCGACAGGGTCGAGTTCGACGGGGTTGACGATGCCACTGCCAGCCTGCTGTGCGACCCGCAGACCTCGGGTGGGCTGCTGGCCGCGCTCGCGCCCGGGGCCGCCGCGGTGCTCCTGGACCGCTGCGCGCGGCGCGGCGTGACGGCGGCGGTCATCGGGCGCGTAGTGGCGGGGCGGGCCGGCACCGCGGTTGTGCGCGCCGGGGACCGGTAGGGAGGACACAATGACAACGCGGCTCGGCTTGGGTCTCGTCCTGGTGGCGTCGGGGAGCCTGGCGGCGGCGAACCCGCCCGTGCTGGTGTCGGAGGCCGGGCCGGGCCGGACGCTGTCGTTGACGGTCTACAACGCCGGCCGGGCGCTGGTGCGCGACGCCAGACCGGTCTCGCTGCCCGCCGGCACGTGCGCGCTCGAGTTCCGCGACATCGCCGAACGGGTGATGCCGGAGACGGTGGCGATCGCCGGGGACGCGGTCAACGTGCTCGAACAAAACTACGAGTACGACCTCCTCTCGCCGCAGACCCTGCTCGCCAAGTACCTGGGGCGCGACGTCACCCTGGTGACCGAGGAGCCGGGAGGGGCGCCGGGGGCCGTCGTGCGCAAGGAGATGGTCGGACGGCTCCTCTCGATCGAAAACGGGACGGTGTGGCGCATCGGCGACCGGATCGTCTCCAACCCTCCGTACCGCGAGCTGGTCTTCGGCCAGCTGCCGGAGAACCTGCGTGAGCGTCCCACGCTCGTGTGGCTCCTCGCGTCGGAGCGCGCGGGCGAGCGGCGCCTCGAGGCGACCTACCTCACCGGCGGCGTCACCTGGAAGGCGGACTACGTTCTGACCCTGGACGCCTCCGGGGAGAAAGGCGGCCTGATCGGTTGGGTCACCCTGGACAACACTTCGGGCGCCTCGTACCCGGACGCCACCCTGCAGTTGGTTGCCGGCGAGGTCCACCTCGCCCCCGAGCAGCGGCCCGGCCCGCAGCCGCTGATGATGGCCGCCAAGGCGGCGGGGGTCGGGATGAAGGAGGAGGCGTTCGCCGAGTACCACCTCTACACCCTGGAGCGCCCGACCACGATCAAGGACCGGCAGAAGAAGCAAGTCGCGCTGCTGGAGGCGGACGGCGTCAGGGTGACGAGACGGTACGTGGTGGAGAGTCCGCAGTGGTGGTACATGCAGCGGATCGGGATGCAGAGGCAGGACGTCCGCGTCGACGTCGAGCTGGCCAACCGGGCCGAGAACCATCTCGGCATGGCGCTCCCCGCGGGCGTCGTGAGGTTGTACCAGAAGGACCGGAGCGGGCGGGCGCAGTTCGTCGGCGAGGACCGCATCGAGCACACGCCGAAGGACGAGACGGTCAAGGTCACGATGGGCAACGCGTTCGACATCGTGGCGGAGCGGAGGCAGACCGACTACCGCAAGTTGGCGGACAATCTCTACGAGGATGCCTTCGAGGTGACGCTGCGCAACCACAAGGACGCGCCGGTCACCGTCGAGGTGCGGGACCAGCTCGGCGGGGACTGGGAAATGCTGGCGAACTCGCACCCGTACGAGAAGCTGTCGGCCTCGGGCGTCGCGTTCACGGTGCCGGTGCCGGCCAACGGCCAGGCGGTGCTGACCTACCGCGTGCGGGTCCGGATCTGACGTCCGGCCAGAAGTTCAGGCGCGGGCGCTGACCGCCCCGCAGTAGAAGCCGGGGTAAATCGTCGAGCAGCGCCCGATCTGGGCCGGGATCACTGCGATCTCGCCGAAACCGGCGGCGTCAAAGGCCCGCGTCCACCCCCCCGGGCTGATGAAGCCCGGGCGCTCGCGGATCCCTTCGACCAACGGGACGCGCCCGTACTCCTCGAGCAGGGTGAAGGGGAGCTCGAGGTGCACGGGCGCCGTCGGCGTCGGCCGCAGCAACTCGCCGACGATGAGCGCGCCGCCGGGCGCGAGGAGCGCGCGCAGGTTCGCGAGCGTCTCCGCGAGGTCGTGCGCCAGGTGCAGCGTGTTCACGCCGAACACCACGTCGAAGCGGGCACCGGCGAGGCCCTGGGCCCCCGGGTCGAGGTTGATGTCGAGGCGCAGCGAGCGCAGCTCGCACCCTTGCGGGAGCGCCCGTTGGACGGTCCGGGTGCCGCGGCGCAGGAACGCAGGCTGGAGCTCCGTGAAGACGTATGTCGAGGGCGGCTTGCCGGACCGGACCAGCGCGGCGAGCGCCGCCTCGGCCGCGCTGCCGCCTCCGCCGCCGACCTCGAGGACGCGGGCGCCGGGGCCCGCCGCCCGCGCCACGGCGCCGGCTGCGATGATGTTGTTGAGAGCGTAGTGGGGGTTCGAGTTGGAGAAGTAGTCGAACCAGAGGCCCAGCGTCGCCGGCCCGAAGAGGGCGTCCTGGCCCCGCAGTTCGCCCCGCAGCACGGCCGGCAGGGCGGCCGCGCAGAGCGCGAGCACCTCGTACGCGGGAGCGGCCGCCGGGACGAGGCGCTCGGCCTCGGCGCGGAGCACGGCCGGGGGCGCGGTGGCGGGGCCGGGGACGAGTCGCCATCCGCCGGAGGTGCGCTCGGTCAGCCCGTACAGTTCGAGGGTCTCGACGAGCCAGCGGACCGCCAGCTTCCCGCCGACGTTCCACCCCCGCTCGGCGACCAGGCGGTCGGGGTCGGGCTGCTCGCCCGAGGCCAGCTCGAGCGCGGCCGCCATCTCCTGGATCAGGGCGCCGATGTAGCGGTCCAGACGCTCGGAGGCCGCACGGAACGACTCATCGAGGACGCCCGCCGGGATCTCGGGCGCGAGCGCCTCGAGAGACGGGGGGATGGTCATCGGAAGGCGGAGCATCTCAGGCGGCACCCTGGGCGAAGAAGTAGTCCTCGACCGCCCCGAGGACGGCCTGGGCCGAGGCCAGCTCGGAGAGGCGGCGGCGCAGCGTGCGGCCGTCGGGCAGGCCGTGCGTGTACCAGCCGGTGAACCGCCGCAGCTTGTGCAGTGCGGTGCGCTCGTCCTCCCGGCCGATGACCTCGTGGAAGTGGGCCCGCATCAGCGCGCGGCGCTGGACCAGGGAGGGCTCGGCGTACGTCTCGTCGGCCAGGAGCGCCGCGGCCTGCGAGAAGATCCACGGGTTGGTCAGGCTCGCCCGGCCGATCATGACCGCGTCGCAACCGGTCTGGCGCCGCATCTCGACCGCCTGCTCCGGCGTCGTCACGTCGCCGTTGCCGAACACCGGGATCGCGAGCGAGCGCTTGAGGGCGCCGATCGCCCCCCACTCGGCGTGCCCGGTGAACTGCTGGCGGGCGGTCCTGGGGTGGAGGGTGACGGCGTCGGCCCCCTCCTCCTGGCAGATCCGTCCGAGTTCGAGGAACGTCGCGGTCTCCTCGCGCAGGCCGAGGCGGAACTTGACCGTGAGCGGAACGGCGACCGCCGCGCGCACCGCGCGGACGATGCGACCGGCAAGGGGCAGGTCGCCCGTGAGGGCGGCGCCCGCACACCCCTTCAGGACCTTGTTGGCGGGGCAACCCATGTTGATGTCGCAGACGTCCGCCCCCATGCCTTCCACGAGCTGCGCGGCCTCGGCCATCTTCTCCGGGTCGGAGCCGTAGATCTGGATCGCGATCGGGCGCTCCTCGTCCACGAAGTGCAGCATCTTGAGGGTGCTGGGGCGCTGTCGCGTGAGTCCCTCGCTGGAGATGAACTCCATCGACACCAGGCCGCAGCCGCCCAGCCTGCGGATGAGCAGCCGGAAGTCCCGGTCCGTGATGCCCGCCATCGGGGCGAGGACCAGAGGTGGCTCGACGGCGACGCTGCCGATGCGCAACACGCGACCGAGTATACCAACCGGTCAGGCCGTGCCCGGGTCCGCCGCTTCCAGGCGGGTCAGCAGTTGGCCGCGGGACGTGATCCCGAGCTTCGCGTAGGCGTGCTTCAGGTGGTCCTTCACCGTGTACTCGGTGATGCCGAGCCGCGTCGCGATCTCGCTCGCCTTCTGGCCGCGCAGCAGGAACGCGAGGACCTCCGCCTCGCGGCGCGAGACCTGGACGCCGGAGCACCGCTGCCGGATCTCCTCGGGCTGGAGGAGGCGGATCGGCGACAGCACGACGAGCGAGTAGCCGGCGCCTCCGAGCCCCGCGAGCGCGACGATCTCGAGCCGCCAGCGGCCGCCGTCGCCGGTCGCGAGGGCCTGGCGGCGCACGCGCTCGTTCGACTCGACCAGCGCTCCGATCTCCGACACGATCAGCGAGAGCAGGGGGGCCGTGTCGCCGTTGGCGAGCCGGGCCTGGGGCTGCTCGGTGTGGAGGGCGAGGAGTTCCTCGCCGCGGGCGTTGGCGAAGAGGATCTCCCCGCGTTCGTCCATGAGGAGGTGGGCCTCGTTGGCGACGCCGAGGATCTGCACCAAGATGTCGATCTGGCGGCTCGCGTTGCTGCGGTCGATGAGCGCGAGCAGTGCGCCCTCGATCATCGGCCGCAGGCATTCGAGCGCGGCAGGGCTGGCGGCCGGACGGGTTCCGGCATCGAACAGTCGGAGGAAGCCGCGGAAGCTCTCCCCTTCGAGCCGGACCACGAGAGGCGCGCTGGAGCTTCGCCGGCCCAACTCGTAGTCGGCCTCCGGCCCGTCGGGAAGGAGCTGGAGGGAAAGCCGGCACCCTGAGGCTCCGGTCGCTTGCAGGAGGCCGTGCAGAATCGCGGCAACCGCCGGGTCATCCGCGGGGGGTGGAAGCTGAGCGAGCAGAACCGGTGGCCGCCACACCGAACCGAGTCTAGCCGCAAGCAAACGGCGGGGCAAACGGGTGGCGGGACCGGGGGTTCCCGGCGCCCGGCCTGTGATAACGTTCCGGAGCCGGCTGGCGACCGCGGGCGCGCAGTCGGCGCCGGTCGGCAAAGGAGTCCGAACCGTGTACGAGCTGCCCGGGGGGCCGCCGGGCCCTGATGCGCCGGTCGATGCCAGTCAGGGGCTTTTCGCCCGCCTCGGCCGGCTCGTCGTCGGCAAACCTAAAGATCCAACCGACCCGGACGTCTTCCACAAGCTCTCGCTGGTGGCGTTCCTGGCCTGGGTCGGCCTCGGCGCGGACGGGCTCTCGTCGTCGGCGTACGGGCCCGACGAGGCGTTCCGGGCGATCCTCGGCCACGAGTATCTGGCCCTCTTCCTGGCGGTGTTGACGACCCTGACGGTCGTCCTGCTCTCGTACTCTTACACGTTCGTCGTGGAGCACTTTCCCAGCGGGGGTGGCGGGTACGTAGTTGCAAGCAAGCTCCTCGGGCCGTTGCCCGGGGTGGTCTCCGGCTCGGCCCTGGTGGTGGACTACGTCCTCACGATCACGATCTCGATCGCCTCGGGGGTGGACGCGATCCTGAGCTTCGTACCGATCGGCTGGCATCACCTCAAGATGCCGCTCGATCTCGCGATTCTGCTGCTTCTCGTCGTCTTGAACCTGCGCGGCGTCAAGGAGTCGGTGAAGGTGCTGCTGCCGATCTTCCTGGCCTTCATCGCGATGCATGCGCTGTTGATCGGCTACGGCGTCGTCGCCCACGCTTCGGTGTGGCCGCAGGTGATGCGCGCCACGCACGCGGCGGCATCGCGGGATGTCGGCGTGCTCGGCTTCTGGGCCGTGTTCCTGATCTTCATGCGGTCGTATTCCCTCGGCGCCGGCACCTACACCGGCATCGAGGCGGTTTCCAACGGGCTGCAGATCCTGAAGGAGCCCCGGGTGGCCACGGCCAAACGCACGATGTTCTACATGGCGGCGTCGCTGGCGCTGACCGCGGGCGGGATCCTTGTCTGTTACCTCCTCTGGCACGCCTCGCCCGAAGCGGGCCGGACGATGAACGCCGTGTTGCTGGACCGGGTCATGGGATCGTGGGTGGTGGGGGGGTGGCGGATCGGCGCGTGGCTCGTCGTCATCACCCTGGTGTCCGAGGGCGCGCTCCTGTTCGTGGCCGCCCAGACGGGCTTCATCGACGGCCCGAGGGTGCTGTCGAACATGGCGATGGACTCGTGGATGCCGCACGCGTTCGCCAACCTCTCGGAGCGGCTCGTCACCAAGAACGGCGTCATCCTGATGGCGGCGGCCTCGGCAAGCCTGCTGGTCTATTCGAAGGGGAAGGTGTCGTTCCTCGTCGTGCTGTACGCGATCAACGTCTTCATCACGTTCAGCCTGACGCAGATCAGCATGGCGCGGATGTGGATCACGGACCGGCGTCTCCACCCCGGCTGGGCCGGCAAGGTGGTCCTCCACGCGGTAACTCTCGTCCTTTGCATCGCGATCCTCATCATCACCACGCTCGAGAAGTTCAGCGAGGGCGCCTGGTTGACGTTCGCCATCACCTTCGGCCTGATCGTGCTCTGCGTCCTCGTGCGCCGCCACTACCAGGGCATCCAGCGCGAGATCGCGGGCCTGGATGCGATCCTCTCCGAGATTCCGACCGAACCGGCAACGGCGCCCGCGCCCCCGGTCGACCCCTCCGCTCCGGTGGCGATCCTGATGGTGTCCGGGTACGGCGGCCTCGGCGTGCACGCCCTCCTGACGATCCAGAGGCTTTTCCCGGGGTACTACAAGAACGTGGTCTTCCTCTCGGTCGGCGTCGTCGACTCCGGGCATTTCAAGGGAAGGACCGAGGTGGACTCCCTGATCGCCAGCACCGAGAGCGGACTGCGGCGCTACGTCGACTTCGCCCACCGACTCGGGCTCGCGGCCGAATCGCGGTACCGGGTCGGGACCGACGTCGTTCTCGACGCCGAGCAACTCTGCCACGAGGTGCGGCGGGAGTTCCCGAAGGGGGTGGTCTTCCTGGGGAAACTGGTGTTCGCGCAGGAGAAGTTCTACTACCGTTTCCTCCACAACGACACCGCGTTCGCGATTCAGCGCCGGCTGCAGTTCTCCGGTCTGCCGACGATCGTCCTGCCGATCCGGATGGGTATTGCCAGAGGGTAAGGCGGCTCGCGGGTTCGCCGGCGCCGGTCCGGCGCGCGCAACAACTTTGCCGACAAGGACATCGCGGGTAAATGCGGCGTGTTGCGCGAATCAATGACACTCCCCTGGACTGGGTTTTCTGAATGACGTAGAATTGAACACGTCCGTGGGGGTGGCGATGGTTCTGCTCGCGGTGGAGTCTGAGAACGGAGCCGTGCTCAACTACCGGCTCGAGAAGAGCCAGATTACGGTCGGTTCCTCGAGCAAGAACGACGTCGTCGTGCGTTCCCCGGCTGTGGCGGACCGCCACCTGGTCATGCATCGGAACGGGGATGTGTTCACGTTCGTTACGGTCGATCGCCAGACGGTGGTCCTCAACGGCGAGCGCCGGTCGCGGGGCGTGCTCTACCCGGGCGACCGGATCCGTCTGGGGCCGATGACGCTGGTGTTTCGCGGCTCGGAAACCGGCGAGGTCGTGGTCCTCCCGGAAGGGGTGCCGCCCGGGCAGAACGCGGCGCCGTCTTCTCCAGCCCGGGACGGCGCGCGGCAGTTGACGTTTCTCTCCGACCCGGCCGGCTTCGCGGCGACTCGCTCGGAGCTCGTGGCGGCTTTGGCGACGCCGCGCAGCGATTGCTTCCGGAGGGTCATTGCACTGATCAGGGACGCGCTTCCCGGCGTTGAGCTGGCGGTGCTGACGCCGGACGGGGGCGGGGGCATGGCGGCGATGGCTTCGGTCTGGGAGGGCGAGCTGCCCCGATTCTCCGCGGCGGGGCTCTCCGAGCTGACGACCCCCGGGCGGTACGCTCAGGTCGGCAGCGGAGGCTCCGCGGCGGTCGTCTATCCGATCTCGGCTCTCGACGGCGAGGCGGTCGGCGCGATCGCGGCGCGGCCGGCGGGGATGCTCGGCAACGAGGGTGTCGGGCTGCTCGGCGAGACGGCAAGGCTGCTCGGCCTGCGCTGGCGCGAGATCGGCCGGGCGGATACCGTCGTGCCGGGTTCAGACGTGGACGCGCGCCAGACGCTGGGCGCCCGGGTCCCGGGCACCTCGCAGGCGGTCCAGGTGCTGCGGGCGGGGATGCTGGCTGCCGCCGTCGGGAACGATCCGGTCCTCGTGTGCGGAGGAGAAGGGGTCGGGCGCACCGAGATGGCGCGACTGCTCTCGACAATCGGACCGGGGCGGCGACGGCCGGTCGTGGTCGTGGAGGCGGGCGGCGGGGACGACCGCGCGGTGCGCCGGGAGCTGTTCGGACCCACCGGGGTCCCCAGCTTGGCCGAAAGGGTGGAGGGTGCCGTTGAGCGGGCGCGCGGCGGCATCCTGATCCTGCGCAACGCGGACCGTCTTCCGCTTCCGCTGCAGGCCGAGCTCGCGGGCTTGATCTCGGCGCGGCAGCGCGAGCCGGCGGTCGCCGGCTCGGTGCGTTGGGTCGTCACCTGCGACGAGGACCCGCTCGCCCTTGTCCAACAGGGCAAGCTGGAGCCGGCGTTCTTCCTGGTCTTTTCCCGCCGGATGCTGCGCGTGCCGCGCCTGGCTGAGCGCCGCGAGGACCTGCCGCTTCTGATCGCCGGGATGCTCGCCAGTGTCGCACAGGAGCAGAGGAAGACGATCCGCGGGATCACGCTGGAGTGCCTCAACACGCTGTTGTCGCAGCCGTTCCCCGGCGAGATGGCGGAGCTGGTCGGCGCGATCAACCGGTTCGTGACGGCGACGCCCGACGGAGAGATGGTCAGGTGCGAAGGACTCGCGGAGGGAGGGGCGAACGCTGCGGCGCGCGGAGCGCAGGCGGCGACCAGCCTCGCGGAGGTGCTGGCCTCCGACAACCTCAAACAGGTGGTGCCGCGCGTCGAGCAGCTCCTCATCGACCGCGTGATGCGGCAGGTGAAGGGCAATCAGTCGAAGGGGGCCCGCGCGCTCGGCATCTCCCGCGGCGCTTTGATCGCCAAGCTCAAGGAGTACGGGGTGCCCGACTACCGGTTCCTGCGCCGGAGACAGGGCAGGGTGTAGCGGGAAGCCGGAACCGACGGTTTCAGGTCCGCGCCGCGACCCCGCCGGGCACGGCGGCTACGGTTTCACGAAGACGAACGCACCCGGCAGCAGGGCGTCGAGCGAGGTGACCTGCCGGTCCCCGCCGGCGGACGTGGCCAGGATCACCGGCATCGCCGCCGCGAACTCCGCCAGGACCTGACGGCATGCGCCGCAGGGCGCGACCGCCGCGCCGTTGGCCACGACCGCCACCGCCGTCGGTCGCGCGCCGGCGACGACCGCCGCCGCCACCGCGTTGCGCTCGGCGCAGACCGTGAGGCCGAACGAGCTGTTCTCCACGTTGCACCCGGGGAAGACCCGCCCGTCCTCGGCGAGGACCGCCGCGCCGACGGGGAACTTCGAATAGGGCGCGTAGGCCGCCGCCTGGGCGCGGCGTGCCGCCTCGACCAACCGCTCGATGACCACCGTCGCCAGTTCCATGCCCGCACCATAGACGCCAACCGCGGCCCGCACAAGCGGCTACGGCCCGGCGACCTCGGCCGGCCGCGACGCGGGCCGGCATTCGAAGCGCCGGAGGCCGCCGGTCCGGAATCCGACCGTGTAAGATGCCGCACCGGAGGCGGGAATGGAAGCTGGCCAGGCACGCGCGCTCGAACGCCCCACGATCTCGGCGGTTGTCACGACCTTCAACGAGGAGAACAACATCGGCGACTGCATCGCCTCGCTGGAGTGGTGTGACGAGATCGTCGTGGTGGACTCGTTCTCCACCGACGGGACGCCCGAGATCGCTCGTGGCTGCGCCAAGGTGCGCTTCCTCCAACGGGCGTACCGGGGTTCCGCCTCGCAGAAGAACTGGGCGATGGACCAGACCCGCTTCGAGTGGATTCTCATCTTCGACGCGGACGAGCGCTGCACGCCCGAACTCCAGGGCGAGATCACCTCCTTGCTCGCCTCCGGCCCGCGCGCGGAGGCGTACGTCGTCAAGCGCCGGGCGTACTTCATGGACCGGGTCATCCGCTACTCGGGGTGGCAGCACGACCGCGTGGTGCGTCTCGTCAAGCGTGGTGCGGGCCGCTACCCGAACAAGCGCGTGCACGCGGACATGCAGACGAGAGGGCCGGCGCAGGTGCTGAAGAGCCCGATGCTGCACTACATGGTCGAGTCGTTCGACCAGTACCTGCCCCGCATCGTCAAGTACGGGTTCTGGGGTGCGGCGCAGGGCTGGAAGACGAACCGGACCTCGGGCATCGCCGAGGTGTTCGGGCGGCCGCTCTGGCGTTTCCTGCGGATGTACGTCCTCCAGCTCGGATTCCTCGACGGGATGGCGGGGCTGGTGTTCTGCATGCTGCAGGCCTTCGGCACCTACCTCAAGTGGGCGATCTTGTGGGAGTGGCGCGCGAACGCCGCCCGCGGCCGCACGCCGAAACTGCCCGAGTTCGACGACGACGAGTCGGTATGGGCGTGGGGCGATGGGTCGGACGGCGGGACGGCGGCCGGGACGTGAGAGCCGGCCGCGACCCCGTCACTCGGTCGCGACGCGCCGGAGACGCGCGAGGAAAGCCGGCGGGGGCTCGAACCCGGTGAGGCGCGTCGCGGCGATTTCCTTGCCGGCGCGGAAGAACGCGACCGTCGGCACCCCGGCCACGTCGTAGCGCTGGCGCAGCCGATCGGTCTCGGGGTCGTTCCGGGTGAGGTCCACCTTGAACCTGGCGAACGAGGCGAGCTGCGCCGCCACTTCGGGCGACGAGAACGTTTTCTCGTCCAGTTCCTTGCACGGCACGCACCAGGTCGCATAGAAGTCGAGGACGACGCTTCGGCCGCTCGCCATCGCCTGGTTGACGGCGCCCTCGTCGTACGCCCGCCATGTCAGCGCGGCCGCCGCCGGCGGCGTCCTGACGGGCGCGAGGAGGACCCCGGCGACGAGCACCGCGGCACTCGCGAGGCGCATGAAGCGGTCGATCCAGGGATGCTCGTGTCCGGGCCGCGCGACGAGGAGCAGGTACAGACCGCCCGCCACCAGCAGGCCGGCGAATACGGCGTCCCCGGTGGCCGGCGGGAAGAACGGCCGGGCGAAATACCCGGCGAGCGCGACCAGCAGGACCCCGAAGAGCTGCCGCACCCCGACCATCCAGGCGCCCGAGTTCGGCAGGCGGTCGAGGGCGCTCGTGAAGACTCCGAGAAGCAGGTAGGGGAGGCCGAGGCCGAGCGAGAGGACGAAGAAGAGCGCGAAACCGAGCAGCACGTCCTGGCGTTGCCCGACGTACGTGAGCAGGCCGAGGACGAACGGCCCGATGCACGGCGCCGCCACGAGGCCGACGACGAGCCCCATCAGGAGGGCGCCCCAGGCGCCGGAGCGCCCGCCGGACGCGCGCATGGCCCATGACGGCACGCGCAACTCCCACAGGCCGAACATCGAGGCGGCGAGCGCCAGCAGCACGGCCACGATGAGGCCTACGACCCACGGCGACTGCAGCGCCGAGCCGAACAGCCGGCCCGAGAGCGCGGCCAGCACCCCGAGCGCCGAGTACGTCACGCTCATCCCGAGCACGTAGACGGTCGCGAGCAGCCAGACCCGCGAACGCTTCCCGCTGTCCTGGGCGGTGAAGAAACCGATCGTGATCGGGATCAGGGGGTACACGCACGGCGTCAGGTTGAGCGCCAGCCCGGCGAGGAACACGATGGCGAGCTGGAGGAGGAGGCCGTGGCCGGCGAACGCTGATGGGGGGCGGGCCGGAGCCGGTTGGGAGGGGGCCGGCGCCGAGCCGGTTGTCCCCACCGTTGGCGGCGCGTCGGCGGCGGCCGGGCCCGCGGGAGCGAGCGCGGCCACGAACGGCGCGTCCGCCGGTGCCACGCAGACCTGGTTGTTGCAGGCCTGCGCCTCGACGACGCCGTGCAGTTCGGCGGCGGGCGCGGCGCCCTCGCCGGCCGTGACCGTCACCGAGATCGCGACGCGGCCCTCGAACACCGCGAGCTTGTCCTCGCTGAACGAGAGCTTGACCAGCTGCGAGGGTGGGAAGGTCGGCTCCCCGGCGGTCCATCCGGGCGGGAGGTCGAGGCGGAGCCGCGTCGGGATGAGGTATGGGTCGAGTGGGGCGTTCGAGTTGACGTGCCAGCCCGGCTGGACGGTCAGGAGGACCGTGAGGACCCCGCTGGCGCCCGGCCGCGGCGGCGCTGCCTGCCACGCAGCCGCCGCTGAGAACACGGGTTCCGCCGCGGCCGCCGGCAAGGCGGCGCCCACGATCAAGGCACTCGCGAGGAGAAGTGACCGCCGCACGCGACCTCCAGCTCCGGCTCCGAGCCGGGCCAGTCACTCTATCACCGCTCCCAAGGCCGGCGTCTCGGAACCGTACTTGACCGGCGCGGCCGGATGGACGAACATGACGAACGAAGGGGAGCGTAATGGAATCGAAACGGTTCATTAGTACACTTCACTGGCTTGCGGCTGTTGGACTTGCTCTGCTGCTGAGCGCGCCGGCGCTGGCTGCGGATGACTCGGCCTGCCTGGAGTGCCACGGCTCCCGCCAGCAGGTCACCGACGCGGCCTCGGCGATGGACCTCAAGCTCACCGAGGACCGGATCGGGAAGCTCGTGGTGCACCCGGCCCAGGCCGGGACCGTGCACGTCGGCATCGCCTGCACCGATTGCCACCCGAAGGCGACGGAGATCCCGCACCCGGCCGGGATGCTGCAGGGCAACCCTTGCGCCACTTGCCACGACGACGCTCTCAAGCAGCTCGACAAGAGCTCCCACCGTGACCCGGCGGGCGGGAGCCAGCTGCGGGCGGAGTGCTGGGCCTGTCACGGCGCCCACGACGTGCGCGCCGTCAAGGACCCCAAGTCCGCAGTCGCGCCGATCAACGTCATCGGCCGTTGCCTCGCCTGCCACAACAAGCAGGCGTACCTGGTCGGCGTCCACGGCCAGGCGGTCCAGCTGGCGGGGCTCGACGTCGCGGCGACGTGCGTGTCGTGCCACGGCGCCCACGACATCCTCGCACCCTCCGAGGCCGGGTCGCGGGTGGCAAGGCGCAACATCTCGTTCACCTGCGGCAAGTGCCACGGACGCGTGGCCGAGACGTACCGCAAGAGCGTGCACGGGGCCGCTCTCATGGCCGACGACAACCCGGACGTCCCGACGTGCGTGGACTGCCACGAGGCGCACGGGACACCGGACCCGACGACCCCCCGCTTCCGTCTCGCGTCGCCGCAGATCTGCGGGCGTTGCCACAACAACCGCGCGATGATGGCCAAGTACGGGCTTTCCACGAACGTCTACAAGACCTACGTGGCGGACTTCCACGGCACCACCGCCGAGCTCTTCCGCGCGACCTCCCCCGACCAGCCGCTCAACCAGGCGGTCTGCTACGACTGCCACGGCTACCACGATGTGGAGTCGGTGCGCAAGGAAGGCCAGGCGCAGATCGACAGGCGCTTGCTGGTGCGCTGCCAGGTGTGCCACAAGGGCGCGACCGCGAGCTTCCTGAGCGCCTGGACCGGGCACTACATCCCGTCCCCGACCCGGTACGCCCCGATCTACTGGGTGAAAGTGTTCTACCGCCTCGTGATCCCCGGTACGATCGGCTTCTTCCTACTCTACATCGCGGTCGACGTGTGGGGCCGCCGCCGGAATCGGAGGTCCTCGTGAACGCTCAGGCTGAGAGGATCCGGCGGTTCACGACCCGCCACATCATGAACCACTGGTTGATGCTGGTCACGTTCCTCGGCCTGGTGGTCACCGGCATGCCCCAGAAGTACGCGGGCGCCATGTGGGCCAAGGGGATCGTCCTGATCATCGGCGGGGTCGGGCGGGTGCGCTTCCTCCATCACCTGCTGGGCACGATCATGGCGCTGCAGCTCCTCTGGCACGTCGTGGAAGGTGTGTGGCTGCACCTCGTCCAGGGGCGGGCGATGCCGATGGTGCCGAAGCTGGCCGACGTCAAAGACTTCATGCGGCAGGTCAAGTTCAACCTGGGACTGACGGAGCAGCCGCCCCGCATGGACCGCTACACGTTCGCGGAGAAGCTCGAATACCTGGCGCTGGTCTGGGGCACGGCAGTGATGGTGCTGACCGGCCTGGTGTTGCTCTACCCGGTGCGGTGGTCCGGGCTGTTCCCGGGCGAGTGGATCCTGGCGGCGAAGGCCGCCCACGGCGGCGAGGCGGTGCTGGCGTTCCTGTCGATCCTGACCTGGCACGTCTACTTCGTCCACCTGCGCCACTGGAACACGGCGATCTTCACGGGCAAGCTGGACGAGGAGGCCTACGCCGAGGAGCACCCGATCGAGCTGGCCCGCATCCGGCGCTCGGAGCCGGCCCCGCCGGCCCCGCGCCCGCGCTGGCGGATGGTGGTGTTCGCGGTTGTGGCCTTCGTTCTCGTCGTCGGGGTGGTGGCCCTCATGGTCTGGCTGCGCGGAACGGGGCCCGGACTGGCGGCGTTCAAGGCGGCGCGCTTCTCGTGAGCGCCCGGGGACCGTTCCCGCCGCGTGTCAGAGTTGCGTCAGGAGTTCGGACGATTTATGATTCGTACCGGCCCGTCAAGCGGGGCGAAGGGAGGGATCGATGAAGGGATCTTTCGTTTCGGTGGCAGTAGGGGTGGCCGTCCTTGGGCTGGGGGCCCTGGCGGCCAGCGCGGCCCCGACCTATGTCGGCGCCGAGAAGTGCAAGATGTGTCACAAGGTGGAGTACGACTCCTGGGCTCAGACAAAGCATGCCAAGGCGACCGCGGACGCCAAGGCTTCGACGACGCGGAAGTTCGACGCGGCGTGCCTCACGTGCCACGCCACGGACAAGAACGAGGCGATGGCGGGCGTGCAGTGCGAGGCGTGCCACGGCGCCGGCTCCGAGTACAAGACCATCTCGATCATGAAGGACCTGGCGAAGGCCAAGGCCGCCGGTCTCGTGATGCCGACTCAGGAAACCTGCAACGGCTGCCACGACGGCAAGGACCACCACAAGCACCAGGCGTTCAACCCGAACGTCCACGCGCACAAGGCCGCCGCCAAGTAGACCGAGTTCCGCCGATGTTCAACGGGCGGCCTTCGCGGCCGCCCGTTTTTATTTGCTCTCGCCCCAGTGGACCTTCCGGCGTCTGGATCCCCGGTCTCAACTCCTCGCTCTCGACGACATTCTCACCATTCCACGTCCACCTTGATCGGCCCGCCGGTGTAGCGGGACACCAGCACGTGGCGGTTGCGCCTGCCGAAGAGGTAGAGGTCGCGCGTGATCCGGACGTCTTCGGTGCAGTACTTCTCGATGAGGTCGAGGCGTCCCTCCTTCCACCAGGCGAGCGCCTGCAGGCCGTCCGCGCTCTTGGCGGCGCCGAGCGTGGCCTGCGCCACCGAGTCGAGCTTGGGGCGGAAGCCGAGGCGGTCGTGCAGCTGGAACATGATGTCGAGGGTGGGGACGGTGTCGAACGGGAGGTCGCGGTACCCCTTGAGGACTTCGTAGTCGAAGCCGAGGAGGTTGAAGCCCACCACGAGTTCCGCCGCGCGCAAGTCGTCGATCAGCCGGCCCGCCTCCGGTTCGCCGTAGCTGCGGAAGCGGTCGTCCTTGAAGGAGTACACGACGCCGATCGACATCCCGAGCTCCCGCATTCCGGAGCGGCCGCCGACGTCCTGAAACGAGCGCTGCGTCTCGAGGTCGAAGACCAGGATGTTGCGGCCGGCGGGCGCCTGGCGCGCCGAGTCGTCCTCGAAAAGGCTGAGCTGGCCGCTCCACTCCTCCGGTTCGGTGCGCTTCACGCGGTCGTCCTCCTCGGGGCGGTCAGTGTACCATGCGGGCCACAGTGAGGCCCGACCCCTTCTCGGCGTGCGTGGGCGAGCGCTCGGCGCCGGCGGGGGAGTGCGCGTGACCCCGGAACGGCGCAAGATCGTCGCGGCCTCGGTGGCGACGGCCACGGCCGTCGTGCTGACGGTGGCGAAGACCGCGGTCGGCCTCGCGACGGGGTCGCTTGCGGTGATGGCGGCGGCGGTGGACTCGTTGATGGATGTCGCCTGCTCGGGCCTCAACGCGTACTTCCTGCGCATCGCCGCCGACCCCCCCGACGCGGAGCACGCGTACGGCCACGGCAAGGCCGAAGCGCTCTCGGGCGTCATCCAGGCCGTGATCATCGCGGTGGGCGGTCTCTGGCTGGTTGGCCGGGGCATCTGGCGTCTGGTCAGCCCCGGGCCGATCACGAGTCCCGAGATGGGCGTGGCGGTCGCCGCCGGGGCGCTCGTGGTTTCGCTGGTGCTCGTCGCCTACCTGCGGCACGAGGCCCGGGCGACGCGCTCGCTCGCGCTGCGGGCGGACGCGTTCCACTACGTCACGGACATCGCCACCAACGTCGTGGCCGGGCTCGCCCTCGTCCTCTACCGCGTGGTGGGGTGGAGCTGGCTCGACCCGGTCGCCTCGATCGCGATCGCGGTCTACATCGTCGTCAGCGCCGTCGGGATTCTGCGCGACGCGGGCGACGAGCTGCTCGACCGCGGCCTGCCGCGCGAGGCCGAGGACGAGGTCAAGTCGCTGCTCACAGGTTTTGCGCCCGAGGTGCGCGGCTACCGGTCGTTCCGGTCGCGGCGGGCTGGGGGCACGACGTTCGTCGAGTTCCGCCTGCTGGTGGACAGGAGCGCGTCGTTCGAGCGCTCGCACGAGATCACCGAGAACGCGATCCGCCGCATCCGCGAGCGCCACGGTCCGCACACCGAGGTCATGATCGACACCGACCCGGTGTAACCCGGGCGCCTGGCACGGGGCGCAGAGGAAGCGTGGTCCGTGGTCAGGGGTCCGTGGTCCGCAAGGCGGCGGGGCGCCAACCCATCGCGCCCGATGTGTAGGCGCGGGCTTCAGCCCGCGGGTCGGGTGGGGGTCAAGCTACATCCCGTACAAGCCGTCGTCGTGCGTGGGGCCGCCGCCAGCCCCGCCCTCGCCCTCGGCGCCGGTTTCGGCTTCGAGTTGGGGGCCGAGCTCCTCTTCGAGGGCGTCGGGGTCCTCGCCGGCTTCGAGGCGGCGGAACATCTCGTCCATCGTCGGGGTCATCGGCTCGCCGGAGGCCTCGGCCATCCGGCGCATCAGCTTGGCCATGACGCGCGGGTTCTCGGCGTCCTTCTCGTCGAGGCCGTCTGCCATCCGCATGAGCTCGCCCTCCATGCGCGAGAGCGCCGCCCCGTCAGGTTGGCTTCCCCTGGGCGTCTCGGGCTTTTCCTTCGCTTTGCCCGCGACCGCGAACGCCGAGGGGACGCGGGTGAGGCCGGTGGCGCCGCACTTCGGGCAGACCGGCTGCCGCGCCGGCGACGGCGCCAGCGAAAGGAAGCTGTAGATCCGGTTGCAGGCGGGACAGAGGAACTCGAAGATCGGCACGTCGCACCTCACGGCTCGTTCGAAGCGGGGCCATTCTAGCTGAACCGGAGCGGAGTCGCGGTCCGTGGTCCGAAGAGAGCAAGGCTCGGAAGAAGCGAAGACGTGGGTCGTGGATCGTGGGTCGTGACGGTAGAATGGCGAGTCATGGCGCCGGAACCGATCGTCAGGCTCGTCGCGGCGTTCCCGCACCCGCTCGACACCGCGGTGGCCGCGGCGCGCACCTGCACCTCCTCCACCGGGGCGGTCGTGCCGGAGTCGGTCGCCGCCGGGGCGGCGGTGCAGGGCGAGGCGGGGGACGCGGCGCGGGAGCGGCGCGACGCGCTGGCCCGCTCGCTGTACGCCGCGGGGCATCACACGACGTTCCAGCACGCCCACTTCCTGTTCGTGCTGGAGCGGGTGAGCCGCCAGTTCGTGTGGTCGTTCCTGCACGCCCACCCGTACGCGAACTCGGAGCAGGTGTCGCAAAGGTACGTGAAGGTGTCGCCGGACGAGGTGTTCACCCCGGAGCTGAGCGGGCCGGCGGCGGCCGCGTTCGCGGCGGCGGTCGCCGCGCAGCACGAGGCGTACCGGCAGTTGGTCGTTCTGCTCTCGCCGGTCGCCGAGGCGGAGCTGCTCGCTCGGTTCCCCAACTGGCGCCGCCACCCGAAGCGGCTCGCCCGGCAGACCGAGCGCAAGGCGCAGGAGGTCGCGCGGGCGGCGCTCCCGGTGGCGACGCACACGTCGTTGCTGCACACGGTCTCGTGCCTGACGCTGTTCCGCTACCGGCGGCTCTGCCGGCAGCTCGACGTCCCGTCCGAGACCACGCTCGTGGTGGACGCAATGGTCGCGGCCGCGCTCGCCCACGACCCCGGCCTCGCGGCGGTGCTCGAGGACCCGATCCCGCTCGAGGCGACGCCGGAGCACGCGCTGTTCGCCGAGTTTCACGGCGCCGCCGCGCAGCCGGCCGCGTTCCGGGAGGAGTTCGACCGCGACCTCGGCGGCCTGACCTCGAAGCTCGTGGGCGGCGGCCGCGACAACGTCGCGACCGTGGCGCGGGCGGTGCGCGCGGTGCTCGGGCTGCCGTCGGCGCGCCTGGCGGACGATGAGGCGGTGCGCCTCGCGCTCGACCCAGGCGTCAACCGGCTGCTCGGCGAGGACCTCAACCTCTCGACGCTCTCCAAGCTCGGCCGCTGCCTCCACCACGCGCACTACACGTTCGCCAAGAAGCTGTCGCACGCCGCCGACTCCCAGGACCAGCGCCACCGGATGACGCCGGCGGCGCGGCCGCTGCTGGCCGCGGTGGTGGACGGGCAGCCCGACGTCGTGGTGCCGCGCCTGGTCGCGCACGCCGGCGCGGCCGCGGGGAAGGTGTTCGCCGAGGCGGTGGCACGGGCGTGGGAAGGGGCGGCGGCGGTGCGGCGCGCCGGGGGGAGTGCGGAGGCGGCGGGCTACCTTCTCCCCAACGCCCTGGCGATCCGCATGGTCGAGTCGTCCGACCTCCTGAACCTGCACCACAAGCACCGGATGCGCCTCTGCTACAACGCGCAGGAGGAGATCTGGCAGGCGTGCCTCGACGAGGCGCTGCAGATCCGCGAGGCGGAGCCGGCGATCGGACGCTGGCTGCTGCCGCCGTGCGCGGTGCGCCAGCGGGCGGGGCGCAAGCCGTTTTGCCCCGAGGGCGACCGCTTCTGCGGCCTCGCGGTGTGGCGTCTCGAGCCGCGCGACTACCGCCGCATCATCTGAACCGGCCACGGGCCACCGGCCACTGGCCACGTCCCTCCACGTGTTAGCATCCAGACCCGTGAGCACCGCTGCGAAAACAACTGAACGCGGCCTACTGGTCCTGGCGGACGGCGCCCAGGCGGCGTTCGCCGCGGGCGCGGTCGCCGGGTTGGCCCGCGCCGGCGTGAGATGGCGGCGCGGCGCCGGGGCCGGCCTCGGGGCGCACGTGGCGCTGCTCGCGCTCCTCGGCGAGGCGCCGGAGGCCGAGCGCCGCTGGCGGCGGCAGGCCGAGCTGGGTTGCCCGCTGCTGCGCTCGCGCCTCGCCGCGGCCCGCGAGCGTCTCGCCGAGGCGCCGGGCGTCGCCGTGACCCTCGACGCGTGGACCCTCGCCGGGTTGCTCGACGACGGGGCGCTGGCGGAGCACCTCGCCCCCGAGATGGCGGCGGCGCCGGAGCGGCTGGCGCGCGCCGGCGCCGACTTGGCGGTGGCCGTCGAGGACCCGGTCGCCGGCCGCGCGGCGTGGGTCGAGCTGGGCGGCGTCGATGCCGTCGAGGCCGGTGGCCTCCTGCGCGCCGCGGCGGCGTTCCCCGGCGGCTGGGGTCCGCAGGGGGTCGCGGGTGGGGGCTGGGCCGGGCCCCTGTGGGGCGGGGCCGGGGTCGTGGCCGGCGTCGAGCCGCCGTGGGCGGCGGATGGCCTCGAATGGGACGTGGTGTGCGGGTTCCCGGTGCCGGCTCTCGCCCGGCCCGCCCTCGGCGGCTCGCTGATCGAGCTGATCCAGCGCCGCAGCGAGGCGCGGGCGGCTGCTGGCGTGGCGCGGTGGCTGGAGCGGGGGAGCGGGCGTTCGCTGCGCGTCGTCGCGCCGGACGCGGCGGCGTGGCGGGCATGGTCGGGGCGTGAGGCGGCCGAGATCGGCGTCGAGTACCCGCTGCCGTGGGAGCGCAACGGCGAGCTGACGGCCGGCGTGCTCGCCTGCGGCGCGGCCGCGGCGAGCGCCGCGGTCGGCGGCGGTTTGCTGCACCGGTGAACGTGCCGGGCCCGGCTGCGGGCCCGCGGAGGATGCGATGCGAAAGATCGTTCTGGCTTTGGTCCTGTCCCTGTGCGCAGGAGTCGCGTCTGCCGTCGCCCCGGCGATGCCGCGGTACCCGGCCCTGTCCCCCGACGGGAGCAGGATCGCGTTCTCGTGGCAGGGCGACATCTGGATCGCCCCGGCGAGCGGCGGGACCGCGCAGCGGATTACCGCCAATCCGGGGTACGACCACCACCCGGTCTGGTTCGCGGACGGGAAGCGCCTCGCGTTCACCTCGGACCGCGAGGGTTCGGACGACGTGTTCGTCGTCGAACTCGGGGGCGGGGCGCCGCAGCGCCTGACCTTTCACGAGTCGCCCGACCTCGCCCAGGGCGTACTGGGCGGCGACGTGGTGTTCACGTCCCGCCGCCACGAGGCGTGGAGCCGGATGCCGGCCGTCTACCGGGTCCCGGCGGCCGGGGGGACGGAGCGGCTGGCCTGCAAAGTCCTGGCGCTGGAGGCCGTGCCTTCGCCCGACGGACGATACCTGGCCCTGGTGCGGGGCGGCACGCCCGCGGACCGCCGCCACTACCGGGGCGCGGCCAACCGCGACCTCTGGCTCTACGAGCTTGCATCCGGCCGGTTGGAGCGCTTGACGTCCACGCCGTGGGACGAGGACGGTGTGGCGTGGGCCGGCAACGCCGCGCTCGTATTCCGCAGCGACAACGGCGGCCCTGACCGGAACCTCTTCAAGCTCAACCTCGCGACCCGCAAGGTCACGCAGCTCACCCGCCACGAGGGTGCCGATGTCCGCTCCCCGAGCACCTCGACGGACGGCACGCTGGCGGCGTACGAGCTGTGGGACGCGGTGTGGACGGTGAGGACGGACGGCTCCGCCGGGCCGCACGAGCTCATCTTCGATGTCCCACCCGACGCGATCGAGCCGGCCGTGGTCCGAGCCGAGGTCAGGGACGATGCGGAGCAGGCGGCCGTGTCGCCCGATGGCGCGCAGGTCGCCCTCGTGGTGCGCGGCGACGTCTTCGTCGTGGCGAGGCGCGGCAAGGAGCTGACGTCGGTGGCGCCGCCGCCGGCGATGCGGGTGACCGACACGACCGCGCGGGAGCGCGATGTGACCTGGAGCCCTGACGGAAAGCAGCTCGTGTACGCCTCCGACCGTTTCGGGCAACTCGACCTCTTCAGCGCGCGGCCGGCCGACCGCGACGACGGAAAGTTCTACCGTGCGTCGAGCTTCGTCGAGCGGCGCCTGACGAGCTCCCCCGAGGACGAGCAGCAGCCCGCGTTCTCCCCGGACGGCAAGCAGCTCGCGTACGTGAGGGGCAAGGGCGATCTCGTCGTGGCGCGAGCCGACGGCTCCGACCCGAAGGTGCTGTTCCGGCACTGGGGGCGGATCGCGTTCTCGTGGTCGCCCGACTCGACGTGGATCGCGTTCTCGCGCGAGGACCAGGCGTTCAACGAGGAGATCTGGATCGTCCCGGCGGCCGGGGGCGACGCGGTCGACGTCTCGCAGCACCCGAGCACCGACAGCAGGCCTTTGTGGTCGCCGGACGGGCGCCGGCTGTACTGGCTGTCCAAGCGTCACGCCAACCGGGTCGGCCTCTGGGCGGTGTACCTGACGAGGGCCGACGACGAGCGGACACCCGAGGAGTGGATCGAGCTGTTCGAGGACGAGGGCGCCAAGAAGCCGGCCGCGCGGGAGGCCGCCGCGGGCGACGAGGAGCACGCCGAGCGCGCCGAACGCCCCGAGCGGCACAAGGCCAAGCCGGAGGCGAGACCGGTTGCAATCGACTTCGGCGCGATCTACGAACGCGTGCGGCCCGTGACCGACGTGCCGGGCGACGTCGGCGAGTTCGCCGTGGCGCCGGATGGCAAGACCGTGGTGTTCGCCGCGGCGCTGGAGGGGGAGCACGACCTCTACAAGGTGCGCTGGGACGGGAAGGAGCTGGCGCGCCTGACCACCGGCGGGGCCGGACCGAGCCAGGTCGCCTTCTCAGAGGACGGGAAGACCGTCTTCTACCGGACGGCCAAGGGCACGGTGGGCAGCGTCCGGCTGGACGGCAAGCCGGGCGACCCGGTGCCGTTCTCGGTTCGCGCCGACGCGGACCGCACGGCGATGCGCGCGCAGGTGTTCGACGAGGCGTGGCGGGAGCTCGACCGCTGGTTCGCGGACCCGAGGTTTCACGGCCACGACTGGACCGCGCTCCATGCCCGCTACCGCCCGCTCGCGCTCGCCGTTGTGGCGCGCCGGGATTTCGACGACGTCGTCAACATGATGCTCGGCGAGCTCAACGCCTCCCACATGGGTTTCCGCCCCCCGGCGGCCGGCCATCGGACGAAGACCGGCGAGCTCGGGGTCGAGGTGGAGCCGGCGGCGGACGGGAAGGGCGTGGTCATCACCGAGGTGCTCCCCGACACTCCGGCGTCGCGGGTGGACACGGACCTGCGGCCCGGCGAGCGCATCGTGGCGGTCAACGGCAGGGAGATCGGCCCGCGCGACAACTTCTTCGCGGCACTGGCGGACATGCAGGGGCAACGGTTGTTGTTGCGGGTCGCCGGTCAGAAGGGGCAGCGCGACGTGACGGTCACCGCGGTAACCCTCGAAGACGGGCGGCAGGCGCGCTACCGGACGTGGGTGAAACAGCGCCGGGCGATCGCGGAGAGGCTCTCGGGCGGGAAGCTCGGTTACATCCACATCCAGGGGATGAACGAACCCTCGCTCGAGGAGTTCGAGCGCGACCTTTACGCGGCGGCCAACGGTAAGGAAGGGCTGCTCATCGACGTCCGCAACAACGGCGGCGGCTGGACCACCGACTACCTGATGGCGATCCTCTCGGTGAAGCGCCACGCCTGGACGCTGCCGCGCGACGGCGATCCCGGCGTCAAGGCGTACCCGACGGCCGAACGGCTGCCGCTGCCGGCGTGGACGCGGCCCGCGGCGACCCTGTGCGACGAGGCGAGCTACTCGAACGCGGAGATCTTCTCGTGGGCTTTCAAGACCCTCAAGCGCGGGCCCGTCGTCGGGATGCAGACGTTCGGGGCGGTGATGTCCACGGGAGGGGCACGCCTCGCCGACGGGTCGTTCGTCCGCCTGCCGACGCGGGCCTGGTTCGTCGCGGGCTCCAACCTCGACGAGGAGAACCACGGCTGCGTGCCGGACGTCGTCGTGGAGCAGCCGCCGGCGGACGACATGGCGGCGGGTGAGGACGCGCAGCTCGCCCGAGCCGTCGGGGTCCTCGTGGCGCAGCTTCCGAAGGACCCCTCGGAGCTGCCCTGGTAGCGCGGTCTCGGGCGGAGGCCGGTCGCGGTCCTGCGCTAGACTTGGACGTGCAACCAAGGGAGGTCCGGATGAGGCTCGAGCGGGTTCTACCGCCGCCGCGCACCGCGGGGCGGGCGGCTCTTCTCGGCGTGGCCCTGGCGTGGGGGTGCGCCGCCCTGTTTGCGACCAAGATCGGCGACATCCAGAAGGAGCCGGGGCGGTGGGACGGCCGTACCGTCACCATCGCGGGCAAGGTCACGGGGACGCACAACCTCCTGGTGGTCAAATACTACCAGGTCGACGACGGGACCGGTGAGATCGCGGTCGTGACCAACAGCGCGCTGCCCAACGAGGGCGACCACGTGCGCGTCAAGGGTAGGGTCGAGCAGGCGTTCGCCCTCGGCACCGCGCATGTGGTCGTGATCGTCGAGGAACCGCCGTCACGCTAGCCGAACCCGCCCGTCGGGTGGGGGAGGGCGGGACCACGCGGCACCGTACCGTGCGGACAGTGACCGCGTTCGCCGCTGCGCTGGCGCTGGCGGCGCCGGCACGCGCGCTGACGCCGGGTGCGGCCGTCGACCAACTCAAGCGTGACGCCACGTCGCTGATCACCGTCGACCAGCCCCCGACCGCCGCTCAGCTGGCGCTCGGGCTCGGCCTCGTCGCCCTCGTGGGGGCTTCCGACGCCCACCTCGCGGACCAGGGACGGGCGCACCTCCCGGGGTGGGTGGACGACTTCAAGACCGGCGGCGCCACCGGGAGCGCGAACACGATCGGAGCGGCGCTGGCCGCGGGTGGGCTGCTCGCTGGCGACCACCGGGTCATCACCGGGGGCTTGACGCTGCTCGAGGGCAACATCCTGCTCGGCGTGGTCCTACAGCTCTCCAAGAGCGCGTTCGGCCGGGTCCGTCCCAACCACCCGGGCCCCGGCCGGTGGTTCGCCGGCGGCGACTCGTTCCCATCGGATCACACCGCGCACGTGTTCCTCGTCGCCTCGGTGCTCGACGCCACCATCGACCGGTCCGCATGGAGGTGGGTCCTCTACCCCCTCGCCTCGTGCGTTGCGCTCGACCGCATCCACGAGGGCGTCCACTACCCGACCGACGTGATCGCCGGCGGGCTGCTCGGCTGGTGGATCGGGCACCGTTTGGCGGTGGCGCACGACCTGGCGCCCCCGCACCGGTTGGCCGTCTCCTGGGCGCCGCTGCCGGGCGGCGCGTGGGTCGTGGCCCGCGCGTCGTTCTGAGCGCGCTCGGCGCTCGCCTCGACGTCGGGCGGACGGACCCCGGGCGGGACGGCTTTCGACGTACAATCCGGTGCTGGAGGCCGGATGGGTCGAGAGCTCCGCTTTCTCAACACGCTGAGCCGCAAGCTCGAGGTGTTCCAGGCGCTGGAGCCGGGACACGTCAGGATGTACACCTGCGGGCCGACGGTCTACAACTTCGTCCACATCGGCAACCTGCGCACGTTTCTTTTCGAGGACGTCCTGCGGCGCACCCTCGCCGCGCTCGGGTACCGCGTCACCCAGGTGATGAACCTGACCGATATCGACGACAAGACGATCAAGGGCGCCGCCGCCGAGGGCGTCTCCCTGCGCGAGTTCACCGACCGCTACGTGGCGGCGTTCTTCGCGGACATCGACGCGCTCGGGATCCAACGCGCCGAGCACTACCCGCGCGCGACCGACTTCATCCCGCAGCAAGTCGAGCTCGTGCAGAGGCTGACGGCGCGCGGCCACACCTACCTGCAGGACGGCTCGACCTACTTCCGCATCGCGACGTTCCCCGGCTACGGCAGGCTTTCGGGGCTCGACCTCGACCAGGTCAAGGCCGGCGCCCGCGTCGACGCCGACGAGTACGAAAAGGAGGACGTGCGCGACTTCGTGCTCTGGAAGGCGGCCAAGCCCGGCGAGCCGGCGTGGCGGACCGCTCTCGGCCTCGGCCGGCCAGGCTGGCATCTGGAGTGCTCGGCGATGGGAATGGCGCTCCTCGGCGAGAGCTTCGACATCCACACCGGGGCGGTGGACAACATCTTCCCCCACCACGAGAACGAGATCGCTCAGAGCGAGGGCGCGACGGGCAAGCCGTTCGTCCGCACCTGGCTGCACGCCGAGCACCTCGTCGTCGAGGGGCAGAAGATGGCGAAGTCGGCGGGGAACTTCTTCACCTTGCGCGACCTGCTGGAGAAGGGGTACGACCCGCTCGCGATCCGCTACCTCCTGATCTCCGTTCCGTACCGCCAGAAGCTCAACTTCACCTTCGACGGCCTGCACGCCGCGGCCGCCGGGGTCGAGCGCATCGGTAACACCCTCCGCCGCCTCGCGCACACTCCGCCGGCCGGCGGCGAGGGGAGCCTGCCCGCCGGGACCGTCGACGAGTTCCTCGCGGAGTTCGACGGCGGCCTCGCCGACGACCTCAACACCGCGCGGGCGCTGGCCGCGGTTCACACGTTGCTCACCAAGGTCAACCAGGCGCTCGACGCGGGCGGTATCGCGGACGGTGCGCGCCGCCGCGTCGAGGCGGCGCTCGAGCGGGTCGACGGCGTGCTCGGCATCGTGCCGAAGGCGGTGGCGGAAGGGACCGCGGACGCCGAGGTCGACGCGCTGATCGCCGAGCGCAACGCGGCGCGGAAGGCCCGGGAGTTCGCCCGGGCCGACGCGATCCGCCGGGAGCTGACCGAGCGCGGCATCGTCCTCGAAGACACCCCGCACGGCACAATCTGGCACCGCGCGGGTTGATGCGGTAGCCGGGAAGGAGCGCACGACCCGACCGGGGGTACACTCGAGTCGAGGAGGTGCGTATGCCAGCACTCGATCCGGTCGGAGAGTTGGTGTTGATCGCCCGCGCGGCTGCGGACGCCGGGCTCGACTGGCAAACGCGTCTGCGCCAGGAGTGGCTGCCGCGCGCCGTGGCCGCAACGCCGCGGGCCGTCCTCGAGGCCGCCGTCGCCGACTGGTCCGATGAGGCGCCGGATGCCGGCGCCGATCTCGGCGGCCGGCTCGAGACCGCCGTCGTGGCGGCGATGGCCGAGAAGGGGTACGACTAGAAGTAGGGCACCGGGCACGGAAGAAGCGTGGTCCGTGGTCCGTAGCGAAAAAGCGCCGGGGTCCGGGCACTTGACACCGGCGAGACGTGGCCCGTGATCGGCACGTCCGTTTCCCTTTCGTCATGCCCGTGCCCACGGGCCTCCAGGAATTGCTCTTTTCGCTGTCGTCATGCCCGCGGAAGCGGGCATCCAGTTTCACTCTCGACCGGGAATACCGTCACGCGGGCGTGCCTTGAACCGTCCGAAGCGGGAAAGGGGACGGCGTATGCGCACTCTGGCAACCGTGATGGTGCTGGCGCTCGGAGTTTCGGCGGCCAGCGGGGAGGTCCGTACGAAAGTCGTGGAGTACAGGCAGGGCACCACGGCGCTCGAGGGGTTCCTGGCATGGGACGACGCGGTGCAGGGCCGGCGTCCGGGCGTCTTGATCGCGCCCGATTGGATGGGCGTCGGGCCGTTCGCCGATGGTCGCGCGGAGCAGCTGGCCAAGCTCGGCTACGTGGCGTTCTGCGCCGACATCTACGGCAAGGGCGTACGGCCCACGACGCCGAAGGAAGCCGGGGAGACCGCCGCGATCTACAAGAACGACCGCCCGCTGACGCGGGCTCGTGTCGACGCCGCGCTCGCCGTGCTACGCGCCAACCCGCTCGTCGACCCGAAGCGGATCGCCGCCATCGGCTACTGCTTCGGCGGCATGGTCGTGCTCGAGCTCGCGCGCAGCGGCGCCGATGTGGCAGGCGTGGTCACCTTCCACGGGTCCCTCGACACGCCCACGCCCGGCGATGCCAAGAACATCCGCTGCAAGGTGCTGGCGCTGCAGGGCGGCGACGACCCGTTCGTCGGACCCGAGGTCGTCGCCGGGTTCGAGAAGGAGATGCGGGACGCGCACGTGAACTGGGAACTCGTCCAGTACGGCGGCGCCGTCCACGCGTACACGAACCCGGCCGCCGGCAACGACAACGCCAAGGGCGCGGCCTACAACGCGCAGGCGGACCGCCGCTCCTGGCAGGCGATGAAGGACTTCTTCGCCGAGATATTTCAGTAGGTAAGGGTTTCGCCCCGCCTCTGCGGCCGCTCGCGTGCACTCGCGACCGCCGGCCCACTTGGAGAAAGCTGGGGCCGCCCTCGGGGCGGCCCCAGCCTGGTTCCGAGATCAACGCCAGCGACCCGGTCGCCAGCGCCAGCCGCGCCGGTCGTGGTCCCAGCGCCCGCGCTCCCACCGTGCGCCGGCGTGGGGTGGCACGGCCCAACGGCCGCGCTGCCAGACCCAGCGGTCGTGCCACGCCCAGTACCCGTCGATCCAGACGTACCCCGGGCCGGGAACCACGCCCTGGACCTCGACCTGATCGCCGGGAGGCCCGAGCGGCACCCATACGCCGGCGACGCAACCGGCCGCGAACAGCGTCGTCGAGAGCAGCAACAACCAGGTGGCGGAGAGTCGGCTTCTCATCGTTCCAGGCCTCCCTTTCCGGTACCGATCCTGAGTTCGACATGGCTTGTCCTGAGCGTAAAGCGCAACATCACGAGCGCCGCCAGCGCGGCCAGGCCGCCGAGGGCGACGAACGGCAATGGGGCGGCAGGCTCGGGACGGGCCGCGGTTTGGGGTCGAGCGCTGGCCGGCGACGCGCCGAGGGAGTCAACGACATCCACGGAGCCTTCCGGTCCTGGCGACGCCATGTTCGGCTCGGTCGCGCCCACCGCAGGAGGAGTCTTCATCACATCGGCGCCTGCGTTCGGAAGAACGGTGGACCGGACCGGTTGCGGGAGGGCTGATGTGAGGGCGGTCGCTTTCGGCTTCGCTACTGCCGCCTCGTGCTTCGCCGGTTGGTCTGCAGGTTTCAGCGCGGCCGGCACCGCAGTGTCGGCGGGAACGCTCGGGGCCTGCGCCTCCGGCGCGCCGTTCGACGACGCGTCGGTGGCCGCAACGAGAGCGACGCGGACGGCGCGCCGCTGGTCGCCGTCCTGGGTGAACCAGAGGTCCGCCCGATCGCCGGCCTTGAACTGAGCGGGCTTCTCCGTCGTCGCATCGATGAGGAACGGGACGGTCCGTCCCTCAAGGCCGGACTCGGACTGCGAGGCAGGGACGGCCGCCTTCTCGACCTTCAGCTCGAGGTGGTCGGCGGTGAGGGTGACGATCGTCCCCTCGACCTGCAGCGGCGCGGCCAGTTCAGAGGCCGGGCTGGCGGCCACGGCCGCCGACGCGGTCTGATCCGGTGTTGCCGGCTCACCAGTCGGCGGGTTGCCCTGCTGCGCCACTAGCGGGACCGCCACAACGGCCATGAGGAACGCCACGAGAGGTTGCACTCTTGCGTTCATTGCTGCGCCTCCTTTCCGTCGCCGGGTGTTCGGCCTCGGCACCGTCATCGGCGGCCGGCGGTATGCCGCGGCAGCGGGAGCCGCCGGACTTCTCTGACCCGCGGGGCTACCCCGAGCCGGGCCGGCGCTGCGTCGTGCCCGCACGGTGGAGCCCCACCGCCTCACCGTCCCATTGCAACGGAGATGCCATCTCACGCTGTCGGGGTTCATGTTCGGACGCAGTAGGTTGGAGGAGTTGTCTGAGACAATCGTGTTGGGGACGAGGCGCTCCTAGGGTGGCGCTCAGATCACCATTTGCCTGCAGGGAGAAACGCGGGAATGGCGGCGGCAAAATCCGGGCGGGGAGCGGGCCCGCCGATCGCCAGGCGGGAAATTCTTCCGGGACCGAACACCCCTGCCGGGTTCGTCATGGCCGCCCAGGGCCGAGCCCGGGCGGGAAGGGACATCGGCCCGCGGAGGCGGCGCGGGCCTCGGGGCTTCGCCGGCGCCTGGGGTCGCTCGGCAGGCCGCTACTCGCCGACCGTAAACGCGACGGCCGGGTAGCCGACGAAGTGGTAGAGGTTCGCCTGCGCCGTCTCGCCGAGGCCGACATCGCGCACCGGCAGCTCCGGCGCGGAGATCGAGGTGCCGTACGCGATCGGATGCCCGACCGGCGCCGGAAGCCCAAGCGCGGCGGTGGTTCGCTCGAGCATGAGCATCCCGAGCGGGATGGCGAAGCGCCCGCACCAGGTGAGCCGGTACTGCGAGGGTTCCTCGGGGTTCACGCAGGTCGAGTAGAACTGCTCCACCTTCGCGGTCGTGACGGGCCCGGCCAACGGTCCGGTGAGCAGCGACCGGTCCTTCTCGCATGCCTTGACGTAGGCCTCGACGCCCCCGTCTCCGTACGGCGTGTAGCCGAAATCCGCGCCGTAATGGACCGCGTCCGAGGAAATCGCAACCGCCAGGTCGCGGCCGAGCCGCCAGTGGTGCGCTGTCATCACGGTTGCGATCGCGGTGGCCAGCCGGTCGGTCAGTTCCTGCATGCGCTGGAACCCCATCGCGGGGACGATGACCGGCACGATCTGCAGGTCCGGCCGCTCGTGCCGCAGCCAGAAAACGAGCGCCTCGAGCGAGTGCTCGGAGTCGTGCGCCACGTCGTCGCGCACGAAGTCGCCCTTGGGAAGCAGGTTCACGATCTCATCCCGGATGCCCGACACGGGGACGTCGCCGTCCGGGCTGCGCCACGCGCGGTACGAGTCGAAGACGAGGACGTCGTGGGCGCCGAACTTGCGGTACTTGTGGAACACACCCACCAGGATCACGGTCTTCGCGGTGACGAGCGGCAGCACCTGTCGGTACACGCGCCCGGCGTAGATATAGTCGTCGTGAGCGCAGATCACGCCCGCCACCCCCGCCGAAGGCGGATCGCCCAGTTTCTCGGGCGCCGGCGGGGTGGCGGAGAGCTCCCAGACCTTTGCCATCTGCCCGGCCTTCGAAGCAAACCCCACGGCGTCCTGCTGACCGCGCACGTCACCCGAGGACGGAATCCCCATTGCGGCACGCACCTCCTTCGACGAAGGCGGCGCACCCTGCGGTTGCAGCGCCGCTTGGGCCAAGAGGGTGAGGGCGAGCAACGGAGTGAGGACGAACGTCAAACCCGGCATGGTTCACCTCGCCCGGGCAGCGTAGCGCCCCACGGCGCAGCTGGCAACGGCCGTGGGGCGTGCGGCGATGGACCGGGTCGACGCCACGGGCGAGCCGAAGTCCGGCGCCGCTCGGAGCTAAGCGGAGGGGTTCCCTCGCGCAGAGAGCAGCGCCTCGGCGGCGCGGTTGCCGGCGCGCACGGCGTAGTTCTGGCCGCGGTCCTCGGGGTAGATCTGCGCCATACAGGCGTGGAACAGGCCGGGCAGGGGCGTCTCGAACTGGGGGATCACGCTCGGGTAGTTGCAGGGGATCACGGGCTGGGCGTACGCGGCCTTGAAGTGGTGGCGGGCGAGCACCCAACTGTCGTCGAATCCGGGGTTGACGCGCTGCAGGAACGGACGGTAGGCCGCCCACACGTCGTCGTCGCGCGCGCTCCAGAGCGGGCTGTCAGTGAACAGGTACTTGGAGATGTAGACCACATGGCGCCCGCCGTATCTCTCGCGCGGGATGTAGTTGGTGTGCTCGATCAGGCCGCCGAACGGAAACGCGGGGTCGGCAATGTTGAGCCAGTAGTACGGCGAGAGCGAGCGCGACAGCTCGAGCACCACGCATAGCGCCGCGGTCGAGGCGAGACCGTCGAGGCGCGCACGGTAGGCGTCGGGGAGCTGCGCCCCAGCCACCTTGACCAACTCGCCCGGGGCCGCGGTGAACAGCACGGCGTCGAAGCGCTCGACGCCGGTCCGCGCCTGCACCTCGAGGCCGTCCTCGCTGCGCCAGACCCGGCGCACCGGGTTGGCCAGCTCGAGCCGGACGCCGGCCTCGCGCAGGCGCGCGACGAGCGCGTCCACGAGGCGCGCGAACGAGCCCTTCATGTAGCCCAGTCGCTCGCCCATCCCGCTCGTCGAGCGCGAGCGGCCGCGCAGGTACACCTTGCCCCACAGCCACACCATCGCGACCTCGTCGGCCCTCTCCGCGAACTTCTGGTGCAGGAGGGGGCCCCAGACGGCGTCGAACGCCTTGCCGCCGGCGTGCGCGAGGATCCACTCGCGCGCGGTGACGGTCTCGAACTTGCGGTAGTCCGCCGTGCGGTTGAGCAGAAGCGTGGACGCGCCGAAGCGCACCTTGTCGAGCAAAGACAGCGGGCCGAACTTCAGCAGCGAGACCGGCGTGCCGAAGTCCCAGAGACGGCCCTGAGAGTAGATCCCCATCCGCGAGGGGAGCCACTCGATCTCCCCGGCGAGCCCGAACTCGGCGGCGAGCGCGACGATGTCCGCGTCGGTGGTGAACAGGTGGTGGTAGAAGCACTCCAGCCGCTCCCCGCCGACGGCGAAGCTGGCGACCAGGCCGCCCGCCTCCGGGTAGCGCTCGAACACGGTGACCTTCCACCCGGCGCTCGCCAGCCGGTGCGCCGCCACGAGGCCTGTCAGCCCGGCCCCCACGACGGCGCAGCTTCGGCCCTGTGCTGCCATGCCGCCTAGGATAGCGTGGCTGCGGCCTGAAGACCTCAATTGGTCTTGTCGCCGTCGTCGAGGAAGCCGGGCAGGATGTAACGGCCGCCCTCGGGCAGCTCGGGCCGCTCCTCGGCTTCCTGCACCTGCCAGCGCTGGTAGGAATCGTCCGGCAACTCGGAGATGAACCGCGAGGGCTCGAGGATGACGTCCACCCGGTAGCGGTCGCGCGCCACCAGCGGGTAGCAGAGCAAGAGCTCGTCCTTGGCCCGCGTGCACGCGACGTAGAACAGCCGCCGCTCCTCCTCCATGTCCTCGGCGCGGGCGGAAGGAAACCGTCCCTCGGCGAGCCAGGCGATGAACACGGCGCGCCACTCCAACCCCTTCGCCTGGTGGATCGTCGAAAGCGTGACCCGCTCGCGCTCGCCCTCCTCGACGGTCACGTCCTCGCCCGAGAGCTCGTTCATCAGGGTGACCTCGTCGAGGAAGGCGTCGAGGGACTCGTAACCGTCGGCGAACAGCGCCAGCTGCTCGAGGTCGTCGAGACGCGCGCTGGCGTTGTCGAGAGTGGCGCGCACGTACTCCCGATAGCCGGAGGCGACGACCTCGCGGACCATCTCGCCGGGGTGCGCCCGGAGCTTGAGGAGGCGCCCGACGAGTTCGGCGATCTTCCCCACCGAGTTTGCGGCCGCACCCGGCAGCCCGAGCGCCTTTGCGTCCACGCGGCCGAGAGCTGCCCTCGGTTCGCCGGAGCCGGCGAGCGACTCCCAGACCCGCGCGACCAGGCGTTGGCCGAGGCGGGGCTTCAGGCGCGCCATGCGGGAAAACGCCACCTCGTCGCGGGGGTTGGCGACGAAGCGGAGGTGAGCGAGGGCGTCCTTGACGTGGCGCTGCTCGAAGAAGCGCAGGCCGGAGCGCACCTCGTACGGGATGTTGCGGCGCGTCAGCTCGACCTCGAGCTCGAGGGAGTGGGAATGGTTGCGGTAGAGGACCGCGATCTCGGGCAGCGGCACACCCTCGTCGATGAGCTCGAGGATTCGCTGCGCCACGAACGCGGCCTGCGACTCGGGCGACGGCGCGGCGCACACCACCGGCGCCTCGCCGCCTTCGCGCACCGGCCGGAGGTGCTTGCGGAACTGCCGCTCGTTGGCCGCGATCGACGCGTTCGCGAGCGCCAGGATCGGCGGCAGCGAGCGGTAGTTGGTCTCCAGGCGGAACGTCGAACAACCGGGGTAGCGTTCGGGAAACGAGAGGATGTTGGCGTACTCGGCGCCGCGGAACGCGTAGATCGACTGGGCGTCGTCGCCCACCACCATCAGGTTCCGGCCGCCGCCGAGCATGAGGTCCACGATGTCGGCCTGCAGGCGGTTGGTGTCCTGGTACTCGTCCACCAACACGTGGGCGAAACGCGCCGCCAGCTGGCGCCGAACGTCGTCGTGGCGGCGCAGGAGCAACAGCCAGTTGAGCAGCAGGTCGTCGTAGTCCATCACCGCCGCGGCGCGCTTGCGCTCGAGGTAGCGGCGGAACACCGCCTGCATCGTCTCGACGTCGGCGGAGAACTGCGGGTAACGCGCGGCGACGACTTCGTCGAGCGCCCGGCCGGTGTTGATCACGAACGAGTAGGCCTCGACCAGGACCGCGGCGCCGGGGAGCCGGCGATTCGGCGTCGAGGGCGCGACGTCGGCGAGCGCCGTCCCCATGAGGTCGCGGGCGTCCTCGCGGTCGAGGATGCTGTAGTTGGACGGGTAGCCGAGCCGGTCGCCGAAGCGGCGGAGAAGGCGGTTGCCGACCGAATGGAACGTGCCGCCCGTCACGCGCCCGGCGTCCCGGCCGAGCAGAGAACCGACGCGGGAGAGCATCTCGCGGGCCGCGCGGTTGGTGAAGGTGAGCAGGAGGACCGCGCTGGGGTCGGCGCCGTCCTCGAGCAGGCGGGCGACGCGATAGACGACCGTACGCGTCTTCCCGGAGCCGGCGCCGGCGAGGACCAGCATCGGGCCGCCCGGGTGCATCACCACCGCGAGTTGCTCCGGGTTCAGTTCGCCGGCGTAGTCCACCTGGCGTCGCAGCCCCTCGGCCGGGCGCAACGCCACCTTGCGGGAAGCCGGCTTGTCCGTCACCGGGCGAGGATAACGCAACCGGACGGCCCCCGCCCGGCGCGGCGGCAGTTCGTAATCCCCGTGAAGGCCCGCCCCGGACGATGATCCGGGGCGGGGATCCAAGGTCGTCGGTTCCAGCGGCGAGATGCCGGATTCACGCGTGCGCGAACATGACGACGGCGGTCCCGATGATGTGACACGTAGTCTCAATAAACTCTTGGCTCCGTTGGCGATCGGTGCGGTTGCCAAACCCAGCGCCTGCCCATACTATGGGCGCGCGCAGCGGTGCGCCGCGACACGCGGGAGCTCGCCCTCTGGGGGACAGTGGGGGCGGCGGGCGCACGCACGCGCTGGAGGCACGCGAGTGTTCAGGGTCATCAGCAAGGAAGAAATCGCGCCCAAGTTCCACCGATTCGTCGTCGAGGCGCCGGAGGTCGCGCGCAAGCACAAGCCGGGACAGTTCGTGATGGTGCTCCCGGCCGACACGGGCGAGCGCATCCCGCTGACGATCGCGGCGTCGGACCCCGCCACCGGGACGATCACGCTGGTCGTCCAGGAGGTCGGCAAGACCACCATGAGCATGGCGCTGATGGCGGCCGGCGATGCGTTCCTCTCGGTCGTGGGTCCGCTCGGCACTCCGACGCACATCGAGAAGTTCGGCACCGTCGCGTGCGTCGGCGGCGGCGCCGGGATCGCTCCGATGCTCCCGATCGCCGGCGGCCTGCGCCGCGCCGGCAACCGTGTGCTTTCGATCCTGGGCGGCCGTACGCAGGAGTTGGTGATCTTGCGCGCGGAGATGGAGGCGGTCTCCGACGAGATCGTCTACACCACCGACGACGGGTCGTTCGGGCGCAAGGGCCTGGTGACGCACGCGCTCGCCGATTTGATCGAAAGCCACGGCAAGCCCGACCTCGTCGTCGCCATCGGGCCCGCGATCATGATGAAGGCGGTCGCGGAGATGACGCGTCCGCTCGCGATCCCGACCCTCGCCTCGCTCAACTCGATCATGGTGGACGGCACCGGGATGTGCGGCGCGTGCCGGATCGCGGTGGACGGCCAGACCAAGTTCGTGTGCGTGGACGGCCCCGAGTTCGACGCCCACAAGGTGGACTTCGACCTCCTGATCAAGCGCTTGCGCATGTACCTCCCGGAAGAGCAGGTGGCGCGCGAGAAGTTCCTCGCGAACCACGAGTGCCGGGCGATGGCGGGGGTGGCCCGTGGCTGACGAGATCCGCGGCGTCCCCGAGCTCCCCAAAGCGGCGCGGATGAAAGTGCCGCGCCACCCGATGGCGACGCAGGAGCCGCTCGTGCGCATCAAGAACTTCGCCGAGGTCGCGCTCGGTTACCCTCCGGAGTTCGCCATGGAGGAGGCGCAGCGCTGCCTGCAGTGCGCCAACCCGCCGTGCGTCAAAGGGTGCCCGGTCGGGATCGACATCCCGGCGTTCGTCCAGCTCATCCGCGAGGGCGACTTCGCGGGATCGCTCGCCAAGATCAAGGAGACCAACACCCTGCCGGCGATCTGCGGCCGCGTTTGCCCGCAGGAGGAGCAGTGCGAGGTCGTGTGCGTGCTCACCAAGAAGTACAAGCCGGTGGCGATCGGGCGCCTGGAGCGCTTCGTCGCCGACTGGGAGCTTTCGCACGGCCTCTCGTCCACGCCGCAGCTGGCGGCGCCGACGGGGCACAGGGTGGCGGTGGTCGGCTCCGGCCCGGCCGGCCTCGCGTGCGCCGCGGAGCTCGCCCGCTTTGGCCACAAAGTGACGATCTTCGAGGCGCTGCACAAGCCGGGCGGCGTGCTGGTGTACGGCATCCCGCAGTTCCGCCTCCCCAAGGAGATCGTGACGTTCGAGATCGACAACCTGTCCCGGATGGGCGTCGAAATGCGCACCGACTTCGTCATCGGCAAGACCGCCACCGTGCACGAGCTGTTCGCCGAGTACGGGTACGACGCGGTGTTCCTCGGCACCGGCGCGGGGCTGCCGTACTTCCTCGGCGTCCCGGGCGAGAACTACATCGGCGTGCTCTCCGCCAACGAGTTCCTCACCCGCGTCAACCTGATGAAGGCCTATGACTTTCCGCGGATGGACACGCCCGTACGCACCGGCCGCCGGGTCGCGGTGGTGGGGTCGGGCAACGTCGCGATGGACTGCCTGCGGACCGCCAAGCGCCTGGGGGCCGACGAGGTGATCTGCGTGTACCGGCGCACCCGCAACGAGTCGCCGGCGCGCCGCGAGGAGCTCGAGCACGCGGAGGAGGAGGCCATCGACTTCCGCTGGCTCTCCGCCCCGGTCGCTGTCCTCGGCAACGCCGAGGGTTTCGTCACCGGCGTGCGCATCCAGCGCATGGAACTGGGCGAGCCGGACAGCTCGGGGCGCCGCCGCCCGGTGCCGATCGAGGGGTCGGAGTACGAGATCGCGATCGACACGATCGTGATCGCCATCGGCCAGGGGCCGAACCCGCTCGCCACGCGCTCGACACCCGGCCTCGAGCTGAACCGCCACGGCAACATCGTCGCGGACAAGGACACGATGGCCACCTCGATCCCGGGCGTGTTCGCCGGCGGCGACATCGTGACCGGCGCCGCCACGGTGATCCTGGCGATGGGCGCGGGCAAGCAGGCCGCCCTGGGCATCCACGCCTGGCTCGACCGCCTCGCGAAGGGCGAGGTCGCCAAGCCGACCCTGGCGGCGACGCAGGCCTGAGGCGCATCCCCGCCCGTGCCGCGGTGCGGGGCCGGGTGCGCTTGCTCAAACTCCGCGCAGACAGTAGCATCGGAGCGCAAGGCATGAACTCGGCCGTGCGCGGGGGTGGCTGGTGCCGCTGGAAGACCACAAGATCGCGTGTTTCATCGACTTCGAGAACCTCGCCTTGGGCGTCCGCGACACCAGCTACAAGACGTTCGACGTCCAGCTCGTCCTCGCGCGCCTGCTGGAGAAGGGGAAGATCGTCGCTCGCCGCGCCTACGCCGACTGGGAGCGCTACGGCGCGTACAAGCGGCCGTTCCACGAGGCCGGGATCGAGCTGATCGACGTTCCGCTGCGCGGCTACTCGGGCAAGAACTCCGCCGACATCCGCATGGTCGTGGACGCCCTCGACATGTGCTACGCGAAGGGCCACGTCACGACGTTCGCGCTCTGCTCGGGGGACTCCGACTTCTCCCCGCTCGTCGGCAAGCTGCGCGAGAACGACAAGTACGTCATCGGGCTCGGCGTCAAGAACTCGACGTCGGAGCTGCTGGTGTCGAGCTGCGACGAGTTCGTCTTCTACGAGGACCTGATCCGCTCGGTGCAGGAGGCGCCGCCGCTCGTCGGGCTGCCGAAGAAGCAGAAGGACTGCTTCGCGCTCCTCGCCGACTCGATCAAGGCGCTGATGCGCGAAGGCAAGGAAGTGCTCTGGGGCTCGATGATCAAGCAGACGATGCAGCGCAAGCGCCCGGAGTTCAACGAGGAGTACTTCGGGTACTCGGCGTTCTCGGCCCTGCTGGAGGACGCCGAGAAGCACCACGTCGTCAAGCTGCGCCGCGACCAACGCTCGGGGACGTACGTCGTGACCGGCTTCGACGCCGGCAGCGGCGAGGCGGTCCCCGGCGCGGCCGAGGCGGAACCCGCGGGCGAGGCCAAGTCCGCCGAGAAGTCGCGCCGCCCCCGCCGCCGGCCCCGCAAGTCGTCCAAGACGCCGGGCGAACCGTCGCCCGCGCCCGACGCCAGCTGACCGCTTGCTCTTGCCGTCTCCGTCGTCGTTCCCGCGAAAGCGGAAGCCCAGTCCCTTGGTAAGGGAGCACACAGGCCTGGATGCCCGCGGACGCGGGCATCCAGGCGTTCCCTGCGGCTAGAATCCCCGGGTGGAGAGCCCTTTGCTGCCGCGGCCGGTCGACGCCGGGGCCCCGGCCGAGCTGGAGCTGCAGCTCGACGGCATCACGCTCGCCGGCACCTCGGTGGCGGCTCGCGCGACGGCGTTCGCGGTACCCGAGCTCGGCGTGGCGCTCGACGTCGGCCGCATGAGCCCGCGCCTCGCGGCGCAGCCGGTGGTGTTGCTCTCACACGGCCACCTCGACCACCTCGCCGGGATCCTCGCCTACCTCAACGTGCGGGCCCGTTTCTTCGCGGGCGTCCCGCCGCGGGTCGCGGCGCCCCGCCCGGTCGCCGAGGCGCTGCTCGCCGCGCTCGCGGTCATGCCAGGGATGGAGGCGGTGCGCAAGCGCCTCCGCCTCGAGGACGTCGTCCTCGGCGTGGCGCCGGGCGAGGCGTTGAGCGTCCCCGGGGGTGGGGCGACCTCGTTCCCCCTCGACCACGGCGTCCCGTCGCTGGGGTGGGCGCTGCGCCGGCCGGGCGAGGAGCGGCCCTGCCTGGTGTACGCGGGGGACGGCACGGTCGAGCCGTTCTCGACCGAACCCGGTGTGCTGGACGCGGCCACAGCGGTGGTCGAGTGCACCTTCGTCGAAAAGAACCGCCGCTTCGCGGCCCGTCTTGCCCGCCACGCGCACATCGCCGACTGGATCGAGCTCGCGCCGGCGCTGCGCTGTGACCGTCTCGTTCTCGCGCACCTGCCGCCGCTGCCCGCCGCCGAGCTGGCCGCGTTGACCGCGCCCCTCGCGGCCGCGTTCGCCGGCCAGTTGGTCCTCTGGACCGCCCCCTGAGGCCGCCGTTTCTAGAGCCCAAGGGTCAGACCGACGTACGCGTTGCGGGTGGCGGCGGGGATGAACAGCGGCGAACCGTCGTCGCCGATGTACCCGAACGCGGTGTACAGCCGGTTGAACAGGTTGTTCAGGCGAACGTCGAGGTCGAGCCGGCTGAAACCGAGCGACCGTGCGAACGCCTTCGGGAGCGGCGTGCGCAGCGAGGCATCGACGAGGGCGTAGCCGGGGTTGACCAGCGGCACGTAGCCGGGCGCCTGGCGAAGGTCCGGGTTGCGGCGGTTGTCCTGGGTGTTGTCGAGGTAGAACTGGCCGACGTACCGCCCGGCGAGCGCGACCTGAGCGGCGCCCACCCGGAGGCGGGCGGTGAGCGAGGCGAGAACACCGGGGTAGCCGCCGAGGACGTTGCCGTCGTAGACGTTGATGCTGCCGTCGCCGTTGTAGTCGTGGTACGCGACGAACGTGTTGTGCGAGAGCGTGAGAGTCCCGTCGAAGCCGAGGTAGGGAAGCGGGTCGGCGCTGGCGTCGAGCTCGAGCCCTTCATGGTGTGAGTGCGCGCCGTTGCCGTAGATCGGGACGCCGCTGGAGTCGAGGGCGCCGCTGTAGACGATCTCGTTGACGAAGTTCATGAAGAAGACGTTGGCGCGCGCGCGCCAGCCCTGGTGATGGATTGAGACGCCGCCCTCCCAGTCCCACACGTCCTCGGGGCGGAGGGTGGTCCGCTCGGTCGAGTACTCGCCCTCGGGGTCGTAGAGCGTGCGGAACGCGGGCTCGTGCTCGCCCCTGGCGACGTTGGCGTAGAGGTCGGTCGCGCTGCTGAGGTGGAGGATGGCGCCGAGGCGGGGGAGAAGGAAGTCGTACGACTGGACGAAGTTCACGCCGGTGAGCACGTCGTGGTTGAGGTCGTAGCGCTTCTGCGCGGCCTCGAGGCCGGCGGTGAGCGAGAGCGCGCCGGTGGCCTTCCACGTCGCGGTCGCGAGCAGCGAGGCGCTGCGCTTGCCGAGCTTGTAATCGTAGTAGCGGTGGTCCGGGGGCACGTCCGGCGGGTAGTACTGCGCCCACTGCACCGAACCGAAGCTGTGGCCGCTGTGGAAGCGAAGCTCGCCCTTGAGGGAAAGCGTCCAGGCGCCGCGCGTGGTCGTCAGCGTCGGCACCCAGCCGGCGTCCCACTCGTCGATCTGCCGGTGGCGGATCAGGTCGGTGTTGGTCACCACCGTGCCGCCGGGCAGCGTCACCGGCGGAAGGTCGTAGAAGGAAAGCGGCTCGCCGGTCTTGTGCTCCGTGTAGTAGCCGCTGCCGGTGAAGAGGAAGAAGGTTTCGGAGAGCTGGGTGTTCGGCGAGAGCGCGAGATCGTGGATGAGCTGGAAATGCGGCTGGGTGAAGTTGTCCTGCTCGCCCGGGTAGGTGAGGGGGTTGAAGCGGCGGTCGCGGTCGGCGCTGCCGGTGAGGCCGCCGTCGAGAACGGCCTTCGGCACGCCGTCGTAGGCAAGGTGGGTCTGTTCGGGGCCGCCGAACAGGACCAGGCGCACGCGCGAGCGGTCGCCGAAGTGGGCGAGGCAGAAGTAATAGTTCCACATGTCCACCCACGACTGGTCGCGGTAGCCGTCGGTGGTGATCTTGGAGTAGCGCGCGGTGACGGCCCAGGTGCCGTCGATCAGGCCGGAGTCCCAGCGCGTCTCCAGGCGCTGGGTGTTGTACGAGCCGAAGCCGGTTGTGACCGTGAACGCCGGCGTCAGCGAGGGCGGTGCCGTGGTGATGTCCACCGCGCCGCCGATTCCGGACAGGCCGAACACGCCGCGCTGCACCTGGATGTCGCCGGCGGTGGCGAGGAAGTCGGCGAGGTCGATGAAGTACAACTCGCCGTCCGAGGCGTCGTTGAGTGGGACTCCGTTCAGCGTCATCCGGGTCTGCGCCTGGTTGAAGCCGCGGATCCAGTAGTAGGAGTAGCCGATGCCGTTGCCGGAGTCGTTGTAGGCGAAGAACCCGGGCACGGTCTGGGAGAGCATGATCGCGGGGTCCTGCCCCCAGTAGCTCTCGGCGACCTTCTCCTGTGAGAGGTTGGTGAACGTCGCCGGATCGGTCCCCTCGCGCGCCCGCGCGGCGGTGACCTCGATGCGGTCGGCGACGGAGATCAGGGGATCGAGCCGGACGGTGATCGGCCGCGCTCGGGGCGCGGCCAGGCTCAGGCGGGCGACCTGGTAGCCGGGGTGGGAGATGGCGAGCTCCACGGCGCCCGCCGCCGCCTCGATCGTGAACGCGCCGGCGGCGTCGGTGACGACCGCGGCCTGGGTCGCGAGCAGCTCGACGCGGGCCTGCGCCACCGGCTTGCCGGTGGCGGCGTCGCGGACCGTACCCGAGAGCGTTCCGGCGGCGGCCAGGCCCGCGGCCGCCAGCACGACGAAAGGCGCCAGGATCATCGACCTCATCTTGCCTCCTCCCGGGCGAGCGGCGGTCCGGAAAGGGGCGACGGTCTTGACGCTGACGCCCTCAAACCCGTTCCCTACGCCGGCATGACCCGGATCAGGTTCCAGGGGTGTGATCTCAGCCCCGCCACGGCGGGGCACCCCCACGGTGAATCGGATGAACGCCTCAAAGAGCGATGTTGCCGCTGACAATGTCGCGCACGCCGCCCGTCCCGTCAAGGGGCGGCGGCGGCCCGGGCGTTTGCCGGGCCAACGTTCGCCGGCGCGAGAGGGTCAGGGGCGGGGGTAGGTCTGGGACTCCCCGAACCACTTCTGGAAGTCGTCCACCAGCCCCTGGTACTCCCTGCGGAGCTCGCCGTAGGCCTGAGCGTTCCTCACCGCGAGCGCGCACTGCTCGCCGATCGTCGCCATCAGGAACAGCTCGTCCTCGGAGAACTCGTAGGGGTGGTAGGTGAACACGCTCGCGACGCCCACGACGTGCTCCGCCAGGCCGAGCGGCACGTGCAGCACGGAGCCGACGTTCTCCCGGGACGCTGCCTCGCGGTACGGCACCCCGGGGTGGTTTTGGACCTCGAGGATCGGCACGCACATGCCGGCAAGGGCCCGGGCGCGGCCCTGGTCCTCGTCGAAGGTCGGGAAAAAGCCGGCGAGGAAGGCATCGCTGAGACCGAAGGACTCCCGCGGCCCGGTACGTTTCCCTTGGCCGTCGAGGAGCTGGACGGCGCACCCCTTGGCGCGCAGGTCCTGGCAGACCACGTGGACGATCGCGCTAAGCACCGACTTGAGGTCCAGCGAGGACCGTGTGGCATCGGCGATGTGGCTCAGGATCGAGTGGAACATCCAGTGGACGACCGCGCTGGCGCAGAAGGAGGCCACGACCTCGAGGATTTCGATCTCCTCCTTCGTGAACTCGTGAGGCTGGGCGGTCGAGAGGCGCATCACCCCGATCACCTGGCCACGGGCCCGCAGGGGCACCGTGAGCATCGAGGCGATCCCTTCTGCGGCCATCGCGTCGGGGTACTGGATGCGCGGGTCGGCGGCACAATCAAAGATCGCCACCGACCGGCCCTCGAGCGCCTCCGCCACGCTCCGTTCCGCCTCCACCGTACCCTTGTTGATGAAAGCCTCGCTGAGGCCGAACGAGGCGACGTGCTCGAGGACCTTCTGGTCCCGGCTGAGCAGCCTGAGGTGGCAGCCCTTGAGGTGGAAGTGGGTGACGATGGATTCTGCGACTTGGGTCAGGAACTCGACCGTGTCGATGGGTGAGTTGAGCGCGCTCCCGATTCTCTCGAAGACTCGGATGCACTCGGAGCAGAGCATGCGGCCCCCCCCATCGTCCCTGCCTCCGGCGGCACGGGATGTGCCGTGATCGCCCCCAGCGGCGGCTCATGCCGCACGCCCTCCGCCACCGCCAGAGCCCGAGGGACGATGCTTGTCGCCAGTATGGCGTCTGCGGGCCCGGTCGTCAACGTGCAAGTCGTTCAATCTAATTGTGATAATAGAGTACAAGCACGTGACATTCGGGTCGGTCCGTGGTCCCGGGACAAGGTAGACTGATTCGTAGCCGGGTGGAGGCGCGATGCGGGTCGAGCTGGAGACAGTGGCGCTCGAGGTCGAAGACCACGGCGAGGGGATCCCGGTGATCCTCCTGCACGGCTTCCCGCTCTCGTCGCAGATCTGGACGCCCGTGCGGACCGCGGTCGAGCAGGCGGCGAGGCTCATCACGCCCGACCTGCGGGGGTTCGGTTCGTCGGAAAAGCCTCCGACGGGTTACGGCGTAGGGGAGTTGGCGGGCGAGGTCATCCGTCTGGCCGATGCGGTCAAGATCGACCGCTTCGTCCTCGGCGGCCACTCGATGGGCGGCTACGTCGCGCTCCGCGTCGCGGCCGCTTGGCCTGAGCGCGTGGCTGGTCTGATCCTGGTGGACACGAGGGCGGAGGCGGATGCTCCGGAGGGGCGGGAGCGCCGGAACGCGGGCATCGCCCGGATCGCCGCCGGTGATGCTTCCGACTTTCTCGACGAGTTCGTCGCGGGGCTGGTGGGGCCCTCGAGCAGGGCGCGCGCGCCGAGGGTGCTTGCGGAGCTGCGGGCGATCGCCGCCGAGGCCGCCCCGGAGGCGCTCGCAGGGTGTCTGGCGGGGATGCGCGACCGGCCGGACAGCAGCGCACTGCTGCCCGCGCTGGCCGTGCCGACGCTCGTGATCGTCGGCCAGGAGGACTCGCTCACGCCCCCGGCTGCGTCGCGGTCGATGGCAGCCGCGCTCCCGCGGGCGACGCTGGTCGAAATCCCGTCGGCCGGGCATACCCCGAGTATGGAACGGCCGATTCCGACCGCAGAAGCGATCCTCGGCTTCCTCAGGTCGAACTTCCCGGCGCCGTCGGCGCCGTCGCCGATCCGGCCCCGCGTCTCGCGCTAGTCCCCGCCGCGGGCCTCGGTCGCGCTGCCGGGTGTGCGATGCCCCGGTAGTGTCACTAGAATTGGCCTAGGCGTTTCGAGGATGAAGGGGCGTGCGGCCGCCACGGTGACTCGGTCAGACGGGCCTGTTTTTCCCGAGGTGCCGGCGCGGCGAGCGGGTTCTTCTGGCTTGGACGCGGGGCAACGTGGAACGGGGCCGATTCGGGTCGAGGGGGAGGAACCATGAGGTGCCTGCGCTGGCTTTGTCTGCTTTTCTTGGCGGGGATGCCAACGACGTCGTTCGCCAGTGACGTCCAGGTGATCTGTGGGCCTGCTCTTCGGGTTTATCTCGACGGCGCGTTCGTGGGCAACTCGAGCGCTAAGGACGACGGCTTGTTCCTGGCGGGCGTGGCAGATGGCGCCCACGTCATCCGGGTCGAGAAGGCGGGATTCGTTCCCCAGTCGTTCCAGGTCGAGGTCCAGAAACTCCCGATCGAGGTCAGGGTGGAGGAGTTCTCGCCGGAACCGCCGTCCCGCCATGCAGGGGAAACGGCCCCCCCGAGGGTCGAGCGGTCCGCCGGAAACCTCCTGATCACTTCGGCCCCTCAGAACTGTGTCGTCGAGATCGATGGCAGGAGCGAGACCAAGAGCATCCCGCTCCTGCTGATCGAGGGGCTCGCCGCAGGCGAGCACCTGATCTCGTTCAGCAAACCCGGCTACGGCCGACTCTCCGGGGCGATCAAGATCCAACCGGGAGCCGAGGTGAGGGTTCGAGGCGACCTCAAGGCCGGCAAGTTGGATGCCGTCACCGAGGGTCAGGGATCGCTCCGCGTGATCTCGGTTCCCGAATACTGCACGGTCCGGTTCCTCGGGATGACGAAGGAGAAGACAGACTTGGTGCTGAACGTCTCGCACGTCCCCGCGGGAGAGCATCGGATCGTTGTCACCTGGGGACGCCTGGAGCTGTCGTCGAGCGTCGTGATCATCAGAGGCCAGAGGGCCGTTGTGACCGTGAGCTTCATGAAGGCCGCCAAGCCGTTCGTCGTGTCGTACGAGCCCGAGTGAGCCGGCGTCCCTCGGGTCAAACTCCTCGCGTCGTTGTCGCCGTCGCCGCGCAGGCGGGGCTCCGGGGGTTCGCCTCGCAGCGGCGACGGCAGGCCGCCTCCGCCGCGACGGGCCGCTCGCGTCCGCCGTGGACTATGATCGCGCCATGTGCGGGAGGTTCACGCAGGCGGCCCCGAACGAGACCGTCGCGGAGCTGTTCCAGCTCCCCTCGGTGCCGGCCCTTGCCCTCCGTTACAACATCGCGCCGACACAGGACGTGGCGGCGGTGCGCGCGGGCGTCGCGGGAGGACGCGAGCTCGTCGCGCTCCGCTGGGGTTTGCTTCCGTCGTGGGCAAGTGAGCGCTCGGTCGCCGCGCGGATGATCAACGCCCGCGCCGAGACCCTCGCCGACAAGCCGGCGTTCCGGGCGGCGTTCCGCTCGCGCCGCTGCCTCGTCGTCGCCGACGGGTTCTACGAGTGGCAGCGTCTCGGCGGGCGCAAGCAGCCGCACTTCGTCGGTTTCGGCGACGGGCGGCCGTTCGGGCTGGCCGGCCTGTGGGAGCGATGGGCCGGCGAGGAGGGTGGGCCGGTCGAGTCGTGCACGATCGTCACCACGGCCGCCAACGAAGTCGTGGCGCCGCTCCACGACCGGATGCCGGTCATCCTCGAGCCCGGAGAGTTCGCGCTCTGGCTCGACCCCGAGGTGCGCAATCCGGAAGCGTTGCGGCCGTTGCTGCGCCCGCACGCCGCCGGGGCGATGTGCGCGTATCCGGTGAGCCCGCTCGTCAACGACCCGGCGCACGACCTCCCGGCGTGCCGCGAGCCACTCGCCGTCGGATGATCACTCCGGGCGCGGGGCGGTTGCCGGAGGCGCCCCCAGCCAGCGCCGGTGGTACCAGAAGTACTGCTCCGGGCACGCTACGATCGCGCGGCCGAGCGCCTCGTTGCACGTCGTGGCGATGGCCACGCGCAGCTCCTCCTCGGTCGCGGCGGAGGGGAGGGACAACGGGGTGATCGCGACACGGTGGCGGCCGTCGTCGGTGCGCCGTCCGGCCATCACGAACATCGGCGTGCGGTGGCGGGCGGCGATCGCGCCGGGGAGCGGAAGCGTGGAGCCGACGCGGCCGAGGAACGGCGCCGGCACCCCGCCGCGGCCCGCCCGGTGGTCGGCGACCATCACGACCGCGCGCCGCTCCCTGAGGGAGTGAAGGATCTCGCGGGGCGCCGCCTTGCCCTTGGCGACCAACCGCACCGCGCCGCCAGGGATTGCGAGGATCAGACGCTGCACCCTCGGGTTGTGCTGGCGGCCGACGAGGAGGGCGCTGGGGATGCCGGCGGCCGCGACGGCGGTGACGTACAGCGCCCAGGCGCCCAGGTGCGCGGTCACGACGATCGCGCCTTCTGCGGCCGCCGCGGCACGCAACTCCTCGGCGCCCTCGAGTTCGACCAGCTCGCCGACACGGGTGCGGTCGGCCCCCGCGAAGCGTACGAACTCGGCGACGGTGCGGCCGAAGTTGCGCGCCGCGCGGGCGCCGATCCGGAGCCGCTCGTGCGGCGCTGCCAGCGGGAGCGCCTGGGTCAGGTTCGCGTCGACGACGGCCCGGCGCAGCCGCAGCAACCAGCCGATCTCGCCGAGCGCGGCGCCGGCGGCGAGCGCCGCGCCGCGCGGCAGCGACCGCAAGAGCGCAGCGAGCGCCGCCAGGCCGGCGTACTCGATGTGGTGGCGCGCCCTCACGCGTCGCCGGCCAGGACGCCGCGGGCGTCGGCGAGGGTGGCCCGGAAACCCTCGAGATCGGCGGCGGCGACCAGCGCCACCAGCTCCTCGAGCGCCGCGCGGGTGGCGGCGTAGACCTCCTCGCGATGGGGGTTGAGGCGCTGGATGTCGAGGTAGAGCGCCGGATCCTCGCCGAGAACCGATAGCGCGGTGGCCGCCTGCCGCGTGAACGTCGTCGAGGCGCACGCCTGCAGCTCGGCGGGGTCGAGGCCCGAACGGGCGAGCGCCGACCCGAACAGCATTCCGGAGAGGTGGGCGAGGCCGAGCAGCCACCCCATCAAGCGGTCGTGGTGCGCGAAGGGAATCGCGACGAGCCGGGTATACGGGTGGGCGAGGAGCGCCTCGATGCGGGCCCGCTCGGCGTCTTCGCCGTCGCGGCACGCCAGCACGAACGTGAGCGGCTCATACGGGGACTTGCCCGGGCCGAACATCGGGTGGAGCGAGGCGACCATCACCCCGCCGGCCCTGGCGCCGGCGAGCGCGGAGGCGAGGTGCGCCTTGATCGAGGCGATCTCGACCAGCGTTCCGCGCGGGCGGCGCTCGGCCACTTCCTCGATGACCTGCCCGGTGCGGGCGAGCGGGACCGCGAGCACGACGAAGTCGTAGGCGTCGAGGTCGGGCACCTCCGCGAGCGCGCCGTATCGCCCGTCGGCGCGGCCGATCGAGCTCCACGCCGGGTCGGTGGCTTCGACCGTGTGGCCGACCAGGGTCAGGAAGCCGCACAGCCAGCCGCCCATCGCCCCCGCGCCGCCGACCACGAGGACGCGCCTGCCGCGCCGCCGGCGGGCCTCGACGCCGACCCGGTGCTGGCGCTCGACGGAACCGCTCATGATCGCGTGGAAGATCTCCTCCATGACCCGCTCGGAGACGCCGCACGCCTCCGCGTGCTGGCGCGCGCGGGTGAGCACCCGGTCCTCGGCGTCGCGCACCACGACGGGCGCCCCGGCCGCCGCCTTGACCCGGCCGACCTCCGCAGCCAACTCCATCCGCCGCCGCAGCAGCTCGAGCAGGGAACGGTCGAGATCGGCGATCGCGCCCCGCAGCGAGCCCAGCTCCGCGCCCTCTCCTTCGGCCATGTTCGTCCTCCCGGGCCGCGTCCAGCGGACGGCCGCCGCGAATCTACCAGAGTCGGGCGGCGGCGGGCCGCCGCGCCCGCCCTGGCCGGAATGCCTCCCGTCGGCCGGCGTTGAAGGAAAGAGGAAGTCGCACGCGTCCTGGCCCGGGAGGCCGGGACCCCGAGCCGATGGGCGGCTCGCAACGGCGGGGTGAGGTTGTCGCCGGTGCCGAGCTGGCGGTTGCTCCCCCCGGGGGTGAGAGATGGTGGGCTACGTGAACCCCGATGTCCTGGTCGAGACCGGATGGGTGGCCGAGCACGCGGCGGACCCCGGCGTGCGGGTGGTGGAGGCGGACGAGGATGCGGCGCTCTACGACGCCGGCCACGTTTCCGGCGCCGTGAACGTCAATTGGCGCGTGGACCTCAGCGACCTGCGGTTGCGGGACCTTGTGGACGCGCCCCGGTTCGAGAAGGTAATGGGCCGGCTCGGCATCACCCGCGACACGACGGTCGTGCTCTACGGCGACGAGGCGAACTGGTGGGCGGCGTACGCATATTGGGTGTTCCGCCTGCACGGGCACGAGAAACTACGGCTCATGAACGGCGGCCGCAAGAAGTGGCTCGCAGAGAAGAGACCGTTGACCCGGGAGACCCCCGCCGTGGCGTTGGCGTCGTACGCGAGCGGTCCGCCCCAGCCCGGTATCCGCGCCCTCCGGGCCGACGTCCTGCGCCACATCGGCAACCCGAACCCGCGGCAGCTCGTGGTGCGCTTGCCGGCCGCGCACGCGTTGGTGGACGTGCGGACGCCCGCAGAGTTCTCGGGCCGGTTGCTCCACATGGCGGGCTACCCGCAGGAAGGCGCCCTGCGCGGCGGCCACATCCCGGGAGCCGCGAACATCCCGTGGGGCCGGGCGGTCTCGAACGACGGGACGTTCAAGACGGCGGCCGTGATCCGCCGCCTGTACGAGGGGGAAGGGATCACTCCCGACAAGGACATCATCGTCTACTGCCGGATTGGCGAGCGATCGGCCTTGACCTGGTTCGTTCTCCATGAGCTGCTGGGCTACCGGAGGGTCCGCAGCTACGACGGCTCGTGGACCGAGTGGGGGAACTCGGTCGGGGTGCCGATCGCGAACCCGTCGCTCGTCGACATGGCGGTCGAGGAGCCAAGGCCGGTGAGCGCTCTCACCCAGACGGCGGTCTGAAGACCGCAGGGGGCTCAGGGCAGGTCGGCTTCGCGCTCGGCCTCCTCCGCCGGGCGCAGGAGCTGGAGGTCGTACAGCGTCCGGTAGAGGCCGCCGCGCGCGAGCAGCTCGTCGTGACGGCCCTGCTCGACCAGCCTCCCCCCGTGCACGACCAGCACACGGTCGCAGCCGACGACGGTCGCGAGACGGTGGGCGATGATGAGCGAAGTGCGCCCGGCCAGCAGGCGCTCGAGCGCGCGCTGGATCACGGCCTCGGTCAAGGGATCCACCGAGGAGGTCGCCTCGTCGAGGAGGAGGAACTCGGGATCGCCGACGAGCGCTCTGGCGAACGACACCAGCTGCCGCTCGCCGATCGAGAGACCGGTGCCGCGTTCGCCGAGCACAGTGTCGAGCCCCTGCGGCAGGCGGTCGAAGAGCGCGCCTGCGCCGACCTGCTCGAGCGCCCACCGGATGCGGGCGTCGTCGATCCCGGGCCGCCCGAGAGCCACGTTCTCGCGCACGCTGCCGGCGAAGCAATCGATCTCCTGGAGCACGACCGCGAAGCGGCGGCGCAACTCGGCGACGTCCCAGTTGCGGACGTCGGCGCCGTCCACGAGCACGGCGCCGCGCTGGACGTCGAAGAAACGCAGCAGCAGGTTGACGAGCGTGCTCTTCCCGGCGCCGGTGTGTCCGACGACGGCGATGCGCTCGCCGGCGGCGGCGGCGAGACTCACGTCCTTGAGCACCCAACGCTCCTCGTCGTAGGCGAACCAGACCCCGTCGAGCGCGAGCGTCGCTAGCCGCGGAGGGGGGGCTATGGGCGCCGCGGGCTGGAGGAGCATCGGCTCGGTCTGCAGCAGCCCGTGGAGGCGCTCCGCGGCGGCGAACGAGGCCTGAAGGACGTTGTAGTTCTCCGCCAGGTCGCCGATCGGCCGGAAGAAGCGTTGCACGTACTGGAGGAACGCCACCAGGACGCCGAGCGAGAGCGTGCCCTTGTAGCTCCAGATCCCGCCGGCGACGAGGAGCATCGCCATCCCCGTCGCGATCAGCAGCTCGACCATCGGGTAGAACACGGCGTAGTAGAAGACCCCCCGGATGTTGACGTCGCGGTAGGACGCGTCGAGTTGCCTGAACCTCGCCGAGGCGCTCGCCTCGGCGCGGGCGAGCTGGACCACCGACATCCCGGCCAGGTGCTCCTGCAGGTGCGTGTTGATCGCCGCGATGCGCGCCCGCACCTCGCGGTAGATCGAGCGCGCGCGGCTGCGGAACCAGGCGGAGAGCAGGATCATGAACGGCAGGACGGCGAACGCGACGAGGGCGAGGCGCCAGTCCATGCTGAACAGGATCCCCGCGATGCCGCCGAGGAGCGCGAGGTCCGCCAGGATGTCCACCAGGCCCGAGGTGAAGAGCTCGTTGAGGGCTTCCACGTCGCTGGTGAGCCGCGTGATGATGCGGCCCGCCGGGGTGCGGCTGAACCAGGCGACCTCCAGCCTCTGGAGGTGCGCGAACAGGGCGTCGCGCAGGTCCCGCATCACGAGCTGCCCGGTCATCAGCATCGTGCGCGCCTGGAGGATCAGCAGCACGGCCGACCCCAGCACGCTGACGAGGAAGAGCCCGGCGAGCGAAGCGAGGCCCCTGCCGCCGGTGCTCGGCAGGTTCAGGGCCTGGATGAAGTGCAGCACTTTCTGGGAGCTGGCGCCGGCCTCCGGCCTGAGGTAGAGGTCGATCGCCGCGGCGGTGATCAACGGTCCCGCGACCTGCATCGCCGAACCCGCCAGCACGAGAGCGATCGCCCAGACGATGCGGCCGCGGTACGGCCGTGCCCAGGTCAGGAGCCAGCGCAGGAGGTGGCGGTCGGGCCGGCCCCCGGCGGTCTCCGTTGCGTCGGAGCGCGCGGCGCTCATCGGGGCGGCCGCCGTCACGCCCCGCCCGCGGGACCGGCCGCCAGCGGCTCGACGATCGGACGCCCGAGGCGCACGCTCCACCGCTGCGCCCGCGCCAACGCGAGGAGTGCGCGGTACCTCGACGTCCGCCGCCAACGCCCGGGGCGGAGCACGTCCGCCGCCAGGAGGGAGACGATCGCCGCCGGGATGTCGAGCGCGTCGTGGGGGTTGAAGAAGAACGCCAGGAAGTGCGGGTCGTAGTAGGCGCGGATGAACGAGAAGAACAGGCGCTGCAGCGACCGGGTCAGCGAGGTCGTCGGCGCCAGGTCGGCGGCCTCGACGCGGCCGTGGCGGGCCAGCGCCTCGACGATATCCTGCGCGGCCGAGGCTGCCGTCGTGGTCGCCAGGAACACGCCGGTCGAGAACACCGGGTCGAGAAACCCGGCCGCGTCGCCGACGAGACAGAAGCCCTCGCCGGCGACCTGCATGACGCGGTAGGAGAAGTTCTGGATCGCCGAGACGGGGAGCAGGGGTTCGGCGCCGGCGAGCCGGCGCGCCGCCTCCGGGGTGGCCTCGACGGCGGCGTCGAACATGCCGCCGGGGGAGCCGCCCTGGGCGCGCCACTGCTCGACGTCGAGGACCGCGCCCACCGAGACGGTGTCGTCGGCGAAAGGGATGAGCCAGAACCACCCCTTCCGCGCGAGGACGATCGTGATGTTGCCTGCCTCGCGACCCGGCGGCAGCCACACCCCCTTGAAGTGGGAGACCGCGGCCACCTTCCGGTGCATCGGGTAGGGGAACCGCCACCCCATGCGGCTGGCCAGGAACGAGGACTGGCCGGAAGCGTCGATGAAGACCCGGCAACGGATGAACTGCTCGCGGCCCTCCGGATCGCGCACGGTCAGGCCCGCGACGCGCCTGCCCTCCCACCCCGGCGCGGCGGCGCGCCAGCCCTCGAGCACCCGAGCCCCGCACCTGCGGGCGTTGGCGAGCAGCGCGAGGTCGAACTCGTCGCGGCGGACCTGGTAGGCGTGCGGGATCGCGGGGGGAAGCCCGTTCTCGAACCAGTACGCCACGCGCTTGCCGCCGTCGTGGGTCACGAAAGTCGCGCCGTCCTTGCGTCGGGTGTGCGAAAGGGCGCGCACGGTCTCGTGCACGCCGAGACGGTCGAGCAGGGGAAGGGTGTGCGGCAGGAGCGACTCCCCGACGTGGAAGCGGGGAAAGCGCTCGCCCTCGACGATTAGCGTGTCGATGCCGGCGGCGGCGAGCAGCGCTCCCGCCGTGCTGCCGGCCGGACCGGCCCCGAGGATCAGCGCGTCGGCGCCGTGCTCTTCCGCCACCGGCAAAGTATACCTCGTCTCGTTATAGCTTCCCGAGGATCACCCCGAGCGCGTCGAGCTCGCCGGCCGTTGTGTAGAAGTGGGGCGAGAACCGCACCCACCCCTGCCGCGCGGTCACCTCGATCTGGCGCTCGCGCAAACGCCGCGCGATCTCGTCCGCCGGCAGGAACGGGTGACGCGCCGCGACGATGCCCGCGATCGGATGCGCCGACCCGGGCGACCCGACTCGCCACCCGGACTTGAGGAGGAGCTGGGTGATCATGCGCGCGTGGCTCGTGACCCTGGAGTGGACCTCGTCGAGCCCGACGTCGAGGAGCAGGTCGAGCGCCGCGGCGAGGCCGGCGACGAGCACGTTCGGCGTGGCGCCGGGCTCGAACCGCCGGCCGTCCTGGTGGAACTCAAGCTCCTGCAGGAAGAGCTGACGGTCCGGCCGGCGGACGTTGAGCCATCCGGCCAGCACCGGCGTCAGGGCCGCGCGCAGGGCGGGGCGGGTGACCATCACGCCCAACCCCTCGGGGCCGAGGAGCCACTTGTGGCCGTCGGCGACGAGCGCGTCCACCCCGAGGTCGTCGAACCGGTCCGGGAGCACCCCGAGCCCCTGGATCGCGTCGAGAACCACCAGGATGCCGCGCTCGTGCGCGGCGCTCGCAAGCTCGGCGGCGGGCGCCACCCACCCGGTGTGGAACGCGACCCACGAGAGGGCGAGCACCTTGACCGGCGGCTTCAGGAACGGCCCCACCGTCTCGAGCGTGACCCTGCCTGCGGGGGTCGGGAAGCGGCGCACGGCGACGCCCCGGCGCTGCAGGGCGAGGTAGGGGGCGACGTTGGCGGCGAACTCCTCCTCGCCCACGAGGACAGCGTCCCCCTTCTTCCAGGGAAGTCCCTGGGCGACCAGGGAGAGGCCTTCCGAGGTGCTGCGCACGAGGGAGACGTCCTCCGCGCGGCAGCCGACGAGCTGGGCCGCCAGGGCGCGGGCGGACAGCTCGGTTTCGTGCCAGCGCTCCCAGAAGTGTGAGCCGGTCGTCTCCTGCTCGACGATCCGAGCGCGCATCGCCTCGGCGACGCGCAGCGGCAGCGGCGCGACCGCCGCATGGTTCAGATAGAGGCAGTGCTGGCGGACGGGGAACTCGGGGAGCCAGCGGGCGAGGTCCAACGGCACGGCCGGAGTATACCTGCGGCCCGCCCCGCGCCCGCGCCCGCTACCGTTGCCGCGGAGCCGGCGAGAGCAGGCGGCCGGAGTCGACGGGCGCCGCTGCCAACGTGCAGCGTTCGAGCGAAAGGCCGCACGCGGCGGTCACGGCGGCGCGCATCGCTGCCGGAGGCGGGACGAGTTCGAGGAGCCGGCGCGTCCTGGCCAGAGGCGCGTCCGGCAAGCCCCACATCCCGGTGGCGAACGCCGAGACCGTGAGCCGGCGCGCGGCGGGGTCGAACGCCCAGAACCCGCTGTCGCCGCAGCGCCGGGCCTGGCGGGCGAGCTGCCAGCCGAGCGCGTCGCCCTCGAGAGCGCCGTCGGGCAGCGGCGGCCCGCCCCGCCACCCCGGGTTCAGGAAGAGCGCCAGCCGCGGCTCGTACGGCGCACGCCGGGATAGCTCGGCCTCGAGCCCACGCAGCGTCGTCGTGTCGCCGTCGAGCGGGACCCTGACGTCGCGCAGCTCGCTCACGTTCAGCCCGGCCAGGCCGCCGTTCTCACCCAGGGCGATCGTCCAGGCGACGTGCGCGTCCACGAGGTACGCGAGGGCATGGTCGCCGGAGGGAAAGAGGTCGGGGCGGGTGCGCGGGCCGGCGCCGGAGAGCGCGGCCAGGTAGCCGTCGAGGACGCGGGCGGCGTTTGGGCCCCAAGCCGTTCCAGGGCCGCCGCCGGAAACCAGGGCGAGCACGGCCGTGAGCGGCTCGTGAGTGGCCGGCAGCGCCGACCGCCATCCCGGGGCGGTCCCGGCAAGCGGCGGCAGCCGGAAGGCGGGAGCTCGGTTGCAGCCTGCGGCCAGCAACCCGCAGCCCGCAACGGCCGCCACGAATAGGCGGCGGCGGACCCGGGAACCGCGGGCCGACAGCTGGGATCTCACGGCGAAATTGTAGCCGCGCCCGCCGTCCCAAGCCTAGCGGTGGGGGCGGCCCCCGCCGCCGCTCGGCGCAGCGACGCGCGGCGGGGCGCTTCGGAACTGCGGCGCCGCGTACGAACGCGCCTCGCTGCGGGGCGCCGCGTACGACCGTATCTCGTTCCGGGGCACCGCATACGACCTCACCACCCGCGCGGCCGCGACATCGCCGCGCGCGGCGGCAGCCGCCCACGGCCGGCTCGCCGCGGCGGAGGCGGCCTCCCAGCGCGTGGTGCTCTGTTCCCTCACCCAGCTCACCGAGTTGTTCCGGGGACGGGGCGGCGGCGACACCCTCTCCACCGGCCGCGGGGCCGAGTACCTCTCGAATGTGGGCGGCGCAGGCCGCCTGGCGACCGGCGGCCCGCCGAGCCGCGTCACGTCCTCGCGCCTCACGATCTCGCGCCGCACGACGGGAGGGTTCACCTGCTCGATGCCGGCGCGCCCGCGCACGACCTCAGGGTTGAACGTGCGCACGGTCGGGTTGACCGGGCCCGCGCCGCCGACGCCGGTCTCACGCCCGATCCAGCGGTCGGTCCCGACCGCGCCGCGGGCGCCGCCGGCCCGGGTCACGAACTCGCGGGTGCCGACGACCACATCGGTTGTATTCGTCGGCCGGATCGCCGGGAACGGGGTTGCGGCCCGGAGTCCGGTGAGCGGCTCGCGGCGCAGCACGGACGAGAGGTCGGGCACGCCACGGGCGCCGGCGCCGGCCCGGAAGAACGACTCGATGGTCCGGTCCCCGAGCGCCCGGCCGGGCGTGGCCGTCACCAGCGGGCCGGAACGGACGAACCCCTCGAGGTTCCCGCCGTCACTTCGGAGGAAGCGGTTGGGTTCGACGCGCACGCGGTCGATGTGGAGCGACGAGAACTGGCCGGCCGGCACGAACGTCCACGGTCTGGGGTCGATCTGGCCCATCCTGACGCGGCCGGAGAAGTCGAAGCTGACGTTGCGCCAGCGCTCCGGCCGGCGCCCCTCCCTGCCGCCCCAGCAGTCGTGGCAGTTGTGGTAGTACCACCAGTCGTAGTAGCCGCGGGGGCACCAGCCGATGTACCCCGGCGTGTAGACCCAGTCGACCCACGACGGGCCCCACACCGAGTCCCACCCCCACACCCAGCCGAAACTGGCGTCGAAGTACCACGAGCCGTAGTGGGACGGGTACCAGCCCCAGGGCTCGTACGAGATCCACGACCACCCCACCGGCGTCCAGTACCAACGGCCGTCGGAGTAGGGGACCCAGCCGGCGCTGACGCGCGGCTGCCACATCCAGCTCGAGAACGTCGGTACGTAGACCCAGGTGCCGTACGCGTCGAGAACGGCGGCGCGGCTCGCGTCCCGGGCGTCCACGTACTGGGCGGTGGCGCCGGTCGGGACGTGCCGTCTCTCCTGCACCCAGTTCCAGAAGTCATCGCTCTGGTCGGGAATCGAAGCTTCCTGGATCCCGCTCTGTTGCCCGACGACGGCCTCCTCTCCGGTTCGCAACATCTCCGAACCGACGCCCACCGGCACCTCGGCCATGCCGCTGTAGGTCTGCACGCGGATCTGCGGGCCGCTCAACTCGATGCGGTAGAGACCGGGACGGTTGAGGTAGACGGTCCCGTTGGGGGTGTCGAACCGCATCGGCCCGCTTCCGGAAGCGGTGGAGGGGATCTCGACCGCGGCCGCCCCGTCGGCGAGGTAGAGCGCGGTGCGGGAGGAGGAGTCGTCGCGCGAGAGCGCGATCGCGTCGAAATCGAGGGTGGAGAACTCGTCGACCCAGACGGTGCTGCCGTCGGCGAGCTGAACCTCGACGCGGGCGCCGCGCGTGCTGTCGAGACGGTCGCCGGCGAGCACCGGCATGTTGACCACGACGTCGAGGCTCTCGCCCCCGTGTCCCGGCTGCAGCGTGGCGTAGCGCTCGAGGTACGAGATGTAGCTCAGCGAGGTCACATCGTCCCCGGCACAGGCCACCGCTGCAACGAGCAACCCGCCGAAGACCGCGGCGATCGCCGAACCAGAGCGTCTCATGGCGGACCCCCTTTGCTCCTCCGACCAGAGAGTAGCAAGAGCCGTGCCACTACTTGGCGAGGATCTGGTCGAGGGCGATCTGCTGCTGCGTCTGCCGCAGCTTGATCAGGGTGCCGCCGGCGTAGTGCCCGGAGCGCAGGCTGACGTTGGGGTAGGTGACGCAGCCGGGCCCCATCAGCACGCCCGGGTTGAGCACGGTGTTGCAGCCCGTCCGGCAGCGGTCGCCGAGCACCGCGCCGAACTTGCGCAGGCCCGTCCGGACGGTCGCCCCTTCGTGGGAGAAGGTGACCTCCCGGCCGACGTTCTTCACGTTCGACAGGATCGTTCCCGCGCCGAGGTTGACGTCCCGGCCCAGGATGCTGTCGCCGACGTAGTTCTGGTGCGGGGCATGAGCGCCGTCGAGGAAGACGGCGCCCTTCACCTCGGTGTGGGCGCCGACGACGCACCCCCGGCCGAGCACGACGCGCCCCCGGAGGTACGCCCCGGTGCGGACCTCGCACCCCTCGCCGACGATGAGCGGACCGCGCAGCACGGCGCCAGGCTCGATCGAGCAACCCTCCGCAACCCAGACCGGTCCGCCGAGGACGTGAACGCCCGCCGGCACGCCCGCCGACGCGTCCCAGCGGTCCCAGGCGGCGAGGTACGCGTCCAGCGCCTCGCCGATCGCCTCCCACACCGGGCGCCCGGAGCGGAACAGCGCGGCGTGCTGGAACCCCTGCAGGTCGAAGAACTCCTGTGCGAGGAACGCGGCCATGCCGGGGAGTATAGCGCGGGCCGGGTCGCCACCCGGGGCGCGGCTCGTCGCGCCGGCGCTCAGCTCGCGCCGTCGCCGCCGGCCGAGCGCTTGACCACCACGAGGGTCTGGTCGTCCTCCGGGGTCGCGGTCGCGGCGTAGCGGCTGACGGCCTGGAAAACGGTCTGCACGATCTCGCTTGCCGGGCGGTCCGCGTGGCGGCTCACCAGCCGCTGCAGGCGGGCGAGGCCGAACTCCTCGTCGCTGCGGTGGTGGTGGCACTCGGTGATCCCGTCGGTGTAGAGCACGAGGATGTCGCCGGGCCGCAGCTGGGCGAAGCCCCTCAGGTAGGTGGCGTTCGGGGAGGGGCCGAGGACCATCCCGCCCTCGCGCAGGTACTCGATTTCCCCGCCCTCGTGCAGGATGAAGGGCAACACGTGGCCGGCGTTGACGTACATGAGGTTTCCGGTGATCTCCAGTTCCGCCAGGAACATCGAGACGAACTTGGAGGCGAGCTTGGAGCGGTTGATGATCGCGTTGAGCCGCTCGACGGTGCGCGCGAGCTTGAAATCCCTGGTCAACCCCATCCGCAGGCCCATGTAGACGTCGCGGACCTGCAGGGCTGCCGGCAGCCCGTGCCCGGACGCGTCGGCGATCACGAGGTCGAAGTTCTCGGGCGTGATCGGGATGTAGTCGAAGAAGTCGCCGCCGACGACCTCGGCGGGTCGCGAGTCGCCGGCGATGTCGAAATCCCCGTACCGCGGCGTGCGCTTCGGGAGGATCGAGCCCTGGATCAGGCGCGCATCCTGCAGGATCGACTCGAACCGCTCCTGGCGCAGCTTCTGGTTGATGGCGAGGCGCACGATGTTGAGCGAGGACTGGAGGTCTTCGGTCGATCCGCGCCCGGGGTCGACGTCGAAGGAGATCAGGTAGTCCCCGTCCGCCACCGCGATCGCCGCGAAACGCTCCCTCGTGCCGAGGTGGGCCTCGAGGGAGGGGTCGAGTTCGGGCGCGCTGCGGGCCATCACGACCAGCCCCGAGTCGAGCACCGCCTCGATCGCGGCGTACTCGCGGGGGACGCGGGTTCCGAGCGCTCCCGCGTCGGCGGTGCCGAAAACCTGGACGAGTTCGTACTCGTTGCCTTCGAGGCGGTAGATGCGGCCGCCGAGGATTCCAAGGTCGTCGCGGAAATTGACGGTCATGTAGCTGGTGACGTTGCGGATGGTGCCGAGGATATCGCCGGCGTGCTCGATCGCGTCGAGCGTGCGCTCGACCCGGCGGAAGAGGGACTTGGGTGTGCTTATGGGCGCCTGCACCTGACGTTTTCGACGGCTCATCGGTAGTTACCACCTCACATGAGGCTCGGCCTCCTGCTGAATCCCGGCGGCGAAACCGCCAAAGCTTACCACTGCGTGGAAGCTCGCGCCCGGTCCCTCGGGTGGAGCGACGTTCGGACCTTGCTCGGCCCCGCTCGCTGCGGCCGGAAGCTCCTCCGGCCGCGATCCCGCCCGCGGCGGAAAAGCGCGCCTCACCGCCGGCGCGAGGCGGTTGAAACCCGCCGCGGCGCGGCGCCCGGCGAATCAGCGAGGGACGGCGCCGGCAGGCGTCCCGGAGATCTCGCGCAGCAGGGCGCGCGCGTCGGCGTCGTTCGGCTCGAGACGGAGGGCGTGCTCGAGGTCGGTCTTCGCCCGGGCGCGGCGGGAACGGGCCAGGTCGGCCCTGGCGAGCCCCACCCAGGGGTCGGCGAGGCGCGGGCCGAGCGAGCGCGCTCGCTTGTACAGCCTGAACGCCTCGCGCACGTGGCCCTGGGCGAGCTCCAGGTCCCCGCGCACGACCAGCGTGTGCGGCGTGGCGTTCGCGACGTCGATCGCTTTCAGGGCCAGCTCCGCCTCGTGCTCCCGGCCGGTCGCCCGGTAGAGGGAAGCGAGGTTGCCGAGGATCGTGGGGTCCTGTGGTGCGAGCGTGAGCGCGTGGCTGTAGGCGGCGAAGGCGCCGTTGATGTCGCCGGTGCGCCGCCGCGCGACGCCGACGTTTCCCCAGGCCGGGGCGAACGTCGGCGCGAGTTTCGTGGCCCAGTCGAAGTACCGGAGAGCGATGTCGGGATGGGCCGCCCGCAGTTCGTCCGCGCCGCGGTTGTTGAGGTAGAGGGCGGTGATCCAGAGGTCGTCGAGGGGTTGCACGGCCATCGGCCGCTCGTGCGGCCGGCGGTCGAAGTCGAAGTAGAACCAGTTCGACCCGTATGCCAGCGCCGCCACCACATGGTCGTTGACGATGATGAGGTCGCCTTCCTTCTCGGTTGCCTGCGCGCGCCGGACCAGCGCGGTCGTGACCTGGAACCCGAGCGCCCGACCCATCGCCACGAAGAGGTTGGTGAAGGAAAGGCAGTTGCCCTCCCGGCGCTGAAACGCCTCCATGGCGGTGTACGTCTCGCGGCCGCTGTACCGGAACGGAAACGCGGCCTCATCGAACAGCTGCTGCTGCAGGTGCTGCAGCCGTTCCGGGGGCGTGCCGACCCCGGCGAGCCTGACCGCAACCTGCCGGATCGGGTCGCTGACCAGGAGCGGGTCGGGAACGCTGCGCACGTCGACCCCGCGGCGGGTCAACTCCTCCCTCCAGGCCTCGGGCTTCATGAACATGTAGCTGACCTTCGTCGTGGCGCAACCCGCCGCGAGGAAGGCAACAAAGAGGATCGGTGTCTTGGGTTTCACGGTTCCAGTATACGGGCTCTGCGATCGAAGGTTCGGGCGGCGGGTGGTAGGCTTTGCGGCGGGTCAGGGGAGGCGAGGATGGCGTACGAGAACGTGCTGGTTGCAGACGAGAACGCTGTGCGATGGATCACCATCAACCGCCCGGCGAAGCTCAACGCGCTCAACCGGGCGCTGGTGGCGGAACTGGGCGACGCGGTCGCCGCGGCCGGCGCCGACTCCGCAGTGCGCGCGGTGGTGATCACGGGCGCGGGCGAGAAGGCGTTCGTCGCCGGGGCGGACATCGCCGAGTTCGTGGGTCTTTCCCCTGCGGATGCGCAGGCGATGGCGCGGGCGGGCCAGGGGGTATTCGAGACGATTGCGGCGCTGCCGAAGCCCGTCCTCGCGGCCGTGAACGGCTTCGCCCTCGGCGGCGGGTGCGAGCTCGCGCTTGCCTGCCACATGCGGGTCGCCTCAACCACCGCGAAGTTCGGACAGCCGGAGGCCAAGCTCGGCCTGATCCCCGGCTACGGCGGCACGCAGCGGCTCGCCCGACTGGTTGGACGGGGACGGGCGCTCGAGCTGTTGCTCACAGGCGGCACCGTGGATGCGCCGACCGCCTTGGCGTGGGGGCTCGTCAACCGGGTCGTCGAGCCGGGCGAGCTCAGGCCCGCGGCGCAGCGGCTGGCCGAGGCGACGGGCGCGGTGTCGCCGCTCGCCGCCGCCCGCTGCCTGGAGGCGGTCCGGATAGGCCTCGATCTCCCGCTGGCGAGCGGCCAGGAGGTGGAGGCGGCGCTTTTCGGCCTGTGCGCCGCAAGCGAGGACATGCGCGAGGGAACCGCGGCGTTCCTCGAAAAGCGTCCGCCGCGCTTCACCGGAAGGTGACGGTGGCGGCTTGACGCGGGAGCGGGGCGCGCGATGATGACCGCGCCATGACGAGCGACCCCGGCGGGATGACGTTCGATTGGGACGGCGGCGGGGACGCGCCGCCGCCGCCGGCGTCGGTCGGCTTCGACGACGAGACGTTGCGCGACGGTCTCCAGAGCCCGTCGGTGCAGAGGCCCCGCCTGGACGAGCGCATCCGCTTCCTCGAGCTCGCCGCGGCCGTCGGAATTTCGTCGGCTGACGTCGGCATGCCCGGGGCAGGCGCGTTCGCGGCGGCCGAGGCGGAGGCACTCTGCCGCGCGATCCTCGAGCGCCGGCTTCCGATCGCCCCGAACTGCGCGGCAAGGGCCACCGAGGGGGACATCGCTCCGATCCTCGAGATCGGCCAGCGGGTTGGGACGGCGGTGGAGGTCGCGTTGTTCCTGCCGTCCTCGCCGGTGCGGCGCCTCGTCGAGGGCTGGACGCTCGCCGAGGTCGCCGGCCGCGTCGAGCGCTGGGTGGGGTTCGCGGCGCGGCGCGGCGCGCCCGTGACCTTCGTCGCGGAGGACGCGACGCGCTCGGCCCCCGACGACCTGGCCCGCATCATGAGCGCGGCGGTCGGCGCCGGGGCCTGCCGGGTCTGCCTGGCGGACACCGTCGGACAGGCGACGCCGCTCGGGGCGTTCCGCTTGGCCGCGTTCGCGCGGCGGACGCTGGATGGAATGGGCGCGGCGGCGGTGGGCCTCGACTGGCACGGCCACGACGACCGGGGACTGGCGGTGGCGAGCGCGCTCGCCGCGGCATCCGGCGGCGCGGGCCGCCTGCACGCGACGGCGCTCGGGGTCGGCGAGCGGGCCGGCAACCCGGCGATGGAGCAGCTCCTGGTCAACGTGCGGTTGCTCGGATGGGGGCGGCCGGACCTCTCCGGCCTGGTGGCGTATGCCGCGCACGCCTCCGGCATGCTTGCGGTCGGAATCCCGCCCGGGACGCCGGTGGTGGGACGCGACGCCTTCCGGACCTCGACCGGGGTGCACGCGGCGGCGGTCGTCAAGGCGTCCCGCGCCGGCGGCGACGCGCTGGCCGACCTGGTGTACTCGGCGGTGCCGGCCGCCTGGCTCGGGCGCGCGCAGGAGATCGAGGTCGGGCCGATGTCGGGCGCGGCCAACGTGCGCTCGTGGCTGGCGCGGAACGGCCTGCGCGGCGACGATGCGACGGTCGCCCGGGTCCTGGCCGCGGCCAAGGCGGCCGATCGGACCCTCTCCGACGACGAACTGCGCGGGGCCGCCGCGGAGCCGGGCGGCGGGGCGCGCTGAGGCGCCGCCCCAACGGCCCGTGGGGCGCCGCGCGCCGGCTTGCACGAGGCTGCCGGGGTGTGCACAATGCGTCGGCTGAGTGTGTCCGGGAGGAACGGATGAAGGTCCACGAGTACCAGGCGAAAGAGATCCTTTCCCGCTTCGGCGTCCGCGTCCCGCGCGGGAAGGTCGCCGTCACTCCGGCCGAGGCCGGGGCGATCGCGGCCGATCTGGGCGGAAAGGTCGTCGTCAAGGCGCAGGTCCACGCCGGCGGCCGCGGCAAGGCGGGCGGCGTCAAGCTGGCGAGCGGCGCCGACGAGGCCGTGAGGGTCGCCGGGCAGATTCTCGGCATGAAGCTGGTCTCCAAGCAGACCGGCCCGGAGGGCAGGATCGTCCACAAGGTGCTCGTCGAGGAGGCGCTCGGGATCGCCCGGGAGCTGTACCTCGGCATCGTCCTCGACCGCGCCGCCGAGCTGCCGGTGCTGATGGCGTCGAAGTTCGGCGGGATGGAGATCGAGGAGGTCGCGGCCGAGCACCCTGAGGCGATCCTCAAGGAGCACTTCGACCCCTGCGCGGGCCTGCAGCCGTTCCAGGCGCGCAAGCTCGGCTTCGCGCTCGAGCTCTCGGGCGACACCCTCAAGAGGTTCGTCAAGCTCGTGACGGCGCTGGCCCGCGCCTACAACGAGAGCGACTCGACGCTCGCGGAGATCAACCCGTTGCTGATCACGACCGACGGCGACGTGCTCGCGCTCGACGCCAAGATGAACTTCGACGACAACGCGATCGCCCGCCACCCCGAGATCGGCGCGATGCGCGACCTCGGCGAGGAGGACCCGCTCGAGGTCGAGGCGTCCAGGTTCGACCTCAACTACATCAAGCTCGACGGCACGATCGCCTGCATGGTCAACGGCGCCGGCCTCGCGATGGCGACGATGGACATCATCAAGCACGCCGGGGGCGCGCCCGCCAACTTCCTCGACGTCGGCGGCGGCGCGAGCCAGGAGCGGGTGGAGAACGCCTTCCGCATCCTGCTCTCCGACCCGGAGGTCAAGGCGGTCCTGATCAACATCTTCGGCGGCATCGTCCGGTGTGACATGATCGCGGCGGGCGTGGTGGCGGCGGCCCGAAAGCTCGACGTGAAGGTCCCGATCGTCGTCCGGCTGGAAGGGACCAACGTCGACGAGGGCAAGCGCATCCTGGGGGAGTCTGGCCTGGCGCTGCAGCCGGCCGACGGGATGGCGGACGCGGCGGCGAAGGTCGTCGCGGCGGCAAGGTAAGGGGGGCCCCATGGCGATCTGGCTGGATGCGAACACGCGGGTTGTGGTTCAGGGGCTCACCGGCAAGGAAGGGCAGTTCCACGCGGCGAAGTGCCGCGAGTACGGCACGAAGATCGTCGCCGGCGTGACTCCGGGCAAGGCCGGCGCCGCGGTGGACGGCGTGCCCGTGTTCAACACCGTGGCGGACGCGAAGGCGGCGACCGGCTGCACGGCGTCGCTCATCTTCGTGCCGCCGCTGGGGGCGGCCGACGCGATCCTCGAGGCGGCCGACGCCGGCATCGAGCTGATCGTGTGCATCACCGAGGGGATCCCGGCGCGCGACGAGGTGGCGGTCAGCCAGAGACTCGCGGGCTCCGGCGCCCGACTCATCGGGCCGAACTGCCCCGGGATTATCTCCCCGGGCAAGGCGAAGCTGGGGATCATGCCGGCCCACATCCACCGGGACGGGCACGTCGGCGTCGTGTCGCGCTCCGGAACGCTGACGTACGAGGCGGTGGACCAGCTCACCAAGCTGGGGATGGGTCAGTCCACCTGCGTCGGGATCGGCGGCGACCCGGTGCCGGGGACCAGCTTCGTGGACGTGCTCGAGGCGTTCAACGCCGACCCTCAGACCGAGTCCGTGGTGATGATCGGCGAGATCGGCGGCAGCGCCGAGGAAGAGGCTGCCGCGTACGTGAAGGCCAATATGAAGAAGCCGGTGGTGGCGTTCATCGCCGGGCAGACCGCCCCGCCGGGGCGGCGGATGGGCCACGCCGGGGCGATCATCTCCGGGGGCAAGGGCACCGCCAAGGAGAAGATCGAGGCGCTCGAGGCGGCCGGGATCCGGGTGGCCGCGACCCCCGCGGAGATCGGAATCACCATGGCGCGCGCCCTGGGCAAGGCGTAGGGCGATGGGATTCGGACGCGCGCCGCGGCCGCGTCCGCCGCGCGGGGGCGCCGTGCCGCCGCGTCCGGAAGGGGAGAGTGCACCGATGAAGCAGAGGACGTTGACGATCCTGAAACCTGACACGGTTGCGCGCCGCAACTGCGGCGCCGTCATCTCGCGGTTGGAGCAGGAAGGGTTCGAGATCCTGGCGGGGCGCATGCTGCGCCTCTCCGAGGAACAGGCGATGGCGTTCTACGCGGTCCACAAGGACAAGCCGTTCTACCGGCCGCTGGTCGAGTTCATGACCTCGGGACCGGTGTGGCCGATGGCGCTCGAGCGCGACAACGCGATCGAGCACCTGCGCAAGGTGATGGGCGCCACCGACCCCGCCAAGGCCGCCCCCGGCACCATCCGGCAGCAGTTCGCAAGCTCGATCGAGCGCAACGCGATCCACGGCTCGGACTCGCCGGAGAACGCGCGCATCGAGCTGTCGTTCTTCTTCTCCGCCGCCGAACTGGCGTGAGTCCGCGAACGCTCGCACGGAGGTCCGGCGCCGGTCCGCGATTCGGTGGCGTGAGAGTTCTCTTTCTTCCCGCGTTCGGCCGTGAAGGGGCGAGCAGCCGTTTTCGCGTCTACCAGTATCTCGAGCCGCTGCGTTCGGCCGGTTGGCGCGTGCGCGCCCTGACACCCCCAGGGCGATCGGGCCGCTCCCGCGCGTGGCACTCCGTGCGTGCGCTCACCGGCGCGCTCGGAGCTGACGTGGTGGTGCTGCAAAAGCGACTGATCGGCCGTGCCCTGGGGGCACTGGTCAGGGCCAACTCCCGCCTAGTCTACGACCTCGACGACGCAATCTGGGCGGAACAGCCGGGCGTCACCGTCCCGGCACACGAGATGGCGCGACGGCGAGCCAACCTCCACCGTGTGGCCTCGCGCGCCCGCGTCGTGAGCGTGGGCAACGATTACCTCGCAGGGTACTTCGCCGGCGTGGCCCGGAACGTCAGGGTCGTTCCGACGACCGTCGACACCGACCGCTTCCGACCTGCGCCGAGGACCCGGAGCGGCGTCGTCGTCGGTTGGGTTGGCAACCAGGAGAATTTGACCTACCTGGAAGCGTTGAACCCGGTCCTGGCGCGGCTGGCGGAGGCGCTACCCAACCGATTCGTGCTGCGGGTCGTCAGCCAACGCCCTCCGAGTGGTCTCGTGGGCGCACCGTACGAGTTTCGGCGGTGGAGCCTCGGGCGGGAAATCGAGGAGCTTCAGGATTTCGATATCGGTGTCATGCCTCTGACGGACGGCGAGTGGACCCGCGGCAAGTGCGGCTTCAAGGCGATCCAGTACATGTCGGTGGGGGCGGCAACCGTGGTGTCCCCGGTCGGGGCCAACCGTGAAATCGTGACACACGGGGTCGACGGCCTCTGGGCGCAGACGCCGGATGACTGGTTCAGCCAACTGCATCGCCTTGTCGTGGACGCGGGCGAGCGCCAGCGCTTGGCCGAGGCGGCTTTGAAAGTCGTTGCGGAGCGGTACTCGCTTCGGTCGGTCTTCCCGACGCTCGTGGGCCTATTACATGACGTCGCCGGCCGGAGGTGACGGGCGGGCCGGCGGGACGGTATCCGGCGCTCGCGCTCGACGCGTGGATCCGGCCGCCCTTGCGCGGACCGTTGACTCCCGCGGGCGCAGCGGTAGCATCGGCTCCATCGCGAGAGGAGCGATCGGAACGTTGCATTCGGCTCGGCAGGATCAACCGTTCTTCAGCATCGTGGTCCCGGTCTGGAACCGGGCGCGCGTGATCCGGCGCTGCCTGGACAGCGTGTTCTCCCAGGCCTTCCTGGACTACGAGGTGATCGCGGTGGACGACGGCTCCGTGGACGACTCGTACGAGGTCCTCACGTCCTGCCGAAATCCCAGACTGCGGACGTTCCGCCGCGAGGACAACGGAGGCACATGGGCCGCCCGCAAGGTGGGGGTGAACCGGTCCCACGGCGCCTGGGTCCTGTTCCTCGACAGCGACGACGCTCTGGAGCCGGGAGCGCTGAGCTTCTTCTTCGACCGGGCGGGGGAGGCGTCGCCAAAGATCGGCGTGCTGGGCGCGTCCTACCGCGACAGCGAGGGCAATCGCCGGCCAGACCCGCCCCCGCCCGACGGACCGATGGGGATGGAACAGGCCCTCGGGTGGATGGACGCGATGGTGCGGTCGGACTTCCTGGCGGCCTACAGGCGCGAGGTGTTCAGCACGGTGGCGCTTCCGCAAGGGTTCGCGACGGGGGCGCTCTTCGAGTTGGAGGTCTTCGAGCACTGGCAAAAGCAAGTTTTTCCCGATGTCTGTGGGATCGTGTATCTCGACGCGTCGAATCGGCAGACGGGCCGCGGCGCGAGCTTCTCGGCGGAGAGTTTCTTGCGGCGAGCCGAGGCATGGGCGGACGTCGACGAGGAGGTCCTGTCCAGGTACGGAGCGCTGCTCTTGCGGCACGCGCCGCGCCGCTTCCTGCTGACCAAGGGGCGCGCGGGGCTGTACTCGCTCGCGGCCGGACGCCGGCTTCGCGGCGCGGCTCATTTGCTGGATTATCTTTGCCGTCGCCCGCTGTCTTTCGGGTCCTGGGCCTTCCTGATCGCCGGCCTGATCGGTCCGCATGCGCTTGCCCGGGCGCGCCGCGTGCTGGGGTAGGCGGCGACGGTGTCCTGGGTTCGGTCCGCACCGGCGGCGGCGGAACGATGCCCGGGCCTGACCGTGCGGTAATCTGAATCGAGCACGGAGAGGACGGCGCTGCCGGTAGCGAAATGGAGCAAGGCACGGTGCAGTCGTTGTGGGTCGGCACTCGGCTCTCGACCATGGAGCAGCTGTCGATCCGTTCCTATCTCGACCAGGGGCACGACTTTCACCTGTTCACCTACGGGAGCGTGGAGGGCGTTCCCGCAGGCGCTTCGGTTCGCTCGGGGGAGGAAGTCCTTCCTGCCGCGGATATCTTCCGGTACCGGCGGGGTCGCGGCCGGGGAAGCGTTTCGGCTTTCTCCAACCGCTTCCGATACCGGCTCCTCCTCGATCGCGGCGGCTGGTGGTCGGACCTCGACAGCGTCTGCCTCAAGCCCCTGGAGTTTGCCGAGGAACACGTTTTCGGCTACGAACGCTCACCCGACGGTGGCACTCTTGTCGGGACCGGACTCTTCAAGGCGCCCGCCGGCAGCCGGCTCATGGAGTACTGCTGGCATACCACCCGGAAGGTCGATCGTTCGCGCCTCGAGTGGGGAGAGATTGGCCCCCGCCTCATGACCAGGGCCGTTGAGGCTGTGGGTGTTCCGGTCCGGATCATGGCGCCTGGCGTGTTCTTCCCGATCGACTTCTGGCGAGTCTGGCAGCTCGTCCTCGACCGGCAAATCCCGGACGGCTGCCATGCGATCCACCTCTGGAACTCGGGGTGGAGGCTCAACTGGCTGCACCCCGATGCCGTGTACCACCCGGATTGCATCTACGATCAACTCAAACGCAGGTACGGCGTCGCTTCCCCGCCTGACGCGCCGCGAGGTCCGAGTTGGCGAAGTGGCGCGCTGCGCCGGCTGCGACAGTTGAAAGCCGGCGTGTTGTCGCTCCGGGGCCGCGGCGAGCGGTAGCCGAGGTCCCTCTCGGACCCCTCGATGCGGTTTCTGTCGTGGATACCGGTGCGTCACACGCCTCCGCGGCGTACCGCCGGGCAGGTGCGCGACGGCGGAGGCCAGGCTACTTGCGGCGCACGGCGGGGAGGATCTTCTTGCGCAGCCGCAGCGAGGTCGGCGTCACCTCGAGGAGTTCGTCCTCGGCGAGGAACTCCAGTCCCTGCTCGAGGCTCATCAGGCGCGGCGGCACCAGGTGGACGGCCTCGTCCGACGTCGAGGCCCGCATGTTGGTGAGCTTCTTTTCCTTGGTGATGTTGACGTCGATGTCCTTCTCGCGGGCGTTCTCGCCGACGACCATCCCCTCGTAGACCTCGGCGCCGGGGAGGATGAACAGCTCGCCGCGCGGCTGCAGGTGCTCGATCGCGTAGCCGGTGGTGCGGCCGGGGCGGTCGGCGACCATCGCCCCGGTGCTGCGGTGGGCGATCTCGCCCTGCCACGGCTCGTAGCCGTCGAAGAGGTGGTTGGCGATGCCCGTGCCCTTGGTGTCGGTGAGGAACTCGCTGCGGAAGCCGATCAGGCCGCGGGAGGGGAGGCGGAACTCCATCCGCACCCGGCCGGTGCCGTGGTTGACCATCTTGGTCATGCGGCCGCGGCGCGCGCCGACCTTCTGGGTCACGACGCCGATGTACTCCTCCGGGCAGTCGACGACCAGCGCCTCCATCGGTTCGTGGCGCACGCCGTCGACCTCCCTGGTGAGCACCTCGGGCTTGGCGACCGACATCTCGAACCCCTCGCGGCGCATCATCTCGATGAGGATCGCGAGCTGCAGCTCGCCGCGGCCCGAGACCTTGAAGCTGTCGGGGGAATCCGTGGGGGCGACCTGGATCGAGACGTTCGTGAGGGTTTCCTTCTCCAGGCGTTCCTTGATCTTCCGCGAGGTGAGGTGCTGGCCGTCGCGGCCCGCCATCGGCGAGGTGTTGACGCCGATCACCATGGCGATCGTGGGCTCGTCCACCTTGATGTGGGGGAGCGCGCGCGGGTCGTCGCGGCTGGAGATCGTCTCGCCGATCCAGACGTCGTCGAGGCCGGCGACCGCCACGATGTCGCCGGGGCCGGCGTCGGCGATCTCGACGCGCTTGAGCCCCTGGTAGCCGTACAGGCCCGTGACCTTGGCCGTCGCGACGGTGCCGTCGTGGCGGCACAGGCTGACCTCCTGCCCCTTGACGATGGTGCCGTTGAACACGCGCCCGATCGCGAGGCGGCCGACGTAGTCGTCCCAGTCGAGGTTGGTGATCAGGAGCTGGAGCGGGAACGCCGGGTCGAAGCGCGGCGCCGGCACCGCGCTGAGGATCGCCTCGAAGAGCGGCTCCAATGTGGTGTCGGGGCCGTCGGGCTCGGTGCGGCAGGTGCCGCGGCGGGCGTTGCAGTAGAGCACCGGGAAGTCGAGCTGGTCCTCGGAGGCGTCGAGGTCGATGAAGAGGTCGAAGATCTCGTCGAGCACTTCGGCGGGGCGGGCGTCGGGGCGGTCGATCTTGTTGATCACGACGATCGGCGGCAGGCTCGCCTCGAGGGCCTTGCGCAGGACGAAGCGGGTCTGTGGGAGCGGCCCTTCGCTGGCGTCCACCAGGAGCATCACGCCGTCCACCATCTTCAGGGTGCGCTCGACCTCGCCGCCGAAATCCGCGTGCCCGGGCGTGTCGACGATGTTGATGTGCGCGCCGCGGTAGTTGATGGCGGTGTTCTTCGCCATGATCGTGATGCCCTTCTCGCGCTCGAGGTCGATCGAGTCCATCACCCGCTCCCGCACCGACTCGTTCTCGCGGAAGATCCCGCTCTGCCAGAGCATCGCGTCCACCAGCGTCGTCTTGCCGTGGTCCACGTGGGCGATGATCGCCACGTTGCGGATCTCGTTGCGCGTTTCGATCGACATTGCCGTGCCTCTTTCCCGGTCCGCGGCGGGCCGAGCCCGTCAGCCGCGAAAAACAAATCACCGGCTAAGCGCCGGTGTACGTTCACGATATCACGTTTCGCCGGACGCCTCAAGGGCACCGCGCGGCGCCGGAGCTCGCTACTCGTGGCCCGCCATCAGCCGCCACGCGACCAGCCGGTCCGTCATCGTGCGGATCCTGCGGCAGAGGATCTGGCAGAGCAGAGTGAGGAACTGGTGCGAGGCGTCCGGGTCCATCTCCAGCACCTCGTCGAGGCGGTGGCTGTCGATGGTGAAGACGGTGCAGCCGGCGGTGTGGGCGCGGGCGTCGGCGCTGCGCGGCTGGTCGTCGATGAGGGCCATCTCGCCGAAGACGTCTCCGCGCCCGAGGATGGTCAAGGCCTCCTCGCCCATGCCCTGCAGGCGGCGCGAGATCCGCACCTGGCCGTCGACCACGATGTAGAGCTTGTCGCCGTGCTCGCCCTCGGAGAAGATCAGGGCGTTGGCCTGGAAGCGCTCCTCCTGCGAGTAGGTGGCGAGCAGCCTGAGCTCGGCCGCGGAGAGCCCCTGCTCGCGCAGCACGTCCACCTTGGCCGCCTGGTCGAGGAAGACGCGCTCGCCTGGCTGGCCTGGCGCGTTTCGCCCCGGAGCGAGCCCCGGGGTGATGAGCTCGGTCATGACGCCGTTTGCGCCCCGGACCTTGGCGGCGAGCGAGTGCCAGAACGACCAGAGCATCGCGACGCCGATCTCGCGGTTGCCACGAACGAGCTGGTCGAGCTCGGCGGCCGGAAAGCGGAGCACGGTGCCGGCGTCCACCCCGAGCACGGTCGAGTAGCGCGGCTTGCCGTCGATGTAGGAGATCTCGCCGATGAACTCGCCGAGGGCGGGCTGGGCCAGGACCTGGGTCCCGACCGGGGTGCGGCGGCACTCCTGCAGGCGGCCGGTCATGACGATGAAGATGTCACGATCGTCCTGCCCTTCGCGGATGAGCGCGTTGGCGTGGCCGAACGCCTCCCGCCGCCCGATCTGAGCGAGCTGCACGAGGTGGGCGTCGGAGAAGTGCCGGAACACCCGGAAGCGGCGCAGGTCCATCGCCGCTCGCAGCAGCTCCTCGCGCTTCGGCGGCGCCGCGGCGCGCTGGCCATGGATCTCCGACATGCTGAGGCTCGAGAACAACCGGGCGCGGGTGAGGGCGACCTGATCGCTGGCGCGCTGGAGGGCGGCGGCGCGCTGGCGGTGCAGCTCGGCCAGCTCGTCGTTGGACAGGCGACAGAGGGCGGCGAGGGTGTCGACGCGCCGCCGCGCGGCCGAGACCTCGCCCTCGCCGAGGCCCTGGCTCGCGAGCAGCGCATCGATGGCGTGGCGCAGCGCCTCCGGGTAGTCCTCGAGTTCGAGCGCGATGCGCGCCGCCTCCACCGCCAGCTTGCGGTCGAGCGGGTTGAGACGGCGCGCTTGCACGAACTCCTCGAGCGCGGCGCGGAGGTCGCGGCGGCGCAGGTGGAGGTAGCCGGCGCCGGCGTACGCGAGGTAGTGGTACGGCGCTCGGAGCTTCGCGAGGTCGAACATCTCCTGCGCCCGGGCGAGCTCCCCGCGCGCCTCCAGGATGCGCGCCATCCCCACGGCGTGCGAGGCCTCGAGGTTGTGGCGCTTGTGCTCGCGCTGCGGGTCCTCGACGGCGCCCGACGTGCGGCGCAGAGCGGCCGCGCGCTGCCGCCAGACCTCGCCCTTGGGGGTCAGGCTCGCGGCCATCTCGTAGAGCTCCGCCGCCAACCCGGGCTGGCTGGCGCGCTCGAGCTCCTCGGCGATCGCCACGAGGCGCTGCGCGAAGACGGGGTGGAGTTGGACCTCGTTTAGGCTCATCGGCAAGCAGAACCCTTTGCACGATCCTAAGATGAGGGCGTGAAGGTGTCAAACCCGTTTGCGCCGCCGGCAGCTTCCGTACCGGCCGTGCCCGTGACCGAGTGCCGGGCCTGCCCGCGGCTCGTCGAGTGGCGGGAGCGCCAGGCCGGCCTGGTGCCGCCCCGGTTCGCGGCGTGGGTGAGGGAGCACGGCTTCTGGGCGAGACCAGTCGCCGCGTTCGGCGATCCGGCGGCGTGGCTCGCCATCGTCGGCCTGGCGCCCGCCGCCCAGGGCGCCAACCGCACCGGGCGGATGTTCACCGGCGACCGCTCGGGTGCGTTTCTCTACTCGGCCCTGCACCGCGCCGGGCTCGCCAACCTCCCGAACAGCGACCACCGGGGGGACGGCCTCGTCCTCGACGGCGTCCTGGTCACCGCGCCGCTGCGCTGCGCCCCGCCGGGGAACCGCCCGACGGCGGCGGAGCTGGAACGCTGCCGCGGCTTCATGCGCGCGGACCTCGCGGCGTGCCGCCGGCTCCGGGTGGTGCTCGCGCTGGGGCGCGTGGCCCACGGGAGCGTGTTGCGCCTGCTGCGGGAGCAGGGGACGGGCACGCGCGGGGGCGCCGGCTTCGGTCACGGGGCCGCGCACCCGCTGCCCGGCGGGGCGTGGCTGGTGGACTCCTACCACGTCTCGCAGCAGAACACCTTCACGGGCCGTCTCACCGCCGCGATGTTCGACGAGGTCTTGCGGCGCTGCCGCCGCCTCGCCGAGCCTTGAAGGCACGCGCGGGCCGCGTCCCCGGCGGCTCCCCCGGCCTCCCGCTTCTCGCCGTACAATGCGCGCATGATCCTCCTCCTGGCACCGGCCTCCGTCGCACTGGCGCTGTCGCAGGCGTCCGCGCCCGCTCCCGCCACCGCCGCGCTCGTACCCGAGCTGGTCGTGACGGCCACGCTCGAAGACCTCCGCAAGGGCGAGCTGTACCTCGACGCCGCGACGCTCGAGCCCATCCTCGCGGCGTCGTTCACCGTGATCGAGGGCGGAACCCGGCTCTCCGGGTCGTTCGCGTACCTGGAGCCGATCCGCAGGATGCGCGAGCGAGGCGCCGAGGTTAAGGAGCTCCGCTTCGAGCAGAAGCTGGTGCAGGTGTTCGGCGCCAGCGCCGTCGCGACCTACCGTTTCGCGAAGGTCTGGCGCGAGGGCGGAGTCACCCACCGCGAGCAGGGCTGGTCGAGCGACGTGTTCGAGCTGCGCGACGACGGCGCGTGGATCCTCGTCCACCGTCACCGGGGGAGGTGAGGCGGGCGGCCCTCAGAGGCGTCGTCGGGGTGGCGGACGGTGACGACGGTGTGGATTCCGCCGCGGAGCCGATAATCGAGGCACACCTCGATCCGCCGCGGCCGGCACGCCGCGAGCAGGTCCCCGAGCAGGCGGTTCGCGGCGTGCTCCTGGTAGATCCCCACGCTGCGGTAGGTCGTCAGGTAGTACTTGAACGCCTTGAGCTCGATGCAGAGCGTGTCGGGCACGTACCGGACGGTGAGGGTGCCGAAATCGGGGAGCCCTGAGAACGGGCACACGCAGTTCCACTCGTCCGTCGCGATCACGACCTCGGCCGAGCGCTCGGGGTACTCGTACGGGAAGGTCTCGAGCAGCTCCGGCTCGATCTTCTCGACCCCTTCGAAAGGAAAGCTCCTGCCCTCGGCCTGCACCATGGCGCACCTCCGTCCGCCCACCCTAGCAGGCGGCCGCCGGGAGGCAAGGGGACGAGAGCCGGGGCGGGGAAGGCGACTACCTCCGGGGGGTGGCGGAGCGCAACGCGGCGAGCTGCGCCCGCAACTCCGCCGGGATCGCGCACGGCGCGCCCGCGGCGTAATCGAAGTGGACCTGCACCGTCTCGGCCTCGGCGGCGAGCCGCCCGGACGCCTCGATCCGGTACTCAAAGGCGAAGCTCGTGCGGCCGGTTCGGCCGACCGCGATCCCGACCTCGACCTCGTCGGCGAGGCCGATCGGCGAACGGTAGTCCACGGCCACACGGGCGATGATGATCGGGATCTCCCTCGCGCCGCCGGCGAAGCCGAAGCGCTCACGCCAGAGGCGCAAGCGGGCGTGCTCGAGGTAGGTGACGTACAGCGCGTTGTTGACGTGGTTCATGGCGTCGACGTCGCTGTAGCGCACCTCGACGGGACACGAGAAAGGGAAACCTCTCATTGCGGTTCCTCCGCCCGCTGCGGCCCCGGTCGGCGCAGCCCCAGTGCCTTGGCGCGGCGGATGGCGGGTTCCGCGGCCGCCCGGCCGGCGGCGGCCGCCTCGTCGAGACGCGTGAGCTCGGACCAGTGCAGGAAGCCGACGTCCGGGGCGATGACGAGGTCGGCGCTCGCGAGTTGGGCGTCGCGCAGCGCCTTGTGGGTCATGATCGACGCCCGCACCATCGCCTGCACCAGCGTGATGGCGGCGCCGTCCTCCTTCGCCAGCGTCTCGGCGACGCTGACCGCGACGACCGGGCGGCGGCAGAGCTTGCGCGCCTGCGCCACCGGGACGTCGGCGACCGTGCCGCCATCCACGAGGTACCGGCCTCCGATTTGGTACGGAGGCACGACTGCCGGGATGGCGCACGAAGCCATCACCGCGGCGCGCAGGCGCCCGTGTCTGAGCGCGACCGGCGCGCCGGTCGCGAAGTCGGTCGCCACCGCCGCGAACCGCACCGGCAGCTCCTCGATCGCCACGTCGGGGAGGAGGAACGCGAGCCCCTTCTCGAGGTCGGCGTGCGCGATCACGCTGGTGCGCTCGAGCGCGAGCGCCACCATGGCGGTGCGCCGGATCCGGTGGGCGAAGAGCAGGAGCGGGTTGTCGCGGGTGGACAGGTTCGGCGTGAGGCGGACGTCGGGGAGGGCCTTGACGATGCCTGCGGCGAGGAACTCCCGCCAACGCCGCGCGACGGCGGCGGCGCTGCCGAGCGTGAGCCACATCGCGCCGATAATGGCGCCGGCGCTGGTGCCGGCGATGCCGGCGACCTCGACGCCGGCTTCCTCGAGGACCTCGAGGGCGCCGATGTGCGCGAGGCCGCGCGCCCCTCCTCCGCCGAGGGCCAGCACCACGCCCTCGGACCTTCCCGAGCGACCGAAAAGGAGGCGCAGGAGGCCCATCACCCTTCATCTTACAGGCTCGGGCGGCACCTCGGGTCGGGCGAACCCCCCGCCGGGCGGCCGTTCCGCCGCGAGCCCCGGCCGGTTGACCGGAGGGGAAGGTACGTGGTACACGGGTCGCCTGTGGCGAAAGGAGCCAGACAATGGCCAAACGTTACCTCCTGACCGCGCTCGCGGTGCTCCTGGTCGCGGGAGCGCTCGGCGCCCAGCAGGTCAAGGTGCGCGAGGACGTGCTCCCCAACGGCATGAAGCTGCTGCTGGTCGAGCGCCACGACTCGCCCACCGTCTCGTGCGGTTGGGTGGCGAAGGTCGGGTCGGTCAACGAGTCGCCCGGGATCACCGGCATCTCGCACCTGTTCGAGCACATGATGTTCAAGGGCACGAAGACAATCGGCACCAACGACTACGCCAAGGACGCCCAGATCATGGCCGAGCAGGACGCGGTGCGGGCGGAGATGGAGAAGGAGTACACGCTGTTGCGCGAGAAGCTGCGCCGCGGCGAGATCTCCGGCAACATCTACGACCCCGCCAACATGACCCCGCGGCTGAAGGAGCTGCGGACGAAGCTCGAAGGCCTCTTCGCCGACGAGAAGAAGGTCATCGTCAAGGACGAACTCGACCAGATCTACACCAGGGAGGGCGGCTCGGGTCTCAACGCGTTTACGACCGAGGACCAGACCGCGTACTTCATCACCGTCCCCGCCAACAAGCTCGAGCTCTGGTTCTGGCTCGAGTCGGACCGCCTCGCCAACCCGGTCTTCCGGGAGTTCTACTCGGAGCGGGACGTGGTGCGCGAGGAGCGCCGGCTGCGGACCGAGTCCACGCCGACCGGCAAGTTCGACGAGGCCGCCACCGCGATGTTCTGGGAGTCGTCGCCGTACTCCCACCCGGTCGTGGGCTGGCCCTCGGACGTCGAGTCGATCAACCGGGCGCAGGCGCTCGCGTACTTCGCGACCTACTACGCCCCCAACAACCTCACCGCGGTGCTGGTCGGGGACTTCGACTCGGACAAGGTGATCGCGCTCGCCAATGAGTACTTCGGGCGCATCCCCCGCGGTAGGACGGCGCCGCCCGAGATGATCACGGACGAGATGCCGCAGATCGCGCAAAAGCGCCTCGAGGCCGAGGCCGACACCAACCCCGAGGTCGACATCCGCTTCCACGCCGTGCCGTTCGACCACAAAGACATGTACGCCTTCCAACTGGTCGCCGACTTGCTCAACCGCCGCACCGGCCGGCTGTACAAGGCGCTGGTGGAGGACGAGAAGGTCGCGGCGGGCGAGCCGTACGGGATGTACCGGCCGATGAAGTACGACGGCTACTTCGAGGTCGGGGCCGAGGTCAAGGACGGAAAGCGGCCGCAGGACGTCGAGGCCGCGCTGTTCGCCCAGCTCGGCAGGCTGGCCTCGGCCCCGGTGGACGACCACGAACTGCAGAAGGTCAAGAACCAGGAGCTGGCCAACTCGTTCCGCCGGCTGCAGTCGAACTTCTACCTCATGCTGCAGCTGCTGATCTACGATTCGAGCGGCGACTGGCGGTTCCTCAACGACGCCCCGGCGAAACTCCAGGCGGTCACGGCCGCCGACATCCAGCGCGTCTCCAAGGCCTACTTCACGAGGGAGAACAGCGACGTCACGACCTACCTGCGCAAGGCGGGAAGCGCGCCGGACGACCCCGAGTTGGCCGCTCTGCCGGCCGACCTCAAGGCGATGGTCAAGCAGCAGGTCGCGCAGATCAGCCAGCTGACCGACCGGGCCAAGCTCGAGCAGATGCTCGCGCGCATGCGGCAGATGTCGGGGCAGGTGCCCCCGGCGATGAAGCCCGGGTTCGAGTACATCATGAAGAAGGCGCAGGAGCACCTCGACACCTTGCCCGCCGCCCCCGCCAAGGGTGGCGCGGCCCAGACGACCCCGCCGGCCGGCGAGCAGCCCAAGCCTTAGGGCGAAAGGAGGAGACCGACATGCGACGCGCACATCCGTTCCCGATAGTCGCGATCATCCTTGCCTCGGCCGCCATGGCTGCGGCCGCGGAAGTCGAGCCCACGATCCCCGCGCGGCCCGAGCAGCTCAAGTACCCGGCGCTGGCCTTCAAGGTGCCGGACGCCGCTTCGACGAGGGTCAAGCTGGCCAACGGCGTGCCGGTCTTCATCGCCGCCGATCGCATGTTCCCTCTCGTGACGGTGCAGGTGTTCTTCCGCGGCGGCAGGTACCTCGAACCGGCCGGCAAGGAGGGCTTGGCCGAGCTGATGGGCACCGTGTGGCGGACCGGTGGCGCGGGGACGCTGGACGCCAAGGCGCTCGACGAGGAGCTCGACTTCCTGGCCGCCTCGCTCTCGACCTCGGTGGGCGGCGTCTCGGGCAGCGTCAGCTTGAACCTGCTCTCCAAGGACATCGACCGCGGCCTCGCCCTGATGATGGACGTGCTGCGCGAGCCGCGCTTCGACGAGGCGCGCGTGGCCAAGGCCAAGGAGGACATGCTCTCGGACATGAAACGGCGCAACGACGAGACCGAGGCGATCGAGGGGCGCGAGTGGGACCGCCTCGTCTACGGCGACGACTACTGGCTCAACCGGCTCGCCACCAAGGCCTCGGTCGACGCCATCACCCGCGCGGACCTGCTCGCGTTCCACAAGCTCCTGGCCAACCCGGCCAACTTCGTCGTCGCCGTGGCCGGCGACTTCGACCGGACCGCGATGATCGCCAAGTTGAATGCGACGCTGGGCGCCTGGAAAGCAACGGGCGCGGCCGTGCCGGCGGTGCCGCAGCCGAGCGTTTCCGCGAAGCCAGGCGTGTACATGGTGAACAAGCCCGACGTCAACCAGGGCCGGGTCTCGATCGGCCACATCGGCGTCAAGCGCCCGCTCCCGGACGAGTTCGCCCTCGAGGTGGCCAACGACATCCTCGGCGGCGGCGGTTTCACGGCGTGGATGATGTCCCGCGTGCGCTCCGACGAGGGCCTCGCCTACTCGGCCTACTCGGAGTACTCGATCGGCGACCTCTACCCGGGGGACTTCCGCGCCTACTTCCAGTCGAAGTCCGCGACGTGCGCCCAGGCGGCGAAGCTCACCATCGACCTCATGAACAGGCTGCGCGCCGGCGAAGTCACCGACAGCGAGCTCGTCACCAGCAAGAACTCGTTCACCGAGACGCTGCCGCGCGTGTTCGAGAGCAGGCTCCGGACCGTGACGCGGTTCGCCCAGGACGAGCTGGTGGGGCGCCCGCACACGTACTGGACGACGTACCGCCAGCGGATCGGGGCGGTGACCGTACCCGAGGTGGGCAAGGCCGCCCGCGCCCACATCGAGACCAACCGGCTCATCATCCTCGTGGTCGGCAACGTCGACGCGATCCTGAAGGGATCTCCGGACCACCCGGAGGCGAGCTTCGAGAAGCTGGGGCCGGTCGTGCGCCTGCCGTTGCGCGATCCGCTGACGCTCAAGCCGATCGCGGACTGACGCCGCGCCGCGGCATTTGCGGGGCGCCCGGGAGCGGCAACCCGGGCGCCTTTGCTATGCTCGCGCCCCGCGGCGGGGAAAAGGCCGTGGGCGGGAGACTGGGCGTGAGCGACGTGTTCGTTCATCGGCTGGCGGGGAGCAAGAAGGCGCTCGAGGCCTGCCGCCTGATCGAGCGGCTCTACCAGGCCGGCCGGCGGGTCACGGTCTGGGTGGCCGACGCCGGCCGGGCCGCCGTGCTCGACCAGTACTTGTGGACGTTCGCGCAGAGCTCGTTCGTGCCGCACGCGCTCTGGGACGGTTCGGGCGAGCTCGACGAACCCGTCGCCGTCGTCACCGGGACGCTCTCGAACCCCAACCGCGGCGACGTGCTGGTGATCGGCGACGTGCTCGCCGACCCGAGCTCGGCGCGGGGCTGGGAGGAAGTGCACGACCTGGCCAGCGCGGCGGCCGAAGACGAGGGGAAACGGGAGGCCTGGGAGGCCGCCGGCTTCGCCGTCGCCGAGGTCCGAGGCGTCGATTCCGACACGCCCGCCTGACGGGCCGGGCGGCTGCCGGCTTCGGGCCGTCAACCGGGAATGAGCACCAGCGCTCCGGTGACGCGCGACTCCTTGACGCGCACCAGCGCCTGGTTGGCTTGCTCGAGCGGCACCGCCTCGACGCTCGTCGTGATCGGGATCTCCTCCGCCAGCGCGAGCAACTCGGTCGCATCGGCGCGCGTGGCGTTCGCCACGGAGCGGAGCACGCGCTCCTGGTACAGCAGCCCGTAGGGGAACGCCGGCAGGTCGCTCATCGTGACGCCGGCGCAGGCGACGCAGCCCCCGCGGTCGAGGAGGGACAGGGCGGCCGGCACCTGCTCGCCGGCTGGAGAGAAGATCACCGCGTGGTCGAGGGGGGCCGGCGGCGTCTCGCCGGGCGCGCCGGCCCAGTCGGCGCCGAGCGCGCGCGCGTGGTCCCGGTGCCTTGCGGCACGGGTGAAGACGAAGACCCGGCAACCGGCGTGCCGGGCGACCTGGATCGCCACGTGCGCCGAGGCGCCGAAACCGAAGATGCCGAGCGTGCCGCCCGCGAGCGCCCCAGCCAGGCGCAGGCCGCGGTAGCCGATCACGCCGGCGCAGAGGAGAGGCGCGGCCTGGACCTCGTCGAAGCCGTCGGGGATCGGGTAGGTAAAGGCGGCCGCGACGGCGACGCGCTCGGCATACCCCCCGTCGCGGTGCAGCCCGGTGAAACGGGCGCTCGGACACAGGTTCTCGCGGCCGCTCCGGCACCACGCGCAGCCGCCGCAAGCGCCTCCGAGCCAGGCGACGCCGACGCGCCGGCCGACCACACCCGGCCCGAGATCGGGCGCGGCTTCCTCGACGACCCCGACGATCTGATGCCCGGGAACGAGCGGCAGGCGCGGCAGCGGAAGCTCGCCCTCGACGGTGTGGAGGTCGGTCCGGCACACCCCGCACGAGAGCACCCGCAGCACGACCTCGCCCGGTCCCGGCCGCGGGTCTTCGACTTCCCTCGCGGCGAGCGGGCGGCTTGCCGCCGGTCCCGGCCTGTCGAGCACCATCGCCCTCATCTCGGGCCCGTCCCCGGCGATGATTCTAGCCGCGATCTGGTGCTAGAATCACCCGCCGCCGACGCGGCTGGAGGTTCCAATGAGTTTCACGAGGCTTTCCGGCGCCGTTCTCGCGGGGTTGCTCCTGGCCGGCGGCGCATGGGCGCAGCAGACGGAGGTCGCCCCCGCCAAGATCGCGTTCGTGTACGTGCAGAAGGCGCTCGCCAGCACCGACGAGGGGAAGGCGCGCCTGAAGGATCTCAACGACTGGGCGCAACCGCGCCAGGACGAGCTCGCGAAGCTCGACAAGGAAGTCAACGACCTCAAGGGCCAGATCATGAGCCAGCAGGGCGTGGCGAGCGACGACGCCATCGCCGAGCTCAACCGCCAGCTGGTGACCAAGCGGCGGCAGTTCGAGGACCGGCAGCGCGACGCCAAGCGGGACTTCGAGGCCAAGCAACAGACGATCCTGAGGGACATCGGCGGCAAGCTGCAGGACGTGATCAACACGTATTCCGAGGCCAACCACTACACGGCGGTGTTCATCTTCAACCCCGACCAGCTCGCTTACCTCGCGCCGTCGGCGGACATCACCAACATCGTGATCAAGCTCTACAACGAGCGCTACCCGCTGGCGGCGAAGGTGCCCGCGGCGCCGGGCAAGTAACGGCCCGCCAGGGAGTGCCACCGTGGGACGCCGACTGACACGCAAGCAGATCAAGAAGGACGAGTTCATCACGTTCGTGGACCGGGCCGTGCAGTGGACCGGCCAGAACTGGCGGCAGGCTGCGATCGGGCTCGGCGCGGTCCTCGCCGCGGCGGTGGTGTGGTGGGGGGTCACGGCGTTCCTCGGGAGCCGGACGGACGCGGCGAGCCAGGCGATCTCCAGCGCGCTCGCGGCCTACAACGCGCCGGTCGGGAGCGCCGCGCCGGCGGACGCGAAGGTCAAGTTCGCGACCGATGCCGAGCGGCTGGCGGCGGCGGAGAAGGCCTTCGGGTCGGTCAAGTCGCGCTACCGCTTCACGCCGCAGGCGAAGATAGCCGAGCTGTTCCTCGCGCGCATCGCCGCGGACCGCGGCGACGCGCCACAGGCGATCCGGCTGCTCGGCGAGCTCGCCAGCAGCCGATCGAGCGACCCGGTCGTGCGCCTCGCGATGCTCGACCTCATCCGGCTCCGGGTCGCGCGCGGCGAAGGTCTGCAGCTGGTGAGCGAGCTCGAAGCGATGGCGGCTGGGAAGGACCCGCGCCTCCCGCGGGATGCCGCACTGTTCCACCTCGCCGAAATCTGGCAGCACGAGGGCAAGCCTCAGGAGGCCGCCAGGTTGTATCGCAAACTCGTCGAGGACTTCCCGGACTCACCCTACCGCGCGGACGCCCAGCAGCGCCTGGCGTCCGCGGGCTGACGCAGGAAACGCGGGGCTCGTCGCGCGTCCGGGCCGAACGCGGGCGGCGGCCGGCCGGTCGGGAGCGCCGGGCTGCGGAGGTGCAGGTTGAACTTCGTCGAGGTCATCGCCAGGAAGCGTGACGGCTCGGAGCTCTCCGCGGAGGATCTCCAGGCGTTCGTGCGCGGGGCCGCGAGCGGCCAGTTGCCGGACGAGCAGCTCGCGGCGATGCTGATGGCCGTTTGCATTCGGGGCGCCAGCCGCACCGAGACCCAAGGCCTCGTCGAGGCGATGCGCGACTCCGGCGCGCTGTGGAAGACGGGCGAGAGCTTTCCCGAGGCGGTGGACAAGCACTCGACGGGCGGGGTCGGCGACACGGTGTCGCTGGTGTTCGCGCCTCTCGTGGCCGCGTGCGGCGTGCCGGTGGTGATGATGGCGGGAGCCGGGCTCGGCCACACCCAGGGGACGCTCGACAAGCTGGCGGCGATCCCCGGCTTCCGGACCGCCGGAACCAGGGCGGAGGCGTTCGACCGCCTGGCGCGGTGCGGCGCCTTCTTCGCCGCCCAGAGCCAGGAGATCGCACCGGCCGACCGCAAGCTGTACCTGTTGCGCGACGTGACCGCCACGGTTCCCTCGCTGCCGCTGATCGTCGCCTCGATCATGTCGAAGAAGCTCGCCGTCGGCGCGCGGCGCCTCGTGCTCGACGTCAAGTGCGGCTCGGGGGCGTTCTGCAAGACGCCGGCGGAGGCGAGGGAGCTGGCGGAGGAGCTGGCCGCGGTGGGCGAGCGGGCGGGCGTCGCAGTAGCGGCCATGATCACCGACATGAGCCAGCCGCTCGGCGACCGGCTGGGGTGCGCCAACGAGGTGCGCGCGGCGGTCGAGGTGCTCGACGGCGGCGGCGACGCGCGCCTGCGGCAGCTGAGCGTCGAGCTCGCAACGGAAGCCCTGGCGATGGCCGGCCGCCCGCGCGCGGCCGCGCTCGTCGAGGTCGGGGCGAGGCTGGCGGACGGGAGCGCGCTTGCGCGCTACGGCGAGATCGTGCGGGCGCACGGCGGCGACCCGGACGTCGCGCGGCTGCCGCGGCCGCGGCGGACCGTCCCGGTCAAAGCCCCCCGCGACGGATTCGTTGCGGCGGTCGAGGCGGAGGCGCTGGGCTGGGTCGCGGTGGGCCTCGGGGCGGGCCGCCAGCGCCAGGGCGATCAGGTGGACCTAGCCGCCGGGGTCAAGGTGCATGCCCGCAGCGGCGACCGGGTGGAGGCGGGCCAGCCGCTCGCGACGCTCGAGATCGGCGAGCGGCCGGTCGACGTGGAGACGATGGCCGCGCGCGCCGCGGCCGCATTCCGGATCGCGGACGAGCGCCCGGCGGCGGTCCCGCTCGTGATCGCCCGCCTGGGAGGCGTGGCTTAGCTTGCTGTACCGGCTGGAGAGCGTCGAGCTGTCGTTCGCGGGCCGCGAGGTCCTGCGCGGCGCGACGTTGCAGCACAACCCCGGGGAGAAGCTGCTGCTCCTCGGGCGTAACGGCTGCGGCAAGACCACCCTTCTCAAGGTGATCACCGGCGAACTCGAGCCGGAGCGGGGGTCGGTCCTGCGCGCGCGCGGTTTCGAGGCGGTCACGGTCGAGCAGCGCGTGAGCGCGGCGGGGGACACGCCGGTGCTGGACTACTGCCTGTCCGCGCTCCCGCGGGTCGTCGAGGTCGAGCGCGCGCTCGCCGGCCTCGAGCGGCGCCTGGACGGCGGCGACGGCCCGGCGATCGCCGAACACCACCGGCTGCAGGAGGAGCTGGAGCGGTTGGACGGCTACCGCGCGCGCCCGCGGGCGCAGGCGGCGCTCCTCGGCCTCGGCATCCCGGAGCCCATGCACGGTCGGACGCTCGCGACGCTCTCGGGTGGGGAGCGCACACGGGTGGCGTTGGCGCGAGCCCTGCTCTCGCCCGCGCCGCTGCTGCTCCTGGACGAGCCGACGAACCACCTCGACCTCCTCGGCGTCGAGTTCCTGGCGCAGGAGCTCGCGCGCCGCGACGGCGCCCTCCTCCTCGTCACTCACGACCGAGAACTGGTGGACAGGGTGGGCGGCGAAGTCCTCGAGCTGCACGGCGGGAGGCTGGAGCGCTACCCCGCCGGCTACGCCCGCTACCGGCGCGAGCGCGGGGCCCGCCGGAAGCAGGCGCGGCGGGCGTTCGAACTGCAACGGGCCGAGATCGAGCGGCAGGAGGAGTTCATCCGGCGCAACATCGCCGGCCAGAACACGCGTCAGGCGCAGGCCCGCCAGAAGCTCCTCGACCGCATGACGCGCCTGGAGGCCCCGGAGCCGGACCTGGCGGCGCTGAAGCTGCGCTGGCCGGAGAGCGGCCGCAGCGGGCAGATGGTCGTGGAAGCGGGGAATCTCGCGGTGGGGTGGACCGACCCGGTCCTGCGCGGCGTCTCGTTCACGCTGCGCCGCGGCGAACGCGTCGCCGTCGTCGGGCGCAACGGGGCGGGCAAGTCCACGTTGCTGCACGCGCTCGCCGGTCGCGCGCCCGCGCTCGCGGGCCGCCTCCGCTTCGGCGCCGGCGTGGTGCCGGCGTGGTACGACCAGGAGCAGGCCGAGATCCCGAGCGGCGTCAGCGTGCTGGAGGTGCTCCTGACAGCGCGGCCGGAGTGGACGCCGGCCGAGGCTCGCGCCTGGGCCGCCAGGTTCGCGTTCTCGGGCGAAGCCGCGGACGCGGCGACCGACTCGCTGTCGGGCGGGGAACGGGCGCGCCTGGCGCTCGCGCGCCTGATCGCGCTGGCGCCGAACCTCATGCTGCTCGACGAACCGACCAACCACCTCGACCTGGCGACGTGCGAGGTGCTCGAAGAGGCGCTCGCGGAGTTTCCCGGCGCGCTGCTCCTCGTGAGCCACGACCGCCGCCTGGTGGAGAAGGTCGCCACCGGAGTGCTGCTCCTCGAGGGCGGGAGCGCGGAAGCGGTAAACCGGGTGGAGGAGGCGTTCGCGCGCCTCGGCCTGGCCGCGCCGCCTCGCCACGGCGGCGACGGGGACGAGCCGCCGGCCCGCCGGAGGAGCGTCGAGGAGGAGGAGCGCAGGCGCTTGCGGCGCGACGCGGCGCGGGGACGCGAACGCGCCGACGCCCTCGCCGCCGCGATGGAACGGTCCGAGGGGCGGCTGCGCGAGCTCGACGAGCTGCTTTGCCGGCGCGAGGTGTTCTCGGACGGCGCCCGCGCCCGCGAGCTCGCGGCCGAGGCCGAGGGCCTGCGCGCCCGCCTGGAGGAAGAGCTCGAGACGTGGGGCGAGGCCGAGGAGGACGCCGAGGCGCTCGAGGTGCGGTTGGCGGAGCTGGAACGGTCGTGATGGACGGGAATTGTGATCGGCGACACAAATTGGTGACGCGTTGCGTCACTTTTGGGCCACGTGAGGCCGTCTCGATACGGGTTCCTTCCTGCGAATGTGCAGTTTTAAGAGGCACTTCCCTCAGTCCGGGTTTCACTGGCACAGAGGTTGCGTATAGGCGGCACAGTGCGCCGCCGGTCCGCGCTGCGCCGGATTGAAAGCGTGGCTCGGAGAGCGGCGGCTCCGGACGCCGGAGCGTCACCTGGAACCTGGTCTGCGAATGAGACGAGCGGATTCAATCGCCCTCGGCGGGAAACGCCAAGGGATCGAGAAGAAAGGGAGCGACCAATGAAGAAGACCTTGCTTGCGGCGGCAGTCATCATCCTCCTCGTGACGGCGGGCTCGGCGTACGCGGCCACGGCCACGTCGCAGTTCCAGGTGACTGCGAGCGTGGCGGCGAACTGCACGATCACCTCGACGACGCTCGCGTTCGGGGCGTACGACCCGATCTCGGCGAACGCCGCCACGCCTTTGAACCAGACCGGTTCGGTGTCGGTGAGCTGCACCAAGGGTGCCCCGATCTCGGTCGGGCTGGACGCCGGTCTGAATCATACGAGCGCCGTCGGCACCACCCGCGCGATGGCCGCCGGCACCAACTACCTGAGCTACGAGCTCTACCTGGATAACGGACACGCCACCGTCTGGGGCACCGCCACACCCAACTGGGCGACATGGACCTCTTCCGGCAAGGCCACTCACGCCTTCACCATCTTCGGCCAGATCCCGTCCGGCCAGGACGTGGCGATCGGCTCGTACTCGGACACGATCACGGCTACGGTAAACTTCTAGCCCGGGAGGGCTAGGCCTGTGCACTCAAAGCGGAACGTCCTGAGGGTCTTCCTCGGCGGCTGCCTCGGCCTGGGTGTGTTCCAGGCCGGGGTGGTCTCCGCCAGCAGCTTCAAGATCGACCCGATCCAGGTCGTGCTGGCGGGTGCCGCGAAGAGCGCGCTGCTGACGCTTACCAACCAGAGCGACCAGCCACTGCGTTTCGAGGTGACCGCCTTTGCCTGGGACCAGGGCGCCAGGGGCGAGATCGAGCTCCAGCCGACCGACGACATCCTCTTCTTCCCGAAGCTGTTCAGCGTTGCGCCGGGCAAGGAGCAGAAGATCCGCGTGGGGACGACCGCGAGCGCCCTCCAGAGTGAAAAGACCTACCGGGTCTTCGTGGAGGAGCTCCGCCCGCTCGAGAAGCCGAAGGAGCCCGCCGCGGGGTCGCAGGTGCGCGTCCTCACCAAGATGGGGATACCCATTTTCCTCCGACCGGCGACCCCCAGCCCGGCGGGGGCCATCGCCGACCTTACCGTGGCGAAGGCGGTCGTTTCCTTCGAGGTCAAGAACGCGGGCAACGTCCACTTCTCGCTCTACGGGGTCCGGGTGGTGGGCACGACGGCGACGGGTGAGACGGTGTTCGAGCGCAAGGCCGAGGGGTGGTACGTGCTCGCCGGCGGCTCTCGGACCTACGAGATCTCCCTCTCCCCGCAGGAGTGCGGCCGCCTCGAACACGTCGTCGTCGAGGCCACGACCGACATCGGTTCGTTCAAAGGCCAAGCCGACATCGGCCCGGACGCCTGCTCGACCCCGACTCCGGCCCCGGGCGCGACGCCGGCAGGGGCAGAGCACGGAATGCGGTGACCTGGCATGGCACGATGGTGGAGTCGCGTGGCGGTGGTTGTTGCGGCCGCCCTTCTGACGGCCGGCGGGAGCGCCGGGGCCGGGATCCTCACGTCGGGCTTCCAGGTGAGCGCGACCGTCGCGCCGAGATGCACGATCGTCGCCTCGAATCTGGCGTTCGGGGTCTACGACCCGTTCGTCGCCAACGCCCAGGTCGGCCTCGATGCCGCGGCGACGCTGACCGTGACGTGCACTCGCGGGGCGATCGGCGCCATCGCCGTGGACGCCGGGCTCAACGGCGGCCCCGAGGGGAGCGTCCGCCAAATGGCCTCGGGTTCGCAGCGGCTCACCTACCAGATCTTCAAGGACCCTTCGCGGTCGACCGTCTGGCAGGCGGGGGCGGACGGCGCCACGGTCATCAACGCCGGTGGTGCCGAGGCTCCGGAACGGGTCACGCTCTTCGCCCGTATTCCGCCCAGCCAAGTGGTGCTGAGCGGGCGCTACGCCGACACCGTTACGGCCACCATGCAGTTCTAGAAAGGACTCGGGAGAAGGTGGGCGGTGATCACCGGAACGAGCCCGTCGCTCGCCTCGCGCGGGGGTTTGCACTTGGGCTGCTCGCGTGCCTCATGGCGGTCGCGGCACGGGCCGAGGAGGAGCGGGTCGTCATGCCGGTCACGATCAACCAGGTCGCGAGAGGGGATTTCCTCCTCGTCCTGAGCCAGGGAGACGTTCTCCTCCGGGTGCGCGAGCTGCGGTCGGCGGGCGTCCAACACTTCGCCGGACGCCGGGTGACTATCGGTGGCGAGGAGTTCGTGTCGTTGAAGTCGCTGCAACCCGGCGTTTCGTTCGCGTTGGACCGGAGCGCCCTGACCCTGAGCGTGACCGTCCCGCCGCGCTACCTCGGCGTCACCCGGGTGGACATGGGCATCGGGCGGCCTCCCGGGATCATCTACAGCCACGACCGAAGCGCGTTCGTGAACTACACCGTCGACTGGCGGGACTTTCAGCACATCGATGGCTTCGCCGAAGCGGGCGTGAACCTGGGCGGACAGCTGTTGTACAGCAGCGTGTCACGCGACACGGCCGGAAACCTCGTTCGCGGCGAGACCAACTTCACGATCGACCGGCGCGATCAGCTGCAGCGGGTCGTCCTCGGCGACACGTTCAGCACCGCCGGCGAGCTCGGCGGCGGGCTCTTTCTCGGCGGGATCAGCCTGGCGCGCAGCTACGACCTCGATCCGTATTTCATCCCGTACCCCACCATGACGCTCGGGGGTGCGGTGACGACCCCTTCCACGGCGGAGATCTACGTCAACGGCGCGCTGGTGGGGCGCCAGCAGCTTCCACCGGGCCAGTTCGACTTGACCAACCTCCAGCTGCCTACCGGAGCCGGAAACGTCCAGGTCGTGATCCGCGATGCGTTCGGCCAGGAGCGCCTGCTCGCCAACCCGTTCTACGCGACGACACAACTGCTGGCGCAGGGTTACCAGGATTACAGCTACACTCTCGGTTTTCGGCGGGACGACGTCACGAACGCGAGCGCGGATTACGGTTCTCCGGTGTTCCTCGCTCACCACCGCTTCGGCTGGACCGACTCCGTGACTCCGGAAGCGAGGCTCGAAGTGGGGAAGAGCCTGGCGAGCGGGGGGGTGGGAGTGGCGTGGCGCCTGGGGATCGGCGAGTTCTCGGTCGACGTGGCCGGCAGCCGGGACCACGGCGAGTCCGGGGCGGCCGGTTCGGTCTCCTACCGTCACGTCGGAAGGCCCTTGAGCTTCGGCCTGCTGGTGCGCAGTCAGAGCCCCCGCTACGCCAATTCGAGCCAGGCGGCGAGTCAGGATCGCTCGTTGCGCGACGTCAACGGCTTCGCCGGCGTGCAGCTCTCCCGCCGCCTCAGCCTCACCGGCCAGTACACCATGACCGAGATGCGCGACACGCCCTCGAGCCGGAACGCCTCCCTTGTCGCGAGCCTCACCACACAGCGAGCCGGGTCGCTCTTCCTCTCGGTCGGGCGCGCGACCCTCGTCGGCAAGAGTGGGAACCAGGCGTTCGTCGGCTACAGTTACGCGTTCGCCGCGAGCTCGGTGGCCAGCGTCTCGTACTCGCGGCAAGGGGGCGCCGGGACGACGAACGTCAGCGTCCAGAAGGCTCTGCCCGTGGGCGAGGGGTTCGGGTACCAGGCGAACCTGACCGACGGCGCCGGGACGAGCTCCGGCACGGGCCTGTTTCAGTATCAGGGTCCGTTCGGCCGCTATGACCTCGAGGTCGACCACAGCGGGGGGCTCACCACGAAGACCCTCAGCGTGACCGGCGGCGTGGTGGCGATCGGGGGCGAGATCGTCCCCACGCGCTTGATCGGTGACAGCTTCGCCCTGGTTCGGGTCCCCGGGGTCGGAGGGGTGACGGCCCTCGCCAACAACCAGCCTGTCGGCCGCACGAACGCGAACGGCGACGTGCTCGTACCGAACATCCTTCCCTACTACGGGAACCGCCTCGGGATCAGGGACACCGATGTCCCGCTCGACTACGAGGTAGGCGCGACTGAAGAGACGGTCGCGCCTCCGTACCGCGGCGGAGCGCTGGTCACCTTCCCGGTTCAACGGATCCAGAGCTTCCGGGGAAGAGTGGTCGTGCAGGGCCGGCTGGGAGTATTGGTCCCGGCGTTCGGCCAGGTGACGCTCAGGGTCAACGGAGGGGATGTGGTGTCGCCGCTCGGCAAGCGAGGGGAGTTCGACTTCGAGAATCTGGTCCCGGGACCGCACGACGCGGTGGTGGAGTTCAAGGGCGGCACGTGCTCGTTCACGTTGAACGTCCCACAGGGGAAACTGCAGCTCGTCGACATGGGCGTCGTTCGGTGCTCGGCACCGGATTTGCAGTGAGGTGAGCCATGAGAAATCGGGGATTCGTCCTGCGCATTCTTCTCGCCGCCGGGGTTGCATGCGCCGCCGCAGGGCCCGCGCGGGCACAGTGGTGCTGGTTCGGGACGGTCGGCGGCGTCGCCTTCGGAAGTTATGACGTTTTCTCCGCCACGCCGCTGGACTCGGTGGGGAGCATCTCAATCACCTGTTTGTTAGCGCCGTCGCCGACGGTCAGTCTGAGCCCGGGGAGGTCCGGCTCCTTTCTCCAACGCACCATGGCCTCCGGGGCCAACGTCCTGAACTACAACCTCTACCAGGACGCCCAACGCCGCACCATCTGGGGCGACGGGACAGGGGGCTCGTCAACGTACGGACCCCTCAACCTCGGGTTCTATGGAACGGCCAATCTGTCCATCTATGGTCGCATCCCACCGGGCCAGGACGTTGCGATCGGCGCGTACGCCGACACCATTACGGTCACGGTCAACTTCTGATCGCGCCTCGTCCTTGCGGGTCGGGCCCCGGTGTCCATCCCTCCGGGTCACCGCCAAGGGTTCTCCCCGGCGGCCAGGCAGGTTGCGACCCGATGCCACCGGCCAAGGGAAACGAGGCGCGCCACCGCCGGGGTTGAGGCGGCCGGGCCGGATTCGGACCGACCTACGGCGTGCGGGCAGTAATCTCGAGCGGCCAGGCGTACGAACCGGGTTGCACGCCTGGGGCGAGCGAGAACCGGTAGGAGAGGACCATGCTGACGGTGGTGGCGGTGAACGGTTCGAGCACCCAGCCGCCGCCGGCGGCGATGGAGACCTGATCGCCCGCACCGCTCACCTGGACCGCGGTGAAGAGCGGCTGGTTCGCCTCGAAGGTGAGCAGGTAGCCGCTGGCGCTGTTCGTCCTCACCCGGATGCTGGTGGCGTTCGGAGCGTCCACGTACCCCCGGGCGACGTCAGCCGGTGTGATCACCAGGTCAGATGACTGATACTCGGTAGTCACCATGGCGCGCGCCATGACCGTGGCGCTCACGGTCATCGTGGCCTGGTTTGAGGCGGCGAACGCCCCTCCCGCCGCGATGGCGGTGGCGAGCGCGCAAACCAGGTGGGCCGTCCTCATGTCGTGTCCCGTCCTCCGGTCCTTTCGATAGCGGGATCGGTGCCAACCTTGCGGGATCTGCAACTGTTTGAAAACAAATGTAGTCCCGAACATTCCCGCAGACAGGGCGTAGGGGTGGTTGTCCGCGATTCGTACACGAGCGCGCCTCGAGTCCGGGAACGCGTGGAGGATGTCTCGCTCTTTGAAGATGTTGCGCCTCTTCCTCGGAGGCCAGACCCAGGTGTGCGAAAATCAGTCACGGGTCAAGGGGCCGGGCACGGGACGACGAAGATCCTCGCGGCCCGTGGAGGCTGGTGTCGCCAGCCGAACGCTCGCAGCGGAAGCGGGGGAAAGGACCGGACGCGATGGCCGAGCAAGGGAGACCGGGAACCGTGCTGCTCGTCGAGGACGACGAGGCCGAGCGCGATGCCGTGGCGTCGGTGGTGCGCGAGGCGGGCCACTCGGTGGCGACGGCGGGGAGCGGTGCCGAGGCTCTCGCCTTCCTGGAGCGGCGGGCGGCGGACGTGGTCGTTCTCGACCTCGGCCTGCCGGACGTCGACGGCCTCGATCTGTTGCCCCGCCTGGTCAGCGTCGAGGGCAACGCGACCGTCGTCGTCCTCACCGGCCGCGACGACATCCAGACCGTCGTGGAGGCGATGAAGCGCGGTGCCGACGGCTTCCTCGTCAAACCGGTGGACGTGGCCACGCTTCAGGCCACCGTGGAGAAGGCGCTGCGCCAGCAGCGGCTCGTGCGCCGCGCGACGGTCTACGAGGAGGCGGTCGCGGCGCGGAAGGGCACCGGAGAGCTCGGGGCCGCCGAGTTCGTCGGCACCAGCCCGGAGATCCGCGCGGTGCGGGAGATGATCGGCAAGGTGGCGACGACCGACTCCTCGGTGGTGCTGTCCGGCGAGTCCGGCACCGGGAAGGGCGTGGTGGCGCGCCTGATCCACCGCTACTCGCGCCGGCCGCACGGCCCGTTCGTCGGCGTGAGCTGCGCGGCGCTGCCGGCGAACCTCGTCGAGTCCGAGATCTTCGGGCACGAGCGCGGCGCCTTCACGGACGCGAAGACCTCCAAGCCGGGGCTCCTCGAGGTGGCGAACGGCGGGACGGTTTTCCTCGACGAGGTGGCGGAGCTGGAGCCGCCGGCCCAGGGGAAGCTGCTGAAGGTGATCGAGGAACGCTCGTTCAGGCGGCTCGGTGGCGTGCGCGACCTCACCGTGGACGTCCGCTTCGTGGTGGCGACGCATCAGGACCTCGCCGAGCTCGTCAGGCGGGGCGCGTTCCGCCAGGACCTCTACTACCGGCTCAACGTCTTCCAGATCGTGCTGCCCCCTCTGCGCGAGCGCGGCGACGATGTGCTCGAGCTCGCGTACCGGTTCATCAGCGACCTGAACCCCCTCGTCGGGCGGGCCGTCCGCCGGGTGACCGATCCTGCCGCCGACCTCCTGCAGCGCTACTCATGGCCGGGGAACGTGCGCGAGCTGCGCAACGTGATCGAACGGGCCATGATCCTGGCGGCGGGGGACGAGATCTCGCCCGCGCAGCTCCCGAGGGACATCCGCGACGAGGCCCGGCTCGGCGGGGGGAGAGGATCGAGTCCCTCGCCGACGTCGAGGCCGCACACATCGAGCGCGCGCTCAGGATGACGAGGGGCAACGTCAAGCTGGCGGCGCAGCGCCTCGGCATCTCGCGGTCGACGATCTACGCCAAGATGCAGAAGTACGCGCTGTCGCCGGAGGCGGTCGAGGCTGGGGCCACTGCCGCGGTCCCCGGCGGCCCGGACGTGCGTTAGGGGAAGGCGGGAAACGAGCGGCGCGGGCGGCTGGTTGCGCCGCCCGCGCCGTATCGTTGCCGGTTTGCAGAACGTCAGAGGATCGCTTCGACCGGGGCGACCTCGCCCGCCCGGATCGCGACGGCGCGCGCCGTGACCAGCGGCAGGACCCGGTACGCGAAGTGGATCGCGGTCTGTACCTTGTTGTGGTAGAAGGCAGCTTCGGGCTTGTCCTGCAGGAAGGCGCGGACGGCCTTCTTGTCGTCGCTCGCGATGCCGGCGGCGGCGAGCATCTCGGCGAGCCTGGTGCGCGCGATGACCGCCTGATCGAGCAGGAAGTGGGCGCCCAGCACGTCGCCGATCATGTCGAGGAACGGCGCGGAGTTGAGGAGGACGACGATCGGCGCGTCGGGGCGCTTGGCGAGCCCTTTCGAGATGTCCTCGATCTGCTTGAGGGCGGCCCCCAGCATCCACGCCGGCTCCATAAGCTGGCGGTCGTTTCGCAGCGTCTTGAACGTCTTCTCCGCCAACCCGAGGAGGTCGCGGATGGGCTTTCCGCCCTTGGCGGGGAGCTTGCGGGCGACGAGGTCGAGCGCCTGGATGCCGTTGGTCCCCTCGTAGATCGAGGCGATCTTGGCGTCCCGCAGGTACTGCTCGGCCGGGTAGTCCGCGGTGTAGCCGTAACCTCCGTAGACCTGCAGGCACCACTCGGTGACGCGGAACCCCCAGTCGGAGGCCCACGCCTTGCAGATCGGCGTCAGGACCTCGACGTACGACTGGTAGCGCTCCTGCTCTTCGCCCGTCGTCACGTGGGTCATGTCGATGAAGTACGAAGTCTGGAGGAGGAGGGCCCGCATCGCCTGGACGTACGCGCCCGAGGTGAAGAGCATGCGGCGGACGTCGGGGTGCTCGATGATCGCGACCTGCGGCGCCCCGTGTTCCTTCATGCGCGTCCAGTGGCGGCCCTGGAGGCGGACGCGGGCGTAGTCGAGGGCCGCCTGGTGGGCGGCGCCGGCGAGGGCGGCGCCCTGGAGCCCGACCTCGATGCGCGCCGGGTTCATCATGTGGAACATCAGCTTCATGCCCGCGTGCTCCTCGCCGAGGAGGAACCCTTCGCAGCGGTCGTTGCCGCCGAACACCAGCGAGCAGGTCGGCGACCCGTGGATGCCGAGCTTCTCCTCGATGCGGGAGCAGGCGACGTCGTTCGGCTCCCCGAGCGAGCCGTCGGGGTTGACGCGCACCTTGGGGACGATGAAGAGCGAGAGTCCGGAGGTGCCCTCGGGAGCGCCCGGGGTGCGGGCGAGAACGGCGTGGATGATGTTGGGGGTGAGGTCCTGATCGCCCGAGGTGATGAAGATCTTCTCGCCCTGGATCAGGTAGCGGCCGTTCGGCTGCTTCACGGCGCGCGTCTTCGAGGCGCCGACGTCCGAGCCCGCCTGCGGCTCGGTGAGGCACATCGTGCCGGCCCACTCGCCGGTGTACATCCTCTCGCAGAACAGCGCGCGCATCTCATCGGTGCCGAACTTCTCCACGAGGTACGAGGCGCCGCGGGTGAGCAGCGCCGAGAGGGAAAGCGCCATGTTCGCGCCGAAGAACATCTCGTTGATCGACGTTCCGACCGTGTGCGGCAGGCCCATGCCGCCGAACTCGGGGTTGCTGATGCAGCCGATCCAGCCGCCCTCGCAGATCTTCTGGTACACGGGGTGGAACGACGCGGGCAGCGACACGCGGCCGTCCTCGAAGCGCGCCCCGACCACGTCGCCGTCGTGGTTGGCCGGGTCGAGTTGCTCCTGGGCGAGCTTGAGCGCCTCGCCGAGGACCATCTCGACGTCGCCCCTCTCCCACTGGGAGAAGAGGTCGTTCTTGAGCAGCTCGCCTGTCGGCAGCCACTCGAAAAGCTGGAAGGTGATGTCGCGCATGTCGGCCTGGTAACCCACGGGGACCCCCCTTTTTCGGCGCACCGTCGTTCGGCAAATGAACGCCGGTTCATTTTCGCCAGGAGAGCGCCCAATTGCAAGGGGGGGGCGCGGACGGTGCATAATGCGCGCCGGAGGTCGTCCATGGACAAGGCGCGTGCGGTGGTGACCGGCGGCGCGGGGTTTCTCGGCTCGCACCTTTGCGATCGCCTGCTGGCCGAGGGTATCGAGGTGGTGTGCATCGACAACCTCCTCACCGGCAGTCTGACGAACATCGAGCACCTCTTCGGCGTCGAGGGCTTCGCCTTCGAGAACTACGACGTGACTAACTTCATCCACGTCGCCGGGAGGGTCGATTTCGTCCTTCACTTCGCCTCGCCGGCTTCGCCGATCGACTACCTCGAGCTCCCGATCCAGACCCTGAAGGTGGGGTCGCTCGGCACCCACAAGGCGCTCGGCCTCGCCAAGGCGAAGGGGGCGAGGTTCCTCCTCGCCTCGACCTCCGAGGTGTACGGCGACCCGCTCGTCCACCCCCAGCCCGAGGGCTACTGGGGCAACGTCAACCCGGTGGGGCCGCGGGGCGTGTACGACGAGGCCAAGCGCTTCGCGGAGGCGATGACGATGGCGTACCAGCGCTTCCACGGCGTTTCGACGCGAATCGTCCGCATCTTCAACACGTTCGGGCCGCGGATGCGGGCCCGCGACGGCCGCGTGGTGCCGGCGTTCATCTCCCAGGCCCTCTCGGGCGAGCCGCTCACCGTTTTCGGCGACGGCTCCCAGACCCGGTCGTTCTGTTACGTGGACGACGAGGTCGAGGGGATCATCCGGCTGCTCTTCTCGGAGATCCCGGACCCCGTCAACATCGGCAACCCGGCGGAGATGACCGTGCTGCAGTTCGCCGAGACGATCCGCCGCCTCGTGGGGGCCTCGGTCCCGATCGAGTTCCGGCCGCTCCCGGTCGACGACCCCAAGGTGCGTCAGCCCGACATCGGGCAGGCGATGGCGTACCTCGGCTGGCGGCCGAAGGTCCCGATCGAGGCGGGCCTGCTGCGGACGATCGAGTACTTCCGTTCCCTACGCGAGCGCGGCGTCAAGGCGCAAGCCTGACGGCGAGCGCCGCCGCAGGCGTCCGCTGCGCGGCCGTCAGGGGAGGGGAGCCCCGTGGCGGCGGCGCCGGCGGTGGAGCCGGATCAGCTGGCGCAGCACGACGAACGTGACGGCCCCGGCGACGAGCGCGAGGACCATGGCGCCGGCGCCCCAGGTGACCAGCACCGAGCGCAGCCACGGCGCGTGCTCGCGCCACACCGCCGCGTGCAGGACCTCCTCGGGGCGAGGGAGGACGAAACGGGGGACCGCAACGCCGGTGATGCGCTTGCCGACGAAGACGGCCACCGGGAAGTAGACCGGTAGCGTCCATGGGTTGATGATCAGCGTCCCGAGGAACACGTCCACCTTGTTGAGGCGGAAGATGAAGGCGAGAAGGAGGGCGAGGACGGTGTGCAGGCCCATGAGCGGCGAGAAACCGATCGTCAACCCGACGGCCCATGCGGCGGCGAGGCGCTCGGGCTGCTCGTGGACGCCGACCACCTCGTCGAAGCGGGTCCGCACGCGCTCGAAGATCGCCCTCACGGGGTCACGGCCGGCTGCGTTTCGACCAGCGCGATCCGCAGGATGTCGTCTGCCAGCGAGAGAAGGTGGAAGTGCGCCTTGGAGCGGGCCGACGCGGGCAGCTCGGCGAGGTCGCGCTGGTTCTCCCGCGGCAGGCAGATGTCGTGGATGCCGGCGCGCAACGCGGCCAGGACCTTCTCCTTGATCCCTCCGACCGGGAGGACCTCGCCGCGCAGCGTGATCTCGCCGGTCATCGCGAGGTCGTGGCGGACCGGCTTCCCGATCGCGGTCGAGGCCAGCGCGCACAGCATCGTGACGCCCGCCGAGGGCCCGTCCTTCGGGATCGCGCCGGCCGGCACGTGGACGTGGAACGAGTGGTCGTCGAAGAACGCCGGCGCGATGCCGTAACCGCCGGCGTTGGCGCGCAGGTAGGAGAGCGCGGCCTGGGCCGACTCCTTCATCACCTCGCCGAGGTGGCCGGTGAGGCGCAGTTCGCCCTTGCCGGGCAGGGCCAGCGCCTCGACGTGGAGGATGTCGCCGCCGACCGGGGTCCAGGCCAGCCCGGTCGCGACCCCGATCCGGTCCTGGACGAGTTGCTCCTCGGGCAGGAACCTGACCGGTCCGAGCAGGCGCTCCGCGGCCTTCGGGGTCACCGTCACCCGCGACGTCGCCCCCTCGGCCATGCGGACCGCGACCTTGCGGCACACCGAGCCGATCTCCCGTTCGAGGTTGCGCAGGCCGGCCTCGCGCGTGTAGCGGTCGATGAGGAAGCGCAGGCCCGTGTCGAAGAAGCGCACCTGCCCCGGCTTGAGCCCGTTCTCGGCGATCTGCTTCGGGATCAGGTGCCGCCGCGCGATCTGGACCTTCTCCTCCTCGGTGTAGCCGGAGAGCCCGATGACCTCCATGCGGTCGAGGAACGCGGGCTGGATGGTCTCGGTCACATTGGCGGTCGCGATGAAGAGCACCTTCGAGAGGTCGTAGGCGACGTCGATGTAGTGATCGCGGAACGAGTAGTTCTGCTCGGGGTCGAGAACCTCGAGCAGCGCCGCCGAGGGGTCGCCGCGGTAGTCGGCGCCGATCTTGTCGATCTCGTCGAGCATGAACACCGGGTTGGAAGTCCCTCCCTGGTTGATCCCCTGGATGATCCGCCCGGGAAGCGCGCCCACGTACGTCCGCCGGTGGCCGCGGATCTCGGCCTCGTCGTGGACGCCCCCGAGCGAGATGCGGATGAACCTGCGCTCCAGAGCGCGCGCGATCGAGCGTCCGAGGGAGGTCTTGCCCACGCCCGGCGGCCCCACGAAGCAGAGGATCGGCCCCTTGCTGTCCTCTTTGAGCTTCCGCACGGCGAGGAACTCGATGATGCGCTGCTTGACCTTCTCGAGGTCGTAATGGTCGTTGTCGAGCACGCCGCGGGCGTGCGCGAGGTCGAGGTTGTCGGTCGAGAACGTCTTCCACGGGAGGCCGCTGAGCCAGTCGAGGTAGGTGCGGATGACGGATGCCTCGGCCGAGTCGGGGTGGGTCGTGCGCATGCGCTTGAGCTGTTTCTCCGCCTCGCCCCTGGCCTCGTCCGGCAGCTGCTTGGCGGCGATCAGGTCGCGGTAGCGCTGGACCTCCTGGTCCACGTCGTCGGTGTCCCCGAGCTCCTTCTGGATCTGCTTGAGCTGCTGGCGGAGCAGGTACTCGCGCTGCGACTTGTCGAGCTCGCCCTGGACCTGCGAGCTGATCTGCCGCTGCACCTGCAGCAGGGCGATCTCGTGCTCGAGGTACTCGTTGACGGCCCGCAACCGCTCCTTGACCTCGACCGTCTCGAGCGCCTTCTGCGCCTCCTCGGGCTTGAGGTCGAGGTTGGAGGCGACGAGGTCCGCGAGGCGGGCGCCGTCCTCGAGGGACGTGGCGATGAGCATGACCTCCGGCGAGACCGACTTGCCGAGCTCCACGGCCTTCTCGAGGTTGCCGCGGACGGTCCGGACGAACGCCTCGAGCTCGAGGTCCCCGGGCGGCGTCGCGGGCTCCTCGAGGCGGGTGATCTTGGCGCGGAGGTACGGCTCCTCCTGCAGGAAGTACTCGACCCGGGCGCGCGCGAGGCCCTGGACGAGGATCCGGATCCGGTTGTCCGGCAGCTTGATCATCCGCATGATGCCGGCCACGGTGCCGACCTGGTAGAGGCCCTTCGCCTCCGGGTTCTCCTCGGTGGGGTTCTTCTGGGCGAGCAGGAGCAGGAGGCGGTTCTCGGCCAGCGCCTGGTCCACCGCGGCGACCGACCGCTCGCGGCCGATCGACAGCGGCACCATCACGAACGGGAAGAGCACGGCGTCCTTCAACGCCATCGCCGGCAGCACGTCGGGGATCGAGACGGTCTCCTCGCGGGCGTCCTGGGTGGTTTCCTTGACCTCGCTCATGGCTCCTCTGTCGTCACCGCGATCGTGTGCACCGAGTCGCGCCGTTCGGCGAGCTTCGGCAGCGAGATCTCGAGCACGCCGGCCGCGAGGACGGCGGTGCTCGCGTCCGGCCGGACGGGCCCGGGCAGGAGGACCTCGACCGAGAAGGCGCCGAAACCGCGCTCCATGTGATGGCAGCGCCGGCGCGCCGAAGGCGCGCCCTCCGGCAGCTTCCGCCCGGCGATCCGCAGCTCGCGCTGGCGCAGCGTGACGACCAGCTCGGCCGCGGGCACCGCGGGGACGTTGGCGAGGACGACGTAGCGCTCATCGGTCTCCCGCAGGTCCACCGCGGGGGAGAACGAGGTCTCGGCGGCGTGCGCCGGCGTCGCGAGCAGCTTCAGCAGCTCGTCCAGGTGGCGCTGGATCTCCTCGATCTCGAGGCCGGAGGAAAGGCGCCGTCTCACGCTTCGACCTCCCGCTCGCGGCGGAGCCTCTCGAGTTCGGTGAGGAACTGCTCGATGTCCTCGAACCGCCGGTAGACGCTCGCGAAGCGGACGTACGCGATCTGATCCAGCTCACGCAGGCGGCCCATCAGGATCTGGCCGATCTCGTCCGAGCGGATCTCGCGGTCGTCCTTGCGGCCGAGCGCGGCCTCGACGGCGTCGGCCATCGCCTCGAGCTGGCGCGAGGTGACCGGGCGCTTCTCACAGGCGCGTACGAGGCCGCCCAGGACCTTGGAGCGGTCGTACGGCTCGCGCTGCCCGTCCCGCTTGACGACGAGCGCCGGGACCTCCTCGATGCGCTCGTAGGTCGTGTACCGCTTCTGGCAGGCGAGGCACTCCCGCCGCCGGCGCACCTGGCTGCCGTCGCCCAGCTCGCGGGAGTCGACCACACGGTCCTCCGCATGGCCGCAGTACGGACAGCGCATCCTAGGTGGCCTCCGCGCCCGGCCGGGCCTCCGCTCCCAGCGCCCGCACGCGCCCGAGCGACAGCCCGACGCCGCCGAGGTACGCCAGCCCGAGAACCGTGATCGGGAAGAAACAGATCGCGTGATGGACCAGAGCGAACGCGGTGGCGGTCGGAACGCCCACGCTCATGAGCTGGGTCAGCCCGAAGCGGATCGCCCAGTGGAAGCCGCCGACGCCCGCCGGCGCCGGCACGGCGAGCCCGATGACGCTGACCGCGACGACGACGAACGCCTCGCCGAAGCTCATGGGGAACCCGAACGCGCGGGCCAACAGGACAAGCTGCCACCCGATCGCGACCCACAGCCCGAGACTCCAGAGAGCGATCTCGGCCAGGCGGCGCGGGCTGCGCAGGACCTCGAGGCCGTCCAGGACGTGCCGGAAGAAACTGGCGACGCGGACCCTGAAGCGCTCGGGCGCCCACGACGCGACGCGGCGCACTGTGGCTTCCCGCCTGCGCAGGAGGAACCACACCAGGACCACGGCCGCAAAGAGCCCCGCCATCGTGAACATCGCGGTGTCGCGGAGAAGCCCCAGGTTCTTGGGGTTGAGACCGTCGCGAGCGGACACGACCCCGAAGGCGAAGAGCAGCAGCACCGACGCCCCGTCCAGCAACCGCTCGGTGAGGATCGAGGCAAGGGTCGCCGCGGCCGGCAAGCCGGTCCGCGCCGTGAGCAGCAGCGGCCGCACGATCTCGCCGGCGCGCAACGGCAGCACCGTGGACGTCGCGAAACCGGCCGCCGTGCAGCCGAGCAGGTTGGCGGTCCCGGCCCGGCCGACGGGCCGAAGGATCAACCCCCACCGCAGCGCGCGCAGGGCGTAGGTGAGCAGCGCGACGGCCAGCGACGCCAGGAGCCAGACGACCTTGACCCGTGTGAGCGCCTTTCCCACCTCGGCGAGCGGGGCCGTCCACAGGAACACGCCGAACAGCACGGCGGCGAGCGCGATGCTCGCGATGACCTTCCACAGGTGCCGGCCGGCTTCGCCTCCCATCGCGTCAGGGTAGTATGAGCGGAGCATGAGAGCAACTGAGCCCGTTCTCACCGCGCCCTTTCTCGTCGCGACGCACGAGTTGTGCGGCGGACACGAGCCGCCGCCGGGCCACCCGGACCGGCCGGAGCGGCTGCGGGCCGCGATCGCCGGCGCGGCGGCCGCGGGGGCCGAGGCGCTCCCGGTGCCGCTCGACGAGGCCGCCGTGCTCGCGGCGCTCGCGCGGGTGCACGCCCCCGGTTTCGCGGGGCGGCTGCAGCACGCCTGCGAGCACCCGCCCGGGATCTTCGACACCGAAGACAACCCGGTCAGCCGCGGAACGTATCCGGCCGCGCTCGCGGCGGCGGCTTCCGCGATCGCCGCCGCCGGCGCGGCGGCCGCGGGCGCGGCCGCGACGGTGTGGGCGCCGGTCCGGCCGCCCGGACACCACGCGCTGCGCGACCGGGCGATGGGTTTCTGCTTCTTCAACAACGCCGCGGTGGCGGCGGAGGAGTTGCTGGCGCGCGGGTGCGGCCCCGTGGCGATCGTCGACTTCGACGTGCACCACGGCAACGCGACCCAGGCGCACTTCTGGGAGCGGGACGACGTCTACGTCCTCTCGCTCCACCGTTACCCTTTCTTCCCGGGGAGCGGCGCCGGGGACGAAGTCGGGACCGGGAAGGGCCGCGGCTTCACGCGCAACTTCCCGCTCGCCGCCGGCGCGGACGACGAGGTCTACCGCGACGCCCTCACGGCCGGGCTCGAGGAGCTCGCGGCGGTGCTCGAACCCGGGTCCTGGGTCGTCTCGGCCGGCTTCGACGCCCACCGGGAGGACCCGTTGGGAGGCATGAACGTGTCCGACGAGGGGTTCGGGACGATCGGCCGGCTGCTGCGGGACGCAGCGGGGAAGAGCCCGCTGGTGGCAGTGTTGGAGGGAGGCTATAACCTGAAAGCGCTGTACCGGTCGGTGCGAACGTTCGTCACAGGGGTCGCCGGGAGCGTTGGCCCTTGACTTTTCTGGGAGCCATCTCTATGTTTAGCTACAAAGGTGTGACGTGAGAAGCCAACAGGAGGCTAGGCGATGCGCAAAACACTAGGGAGAGTGGCGATTCTCGCGACGTGCGTGCTCGTGGCCGGTGCGGCGCTCGCCGGCAGCATCACCGGCCGCGGCTCCGCTCAGCCGACGTTGCAGAGCATCTTCCGCATCGACACGCCCGCCCCGGGCGCGACGGTCTTCGGCATCGTCGAGGTCAGCGGTTTCGTGTTGGACGCCCGCGGTGTCGCGCGGGTCACGCTGCTCGTCGACGGCGCGGCGGTGCACGACGCCGACATCAACCAGCCGCGCGACGACGTGCAGGCGAGGTACGCCAGGTTCTTCGGCGGGGACTTCCCGTACGACCCGGGCTTCAGCACCTCGTTCCTCGCCTCGAACTACAGCGCCGGGGCCCACACGCTCGGGATCCAGGTGACGTACTCCAACAGCGACGTCGCCGTTCTCGGGACGCGCACGGTGACCGTCGACGCGACGATCAACCAGGCCCCGATCGGCGCCCTCGACAACCCGGGGGACCCGGCGGTCTACGGCACGCAGAGCTACGTCTCCGGGGTGTTCCCGGTGGTCGGATGGGCGCTCGACGCGAACGGCATCCGCCAGCGGGTCAGCCCGGCCGGTTGCACGGGGGCGCCGAGCCCGACGTGCCAGGTCCTCGCGGACATCGAGGTCATGGTGGACGGGGCGGTCGTGGGGCAGACGAACTACCCGTTGCCGCGGCCCGACGTCGCCAACGCCCACCCCGACGTCGCGGGGGCGTTCCAGTCGGGGTTCCAGATGAACATGGACACGACCCAGCGGCCCGAACGGCGACGCACACGATCTCGGTGCGCGCATGGGACACGCAGGGGCTCTCGACCGTCCTCGGGTCGCGGGACGTCGTCTTCAGCAACGGCTACGCGACACTGGCGCCGTTCGGCGGAATCAACTGGCCGATGCCGGACGCGACACTTCTACTCGACGGCTGCTACAGCCGCCCACCCGCCCTCCGGCATCAGTACAACCCAGGCGATCACCTCGACTGGGTTTCGGGCTGGGTCATCGATCAGAACGACCAGAAGAGGTTCCAGGGCATCATCTCCGTGCAGCTGTCTTCAACGGGGTGGACATGCTCAGCGACACGGCGACCGACTCGTCCGACTGCAACCCTCTGCTCGGTGCGACCACCAACCCCCCAGGCCTCTGTGGAGCCGCGAGGCATGTACGGCTACTTCGGCATCGACCGCCCCGACATCCTCGTCCAGTACCCCCAGTTCACGATGGACGCGAAGAACTCCGGCTACCTCTTCGCCGTGAACACCCGCTACTATCTGGAAACCGGTCAGCTCCATCTCGGCCTCAATACGATCGAGATGTGCGGCCAGCCGGAAGGACCCATCCGCCCGGTCGTCCAGGTCGAGCAGATCCCGATCATCGTCGATTGCAGCCCGGTCGGGATCAACCCGTCGTTCGGCGAGGTCGAGCACCCGCTCGCCATGGAGGCGATGCAGGGCACCGAGCTGGTGTCGGGATGGGTGATCGACTTCCCACAGTCGCTCCGGCAGCTCAACTTCTACGTGGACGGCGTGCTCGACGGCAGCCTCGTGGTGACGGCGGGCGCGACCAACATCCTGATGCAGCGCCCCGACATCGTGAAGAAGTACCCGTGGTTGCCGTACCCCAACTCGCTCTACAGCGGGTTCCAGTACTCGCTCGATACCACGAAGTACGTGGACGGCGTTCACCAGCTCGTCATCCAGTCCGTGGACTACAGCGGCTCGACCAACTACTGGGTGCAGCGGCCGCTCGTGTTCGACAACTTGAACCGGCCGTAGCGCCGGCCGATGATGCGCGACCGCCCCGGGGCTCTCCGGGGCGGTTTCATTTGGGTCGGCCGGGGGGTACGATCCATCCTTCAAGGGGGGCCCGATGCGGGCACTGTACTTCGACAACCATGGCGACCCGGCGCAGCTCGAGGTCGGCGAGCGGCCGGACCCGGAGCCGGGGTCCGGCGACGTGGTCGTGAGCGTCCGTGCGGCCGCGCTGAACCACCTGGACCTGTTCGTCCTGAACGGCATGCCCGGCGTGCCGGTCGCTCTGCCGCACATCGGGGGGGCGGACGGCGCCGGGACGGTCGCCGCGGTCGGCGAGGGCGTGACGGGCTGGTCCGTGGGCGACGAGGTCGTCATCAACCCGGGCCTTTCCTGCGGGAGGTGCGAGTTCTGCGCCCGGGGCGAGGAATCGATGTGCGTCGACTTCCGGATCCTGGGCGAGCACGTGGACGGCACGTTCGCCGGATCCGTGCGCGTGCCGGCGGCGTCGCTCGCCGCCAGGCCGGAGCACCTGTCGTGGGCGGAGGCGGGCGCGTTCGGTCTCACGTTCCTCACGGCGTGGCGCATGCTGGTCACCAGGGCGAAGCTGGCGAAGGGCGAGACGGTGCTGATCCACGGTATCGGCGGCGGCGTCGCGCTGGCGGCGCTTGCGATCGCCAAGAATGCAGGCGCAACCGCGATCGTGACCTCCTCGAGCGAGGCCAAGCTCGCCCGCGCCAGGACGCTGGGCGCCGACCACACGATCGACTACAGGTCCTGCGACGTGGCCCGCGAAGTCCGCGCCCTGACCGGCAAGCGGGGCGTGGACGTGGTCGTCGAGACGGCCGGGCAGGCGACGTGGCTGACCTCGCTGAAGTGCGCGGCCAAAGGCGGGAGGATCGTGACCTGCGGTGCCACGACCGGGCCGAACCCCGCCGAGGAGATCCGCCTGGTGTTCTGGAACAACCTCTCGATCCTGGGTTCCACGATGGGGAGCCGCGGGGACTGGCAGGCCATGGTTCAGGCCGTCGAGAGGGGGGGGCTCCGGCCCGTCGTCGACCGGGTGCTGCCCCTGGAGGGCGGCCACGAGGCGTACGAGCGCATGCTCTCCGGCGGCCAGTTCGGCAAGATCGTGCTGGACGCGACCGGCGCCGTTGCGCGCCAGACCGGGCAAGGCGAACCGTGAGCGAGATCGCCCTGACGGACTCGCGTCCGCCGCGGCTGCTCGCCAGGGCGGAGCACCCGATCTCGCGGGCTGCGATGTCCCCGAACGCGCTCAAGGTGCTGTACCGGCTGCACGGCGCTGGGTTCGTCTCCTACCTCGTCGGCGGCGCGGTGCGCGACCTCCTGTTGGGCCGCACGCCGAAGGACTTCGACATCGGCACCAACGCGCGGCCGCAGCAGGTGCGGCAGCTGTTCCGCAACGCCCGGGTGATCGGCCGCCGCTTCCGGCTCGTGATGGTCAGGTTCGCGGACGAGGTGGTCGAGGTCGCCACGTTCCGCCGCTCGCCCGAGCCGCCGGAGATCGAGGAGGGCGAGCCCGAGGACGTGTTGGCGCCGGCGGCGGAGGCGGAAGAGTTCGGCACGCCCGACGAGGACGCGTGGCGGCGCGACTTCACGATCAACGGGCTCTTCTACAACATCGCCGACTTCTCCGTGATCGACCACGTCGGCGGGCTCGCGGACCTGGATGCCGGCGTGATCCGCACGATCGGGGTGCCGCGGCAGCGGTTCGCGGAAGACCCGGTGCGGATGATGCGCGCCGTCGAGTACGGGGCCCGGCTGGGGTTCCGGCTCGACCCCGAACTGGCCGAGGCGATCGCCGAGATGCACACCGAGATCCGCCGCGCCGCGCCCGCCCGCATCGCGTACGAACTGCTCGAGAGCCTCAAGGGGGGCCAGGCGGCCGCCATCCTCAACGGCCTCGACGGCGCCGGCCTTTTGGCGCACGTCATGCCGGAGGCGCACGCGGCGGCCGCCGGCAACGACGGGGACCTCCTGTGGGCCCTGCTCGCGGCGGCGGACGAGGCCGTCCGCGGAGGCGAGAGGGTCGCCGAGGAGACGCTGCTCGCGCTGCTCTTCCTCCCCGGCTTCCTGTCCGCCCTCGCGGCCGGGGACGAGCGGCGGCTCGGCGCCGGCGACGTGGAGCGTCTGGCCCGGGAGCAGCTCGAGGCCGCCGCGCTCAGGCTCGCCTTCTCGCACCACCGGCGGCACATCGTGCGCCACGCGCTGCTCCTCCTCTGGCGCCTGATGTCGCCGCCGAAGTCGGGGAAGTTCGCCATCCGCATTGTGCGCCACGAGGCGTTTCCGACCGCCTGGCAGCTCGCGAGGTTGCTGACGTCGGCGTCAGCGAGGTTCGCGCCGGTGTTTGCCGCGTGGCGACCCGCCGTGGAGCAGGGGCAGCAGGCGCCCGCGCCCGAGGCGCGGCCCAGCCTGCAGCGCGGCGAGGAACAGACACGGGCGCGCCGGCGGCGGCGTGGAGGGCGGCGCCGGGGGCGCAAGAAGGCGGCGGCGCAGGCATGAGCGCCGCTGTCAGGGCACGGGCCGAGGAGTTGCGCCGCGAGATCCGGCGCCACGAGCACCTCTACTACGTGCTCGCCAGGCCCGCAATCAGCGACTACGAGTTCGACGGGCTGCTCCGCGAGTTGCGGGAACTGGAGGAGGCGCACCCCGAGCTGGTCACGCCGGATTCGCCGACGCAGCGGGTCGGGGGGGCGCCCGTGGACGGCCTGCCGCAGGTGCGCCACGCCGCCCCGATGCTCTCGCTCGACAACTCCTACAACGAGGGGGAGCTGGAGGAGTGGCTCGGGCGCGTGCGGCGGGGGCTCGGCCGCGAGCCGTCGGGCCTGGTGGCCGAGCTGAAGATCGACGGCGTCTCGCTCTCGCTGACCTACGAGGGCGGCTCGCTCGCCCGCGCCGTGACGCGCGGCAACGGGGAGGTCGGCGAGGAGGTGACCGGCAACGCGCGCACCGTCCGGTCCCTTCCGCTGGCCCTGCCCGAGGCGTTGCCGCTGGTCGAGGTCCGGGGCGAGGTCTACCTCCCCCGCGAGGTCTTCAAGGAGCTCAACCGGGCGCGGAAGGAAGAGGGGGAGGACCCGTTCGCCAACCCCCGCAACGCCGCCGCCGGCGCGATCCGTCTCCTCGACCCGCGGGAGTGCGGCCGGCGCCGGCTGGCGTTCTTCGCCTACCAGATCCCGCGCTGGGAGGGGACGTCGTTCGCGCGTCACTCGGAAGCGCTCGAGCGCCTGGCGGCGTGGGGGTTCGCGGTGAACCCCGGCTGGCGGAGGTGCGCGACGCTCGCCGAGGCGCACGCGTTCATCGGCGAATGGGGGGCGAAGCGGGCCCAGCTGCCGTTCGACATCGACGGCGCGGTCGTGAAGCTCGACGACCTGGAGGAGCAGCGTCTGCTGGGCGCAACGGGCAAGTTCCCGCGCTGGGCGGTGGCGTACAAGTACCCGCCGCAGGGAGAGCGCACGCGCGTCCGCGCGATCGCCGTGCAGGTTGGGCGAACGGGCGCCCTGACGCCTGTCGCCGAGCTCGAACCGGTGCTCCTGGCGGGGAGCACGGTGTCGCGGGCGACGCTCCACAACGCGGACGAGGTCGCGCGGCTGGACGTCCGCGTCGGCGACCTGGTCTGGGTGGCCAAGGGCGGCGACGTGATCCCGAAGGTCGTCGCCGTGGACCCCGAAGGGCGCGGCGCGGACTCGGAGCCGTTCCGCATGCCGGAGCGCTGTCCCGCGTGCGCCACGCCGGTCGTGCGCGAGGAGGGCGAGGTCGCCTTGCGCTGCCCCAACCGGGAGTGCCCGGCGGTGCGCCGGCAGCGCCTGTTCCACTTCGTCTCGCGGGCCGGGATGGACATCGAGGGCCTCGGCAAGCGGCTCGTCGAGCAGCTCCTGAGCGAAGGGTTGGTCGGCGACCCGGCCTCGCTGTGGGACCTCGACCGGGAGCGCCTGGCGGCACTTCCCCACTGGGGCGAGAAGTCCGCCGCCAACCTGCTCGAGGAGATCGCGGCCGCGCGCGCGCGGCCGCTCTGGCGCCTGCTCGTGGCCCTGGGGATCCGCCACGTCGGGGAGAGGGCCGCGAAGGCGCTGGCGTCGCGCTTCGGTTCCCTCGCGGCGATCGGGGAGGCGGCGCCAGGCGAGCTCGAGCAGGCGGACGGGATCGGGCCGGTCATCGCGGCGAGCGTGGTAGCCTTCTTCGGCGGCGAGGAGGGCGCGGCGCTGGTGCGTCGTCTGCGCGAGCGCGGCGTGGAGCCTCGCGAGCAGACGGCGCCGGTCGAGGCCCCGCAGCCTCTCGCCGGCTTGACGTTCGTGCTGACGGGCGTGTTGTCGCGCCCGCGTGAAGAGGCGGCCGCCGTGTTGGAAAGCGCCGGCGCGAGGGTCGTGAACGGCGTATCGCGCCGGACGTCGTACGTCGTGGCGGGCGAGGACGCCGGCTCGAAGCTCGCGAAGGCGCGGGAGCTCGGGGTCGCGGTCCTCGACGAGGACAGGTTCCGGCGCCTGCTGGCGGCGAAGGGGGTCGCGTGGTGACGAGGGCACGGGTGGTGCTGGTGGACGACGACGACGGCTCGCGCGTCGCGATGGCCACCGGCCTGCGGCGCGTCGGGTACGAGGTGGTCGAGTATGACGCGGGGGAGAGCGCGCTCGCCGCGCTGGAAGGCGGGGATGCCGCCGACGTCCTGATCACCGACGTGCGGATGCCCGGCATCGACGGCTACGAGTTGGTGCGGCGCCTGCGGGTCAGGCGTCCGGAGCTCCCCGTCCTGATGGTCACGGCGTTCGGCGACGTCGACGGGGCCGTGCAGGCCCTTCAAGGGGGCGCCGACGACTACCTGACGAAGCCCGTCAACCTCCTCGAGCTGCGCAAGCGCGTCGAGCTGCAGCTCGAACGCACCAACCTCTCCCGCGACAAGCGCGAGTTGCAGGACCGAATCGAAAAGCTCGTCGGCTTCGAGAACATCATCGGCCGCTCGTCGGCCATGCAGCTGGTGTTCGAGCGCGTCCGCGTCGTCGCGCCCGCGCCGAGCACCGTCCTCATCGTGGGCGAGTCGGGCAGCGGCAAGGAGCTGATCGCCAACGCGATCCACGAGCACTCGCCGCGCGCGACCGGCCGGTTCGTGGCCCTCAACTGCGGCGCGATCCCCGGGGAGATCCTCGAGGCCGAGCTGTTCGGCCACGAGCGCGGGGCGTTCACCGGCGCCCACCAGCGGCGGATCGGCAAGCTCGAGGCCGCGAGCGGCGGGACGCTCTTCCTCGACGAGATCTCGGAGCTCTCGACCGACCTGCAGGTCAAGCTGCTTCGCGTCCTCGAGGAGCGCACGATCACGCGAGTCGGCGGCAACGACGAGGTGCCGGTGGACTTCCGGCTCGTCGCCGCCACCAACCGCGACCTCGAAAGCGAGGTGGTGCGCGGCCGCTTCCGCCAGGACCTCTACTACCGGCTCAAGGTCGTGACGATCGCCCTGCCACCTTTGCGGCAGCGCACCGAGGACATCCCGTTGCTGGTCGCGCACTTCGTCGAGCGCTTCAACGCCGACCTCGGCCGACACGTGACGCGGCTGACGCCGCAGCTCCTGGATTCCCTGCGGGCGCGCCCGTGGCCGGGAAACGTGCGCGAGCTGCGCAACGTCGTCGAGAACATGGTGCTGTTCTGCCGCTCCGACGAGCTGAGCGCGGCCGACCTTCCCGCGGAGTACCGGGAGTTGCCCGCCGCCCACCTTGCGGCTCACACCGGCGAGTGGGCACCTCGCCCTATGGCCGAGATCGAGCGGGAAGCGATTCTCAGGACGCTCGAGCTCACCAACGGGCACCGCGCGAAGGCCGCCCAACTCCTGGACATCGGGTTGCGCACGTTGCAGCGCAAACTGAAGGAGTACGGGGAGGTTGCGGGCGGGGACGAAATCGAGGAGTAGCCGTTTTCCGAATCGGGGGGCGATCATGGAACTGCCGAACAAAGTTCTCGTCTACAGTCAGATCCTGGGGCTTTCTGGCACCGCCGGGACGCTGGTCGATATCCGGGCCGAAGGGTGCTACGAGCTCCGTCTCACGAGTCAGGGGAAGCTGCACCTCGTGCTCCTCCCGATCGCCCAGACCGGCCTCGTGTTCGCCGAGGCCGAGCCCGAGGTGGCTTTGGTGGAGAGCATCGAGCGCTGAGGAGGACGCCGGCATCGGCCAGGATCGCGGCGTGGTCGAACGCCAGCTCGATCCCGGCGAGGTCGGCGAACCAGCGCGCATCGGCCGCGTCGTCGCCGCCCGCGATCGCGCCGCCGGTGGCGCGGCACAGGTACACCGTCGAGACGGTGTGGCCGCGCGGGTCCCGGCCCGGAGCCGAGTAGACCCCGAGCAGCTCCACCGGTTCGACATCCAGGCCGGTCTCCTCGCGGGCCTCGCGCGCGCAGGCGGACTCGCAGGTTTCTCCGGCCTCCACGAACCCGCCCGGCAGCGCCCACCGTCCCGCGAACGGCTCTCGCCCGCGGCGGACCAGCACAACGCCGCGCTCCGGGTCCACGATGACGGCGTCGGCGGTCAACATCGGCGTCACGGGTCTGGACATGGTCACTCCTTTGCGCCGTCCGGCGGCGACGTCGCGGGCGCGCTCCGGGAGCAGGCGCCCGCCAGCTTGGCAAGCAACGACGAGGTGGGCACGGCGGGATCGCCCGGGTGCTGCCAACTCCACCCGTCGCGGGGTTCCGCGACCCGGACGCCGCCGGCCGCGCCGGCGAACGGGATGACGAGGATGTCGCGGTGCGTGATCGCGTGCCGCACGCCGGCCTCGCGCCTGAGCCGGACCGGCCAGCCGGCGTCGCGCGCGATCGCCGTGGCGGCCTCCGCGGGGTCCTCGCCGTCCCCCAGCTCCGCGAACGGGGGCAGCCACAACCCGACGAGCAGCGGTCCCTCGTCCACCCGGCGGAGCAGCACCGCGCCGTCCGGCCGTTCGAGCCACACCGCCACCCAGCGCCGGCGCTCGCGGCTCCGCCGGGCGCGGGGGAGGGGGAACGCCTCGACGGTCCCCGCCGCGGCCGCGGCGCAACCGCGGCCCAGCGGGCACGCGTCGCAGCGCGGGGACCCCGGCGTGCAGACCGTGGCACCCAACTCCATCAGCGCCTCATAGAGTTCCGGGCGGGGGTTCTCGGCGTGCAGCCCGCCGGCGAATGCGCGTCCGGCGCGCATCAACTCCGGGCTTCCGAGCGGGAGCGCGAGGCCGAGCATGCGGGCCGCCACGCGTGCGACGTTGCCGTCCACCGGAGGCTCGTCGCCGCCGAACGCCAGGGCCGCGACCGCCGCGGCCGTATACGGGCCGAAGCCGGGCAGCGAGGCCAGCTCCCGGGCGGTCGCCGGCCACCCGCCGCGCGCCACGATCGCGCAGGCAGCCTGGTGGAGCAGCCGGGCGCGGCGGTAGTAGCCGAGGCCGGCGAACGCGTGCAGGACGTCCTCGACGTCGGCTGCTGCGAGAGCCGCGAGCGACGGGAAGCGCCGCATGAACTCCGGGTAGGCGGCCGCCGCGCGCTGCACCGGGGTCTGCTGCGCCATCACCTCGGAGACCAGCACCGAGTACGGGTCGCGGGGGAACGGGCCCCGCCACGGCAGCTCCCTGCGTCCCTTTTGGAACCAGTCGATCAGCCTGTCGCCGAGGCGATCCGCCACGGGCGGAGTGTACCGCGGTAGAATCCACGGGTGACCGAACGACCCCTGGTGTGCCCGGTGTGCCGCGGCACGGGCTTCGCGATCGAAATCCGCGAGGGGATCGAGATCGCGGTGGCCTGCGGCTGCCGGCGCGCCGGGGCCGGCGGCGCGTTGCTCGCGGCCGCGCGCATCCCGCCTCGTTACCGGCACTGCACGATCGAGAGCTTCGAGGTCTGGAGCGGCGATCTCGGGAGCCGCAACCTCCAGGAGCGCGCCCGGCGGCGGACGAGGGAGTTCGTGGACTGCTACCCCGGGGTGGACGGGGGCCTGCTGTTCATGGGCAGCGTCGGCACCGGGAAGACCCACCTCGCGGTTGCGGCGCTCAAGGAGCTGGTGCAGACCAAAGGCGTGCGGGGCCTCTACGTCAACGCGCTCGACCTCGTCCAGCAGCTCCAGATGTCGTTCGACGGCGGCGGTCCCAGCCGGGAGGACATCCTGGGACCGGTGACGGACACGGAGCTCCTGGTGCTCGACGAGCTCGGGGCGGGGCGGCTCACCGACTGGGTCCGCGAGCTGCTGTACTACGTCATCAACTCCCGCTACATGGCCGAGCGGGTCACGGTGTTCACGACCAACTACCTCGATTCGCCGCAGCCCCCCCGCGCCGAAGGCCCGGGCGGCGGTCAGGACACGGGCAGGAGCGAGCGCTGGCAGGAGACGCTGGCCGACCGCATCTCCGAGAGGCTGCGCTCGCGCCTGCACGAGATGGCCGAGGTGATCGAGCTGCGCGGCGAGGACTTCCGCGCCCGCCGCGCCGGGCGGGGCGGCGGGCGGTCTTGAGCGGAGCGGCCACCCGGCTGTGGCGGCTGCTGCCCGGGCTGGCGGTCGGGATCGCCGCTCTGGGCTGCGCCGTCCGCCCGCAGGTCGCCGCGCCCGTCGTGCCCGGGCCCGCACCGTCGCCGACGCCGCAGGCGAGCGTTCCGCCGGCCGCGCCGGCCGCTCCCGCGCCGTGCGCGCCGCCGCCGGCCGGCATCGTGCCCGAGCGGGCCGACGTTGGCCCGCCCCTGGTGCGGGTGCTGCTGCAGGCGCCGGGCCGGCAGGTGCTCCCCGAGCCCGGAAGGCGTTACGCCTGCATCGTCGGCGACGCGCCCGCCGTCGTGCTGCGGGGACCGATCGCGGCGACGGCGTCGCCGGGACGCGCCGCCTTCCAGGTGGGGGCGTTCGGGAGCGAGGCCAACGCGGCGGCGCTGCTCGCGCGCGTCAAGGCGGCGGGCTTCGCGGGCGCGATCGTGCGGCCCCCGGATGCACTCCTCCGCGTGACCGCGTTGGGGAACGAGGGCGAGGACGAGCAGGCGCTCGCCGGCCGCCTGCGCACCGCGGGCTTTTCCGGGCAGCCGGCAAGCGCGCCCGCGTCCGGAGAGGTCGTCCTCGAAGGGGAGGGCGGCGCCAAAGTGCGGGGCCCGCGGGTATTGCTGGTGCCGCTCGACCCCGATCCCGTCCGGGTCGGCGCCAAGACGGTGCGCGGGGAGATCGAGCTGCGGCCCGGCGCCGTCGGCGTCGCGGTGATCAACGTCCTCAACCTGGAGGCGTACTTGCGCGGGGTCGTGCCGGCCGAGATGGGGCCGCGCTCTTTCCCGCTCCTGGAGGCGCTCAAGGCGCAGGCGGTCGCGGCCCGGACGTATGCGGTCGCGCACCTCGGCGAGCACGCCGCGGAGGGGTACGACCTGTGCGACACGCCTTTCTGCCAGGCGTACGAGGGCGTCGGCGCCGAGCAGCCTCTCACCGACACCGCGGTGCGCGAGACCGCGGGCGAGATCGTCACGTACCAGGGCCGGCCGATCGACGCGATGTACCACTCGACGTGCGCCGGCCACACCGAGGACGGCGGCGCGCTGTTCCCGGGGAGGGCGGCGCCGTACCTCAAGGGCGTGCCCTGCCGGGGCGAGCGCACGCTCGCGGCCGGGACGGCCTCGGCGCCCGGTCCGTGGCTGGGGGCCGTCGAGCGGCTGGCGGCGGTCGGCGAGCGGCTGGCAGCCGCGATCGGCTCGCCGGCGACCGCCCACGCGCTGGCGGCGCATCTCTCGGGGGTGCAGCCCGGGCCGGGAGTCGCCGGCATCGTCCAGGCGTTCGCGGTGCCGGCGACCGCGGCGACGCTGCACGTGGCGCACGGGAAGACGGCGGAGGATGCGGCGCTCGACCTGCTCCGGCTGTTCCGGCTGCCGCTGCCCCCGTCCCCGAGGGGGGGCGGCCGGGGGGCGTGGGAGCTGGCGCTGACGGTGCGGTTGGGCGAGCTTGTCGGGGCGGTGCAGGCGCGCCACGGGCGACTGGTGCCGGGCCCCAGCGGCGTTCGTCTGGTGCCCGACGGCGCCGGGAGCTCGCGCGACCTCACCGGTCGCGAGGCCGTGCTCGAGCGCCGCGGGGAGCGCTGGCGCGCCGCCGCGCTCGAGTTCCCGTCCGGCTCGGCGGCGACGCTGTGGTGCGCCGGAGAGATCTGCCCGGCCCTCGAGGTCGAGCCGCTCGAGGAGGCCGACGCGGGTTCGGCGTGGACCTGGTGGGTGCGGGAGTTTCCGCTCGAGGAGATCGGCCGGCGGCTTCAGGTCGCCGGCGTGCGGACCGTGAGCGTGACCAGGCGGGGCGTCTCGGGACGGGCGCTCACGGTGTCGGTCGGCGGCCAGGACGGCAACCGGGAGTTCGGCGGGATGGCGTTCCGCCGCGCGCTCGACCTCCCGGACACGCTGTTCGTCGTGTCGTCGTCCCGGAGCGCCGGCAAGCCCGCGCTGCGCTTCCTCGGCCGCGGGTGGGGGCACGGCGTCGGAATGTGCCAGAACGGGGCGTACGGCCTCGCCCGCGGCGGGGCGACGTACGTCGAAATCCTGAAGACCTACTACACTGGCGTCGAGGTCGCTCGCTGGCAAGGGGGGGAACGATGAGCAACGTCCGAAGACAGGAAGACGAGGTCCGTGAGCTGGCGTCCGAGTTCGCGCGGGCGGAGATCGCGCCGCACGCGCGAGCGTGGGACGAAACCTCGCACTTCCCCCGCGAGATCTTCGCGAAGCTTGGGGAGATGGGGTTCCTGGGCGTGGTCATCCCCGAGGAGTACGGCGGCGCCGGCCTCTCGTACCGCGAGTACGTGGCCATCATCGAAGGGCTGGCGGCGGTGGAGGGAGGGGTGGCGCTTTCGGTCGCGGCGCACAACTCGCTGTGTACCAACCACATCTTCCTCTTCGGCGACGAGGGTCAGAAGCGCCGCTGGCTGCCGCCCCTCGCGAGCGGAGAGGTTCTGGGGGCGTGGGGCCTGACCGAGCCGAGCGCCGGCTCGGACGCCGGGGGCACGAAGACGACCGCGGTGCGGGACGGCGAGGAGTGGGTGCTCTCGGGGAGCAAGACGTTCACCACCAACGCCTCCGTCGGCGGCGTCGCGGTCGTGATGGCGCGCACCAGCCCGGGGCGCGACCACCGGGGCGTCTCGGCGTTCGTCGTGCCTCTGGACTGGCCGGGGGTGGCGAGGGGCAAGGAGGAGGACAAGCTCGGGATGCGCATCTCCGACACGGCCTCGCTGCTCTTCGACGACTGCCGCCTGCCCGCGGGCGCCCTCCTCGGCAAGGAGGGGGAGGGCTTCCTCCAGGCGATGAAGGTGCTCGACGGCGGCCGCATCTCGATCGCCGCCCTCGGGGTCGGGATCGCGGAGGGTGCGCTGCAGGCCGCCCTTGCCTACGCGAAGCAGCGGGAGCAGTTCGGCCGGCCGATCGCCCAGTTCCAGGCGATCCAGGTCAAGCTCGCGGACATGGCGACGGCGGTCGCGGCCGCGCGGCTCCTCACCGAGAACGCCGCGGACGCCAAGGACGCCGGCGAGAAGGTCACCCTGCAGTCCGCGCAAGCCAAGCTCTTCGCCTCCGAGACCGCGGTCAAGGTGTGCGAGGAGGCGGTGCAGATTCACGGCGGCTACGGCTACATCAAGGACTTCCCGGTCGAGAAGTACTGGCGCGACAGCAAGCTCTGCACGATCGGCGAGGGGACGAGCGAGATCCAGCGCCTGGTCATTGCCCGCGAGCTGCTGGGCGGGTAAGCTCGCCCCGTCATGATCGATGTCGCCGAGGTCCTCGCAGGCGACGCCCGCGCCGTTGCCAGGGCGCTCACGGCCGTGGAACGCGGCGGGCGTGAGGCCGAGGAGTTGCTCGGAGCGCTGCGCGGACGCCTGGGGAGGGCGCGCACGGTCGGCCTCACGGGCGCCCCGGGGGTGGGGAAGAGCACGCTCGCCCAGGCGCTCGGTATCGCGCTCCTCGGCACGGGCGCCCGGGTCGCCGTTCTCGCGGTCGATCCGTCGAGCCCGTTCTCCGGCGGCGCGCTGCTCGGGGACCGCGTCAGGATGCCCGATTTCCTCGACCGCGGGGGCGTGGTTCGCTCGATGGCGACGCGAGGAGCGCTCGGGGGCCTGGCCGTGGCGACGTCCGACGCTCTCGACGTGCTCGACGCGGCCGGGTTCGACTGGGTCCTGGTCGAGACGGTCGGCGTCGGCCAGGACGAGGTGGAGATCGCCGGCGAGGTCGAGACCGTCGTGCTGGTCGCGATGGCGGGGCTCGGCGACGACGTTCAGGCCGCCAAGGCCGGCGTGATGGAGATCGCCGACGTCTTCGCGGTGAACAAGGCGGACCGGCCGGGCGCCGAGGGACAGATCGCGGCGATCGAGGGCGCGCTCGCAATGGCGCCGGCCGGGTCGTGGCGGCCTCCGGTCGTCCGGACCTCGGCCACGACCGGGGAGGGCGTCCCGCAGCTCGTCGCCGCGATCGGCGACCACCAGCGCTACCTGGAGGCGCCGGGGCGCCGCGAGGAGGCCAGGCGGCGGCGCGCGCGGCGGCGCGTCGAACGCCTCGTCGCCGCCCTGGTGCGTGAGCGCATCGGCGGGCCGCAGCGGGCGGCGTTCGCCGCGGTGCTCGAGGAGGTCGGACGCGGCGTCCTCGACCCTTACGCCGCGGCGCGGCGGCTCGTCCGGGGCGTCTGCGGGGAGGACGGATGAAGGTCCTCGACCACATCGGAGTCGCCGTCGGCTCGCTCGAGCGCCGGCTCGCGTTCTACCGGGCTCTCGGTCTGGAAGCCGGCGCGGTGGAGGAGGTCCCGTCCGAGAAGGTGAGGGTGGCGTTTCTTCCCGTCGAGGGGACGAGCATCGAGCTGCTCGAGCCGACCGGGCCGGAATCGCCGGTGGCCGCCTTCATCGCCAAACGCGGTGAGGGGCTGCACCACATCTGTTTTCGCGTCGCCGACATCCGCTCGGCGATGGCGGAGTTGAGGGCGAACGGGTTCGAGCTGCTGGCCGACGAACCCAGGCGCGGGGCGCACGGCTGCCTGGTCTGCTTCGTCCACCCGCGGTCGGCCGGCGGCGTCCTCGTCGAGCTGTCGCAGCCGGAAGGGTAGGCGCGATGGACGCGGGAGAACTCGTGGTGGTGAGCTGCTCGGGCCCGAAGGAGAAGTTCTGGGGCGTCCTGCTGGCGCTGACGCCGGCCGGCGCCACGCTGCGCGGCGTCCGCCTCGACGCGTTCGAGGAGTGGCTGCGGCAGCACGCCGGTTCCGGCCCGGCGATGATCGGGCCGATCACGGTCTTCCTCCCCGCCCACCGCCTCGATCGCATCGAGGTGGACGAGAGCACGGGACCGGTCGAAGGGCTCGGCGACCGGTTTCGGCGCGTGGCGCGCTCCGATCCGCGCGCCGCCCTGCTCGGCGCCGCCGCGCCGGACGACTCCGGCGAAAACTAGGAGCGCGGCGTCGACCGGCCCAGCAGGTAGGTCACGTGGGCCGCGAGCGCGTGCAGGAGCGCGAGCTCGCGGCGGGTCGGGACCGCGCGCCCGAGCCAGCGGCGGAACTGGTCGCCGACGCGCGCGGGGTTCTGGGGATCGAGGAAGCCGGAGGCGAGCAGGGCATCCTCCAGGTGCGCGACCGCCGCGCTGAACTCGGCGTGCGGGGCCGGCAGGTCCATCGGTTCCGGGGGCGAAGGGCGCGCGAAGGCGCCGGCCGGGAGCAGCGCCAGCACGATGCCGACGGCCTGGGCGAGGTTGAGGACCGGGAAATCCGGGTCGGTCGGGACGGCGACCGCCATGTGGCAGGCGCGCAGCTCCTCCCGCGAAAGGCCGCCGCGCTCGGACCCGAACACCAGCGCGACGTCCTCGGCCCCGCACTCCGCGAGACGTTGCGCGGCATCCGCGGGAGTGAGGACCGCGCGGGGGTCGCGGCTCCTCGACGACGTGGTCGCGACCGCGACCTGCGTGTCGGCGACGGCTTCGGCGAGGGTTGCGGCCGTGGCGAGGGCCACGAGCCGGTCGCCGCCCATCGCCATGCGCACGTACTCGGGGTCGTCTTCGAGGACGCAGCCGGGGTCGACGAGAACGATGTCCCTGACCCCGAAGTTCGCAGCCACCCGCACCGCGGAGCCGACGTTGCCGCCGTAGCGCGGCCGGACCAGCACGATGCGGAACCTCACGCTCGCCATGATACGGCGGCCCGTCAGGCGCCGCCGGAAACGGCGCGCGGCCAGCTCTCCTGCTGTTCGAGCTTCTGCAGGGCGAGGAGGTGCGCGTAACGGCCGCCGCGCTGCGCCAGCTCGGCCGGCGTGCCCACCTCGAGCAAGCGGCCCCGCTCGACGACGCAAACGCGGTCGCAGAGCTCCGCGGCGGCGAGGCGGTGGGTCGCGAACAGCAAGGTCGCCTGCGGCAGCGCCGTGAGGATGACCCGCTCGGTCTGGGTGTCCACCGCCGAGAGGCAGTCGTCGAGCAGGAGCAGGCGCGGGCGGGTGATGAGGGCGCGGGCGATGGCGACGCGCTGGCGCTGGCCGCCGGAGAGCGTGACGCCGCGCTCCCCGACCACGGTGTCGAGCCCCTCGGGGAACCGCTTGAGGTCCTCTTCGAGGCCGGCGGCGATCGCCGCGGCGAGCACGGCCTCGTCGTCCGCTTCCGGGCAGGCGAGGGCGATGTTCTCCCGCAGAGTGGCGGAGAACAGGAAGCTCCCCTGGGGCACGAGCGCGACCTCGCTTCGGAGGCGCCCGACCGGCAGGGCGCGCACGTCGGTGCCGTCGAGAAACACCGTGCCGGGCGCGGGTTCGAGCAGGCGCGGAACGAGCGCCAGCAGCGTGGACTTGCCGCTGCCCACGGCGCCGACGAACGCGACCCGCTCGCCCGGACGCACCGTGAGGGAGACGCGGACCACGGCGTCCGTGGCCGAGCCGGGATAGGCGAACGCGACGCCGCGCAGCTCGAGCTCCGCCGGCCCCCGGCGCACGCCGGTCGCCTCCTCGACCGCGACGACCTCCGGCAGCGGCGTCTCCGCGAACAGCGCCTCGATGCGCGACATCGAGGCGGCCCCGCGCTGCACCAGGTTGGCGACCCAACCGACCGCGATCATCGGCCAGGTCAGGCGCGCGAGGTAGAGGTTGAACTCGACGAACTGGCCGAGGGTGATCGTCCCGTGCCGGACCGCGTTGCCGCCGACGCCGAGGACGGCCACGAACGCGAGCCCGATCAGCGCCTGCAGCAGCGGGTGGAACATCGCGGAGATGCGGATCAAACGCGCCCCGGCGGTGACGTAGCCGTTGTTGCGCGCCGCCATCTCGGCGATCTCGGCCCCTTCGCAGTTGTACGCGCGCAGGACGCGCAGCCCGACGAGGTGCTCCTGGAGCCGCGCCGTGTAGTGCGACAGCGCCTCCTGGGTGTGGCCCCAGCGCAGGTGGATGCGGGACCCGAAATAGCTGGTCGCCCCCGCCACGAGCGGGAGCACGGCGAGCGAGAGCAACGTGAGGGGGAGGTGGATGCGCGCCATCAGGACGGTGCTCACGACGAGGACCGTGACCGTGTTGATCGCGTACATGAGCGCCGGCCCGACCGCCATGCGGACGGCGCCGACGTCGCTCACCGCGCGGGTCAGCAGGTCGCCGACGCGCTCCCGCATGTAGAACGCGGGGGGGAGGCGGAGCAGGTGGTCGTACAGGTCGGTGCGCAAACGGTGCTCGAGGTGCCGCGACACGGAAACCATCAGCTGCCTCTGGGCGAAGAGGAAGAAGCCGGAAACCACGGCGATGCCGACCAGCATCGCCCCGAAGCGCCACACCGAGGCGATCGGAGCCCCGGCGATGAGGGCGTCGATGGCGCGCCGGACGACCCCGGGCGCGGCCAGCCCGATCGGGCCGGACGCGAGGACGGCCGCGCACCCCAGCACCGTGGCCGTGAGGTGCTCGCGGTAGTACGGCAGCACGCGGCGAAAGACTCTCAAACTCGTCACGCCGGCAGCGTACCACGCCGGCAAACGGCGGCGCCGCGATGACGGGCCGCAGGCGTGGCAGAATGCACGCGTGGGCGAACGATCGTGGTACGTGAGCGGCAGGGGGATCGCCCTGCTCGTGCGCCTCTGGCGTCTGACCGTCCGCCTGGAGGTGCGCAACCGCGAGAAGCTGCGCACCCCCTACGTCCTCGCCCTTTGGCACGGGCGGATCATCGGCTCGCTGATGGACTACTTCGACCGCGGCGGCGTGGCGATGGCTTCGAGGTCCAACGACGGCGCCCTCGCCGCCGGCATCCTGGAGGGACTCGGCGTCAGGGCGGCGCGCGGCTCCTCCTCCCGCGGCGGCCGCGAGGCGCTCGACGAGATGGAGGAGATGGTGAGCGGGGGGTGCCCCTTCGCCGCCCTCACCGTGGACGGGCCGCGGGGTCCGTGGCGCACGGTGAAGCCCGGCGTCGTGGCGCTCGCCCGCCGCTTGGATCTCCCCATCTACGCCGTCACGTTTTCGGGCCGGCGCCCGCGCCTCCTGCACACCTGGGACCGCATGGTGCTGCCGCGGCCGTTCTCGAAGGTCGTCGTGGACTTCAGCGGCCCGTGGCTGCCGGCCGACCTGGAGGGCGACCTGAAGGCGGCCGCCCTCCGGCTCGGAAGCGAGATGGACGCGCAGACCGCCGCGCTCGACCGGGAGGTAGCCGGCGGCGAGTTGTGGCCACCCCCGTGAGCAGGGTGCGGAGGTGGCTCGTGCCGGCGGCGCTGAGGCGCCTCGGGGACCGGAGGCGCCGCTCCTCCGGCCTGTCCGTTTCCTGGCGGCGCGCGGCGGCCGGGGCGGTTTCGTGCGTGCGGTTCGAGATCGAGGTTTCCGTCTCCCGCGCCGGCGAGGTGGCCGAAGCGCTCGCCGCGCTCGTGGCCGAGGGAGCGGCGTCGACCGGCCTCACGGTGGGATGGGCCGGCGTCGTCGCGGGCGAAGAGCCGGTCCTCGTGGCGCTGGCGCCCCGACGCGACCTGGTCGCGCCGAGGTTCCGCGACGCCCTGACTGGCGGCGCCGCCCACCGTCGCCCGAACCTGTGGCTGACGCTCGCCCCGGGGACCTACCTCGCGTCGGTGGTGGACCCGCTGCTCCCGTTCTCCGGAGGCCACCCCGAGGTCCTCGCCCTCGTCCGCGGCGGCCGCGCCAGGCATGCGCTCGCAAGCGAGCTGACGGCGGGGCCGGAGGGGGTCCGGATCACCCTGGCGCTCTACGCGCCGCGTCCGGAGCTCATCAGGCTCCTGAGCCTGGCGAGGAACGGCCTGCGCGAACTCCCGGGCTGGACCGCCGCCAGCCAAGCGCCCCCCGCGAGCCCGAGCACGAGGTTGAACCCCAGGTTCCAGAGATGACACGCGAACCCGGCGGCCAGGGCGGCGCGCGGGTCGATGCCGACCGCGGCGAGCGCCGCGGTCCAGCCCGCCTCCTGGGTGCCGAGGTTGCCGACGAAACTGAAGGGCAGGGACGATCCCACGCCCGCGCCGACCACCCCGACCATCAGGGGGACGGCGGGCCAGGCGAGCCCGATCGCCCGGACGAGGGCCCACGTCGTGCCCCAGATCGAGCCCCAGACCGCGAGGGAAACCGCCACGACCGCCGTCCCCCGTAGCGGCGAGTGCGCGAGGTGGGAGAGCTGGCTCCGCACCCGCAGCAGCTGCGAGAGGGAGCGCCGCCGCCAGTCGGAGCGGCTCCTCCACCGTCCGGCGAGACGGCGGAGAGCGCGCGCGCCGACCGCCGAGCCCAACGAGAGCACACCGGCGAGGATCACCAGCGTGGCGGCGGCCGCGGCGGGAGAGCCGCCGGCCAGACCGGCGGTAAGCGCGACCCACGCGAGGAGCGCGAGCAGGTCGAGGACGCGCACGATGACGAGCACGGACAGGCCGCGCACCGCCCCTGGCACCCCGGCCGCCTGCAGCAGCGGGACCATCGCGAACTCGCCGATGCGCAGCGGGAGCGCAACGCTCGCGAGCTGCGCCGCCGCCGCAACCGGCGCTGCCCGGGCCAGGCGTAACTCCCGTCCCGCGAGCAGCCGCAGGCGCAGGCCGCGGAGCGTTGCGGTGGCGCAGGCGAACGCGAGGGCAAGGAACACCTGCGGCGGGCGCGCGCTCAGGGCCAGGGCGACGACCTCGCGCGGCTCGGCGGCGAGGAGCAAGGCGACAGCCAGGACGAGACCGGCGCCTCCCAGCCACCAGGTGGCGCGCCGCCGCGCCGTCACTTCCTCTCCCGCTCCCGCCCGCGCAGCTCCTCCAGAAGGTGCCGGTTGACCGAGGTGAGGTCGGCGAGCACTCCAAGGACCGCGAGCTGCACGCCGGTGAGCGCGAGGACGGCGGCGGCGATCAGCGACTGGACGTGCCCCGCCCGCGAGACTCCCGTCACGTAGAAGTACCCGAACCTCGCGCCCAACGCCAGCGCCGCGATCCAGCAGACGACTCCGAGCGAGAGGAGGATGCGCAGCGGCCTGTAGATGAAGACGAGGCGCGCGAGCGTGGTGAGGGAGACCGCCACGTACGCCAGGTTGCTGCGGAACAGGCGCGAGGGACGCGATGCCTCGCGGGTCGCAACGCCAACTGAGCGCACCGCGAGCCCCGCCTGGCCCGCCTGGATCAGCGTCTCGAGCGTGTAGGTGAAGCTCGTGAAGCAGTTGAGCCGCGCCGCGGCGGCCCGCGAAAAGGCGCGGAACCCCGTCGTGGCGTCCGCGAGAGGAACGCCCGAGAGCAGCCGCACGACCCAGGCGCCGAGCCGCTGCAGCCAGCGCTTGGTCGGGGAGAAGTGCTCCAGGGTCGCGATGCCGCGGTCACCGAGCACGATGTCGGCGTCGCCCGCGAGGATCGGCGCCACCAGACGCGGGATCGCCTCCGGGTCGTACTGGCCGTCCGCGTCGGTGTTCACGATCACGTCGGCGCCGCTCTCGAGCGCGAAGTCGAGGCCGGCGGTGAAAGCGCGGGCGAGGCCGCGGTGGATCGGGAGCCGCACCACCCGGGCGCCGGCCCGGGCCGCGACGTCGGCCGTGGCGTCGTCGGAGCCGTCGTCGACGACCACCACCTCGACCGTGTCGAAGCCGGCAACCCTGCCCGGCAGCTCGCCCAACGTGCGGGGAAGGCTCTCCGCCTCGTTCCACGCCGGGACCTGGATGACGAGCTTCATGACCGCCTCCTCGGCAACGCCAGGAGGGCGAGCGCCACGAGGCCGCCGCCGGCGCCCCCCCACGCCCAGGCCGGGACGCGGGCCTCGAGCACCACGCGAGACGTCCCCGCGGGGACCTCGAGCGCGGTCCAGACCCCGTCGACACGCGTGGTCGCGGCCGCCGCGCCGTTGACGCTTGCGCGCCAGAGCGCCGGGCGGTACTTCACCTGCGCGACCAGGAGCGCGGGCCGGTCGCAGCTGGTCAGCGCCTCCACTCGCGACGTCCGGACCGACGCCGCGACGGTGCCGCGGCCGGCGAGACCCGCGAACCGCTGGACGGTCACTTTCCCGGCCGTGACCGTCGTGGGGTCGGCGGGAGTTCCCCGGTCCTCGGCCTGCACGCCGGTCGCGAGGAACACGAACGGTCTCGCCTTGTCCCACTTCCAGAGCCTGACCCCGCGCTCGTCCGCGGCGACCAGGCGCAGGCCCGAGCTGTCCCACGCCGCGTCCGGGGCGGCGCGGACGGCGCCGTCCGGCCCCTGGAGCACGAGCGTCGCGCCCCCGGCGGGGAACCCGTGGGGGACGGCGAACCAGCGCCACTCGGCGCTCTCGGACCGAAGCGCCGTGTCCGGCTCCAGCTCGACCGAGCGGACCGGAGACTCCAGCCAGGCGCGCACGCCGCCCTGGGTGGTCGCCGCAACCCCGAGCCGGGTGGCCCCGGGCGGCACCGTGACCCGGAATCGGCCCGCCCGAGACCCCGCGGCGAGATCGGCGGGGTCGATGCGGGCAAAGACCTCGCCCGAGACGATCCGGAGGGGCAGCGGCTCGAGGAGGTACCGCGCCCCCAGCCGCGCGATCTCGGGGTCGAGCGCCCGCGACACCGGCAGATCGCCGCCGCTGCCCGCCCCCAGCAGCGACGCGTAGCGGGGCTCGTGCGGGAACGACGACGCGCGCACGTCGGCGATGCCGAGCGTGGCGCCGACGTCGGGGGGCATGGTGCCGAGCAGGCCGGCCACGCGGTCCGAGCCGGTCGCCACCGCGGGCGGGGTCGGAGCCTGGAGCCCGATTTCGTTGGCCGTCGCGAACGGCAGGCGCCGGGCGGCGCCGGGCAGCATCGACACGGCCACCAGGAAGCACGCGACGCTCCCCACGGCTCCGGCCGGCCACCCCCGCTGCACCCTGGCCATGAGCGCTTGGGTCCCATACGCCGCCAACGCCGCGACGGCAACGGCCAACACGCCGAACGGGCGGTGGGAGAGGCCCGCCCCCGCGAGGAGGGCGCTCGGGGCGGCCGCGACGGCGGCGCTCGCGCCGGCGACTCCGAGCCACAGCCCGCGCTCGCGACTCGGCGCGAAGGCTGCCCCCACCGCGGCCAGGATCAGCACGGCAAGACCGAGGTAGCCCGGGTTGCCCGCCTCGGGACGCACGCTCGCCCCTGGCGGCCAGGCGGCGTTCCCCTGCGGCTCGGGGGACGGCGTGACGAGGTCCCTCCAGGCGTTGATCGGCGGCGGCGGCTGGGGCCGGGTTTCGGCAACGCCGCTCTCGCGGCCGGCGCGGTCGAGCCAGACCCGGGGGAGCGCGACGGCGCAGACCAGGGCGGCCGCGGCCAGCGCCGCGCTCCAGGTCCGGACACGCCCGCGCGGGCCCGGACGGAGGGTCATCGCCGCGGCCGCCAGCGCCACGAAGGCGACCGCGGGGCCGCCGCTCGCGGCGAGGGCGAGGAGCGCGGCTGCGAACGCCGCGACCCGTCTGCGGCCCGTGACCGGGGCGAGGGCCACCGCGAGCGCCAGCGGGCCGAGCGCCAGCGCGGACCCCCGCCAACTGAGCCAGGCGCCGGCGGCGGCGCCGGAGAGCGCGTACGCGGTGGCGCCGACGGCCGCGGGCCACTCGGCGAGGCCCAGGGTGCGCAGCGCCCACCAGGTCCCGAGCAGCGCGACGCAGAGTTCGAGAGCCACCAGCGCGGTCCACGCCCAGCCGGCCCGGGCGAGGAGCGCCGCCGCAACCGGCAGCGGGGCGCCGCCCTCCTCGGGTGAGGCGAGCCAGCCGGGGCGCCCGCCGCCGATCCAGGGGTCCCACAGCGCGGCGCCGGTCCCGTCTCTGGCGATCGCGGCCAGCCGCGGGCCGAGGTGGGTGGCGGCGCGCACCGCCTCCCGCGACGGGTTCGGGTACGGTCCCCAGAGGCTCCGCCACGGCGGGAAGCTCTTCAGGCTCGCCTCGGGGGCCACCCGGTAGCCGAGGAAGAGGGCGGGGTAGAGAAGCGTAATCAGCAGGACGGCCGACACGAGGAGGGGGACTCGGGAGGCGCCGCTCTGCATCCTGTCATTGTAGGGCCTGGCGGGCGAGCGGGGCGAGTGGGCCCGAACGCCGCGGGCTGCTACGCTATGCGAGGAGGTGCGGGGTGGCCAAGGTGCTTCTCGAGCGGCTGGCCGACGGCCGTTCCGGCGACAAGGGCGAGGCCTCGAACGTCGGGTTGATCGCGCGCAACGACGAGGTGTACGCCTGGTTGCGCGAGAACCTCACCGCGGCGGCGGTGGGCCGGATGCTGGCGGGCATCGCCGCGGGCCCGGTCGAGCGCTTCGAGGTCCCCAACATCCTCGCCCTCAACTTCATCCTCCACGACTCCCTCGGCGGCGGCGGCACCGCGAGCCTGCTCACGGATGCACAGGGCAAGACCCACGCGCAGGCGCTGCTGCGCTGCACCGTCGAGGTCCCCGACGCGTTGCTGGCGGGGCTGTGACTCGAGGCGAGTCCACGTTCTAGCGCGGTTTGGCGCGGCCCGTTTCGCCGCCGCCGCGGTTGACAGCCAGCGGCCTCGCCGCCATACTCTCCCGGCTTGGAAGTGCCCAGGTAGCTCAGTTGGTAGAGCACGTGACTGAAAATCACGGTGTCGACGGTTCAATTCCGCCCCTGGGCACCACCTAAACCTTCCAAAGACAAAAACTTACTGGATGGCACGATTCAAGCCCCTCTGGCCGGGGTCGTGCCACGGTCGTATCCGCGAAACCCTGCGACATAAGCGACCAAAGCGACAAAAGGTAGGGAAAGCGCTGGTGGCAGCGATCTCTCACGCCACCACGCCAGCGATTCAACCGAAGCGACGAAAGCGACCAAGGGGGGCCTTCGGTCGCCGACTCCGACCTTCGGTCGCACTTCGGTCGCACTTCGGTCGTACCCAAAGGACGGGATGCGGGAGGGACGGGGAGAACACCCGACGTGTTGCACCGTGACGGCCTGGTAAATCGTCCACACCCACTCCAAGGTGCCCTCGTCGCACACGGCGACCGTGACGGCCTGTGTGCCACGAGCGTGACGCGGATGACCGGGAGCGCGACCTCGGCCCAGGAGATTGCCTCAGCCATGCGACCGTGGTACGACCCCCAGCTGGTGACCGCGTCGGCTGGCCTCCGCAAGCCCATCAGCTCTACTCAGTTGGCAGGAGAGGGGAGAGGGGTACTACCGTGATTCCGTATCACGCCGGGATTCGACCGCAGCGCCAGGATGCCGCAGGATCGGCGATCGCCCCTCGGGAGGGGTAGGACTAGGGGGTGCGGCGTCCTCGCAACCCGGCGCTGCCAGTAACAGCAGGGGCGCCCGTGGGCGCCCCGTGGTCATCCTTGAGAGGAGATGGTGTATCGTGTTGTTGAGTCGGAGGAATCAGTCGCTGGGCGTGGTGATCAAGGGTCCAGAGGGTGTCGTACTCGCGGCAGACAGCCGTGTGACCCTTCAAGCCCAAGACCAGGTCTCAAAGCAAACCCTCGCGTTCAATTACGACAACGCCACCAAGGTGCTGTCGTTCGCTAGGCAACCGTTCGTAGCCGCGGTTACCTACGGCGCCGCAGTGATTGGGCAGCGGACGGCTCATTCCCTGCTCCCCGAGTTTGAGGTTTCCCTGCCCGAATGTAAGAACGGTGACGACACAAACCGCCTTGGGGTGGAGGACTTTGCGGAGCGCCTCGCGAAGTTCTACCTCGGGCAGTGGCGAGGAGTAATGCTGAAGGAGTACCAGGGTCCTGACATGACCTTCGTGGTCGGGGGCTTCGACAAGGACCAACCCTATGGCACCGTTTTTGTGGTTGAGATACCTGGCAAACCGACTCCGGAACCGCGGAGTCAAGGAACGGAATTCGGCCTCACCTGGGGCGGCCAGTTGTCAATTGCCTCGCGCATCATAACGGGATTCGACCCGATTGTGCCCCAAATCCTGAAGGCCACACTCAATTTGCCTGATCCGGCGATGAAACAGCTCATGGCGACCCTGGAAACCCACGTGGCGTTGAGAATCCCCTATAACATTCTCCCGCTCCAAGACTGCATCAACTTGGTTACAGCGATGGTTACGAGTACAATGGTGTTTCAGGATCTCGCGATTGGGCTCAGGGGTGTAGGGGGGCCGATCGATGTGGCGGTTATAACGAGAGGCAAGGGGCTACGGTTTGTGCGTCAGAAAGAGCTTCGCCCTGGATTCGGTTATGCTGTATAGATAGGGGGGTAGTGTCATGAGGGGACCTTTCACGAGCTATGCCACAGATCGGACCTGGGCTCAGGCGACGCCCACGGTTGATCTTGCGCCCCCGGCGTACTGCGCCCCGCCTCCCGCCTTCCTTGCGTTCAGCGAGTTCGCCGTAGGGGAGTCGTTTTCTTTCTTCGAGTTGATTACTCCGGGAGCGACAAGATTCGTCGACAGGCAGACCAACCGGAGGTTGCTGGACGAGAGTATCACTCAGTATCGGGACCTATGGACCTCTCTGGCGAGGAAGTAACTTACCTCTCGCCTGACGCTATTTGCGAAATCAACGAAGCGATTGTCAAGGGACACCGAGATTCCCGCAGTTAGGGGGCACCCACTTTCCCGCACGATGTCTCCCAGGGGTGTCCGTTGGCTGGGAGTGTCGTTGAGCGTGCATCCTCCTTTCGGGGCATTGTTTGAGCAGGGGGGCACGGAGTGGAGGCCAGGCGAGCGGAGCGAGCCGGGCCGCAGCGGAGGGGCCCCCTGCTCGGCGTTCGCGACGGCGAGTGGGTAGCCCCCGATGGGCCCTCGACTCACGCCTCCGCCTCCTTGATCTTGACCTCGCGCAGCCGGAAGCTCCGCCCGTCGATCTGGACCACGTGGCAGTGGTGGAGCAACCGGTCCAGGATCACCGTGGCCAGCATCTCGTCGCCGGCGATCATCTCGGGCCACTCGCGGATCGACTTGTTGGACGTGATGATCGTCGACGCCCGCTCGTAGCGCGACGAGAGCACCTTGAAGAGCAGGTGGGCGTCACGGCGGTCGAGCGCCTGGAAGCCCAGCTCGTCGATGACCAAGACCGCCGCCGTCCAGTAGCGCCGTCGCTGCATGCGGCGTAGGCCCGCGGCATCGTCCCGGCGCAACTGGTCGAGCAGCTCATCGGCCGTCATCGAGGCCACCGAGAAGCCGTTGGTCACGGCCTTGACGCCGAGGGCGAGGGCCAGGTGGGTCTTGCCGACCCCAGGTGGTCCCAGGAGCAGGACATTCTCGCGGCGCCTGGCGAACTCGCAGGTCGCGAGCAGCTCGATCTTCCTGCGGTCGACCCCGCGGGCGAAGGTGAAGTCGAAGCTCTCGAGGGTCTTGGCAGCCGACAGCCCCGATAGCTTCAAGGACGTTTTCACCCGCCGCTCCTCGCGGGCGTCCCTCTCGGTCGTGAGGACCAGGTCGAGGAAACCGGCCAGGGAAACCTTCTCCCGCACTCCGCGCTCGACGAGCTCGGGGATGACATGGACGGCAAACTCGAAGCCGACGTCGGTCAGGAGCCCTCTGGTGCGGTCGAGGTCGCTTGACGCGCTCATGCCAGCCTCCGTACCAGCTCGAGGTAGTCGTCGATCGGGCGCCTCGTCACCTCCCAGCTCTGCTCCAGTACGATCGCTCGGCCCACCTTTCCAAGCGGAGTCGGCGGCATGACCCGCTCGTCGCCACTCCCTTCGGCGTGGCGCTGGTCGAGCAGCAGCCGGCAGTCGGTGCCGCGCGGGTAGCTCGCCAGATGCCGCCCGTCGGCACCGTAGATCTCCACGGTTCCGGCGCACCCCCGCACCTGTACCGTGCGCCGCATGGCAGCGAACGGCACCTCGTACTGCCGCCCCTCGAAGCTCACCAGGCAGTCGTCGCTGACCGGCCGGTTGACCTGGACGTCGAATGGCTCGGGGAGTGTCTCGGGCAGCAGCAGCAGGCTCTCCCGCTCGGCCTGCCAGCTCTCGAGAATGCTGCGTCCGGTCACCGGGCAGATGAGGCGCTCGGTCCGGGACTTGACCCGCTCGTCGGTCGCCGTTTGCAAGTCCTCCAGACGCAGGAAGCAGACGTCCTTCAGGGCCTCGAGGAAGCCTCGGGCGTCTCGTCCCCGCCGCTCGACCTTGCCCTTGTCCGACGCCTGACGTACCCGGCAGGGATCTACCACGAAGCCGAGTTGTCGGGCGTACGAGGCATACCCCTCCTGGAGCCTCGCCCACGGGCCCGCACCCCACGCTACGCCGGTCTTGAGGTTGTCGATGCGCACGGTCCACGGGATGCCACCAAGCCTGGTGAACGCCTGGTTGTGCCCGGTCAACCACCACAGCAGGTTCCTCGACAGCGCCCAGATGACGGCGAACATCCGCGAGTGGGACAGGGTCACGACCAAGGCGTCAAGCCTGATCCGCCCGCCCAGCTCCTCGACGCGCACCGGTAGCTCCTCGAACCAGTCCACCTGGGCTTGCGCTCCTGGCCTGGTCTCGACTCGTCGGATCGGTCGCAGCCGGGGTGGCGTCATGCGCCGTCGCACGTAGCGCAGCACCGCCTTGTAGCTGCCCTCGTACCCGTGTCGCTCGACGAGCTCCTCGTACAGCAGCCGTATCGAATCCGGCCGCGTTCCCTCGCACTCACCCTGTGCCTGCAGCCACGGCCCAATGACTCCATCCCACGGTGTGCAGGCTTCCGCCTGCCGCCGCCGCCCGTCCTCGGCTTTCCCCTCGCGCCGTCTGATGTGGTACCGCACCGTGCTCTCGTCGACGCCAAGCGCCCGCGCCGTCGCCCGCGTGCTCCACCCTCTCTCTCGCAACACGTCCATAACCACCAGATCCCTCTCCCGGAGCTTGGCCATCCATCTCCCTCGGGCGCTCGCTTGCCGCCTCAAGGGCAGTGTCGACCAGCTCCCGCCGTGCGGGAATCTGGATGTCCCCTACGTCACCTTGTAGCGTGGTCTTCGACAGCGATGTATCGCGCGTTTGGTGGCCTGTGGACACCGCCACATAATGTTCGTGTGCCCGGTGCGCTGGAGTACGTCATTGACGAGATGAGCGGCAAGGTGTTTGGGCGCCCGCTTGCCGACTCACTGATCGATAAGGCAGCGTTGCTGACCCATTCCCTTATTACCCGCCACATCTTCAATGACGGAAACAAGCGCACCGCTCTTCATGCTGCCTGGGCCTTCCTATCGCTCAACGGTGTCCAGGTCAATCTGAATCCCAGGAGTGCTGAGGATCTCGCTGTGCGAGTCGCCCAAGGGTTAGCAGGTCGTGCGGATGTTGCACGATGGCTTGTTGACCACGATCTCCCAGAATTCGCCGAACTGACTCTGGCCAGTGGTAGGCCAGGATGCCCCAGGACGGGCGATCACCCCTCGGGAGGGGTCACACAGTGCGCGGTGCGGGCGTTCTCGGGCTGGTACGCCAACGGTCTCTTGGCGCGGCCAGTAGAATTTGGACGTTCCCCATGTGGTGGGAATCAGAAGCTTAACTTATCGCTCTTCCTAAGGTTGCAGTTCTTGCAGAGGATCTGAATGTTCTCGGCGGTGTTCCCGCCACCCTTCGCCACGGGAATGATGTGGTCGAATTGTAGATCCTGCTTCGCACCGCAGTGCACGCAGGGACCGCCGTCACGCGCCCAGACAAGCAACTTCACGTCCTCAGGGACTTGGTCCCTCTTCCGGTCTGACTTGCTGTATTCGATCGCTGTCTCAAGATTTGCCACCGCAGCCCTAAGGCTAGCAAGATCGGCTTCGTTGTCGTACACGCACTTCTTCACTCAAAGAACACCCTCTTCCCCCTCTGACTCGCTCACCGGTGGTCGCTCAGGCATGAAGAGTTGGTCGCGGAAGTAGACAAGACTGCCATTACCAAGAAAGAGCGGGCCATCAAGGGAATCGTGCATGCTGATAAGGGGCGGGAGCGGGAGGGCCATCACACGCTCCGTTCGATCTTTCCCGACAACTAACTCAACGTCCATGCGAAATCGAGCCTCGGCTCGGGGGCGGGTTCAAGGTTTGTAAGGATGGCTGCGATTTCGGTGCCCCGGTGCTTCATCTCCCTCTAGCAGACAACCTCCTTCCACGATGTCGGCGATCCTTATGACCTTTATTGGCATCGGCCGGTTCTCCCGCGTCAGTCTTGAATGCCGCGCTTCCAGGGCAACGCTCCCGTTGGCCGCACGGTCGATACAGCATACTCCCGCTCCCCGTCGCCGGTTCAGCACGCCGCCCTGCGCACCGACTGGCCCAGGGAAACCGCTAGCCCTGTCCTGACGGGCGATCGTCTCCCTGGAGGGGTGAGAGTGCAGGGTGCTGGCGCTCGCACGTCAGCGGCCACGCGGAGCGCTGTGACGCCGCCGCTTGCGTCCAGTGTGACGCGATGTATCCTTGACCATCGGACAGGGAATGAATTCGCCGAC
>CAVVEO010000006.1:0-268260 GCA_963747245.1 uncultured Acidobacteriota bacterium
CATCGGCCGGGGGGGTGGCGAGGGCCGCCAGCTCCTCGCGCGCGAACCAGCGCACCTCCTGGCCTTGCAGCCCGCGGGGCTCCCCTCGCACGATGCGCGCGGCGTGGAACAGCAGCACGACATCCCGCCGCTCGTCGCGGTGGAAGGCGAAGGTGATCGGCTCGGCTACGGTGATTACGATGCCGAGCTCCTCGACGAGCTCGCGCGCCAGTGCCTCTTCGGGCGTCTCGCCGTCCTCGACCGCGCCCCCTGGGAACTCCCACAATCCGCCGAGGTGGGCGTCCGGCAGACGCCGGGCGAGAAGGATACGGCCGTCGTCACGCTCGACGACGGCCGCCACCACGACCCGCAGGCTGCGGTCAGGGCTGCTTTGGGGCATCCGTCGGCGGCTTGGCCGGCGCCGCGGGCTTGGCCGGAGCGGCTCCCGGAGCCGTCGTCCCGCTCTTCGGCGCGGCGGGCGCCGACGGGGGCTCGAGTGCGGCCTTGACCGCCGGGTCGAGCGCCTCGATCTTCGCCTTGGCCCTGCGCTCCTGGATGACGCCCTGAATCGCGTCGTCCACCTTGCGGTTCTTGAGGAAATTGACGAGCGTGGGCTCGACCTCGGCGAACGGGGTCTGACCGGCGTCGCGCCGGCTCTCCATCTTGAAGATGTGGTACCCGTACTTGCTGCGCAGCACCTGGCTGACCTCACCGGGCTTGAGCGCCCACACCGGTCCCTCGAGGTCGGGCAGCATGCGGCCCTTCTGGATCCAGGTCGGGATCTCGCCCCCCTTTGCCTTGCTCGGGTCGTCCGAGATCTCGCTCGCAACCTTGGCGAAATCCTCGCCGGAAGTCACGCGCTTGCGGGCATCCTCGGCGCGCGCCTTCAGGGCGGCGTCTTCCTTCGGGTCGGCGGCCGGGTTGACCTTGACCAGGATCATCCGGACCTTCACCTCTTCCGGATGGGCGAACTCCTTCGGGTTCGCGTCGTAGTACGCCTTGGCGTCGGCCTCGCTGACTGCGGCCCGCTTGGTCATTTCGGTCTCGAGGTACTTCTGGATGATCAACCGGTCGGTTTCCTTCTGGACGAGATCCTGCTCCGTGAGCCCTGCCGCCGCGAGCGCCTTCGCGAACGCCTCGGGCCCCCCGAGCTGACTGCGCTGCTCGTCGATGCTCGCCGCGACCGCCTTCGGGTCGGCCGTGATCTTGGCGTCGCGCGCCGCCTGCAACACCAGCGTCTTGCTGATCAGCTGGTCGACCGCGTGGCGCGTCACGACCGCGTCGGTCGAGGGCATGCCCTGCATCTGCATGGCGACGACCCTCTTGGCCATCGCAAGGTCGCCGTCGGTCAGGACCGTATCGTTGACTCGCAGGACGGGCGTTGCGGCGAACGCCGCCGAAGCCGCTGCGGCGGCGATGACAGAAACCAACCAGGATTTGCGCATTAAATGTCTCCCCGCTCCGGACGGAGCAAAAACCCGGTGCACCTTAGGCCCGGCGCCGAGAAATGTCAAATTATTCCGTGCCTGAACGTTCCGCCGCCTTGACCAGGTTCCAGAGGGCGTCGAGCTGCGCGGGACCGAGCGCCGCAAGGTGGGCACCCTGCCGTCGCGCCTCATCCTCCATCGCCTCGAAGCGACGCGTGAACTTGTCGTTGGCGCCTTGGAGCGCCGCCTCGGGATCGACCCCGAGCTGACGGGCCAGGTTGGCCATCACGAACAACACGTCGCCCAGCTCCTCCCGCACGCCCTCCCGGGAAGCGGAGCCGCTCCCGGACGCCAACTGCTCCTTGAGCTCGCCGACCTCCTCCTCGAGCTTGGCCACCACGTCCATGGCCCGCTCCCAGTCGAACCCGAGGGCAGCCGCCTTTTCCGTGATCCGCAGCGCCTTGAGGAGCGCCGGCAGCTGGCGCGGCACGCCCGCGAGCGCGCCCCCCTCCCTTGGTTCCTTCGCCTTGATCGCCTCCCAGTTCCGCACGACGTCGGAGGCGCCTCGCACCTCGACGTCGCCGAACACATGGGGGTGCCGACGGACCATCTTGGCGTGGATCCCGCGGCACACGTCGTCGATGTCGAACAGGCCCCGCTCGGCGGCGATCTGGGCCGCGAACACGATCTGGAAGAGAAGGTCGCCGAGCTCGCCGGCGAGCATCGAGCCGTCGGAATCGGTGATCGCGTCCACGACCTCGTAGGCCTCTTCGATGATGTAGGTCTTCAGACTCTCCAGCGTCTGCTCGCGGTCCCAGGGACAGCCATCGGGCGCCCGCAGGCGGGCGGAAAGCGCGCGCAGCGCTGCAAAGGGGTTGTCTTCGCTCATGGCGCGGGAGTATACCCTCGCAAAGCGAAGCCGGGCGCTTGTTCCGCCGGGTCCAAGTGCGTAAGATGAGACGAAGCTCGTAGTGCGGAGGGGCAGGTGACGGGGGAGAACGAAGGCAAGATGAAGGTCGTCGATCGCCGGCGATTCACCGTCGACGGCGAGGAAATCGAGCCGGCGGAGACTGCGGGACCGGCGCCGGCCGCCGAGGAGCCGTCCGCTATCAGCCCGCCACATGCCGCCGAGAAGCCGCCGGAGCCGGCTTCGCCACCCCCGGCGATCGGATTTCTCGACCTCGTGGACTTCTTGGCGCAACAGGCGGCGGCATTGCTGTCCGGGCAGATCCCTGGACGCGGCCGCGACCCCCAGACGGCCCGTTTCTTCATCGACCTGCTCGCCGTGGTACAGGAGAAGACGGCAGGGCAGCTCTCCGGCGAGGAGGCTCGCTACCTTGAGGACGTCCTTTATCAGCTGCGCTCGCTCTTCGTGGCTGCGACGCGCTAGCGCGCTGGTGCTCGCCCTGCTCCCCGTTGCGGCCGCCGCCGGGGCCGAGCGGGGACGGGGCGGCGACGTCGAGCAGGCGTGGTTCCGGCTCGCCCAGGTCCTGGACCGCCCAGCGCCCGACACCGTCCGGGAGCGCGCGGACGAACTCTTGCAGGTGGCCGGCAAGACGGGGCTCAAGCGCCTGACGCCGCTCGCGCTCGCGCTCGTGGTCCAGGCCAGGACGTTGGCGGGGCCCGACGCCGAGGCCGTGCTGGTCCAGGCGACCCGTCTCGACCCCGGCAGCGCCGAGGCGTGGCTGGCGCTGGCCGATGTCCGACTCAAGCACACGAACCTGGTGGCGGGGTTCGGGGCGCTCGGCCACGGCGTGTTCTGCCTCGTCAGCGACGAACGCCTGCGCGGCTTCATCGCTGCGACCGCCCTGCTCTCCGCACTCGCCGGAGTGTTGGCCGCGCTCACGGTCTGGGGTTTGCTGGCGATCCGCAAGGTGCTGCCGAGGCTCTGGCACGACCTCACCGAGACGGGGGCCCGGTGGCGTCTCGGGGCCAACAGCGCGATCCTCTCGCTGCTGGTCATTGCGCTCCCGCTCTTCGTCGGCGGCGACCCGGTGTGGCTGGTGCTCTGGGTCTTCGCCCTGAGCTGGGCGTACTTCACGGCCGCCCAGAGGGTCCTCGGCGCCGCGGGCCTGATCCTGGTGGCGGCCACCCCCACCCTGGTAGAAGTCGGCTTTCGCGCGGTGACCCACCCGCCCAACGCGGTCATCCAGGCGACCGAGGTCCTCGCCGACAAGCGCTACGAGCCTCAGATCCTCGACGAGCTCAACGCCCTCGCCGACGTGCTCGGCGACGACCCCGACTACTACCTCCTGACCGGCGACGTCGAGCGTCAGTTCGGCTTCCTCGATCAGGCCACGCTGACGTATCGCGAAGGACTGCGGGTGTCGCCCCAGAACGCGGCGCTCGCCCTTGCGCTCGGCACCGTTCGCTACTCCGAGGGCGACTACAACGCTGCGCTGCAGTCGTTCCAAGCGGCGCTGAGCTACGGCTACGACCCAGCCATCGCGAACTACGACCTCTCGCTCACGTACGCGCAGAACTACCACTTCCACGAGAGGCGACGAGGCCATGGCCGCCGCGCGTCTCGCGGGGGGCGAGCGACTCGCCGCGCTGGTGCCGGCCCGCGACCGCGACATCATCCAGCCGGTCTTCTCCCTTGCCCAGGCCCGTGCCATGCTCGCGCGCAAGGATCCTCTGGTCCTGCTCAACCGCGGCCTGTTGCCGCCCCCGCTGGCACGCTCGCGCACGCTCGCCCACCCTCTCGCGATCGGCGCCGTCCTGGCCCTGATGGTCGCCGTCGTCCACCTGCTCGTTCGCAGGCACTTCGGTGGGCTCGCGGCCTCCTGCCTGAAGTGCGGCCGGCCGTTTTGCCGGCGCTGCAAGCTGTCCCATGAGAGCCAGAGCTACTGCACCCAGTGTGTGAACATCTTCCTCAAGAAAGACATGGTCGGAATCGAGGCGCAGCTCGCCAAGCGCCAGCAGCTTCTCCGCCGCCAGGCGACGCTCCGCCTCGAACGGCGTCTCGCCGACCTGGCGGTCCCAGGCCTCGGCGCCGCCTACGGCGGCAGGCCCGTCCTCGGCTGGCTGCTCGCCGTCGCCGGGGTGGGCGGCGCGACCGCGGCCTGCCTGTGGCTGCCCGCGTACGTCTCCCCGGCGCTGATGGCGGTTCCGGTCTGGCCGCTCGAAGCGGCGGCCGCGCTGCTGTGGGCGGCGGCGGTCGCTGGCGGCGCAGCTCCTCCGGGTGGAATGGAGGTAGGCGTGGCGCTGGAAGGTACCCTCCGCGACTTCTCCCTCTCCGACATCTTCCAGCTCATCGGGCTGCAGCGGAAGACCGGCGTCCTCACCCTGCGCTCCAAAGAGGACGTCGTGACCGTTTCGTTCCTCGACGGCAAGGTCGTGGGCGCCGACTCCCTCAACAAGCGACTGGAGGATCGGCTCGGCCAGGTCCTCCTGAAGACCGGCGCCGTCACCAAGCCCGAGCTCGACGCCGCGCTGAAGACCCAGATGGAGACGCTCGAACGCCTGGGTCATATCCTGATCGAGCGTTCGGTCATCTCGCGCGAGGAGCTGAAGAGGGCGTTCGAGCAACAGATCCTCCAGATCATCTACCGCGTCTTTCGCTGGCAGGACGGCGACTACCACTTCTCGCAGGAGACCAGCGTCGATTACGATGCCGAGCTCGTCACGGCGATGGGCTCGGAGAGCATCCTGATGGAAGGCGCTCGGATGCTCGACGAGTGGCCGATCATCGAGAAGGGCATCCCCCATCGCGGGGTCGTCTTCGTGGCGACGCCGGCCGCCCGCCAGGCCGAGGTGAGCACCGAGCTGGAGAGCGACGACATCGAGGCGTTCGACATCGACCTCGAACCGGTCCTCCCCGTCCCGGCGGCCTCCGGCCGCGTCCGCATCTCACCGGTCGAGCGCGACATCCTCGCGCTCGTCGACGGCATCACGACCGTCGACGAGATCGTCCGCACCAGCCTCCACGGCGAGTTCGACACCTGCAAGGCGCTCTACACCCTCCTCACCCGCTCGTTGATCCGCCAGGCCACGCGCGACGAGATCACGCGCGCGGCGCAACGGGCCGCCACCGCGGCCGCGCCGGTGCCGGCCTGGCGTCCCCGCGTGCCCTGGCTCGCCTTCTTCCTGCTTCCGTTTCTCGTCGCCACGGTGTTCCTGGCGCCGCGCAACCCGGCCAACCCACTCCTCGGCCCCGGCCCGAAGCTCGTGCCGCGCCTGCGCTCCGCCGCCTCGTGGGCCAGGATGGCAGGGATCTGGCGCGTCCTGCAGGCCCGGGCGTTCCTGATCGGCAGCTATCCGGAGACCCTGGCGGAGCTGAGCCGCGAGCGTTTTCTGACGCCGGGCGAGCTTCTCGACCCGTGGGGCTGGTCGTACCGGTACATTCTCCGCGAGCGGTCCGTCCTGCTGGCCGGCAACAACGCGAGCGGCGCGCCGGATTCCAACCTCATTTTCTCTCAGCATCTTAAGGAGGATTCAGAGGAGACGAACCCGGGGCCGGGGGCAAAACTGCTGACGCCTTGACAATAACCGACTCAGGTCCGATAATGCTCGTGTGGTGTTGACCTGAGGAGGACTTCATCAATGTCAAAGATCGTGGGTATCGACCTCGGAACGACCAACTCCGTCGTGGCGGTCATGGAAGGCGGCAAGCCGGTCGTCATCGCCAACCAGGAGGGGAGCCGGACGACGCCGTCCGTTGTCGGCTTCGGCAAGAACGGCGAGCGCCCCGTCGGACAGGTTGCCAAACGTCAGGCGATCACCAACCCCGACAAGACCGTGTTCTCGATCAAGCGCTTCATGGGTCGCCGCTACGACGAGGTGACGCAGGAGATCAAGATGTTCCCGTTCCACGTCGTGCGCGGCGAGAACGACATCGCGCGCGTGGACATCGACGGAAAGATCTACTCGCCCCCCGAGATTTCGGCGATGATCCTGCAGAAGCTCAAGGCGGCCGCAGACGATTACCTCGGCGAGAAGGTCGAGAAGGCCGTGATCACGGTGCCGGCCTACTTCAACGACGCGCAGCGCCAGGCCACCAAGGACGCCGGCCAGATCGCGGGCCTCGAAGTGGTGCGCCTGGTCAACGAGCCCACCGCCGCCGCGCTCGCCTACGGCCTCGACAAGAAGAAGGACGAGACGATCGCGGTGTACGACTTCGGGGGCGGCACCTTCGACATCTCGATCCTCGAGGTCGGCGAGGGGGTCGTCGAGGTCAAGTCGACCAACGGCGACACCCACCTCGGCGGCGACGATCTGGACCAGCGCCTGATCGAGTGGCTGGTCGAGGAGTTCCGCCGCGACCAGGGGATCGACCTGTCCAAGGACCGCATGGCGTTGCAGCGCCTGAAGGAGGCGGCCGAGAAGGCCAAGTGCGAACTCTCCACGACGCAGGAGAGCGAGATCAACCTCCCGTTCATCACCGCCGACGCCTCCGGCCCGAAGCACCTCAACATGCGCCTCTCCAGGGCCAAGTTCGAACAGCTCGTAGAGGACATCATCCAGCGCACGGTGGCCCCGTGCCGCCAGGCGCTCAAGGACGCCGGCCTCGAACCCAAGGACATCGACGAGGCGGTCCTGGTCGGCGGCTCCACCCGGATCCCGCGCGTCCAGAAGCTGGTGCAGGACCTCTTCGGCAAGGAACCCCACAAGGGCGTCAACCCCGACGAGGTCGTCGCGGTCGGCGCCGCCATTCAGGCCGGCGTCCTGGCGGGCGAGGTCCACGACCTCCTCCTCCTCGACGTCACGCCGCTCTCGCTCGGCGTCGAGACGCTCGGCTCCGTGACCGACATCGTCATTCCGCGCAACACGACGATCCCGGCCCGCAAGTCGAAGGTGTACTCCACCGCCGACGACAGCCAAACGCAGGTCGAGATCCACGTCCTCCAGGGCGAGCGGCCGATGGCGCACGACAACCGCACCCTGGGCCGGTTCCACCTCGTCGGGATCCCCCCGGCGCCGCGCGGCGTCCCCCAGGTCGAGGTCACCTTCGACATCGACGCCAACGGCATCCTGCACGTTTCCGCCAAGGACCTCGGCACCGGCAAGGAGCAGAAGATCCAGATCACCGCGTCCTCGGGGATCAACGAGAGCGAGATCCAGAAGATGGTCCGCGAGGCCGAGCAGAACGCCGACGAGGACAAGCGGCGGCGCGAGGAGGTGGAGTCGAGGAATCGACTCGACTCGCTCGTCTACTCCACCGAGAAACTCGTCAAGGACAATCAGGAGAAGTTGCCGGAGGCGCAGAAGAGCGAGATCGAGGCCGCGATCGCGGAGGGTCGCAAGGCGCTCGAGACCGGCAAGAAGGACGGGATGGACCAGGCGTACGAGAAGCTCACCAAGGCGTCGCACCGCCTGGCGGAGGAGATCTACCGCACCGCCTCCGCGGCCGCAGGCTCTTCCCCCGCCGGCGAGGGTCCGGCCGCCGCGGGGGGGCAGACGCCCCCGCCCGCCGAGGGGGATGTGGTGGACGCCGAGTACGTGGACGTGGAGTCCAAGCCGTCGAACTGAACGCCGGCCCGCCGAGGCGGGCCGGCGTCATCCCGAGCCCCGCCTTCGGGCGGGGCGAAGGGATCCCGTGGAGCGCAGGGGCCGTGGTTCCGGGCCTGCACGTACTGCGGAGCGGAGGACCTGATGGGCGATCTCGACTGGCGGGCGGTGCGCGAGCTGATGGCGCTGGGGGCGCGGCTGCGCGAAGCGGCGGAGCGCGCGCTCCTGCCGGCCTCGCCCGTCTCGGTCGGCACCCCCGCCGCCTTCGAGCCGCCGGTGAACGTCTGGGAGAGCGAGGGCGAGGTCACGGTCGAGGCCGAACTCCCCGGCGCCCGCAGCAAGGACATCGACCTCCGCCTCGAGGGCGACACCCTGGTCGTGGCCGGGGAGCTTGCCATCGGAGAGCGGCGCGGCGGCGGGGACGTACCTGCGCGTCGAGCGGCCGCGCGGGAGGTTCTACCGTGCGGTCGCGCTCCCGGCCGAAGTTTCAGGCAAGACGGCGGCGACGCTCCGGGGCGGGGTCCTGCGGGTCACCCTCCCGAAGGCGGGCCGCTCGCGCCGGCGCGTCGCCATCGCAGGGGAGGGCGCGTGACTGGCCGCATCAGGCGCTTCCACATGATCAGTTGGGTGGCCGAGCGTTACGAGATCCACCCGCAGACGCTCCGCCTGTACGAGCGCGAGGGGTTGATCCTGCCGTCGCGCAGCGTCGGCAATACCAGGCTCTACGACGACGAGACCTGCAAGCGCCTGGAGTTCGTCCTCACCCTGACCAGGGACCTCGGCGTAAACTTGGCGGGCGTGGAAGTCATCCTCAACATGAAGGACCAGATCGACGCTCTGCAGGCCGAGGTCGAGCGCCTGGCAGAGCTGCTGCAACGCGAGACCGCGCGGCGCGGCGCCGTGCCCCGCGAGAACGCGCTCGCCATCCGGCCCCCGGGGGGACTGGTCCCGAACGAGGGCGAATGACCCGCGACGAACGCCAGCGCGATCCCGAGGTTGCGCTGCTGCGGCGCTACCTCTACGAGATCGGCCGCTTTCAGCAGCTCACGCCGGCCGAGGAGCAGGAACTCGGCCGCAAGATCAAGCACGACAACGACGGGGAGGCGCTGCGCCACCTCGTCGAGGCCAACCTCAGGTTCGTGGTCGCCTATGCGAAGCGTTTTCACCACTCCCGCGTGTCGCTGCTCGACCTCATCAACGAGGGGAACATCGGGCTCATCCAGGCCGCCAAGAAGTTCGACCCCGGTAAGAACGTCAAGTTCATCACCTACGCGGTGTGGTGGATCCGCCAGGCGATCCTGCACGCCCTCTCGGAGCACGGCGCGACGTTCCGGCTGCCGCAGAAGCAGGCCAACGTCCTCTATCGCCTCGAGCGCTCGCGCCAGGCGCTCGGCCGCGAGCTCGAACGCGCCCCGTCCGAGCAGGAACTGGCCGACGAGCTCAGCATGGAACCGGGCGAAGTGAGGCTCCTGCTGTCGTCCAACCAGAACATCCTCTCCCTCAACGAGCCGGTGGACGAGGAGGGCGAAGCCGAGTTCGGCGACCTTCTCGAACAGTACGTCATCCCCGACACCGACGAGGCGATACTCCGGGAGTCGTTCGAGGAGACGCTGAGCGAGGCGCTGGCGCAGCTGTCGGAGAAGGAGCGCCAGATCCTCTCGCTGCGATTCGGCCTTGGGGACGACAACCCGCGGACCCTGCGGGAGATCGGCGGCGCGCTCGGGATCTCGCGCGAGCGCGTCCGGCAGATCGAGAACCAGGCGCTCGCCAAGCTGCGCCGCGGGGCGCAGTCGCGCGCCCTCGCCGGCTACCTCAACTGACCGGAAAGGCAGAAACCGGGGTCCGGGACTCGGGGTTCGGGGCTCGGCTCAGAGTCACCGCTGCTTCAGGTTTCCAGGGAGCTCCTCGACGGCGAGGCGCAACGCCCGCGCGATCTCCTCGGCCCCCGGCACCTTCAGCAGGTTGGCCACCGTGGTCCGGTTGCGGCAGATCCACGACAGGCGCGCGAGCCACCGCAGGTGCGCCATGTCCTTCCGCAGCGCCAACAGGAAGAAGAGCTGCGTCGGCCGCTCGTCGGGCGAACCGAACGCGACACCCTTGCCGGAGCGCGCGAGGAACAGGAACTGCTTCGGGAACTTCTCGGCGGCCCGGTGGCGGGCGTGCAGGAACGCGACGCCGTTGGGCATCGCGGTCGGGACCATCCGCTCGCGCTCGGTGAGCGCGGTCTCGAGCCAGCGCGCGTCGCTCACCAGACCGCGTTGCGCCACGGCTTTCACGACCTCGGAGATGACGCCCTCGCGGGTCGTGGCCTTGAGCTCCGAGATCACGTGCGTCGGCTCGAACAACTCGGCGAGCGCAGGGTCCGCAGCCTCGACCAGCGCCGGATTTTCCCGATCTTCCACGGCAACCCCCTTGCCCGCGTGAGCGGGCATACGCATTGTAGTCCACCTTCGACCGGACGGCGCGCGCCCCTGCGGGCAGACTGCCGGGCGTTCCCGCCGGCCCGCGCTCCTCAGGCGCCGGTCTGCCTCGCCGCCGAAGAGGGGCGCCAGCTCTTCCGCGGTGGGCGGCGGCGTCAGAAGGCTCACGATCACGAGGGCGCCGATCGAGATCAACGCCGCCGGGTAGATGCTCGGGATCCCCCACGCGTCGGCCCCGAAAACCTGCGCCCCGACCTGGCCCTTCGCCGCCTCCATGACCGAGGGCGCCACGCGCGGGAGCACGAGCTCGAAGAACACGGTCGCGAGAGCGCCGCTGACGATCGACGCGAGCCCCCCCTGGCGGGTGGCGCGCTTCCACGTCAGCGCCGCGAAAAGCGCCGGCGTCACCGCGACGCCGTACATCGTGTAGGCGAAGTAGGCGTACTGGAGCACCGAGATCTGCAGGTCGAGCACCGTCGGGATGAAGATCATCCCGAACGCGCACACGCCCAGGGCGACGACGAACACCTTCTGCAGCGCGACCATCTTGTCGGGGTCCGCATCGGGACGGACCATCCGCTGGTAGATGTCGCGCATGACGTTGGAGCTGGAGGAGAGCAGGTAGTTCATCCCGGTCGACAGGACGACCGCGCATGCCGCGCCGAGCAGGAGCACCCCGACGGGGGCGGGCACCATGTGGCGCGCCGCGTTGAGCACCAGCGAGCGCGGGTCCCAGTGGGTCTGGTGCTCGACGTTGTACGCCGCCGCGAAGACGGCGATCGCGATCACGATGGTCTCCACCACGATCGTGCCGACGATCCAGATCGCGACCGCGCGTTTGGCTTCCTTCGGCGTGCGCGCGGCGTAGAACTTCTGGTACATCGACTGCACGCCCATCAGCAACAGCAGGGTGGAGAGGAAGTAGGAGAACCCCTTGAGGGCGGGGTACTTGCCGAAGTCGGGCGAGAAGACCTGGAAGTCGCCGGCGGGGAGGACCTGGGCCGCGTGCGACCAACCTCCGGCCGCGATGACGACGAACGGCACGGCCAGGCAGCACGCGAGCACGATGATGATGCCGTTGGGCAGGTCCGTGTGGGCGACCGCGACCATGCCGCCGATCGCGACGAAGAGGATCACGAACGCCGCGGCGATCGTCTGGCCCAGCCCGAGCGAAATCCTGCCGTCGGTCGCGACGTTCAGGATGTACCCGCCGGCGCGGAACTGGTAGGCGACGATCGTGGTGAAGGCGACGATCAGGGCGAGCGCGCCGAACAGGCGGGCGAACTTCCCGTAGCGGACCTCCAGGATGTCGCCCACCGTGTACTGGCCGAAGGTCCGGATCTTGCCGGCGACGAAGTAGATGATGGCGATGCCGAGGAACGCCCCCGCCGGCTGCCAGAGCGCGCTCCAGCCGGCGTGGTAGGCGTACTCGGCGCCGGCGATGAAGGTCCCGGAGCCGATCCAGGTGCAGACCAGCGTGAAGACCATGGTGGTCAGGGAGAGCTTGCGCCCCGCCACCATGAAATCCTCCTGCGTCTTGACGCGCTTGGAGCGGTACAGGTTGAAGCCGGTCAGGACCAGCAGGTAGCCCAGGATCACCCACAAGTACCAGCCCATCGTTCCTCCCACCCAGCCCCCGGGCTCAGGGCGCCGGGCTCGGGGCACCGCGCGACCCGCGGCGCGCAACCGCCCACAGACGGGGCGCGCGGCGGCTCGCTACTCTTCCCCGGACTCCTCGTCGTCGCCGGCTTCGAGCTGGTGCAGCTCGCCCGCCTGGAGCAGGTCGCGGGCCTGCTGCTCGAACTCCCGGGGAACCACAATCCCCACCGAGCCGAGGCCGTCGAGCGTCAGCCCGTAGACGCGCCCCGCCGCCTCGCCCACGACGGCCGCGGGGATGCCGTTGGCGCGAAACGCGGCCAGCACCGGCTCCGCGTTGATCGCACCCTCGACCCGAAGGACCTCGACCTCGTCGCCGTCGGACATGCGCGCTCAACCGGCGTCGATGAGGATCAGGTGCTTCTGCATCTCGCCCGCGACGTCCACCTTCCCGTCGGGGGTGATGAACACGTTGATCTCGGAGCGCGCCGCCATCTCGCCGGGAAGGTAGATGCCGGGCTCGATCGAGAAGCACACGCCGGGCACGAGCCGGCGGTCGTCGCGGGTCTCCAGGTTGTCGATGTTGACCCCGCTCCAGTGCACCTCCTCGCCGATCGAGTGGCCGGTGCGGTGGACGAACTGCCGCCCGTACCCCGCCTTCTCCACCACCGCGCGGCAGACGTCGTCCACCTCCCAGCCGTAGACGGGCGCCGACGCCGCGTACCGGGCCTGGACGAACTCGAGCGCCGCGTTGCGGCCGTCGCGCACGACGTTGAAGATCTCGACGTACTTCGCCGGCGGCTTGGCGCCCACGAAGCCGCACCAGGTGATGTCGTAGAACACCGACCCGGGCCTGTCGAGCTTGGCCCAGAGGTCGATGAGGAGCGTGTCGCCCTTCCTGATCGGCCTCGCGTTCTCCGGGGTCGGCTCGAAGTGCGGGTCGGCAGGCTGCTCGTTCGTGCCGACGATCGGGTACTCGCCCATGCAGTCGAGCCCCTCTTCACCGAACCGTTTGACGATGAACTGCTGGACGTCGTACTGGGTGAGCGCGCGGGACGCGCGCAGCTCCCTGCCGACCAGGGCGAACGCCTCGTCCTTGATGCGCTGCACCCTCTCGCCGGCGTCCAGGTGCGACCGGTAGGCGTCGTCGTCGAGCAGCGCCTGGAACGTCTGCACCAGCCCCGCCGAGGAGACGACCTCGTACCCGAACGACCGGATCAGCTCGACCGTGCCGGCGTCCACGATCGAGACGTAGGGCACATTCCCCTCGGGGGAGTACTGCATCGCGACCTTCGCGGCGGATCCCAGCGCTTCCTTGAGCGCCGCGTGCAGCTCGCGCCACGAGAGGTAGACCCGCTTCGCGCCCGGCAGGGAGTCGAGCTTGGTGGACTCGACGGCGGAGACCAGGCGGACCGGTTCGCCCTTGACCGGGATCCAGTAGAACCAGCGGCGGGTCGTGAACTTCCCGAAGTCCATTCCCAGGACGCTGTACGCAATCGCGTCGCGGTTGCGGAAGTCGTAGAGCAGCCAGCCGTCCGCGCCGGCCGCCTTGAGCTCGCTCTGGATGCGTGCGATGTCGGGCACTGGAACCTCCCTCGCGTGCGGTCAAGGTTGCACATCGCACGCCTGGACGTCAACTGCCGCGGCCTGGAAGCCTCGCCAGCCGCCCGCACCGCCGAAGATCGCCCGGCGCGGGACTCAGTACACGAAACGCGGACCGAGGTTGACGACGACCTTCACGACCTCGGGGAAACGCGCCGTCAACGCATCGCGGATCGCGGCGGCGGCGGCGGGCGCCCGGCCGCTGTCCGCCTTGAGGTCGAAGATCACGTAGCAGGGGCGCTCGTGGCCGACGATGCGCAGCGCGTGGAACTCCTGCGCCCCGGCCACAGTAGGCAGCGTGGCGGCGAGGAACGAGTGGACCGCGCCGTACAGCGGGTGCGCCCGGTTCACCGGATCCACGTGCACCACCGCTTGACCCGGGAAGCGGCTCGTCACCGCGTTCTCCACGGCCTCGGCCAGGTCGTGGGCACTGGCGAGGTCGAGCCCGTCCGAGACCTCGATGTGCAGGGAGGTGACGAGGAACCCTCCGTACCAGTGCACGACCACCTCGTGGACCTCGTCCACACCCGGCACCGCGAGTGCGGTCGCCCGGATCTGGGCGACCAGCTGCGGCGAGGGCGCCTGCCCGATCAGGGGGTCGAGGGCGTCCCTGGTCAGCGCGTACGCGGCCGCCGCGATGAACGCCGCGACCGCGAGGCCGCCGACGCCGTCGACCCAGTCCAACCCGAACCTCCCTCCCACCAGGGAGGCGATCACGACGCCCGTGGCGACGGCGTCGCTGCGGTGGTGCAGGAAATCGCCCCGGAGCGCGCTCGAGCCGATCCGCCCGCCGAGGTCGCGGGCGAACCGCGCCAGCCATTCCTTCACCGGCAGCGTTGCGGCCAACGCCAGTAGCAGCAGGACGGGTGCGTGGACCGGGTGCGGGTGCAGCAGCCGAAGCACGGAGTTCTGCCCGATCTCCCAGGCGGCCACGAAGAGCAGGATGCCGACGACCAGCGTGGCGATGCTCTCGACGCGCCCGTGGCCGAACGGGTGCTTGGCGTCCGAGGGCCTCGCCGCCGCCCTGAACCCCCAGATGATCACCCCCGAGCCGAGGAGGTCGCCGAGAGAGTGCAGCGCGTCGGCGACCAGCGTGATGCTCCCGATGAGGATACCGGGGACGAGCTTCACGGCGAAGAGCACCAGGTTGATGACGACGCTCGCCCAGCCTTCCAGCAGCCCGTAGGCCTCTCTGGTGCGCGGGTTCGAGACGTCCCCTGGAGTTGAGACGAACCTCCCGACCAGCCATTCCGTCAGCACCGGCGGAGCCTAGCACACGGCTGCTTTCCGCTGGTGTATCCTTCCCCGGCCCCAGCAGGGGCAACCCGCGCCTCGCGGGCTGGGGGTTCGCGTGACGACAACCACGGTCCTCGACATGATCGGCAGCACGCCGCTCATCCCGCTCCGCCGCATGACGCAGCCCGGGATGGCCGCGGTCCTGATCAAGATGGAAGCCTGGAACCCATCCGGCTCGCTGAAGGACCGCGTCGTCAAGTACATCATCGAAGACGCGGAGCGCTCCGGCCTGCTCAAGCCGCAACACGTCATCATCGACGCGTCCTCCGGCAACACGGGCATCGCCATCGCGATGATCGCGACCCTCAAGGGTTACCGCTCGCGCATCTACATGCCGGAGACCAAGTCGGTCGAGCGCCGGAAGATCATGCGCATGTGGGGGACCGAGCTCGTCCTCACCACCGGCGCCGACCAGAACTCCCACATCTGGGCGGTGGAGGAGGCCGCGAAGGACACGGCGACCTTCTTCTACCTCAACCAGAACGGCAACGAGGGCAACGTCCTGTCGCACTACTTCGGCACCGGCGCCGAGCTGCTCGCCCAGACCCACGGCGACATCGACTGCTTCGTGGCCGGCGCGGGCACCGGCGGCACGCTGATGGGGGTGGCGCGCTACCTGCGCGACCATGGCCGGCCGACGCAGATCGTCGCGATCGAGCCCGACAACTCGCACTCCAGGATCGAGGGCCTGCTGCACTTCGACGGCACGTTCATCCCCCCGATCTGGGACCCCTCGCTGATCTCGGAACAGGTGCGGGTGAGCGACGAGGTGGCGTTCGAGACGACCCGCCGGCTCGCCCGCGAGGAAGGGATCTTCTGCGGCCCGTCCACTGGGGCGATCCTCGCCGTCGCTCTCGACAAGGCTCGCCAACTCGGCGAGGGGCACACGGTCGTGACCGTGGGGTGCGACCGCGGCGAGCGCTATCTCTCGACCAAGCTCGTCCCGGAGGAGTGAGATAAGGGGTCGGGACCCGGGGTTGGAGCCGCCTCCGACCGAGCGTCGGCTATCCTCGGCGCATGCGAACACCCTGGTTCTCGGTCGGGGCGACCATGCTTGCGATCGCGGTCGCGTCCGGCGCGCTCGGCGCTCACCTGCTCCGCGCCCGCCTCGACGCGCCCTCCCTCGCGCTCTGGGAAACGGCGGTCCGCTACCTCGTCGTGGGCGGTTTCGGCCTCATCGCCGCCGGCCTCGCGTCCCACGCCGCGCCGGACCGCCCGTGGCGGACGGTGGGGGTCGCCCTGACGGCGGGGACGGCGATCTTCAGCGGCACGGTGGCCGCCCTCGCCCTCGGAGGCCCGCGGTGGCTCGGCGCGGTCACGCCACTGGGCGGGCTGTCGCTGATCGCAGGCTTCGCCGCGATGGCGGCGACCGCCGTCAGGCGAGGCCGAAGCTCCTGAGGGCGGCCGCCGCGACGGTCGCCCCGATGCTGATCGATGCGGTCGCCGCCGGCGACGGAGCGTTGAGGACGTGCACCTGCCGCTCCCCCTCGACGATCCTGAAGTCGTCGAGCAGCCGGCCTGACCGGTCGAGCGCCTGTGCCCGTACCCCGGCGCCCCCGGGCGTCAGGTCGGCCGGCTCGATCTCCGGAACCAGCGCCTGCAGCGCCCGCACGAAGGCCCGCTTGTGGAACGACCGCCAGTATTCGCCGAGGCCCATTCTCCAGTAGCTCCGCGCCATGCGCCAGAACCCCGGGTAGGCGAACGTCGTCGCCGTGTCGCGCAGCGAGAAGCTCGAGCGCGTGTAACCCTCGCGTTTGAGCGCCAGGACCGCGTTCGGACCGGCCTCCACCCCGCCTCCGACCATCCTCGTGAAGTGGACGCCGAGGAACGGGAACTCCGGGTCGGGGACCGGGTAAAGGAGGTTCCTGACGAGGCCTTCCCTCCCCTGGGCCAGCCGGTAGTATTCGCCGCGGAACGGCACGATGAGGACGCCCGGCTCGACCCCCGCCAGGCGCGCGACCCGGTCGCTGTGCAGGCCCGCGCAGTTGACAAGGAAGCGGCACCGCACCTCGCCCCTGCCGGTTTCCAGCACCATGCCGGCGCCGTCGCGCGCGATCTTGCGCACCGGCGCCCCCAGCATCACCTCGCCGCCGCCGCGCCTGACCTCTTCGGCGTACGCCTCGGTGACCCGCACGTAGTCGACGATCCCCGTCTGCGGCACGAACAGGCCCGCAACCCCGGCCGCGTGCGGCTCGACCTCGCGGACCTCCTCGGGGCCGAGCCTGCGCAGCCCGACGAGGCCGTTGGCCTCGCCCCGGCGCCGCAGCTCCTCGAGGACCGGGAGCTGCTCGGCCCGGGTCGCCACGACGACCTTGCCGCAGCGCTCGGCGGGAATCCCGTGCTCGGAGCAGAACCGCAGCAGCGCCTCGCGCCCGGCCGTGCAGTTGCGCGCCTTGAGCGAGCCCGGCCTATAGTAGAGCCCGGAGTGGATCACGCCGCTGTTGTTGCCGGTCTGGTGCGCCGCGAGCCGCGGCTCCTTCTCGACGACGGCGAGCGAAACCCGTGCCCGGGCCAGCACCGCCATTGCGGTCGCGACCCCGACGATCCCGCCCCCGACCACCGCCACGTCAACCTTGGTCCCGGCCATCGCCCGTCTCTCCGTCTGCGGGATGATACGACCTCCGGCCGGCGTGGCCGGCGGCGCAGCCGCTGTCGCGCTGCCGTGCGCTACCGGCGCGGGGCGAGCCAGCGCCTGACCAGGAACCCCGCCAGCACACAGATGACCACGCCTCCCGAGGCCAGCCACAGGTTCTGGTGCACGCGCTCGGAGATGCGAACCCAGTGCCGGCCGGCGAACACCCCGAGGGCCACGAACGTGAACGACCAGAGCAAGGCGCCTGCGTAGGCGAACAGCGCGAAATCCGAGAAGCGCAAGCGGGTGCCTCCGGCGACCACGGCCGTGAGGTGCCGGATCCCGGGCAGGAAGTACCCCACGAGCAGGCTCCAGTGCCCGGCGCGTTCGAACCACACCTCGACGCGCTCGAGCTGCTCCGGCGTGACGCGGACGATGCGGCCGAGGCGCCTGGTGAGGACGCGCCCGATCCCCCGCCCGAGACCGTAGCTCACGGTGATGCCGCAGCAGCTCCCGAGAAAAGCGGCAAGCAGCGTAGGGCCGACCTCCAAGTGGCCGCGGTACACGAGCACCCCGGCGAAGGTGAGGAGCGTTTCCTCCGGCACCGGCACCCCGATGACACCGAACATCAGGAGGCCGAAGAGGCCCGCGTAACCGTAGTGGCTGAGCCAGTACGCGAGGTAAGGGGTCAACGCCGCCCGCCCGCCGGTCCGGCCCTCACTCCGCGCCAGCGGCGACGCCGGCCAACACGGCCGCCACCGACCCACCGGCGAGCTCGACGCAGAGCCAGCGCTCCTGACACCGGACGTCCTTCACCCTCACCTCGAGCCCGTCGGGAAGGAAGCGGCGGAGGTCCACGAGTACGATGCGGTCCTCGGGGTCGAACCGCACCATCCCCTGCCCCAACCGCCGGACGATGACGCCGACGAGCGCCAGCGGCAGGGGGATCCCCAGCGGCCCGCGCAACCCCTCGACCCGGCAGCCGAAGACGCGGCGGTGCAGCCGCAGCTCGCGCACCCTCGCCGAGACGCGTGCCGGGAGCCCCTGCCACGCCGCCTCGAGGTGCAGCTCGAGCTCGTCGCCCGCCCCGGTGATCTCGAGACGCCGGAGCAACGGCGCCCGGCGGACGAGCTCCCGGTTGGCGACCAGCTCGACCATGTCGAGGTCGATCCAGAGCGTGAAACCGTCCCAGCGCACCAGAGGACGCGTTGCGAGACTCGAGGACATGGCGCAAGTATAGCCGGACAGCCGGAGCTTCCGGACTTGAGGTGCGGACGGGTCAGGCGCGGACGGCGGCGCGCCAGTACGCCAGCGTGTCGGCGAGCGTCTGCTCGAACGGTATCTCGGGACGCCAGCCGGTTGCGGCGCGGAAGCGGGACGCGTCGCCGGTCAGGACCGGGATGTCGGCAGGGCGCAGCCGGACCGGGTCGAACGCCACCTCGACGACGGCGTCCGAGAGGGCCAGCATTCGGTCGAGGATCTCGCGGATCGAGTGCGCCTCGCCGCTGGCGACGTTGTACGCCTGGCCGGGCTCCCCCTTCGTCGCCGCCAGCCAGTACGCCCGCACCGCGTCGCGCACGTCCACGAAGTCGCGCCGGACCTCGAGGTTTCCCACCTGGATCCGGGGCCGGCGCAACCCGGCTTCGATTTCGGCGATCTGACGGGCGAACGAGGCGATCACGAAGCGGTGCGACTGGCGCGGGCCGCAGTGGTTGAACAGCCGCAGGCGCACGGTGCGCAGGCGGAACGCCTGGAAGTACTGGAAGCCGAGCATGTCCGCGGCCGCCTTGCTGACGGCGTACGGCGACACCGGGCGGAACGGCTGCTCTTCCCGGATCGGCAGCTCGTCGTCGCGGACCAGGCCGTACGCCTCGGCCGAGCACGCCAGCACCACCGCCGCGTCGAGGTCGAGCTGGCGCACGGCTTCGAGCAGGTGCAGCGTCCCGAGGGCGTTGACCTGGAGCATCTCCGAAGGCGTGTCCCAGGAACTCGCCACCGACGACGACGCGGCGAGGTGAACGATCGCGTCCGGCCGGCTCGCCTGCAGCGCCCGCATCAGCGACGGCGTGTCGAGGAGGTCGCCCTCGACGATCCGGACGTCCGGGCCCGGCGCGGCCGACGCCGAGGTCTCGGAACGCCACCGCCGCAGTCCGTACAGCTCGAGCCCAGGGTGGTTCGCGAGCAGGTGCTCGGCCAGGTGCAGGCCGACGAACCCCGAGACCCCCGTGATCAGGATGCGCATCGGAAGATGGTAACCGATCAGAACGGGGCGAAACCCGATGCCGCCTGGTTCTCGGCCCGCACCGCGTGGAACAGGCTTTCGAGCGCGTCGTAGTGCTGCTTCTCCCAGTCCGCCAGGAACTTGTAGAACCCCTGGACCTCCGCCTCGCTCGCCTGCTGCGCCGCCGTCGAGAAGTAGCGGATCGCGTTGCTCTCCAGCGTCATCCCGACCGAGAGAACGCCGAGCTCGAACTCGGACGCCGCCGCCTGCTCGCGGAACCTCGCGGTGAACAGCGCCTGGTTGATCGCGCGCTGCTCCGGCGAGCGCGCTGTGAGCTGGAACGCGGCTGCGCCCTTCTCGTCGAGCTGGCCGGCCACGCTCTTGAGGAACGCCTGGTGCTGCACCTCGTCCGCGGCCAGCTTGGCGAACAGGTCGCGCACCGCTTCCTTTTCCGCATGGTCGGCGGTCATCGAGTAGAAGGTGTAGCCGTCCACCTCGATCTGGTACGCCTTCCTGAGGATGTCGAGCATCTGCCCGCGGTCGCTCATCGCTCGCCCTCCAGCCGGTTCGCGGGCACGGGTCGGGGTCCTGACCCCGGGGCCCGGACCCCGGATCCATGCCGCTTCACACCGCCTCCCGTACCAGCGGCTCCGGGCGCGTCGCGGCCGCGTCCGCGGGTACGTACTCGAGGGCGCGCGTCGGGCAGAACGGGACGCACTTGGGGTCGCCGCCGCACAGGTCGCACTTCTGCACGCAGTGGTAGGCCTCGTCCCAGAGCATGTTGCCGAACGGGCACGCGGCCACGCACATGCGACAGAGGATGCAGCGCTCCCGCGCGACCTCGATCGCCCCCGTCGCCGGGTTGCGGACGAGCGCCTGCGTTGGACAGATCGCGGCGCACGCCGCCTCGTGGCACTGGAAGCACACCACCGGCGTGCCGAGCTCCGGCCCGCGGCGGAAGATGTTGATGCGCGTCTTGGAGGGCCTCCCCTCGCTGCCGTGGGCGAAGGCGCAGGCGAGCTCGCACTTGCCGCAGGCGATGCAGCGCTCGACGTTGACCCGGTAGATCATCTCCATACGGTGAATCTCCATGGCGCCGCCCCCTACCTGACCGCCGACAGCGTCGTGAACGTCTTCGCCATCTGCTGGCGCTTGCAGGCGTCGCAGGTCGCGAAATAGTCCTTGGGCACGCCGCCACGACCGGCGTAGAACTCGGCCTGCTCACGGGTGATCTGCGCCCGGCCGCAGTGCGGGCAGCGCACCATCTCGAACCGCCGGCCCCAGATCGTGCGCCCGAGGTCGGAGGTCTCGTACGGGATGCAGCTCGTCGGGCAGATCTCGGCGCACGCCAGGCACCCGATGCAGTCCGGTGGCGCCTCGTGGAACGGAGGCGCGACTTCTTTCCCGGCGCCGCGGTTGACGGTGGAGATCGCCGAGACGCCGATCTCGTCGCACACCCGGGTGCACAGGCCGCAGAGGACGCAGTCGGTAGGCTCGGGGTTCTCCCGGTAGGACGTGCGCTCGATGCCGTACTCGCGGGCCAGGCTCTGGACCAGCGGCGCCTCCGGGCAGCGCGCCAGCAGCAGGTCGAGGACCACCCTGCGCGTCGCCACCACCCGCTCGGTGGCGGTGCTCACGGCAAGGCCCTCTTCCGCCGGGAACATGCAGGCGACGACCAGCTTCTCCCAGCCGTGCCACTCCTTCTTCGTGACGTCCACGAGGCACAGGCGGCACCCGCCCCACGGCTCGAGCGCCTCGTGCTGGCACAGGGTCGGGATGCGGACCCCGATCGCCCGCGCCGCGTCGAGGACGGTCGCGCCCTCGCGGACCTTCGCCACCCTGCCGTCGATCGTGAGGGTCACCATCGCCTTCTTGCCTCCAGCCCGGGGCGCCGCGACTCCCCCGGCCTCTCCGCCCCGACCCACCCGCCCGGACGCCCCGGCGCTCACACGGCCTCCCGGCCGGCCGCGGAGGGGCCCTTGGGGAAGAACCGCACTGCGCCCTCCGTCGGGCAAACGTCGTAGCACGCACCGCAGGAGATGCACTTCTCCTGGTGGATCGTGTGCAGCTTCTTGGTCTCGCCGGTGATCGCATCGGCCGGGCACGCCTTGAAGCAGAGGTGGCAGCCGTTGCACAGCTCCGGCACGATCTCGTACGCGGTGAGGTCGCGACACATCCCTGCAGGACACGTCTGGGCGAGGATGTGGGCTTCGTACTCCGAGCGGAAATACCTGAGGGTGGACAGCACCGGGTTCGGCGCCGACTTGCCCAGCTCGCACAGCGAGCCCAGCTGCATGCCGGCGGCCAGCGTCTCGATGCGCTCGATGTCCCCGGGCTTCCCGCGCCCGGCGACCAGGTCGTCGTAGATGGCCAGCATCTGCTTGAGGCCCTCGCGGCACGGCACGCACTTGCCGCACGACTCCTCGGTGAGGAAGCTCAAGAAGTAGCGCGCCACGTCGACCATGCACGTGCGGTCGTCCATGACGATCATGCCGCCGGAGCCCATCATCGAGCCCGCCTCGGTGAGCTGCTCGTAGTCCACCGGGAGGTCGAGGAGCGACTCCGGCACGCAGCCGCCGGACGGCCCGCCGGTCTGCACGGCCTTGAACGGGCGGTCGTCGATGATGCCCCCGCCGATGCCGTAGACGATGTCGCGCAGAGTCATCCCCATCGGCAGCTCGATGAGGCCGGTGTTCTTGACCTTGCCGACCAGCGAGAACGCCTTCGTCCCCTTCGACTTCTCGGTCCCCATCCCGGCGAACCAGTCGGCGCCGTGGCGCAGGATCGCGCCCACGTCGGCCCACGTCTCGACGTTGTTGAGCACGGTCGGCCGGTCGAAGAGGCCCTTGTCGGTGGCGTGGACGTACTTCTGGCGCGGCTCGCCGACCTTCCCCTCGAGCGAGCGCATCAGCGCCGAGGACTCGCCGCAGACGAAGGCGCCGCCTCCCCGCGAGATCGCGAGGTCGAAATCGAAGCCCGTGCCGAGGATGTTCGCGCCGAGGAAGCCGTGCTGGCGAGCCTGCTCGATCGCGAGCGTGAGGTTGACCACGGCCAGGGGGTACTCGTCGCGCACGTAGATGAACCCCTCGTGCGCGCCGACGGCCCAGGCGCCGAGGACGATGCCCTCGAGCACCGAGTGCGGGTCCCCCTCCATGATCGAGCGGTCCTTGAACGCGCCGGGGTCGCCCTCGTCGCCGTTGCAGACGACGAACTTGCGCTCGCCCTCGGCGTCGCGGCACGCGCGCCACTTGCGCGCGGTGACGAAACCGGCGCCGCCGCGCCCGCGCAGGCCGGAGCGCTCGATCTCGCCGATCACCCGCTCCGGGGTCATCTCGAACATCGCCTTGACGAGCCCCGCGTACGCGTCGTGGCCGACCGCGTCGGCGATGTCGTTCGGGTCGATCCTGCCGATGTTCCGCATGGCGACCCTGGTCTGGTTGGCGTAGAACGGCACGTCCCCGTAGTGCTCCACACGCTTGTTGTCCGCGGGGTTCTTGTACAGCAGCCGCGGGATCACCGTTCCGCCGGCCACCGTCTTCTCGCAGATCTCGGCCACGTCTTTGGGCTTCACCTGGGTATAGAGGATCCCCGCGGGCTGGATCACCACCAGCGGCCCGCGCTGGCAGAAACCGTGGCATCCGGTGCGCTTCGTGAACGTGCCCACCTCGGCGGTCAGGCCGCGGACCTGCAGCTCCTTCGCGAACGTCTCGGCGACGCGCATCGAACCGTTGGCGAGGCACCCGGTGCCGCAGCACACCAGGATCTCCTGGCGATGAGCCGCGGCGGCATCCCGGGCGCGGCGGCGGAAATCCTCGTACGCCGCGGCGGACTCAATTCTCATGGTCCGCCTCCGCCTCGGCGAGGTACTTCCCGACCTTCGCGGGCTCGGCGCCGCCGTGGTACTTCTCGCCGACGATCACGACCGGGGCCATCGCGCACGCCCCGACGCAGTTGACGGTCTTGAGGGTCAAGCTCATGTCCTCGGTCGTCTCCCCGGGCTTGATCTTGAGCTGGCGCTCGATCTCCTCGATGAGGCGGTTCGCGCCGCGGATGTGGCAGGCGGTGCCGGTGCACACGCGGACGATCGTCCGCCCCTGCGGGACCAGCGAGAACGCCTTGTAGAACGTGCCCACCGAGAACACCTTGGCGAGCGGCACGTCGAGCGCCTCGGCGACCCTCACCAGCACGTCGCACGGCAGGTAGTGGTAGGCGCGGTGGACGTCCTGCAGCACCTGGATCAGCGCCGTCTCGGACGCCGGGTAGCGGGCGAGGATGTCGTCCAGGTGTGCGGTGTTCACGCACGGCTGTCCGTTCATACGCCGACCTCCTGCGGCACGGCGTTGCCGTCCGCCGCCTCCCGTTCCCCCAGCGCGTACCCTTCCTGCAGGGCGGCGAGGTTGGAGTCGATCACCTTCGCCTTCCCCGCGAACGTCTCGCGCACCAAACCCTCGACGGCCGCGAGCGAGACCGCCCGTGTGGCGCCCAGGTAGGCGCCCAGCGCCACCATGTTGGCCGCGCGCGGGTTGCCGAGCCGGTTGGCGATCTCGTTGGCGGGCACCTTGACGACGCGCACGTCGGTGCGCTGCGCCTCGCGGTTGATCAGCGAGGTGTTGACCAGGAGCAGGCCGCCCGGCTTGACCATCCCCTCGTACTTCTCCAGGGACGGCAGGTTCATCACCATGGCGACCCTCGGGCGCTCGACGACGGGTGAGCCCACCGGCCGGTCGGCGATCACGACCGTGCAGTTGCACGTCCCGCCCCGCATCTCCGGCCCGTACGAGGGGAGCCACGACACTTCCTTGCCGTCGGCCATGCCGGCGTACGCGAGCATCTTCCCGATGAGGAGCACGCCCTGGCCGCCGAAGCCCGCGATGATGAGGTCGTTCTGCATCACGCCTCCTCAGCCGGCGCCGGCCGGGGCGCGCGGTCGAGCCCATCGGGCGTCTTGAACACGCCGAGCGGGTAGTACGGCACCATGTTCTTCTCCACCCACTCGGTCGCCTCGATCGGGGGCATGCCCCAGTTGGTGGGACAGGTGGAGAGGACCTCGACGAGCGAGAAGCAGGTGCCCTCCGCCTGGTAGCGGAACGCGCGCCGGAGCATCTCCTTGGCGGTGACGGCGTGGAGCGGCGTGTGAACGGCGGCGCGGGCGACGAAGGCGGGAGTCCGCAACGTGGCGAGCAGCTCGGCGACGCGGATCGGATACCCCGCCAGGCTCACGTCGCGGCCGAGCGGGCACGTCGTCGCGACCTGGCCCGGCAGCGTCGTCGGCGCCATCTGCCCGCCGGTCATGCCGTAGATGGCGTTGTTGACGAACACCACCGTGATCTTCTCTCCGCGGTTGGCGCAGTGGACGATCTCCGCCATGCCGATCGAAGCGAGGTCCCCGTCCCCCTGGTACGCGAAGACGATGAGGTCCGGCCTGGCGCGCTTGACGCCGGTGGCGACGGCCGGGGCGCGGCCGTGCGCCGCCTCGTGGAAGTCGGTGGAGAAGTAGTTGTACGCCAGCACCGAGCAGCCGACCGGGGCGATCCCCACGGTGCGGTGCGCCAACCCCAGCTCGTCCAGGACCTCGGCCACGAGGCGGTGGATGACGCCGTGCGTGCAACCCGGGCAGTAGTGGGTCGTCACCGGGGCCAGCGCACGCGGCCTCGCGAACACCACGGTCTCAGCCACGGCGCACCTCCGCGGACGACGCCCGGATCGCCTTCACCTTCTCCGCCACCGCCTCGGGGCTGATCAGCATGCCGCCCTGGCGGCCGAGGAAGTGGATCGGACGCGACCCCTCGAGAGCGAGGCGGACGTCCTCGATCATCTGTCCGGTCGAGAGCTCGACCACCAACACCTCCCGCGCCTTCTCCGCCGCCGCGCGCAGCTCGGCGTACGGGAACGGGAAGAGCGTGATCGGGCGGAAGAGCGCCGCGCCGACGCCGTCCTCGCGCAGGTCGTCGAGCGCCGTGCTGGACACGCGCGCCACCGTCCCGTAGGCGACGACGAGCACCTCGTACGGGCGGTCGGCGCCGTAGCTGGCGCAGCGCACCTCTTCGCGCACCATGAGGTCGTACTTGGCCTTGAGCTTCTGGTTGTGGCGCTCCAGCACCTCGGGGTCGAGGAAGAGCGAGTTGATGATGTTCGTGGGCCGGTCGCCGCTGCAACCGGTCGCGGCCCACGCCTTGGGCGGCAGCGGTTTGCACGGCGTGCGCTCGGCCTTGAACTCGACCGGCTCCATCATCTGGCCGATCAGCCCGTCGCCCAGCACCATGACGGGGTTGCGGTAGTAGTCGGCGAGGTCGAACGCGTCCTGCACCAGGTCCGCGGCCTCCTGCACCGACCACGGGGCCAGGACGAGGAGGCGGTAGTCGCCGTGCCCGCCCCCCTTCGTGGCCTGGAAGTAGTCGCTCTGGCTGGGAAGGATCCCGCCCAGCCCCGGCCCGGCGCGCATGATGTTCACGATGACGACCGGCAGCTCGGAGCCCGCGATGTACGAGATCCCTTCCTGCATCAGCGAGATGCCCGGCGAGGACGAGGACGTGAACACGCGTTCGCCGCTGCCGGCCGCCCCGTAGATCATGTTCGACGCCGCGACCTCGCTCTCGGCCTGGACGAACGTGCCGCCGACCTGGGGCAGCCGGTGCGCCATGTACTCGGGAATTTCGTTCTGGGGCGTGATCGGGTAGCCGAAGAAGAGCTTGCAGCCGGCTTTGATCGCCGCTTCGCCGATCGCTTCGCACCCCTTCATGAGCTTCTTTGCCATGACTCGCTCCGTTGCTGGCGCCGCCCTAATACGCGAAGTAGTGGTACATCGTGCCCGACACGCGCATCTGGATCGCCACGTCGGGACACGTGATGCAGCACAGGCGGCAGCCGATGCACCGCTTCTGTTCGACGACGGAAGCGAAGAAATATCCCTTCGCGTTGATCTCCTGGCCCAGGGCGAGGATCTCTTGTGGGCAGGCGTTGACGCACAGCTCGCACCCTTTGCAGAGGTCGCGATCGATGAGGATCTGGGGCACCGGGCTGGCTCCTTTCTCAGTTGAGCACGAACAGCGGTCCGACCTTGCGCAGCTGGCGCGACCCCTCGAACGGGGGCCTGATCACCCTCTTGAGGACGAGGAGCGGGCACGGGAGACCGCACCCAGCCAGGCCGCTCGCGGTCGTCTCGTCGGCCACCGCCGCCACGATGGGCAGGCGCAACCGCCCCGCGGTTTCCTCCGCCATCTCCAGGCCGTCCAGCACGATCTCGGGCGTGGTCTCGGACATCAGGTGAGTGTTCGAGACCAGGCCGGTCACAGGGAGCCGCGCCGCCGCCTCGATCGCCCGCACCATCTCCACCGCCTCGGCGACCGTCTCGGTGTACGGGCGGAAGAAGTTGAGCACCACGAGGTGCTCGGTCCTGTCCATGACGACGGCGTCGGAGACCGAGCCGAGGGCGCGCGCCCCCACCGGGTCGCCGCCGACGTCCATGAGAACCTTGCCGTCGTCGTGCTGGAGGAGGTGGCGCACGGCAGGGAGGATGATGGGAAGGTCGGCGTGGGCGTTCTCACCTTCGGGGGCGACGAGCCGGATGCCGTTCGCCTCCAGTTCTTCGCGCGCCTGCCGGCAGCGGAAGTACGGCTTCACCACGTCCAGGTCCACGACGCTCACCTTCTCGCCGCGGGCCCGGAAGCCGAGCCCGAGGTTGAGCGCGATCTCGCTCTTGCCGCTCCCGAAGTGGCCGACGAGGATGACCACGGGTGCGGCGAGAGCTTCGTAGACGTCACCGCGCCGGGCGGGTGTGGTCATGGCATCCATACGCAAACGGTGAACAACCTCCGCTCCCCCCGCGGACAATGTATGTGAACCTCTTCACGAAATCAAGTGTGAAGAGTTACTTGAGACGCATTCGCGCACGTTCGCACGGAAGGGACCGTTCCCGGAGGCGGATTGCCGCTACGGGATCCGGACGACCAACGGGACGGAGGCGTTGTTGTCCTCGCGCGACTCCGCGACGGAGCACGGCGGCGTCTGGCCCGCGCGGCAGCAATCAGCCACGGCGACCAGCCTCACGCCGGCACCGTGGCCGGTGCGGCTGAGCGGGATCGTCACCTTGCCCACGATCTCGATCGTCACTCCGGGCGGCAGCGACGAGACGGAGACCGGGCCCGGGGACGGTGGGACCCTCTCCCAGGCGAACGGCGCGGTGCACACCGTGAACGGGCCCGCCGTGACGCTCCCGGTGTTCTTGACCCTCACCTTGACAGGGACCTCGACCGCGACGCCGACGACGACCGGTTTGCCGGTCGTGACGAACTCGGTCACCACGAGGTCCGGCAACCGGCGGGGCTCCACCGGCACGCGCGTGGCCTTGGCGGTAGCTCCGGCAGGCGGAACGTCGGCGGGAGCGACCGTCTCACCGAAGCCGGGTGCGACGAACCCAGCCGTCAGAATGGAAAGGACCAGCACTCGTTTCATGGCGCCCTCCCCTGCTCGCATGCGTGTTTGCTCGAGGGTACCACCGGTCGCGGAAAGGGTCGTGCCTCACGACGGATGCCCGGAAGGGATGCCGGCGGCGTCCCGCCGGCTGGAAACCCTACGAGCCGTAGCGGGCGGACCCGTGCCATCGCAGGGCAGCCGCCAGCGTGGCGGCCCCGCCTCGTGGGGGTCCGCCGGGCCAAAGCCCGAGCCACGCTCCTCGGGCCGGGGCCGGCGCTCTCCGCTGCGGGTACGACGCACCCCCTAAGGCCCGGCGCGCAGGTGGCGCGCGAGCGCGTCCTGCCAGGGAGGAAGATCGGCGCCGACGAGCCCGCGGAAGCGGGCGGCGTCCAGCACCGAGTACGCCGGGCGGGGCGCCGGACGGGCCGCGTCCGCGGTCGAGATGGGCACGACCTCGGCGGCCGCGCCCAGCTGCCGCACGATCTCGACCGCGAACTCGAGCCAGCTGGCCTGCCCCTGGTTGACCACGTGCATCACGCCGGCGGCTCCCGTCTCGAGCAAACGGAGCACCGCGCCGGCGAGGTCCACGGCGTACGTCGGGCAACCGCGCTGATCGGCAACCACCCGGAGCGTCGTCTGGCCGCTGTCGAGCTGCCGGCGTATCGCTGCGACGAAGTTGGCGCCGTCGCCGAACAGCCACGCCGTGCGCACGATCAGGTGCCGGCGCGCGCGTTCCGCCGCCCGCTCCCCCGCGAGCTTGGTGCGGCCGTACGCCGAGACGGGGTGGGGCGGATCCTCTTCACGGTACGCCCGCTTCGAGGCGCCGTCGAACACGAAGTCGGTCGAGAGCTGCACCAGCAGCGCGCCGCGCTCGTCCGCGGCCGCGGCAAGCGACTCGACGGCCGCGCCGTTGACCGCGAGCGCTCGAGCTTCGTCGGCCTCCGCGGCGTCGACGGCGGTGTAGGCCGCGCAGTTGACGATCGCGTCAGGGCGGATGCGCGCCACGGCCGCGCGCACCGCGACGGGATCCGTGATGTCGAGCTCCGGCAAGTCGTAGCCGACGAGCTCGTGCCCGGCCAGCGACGCAGCGTGTTGCAGCGCCCGGCCGAGCTGCCCCCGGCTCCCTGTCACGAGCAGCCTCATGCTCCTGCCTGTCCGAACCCCGGGCCCCGAGCCCCGGACCCCGTCACTTCAGTCGTCCCCCGTACTGCTCCTCGTAGTAGCGGCGGAACTCGCCGTCGTGGTCCTTGATCGGGTGCCACCACGCCTCGTTCTCGGCGTACCAGCTCACCGTCTCGGCGAGCCCCCGCTCGAACGGCACCAGCGGGGACCACCCCAAGGCGCGCAGCTTCGCCGCCGCCAGCGAGTAGCGGCGGTCGTGACCCGTGCGGTCGGCGACCGGACGGATCAGCGACTCCGGCTTGCCGAGCAGGCGCAGCACCTCGCGCGTGATCGCGATGTTCTCGCGCTCGTTGCCGCCGGCGATGTTGTAGACCTCACCGTCGGCCCCGTGCTCGAGGACGAACAGGACGGCCCGGCAGTGGTCCGACACGTGCAGCCAGTCGCGGACGTTGCGGCCGTCGCCGTACAGCGGCAGGCTCTCGTCGCGCAGGGCGTTGGTGACGAAGAGCGGGATCAACTTCTCCGGGTACTGGTACGGGCCGTAATTGTTCGAGGCGCGGGTGATCACCAGCGGAACGCCGTACGTCGCCCAGTACGCGAACGCCAGCCGGTCGCCGCCCGCCTTCGAGGCGGCGTACGGGTTGCGCGGGTTGAGGAGGCAACCCTCGTCGAACGAGCCCTCGGCGATCGAGCCGTACACCTCGTCCGTCGATATCTGCACGAAGCGCCCCAGGGCGGTCCGACGGGCCTCCTCGAGGAGCACGAGCACGCCCTTCATGTCGGTGTCGATGAAGTGCGCCGCGCCGAGCAGTGAACGGTCCACGTGCGTCTCGGCGGCGAAGTTCACCGCCATGGTGCAGCCGGCCATCGCCTCGGCAACCGCCTCGGGGTCGCAGATGTCGCCCTTGACGAAGCGGTAGCGCGGGTCGCCCGCGACGTCGGCCAGGTTCTCCAGGCGTCCGGCGTAGGTGAGCTTGTCGAGGTTCACGACTTCCCAGTCGGGACGCTCGGACAGCACCGTGCGCACGAAGTTCGACCCGATAAAGCCGCACCCGCCAGTGACCAGTATTCTCGTCATTCCGCTACCCTCGGATTCATGCGGCAAGAGACGCTCATGCGGCCATCGCCCTCGGCCCGCGAAGCGCCGGTCACCGCCCGGCGAGCAGGCCGAGCAGGTACTCGCCGTAGCCGGACTTCGCGAGCGGTTCGGCGCCGCGGCGCAGCCGCTCGTCGTCGATGAACCCCATGCGCCAGGCGACCTCCTCGGGGCAGGCGATCTTCAGGCCCTGGCGCTGCTCCACCACCTGGACGAAGTTGGAGGCTGCAAGGAGCGACTCGTGCGTCCCGGTGTCGAGCCACGCGGTGCCGCGCCCGAGAAGCTCGACGGTGAGCTCGCCCCACTCGAGGTAACGGCGGTTGACGTCGGTGATCTCGAGCTCGCCGCGCGCCGACCGGCCGAGGGACTTGGCGACGCCGACCGCCCTGCCGTCGTAGAAGTACAGCCCGGTCACGGCCCAGTGCGAGCGCGGGCGCAACGGCTTCTCCTCGAGCGACAGCGGCCGGCCGTCGGGGTCGAGCTCGACGACGCCGTACCGCTCGGGGTCCCGCACCCAGTAGCCGAACACGGTGGCGCCGGTCGTGCGGGCCGCCGCAGCCTGCAACTGTTTGGCGAGGCCCTGAGCGTAGAAGATGTTGTCGCCGAGGATCAGACACACGCCCTCACCGGCGATGAACTGCTCGCCGATCAGGAGCGCCTCGGCGAGGCCGCCGGGGACGGGTTGCTCCGCGAACGACAGCCGGATCCCCCACTGGCTGCCGTCGCCGAGCAAGGCGCGGAACAACGGTGCATCGTGAGGTGTCGTGATCACGAGAATTTCCCGCATGCCGGCGAGCATCAGTGTCGAAAGCGGATAGTAGACCATCGGCTTGTCGTAGACCGGGACCAGCTGCTTCGACACCGCGAGCGTGATCGGGTGGAGGCGCGTGCCCGCCCCCCCGGCGAGAATGATCCCCTTCATCATCGCAGCAACCGCCCTCCGCTTCGTCAGGTCCGTATTCTACACGCCGCCCGCGGCGGGCGGCCAATCGAGTGGCGTTCTGGAATACACTGGCGCCCGCCGGCCTTGTGAATTGGGCGGGGAGGAAGCATGACCAAGACCCTGGTTCTGGGTTCCGAGCGCGAGTCCTCGATCTCCGACCGCGACTCGAACATCATCCCCAACGGGGAGGAGAAGGAGCGCATCGGGCAGATCGCGGAGCACGTCGGGGCGATCCTCGACCTGCTGCACCTCGACCGCACCGACCCGAACCTCACGGGGACACCGGAACGGGTGGCGAAGATGTACCTCGAGATGTTCCACGGCCTCGTGGAAGGCGCCGAACCGGAGGTCACGACGTTCCCCAACGAGGAAAACTACCGCTCGATGGTCATGGAGCGGGACATCCCGTTCTACTCGATGTGCGCCCACCACCTCGTGCCGTTCTACGGCCACGCCCACATCGCCTACATCCCGAACCGGCGCATCGTCGGCCTGTCCAAGCTCCCCCGCATCCTCGAGTTCTACGCCAAGCGGCCGCAGATCCAGGAGCGACTCACGGAGCAGGCCGCCGACTACCTCTGGAACAACCTGCAGCCGCTCGGCGCCATGGTCGTGATCGAGGCGCGCCACCTCTGCGTGGAGATGCGCGGAGTCAAGAAGCCCGGCGCCTTGACCGTCACCTCGGCGATCCGCGGCTGCTTCGAGGACCGCAAGGTGCGCGGCGAATTCCTCGGCTTCCTGGGCAGGACCAAGGAGTGGTAGACGGCGCCCTCGCCGCGCGTATCGCCGCGGAGTTGCCCGCCTGGACGGTGGTCGGCGAGGAACTCGTGGGGCGGTGGAGGTACTCCGATTTCGCCGCCGCGCTCGCGGCGGCGGTGCACGTCGGCGGCATCGCCCAGCGCGCGGATCACCACCCGGAGTTGCGCCTCGGCTGGGGTTTCCTCGAGATCCGCCTGACCACGCACAGTGCCCGCGGACTGACTGCCCGCGATGCCGACCTCGCGGCGGCGGTGCAGGCGGCGCTCGGTGCGCCGCCCGTTACGGCCTAGTACGCGACCTGGACGAAGACGTACACCCGTTTCGCCCCGGTCAGCGTCGCCGCCTCGATCGGAACTCTCTGGCGCTCGCGGAATTCCTTGCCCGATTTCACCTTGAACGCGTCGAGCGAAACCCGCTCCAGACCACTGCCATTGCCATCCTCGAGGAGCAGCACGGCGGTCAACTCCGCCTTTCTGGCGGCCGTGTTGGCACCCGCGATCGTCACCTCGCACCTGACCTTCTCGCCGTTCCTGACCTCGTCCATCGGCGCCACGGTCACATCATCGAGGTGGACGCCGAGGACGTCGACGCGCAACACGACGGGCTGGCCGATCGTGATCGCGTAGTCGCCCTGGAAAGGGTTCTCGCTGGGGGTGTACGCCGGGGCCTCCTGCGCGCACACAACCCCCGCGACCAACGCCGCCACGAGCGCGAAGATCACCCGCTTCATGCCGCCCCTCCCGAACGGGCAAGTCGAGGCTCGCCCAAGCGAATCTTGGTTCAGTGTACACCGCCGGGCGGCGCGCTGCCGCCGCGGTCCGACCCTCAATGCGCCTGCCGCACCACCTCGCCGATTGCGGACGCCAGCCCCTTTTCGGCGGCGCGCTCGACGCTGAGCGACGTGTACTCGACCGTCGCGCCCGGCGAGGCCCCCTTCGGCCGCCCGGTGGCCAGGTCGAAGCAGGTGAAGGTCACGCGGGAGGAGTACGCAACGTCGCGCCTCCCCATGTACGAGAGGACGCGCTCGCCGGCGGGCTCGATCCGAACCACCACCAGCGAGGCCGCGTCGCCCGCGCCGACGGAGCGGACGAGCTCGCCCGAGCCCGGGGTCCCCCGCCCGCGCAAGAGTTCCTCCACCCCCGGCAACGACGCGGCGTCCACCGGTTGCAGTCCGGCCGCCGAGAGCTCCGACTGGACGAGATCAGCAACCACCCCGGCCAGCGGCTGGTCGCCGACGACCGCGACCGCCACCCGTCCGGCCACGACGGCAGGTCCGGGCTCCTCCCGCGCCGAACCGGTCCGCGGACCGCCCTGCGCCCCGCCGGAGACTCCGGCTCGCGCGTCCCGGCCGGACGCTGCGCGCGGATGGGCGGCGGCGATCCGGGCGCTCGTGGGACCGCTCCTGGCCGCCGGCTCCCCAGCCGGCGCCGGGGCGCTGCCCTCCGTCCCGCTCGCTGCGGCCCCGGCGGCCGCGGCAGAAACGGGCGCGGCGCCGGGCGCGGCGACGTCGCCGCTCGCTCCCGTCGAGTCCGGGCTGGCGGCAGCCGCGGCCGGTTCGCCGGCCTCCGGAGGCGCCGCCGCGGGGGCGCTGGCGGCAGGCCGGCTCACGCGGGCGGCGCCCAACCACGGGACGTACCGCCGGACGAGCGGAGAGCGCAGCGCGAAGAACGCGGAGACTCCCATGGCGACCAGGAGGAACGCGACCACCCCGAGGGCCACCAGCACCGGCGCCCGCGAGGACCGCGCCGAAGGCGACGGCGAAGCGGCCGCCACGGGCGCCGCCTGCGGCGCCGGCACCAGCGCCGAGGCGGCCGCGGCTGCCGGAACCGAGGCCGGCGGAGGAGGCGGTGCGGCGGCCGCAGCACCTGACCCGGCGGCCGAAACGGCCGTCGCGGGCGGGACGACGGCGGCGGTCGCAGCCGCAGGCGCAGCGCCCAGCGCGCTGCCCGGGGCCGGGAGCCGAGTGGTCCGCTCGTCGCCGCCAGCGCCTGCCGCGGCCGGAGCCCCGGCGGCGGCGCCGCGCATGCCCGCGATGCCGGCGGATGCGGGCCGGGCGCCCGCGGCATCGAGCAGCCGCTCCAGGTCGGCAGCCACCTCGTGGCAGTCCTGATACCGCTTGCCCGGGTCCTTGGCGATCATGCGGTGCACGATCCTGCTGGTCTCCGGGTCGACCGTCTGGCTCAACGACGCGATGTCGGGCGGTTCCTCCTCGAGGATCTTGCGGAGCAGCGCGAGCGGGCTGTCGGCGTGGAACGGCGTGTGGCCCGAGAGGAGCTCGAAGAAGGTGACGCCGAGAGAGTAGATGTCGGTGCGCCGGTCGACCGCCTCGCCCCGGCACTGTTCCGGGGAGAGGTAGCCCGGGGTCCCCATCAGCATCCCGGTCGCGGTCAGCCGCGTCGCGGCGTCCTGCGGGAGGGCGAGGCCGAAGTCGGCGATCTTGAGCAGGCCGCGCTCGTCCACCATGAGGTTGGCCGGCTTGATGTCGCGGTGCAGGAAACCCTTGTCGTGAGCGACCGCGAGCCCGTTCGCGGCCTGCAGCATGAACTGAGCCGCCCGCGGGTTGTCGATGCGGCCTTCCTCGCGCACCATGGCGAGCAGCGACTTGCCGGAGACGTACTCCATGACGAAGAAGTGACGCCCCTCGTCTTCGCCGATGAAGAAGATCTGGATGATGTTCGGGTGGGAGAGCGCCGCGGCGGCTTGCGCCTCGCGAACGAAGCGCGCCACGAACGTCGGGTCGGTGCAGAGGTGCTCGCCCAGCACCTTGATCGCGACGAAGCGGTTGAGCGATTCCTCGTGCGCCTTGTAGACGACGCCCATGCCCCCGCGCCCCAGCTCGGAGACGATTGTGTAGTGGCCGATCTTCGACGGGGTCATCGCACCCACCTTCGCCTTTCAGGGCTCACGACCGCCCACCGAAACACGCGCCGATCCCGGAGGGACGGGAACAGCGCAGGCCGGCGCCCCGAAGCGGGCGCCAGCCGCTACCGGTCCGGCGGTTCCTGCAGCTCACGGCCGGCTGGCGCCGCGGTCACGGCTGCTTCACCATCATCCCTCTCTTGATCGCCGCCACGTTGCCGCTCTTGACGGTGCAGATCGAGAGCTTCTCCTTCACCTGGCTTACCTCGAGCCGCGCGACCTCGTTGACGCTCTGGTCGAGGACCTCGCCGGTGTCCGGGTCGCGCACGACGTTCGCTTCCCCGACGACGAACTCCTGACCCACGCCGACGCCTTCCCGCGAGCCCCGGTTCACGTACACCTTGCCCCCGGCCACCTGGGCGACCGTGCCGGTCCAGGGGATCTTCGGCAGCTGCGCGACGAGGAAGTCCACCGCCTCTTTGCAGGCGGCGGTGACCGCCTTGCCGACGTTGTCCTTCTGGTACCCGCCGGCGTCGGCGCCCCAGCCGGCGCCGCTGTAGCCGAGGTCGAGGCCCTTCCTCGTCGAGACCCCCGTCACGCTCTTCGACGCCAGGACCTGGCCGGTGGTCGAGTCGACGATGTAGATGGTGGCGTTGACCTCACCCTTGCCGCCCGCGCCGCCGATCCGGAAGCCGCCGACGCTCACGCCGCCGTGTCCGCCCGCCGTGCTGTCCTGGACGTGCGTGATGGCGCCCTTGACGAGCAGCTGCGCGGGGGTCATCTGCCCTGTCACCGGCGCCTTGGCGCCGCCTGCGGCCCGACCCGACGCGGCGAAGTCCTGCTCGGCCATCGCTTCCTGCCGCATGTCCTTCTCGCCGAGGACGATGAACTTGCCGGTCTGGTTGAGCAGGTCGGTCATGATGGTGCCCCACGCGTCCCCGATGTCCCACTGCCCCGCCCACCCGGCCTTGTTTTCGAACTTGCTGACGGTGATCGAGTAGCGCAGCCCGCCGGTCTGCGCCAGCGCCAGGACCGGAAGCGACAGAGTCAACATCGCAAGCCCAAGAACCCTGATACTCCGTTTCATGGTTTCACCTCCTATGTGTGGTCGCTGCTGCCGATCATGCTACGCGGGGGCGGAGCGGGCTGTCAAACGCCCGGCCGGCTGCGCGGGCGGGCCGCGGATGGTCCGGTGCGATCCGCTCTGAGGACGACAAGGACCCCGCGGCCGCGCGGGGTCCAAGTTCGCGAAGGGTCGGAAGCTACTTCTTCTTGCCGCTCTTGGCGGGCCTCGGGCCCGGCTTTCCCTGCCGCCCCGCGGCGATGTTCTGGGCCTTGAGCACGCACATCGCCGCCATGTTGACGATGTCGGGGACCTCGACGCCGCGCTGGAGGACGTGGACCGCGGCCCTCACGCCGGACAGGATCGGCCCGATCGCCTCGACCTTGGCAAGGCGCCACAGCAGCTTGTAGGCGATGTTCGCGGATTCGAGGTCGGGGCAGATGAGGACGTTGGCGTCGCCCTGGATCGCCGACAGCGGGTAGGTCTCCCGAGCGATCGTGGGCTCGACGGCGGTGTCGGCCTGCATCTCGCCGTCCACCATCAGGTCGGGCCAGCGCTCGGCCACGATCTCCCGCGCGCGGCGCACCTTCGTGGTCTTCACGTCGGTGTTCGAGCCGAAGTTGGAGTACGACAGCATGGCGATCCGCGGCTTGACGTCGAAGTAGTCGCGCGCGACCTCGGCCGCGCCGTGCGCGATCTCCGCCAGCTCCTCGGCGGTGGGGTCGAGGGTCACCGTGGTATCGGCGATGAAGATCATCCGATCCTCGAACAGGAGGAGGTAGACCCCCGCCGCCCGGCCCTCCACGCCATCGCTGTGATGGATCTGGAGCGTCGGCCGGATGGTGTCCGGGTAGTGCATCGTGAGGCCGGAGATCAGGCCGTCGGCGTCGCCTTCGCGCACCATCATGTTGCCGAAGTAGACCGGCTCCTTGAGGGCCTTGGCAGCGTCCTCGGGCGCCATCCCGCGCCGCCACCGCAACTCGTGGAACGTCTTCACGTAGGCGTCGAACTTGGGGTGCGACGTGGGCTCCACGACCTCGACCTTGTTCCTCGGGACCTCGAACTCCTTCAGCAGCGGTTCGATCGCCGCCTTGACGCCGACCAGGACCGGCGTGCAGATGCCCTCGTCCACCAAGATCTTGGCCGCTCGCACGATCTTCGGATGGTCGCCCTCGGCGAACACGATCCGCTTGGGGTCGGCCTTGGCCTTGTCCATGACGACGTGCATGACGCGGCGGATCCGCGACAGCCGCGACTCCAGCTCCCGGACGTAGTCTTCCCTCGAGGACCACGGCTTGCGGGCGACGCCGGAGGCGATCGCAGCCCCGGCGACCGCCGGCGCCTCCCAGAGCAGCACGCGGTGGTCGAACGGCTTCGGGATCAGGTACTCCCGCCCGAACTTGAACGGCTTGCCGCCGTACGCGCGGACGACGGAATCCGGCACGTCCTCCTTGGCCAGGGAGGCGAGCGCCTTGACCGCCGCCATCTTCATCTCTTCGTTGATCTGGCTCGCCATCACGTCGAGCGCGCCGCGGAAGATGAACGGAAAGCCGAGGACGTTGTTGACCTGGTTCGGGTAGTCCGAGCGCCCGGTCGCCATGATGACGTCCTTGCGAGCCGCCACCGCGAGGTCGTAGGTGATCTCCGGGTCCGGGTTCGCCATCGCGAAAACGATCGGGTCGTCGTTCATCGAGCGGAGCATCTCGGGGGTCACCACGTTGGGACCCGACACGCCGACGAACGCGTCGGCGCCGCGCATCACGTCGGCCAGGGTGCGGGCGTCGGTGTCCTGCGCGAACTGCTCCTTGTACGGGTTCATCCCCTCCTTGCGTCCCTTGAAGATGACGCCCTTGGTGTCGACGAAGAAAAGGTTCTCCAGCTTGACGCCCAGGTTCAGGTACAGCTTGGCGCAGGCGATGCCGGCGGCGCCGGCGCCGGAGAACACCACCTTGACTTCGCCGATCCGCTTGCCGGTCAGCTCGATGGCGTTCAGGAACGCCGCGGCGGAGATGATCGCCGTGCCGTGCTGGTCGTCGTGGAACACCGGGATCTTCATCGTCTTCTTGAGCGTCTCCTCGATGTAGAAGCACTCCGGCGCCTTAATGTCCTCGAGGTTGATCCCGCCGAGCGTCGGCTCGATGAGCTGGCAGAACCTGATCACCTCATCGGGGTCGTGGGTGTCGATCTCGATGTCGAAAATGTCGATGTCGGCGAAGCGCTTGAAGAGAACGCCCTTGCCCTCCATCACGGGCTTGCCGGCGAGGGCGCCGATGTCCCCGAGCCCCAGAACCGCGGTGCCGTTCGAGATCACCCCGACGAGGTTCCCCTTGCTGGTGTACTCGTAGGCGAGCGCCGGATCGCGCTCGATCTCGCGGCACGGCTCGGCCACGCCGGGCGTGTACGCCATCGAGAGATCGCGCTGCGTCAGACATGGCTTCGTCGGGACGACCGAGACTTTGCCGTGCCGTTTCCCGGTGTGGTAGGCGAGGGACTCCTCGCGAGTGACCTTCCCTGTGCTCATGGCAACCTCCTCGCCCCCAACGGGGCTGTAAATGAACTAATTCACAAGTGCATGGTACGGCCTCGCCGGCCAGCATTCAAGGCCAACGGCGGAGGGAGAGAGTAGCAAAGGTCCGGAAGAAACGGCGGCAGGCGGCCGGGACGCCCCGGTCCCCGTCCGCCGTTACCGGCTCGCGCGTCCGCGACCGCTTGCCTACTCCGCCCCCGGCCTCGCGCGTTCCTCGAGCGGTCGCAGCGCCGCGGCCGCCAGCCGTTCCCTGCGGGCGTGGCGCGCGAGGCCAAGCTCGATGAGGCGGTCCAGGACCTCCCCGAACCCCACCCCGGAGAGCGCCAACAGCCTCGGGAACATCGAGATCGTGGTGAACCCCGGGATCGAGTTGAGCTCATTGAGGAGGAACCGGCCATCGCGCCGGTCGAGGAGGAAATCCGCCCGCGCCATTCCCTCGCACCCGAGGGCGGCGAACCCGGCGAGCGCCAGGCGTTGCACCTCGGCGACCTGCCCCGGATCGAGAGGCGCCGGCGCCAGCAGCCGGCAGGCGTCGTCGAGGTACTTGTCGGCATAGTCGTAGAACTCGTGGCCCGGCACGACCTCCCCCGGGAGCGAGGCCAGCGGGGGTTCGCCGTCGAGCACGGCGACCTCGATCTCCCGCCCCGGGATCCCCTCCTCGACGATGACAAGGTCGTCGTAGCCGAGCGCCAACTCGACCGCCCCGGCGAACTCCTCGGCGCCCTTCACCTTGCTGATGCCGACCGAGGACCCCAAACGCGCCGGCTTGACGAACAGCGGGAGCGGCAACGCCAGGCAACGCGCCTCGCAGCGGATGCGCTCGCGCTCCCACTCGGCCGCGGTCACTGTCTCGAACCGCGGCGTGGGCAGGCCCGCCTCGCGGAGGAGCCGCTTGGAGAGGACCTTGTCCATGGTGACGGCGCTGGCTGCGACGCCGCAGCCGGCGTAGGGAAGGTCCAGCACCTCGCACAGGCCCTGGATCGTGCCGTCCTCGCCGAACGGCCCGTGGAGAATGGGCAGCACCGCATCAAGGGAGCCGTCTTGCAGGCGCGGGTCGAGCCGCGCCACGCCGGCAAACTCCGGCACCTCGTCGGGCGTCGCGCTGGCCGCCGCGAGCACCGCTGCCGCGGTGGCGGGCTCGGCCCACCGGCCCGAGCGGTCGATGGCCATCGGGACGACCTCGTAGCGGGAGCGGTCCAGCGCCGCCGCGACGGACGCGGCCGAGACCACCGACACCTCGTGCTCCCCCGAACGGCCGCCGAAAACGAGACCCAGGCGTAGCTTCGCGCTCATCCTTCTTCCTTTCGCCCGCCGTTCAACCGAACGCACCGGCCACAAGCCCATCGTAACGCCACCCGCGGCCGTGCCGCGCCAGCCACGCCGGCAGCTCGCCGACGCCCCCGAGTACCGCCGTCGCGCCCGCCGACCGGAGCGCCTCGGCGGCGACCGGGTCCGCGTTGACGCCGACCACGGGCGTCCCGACACCGGCGCCGGCCGCGACGTCCACCACCATGTCGCCCACTACCAGCGCCGACGCCGGCGCCACCCCGAACCCCCGCAACACCGGCAGCAGTGCGCCCGGGTCGGGCTTGCGCACGCCGTACGTGTCGGGGCCGACGACGGCCCGCACGAGGCGCTCCAAGCCGGCGTGGCGCAGCCACAAGCGCGAGAGATCCTCGTCCTTGTTGGACACGACCGCGACCCGGCCCGCGGTCCCCGCCGCCACGAACTCGAGCGCCTCGGCGGCGCCGGGGAGGGGCGGCGTCCGCTCGAGGTAGGTCGCGCGGTAGAGTTCGAGGTAGCGAGCCGTCATTACGGCCAGGAAGGCACGGTCCGGGCGGTCGCCGACCGCGTCGCGCACCAGCTCCAGGGCGCCGCGACCGACGTGGACCCGCACCCAGTCGAGGTCTTGTTCTGGGATCCCCTCCTCGGCCAGCGCCGCGTTGAGCGCCAGACGGATGCCGGCGAACGAGTCGGCGAGCGTGCCGTCGAGGTCGAACACGACCGCCGCCGGCGTCGGACAGGACACCGGCGTCACCGGGCCCCCTCGGCCCGCGCCGGCGGCGCGCTCCCCGCCGCGGATCGTCCCGTTTCACTCCCGTCCAGGGCGACCTCCCCGTCGCGCCGTCCGAGCCACGGCGCCGACCGCCACACCCCCCCGGAAAGCGCAAGTCTATACGAGCCGCACGCCCCGCCCCGAAGGTGCTTCGCCCTCACGCCCCATGGTTCGCCCCCGCGCGCGGCGGCGGCAAGCTGCCATGGGCGCGCCTCACCGACCCGCTCCTGTGCGGCCTCAGGGCATCGGGTAGAGCAGGTGTGGCGCCCGGCGCGCCGTGAACTCTTCGCAGTGCGCGCGCCACCCGGCAAGAAGCCCCTCCGCGTCGGCGCGCCCCTCGATCACCTCGCGCGCCGCGGGCGAGCCGGTCAGCAGGTCCACCGCAGGGACCCCGGCGACGAACTCGTACGCCTCGCGCCTCCAGGCGAACTCGTCCGGGTGCAGCGCCCGCGCCTCGGCGAGCAGGCGCACGCCCGTTTCGAGAGGACGCAGCCTCGCCTGGTCGGTCACGTGCCACTCGACGCCCGCGCAGACGCCCCCCGCGTGCTTGCCGAACTCGGGGCGAAACCGCACCGCGCGGAAGCGCGCGCCGGGGAGTTCGAGCCCGTTGAGGCGCGCAGCGAGCGCCTCGCCGTCCAGCCAGGGCGCGCCGATGAGCTGGAACGGTCTCGTCGTGCCGCGCCCCTCGGAGAGGTTCGTCGCCTCGACGAGACACGCGCCGGGATAGATCGTCGCCGTCAGCGGCGTCGGCATGTTCGGCGAAGGCGCCACCCACGGCAGACCGGTTGCGTCCCACCACTCTTCGCGGCGCCACCCCTCGCACGCCAGCACGGCCAGCGAGAGGCCCGGGTGGCGCTCGGCGCGAAGCAACAGCGCGAGCTCGCCGAGGGTCAACCCGTGGCGCACCGGGACCGGCAGCTCCGAAACGAACGAACGGCAGCCCGCCTCGACGCCCCCGCCCTCGAGCGCGACGCCCCCGATCGGGTTGGGGCGGTCGCAGACGATCACCTCGACGCCGGCCGCCTCACAGGCGGCCATCGCGTACGCCATGGTGGCGGCGAACGTGTAGTAGCGGCAACCGATGTCGGGGAGATCCACGACGAGCGCGTCGAGCCCGTCGAGTTCGGCGCGGCGCGGCGCGAGCGTCGCCGACGACGAGCCGTACAGCGAGACCACCGGGACGCCGAGGACCCTGTCGCGCCCGGCGTCCACCGCCTCCATGTCCTGCGCGACGCCCCACAGCCCGTGCTCCGGAGCGAAGATGCGCACGAGTCCCCCGCCCTTCCCGGCAAGTGCGCGCCACGCAGGCACCAGGTCCGCGGTCACCGAGGCCTGGTTCGCCAGCACTCCGAACCTGCGTCCACGCAGCAGCGCGGGGTCGTCCCGGAGCCGCTCGAGCCCGAGGGTCACGCGGGGTCTGGTCACGGTCGAAGAGTATAGCCGGGCGGTCGCGACGGCCGGCGCGAGGTATCCTTCCCCTCGCCAGGAGGTCGGCGTGGACCGCGACGAGTTCATCCGCGTTGTCGAGAGCACCAACCCTCACACGGTGTTCGCGCCGCTCGGGATCACGGTCGCGAACTACGACCCCGACGAGATGAAGGTGGCGCTGGAGATCGGCGAGCGCCACCTCCAGCACCTCGGGGTGCTGCACGGCGGCGTCTCGGCGCTGCTCGCCGAGTCGGCCGCGTCGCTCGCGGCCGCGATGAGCGTGGACCTGCGCACCCACACGGTCGCCGGCGTCGACCTCAACGTCACCCACGTGCGCGCCAAGCGGACGGGGTCGCTGCTCGCGACCGCCCGGCCGCTCTTCCGCGGCCGTACGACGCAGGTGTACGCGGTCGAGATAACCGACGAATCCGGCGCCCTCGTGTGCGCGGCCCGTTGCACGATCGCGGTCCGCCCGCGACGAGCGTCGGAGCGTGCGGGATAGGACGTCGACCCGTTTAGGCGCGCGAGCGAGGGGGCCCGCGCCACAGAGAGCCAGGGGAGGGCGCCCGCTTCGACCTATGCCCTTTGCGGCCTGTTTCTCGCCCGTGCCGCGCTCACACCATGCGCAGCAGGTGCCCCATCTTGTTCTTCTTGGCTTCGAGGTACTTGCGGGTGTGCTCCGTGGGAGGCACTTCGAGCGGGACGCGCTCCACGATCTCGAGGCCGTACCCCTCGAGCGCCACGTACTTCGCCGGGTTGTTGGTCATCAGGCGCATCCGGCGCACGCCGAGATCGTGGAGGATCTGGGCGCCCACTCCGTAGTCGCGCTGATCGGCCGCGAAGCCGAGCTGCTGGTTGGCCTCGACGGTGTCGGCGCCCCGGTCCTGCAGCTCGTACGCGCGCAGCTTGTTGACGAGGCCGATGCCGCGGCCCTCCTGCAGGAGGTAGAGCAGCACGCCGCGCCGCTCCGCCGCGATGCGTTCGAGGGCGGTCTCGAGCTGCGCGCCGCAGTCGCAGCGCGCAGAGGCGAAGACGTCGCCGGTCAGGCACTGGGAGTGGACCCTGACCAGCACAGGCTGCTCCGGCTCGATCGCCCCCATCACCAGCGCCACGTGCTCCTCTCCGGTAACCGGCGAGCGGTAGGCGTGGACGCGAAACTCGCCGTACCTCGTCGGGAGCAACGGCGCGGCCACCCGCTCCACGATGAGCTCGTGGTGCATTCGGTAGGCGATCAGGTCGCGCACCGTCACGACCTTCAGTCCGTGCGCCCGCGCGACCTCGAGCAGGCGCGGAAGGCGGGCCATCGAGCCGTCGCTGTCCATGATTTCGCAGATCGCCGCCGCGGGGACCAGGCCCGCCAGCCGCGCGAGGTCGACGGAGGCCTCCGTGTGACCGGCCCGCTTGAGCACGCCGCCGTTGCGGGCACGCAGCGGGAAGGTGTGGCCCGGTCGGAGCAGGTCCTGCGGACGTGTCGCCGGGTCGATGGCGGCTTGCACGGTCGCGGCGCGGTCCGCCGCCGAGATCCCCGTGGTGACCCGTCCCCGAGCTTCGATGGAGACGCAGAACGCCGTCTGGTGCGGCGAGGTGTTGCGCTCCACCATCGGGGGGAGTTGCAGCTCGTCGCAGCGCTGCTCGGTGAGCGCCAGGCAGATCAGGCCGCGCGCGTGCGTCGCCATGAAGTTGATGGCCTCGGCGTCCACCTTCTCCGCGGCGATCGCGAGGTCACCCTCGTTCTCGCGGTCCTCGTCGTCCACGATGACGACGAAGCGGCCGCGGCGGAACTCCGCCGCGGCCTCTTCGATGCTCGCAAAGACGTTGCCGTCGTTCGCCACGTCCGCCATCTTACTTCTTGGGCGCCGCGGCCGGAGCCGCCGCACCCTCCTTCATGACGTTGAACGGGATCTTCTGGGTGCGCGTGAGGCCCGTCTTGGCGTCGCGCAGCGTCACCTCGAGCTCGAAATCGGTCCCGCGCCGGAACCCTTCGAGCGGGAGCATCTGGCCGAACACCCACATGTCGCCGTAGACCTTGACCCCGTCCATGATCTGGAACGGCTGCTCGTCGTTCTTCTTGCCGCCCGAGTAAAGGGCGATCTGCAGCTCGATCTGCGGCTGGCCCTGGTCGTTGAGGCTCGGCCGCACCACGTACGCGCCGTAGGTGATGTTCTCGTCCTGCTTGTACGTGTTGCCCAGGTGCGGCAGCAGGTGCATGCCGCCGAGGTGGAACGCATCACCGATGTGGGCCTTCGCCGCCTGGCGGACGTCAGCGCCCCAGAAGATCGGCGAGATGTACGGTCCGTCCGAGGGCGCCGGCTCGTTCTTGGCGTCCACGGTCGTGATCGCGACCGGACCGGCGTCGCTCGAAAGCGCGAGGTCCACTTTCCACTCGCCGGCTTCCACCGGCAGCGAGAACTCGTAAGCCCGACCTCCGGGAACGCTCAGAGCCGTCACCGGGGACGCGAAGCTGCCAACCACGTCGCCACCCTGCGCCTTGCGGACGCGCCCGACCGCCTGGGTCGCCGGGGGCGTCGCGTCCGGGAGCTGCACGTACACCCAGATCGGGTGGATCGTCTCGCTCTGTACGCCGGAGGCCGCGACGACTGCCGCGCCTTCCGGCCACGGGCGCGGCTGGGTGTCGAAGACCGCCTGCTGCGACTCGGTTGCGGCCTTGGTGCCGGGCAGCAACCCGACGCGCGGCACCTCGGTCAGCTTGGGATGGAGGAGGAGCTTTTCGACCTGCGCCGCGAGGATCTTCTGCGCCAGCGCGTTGCGCCGGTCGCTGCGGTCGAGGAGGAAGTCGCCGTTGCCGACCCTCGTCTCGCTGAAGACGAAGGGAACCATCTCTTCGGCCTTGAACGGCGGCTTGCACTCCTTCCCCGGCTTGCAGTACGACCAGATCTGGGTGTTGCCGCGCTCGATGAAATCGGGACGCTCGCCCGCCGGCGCCTCGGCGCCAGCGGCCACCTGCTGCACCTGCAGAGGCTTGCCCATCAGGACGAGCACCCTGCCGCGGTCCGACATGCTGCCCTTGACCTTCCCGAACGAGAACTGCAGGTCGGCGGCTTTGACCCGTATCTCGAAGTCGAGTTTGAACTCGTTCTGGACCGTGTTGAGGTCGGGGTCGCGGCGAGCCCAGAAGAGGTCGATCCACGCCTGGGCCTCGGCGTCGGTCTTGACGTCCGCGTAGGCCTTCTTCTCGCTGTCGGTCATCAGGAACCCGGCCGGACCTCTGGCGAAATCCTGGAAGCTCTGCGAAAGCTGGGCACCCGCGACGGCAGCGAACACCCACACCGCCAACGCAAGGGGGACGAAGGAACGGCGCATGAGGGAACCCTCTTTTCCACCCCGCGGGTCGCGCCGCGGGGCGCCATATCATACACCCCTTGTTCTTCTGCGGAACTTGGCGCCGAGATCCGGGGGACCGCCCCGCGCCCGGCGCCTTCCCCTTGCGGTCCGCGGACCACGGCCCGCGGTCCCTAGAACGGGTTCCCGAAGGAGAGGAAGACCTCGCCGGGCGCCTCCCGCACGAGCGTGCCGTCCGGTGCGGTCCACGTGATCGGCTTGAACTTCCAGCCGTACTCGAGGCGGAGCGGCCCGACCGGCGTGTCGATCCTGACCCCCACGCCCCCGCCCCAGCGCATCCCGGCCACCTGGACCTCGCGCCACGCCTGCCAGACGTTGCCGCCGTCCACGAACACGTCGCCCCCGATCGGTCCGTACACCGGGAAGCGCCACTCGAGGCTGGAGAGCAGCATCCCGGCGCCGCCGGCCGCGAGGGCCTTGCAGCCGGGGGTGGAACCGGGGGGGTTCGGCTGGCATATCAGCGTCTCGTTCGGGATGCCCAGCATGTCGGTCGAGTACGCCCGGTTGGTGACGCGGCCGCCGGCGAAGAAGCGCTCGTTGATCGGGATCTGCAAGTTGTCGGGAACCCCGGGCACGCGGCCGCGGGGCTGGATCGCCCCAAACCGGACGCTCGCCGCGAGCACTCCGCCCTGCGCCGGGGCGAACGCCGAGAGCGAGGCCGTGAGCTTGTCGAAGGCGGCGTCAGCCTGGAACACCTTGAACGCGCTCTGCCACGCGAGCGAGAGGTAGGCGCCGCGGTGCGGCGAGAAGAGGTCGTCGCGCGTGTCCCACTCGAGGATGGGCGTGACCGACGCGATCTTCTCCTGCTGCTGGTCGTGCTCGAGCTGGCTCAGGATGTCGGCGGGGGCCGTCGGGTCCACGATCTGGTAGTCGTACCGCAACAGCGCCCGGAACGGCCGCTTGAAGTGGTCGCCGAGCTCGATCCACATCCCGCGCCGGTACACGTCGTAGCTGGTGTAGTGCTCCTGGGTGCGGAATACCGAAATCCAGGTCGGGATCCCCAGCAGGCCGAGCCGCCCCGGCTCCCGGTAGGTGAGCTGGAAGCGCTTTTCGAGACTCGAGAAGGTGCCGTCGAACGCGAGACCGCGGCCGGTGCCGAAGAGGCTGAGCTCCGACCACGTCACCGACACGCGGGTCTTCTGCTCGGTGTCGTAACCAAGACCGAAAGATATCGTCCTGGTGGGCGCTTCCTTGACGTCGATCACCAAACCGCGGTGCGCCCCGGTCGTCTGTCCGGGGATCGGGTGCACGTCCACCCGTTCGAAGATGCCGAGCGCGAGCAACCGGCGCTGCGCCTCGAGCTGGGCCTGAGGCCCGACGACGGTCCCCTCCTGGATCCCGGCGACCCGGTCCACCACCCGGCGGCTCGTCCGCACCAGCCCAGCGATCACGACGCGGCTGATCACCGAGGGCGCGCCCGGCTCGGCGAGCAGCTTGACCCCGCAACTCCCCGCGTTGCACTCGTGCGAGGCGGTGACGACGGCGTCGGCGAAGCCGGCGTCCTGGATCGCGGCTTCGAGGGCGCTCCGCGCCTCGTCCTCGGCGCGCTGGCTCCACGGCCCCCCCTTCGCCAGCGGCAGCTTGGGCGTCCTGACGGCAGCCGGAACGCCCGCGATCTCGAGCGCCGCAACGGTGCGCCGCGACCCCTCCTCGATCGGGAACTCGACGTCGACGCCGCCGCGCACAGGCACGATCCTGGGCTCGCCGACCGTGGCGTCGGCGAGGCCCGCGTCCCGGAGGGTCCCGAGCAGCGAAGAGGCATCCGCCGCCAACGTCTCCTCGTCGACCGGCTCGCCACCCCAGCGCCAGAAGTGCCCGGGCCGCGCGCCGACTCTCTCGCGCAGCAGCTTGACCGGCACCGTGTGCGTGCCCGGAAAGAGCACCGCGACGATCGGGGTGAGCGGCCCGGCCTGGACGACCAGGTGCAGAACCTTGCCGCCGGCATCCTGCCCGATGGTGCCCGAAACCTTGGCGAGCAACCTCCCCTCGTCCTGAAGGAACGTCCGCACCTGTGCCGTGACGAACTCCAGGGACGCTGAGCTGAACGTCTCGCCGCCGCGCACGAACGGCAGCGCCGCGAGCTCGAGCGCCTTGCTCCGCTTCGCGCCGGCGAGGTCAAGGTCCCAGTGCGCGCCGAGCTGGACCGGGAAGGCGACCGAGGCCCCGCCGGTTCCGTCCTTCACCTGCGGGGAGTCCACCTCCGCCTCCCAGAACCCTTCGCGGCGCAGGGTTTCGGCGAGCCGACGCCGCGCCGCTTCGAGGCTCGCGGAGGTCAACCGCCGGCCGGCCTCCAGTCCGCAGACGTGCCACAGGCGCGGACCCTCGATCCGGCTGCCGGCCGCCGAAAGCTCACGAACCACGAGCGCCGGCCCCAGGTCCGCTGTCAAGGTGACGGACACGGTCGCGTTCCCGGAGTCGAAATCGAGTTCGGGGTCGAGGGTCGCGCGCGGGTATCCCTCGTCACGCAGGTCCTGGCGCGCCCGTTCCATCGCCGCCTCGAACGCCTTCACCCGAAGCGGCGCCCCCTCGGCGAGGTCGAGCGTCGCCAGCACGCGCTTCGCGTCGCCGCGCGGCACGCCGTGCACCGCGACGCGGCTCACCCGGGACACCGGCTGCACCTTGACCCGGATCACCGCGCCCGCCGCGGACTCCTCAACGTCGACGACGGCGTCCTCGACCTGGCCCGTTGCCAGCAACGCCTGCACGCCGCGCCGGATCTCGTTCCGCGACAGCGTGCTCCCGTCAGGGATTCCGAACGCGTGGCGCAGGACGTACACGTTGGGTACCCCGGGAGCGTCGATCACGACCTGCGCCACCGGCACCTTCCCCCACCCGAGCGCCGCGACCGCCACCAGGCTCAGTAGCGGCGTTGCCACTTCACCTCCAGCGAGTACGATCCGTCCACCTCCCGGTTGGCCTCCAGATACACGCCCTGCCGCAGCCGCCACTGGCTGGTGACCACTTCCTCGCGGTTGGCCGCGAGGTTGGTGGCCATCGTCACCGTCCAGTCTCGACTCATCTGCTTGACCACGGTGAGTCGGGCCGTGGGGCTGCCGGACTGGGTTGCGGCGAACGGATCCACCCGCATCTGGTCCACGTCGAGGAGGGTTCGCGCGCGCTTGGTCACGGCGCCGGTGAGCTGGTCGGTGAGGAACGAGGACGCGAGCGCCCCCGGACCGACCTGGCCGGCGACGTCGGCCCTCTGGCCGGTCGAGACCAGGGAGATGACGTCCATCTCGGGGAGCGGTGGGTTCGAGGAAAACGTCGGCGTGAGGCGGTCCAGGGTGCCGTTGAGCCCCACGGTCACGTCGTAGGTCTGCACCGTGGTCCGAGCGAGGATGTCCAGGTGCGGCTCGATCCGGTCCGGACTGGTGAACGTCACGCTCCCGCGGTCGAGGTCGTAGCGGTTGCCGGCGAAATCCAGCTCGCCGCCGGGGAGCGCTTCGAGCCGTCCCAGTACCCCGTACCGCGCCGTCGTGCCGACGATCCGGAGGTCCCCCCTCGCGACGAGCTTCGCAAGCGGTGTGTCGACCTCGAGCGTGCTCGGCACGTCCACCGCGAGGCTGAGCGCCATCGGCGAGCCCTCCGTCACCCGGGCCCGCTCCGGCGCGCGGATCTGCTCGAGCACCAGCCTCTGCAGGTCGAGGTCGCGGCGGAAAACCGTGTGTTTGAGGGACGCTTTGCCGGAGAGCGACAGGTCTTGCAGCGTCCCGACCAGGCGTACGTCGCCGGAGAGGATCGGGGTGAGGCCGGTGATCAGGGGCCAGCGCACCGAGGTGAAGCGCAGCGCGAGGTCGAGCCCGAGCTGCGGGCTCAGCACGATGTTCCCGTCGCCCACGCCCGTGCCGCCGAGGATCGTGAACGTGACCCCGTCGAGCTTGACCGCTTCCGGCGTGAACTCGAGCACCCCCGCGATCCTGGTCGCGGGCTCGGGCAGACCGGGGATCCTGAGAGACCCGTCGGTCACCCTGGCCGTGCCCTCGAACCTCGGCGCCGCGTCGGTGCCCGAGATCTCCCCCAGCAGCTCGACGCGTCCCGAGGGCCGGGCCTCGCGCCACACCAGGCCCAGCAGGACCCCCGGCAGCTCGCCCGAGACGTTGCCGGAAAGCGCGCCGCTCGCGCTGCGCGCCACCCGGACAAAGAGGTTCGACCTCGTGCCGGTCAGGGTGATGCCGTCGAGGCTCATCGCGCCGCCGTCCACGACGAAGGTTGCCGGTTTCTCGAGTGTGGCCTGCTCGCCCTCCACGGTCACGACCAGCTGCTGGATCACGCCGTCGATGTGCGCCGGCTGCGGCGGCGCGAAGCGCACCTCCGCCTCGCCCGCCATCCGCCCTTCCACCGGGAGCTCGACCCCGGCCAGGTCCTGCGCGAGCAGGTGCCACGATTCCACCCCGAAGCCGAGCTTCCCGCGGAATTCGCCTTTGCTGCGGCGCAGGTCGCCCGTGAGCCTCCAGACGTGCGGGCGCGACAGCTCGAGGCGGACCCCCTGCGCGTCGAGCTCGACCACGCCGCGCGCGCCCTTGGCGCTCGTCACCTCGAGCCGCCCGGCGGGGCTGTCGAACGGGAAGGCGCCGTGCAGCGTGCAATCGAGGGCGCCTCCGGCCATCCGGGCGAGCGGCGGCGAGATCGCATCCAGACCGAACCCCGAGAGCGTCGCATCCACCACCGCTTCGCGCCGCGCGAGGTCGATCTTGGCCGAGGCCGTGAACGGACCGACGGCGACACGCGAGGCGCTCACGATGCCTTCCGCGACCGTCACCTCGCCGCTGCCGTCGCCGAACGGAACCCCGGCAACCGTGACTCCGGCCAGGCGGAGCGCAGCTTCGGCGCTCGGCGAGTCGAGGGTCCCCGCCACGCTTCCAGTGAAGTTGACCCGCCCGGCGAGCGGCGCGTGCACCCCGCCCCAGGCGACCATCCGGGCCAGCGGCACGCCGCGGCCGGAGAACTTCAACTCGAGTCCGCCGCCGCTGCCGTACCGCAACACGCCCCGGGCCGTCACCCGGCCGGGACCGACGTAGACCACCGCCGGGTCCACCGCCAGCACCCCCTGACCCACGCGGAACGAGGCCTTCACGCCGTCCGTGGTGACCGGACCGAACGCCACCGGCGCCAGCGCCACGTCCCCCGCGACGGTCAGGTCCTTGAAAGGTCCCGAAAGGTCGATCGCCAGCGCCGCCTCGCCGGTGAGCAGGGGCGGCACCACATCCACCCCGACCCAGCCGCGGAGCAGGCGCGCGATGCTGGCAACCGGGACGCGCTCGCCCTGGATGTTCCAGCTCGGCACCCAGCTCCCCAACGTCAGCCGGCCGTTCCAGCGCACCGGCGCGCCGGCCAGAGTGGTGTTCTTCGCCGAGAAAGCCAGGGCGCCGTCGCGGGCCAACGAGACCACGACCCGGCCGGCCACCGGCACGTCGCCGCCGCCGGGTTGCAGGTCCGCGACCGCCGTGCCCGCTCCCCCCTTGAACGCCGCCCCGTCCCACGCCACCTCGGCGTTCACCCGCGAGCGCCCGGAGAGACCGGCGTCCGGCGCTCCGAGTTGGCGGAGAAACCCCGCGAGGTCCACGCCTCGGCCCCTCAGCGCGACGCGGTGCCTCCACGGGGGCCCCAGGCTGCCGAGCGTGTACGACCCCTCGAGCTCCCCACCCGCGAACGTCGCCCGCGCAAGCGTGGCTTCGAGGCCGTCGGGCGCCAGATGGACGTCCCCCGTGAGGTTTCCGAAACGCAGCCCCGCAACCTCGAAGGCGGGGCACGTCACATCGGCGTCGACGCGAAACCCGCGCTGCTTGACGGTTGCCTGCCAGCGCAGCTGCACCGTGCCCTTCAGGCCCGCCCCGATGGCGAGCACTCGTTCCAGCTCGGAGAGTTCGACCGTAGCGCTGCCCTGGGCGCTCCCTTCGGCACCGGCGCCCTTGCCGCGGGCGTCCACCGACCAACCCCGGCCGCGGCCGCGCAGCCTGCCCAGCTCCCACCCCAGGTCCGTCTTGCGGCCCCATGCCAGGACCGTGCCGGTGACCGGCTCCATCCCCGGGATCCGGGCCGAGAGCGAGCCGGCGCGGAGGACGGCCGAACTGATCGGGTGACGCCGCGTCCCGTTCCAACTCGCCTCGACATCGCTGGCCGAGAGGACGATCCCGTCGGGCAGCGCGAGCCTTTTGACCCGAAGATCCTGCACCTCGAGCTGACGCACCAGCACCCGGACCCATCCGGCGCCCGAGGACTTCGCGGGCGATGCCGGCGGGACGTCCATGTCGACGACGACGCCCTTGAGGCGGAGGTGGTCGATCCCGATCTCCCGCCTCGCGACGAGCACGTCACCCACCATTACCTCGGTGACCGCTACTCGGAGCATCGGTTTGGACGCCGGCCCGACTCGCAGCCCCTCGACGACGAGGCGTGGGGGAACGAGCGAGACCCGAACGTCCGCGACATCGACGCTCTGGCCCGTCGCCACCGCCAACCGCTGCGCGATCTGGCGGGCGAACCAGGCGCGGGAACCGGGCAGGTTCAAGGCCCAGACGCCGGCCGCCACTGCGGCCAGCCAGATGGCAACGGCGAGCAGCAGCCCGATCGTGGTGCGGGTCAGGTGGGGTCGCCGCCGCGGCACCTCACCCCTCCCGCTCGCCCCACTTCAGCTTCTGATGGAGGATGGAGAAGAAGCTCGCGGAAGGGACACGGATGAGAGACAGCGGTTCGGCCGCCTTCCCGACCTCCACCCGCTCGCCGCCGGCAAGCGGCAGGCCCTGCTGGCCGTCGAGTGTCAGGTAGACCTCCTCGCCGCCCCCGTCCACCCAGATCCTGGTCCGCCACTCGAGCGGCACGACCAGCGGCCGGTTCGTGAGCGTGTGCGAGCAGATCGGGGTGATGAGCAGCGCGGAAAGCCCCGGGTGGACGATCGGACCGCCGGCGGACAGGTTGTAGGCGGTGGAACCGGTCGGAGTCGCGAGGATCAGCCCGTCGGCGTGGTAGCGCGACAGGAACTCGCCGTTGATCTCCACGTTGATCGTGAGGATGCGGGCGAGCGCCGCCTTGTTGATCACGACGTCGTTGAGCACCAGGAACTCCCGGCGCGCCGAGTGGTCGCTCACGACCACCTGCAGCCGGTCGCGCAGCTCGACCAGGACCCGGCCCCCGGCGAGATCGTCGAGCAGGCTGAACGCCTCCTCCCGGCTGTGCTCGGTGAGGAAGCCGAGGGTTCCCATGTTGACGCCTGCCACCGGCGTCGCGGTCGGACACCCGCGGCTCACCGAGAGGAACGTGCCGTCGCCGCCGAGGACGACGACCGCATCCACGTGCCGGCCGAGTTCGGCGCGCAGCGGCCCGGCCGCCACGCCGAGGACTCCCGCAGACTCGGCGTCGGCGACGCCCCCGATGCCGCGGCGCTCGAGCTCGCGCAGAAACTCCTTCCCGAGGGCGATCGCCTCCGGGCTGGACAGCTTGACCGCCAGCCCCACCCGCCTCGGGGGCAGCCTGGGAACCACCCCCCGCATGCGGTCATTCTAGCTGACACGAAGGCTCTCGATGCACGTCCGCAGTTCCGTCCGGATCACCGCTTGCTCCCTCCGAGGAGGGACGCGACCTCACCAGGCTGCGGGAACCGGCCGCTGTCGTGCTTCGAAAACACCTTTCGGCCGTCAACCACGACGTCGAAGATGCCGCCGGAGCCCTTGATCAACCTGACCCGAGCGCCGAACGCCTGTTCCAGCTCGGCCGCCAGACCGGCGGCCCTGGGTTGATAACTTCAAGAAACGCAGTAGGTGATCTCAACGGTCACGGTTTCCTCCCGTCCGGCCGTACGGCCTTCGGAACATCCGCCCCACGAAAGGCATTTCGCAGCAGGTCAGCGCGGCGGCGAGCGCGCACACCGCCCCGGCCCCCGCCGCGGTCAACGGCGCACCCGCGTGCTCGGCGATCCACCCCGCCGCGAAACCACCGATCGGCGACAACCCGCTGAACAGCCAGATGTAGAGCGAGACCACCCGCCCGCGCATGTGCGGCGGCGCGGTGGTCTGCAGGAAGCCGTTCGTGGTCGAGAGTTGGAGCGCCACGCCGAGGCCGATCACCACCATCCAGACGTTCGCCACCGCCAAACTGCGGGTGAAGGCCAGAGCGACCAGGCCGAGTCCGAGCGCCCCCTGCCCCGCCGCCATGATGGCGCCGGTGCGGCGCCCCGAGCGGCGGGCCGCCGCCGCCAGCGCACCGACCATCGCACCGAGCCCGCCGCTCGCCATCAGGGCGCCGAAACCGCGCACGCCGCCGTGCAGGACGTCGCGGGCGAACACAGGCAGCAGCGTCGTGTACGAGAGCCCGAACACCGAGGTCACCGCTATGCCGCCGAGCATCGTGCGAACCTGGACGTTGCCCCAGGCGTAGCGCACGCCCTCGGCCAGCTCGGCCCGCATCGAGTCCGAGGTCGGGGACGGGACGCGGGGCGTGCGAATCGTCAGCAGCGCCACCAGCACCGCCAGGTAACTGAACGCGTTGACCGCGAAGCACACCCCCTCGCCCCACGCCGCCACCATCACGCCGGCGAGCGCCGGACCGACCATGCGCGCCGCGTTGAACGCCGAGGCGTTGAGCGAGACCGCGCTTTGCAGATCCTCGACTCCCACGATGTCCACCTGCAGCGTCTGCCGCGCCGGGTTGTCGAGCGTGTCCACGATCCCCTGGAAGAGCGCCAGCAGCAGCACCTGCCAGACGCGGATCGCACCGGAAAGGGTGAGTGCGGCCATGAGCGTCGCCTGCACCAGCGAGAGCGACTGGGTGGTGAGCACCACGAGCCGGCGCGGGAGGCGGTCGCTGAGCACGCCCGCAAGCGGCGACCCGACGAGCGCGGGGCCGAAGCGCACGGCCGACAGGATCCCCAGAACCAGTGGCGAGTCCGTGAGCCGGTAGACGAGCCACGCCTGCGCCGTGGTCTGCATCCAGGTGCCGTTGACCGAGAGCCACTGGCCGATCCAGTAGATCCGGAACGGCCGGTGCCGCAGCGCCCGGAACGCGTGCGCCGTGCGTGACGCGAGCTGCCCCATCGCGTCAAGGTAGCAGACCATGGCAACGTCACCCTGCTTCCGGCGCCGCCGGCGTCGGACCACGATCCTGGCGGGAGGTCCCGCGGCCGTTCCACCGCCCGCCCGGCCGCTCTCGACCCCCCGCGCCCCCCGCGAGCCGCGGCGGAGCCGCGTCTCGCCCGGCGTCAGGTTGCGGCGGCGCGGCTACACGCCCCATGCTCGGAAGTTCTGCCTGTCGGCGGGGTGTTCGTCCTCAAGGGTGGCGCTCGAGGCCGCGCGGCCTACGGCCGGCGCGGCCGGTTCGGAACGGGTCACGCCCCCCTGCGCCCGGTGCCCTGCCTCTGACTCCCTGCCTTCACCGCCGAGGGGGCAGCGTTGCCAGCAGCCCCGTGTTGCGCAGGGTGTCGAGGTCGGGGTCGAGGGTGAGGTCGAGGCGGTCGGCGCCGTACTGGTCGCGCGCCCGCAGCAGCCACTGGTACGCCTGCCCGGAGTCCCCCAGCACGCTCCAGCCGGCCGCGATGTTGTACGCCAGTGTCCCCACCGCCGGGACCTTTCCCTCCCGCCAAAGCGCGGCGGCGCGCTCGAGAGCGGAGCGGGCCGCCGCCGGGTCGCCCGACCCGGCGCGGGCGCGTGCGAGCGCCAGGAACACCGCCGGGTCGGCCGCATCGGCGCCGGCCAGGCCCTCCAGAGCCGCGCCCGCCTCGACGAAGCGGCCGAGACCGGCGAGGGCCTCCCCACGCGCGACCGCGAGGTCGTGGTCGCCGGGGACGTCGCGCAGTCCCTTCTCGGCCTCGTCGAGTGCCGCCTGCCACTGCCGGCGCCGCTCCTCCTCCCAGCGCAGCAGCGAGGCCCAGTACTGGGCCACCTGATGCACGACAAGGGGGCTCGTGTTCGTGAAGTCGAGGTGCTTGCGGATCGCCCGCGCGAGCGATTCGCGCGCCTGCGGCTCGCGGCCGAGCTGGTGGAGGGCGAACGCCGCGAACAGCGGGTATTTGTAACGCGTCGGGAAGCGCTCCTCGCCCTCCGAGGTGGTGCGCAGCACGTCGTCCAGCCGCCCCGCCAGCAGCTGCGAGAACGCCAGCTCCTCCCGCGTCGGACTCCAGTCGGGCCGCCACCCGGAGCGCAGCAACGTCTCGAACAGCGGGATCGCCTCCGCCGGACGGTCCTGAAAGCGGTACGCCTGGGCCGCGCGGTACGTCAGCTCGCCGCTCTCGGGGAAGAAGGCGCGCGCCCGCTCGTACGCCTCGAGCCGGCGCTGGCTGTCCTCGGAGAGTACCGCCGCGACCTCCTCGAGGACCGCCGCCTCCCCCTCGTCCGGGTGGGGTACGAGGCGGCGCGCCGCCGCCAGTTCCCCTTCCCACTCGCCGAAGTGGCCAGTGGCCTTCGCGTTGAGCGCCAGGTAGAGGTGGGCGGGCCAGAACCCGGGGTCGGCGGCGAGGGCCCGTTGGAACGCCTGCTTTGCCTCGGCGAGTCGCGTCCTCGCGTTGAGCTGCAGGCCGTCGCGAAACGCCGCGGCCGCATCGAGGACGCGCGTCCTGCGTGCCAGGAACGCGTGCAGCGGGTCGGACCGCGCCAGCTCGCGGCAGACCTCCTCGAGCTCGAGCTCGGCCGCGACCGCCCGCGCCGCTGGCCCCCCATCGCCGCCCCCGCCGCTTGCCGGCAGCTCCAGCACCGCGATCACCGCGCCGGATGCGACGTCAACCAGGGTGACGTGGAGCCTCGCGCCTCCCGCGCCGCCGACCGCGACGGGGTGGACGCGGACGTCGCTGCTGCCGCCCGCAACCAGCTCGAGCGTCTTGCGCCCGGCCAGGGCGCGCAGCAGTCCGTCGTCTGCGGCGGCCGCGAGCCCGGCGGGGGGCGCCGGCGTGCCCGCCTGGACGGGGTCGAGCGCGACCCGCAACCGCGCGCCTGCCGGAGGGGCGGGGCGCGCCGGCGCGCGCGGGCGCGTCGCCAGCCAGGCGATCCCGGCGGTGGCCGCCACCCCGACGGCGGCCGCGGCCAGCCACCGGCGACCGCGGCGTGCCGGCGGGCCCTCGCCCGCCGCCGTGACGTCGAGGGCCTCGGCCACCCGGTCCAGCGTGGGTCTCCTCGCCCGGTCGGCCGCAAGGCACGACGCGAGGAGCTCCCGCACCTCCTGCGGCGTCTCGAGCGGGAGGCGCTCAAGGTCGGCCCTGCCGTCGAGCACCTTGCCCATGATCTCCGGCACCGTGGGGCCGGCGAACGCCCGCGCGCCCGTCAGCATCTCCGCCAGGCAGCAGCCGAACCCCCAGGCGTCGCAGCTCTCGTCGCACTCCTCGCCGCGCACCTGCTCGGGCGACATGTACGCCGCCGTGCCGACGACGCTGCCCGGCTCGCCGTGCCGGGCCGTGACGTCCACGTCCTCCGGCGGCCTGCGGCCGGGGCGGAAACGCGCGAGGCCGAAATCGAGCACCTTGGCCTCGCCCCCGGGGGGGAGCATCACGTTTCCGGGCTTGAGGTCGCGGTGGATCACGCCGCGCGCGTGTGCGGCGGCGAGCCCGCGGGCGATCTGGCCGGCCACGCGCAGCGCGTCCGGCAACGGCAACGCCCCGCCGCGCAGCCGGCGCGCGAGCGACTCGCCTTCGACCAGCTCCATCACGAGGAAGCGCACCGGCACGCTCGGGACGTCGAACGCCGCGCCGCCGGGCCCGGGGTCCGGCACCGCCTCTCCCAGCTCGTAGATCTGCGCGACGTTCGGGTGGTTGAGGGCGGCGAGCGCTCGCGCCTCGCGCTCGAACCGCGCCACCCGGTCGGGCTCGCGCGCCATCTCCTCGGGGAGCACCTTGATCGCCACGTCGCGCCCGAGCCGCAGGTCGCGGGCCCGCCACACCTCGCCCATCCCGCCCCGGCCCAGGACCGAGGCCAGCTCGAAGCGCGACAGCAGCAGGCCGGAACGCAGCATGTTCACCGTCGATCATAGTGCACCGGCCGGAAGATCGAGCAAGAATTGAGGTGCGCGGGCGAGGGCGCCCGCGCCACGGAGAAACGTCCGAGGCCGGCCCGCCCGGGCGGGGTCACACCTCCGGGGGCAGCGGCGGAACCTCGCCGGCCGCGACTTCCGCGGCACCCTCGCGGCCGGTCACCGACTGCAGCCGGTCGCCGACCTTGGAAGCCAGCCGCTCCGCCTCCTCGTACTTGCGTTGCGCGTTGCCGAGGTGGGTGCCGACGAGGCGGAAGGTGTCGGCGAACTTGCCGAACTCGCGCTGGAGACGCTCGAGCTCCCGCAGGATCTCGCGCGCCCGCTCTTCCACCTGCATCCCCTTGAGGCCGGTGGCGATCGTCGAGAGGTAGGCGAAGAACGAGTTCGGCGACACCGGGACGACGCGCCGGCTCGTCGCGTACGCCAGCAGCGACCCGCCCTCGCCCAGCGCCTCGTCCTTGATGATGACCTCGTAATAGACGTTCTCGGCGGGGATGTACATGAGGGCGAACTCGAACGTCCCCTCGCCCGGCCGGATGTACTTGTCGGCGATCTCATCGATGCGCGCCCTGACCGAGCGCTCGAACTCCTTGCGCGCGCCGAGGCGCGCCGCGTCGTCCGCCGCCGCGAGCATGCGCTGGAAAGACTCGAGGGGGAACTTCGCGTCCACCGGCACGAGGTGGTCGCGCAGCCTGATCACGGCGTCCACGGTCTGGCCGTCGGCGAAGCGGTGCTGAATGGCGAACGCTCCCGGCGGGAGCACCTGGCGCAGGAACTCCTCGAGCGACGCCTCGCCCATGTTGCCGCGCAGTTTCGGCGCCTTGAGGATCCCCTGCAACTCCTCGATCTCGCGCCCGAGCGCCTGCATCCGTGTCGCCATCTCCGCCACCTGGCCGAGCTGCCCCTTGAGCTCACCGAACACCTTGGTCGCGCCCTCGAACTGCGCCCCGAGGTTCTGCTGCGACTGCGCCATCTGGGTGTTCACCGCGCCGACCAACCCCTCGAGCTGCGCGGCCAGCGTGCGCCGCGCCTCCTCCAAACCCTGTCGCATTGCCTCGCCCGTGGTCGCCTGCCCCCCCTGCACCTGCTGGCCGAACTCTCCCATGCGTTGGTGGAAACGGTCGATGACGTCGGTGAGCTGGCGTCCGACCTGGTCGAGCGTCTCCCGCTGCGACTGGCCGAGCGCGGTTTGCACGCGCGCCAGTTCGTCGCGCAACGCCTGGTCCTGGCCCCGGCCACGCGCCAGCTGCAAACCGACCAGCACGAGGATCACCGCTGCCAGCATCACCAACGCCACGAGCAACGCCGTCATGCCGTTCCTCCCCCTGCCCCGCCCCCCGGCGGCAGATCGAGCAGCGCCCGCACCCGCGCCTCGGCCGTCGCCGCCAGCGTACGCCGGTCCGCGTGCGGCGGCAGGATCGGCTCGCCGAACCGGACCTCGGCCGTCACGGCGCGGTGCGACGCCAGGCGAAGCGCATGCACGATGAAGTTCTCGCCGTGGAACCACCCGATCACGTCCAGGTCGGCGGCGGTGACCGGTGCGCCGTCGATCTCGAGGTAGCGCACGGCGGCGGGCACCACCGGCGCCCGTGCGTCCACGGCCGCCTGGAAGAGCCCGCTGCGGAACGGCAACAGCGCGCCCGCGCCGGCCGACGTCCCCTCTGGGAAGCCGAGCACCGTCGCCCCGGCCGCGAGCGCCCGCGCCACCTGCGCCACGCCGCGCGCCCCGGCGCGCACGTTCTGCCGGTTGATGAAGATCGTCGCGCCGGACGCCGCCAGCGCCCCGAACATCGGCCAGCGCCGCATGTCGTGGCGCGCCGCGAACACCACCGGGAAGAGGCCGCCGATGGTGAGCACGTCGGCATACCCGTAGTGGTTCGCCACCACCAGCGAACCCGGCGGCGGCCGGTCTCCCACCCGGCGGACCCGGATGCCGAGGCAACGCGCGCCGACCCTCGCCCATCGCGCGTTGTGCGGGCCGTTGCGCCGCCAGCGCGCGGGGAACCGCGACAGCACCGGCCCAGCCGCCCGCGCCACCACCAGCCAGGAGCCGATCACGAACCCGACCAGGCGCCCCGCGGCCCTCACCCGTCCGACCAAGGTCATGCGCTCTTGTATCACAGAACTCTCCGCCCCCCGCCGCGCGCCGCGCAGGCGGGGGTGGTAGGCCAAACCGCTTCGTGATAACTTTCACGCTGCAAGCCGGTTTCCCGGCGCCGGGAGGTTTCCGATGTCCGATGTCCGACCGTTCCGGGCCCTGCGTCCCCGCCCCGAGCTCGCCGAGCGGGTCGCCGCGCCCCCGTACGACGTGATCAACTCCGACGAGGCGCGGGAGATGGCGCAGGGAAACGAGATCTCGTTCCTGCACATCAACAAGCCCGAGATCGACCTCGCCCCGGAGGTGAGTCTCTACGACGACCGCGTGTACGCGAAAGGCGTCGCGAACTTGCGGCGGTTCATCGCGGAAGGCGTGTTCGTGCGCGAGCCGGAGGCGCGCTTCTACGTCTACCAACAGCGCATGGGCAACCACATCCAGGCGGGGATCGTGGGCGCGGCATCGTGCCAGGAGTACGCGGACGGGCTCATCAAGCGCCACGAGTTCACGCGCAAGGACAAGGAGGACGACCGCACCCGCCACACCCACGAGCTCAACGCCAACGCCGGGCCGGTGTTCCTCACGTACCGCAAGCGAGCGGAGATCGACGCGATCGTGGACGGCATCCGCAAGGGGCAACCGCAATACGACATCGTGACCACCGACGGCATCGGCCACACGGTGTGGGTCGTCTCGCCCGGCGAGACGGCCGCGTTGCGGCAGGCGCTCCGCGCGGTGCCGGCGCTCTACGTCGCCGACGGCCACCACCGCGCCGCCTCCGCCGCGCGGGTGGGCCTCGAACGCAAGGCCAGCAACCCGCGCCACCGCGGGGACGAGCCGTACAACTACTTCCTGGCCGTCCTGTTCCCCCACGACCAGCTCCGCATCATGGACTACAACCGCGTCGTCAAGGACCTGGGCGGGCTCACCACGGAGGCGTTCCTCGCCCGGATCGGCGAGACGTTCGCGGTCGGCGACACGAGCGAACCGCGGCCGGATGCGGCGCACCGCTTCGGCATGTACCTCGGGGGCCGATGGCGCCGCCTCGAGGCGAAGCCGGGGACGTTCCCGGCGGACGATCCCGTGCGCTCCCTCGACGCGGCGATTCTGCAGGAAAACCTGCTCGCGCCGGTCCTCGGCATCGCCGACCCGCGCACCGACAAGCGCATCGACTTCGTCGGCGGGATCCGCGGCCTCGGCGAACTGGAGAAGCGGGTGGCCCAGGGGTGGGCGGTCGCGTTCGCCCTCTTCCCCGCCTCGCTGGACCAGCTCATGGCGGTGGCCGACGCCGGCCTGGTGATGCCGCCGAAGTCCACCTGGTTCGAGCCCAAGCTGCGTTCGGGCCTGCTCGTTCGTACACTGGACACCTGGTAGGGGGCTCACGCCCCGATGGAAAAGGAGGCTGCAATGCTGATCCTGATCTGCGACGCCTTCGACAAGTCTCTCCCGGAGCGTCTCGCGAAGTTCGGTGAGGTCACCGAGGACATCGCGCGGCTCCCCCACGCCGAGGTCGCGCTGGTGCGATCGAAGACCAAGTGCACCGCCGAGTGGATCGCCGGCGCCCCCAAGCTGAAGCTCATCATCCGTGGCGGCGTCGGCCTCGACAACGTGGACCTCAAGGCCGCAAAGGAGCGCGGGATCGAGGTGCGCAACACGCCGGCCGCCTCGGCGGTCGCGGTGGCGGAGCTCGCGTTCTGCCTCATGCTGGCCGTGCCCAACAAGCTCGTCGAGGCGCACAACGCCCTCAAGGAAGGGAAGTTCCTCAAGAAGGAGATCAAGCGCACCGAGCTGTTCGGCAAGACTCTCGGCCTCGTCGGCCTGGGCCGGATCGCGTCCGAGGTGGCGAGGCGCGCGGCCGCGTTCGGCATGCGCGTGCTCGCGTACGACCCGTTCGTCAAGCGCTCCGAGGTCGCCATCATGGTCCCGACGCTCAAGGAACTGCTCGGCCAGGCCGACTACATCTCGATGCACGCGCCGCTCACCGACGAGACCAAAGGGATGATCAACAGGTCCGCCATCGCCGAGGCGAAGGACGGCGTCGTGATCGTCAACACCGGCCGCGGCAAGTGCATCGTCGAGGAGGACCTCGCAGAGGCGCTCCGCTCCGGCAAGGTCGCGGCGTACGCGACGGACGTGTGGTACTCGGATCCGCCCGACCCGGCAAGCCCGCTCCTGGCCGCGCCGAACGTGCTCATGACCCCGCACATCGGCGCCAACTCGAAGGAGAACTTGCTGCGGATCGGCGGCGAGGTCGTCGCGCTGCTGGAAAAGTGGGGCAAATGACCGTGTGGGGCGGGCGCCCTCGCCCGCCACTGAGGTGGGCGGCTGAGGGCAGCCGCCCCACCGCGCGCCGACGTCACGGGGCGCACCCGCGACAGCAAGGGAGGTTGCGATGAGTCACAGGGTGATCAACTTCTACGCCGGGCCGGCGGGGCTGCCGCTGCCCGCCCTCGAGCGCGCCCAGGCGGAGCTGCTCGACTTCATGGGGACCGGCATGTCGGTGATGGAGATCTCCCACCGCGCCAAGGAGTACGACGCGGTGCACAACGAGGCGATCGCGCTCGTCAAGGAGCTTCTCGCCGTCCCCGACGACTACAAGGTCCTGTTGCTCCAAGGCGGCGGCAACCTGCAGTTCGCGATGCTGCCGATGAACCTCCTCCACTCCGGGCGCAAGGCCGACTACATCGTGACCGGCTCGTGGGCGAAGAAGGCGTTCAAGGAGGCCAAGGTCGTCGCCGGCGACGCCGCCCGCGTCATCGCCACGACCGAGCCGGAGAAGTTCAAGCGCCTCCCCCGGCCGGAGGAGATCAAGGTCAACCCCGACGCCGCGTACGTGCACCTCTGCTCGAACAACACGATCTACGGCACGCAGTGGAAGGCGTTCCCCGCAACCGGCGGGATCCCGCTCGCGGCCGACATGTCCTCCGACTTCATGTGGCGTCCGTTCGACGTCAAGCCGTTCGGGTTCATCTACGCCGGCGCCCAGAAGAACCTCGGGCCGTCGGGGCTCGTGGTCGCGATCATCCGCGACGACGTCCTCGCACTCTGTTCCGACAAGCTCCCGGCGATGCTGCAGTACAAGGTCCACGCGGACAAGAACTCCCTGTTCAACACCCCGCCGTGCTTCTCGATCTACATCCTGCGCAACGTGCTCGCGTACAACAAGTCGATCGGCGGCCTCGCCGCGATCGAGAAGAGCAACCGCGAGAAGGGCCGGCTCTTGTACGGCTGCATCGACGCCCACCCCGGGTTCTACAAGGGGTACGTGACGGCCCCCGAGGACCGCTCGTTCATGAACGTGGACTTCAACCTGCCGAGCGAGGAACTGGACGCCGCGTTCGTCGCCGAGGCCAAGAAGAACGGCATGGTCGGCCTCAAAGGCTACCGCGACCTCGGCGGCATCCGAGTGTCCATGTACAACGCCGTCACCGTGGACAACGTCAAGACCCTGGTGGCCTTCATGGAGGAGTTCGCCAAGAAGCACGCGTAGAGGCCGGGAACCGGGGTCCGGGGACCGGGGTCCGGAACGAGGAAAACACAGCAGGGGCGGGGCCGAGACCCCGCCCTTCGCATATCCAGCTTCAACAAGGGCCGTCCTCCCCCGCCTGGCGGACACGGGTCACAGCTGGCGCCTTGACGGCGACGGCGCACGGATGGCGCCCGTCGCGGTGGTGGCACGTTGCCGTTGGGGTTCAGAAGGCGGCTATAGGGACCGCTTGCGCCCGCGAGTGCCGCGCCGGCTTCCCTTGGGCTTCGAAAAGCGCCCCTCGACAGGGAAGAAGCTCGGACCCGCCAACGGCTCGGGCGGCCCTCCGAACGAGCGCGGGCCCGCCGGCCGGCGCGCCGGACGCTCCTCGGCGAGGTTGACCTTCAGGCTCCGGCCGCCCACGTCGCGGCCGTTGAGCTGCCGGATCGCCTCCTCGGCCTCGGCTTGGGTCGCGAACTCGACGAACGCGAACCCGCGCGGCTTGCCGGTGGCGCGGTCGGCTGGCATGTAGAGATCGACCACCGCTCCCGCCGCGGCGAGGAGCTCGCCCAGCTCCTCCTTGGTGGTGCGGAAGCTCAGGTTCCCGACGAAAATCTTTGCTGGAATGGCCCGTCTCCTTCTGTCACGCCCTCGCGTTGGCTGCAACCCGGCTTGTCCGCCGAGGGGGGTATTGTACAGCGAGTTCTCCGCAAACCAAGCGGCAAGCCTCTCGGGTGCTGAGCTGGAGGCGCCTGGCCTCTCGCGTCGGGCGGCCCGGCGTCCAAATGGACATCGTCAGCGGTGGACGGCGCCCCCGCACCTACCTCGGCGACGAGGCCGGGGCGACTGCTGGGGACGGCGTCATTTCAGTCCCTCGATGAGGTAGAGAACGGACAGCACGCTGGTGGGGCTGTAGATGTAGCTCTCGCCATCAGGCGTCAAGAAGACCGGTGACCCCATGATTCCCATGCCGGCCCGGTCAACCGACCCGATCTCCCGAGACAGCTCGCGCCGGCCGTTCTGCAGGTCGACCCTGAAGACCCTGAGTGGCATCTCGCCGGGCCGGTACACGAAGGCGGAGCGGCTGTCGGCCCCCAGGGCGGCGATCAACTCATCTTCGGGAACACCGGCCAGGAGCCGTGGCTGGCCGCCCGCAAGCGGGTAGAGCCACGCGGCACCTCCAACCCTCGCGACGGCGTTCTGACCGTCCGCCGCAGGGGTGACAAGGCGGGTCGAGGCGGATACACGTGCCCCTGACACCCTCGGGCAGAGATGGCACGGGGCATCGCCCCACCGATTCCCGACATCGGTAGACCAGGGAATCCGCATGCCGAGTGCGAGGGTTCGCTGCCGAAGATACAGATCGTCTTGCCCCGCCCGCCAGGGGGCCGGCCGAGTCCGGAGGTTGGATCCCCGCCGCCGAAACCGTCCGTCGTGACCCCGGGTCCGACCGGGGTAGACGACGACCTCGTTCTGGTCCCTTTGAGACAGCCGCCACCAGCATCGACCTCCCGTCGGCCGACAGACACGGATCGATACCCTCGCCCAGCTTCACCGGCGGCGGGCGCCGCCCGTGTCGCGCACGAAAACCGTCTCGAACGCCGCCGAGCCCCCCATTTCGGATTCCCAGAAGACGACCAGCCGTCCGTCACGCGGAGAGTCCTGTAGGCATGGACCAGTCCGAGCCAGGTGAGATCCCGTGCACTCGCCGGCGTCCTTGTCGCCCCGGAAGAGCATCGGCTACCCATGCGAAGACGGTCAGGAGGACCCGCCCGGCCCTGGTCCACGTCGGCAGCGGCCACCGGGACCGCGGAGGCGAAGATCAACGCGCTGACGCCGGGACACAGTCGAGCGCCTTGCGCAAGGTCCTTTCACCGCGAACCCGACCCGCGTCCCTTGCGGCGAGACCACGCCAGCCCGCCAGGCGCAAATTGGATGCTGGCTGAATCTTGAGAGCCGCGCCAACTCCTCACGCTCCGCGACGACAGCTCGGAGGCCGCCATAGAAGTACGTCAGCCGAGCGCGGCGTGGGCTCCGCGAGGTCGGGACGCAGCTCGACGGCCCGATAGGCTGCATCCTTCGCCCTGACGACCTGCTCCTGACTGCGGTCGTAGTACATCCAGTACATGAAGAGGTGCATCTAGGCGAGCTCGGCAAGGGCCTGCGCGAGGCGGGGGTCGCGATCGACCGCTGCCTGGTACACCGCATGGCGCCCTCGACATCGCGCCTGTCCTCGCCGCCACTCGAGCAGCTCCGTCCGCGGAGGTACAGGTCGTACGCCTCCAGGTCGTCGTCGAGATCTCGTTCAGCGCGGCCCGCTCGCGGGCAGGCGCGCAACGCCCATCGCCTTGACCGCGTTCTCGGCCACCTCCGACTGGATCGCGAAGACGTCCGCGAGCACCGGTCGTAGCGGCCGGCCCACACGTGGGTGTCGTCCGCCACCAGGATGAGCTGCGGGCGTGATGCGCACCCGGCTCTCGCTCCCGGCCGAGCTCCCAGCGCACGCTACCCTCGAGCACGTAGTCCACGCCCAGGTCGTAGCCGATCTGCTTGACCGTATTCCCCGGTCTACCCGAGGCCGACGTGCGGGAGAACACGCCCGGCCCCCGCACGTTCGGCGAGCCGGCTGGTGATCTCCTCGGCCATGCCCGACGCGAAGTGGGCGTCCTCACCCGCCCCGAGGTACTCGAACGGCGAAGACGACGATCCTCGCGAACGAGTCGACCGGCGTTCGACGCCGGGACTGAGCTCAACGAACAGCAACAGCCCCCGCAACCAGACAGCGATCGCCACGCCCACGACCCAGCGGGCCGCGATGCGGCGCTCTGGCCGAAGCCCCGGCCGCCGCCCCGCGCCAGTCTCCGAGACCCGGTGCGAGCAGCCGCGCAGGTCAGCGCCAGATCGTGCGCGGACTGGAAACCTGTCCTCCGGGCTCTTCTCCAGGCACCTGCTCACGATCTCCTTGCAACACCTGCGGGATCTGCCTGTCCGGCCTCCGCGAGACCCGGGGGTCCTCGTGCAGGATTGCGGTCATGGTCTCGGCGGCCGTGTCCTTCCGGAACGGGCGACCTGCCCGACAGCATCTCGTACAGCACACACCCGAACGAGAAGATGTCGGTCCGGTGGTCCACCGGCAGCCCGCGCACCTGCTCCGGCGACATGTACCCTGCCGGTGCCCAGCAAGGCGCCCGTCGCCGTGGATGAGGTCCGGGGGCAGGCGTCGGCGCTCGGGGCTTGGGGTCGGGGCGCGCCAGCTTGGCGACTCCGAAGTCGAGGATCTTGACGCGCCCGTCCCTGGTGACGAACACGTTGGCCGGTTTGAGGTCGCGGTGGATGATCCCTTTCTCGTGCGCGGCGGCAAGACCCTGCGCGATCTGGACCGCCGTCTCCACGGCCTTGCGGACCGCCAGGCTCCCGTTCTTGAGCCGCTCCCGCAGGGTTTCCCCTTCCAGCAGCTCGGAGACGATGTACGAGACGGTTGCCGGCGGTTCGCCGGGAGAGACCAGACTCCCACCCTCGCGCTCAGGAGCCGGCCCCGCCGCGACACCGACGTCGAACACCGCAAGGATGTTGGGGTGGTTGAGCGCGGCCACGGCGCGGGCCTCCCGCTCGAACCGGCGCAACCGGTCGGGGTCGGCTGCGAGCTCGGGCGGCAAAACTTTGATCGCGACATCCCGGCCGAGCCGGGGGTCATGGGCACGGTAGACCTCGCCCATGCCACCGGCGCCGAGCAGGGCGACGATCCTGTAGGGGCCCAGACGACTCCCCGGGGGGAGCCTCGGAGGCCTGACGACCGGCGCGTTGCCGCTCATAGCGCGTCGTCCGTCAGCGTCGTTCCCGCCGGATAGCAGAAGTGGAACACCACGAAGTCGCGCCCGAAGCAGATCTCGTCGCCGTCCGATAGCTCGACCGGCCTTTGGATCCTGTGCCCGCGAAGGTAGGTCCCGTTCTTGCTGCCGAGGTCCTCGAGGACGGCCCGGCCGCCGGTCACGACGATCCTGGCGTGCCGCCGCGACACCCTGGAGGAGCTGATCCGCACGACGGCCTCAGTGGACCTGCCGATGACGCTCTCTCCCTCCGACAGCGGGATCTCCTGCTCGCCCCAGCACAGGCGGCAGGTGTGGTTGCCCGTCGAGGACGGACTCCGAGAGCGCGCGGGTTCCTCGCTTCGGGCCGCTACGGACTCATTGACGTGCTCGACCCGGGCGATCAGCCGGTAGCCGCGCTTGGAGATCGTCTCGATGACGCGGGGCTCGCCGGCGTCGTCACCGAGAGTCTTGCGCAGCTCGGCGATCGTCCGCGTCAGCGCCGACTCGGCGATGAACTCACGCGACCACACGGACTCCAGGATCTCCTCCTTGGAGACGACCCCACCGGGCCGGCTCGCGAGATACGCGAGGACGTCCATCAGCTTCGGCCTGAGCTGGACCGTCTGCCCGTTCCGGGAGAGCTTGTTCAAGCGCGGCTCGACCAACCACTCCCCGAGACGGAAATCGCACATCGCCATCGTTGTGGGAACTCCCTTTTGGAATCTTCACACCAATCTAAGTTATTGGAGTTGTCAATGCCAGTGAGCATATGTGGGCGGAAGTTCACAGATTTGCACCCCAGCGACTGACGCCGGCAGGCTCGCCACTCGGACGACCATAGCGGAGGGCGCGCTGCCGGGTCGCGCTGCCGGTTCAACTTGCGAAGACCGTGTTGGTGCGCTAAACTTAACCCGTTACGGGTCTGCCCATGTCCACCGAGCCTGGCTCGGTGGCCGCACCTCGGGCGTCCGGTAGCCCGACGGCCGCCACCATGGGTCGGGATCGAAACGGAAGAGAGGTGATCACGATGCCCACCAAACAACGCACCATGACGTGGCTCCTGCTCTTGACCTGCATGGTCCCAGGGGTGACCTTCGCCGAACGGCTGGCGACGGCGATCGGCAAGGTTGTCGACCCGGAGGGTAAGGCGATTCAAGGGGTGGTGGTGACCGTCACTTCGCCGCAGATCCCCAAGTTCAAGGACGTCGAGACCACCGACAAGAGGGGCATGTTCAGCGTGGACTTCCGCCAGATCGACGTGACGTACCACTATCGATTCGACATGCCCGGGTATCAATCCATGGAGGTCAACCAGGATTGGCACCTGGAGGGTACCCAGGTTTTCGAGTGGACCATGCGCCCGGGAACAGCACCGGTGGTCGGCAGCGCCCCGCCGGCCTCGACTTCGGAGGCGGCGATCCTGGCTTTCAACGCAGGCGTCACCGCAGCCAAAGCCAAGGATTACGCAACTGCCGAGGAGAAGTTCAAAGAGGCCGTAGGCCACGACCCCAAACTGCGCCAGGCGTGGGCGGAGCTGAGCTGGGTCCAGGTCGAGCTGGGGCATAACAAGGAGGCGGCGGAGGCCGCTGAGAAGGCCATCGCCCTCGGCGCCACCGACGAGTCGGTCATGCTGTCGCGGTGGCAGGCCTATCGCAACCTCAAAGACGATGTCAAGGCCGCGGAGGCGCTCAAGGACCTGCAAAAAGTCGGCCGCCAAACTGAGGAGGCCAAGAAGATCCACAACGAGGGCACAGCCCTCTTGAAGGCCGGCGATTACGAGGGCGCCGCGGCGAAGTTCCAGGAAGCCCTCAACGTCGACCCGAACCTCCAGCCATCGCTTCTCGGCCTCGCCACGGCCGACCTCAAGCTCGGCCGCAATGCGGACGCCGCCACCGCCGCGGAGACCGTCTTGAAGGCCGACCCCAAGAACGAGCAGGCGATACGGATTCGGTACAACGCCTGCCTGGCCCTCGGCGACAAGACGAGGCTCATCGACGCGCTGGTGGGCTTGGCTGCCGTGGAGCCCGTCATGGCACGCGACGGCCTCTTGCGATTGGCGTTCGACGCGTACGACGCCAACGACATGGTCCAAGCCAAGGACAGGTTCGACAAGGCCCTGGCGATCGATCCGAACTACGGGCTGGCCTACTACTACCTGGCTCTCATCGACGTGAGTCAGGGGGCCACGGCGGAGGCAAAGAGCCACATCGAGCGTTTCCTCCAGCTCGCGCCAAACGATCCAGAGGCCAAATCCGCCCGCGAGATGCTCAAGTACCTGAGCAAGCCCTGAAACGCGCGAAGTTGCGCGAGACGAGGGACCGGCCCGGCAAGCCGACGGCCGAGGTTCGCGACGGCGCCGGCGGTGCGACCGCCGAGTGAGTCACGGGGCCACAACGGGAACACGACCACCTACGTTGACCGGCGGAGGTGCCGACGCACGACTCGCCCGATCGAGATCGTTGCCGTGGCCGAGTCGGCAGTGCCGCAGCCGTTCGTGACCTTGACCCAGAAGCTGACCGTGGACGTCAAGGGCGGCGTCGTCAACGAATCCGCGTCCCCGCCGACCGGCGTCGAAGTGTCACCGGCATTCCCCTCGTACCACTGGTAGGAAAACGGCGCTGAGCCGATCGCGGTCACGGAAAGTGTGGCGCTCTGACCGCCTTGAAGGTTCTGGTTCTGCGGCTTCACGGTGACCCAGGGCGCTGCGCAGCCACTTGCAACGAACACCCAGGCAGCACCGCCGAGCGAGTTGTCGGCGAACCCGCCGACGATGGCCGTGCTCCCATTCGCCGAGAGCGCGGCCGAGACGCCCTGGTGAGCCATTCCAACGGCGCCGGCGCCGACCAGCTTGCTCCCCTGCTGCACCCATGCCCCCACAGCGCGGGCAAAGACCCACGCGGCGCCGGCATAGGAGCTGTCATGGTCACCCCCGACGATGGCGACTTTCCCATTCGCCGAGAGCGCGACCGAACTGCCCAGTAGGATGTGGTTGTTTGGATCGACGGCGCCCATGCCGACGAGCTTGCCGCCCTGTTGCGACCACACCCCCCCGCTGCGCGTGAACATCCAGGCGGCGCCTATCCCGGAGTTGTCGCCCCACCCGCCCACGATGGCGGTGTTCCCGTCCGCCGAGATCGCCACCGAGGTCCCAAAAGCGGCACGCCCGACGGCACCCCCGCCCACCAGCTTGGCGCCCTGTTGCGACCACACCCCTCCGCTGCGCGTGTACGCCCAGACGGCGCCTATCCCGGAGTTGTCGCCCCACCCGCCCACGATGGCGGTGTTCCCGTCCGCCGAGATCGCCACCGACGAGCCCTGCTGGGAAGTCCCAACGGCGCCTGTGCCGACCAGCTTGCCGCCCTGTTGCGACCACTCCCCCCCGCCGCGCGTGAACACCCAGGCAGCGCCGACCTGGGAGCTGTCGCCCCACCCACCCACGATGGCGGTGTTGCCGTCCCCCGAGATCGCCACCGAGGTGCCCTGCTGGGCGGTTCCTGCGGCATCCGTACCGACCAGCTTCGGTCCTTGCTCCGACCACCTGTCCCCGCTTCGGGTGAACACCCACGCGGCCCCGAGGTTGTCGTTGTCGGAGAACCCTCCGACAAGCAGGGTATTGCCGTCCGCCGAGATCGCCACCGCCGACCCCTGCGAGGGAGCACCGACGGCGCCGTTGCCGACCAGCTTGCTGCCCTGTTGCGACCACACCCCCCCGCTGCGCGTGAACACCCAAGTGGCCCCGTTCAGGGCGTTGTCCATCCAGCCGCCGATCGCGACGGTGTTCCCATCGGCCGAAATCGCCACTGACTTGCCCTGCTCTGCAGACCCGACGGCGTTCCAGCCGACCAGCTTGTTCCCCTGCTGGAGGAACTGCGCCGTTGCCGTAGTCCCCAGAACCAGCATCCCGAGGACCGTGGCTGCCGCGCGTGTCATGGTGCTCCCCTTTCGTCGCGTACCCGGGCGAGGACTGGCGCAAGGATGAAGGCGGCCATGGGACGTGTCAAGAACTCCGGCACGAACCGTGGCCGGCGCGATTGTCCCGCACCTTGACGCGGGGCTCTCCCCCGAGTCGTCGCGTCCCCGACGCCGACGTGGGCGTTGCAGGCCGGCCGGCGACGCCGGTCCGGGACCGGGAGCCGCCAGGCGGCACGGTAGGACGCTACCGTCGGGCAGACGGTCGAAGCGTTGCCACCCGCCGCCAGCCTGCGGGGCCGAGCGCGCTCGGTTGCATTCGTCGAGGCCAAGGATCGCCTCTCGTGCGCCGGGCCCCCCGGCCCGTTTGCGAAGAACTCCTCAGCCGATGAAGCGCCTCCTACCAAGGACGACCTCCAGCCCATTCGTCGGGATACACGTCGGGGACGGTTCACGGCCTCGACTTGCCCCTCGTTCCCACTCAAAAACCCTCGTCGTTCGCGATGGGCACTGGGATGTCGAATGAGTGACCACAAGCATACAGGTCGTTACGCAACCATACATGACAAGACACACCAATACACTCGGAACAGGTTGCCCGGGTACTTGTACAAACGTTCGAACTCCCGTACGAGTCGCTGAGATACACCTTATCGCGCCGCGTTCTTCTCAGGCTCGACATTTGCATTGATCGCAATTCAAAATTGGGTACATACCGTTCTTTCCACGTCGCTGTCGCGAAGGGCAGAAAGGAGGACACAAGGCTGACATCCAGAGAAGTCGCAAGGCAGGAGACCCTGTGGCAATCGCTGTAATCGCACCACCGAACGAAGGAAAGGGGGGGTGTATGAAGTGCGTCAGGTTTGCTTTCCTCGGACTCGCCGCGGCGCTTCTCGCTGCGGGAGCTTTTGCCCAAGCCACCGGAGGCATCGAGGGCAGAATCAGCGATGAGACCCGGGCGGCTCTGCCGGGCGTCACCGTCGAGGTGACCTCGCCGGAGCTTGCGGAAGCGAGAGTCATCGCGAGCGACACGCAAGGGCGGTTTCGGGTGACCCTGCTTCCCCCCGGCACCTATGCCGTCAGGTTCACGATGCAGGGTTTCGGCACCCAGGAGCAGACCAACATCGCCGTGAGCGCGGGCCGCGTGGTGACCCTGCAGGTGCAGATGCGGAGCGCGTACAAGGAAGAAGTGACAGTGACCGGGTCGTTGATTCCGCGCCCGACGCTGGAGGCGATGGCGCCCGTCACCACTCTCGATGTGCAGGCGATTCAGTATTCGGGCGTCCAGCGCCTCGAGGACTTCCTCACCAGCCTGCCGCAGATCTTCGTCGCGCAGAACACCTCGATCTCGAACGGCGCCAGCGGCTCCGCGACGGTCGACCTGCGCGGCATGGGTGATGTCCGCACGCTGGTGCTGCTGAACGGCCGCCGGATGCCCGCCGGCAGCGCCACGTCCAACGGCGTCGACGTCTCGCCCGACTTGAACTTCATCCCGACCGGGCTCGTCAAGCGGGTGGACATCCTCACCGGCGGCGCCTCGGCGACGTACGGCGCGGACGCCGTGGCCGGCGTCGTCAACTTCATCATCGACACCGATTTCGAGGGCTTCAAGGGTGGCATTAACGGCGCAGGGTACGAGCACAACAACGACAACCCGATGGCGCGGGAAATCAACCAGGCGCACGGGTACACGGTCCCGAGGGGCGCGGCCTGGGACGGCGGCAACTTCGACGCCTTCGCGGCCTGGGGCGCCAAGTTCGCCGACGGCAAGGGCCACGCGTCGCTGTACATCGACTACCGCAAGCAGGCCGGGCTGTTCAAGAACAGGCGCGACTACTACAACTGCGACGTCGCCGGAATTCCTCCGAGTTTCGGCTGCGGCGGCTCGTCGAACGCCTACCCCGGCAGCTTCTACGTGTACGGCCCCGTCCTGCCGGATGGGACTCAGGACTATTTCGGCAAGTGGACGATCGATCCGGCCACCGGAAACACGTTGCGGCCATGGGTCACGTCGAGGGACGCCTACAACTTCAACGACTCGAACTCCATCCAGCGTCCGGACGAGAGGTGGGCCGGCGGCGGGTTCCTGAACTACGACTGGAACGAACACTTCCGCGGCTACATGGAAGTCATGTTCATGGACGACAGCACCCTCGCGCAGATCGCGCCCTCGGCCGACTTCCTCGGCAGCGCCGGGACGTACATGGTCAACTGCGACAACCCGATGCTGAGCGCCGACGAGGTCCAGAAGTTCTGCACGGACGCCGGGTACGGGCCGCACGACATCGCGAACGTCCTGATCGGCCGCCGCAACGTCGAGGGAGGCCCCAGACAAGACGATATCGACCACATCGAGTACCGGCTGGTCGCCGGGCTCAAGGGCGAGATCGCCAAGGGCTGGACGTATGACGCCTACGGCCTGCAGGCCGTGACCCGCGTGTCGGAGAACTACCTCAACGACCTGCACGCCGCGCGCTACCAGGAAGCCATCCTGGTCACCGGCAGCCCGAGCGACCCGAGCACGTGGCGCTGCACCTCCGGCAACCCCGCGTGCGTCCCGATGGACATCTTCAAGATCGGCGGCGTGACGCAAGCCGCGCTCGACTACCTCAGCATCCCCGAGCTCTTCCGCGCCACGCTGAAGACGCAGGTCCTGAGCGGGAAGGTCAACGCCGACCTCAAGCAGTACGGGATCGCGTTCCCCAGCGCCGTCGAGGGGTTTCAGCTCGCCCTCGGCGCCGAGTACCGGAAGGAATTCCTGAACACGCTCCCCGACTTTGTCTATCAGGGCAACCTGGGCATGGGAACGGGCGGCGCCAGGTTGCCGGTCAACGGTTACTACGACGTGAAGGAGGCCTTCGCCGAGGTGCAGATCCCCATCATTCAGGGCGCTGCCATGGCCAAGGACCTCAGCCTCAACCTCGGTTACCGGTACTCCGACTACAACATCAACGGCAGCTGGCCGACCTACAAGATCCAGGCGGACTGGGCCCCGGTCTCCGACTTCAAGATCCGCGCGTCCCACAACCGCGCGACCCGCGCGCCGAACATCGCCGAGCTGTTCCAGCCGCAGGCGATGGACCTCGGCGGCACCGTGGACCCCTGCGCGGGCACCAACCCGCAGTATTCGCAGGCCCAGTGCGCGAACACCGGGGTTACCGCCGCCCAGTACGGCAAGCTGACCGAGAACCCCGCCTCGCAGTACAACGACATCTACGGCGGCAACGTCAACCTCAAACCCGAGATCGCCGACACCAACAGCTTCGGGGTCGTGATCACCCCGGCCGGGCTCCCCGGCTTCACGGCCGCGTTCGACTGGTACGACATCAAGCTGAAGGACGGGATCGGCGTTCTTGGGATGAACGACATCCTCAACCAGTGCGCCCAGACCGGCGATCCGGCGCTCTGCAGCCTGATCCACCGCGACCAGTACGGTTCGCTCTGGTTGACGGGGAACGGCTACGTCACCCACCTCAACATGAACATCAGCAAGATCGAGAGAGAGGGAATCGACGCGAACGTCACCTGGAGCGTGCCGATGGGCAACAGCCTGCTGGACTTCAGCCTCATCGGCTCGTACGCCAGGAAGGTGTTCGTCGACACCGGCGTCTACTCCTACGACTGCGCCGGTCTCTACGGCGAGTCGTGCGCCCCGGCCCCATCTCCCAAGTGGCGGCACCTCTTCCGCGCCTCGTGGACGACCGGCCCGGCGACGTTCACCGTCGGGTGGCGCATGATCGGTGCCGTCAAGCAAGAGTTCGGCAGCGACCAGGCGGCGCTCGCCAACCCGGAGTTCGTCCCGTACTACGCGGCGCTCCATGCCGACAAGTTCCCCGCCTATCACTACGTTGACCTCGCTTTCGCCTACAAGTTCGGGAAGGTGGCCAACTTCATGATCGGCGTCAACAACATCGCCGACAAGGAACCCCCGATGGGGTGGGGTTGGGGACTCGGCGGCAACAATGCCGGCTTCCAAGGCACGTATGACTACGCCGGCCGATACATCCACTCCAGCCTGATGTTCAACTTCTAGTCCCGCGACACGACGGCAGCGAGGGGGCGGTCCCTGCGGGGACCGCTCCTTTTTCTTCGCGCTCCACGGCTGCTGCCGCGGCGCCCGAGTGCCCTTCGCAGCCGTACGTCCCCGCCGTTCACCCCGTGAGGTCGCTCCCACGGTCCTCGGCTGGAATCCGCCCGTCCGACATCGAGTAGACTCTTGCCATGTCGTGCAGGCGTCGGGTCGTCACCCACATCTGGCGGTCGGAGACGTTGTCGCCCCGTCGAGGAGGTCCCAGATGTTCCCGCGAACAACCGTATTCGACCTCACACTGCTGATCGCGATCTTCGCTGCGCCTCCCGTGCTCACCGAGCCGCCTGCGCAGACGCCGGCTTCAAAGGACGGCATCCTGAAGCTCCATCTCGGCGGTGCGGCGGTCGAGGTCCTTCTCGCCTACGTCGAGGCGGCCACCAGCGTCACACCACTTTCCCCGGATGACGTTCTCGCGCTGAGGAAGGAGGGCGTGCCTGACTGCGTAACCGCAGCCGACCTTGCCCGCCAGGCGGAGGGCAGCGCAGTCTCGAACGTCGCCTCTCCTCCGAACCCGACTCCGGAGCGCAGGCTGCGCATCACTGCGCGGCTCGAAAGGTTCCCGAACTTGCCCCGTAGGTGGAACAGGTATACCAAGGAGGCCAATCTGCCTTGGTATGAGGATCCCCTGGCCCAAGGCGTCGTCCTTCTTCTTGGTTCCCGAGTATCGGACGCGGGCAATGCCAATCTCCCAGTAGGTCCCCAGCAACCCGTCTGTTGGTGCGCCCGAGGCGGATGCACGTCCCTCAGGGTCCTCTCCTTGCACGACGGCTGTGGGCGCCTCGAGACTCCAGGCGATGGACGATGGGACCGGCACTTCAGCAGCAGCGAATGGAAGACGTTGCGGTACGCGGACACGTTCATCGCGCTCAATATCGACATGCCGCCTACCGCGAAGGCCGTGGGGTTTAGCATTCTGGCCAACCGTTGCAGTAATGTCGGTGGCTACATGTTCCCCATCACGAGCACTCACACCGACAAGGACCCGGGGTCTCCCGTTCCCTTCTATCTATTCTTCTCCCCACACGGATCGAGGGACTTCTCCGCCTCCATCGAATTGCGCCTCCTCACCGACGGTGAGGGTGCGTTCGACGTCGAGCTGAAGAACGTCACCATGGCGGATCGTGACAGTGAATCGAGGGCCTCCATCGATACCTGCATCCGAGAGCACGGCAGCGCGCAGTGTAAGTACGCGTCGCTTGCCGAGGACCTGGACGGCCTGCAGGCCGGAGTCGCAACGTGGGACTCGACCCGCTGCCAGTAGTCGCCTGTCCCCCCAACCGAGCCTCTCACCCGTGTCCCCCGCCCCGGCGCCAGCCGCGCGGGCTTCGGCCGTCGATCCCATGGGCGCCTCACTTCAACGAGAGCTCGGGCGAGGAGTTCTTGCGCTCCACGGCGTAGGTCGCGGCTATCTCCTCGGCCCGGGCCAGCCAGCGCCGACCTTCGCGCACATCCCCTTCCCCGAGGTAGCTCAACCCCAGCAGATGGCAGAACTGGTCCTCCTTCGGCCGCTGGCGGATCGCATACTTGAGAAGGCCGATGGCCTCGTCGTAGCGCTGCGCGGCGTACGCTTGGCGGGCGAGGTCGTAGCGATAGTAGGGGTTGAGCCACCGGTGACGGACCACCTTCTTCCGGTACGCGGCGGCACGCTCCGGCTCGCCGATCCGCTGATAGAGCCGGGCCAGATCGCTCATCGCGACGAGATCACCTTCGTCCTCTTTCAAAGCCTGCAGATACGAAGCTTCGGCCTGGACGGGACGCTCGTTTCGCATGTACAGCGTGCCAAGGTTGGTCCAAGCCGGTGGGAAACGGCGGTCGACCTCGGCTAGTGCCGTGCGGAAGCACGCAAGGGCCGAGGCCGTGTCGCCCGCGAGCATGCGCTCGACCCCGATGTTGTTGTAGTAGTGGGCCAGCGCCCGTGCGTCGGAGATCGTCCGGATCTCGTAGCTGGCCCTGAAATCGGCGATGTTGAAGTCCACGACCCGCACGCCCGCCTGCCCAAGGTCCACGCGCACGTTGACATGTTGGTTGAGAACGTACGTCTCGTTGTTGAGCGTCCAGTCGGGCGGAGTATCGACTTCCTCGAACTCGGCGAGCAGGCCCACCTCGCGAGCCATGGCGACGAACATATTGGAGAACGAGAGACAGTTGCCCCGCCTGGCGCGAAACGTCTCGGAGGCGGTGCGGGTCCGGTCGTCGTACACCACCCCGAAGGTGCGCGCGTCTATGATCGCGAGGACCAGCTGTCTCAGCTTGAGCTCGGCGCCGGCCCTGCGGTCCACGTGGGCATCGAGGAACTTCCGCATCTCGGAAGTGAGAGCGAGCACCTCCCGTTCCTTGACGACGGAGGCCGGTGCGTCAGCTGCCGCACCGAGAGAGGTCCCCGCAAGAAGCTCATCAGGCGTGATCTTTGGACGGTCGAGGTTCCCCCGCCAGCTCGAACATGCGGCTGCTGGAGCCACCAGGCATACCAGGGACGCTCGAAGCCACCAGGTCGAGGTCCCCATCAGGCGGGGAAGAGCTCGAGCTTCCGCAGCGATCGCCGACTCACACGGCCCGATCGGGCGAGTGGTCTTCACCATGCCACTATCCACCACGTTGCCTGGACCCAGCCAGCGCGCACCGGCGGTCAGACCTGTCACTCAGTACGAGATCCCGTGCCGCTGGTTGCCCTGGGCTTCGCGGCCAGAGGCTGCCAGGGGGGCCAAAGACATTGACCTCTATGGGGTTGGCATTGAAATAGGGGATCCCGGTGGGGCCGCGGAGCCGGCTCAGGCGGGCCGCCCGTTCGTGCCCGGCGGGAGTCGCCTGCCGGCGGTCCGGGCGTCGCGGCAGGCGGACGGTCAGGACGGCCTGATCCATCGCACAGCCCGGCGATCCCGCACACGAAGCGATTGGGCCGCGAGGTACTGCCGCTAGATGGCCGGTTGCCCGAGGAAGTCGTCGTTGACGAGCAGCGACCGCGCGCAGATGAACGTCCTCCCGCTCGGCCGGTGCACGCAGTGCACCTCGCGTTTGCGTATCCAGGCGTACACGGTGGTCCGCGTGACCTGGGCCTCCTCGGCGGCCTTGCTGACGTTGAGGTGCCGGGTTTCCTTTCCGCAGTAGGGACAGAAGTAGGTTGGCGCCACACTCCCCTCCTGACGCTTCAATAGATCGCAGCCTTCCTCGACGAGCCGACCGACCTCCGCCGCCGTCAGGGCCTCACGATCGGCCGGCCGCTCGTGAAGCCCCTGGCAGCGAGCACCCCACGGGTTACATCGTTCCCGGCCTGACTGCTTCAATCTGTCGCGTTCTGTAGAGAAAATAAGACCCGTTTCACAAATTTTCAAGTGAGACGACGATCCGGGTGACCTCGGCTGGACCTCTCCCCTTAGCTCGGCCAAGGAGAGGTCACCGTCGAGGTCAATCGCCGCCGCCACCGGCGACGAAGAGCGGGATTCCCGGGGCCGGACGGGATGATCGCCTCCGGCCCGCAGGCCACCTTCCCGGCGCTATGGGTGCCTCTGCGGCCGGAGGTGGTGAATCTGGATGGTGTGGAACGGCCCGCGCGACGCGGGCGCCTGCCCCTTGAAAACCTCGGAAACCAGCAGCGAGGGCTCACAGACGAACGACCGGCCGCTCGGCCGATGGACGCAGTGGACCAACGCGCGCCGGATCCAGTTGTACATCGTCGTCCGCGTCACCTGGGCTGCGGCGGCTGCCGCCTGGATGTTGAGGTGCATCGTCATCCGGCCGCAGTACACGCAGAAGTAGGTCGGCATCGCCGTCTCTCCTCTCCCTGCCTCCTCAGAGGCCGCACTGCGTCCTGACCATCCGGTTGATCTCGCTGGTGCTGAGACCCCGCGGATCCGACGGGCGTTCCGTGAGCCCCGCGTAATGCAGGGCCTCGTGGATCAGAGTCGCCGCCGCACCGCGCGTGTCGAGCGTCCCGTAGGCGGCGCACAGGTAACTCAGCGGGCTCCGGACCACGGTGAAGGCCGCGATGCCATGCCGGCAAGCGCCTTCCGCCCCGATCGAGGCCGCCGGAGAGTAGCGGGTGCTGGCGAGCGCCGCGACGCCGTCGCCGCCCAGCCGATCGAAGAGCGCCCGGCACCCCGGGACCGCCCGTACCGTCTCCATTGCAAACGGGAATGCGAGCGCGAGCCGCCGCGCGACCGGGTCCGGCAGGAGACCCCGCACGCGAGGCCTCGAAGCCAAGCGGCCGCTGGCCGAGGGCGACACGAAAGCGACGCGAACGGACGCAACGTCCGGATCGCCGCCCACGGCACCCGAAGGGATGGCCGGAAGCCAACAGACCGCCAGGGCGAGGACCCAAGCCAGGTTGCCCCTGGTGCGCCGGCGACCGTGACGAGATGCCATGTCGGGCCGCTCGGCCAACCGTCCCGTCCGGCCGGTCCGACCACCCCCATCGGCCGTCACGACCGCCCCGAGCCGCCCGCTGTGTTCGCGCACCATCGCTGGCCTCGCGATCCAACGTCGACGCGGGCGAACTGCAAGTCTTTACGCTTCTACTCGTTCCTCCCTACGAAAGGACACCGCTTCGCCTCGCTGTTCACTCGTTTGCAGACGAGGCCCTGCCGTCTGCTTTCCCGGACGACGGCAATTGGCTGGTAATGGCTGGCTATAAATTGGAGGTTGAAACCCGGCAAATGGGGCCTAAACTGGCACTAGGATCGGTCCAATTCCTGGACCGAGGGGCTTGCAGGCGAGAGGGGCGCGGCGGTGGACATCCGGATCGACAGGGAGTCCGCGGTTCCGATCTACCTCCAGATCAGCACCGGGATCCGGGAGCTGATCCTGTCGGGCAAGCTCCCCGAGGGGTTCCGCCTTCCCCCCGAGCGGCGGCTTGCCGAAGCGCTCGCCGTCAACCGCAGCACCGTGCTCGCCGCGTACCGCGAGCTCAAGGCCGATGCGCTGGTGGACGCACACGTCGGACGCGGGACGTCGGTGCTGGCCCGCACGCGCGCCGCGGCAACGGGTGGCGACGTGCCGCCGCTGCCGTGGCGGCAGTTCGTGCGCGAGGGCGCCATCGAGATGCAGGACCCCCTCCTGCGCGACCTCCTGGCGCTCGCCGAGCGCAGCGACGTGACCACGTTTTCGGTGGGCCTGCCGGCGGCCGAGCTGCTCCCACTCGCGACGCTGCGCGCGGTGTTCGACGAGCTCGCCGCCGAGGTCGGCCCGCAGATGCTGCTCCACAGCCCGACGGAGGGGCTGACCCAGTTCCGCGAGGCCCTCTGCCACCTCATGATCGCCCGCGGCATCCGGTACTCGCCGGCCGAGGTCCTGGTCACCTCCGGCTCGCAGCAGGGGCTCGACCTCGCGGCGCGGGTGTTCCTCGCGCCGGGCGACGCGGTCGTGGTCGAGGAGCCGTCGTTCTTCGGCGCGCTCCAGGTGTTCCGGCGCGCCCAGGCGCGGCTGCTCGGGGTCCCCACTGACCGTGACGGGATGCGAACCGACGTCCTCGAGGCGCTGCTCGCCCGCCAGCGCCCCAAGCTGATCTACACGCTTCCCACCTTTCAGAACCCGTCGGGCGCGGTCATGAGCCTGGAGCGGCGGCGGCGCCTGCTCGACCTGGCCTACCGCTTCCAGGTTCCGATCCTGGAGGACGACCCCTACTACGAGCTGCGCTACGAGGGCGAGGCGGTGCCTCCCCTCGCGGCGCTCGACGAGCACGGCTACGTGATCTACCTGTCGTCGTTCTCGAAGGTGCTGTTCCCCGGTCTCCGCATCGGCTGGCTCGCGGCGCCGCGGCCGGCCGCGCGCCAGCTCGCGCTGGCGAAGCAGGCGATGGACCTGCACTCTTCGACCGCGGGGCAGTTCCTCGTCGACCGCTTGATCCGGGGCGGACACTACGCGCGCCATCTCCAGCTGGTCCGGCCCGAATACGCGCGCCGGCGCGACCTCATGCACGAAGCGCTCACCGAGGAGGCGCCGGCCGGCGTGACCTGGACGAAACCGCAGGGCGGGTTCTACTTCTGGTGCCGCTTCCCCGACCCGATCCGCCAGTCGCAGCTGCTGGCGAGGGCCGCCGAGCAGCGCGTGTCGTACCTGCCCGGCGACGCCTGCTTCCCGGACGAGCCGGGGGCGAACCACCTCAGGCTCAACTTCACGTTCCCTCCGGCGGAGGCGATCCGACCCGGCGTCGCCCGCCTCATGGGAGCGCTGCGGGCGGCCGTCCGCCGGCCGGGCGCCGGCATGCACCAGGGGGAAGCGACGCCGCCCATCGTATGACGCACCCGATCGCCACGACCCCCGAGGGCGCGGCGCGGCAAGGAGGTTTCGATGGCAGTCCGATTCGCGGAGCGGATGAACGAGATGAAGGCTTCGGAGATCCGGGAGATCCTCAAGCTCACGCAGCGCCCGGAGGTGATCTCGTTCGCGGGCGGGCTGCCGGCCCCGGAGACCTTCCCGGCCGAGGAGCTGGCCGCGGTCACGAACCGGGTGCTGGCGGAGTCGGGCGCCCACGCGCTGCAGTACTCAACCACGGAGGGGTATCCCCCGTTGCGGCGGTGGGTCGCCGGCCACATGAACGCCACCCTCGGCACCATGGTGAACGCCGACGACGTGCTGATCACCAGCGGGTCGCAGCAGGGCCTCGACCTCACCGGGAAGGTCTTCCTCGACGACGGCGACGTGGTGCTGTGCGAGAGCCCGACCTACCTCGGCGCGATCAACGCCCTGCGCGCCTACCGGCCGCGCTTCATCGAGGTGCCCACCGACGACGACGGCATGATCCCCGGGGAGCTCGACGCGATCCTGGACCGCGAGCCGCGGGTCAAGCTCGTCTACGTCATCCCCGATTTCCAGAACCCCACCGGCCGGACCTGGTCGCTCGCCCGCAGGCACGCGCTCATCGAGATCGCGCGGCGCCGCCAGATCCCCGTCGTCGAGGACTGCCCGTACGCCGAGGTGCGGTTCGAGGGCGTTCCCCTGCCCGCGATCAAGTCGCTCGACGAGAGCGGCCTGGTGGTGTTCCTCGGCACGTTCTCGAAGATCTTCTGCCCCGGCATGCGCATCGGTTGGGTCGCGGCCGCGCGCCCGCTGCTGGAGAAGTACGTTCTGGCCAAGCAGGGCGCCGACCTGCAGACTGCCACGCTGGCCCAGATGCAGGTGGCGCGCTACCTCCAGGACTACGACCTCGGCGCCAACATCGAGCGGGCGTGCGCGATCTACGGCGCGCGGCGACGGACGATGATCCGGGCGCTCGAGCGCGAGATGCCCGACGGCGTGCGCTTCACCAGGCCCGCCGGCGGCCTCTTCCTCTGGGTCGAGCTGCCCGAGGGCGTGGACGCCCGCGAGCTCTTGCTCGCCTGCATCGAGCGCAACGTCGCGTTCGTCCCCGGCGGCCCGTTCTTCCCCAACCGCGGCCACGAGAACACGATGCGGCTCAACTTCTCCAACATGCCCCCCGACCGCATCGAGGAGGGCGTGCGGCGCCTCGGCGCCGTCCTGCGGGAGTTCCTCGGGCGCGGTAAGACCGCCTCGAAATGCTGTTGCGAGGAGGCGGTGGGGACGTGAGGCGAGGCGCGACGTCCGCGCTTTGGAGCGGTCGAAACGCTCCGCAATCCAGTGATGAGTCAAGGTGGACGAGTTCAAAGACGACGCGACGCGAGAACCGGAGGCGCAGATGAAGCTCGAGGGGTTCGGGTTCGGCACGACGGACTGGGCCGGTCTCCCGGCGACCGAGCACCCCGGCGCGACCGGAGTCGCGTTCTGGCGCACCGTCGAGGCCGGCAACGTCCGCGTTCGAATGGTGGAGTACTCCCCCGGCTACCTCGCCGACCACTGGTGCGAGCGCGGCCACGTCCTGCTCGTGCTCGAAGGGGAGCTCCTCACCGAGCTCGCCAACGGCGAGCAACACGTCCTGCGGCCCGGACAGAGCTACCAGGTGGCCGACGGCGCCGCGCCGCACCGGTCCCGAACGACGACCGGCGCCAGGTTGTTCATCGTGGACTAGGCGCGCATGGCGAAGGACGTCTCAAACCTCTCGAAGGTCGCGGACACGGCGGTCTGGCAGTTCGACCGCGGGTACAGCTGTGCGGAAGCGATGGTGCTGGCGCTCGCCCCGGACGACGGGCGCGCGCCGGCCGGCCCACAGCGGACCGCGGCGGCCCTCGGCGGCGGGATCGCCCGCACCGGCCTGACCTGCGGCTGCCTCACCGGCGCCGCGATCGCCGTGGGGTTGCGACTGGGGCGGAGCTTTCCGGACGACCATGGGTCGAAGGAGCGCGCGTACCTGGCCGCGGGGACGATCGTGCGCCGGTTCGAGGCGGCGTTCGGCACCACCGAGTGCCGGAAGCTCACGGGGCTCGACTTCAACCGCGAGAACCCGCAGGCGGAACTCGACCGGGTGAACTCCGAGGTGTGCAGGAAGCTCGTCCGCTTCGTCGCCGAAGCCGCCTGTGAGGGGCTTGCCGCGGCCGGGGCCGCCCAGGAGTGATCATGGGCATTCGCGCGTTCAAGGTCGACTCGTTCACGGCCGAGCCGTTTGCGGGAAACCCTGCCGCCGTGTGTCTCCTGACGGGGCCCCGGGAGGAGCGCTGGATGCAGGCCGTGGCCCGCGAGATGAACCTCTCGGAGACCGCGTTCCTGGCGGGGGGTGACACCGGCTTCTCCTTGCGCTGGTTCACGCCGGCGGTCGAAGTGGCGCTGTGCGGGCACGCGACGCTCGCATCCGCCCACGTCCTGTGGGAGGAAGGGATCCTCGCGCCCGAGGCAACCGCCCGCTTCGCGACCGCCAGCGGCGAGTTGCGGGCCGCGCGCCGCGGCGACCTCATCGAGCTCGATTTTCCCTCCAAACCGGAGGAGCCGGCCGAGCCCCCTGAAGACCTCTGCCGCGCGCTGGGCGTGACGCCGTCGTACCTCGGCCGCAACCAGTTCGACTACCTCGTGCTCCTGGACGGCGAGGCGGCGGTGCGCGCGGTCGCGCCCGATTTCGCCCTGCTTCGCACCGTGAAAGCGCGGGGGGTGATCGTGACCGCGCCGGCGAGCACGCCGGGGTACGACTTCGTCTCCCGTTTCTTCGCCCCCGCCGTCGGCGTGGACGAGGACCCGGTGACCGGTTCCGCCCACTGCTGCCTCGGGCCGTTCTGGGCCGCCCGGCTCGGGAAGACCGAGCTGTCGGCCTACCAGGCGTCGGCCCGTGGCGGCGCCCTGCAGGTTCGCGTCGCCGGCCGCCGCGTCTTCCTCGGCGGCCGCGCCGTCACCGTGCTGCGCGGCGAGCTGTCCGTCTGAACGCTGAAGAAGGCAAAGACCCCCGGCCTGTGCTTCCCGGGGGTCCTGCCGGGGCGCGCGCGAGGCCTACGCCAGCTCTTTCAGCGTCGCGGTGAGGAGGCGGTAGAACTTGTCCACCGTCGAGATCTGCACGCGCTCGTCGGGCGAGTGCGGCGACTCGATCTGCGGCCCCATCGAGACCATGTCCATCCCGGGGTACTTCTCCCCGATCAGGCCGCACTCGAGGCCGGCGTGGATCGCCTTCACCGCCGGCTTCTTTCCGAAGTCGCGCTCGAACACCTTGAGGGCGCAGTTGAGCACGGGGGAGGTCGGGTTCGGCTTCCACCCGGGGTATCCGTCGAGGTGCTCGACCGCGGCGCCGCCGAGCTTGAACGCGGCCCCGACCTGCTCGGTGGTCGCCTTGAGCGACGGCATCACCGACGACCGGCTCGACGTCACCACCTTGACGGCGTTGCCTTCCGTCGTCACGACCGCGAGGTTGTTCGACGTCTCGACGAGGCCCGGCACCGCCCGGCTCATCGCCAGCACCCCGTGCGGACACGCCAGCAAGGCGTCGACGACCCGATCGTTGTCGAAACGGATGAAGACCTTGCGGTTGTCAGGCCGGTCTTCGAGCGCGACGCACTCCAAGCGCTGGCCGGGGTCGATCTCGCCGAACTCCTCCCGCAGGACGCCCGCGCAGTCGCCCACGGCCGCCTGCAGCGCGCCCTCGCTCGAGGCGGCGACCCGCACGACCGCGTCGGCCTCGCGCGGGATCGCGTTGTGCTTGCTCCCGCCCGCGACCGACACGATTCCGAACTCGACCCCGCTCCGCCGGACGGCGGCCAGCGTGCGCACGAGGAACTTGAGGGCGTTGCCGCGGTTCTCGTGGATGTCGACGCCCGAGTGGCCGCCGCGCAAGCCCCGCACCGAGATGCGCACGGGCAGGGTCCGCGGCAGGGCGTCCTCGCGGGTCACCGTGAACTCCGCGTGCGTGTCGGCGCCGCCGGCGCACCCGATGTAGAGCGCCGCGTCCTCCTCGGTGTCGAGGTTGATCATCGTGCGCCCGGCCAGCAGCTTGGGATCGAGCTGCATCGCGCCGGTGAGCCCGGTTTCCTCGTCGATCGTGAACAGCAACTCGAGGGGTCCGTGCACCGCCTCGGGGTCCTCGGCGACGGCCATCGCGGTGGCCACGCCGATGCCGTTGTCCGAGCCGAGGGTGGTGCCGGTCGCGTAGACGTGGTCCCCCACGACCCGCACCTGGATCGCGTCCTTCTCGAAGTCGAACGCCACGTCGGAGTTCTTCTCGGGGACCATGTCGAGGTGGCCCTGCAGGACGATCACCGGGGCCTTCTCGTGCCCGGGCGTCGCCGGCACCTTGACCAGGACGTTGCCGACGCCGTCGCGCTCGGTCACGAGGCCGCGCGACCTTCCCCAGCCGACGACGTGCTCGGCGATCCTCTCCTCGTGCTTCGACGGGCGCGGGATCTGGCGGATGGCATCGAAATGTTTCCAGACCAGGCGCGGCTCAAGTTTGTCCAGCGGGCTTGACACGTTGCACCTCTCCTTTCGGGCCGTCGCCGGCGCTGCCGCCCGGCGGCGCGGCATTCTACCGCGGACCCCGGGTCCGGCGCCCGAGCGGGGGCATCAGCGCGGCGGGGGTTCCGGCCTCACCTCATCACCTCGAGGATGCCGTCCTCCTCCATGTAGACCGAGTCGATGAAGCGGACGGTGCGGGTGGCGAGCGACATGATCACCGAGGCCACGCGCACCCCGCCGCCGAACAGGCGCACGCCTTCGAGCAGGTCGCCCTTCGTCACGCCCGAGGCCACGAACAGCGCGTCGTCCGCGGAGGCCAGTTCCCTCTCGGTGTAGACGTGGTTGTGGTCCGTGATCCCGATCTCCTCGAGGCGGCGGCGGTGCCAGTCCTCGAGCACGACGAGCCGGCCTTGCATCTCGCCGTGGAGGCAGCGGATCGCGGCGGCGGTGATGACGCCTTCCGGGGCGCCGCCGATGCCCATCAGGGCGTGGATGCCGGTGCCGCGAATCGCGGTGGACGCGCCGCCGGAGAGGTCGCCGTCCGAGATCAGCTTGACCCGTGCGCCCGCGGCGCGGATCTCGGAGATCAGCTGCTCGTGGCGGGCGCGGTCGAGCACGACCACCGTCAGGTCCTCGACGTCGCGCTCGAACGCCTTGGCGATGCGCGCGAGGTTGTCCTTCACCGGCGCGTCGATGTCGATGCAGCCGCGAGCGGTGGGGCCGACCACGATCTTCTGCATGTAGATGTCGGGGGCGTACAGCAGCCCGCCCTTGCTCGCCGCCGCGAGCACCGCGATGGCGTTGTTGGACCCTGTGGCGCACAGGTTCGTCCCCTCGAGAGGGTCCACCGCGATGTCGATCTCCGGATAGCCGAGGGCACCGTCCTTGTCGGCGCCGACCTTCTCGCCGACGTACAGCATCGGCGCCTTGTCGCGCTCCCCCTCTCCGATCACGATCTTCCCGTTGATCGCGAGGGAGTCCATCTCCCGCCGCATCGCTTCCACGGCGATCTTGTCCGAGTGCTTGCGGTCGCCGTAGCCCATGGTGCGCGCCGCGGCGATCGCGGCTTTCTCCGTCACCCGCAAGAAATCTGGCTCGAGATTGACGTCCATGGGGGGATCCTCCCTGGCCTCTGGCGCCCGGAAACTCCCATCATTCTACGCCTGACCGGGAAGCGCCGAAAGCCAAAGGGGAAGGGTGAAAGCGAGAAAGCTGAACAGAAAAGCCCACAAAAGCCGGCGTTCCCGCCGTCCGCTATCGACCTCTTTCCTCGGCCCTATTCCTTGACCGCCAGCCTGTCGCGGAGGTCCCTCACGCCCGAGGTCGCCCGGGCGATGTCCGCCGCGAGCTTCCTGCGGGCGGCGTCCGGAACCGCGCCGGACAGTGTGACGACGCCGTCGGCGGCGTCCACGTCCACCTTGAACGCCACCTTGCCGAGCTGCTCCAGCAAGCGCCCCTTGACCCTGGCCTCGAGCAGCGCGTCCCCAACCGAGCGCTCGACGGTCCCGACGACGCGCGCCACCGGCGGCTCCGGCCCCTGCGTGCCGTCGGCCAGCGTCACCCGGCTGCGGACCGAGCGCACGCCTTTGACCGAGGCGGCCGCCCGCGCCGCCAGCTCCACGCTCGACCGGTTCTTCACCGCGCCGGAGAGGTCAACGACCCCGTCGTGCGTCGCGATCGACACCCGCAACCCGTCTTCCTTGAGGCGATTGAGCAAAGCGACGCGGATGCGCGTCACCAGGAGGGCCTCGCCGACGCTGTCCGTGACCTGGTCCCACGCGCGGTCGATCGCGCTTCCGGCGCGCGCGGCGGGTCCCGGCGTCGGGGCGACGACCCCGGCGGCTCCCGCGCCGGACGCAGCCAGGGCGACGGCGAGCGCCGCGCAACCCGCTGCGGCGCGGGTCACTGCTGGTCCTCCGGGTGAACGGACGCCCTTGCAAGAGCATACCCGGCCTGGTTCGTGAGTTCGTCCCGCACCCCGACCGAGACCCGGTATCTCCCGGGGTTGACCAGGAGCGATGTTGAGATGGTCATCGGCTCGTGGTGCGACTTCTGATAGTCGGCCGCCAGGATGCGGACGGCGTGCTCGGTGTGCTCCAGGTCCGACTGCTTGCCCTCGTCGTCGCGGGCGGCGTAGTAGACCATCACGTACCCGACGAGGTCCTCGCCGTCCGGAATCAGCGCGACCTTGTCGAACGGCACGTCGACCTCGACCGGGAGCGTCCAGCGGCCGTTGTCGGCCGGCGCAGGGGTCCCGACCTTGAGCTCGATGCCGAGCGGGTTGTCGTTGAGGTCGAACGCCAGCCCGCTCATGACGCGGTCGCCGATGCGGGTCGGGAGCGACTTCTCGATGAAGGTGCGCTTGTAGACGAGCTTGTACTCCGGATGCGTCTTGAGCTTGACCGTGATGCGGTGCAAACGGTCCTCGCCGGACGGGATGAGCCGGTACCCGAGCGAGTAGTAGGTCTCGATGTCGTTGGCGATCTTCTCGAGGCCTGGCGTCGGGTCGTTGGCGTTGAGGACGGCGATCCCGCCCGTCCGGTCCGCCATGTAGACCAGCGAGTCCTGGAAGTTGCTCGTGGCGATCGAAGCGGCGAGGGACGAGCGCGGCTGGCTGTTCTCGGCCTCGATGCCGAGGTCGGACTCGAGCCCCCTGGCATCGATGGTGTACAAGGTCACGCCCGACGCCGTAGCCGTCCGGACCAGGCTGTCGAACAGGTCGGTCGAGTCGAACTCGTGCGATTCCGAGATCGCGCTCGGCGAGTTGAAAGCGTCCTGGATCTCGTAGAACAGCTCCGCTCCCGGCGTCATCGGAAGACCGTCCGAGAGGTAGATGACGGCCTTCTTGCCCGGCAGGCCGCTCATCATGCTGACCAGGTCCTGCAGCGCCCGCACGGTAAAGGTCAGGTTGTTCCTTTGCTCCTTCGCGAAACCGCGCGCTTCGTCCATCGCCTCGTAGTAGGCGTTGGCGTCGGTGCTGCCGGAGCCCTGGCCGGTATTCTGCGCGATGTAGTCCTCGACCCGCTTGCGGCTGCTGAGCAGGTCGGGGCGGCCGCCGACGTACTTGCGGACCGATTGCAGCGCGACGGCGATCTCGTCCGGGTCCGAGGTGAACTGCTGCAGGATCTTCATGCTGCGCTGATACGACACCACCATCGCCTGGTCGGGAGGGGCCAGGTTGTCCCGTATCCAGTCCGTCATCTTCGTCAGCACCCGGTTACGGTTGAACGGCATCAGGTTCTCGTTGTCCACGTAGAACGCGATGAAGCGGGGTTCGCGCTGCCCGGCCGGGGCCGGCGTCGCCGGCGCAGCGGGCGCGGCTGCGGCCACGGCTGGGGTCGCGGCGGGCAGCGCCTCCTTCGCCGGTTTGGCCTCCGCCTTCCGGGTGAACGCGGCGAAGTTGGTCAGCGGCTGGGGTTTGCCGTCCTGGTAGACCTCGAAATCGCCGGCGCCCAGGCCGACCACCGGTCCCTTCTTGTCCGACACCGACACGTCCACGTTCACGACCGTCAGCTCGGACACGTCGAGGAACCGGAGCCCCCCGATCTGCCGGACCGGGGCCTTCGCGGCAGGGGCCTTCTCGACCGCGACCTTCTCGGCCGGCGGCATGGTCTGGGCGAACACGGCCACGGCCAGCAACAGGAACGGGACGTTCAGCAGCGACTTCGCTCTCGTGTGCAAGCGGTCCTCCAGCTCTTCGAGTCTAGCAAATGGCGCCGGCGCGCCCGCCGGCCGCCCGGGGGGGACTCACAGGTCGAGGTCGGCGATGACGGCCGAGGTCGTGTGCGCGAGCACGTCGTCCACGCCGACGCGGACCGAGCGCTTGCCGCCCTCGACCTCGAGGACGAACCGGTAGGCGAAGTAGCCCCGCTGCCGCGCCTCCTCGAGCTTTGCCGCCGAGATCTCGATGGGAACGCGCGCGTGGGCCAGGTCGGAGAGGTTGCCGCGTTCGTCGGAAGCGACCACGACGACCTGCACCTGTCCCCAGGCCACGTCTCCGCGCTGCAACATCGTCAGGCGGGCGTATGGGATGCGCACCTCCGCGTTCATCCGGTACAACCGCATCCCCTGGGCCGAAAAGTGGAACCTGCTGGTGGGCTTGGAGAGGACGAGCTCGACGCCGAGCGGGTTCGCGGTCTCCCCCGTCAGCAGCGCGGCGCGGGCCCGCTCGGCCTCGCGCTGCTCCGCGGGCCGGTCCACGTAGCTCGTGCGGTAGGCGAGCTGCAGCTCGGGGCGGCCGGCCACCTCGACACGCAGGTCGTGCTCCTTGCCGTCGCCGGCGTGGCCGGGCTGGAACGCGAGCGAGTAGTAGCTGGCGGTGAGCCGCTCCAGGTCGGCCAGCGCCGCGCCGCCGTCGGCGGTGAAGATCGCCTCGCCGCCCGTGAGCTCCGCCGCCCGGATCAGGTTGTCCTTGCGGTCGGCCTCGCGCCAGAACCGCACGTTGGCGACGTCGGTGAACCTCGGCGGCCGGCCGCGGCTCGCGTCCACGTCGTTGAGGTTGCTCCCCGACGGGTCGACCGTGTACACCGTGTACTCGAGCTCGCTCGCCAGTTGCGCCGCGTGCTCGATCAGCCCGACGTTGCGGTACTCGCCCGGCGGGGTGTCGCGGAAGAAGTCGTACAGCCGGTAGATCGGGACGTTCTCCACGCGCGGAAACCCGGGCGAGATCAGCACGACGACCTTGCGCGCGCCCGGCGCCACCGCAAAACGGTCGAGCGCCGCGGCGAACGCGCTCTGCACGGTCCCGACGATCCGCCGCATCTCGTTCCAGTACTCCTCGTTCTGCGTGTGGCGGTACTCATACCCTCCGTAGCCGCCCCCGCCACCGGGTTCGTCGGTCCTGAACGTGGACAGCTTGATCTGGCGCTGCAACCCCGTCGCGGGAAGGTGGTCCACCGCCTTGAGGGCCTCCAGCAGCTTGTCGCGGCTCGAGGTGGGCGGCGTGTGGACCCGCAGCGTTCCGTCGAAACTCACCACGGCCATCGTCTGAGCGGGCGGCAACCCGGCCGCGATCGCGTCTTGCAGCGACCGGACCACCGCGTGCTTGTCCGGTTCGATGAGCTGGTAGAGGTCGAAGAACAGCACGACCTGCCGCGGTTCCGGCTGGCCCACGATGGCGGCGTCGGGAGATGCGACGACCTGGCCCCCGGCCACGGCGACGAAATTGGTGAGGCTCTGCTCCTTCCCGTCCTCGAAGAGACGGAAGTCCTGCGGGCGCAGCCCCGCCACCGGGACGCCTCTGGCGTCCACGACCTTCACGTCGACGGTCACGTTGTTGACGGCCACGTCGCTGACGAAGGCCGGCCGGGCCGGCTTGTCCTGACCGACCGCCGCCGCGGCGACCAGGAACATGCCGAGTGCGGCGCAACCGTTCACGTTCATCGACACACCCCCATCGCCTCCAGTGTAAGCAATCGATATGCCGGGATGGACCCACATCGCACGACGCACCGAGACCGAGCCCCGGGCGTCCCGATGACGCTGCGTCCCTCCAAGGCGACACCTCCCCGGACCAAACGCCCCGCCCCGGCCATCATTCCGCCCACCTCGCGTTTCCTACACCGTGCTCTGGGGATCCACGTCCACGACGCGGCGGACGCCTCCCGGGAGCGGGAGCGCCGTGAGCGCGGCCAGGGCGGCCCGCAGCGGCGCCCGCGCCGGCGCGAGCAGGAGCATCTGCACCCGCCACTTCCCGCGCAGCCGAGCCAGCGGCGCCGGGGCCGGCCCGATCACGCGCAGCGCCTCCGGCGCCGGGTCGAGCGACCTTGCCGCCGCCTGCGCGGCGGCGACCGCCGCCGTCTCGCTCGCCGCCTCGAAGCGCACGAGCGCGAGGCGCGCCGACGGCGGGTAGCGAAACGCCTTGCGGTACCGCAGCTCCTCCCGGGCGAAACCGGCGAGGTCGTGGGCGAGCACCGCCTGGACGGCGTGGTGGTCGGGGTGGTAGGTCTGGATCACGACCGTGCCCGCCCGTTCGCCGCGCCCAGCGCGCCCCGCGACCTGCGTGAGCATCTGGAAGGTCCGTTCGGCGCCGCGAAAGTCGGGGAAGCCGAGAAGGTTGTCCGCGTTGATCACGCCGGTGAGCGTCACGGCCGGAAAGTGGTGGCCCTTCGACACCATCTGGGTCCCGACCAGGACCTGGCTCACCCCCGCGGCAAACCGCTCGAGCGTCGCGAGGAGCTGTGCGGGCGACCGGGCGGTGTCGCGGTCGAGGATGTCGATGACCGCGGCGGGGTGCAACCCCCGAACCAGCGAGGCGATCTTCTCGGTCCCCGCCCCGACGTGGTCGAGCAACTCCCCGCCGCACCGCGGGCACGTCGCCGGGACGGCCCGGCGGAAGCCGCAGTAGTGGCAGACCAGCGCGCCCTGCCGGCGGTGGACGGTCACCGGGATCGAACAGTCGGGGCACGCCGCCATGTGCCCGCACTCGCGGCAGAGCAACACCGGCGCCCATCCGCGCCGGTTCACCAGCAGGATCGCCTGCTCGCCGCGAGCCAGCGCCTGCTCGAGCAGAGCGCGCAGCCGGCGCGACAGGAAGCGCTGCCCGTGCTCGCCGGGTTCCGGCGGCTCGTCCTTGAGGTCGACGATCTCGACCTCGGGCAAGCGGCCACCGGCCACCCGCTCCGGCAGCTCGAGCACCCCGATCCTGCCCCGCGCCGCCAGGGCCAGCGTCTCGAGCGAGGGCGTCGCGGACGCCAGCACAACCGGTACTCCGAGACGCTGGCCGAGCGTGAGCGCGAGGTCGCGGGCGTTGTAGCGCGGCTCCTCCTCTTGCTTGTACGAAGCGTCCTGCTCCTCGTCCACGACGATCGCCCCCAGGCGCTGAAGGGGCGCCCACAACGCCGAGCGCGGGCCCGCGACCACGTCCACCTGGCCGCGGCGAGCGCGCTCCCACGCGGCGGCGCGCTCGCCCTCGGCCATCGAGGAGTGCAGCACCGCCACCCGCTCCCCGAAACCGCGTGCGAGCTGCCCAGCGAGCGCCGGAGTCAGCACGATCTCCGGCACGAGCACCAGGGTCTGCAGGCCGCGCGCCGCCGCCGCGGCAGCGAAGCGCAGGTAGACCTCGGTCTTTCCCGAGCCTGTCACCCCCTGCAGCAGGAACGCCCGGAACGCCCGCGGTTCGAGGGCCGCGGTCAGCGCCGCGAGCGCACGGGTCTGGTTCGCGGTGAGCTCCGTCGGCGGCGGCGGCGGCGCCAACTCCCAGCGCCGGGCCGGACGCTGGCTCGCCTGACGGAAGCGGCGCAGCACGCCCTTGCGCACCAGCTCGCCGACGACGCCCGGGGAGCACCCGCACGCGCTCAGGAGCTCCCCCTCCAGCGCCGGCCGGCCGAGCTCCACCAGCCATGCCGCGACCCGCGCTTGGGCCGGCGCCCGTCCCACGCGCCGGACCCTCTCCTCGGCGGCCATATCGGCGAGCGCGAGCGCCGAAGCGGAGGCGCCGGGCGGGACGCCGGCGGCGCGCTCCACGACCCTGAGCGCATGACGGCGCGAGAGAGCCGGAAGGATCTCGGCGAGCTCGCTCGCCTCCCACCCCTCGGCGCGCAGGCGCGCCACCGAGATTCGCCCGGCTACGAGAAGACGCTCGAGGAGGCGCTTCTCGCGCTCGTCGGCGCCCGCCGCAATCTCGCCGGCGCGGGGCCCGACGTGCACGACCGGAGGCGGCACCCGCAGGAGCACGCCGGGGACCGCGGCGCGGACGACGCTCCCGATAGGGGCCGCGTAGTACTGGGCGGCGAAGCGGATCAGGTCGAGGACGTGCGGGGGGACGATCGGTTCCGGGTCGAGCACGTCTTCGACCGGCAGCACCTTCTCGGGCGGGCACCCCGGATCGCTCGTGACCTCGACCAGCAACCCTACCCTCGGCTGGCCGCGGAGGCGCACCCTCGCCCGGACGCCGGGGACCGCTATCGCCGCGAACGCCTCCGGTATCCGATACGAGAGGGCGTCGGGAAGCGCGGTGGGAAAGGCGATCCGGGCGTACACCGGCGCCGATGATACACTCGCGCAGTGACCGGTTCGGAGGAGAAGGAGCGCTGGCGCGGCATGCTCGCACGCCTGCGGCGGGGCCCGGCGCCTCAGGGCGAGGAGTTCGAGCTGTGCCGGGAGGTGATCGCCGCCGCCCCGGGAACGGCCGAGGGCCGCGAGGCCGTGCGCAGGCTGCTCGAAGGAGCCATGGCGGACGCGGCCACCAGCATCGCCGACGCCCAGGAGGTCATGCGGCTCCTGAAAGCCGCGAGCCGCGGCGCGGTGGACCTCGCAGACCTGCTCGTGCGGCGATGACGCCGTAACGGCGGCCGCAAGTCCTGATCCGTCCGGATTACGTTTCGGTGACGTATTGCCATTTCAATCACCATAATGTAGTCTTCCCGCAATGAGCGATCACGCCGCCCGGGAAGAAGCGATCATCGCGACCGCGCTCGAGCTCGCGGAGGCCCGTGGCGTCGGCGGCGTGACGACCGCAGCGCTGGCGCGCAACCTTGAGTTCACGGAGGCCGCGCTCTACCGCTATTTCCCGAGCAAGGGGGCGATCATCGCGGCGACGCTGCGCCACCTGGGCAACCGGCTCTTCGCGACGATGATGCTGGAGCTCATGCCCGAAGCGGTCGGGCACGGGCACGCCATCCAGGCCCAGCTCGAGCGCCACATCCAGCGGTTCACCCTCAAGGGCGGGCTCCTGGTCGAGCTACTGCTTTCGGCGGCCGGCGGCCGGGAGGAGGAACTCCAGGCCACAGGCTGCGACTTCCTGCAGCGATACGGGGAGAGGATGACCGAGTACTTCCGGCGGCTGCACACGCTCGAGCAGCTCGTCGCCACGGCGCCCCCGTCGGAGCTGTCGCGGCTCTGGATCTGCCAGCTCCTCGGCGGGTTCGTGCTCGCCCGCCTGGCGAGCGAAGCGTGGGACCCGGTGCGACACCCGGGGTTCCAGGCGTTCGTCGCCACCCTGCAGACGTCGCGCGCCGCTGCCGGCCTCTGACCGCGGCGCGGGCAGCCCGCTGCTATGAGGCGGCGCGCTCGACCCAGACCTGCAGCAGCTGGAGCGACACCTCGGACGCCTTGGCCATCCAGTCGAGCGAGACCCACTCCTGGACCGAGTGGAAGTTCTGACCCCCGGCCCAGATGTTCGGGGTCAACAGGCCGATGAACGAGAGCCTCGCGCCGTCGGTGCCGCCGCGGATCGCCCGGCGAACGGGTTCCAGGCCCATCCTCCGCACCGCTTCGAAGGCGACGTCGAGCACCTGAGGGTCCTCGGCGATCTTGTACGCCATGTTGCGGTACGACTCCTTCACCTGGACCGAAATGCGGGCACCCGGGTACGCCGCGCCGACCTCGTGCGCGATCGCCCGCAGCGAGTCCTCCCGCGCCACGAGTTCCTCCTCGGTGAACGCGCGCACCAGGAACTTGACCTCGACCCGGGTGACGTCGCCGCGGATGTCGTAGGGGTGCAGGTACGGCTGGCGCAGCTCGGTGGTCTCGGGCAGGAACTCCACGGGCAGCCGCTCCACGATCGCGGCGGCCACGCGCAGGGCGTTGACCAGCTTGCCCTTGGCGTACCCGGGGTGGACGTCGTGGCCCTCGATCGACACGAGCGCCGAGTCCGCGCAGAACGTCTCGTCCTCGATCTCGGCGACGTCCGAGCCGTCGAGGGTGTAGGCGTACCTGGCGCCGAACGCCGCCACGTCGAAGTGTTCGGTGCCCCGCCCGACTTCCTCGTCGGTCGTGAACCCGACGCGGAGGGGCGGGTGGACGAACTCGGGGTGCTTCGCGAGCCACGCCACGACGGTCATGATCTCCGCGATGCCGGCCTTGTCGTCGGCGCCCAGCAACGTGGTGCCGTCGGAGGTGATGAGCGTGTGCCCGACGCACCGGGCGAGGTTGGGGTTGTCGGCGAAGAGGATCGCCTCGCGCGGGGCGCCGGGAAGGGCGACGTCGCCGCCCTGGTAGCGCTCGATGACCTGCGGCTTGACGCCTGCGCCCAGCGTGCCGTGGTAGGTGTCCATGTGGGCGATCAGGCCGATCGTCGGCACCTTCGCGGCGGCGGGATGCGACGGCGGCACGTTGCCCGGCACGGTCGCGAACACGTACCCCCACTCGTCCATCGCGGCGTCCGCGCACCCGAGCGTTGCGAGCTCGTCGCGGAGGATCGCAGCGAGGTCCTTCTGCTTCGCGGTCGAAGGGCTTGCCGTCGAGTTCTCGTCCGACTGGGTATCGACCCGCACGTAGCGCAGGAAGCGCGCGAGCAGTTCCTTCCGGTCACTGGCATCGAGGGCGATCGTCGCCATTGCGGCCTCCACGCGTGGCCGCGGCCACGCCGGCGCAGTCTACCCGCTGGGATCGGGGAAACAAAGCGGTCCCGGCGGCGCTTGACCTGGTCTTTGAAAAAACGCTAGGATCATGTGAATTTGGGCACGAGGGGGGAAGGGATGATCGCCCAATACATCCCGGTCGTTCTTGCTTTTGCGTTCGCGGCGGTCGTCGCGGTGGCGATGGTCGGCCTGACGGCGTTCCTCGGACGGGGCCGCCTCGGCCGGTCGCGCACCCGGGACACGTTCGAGAGCGGCATGCCCTTGCTCGACAGCTCGCGCAAGCGGGTGTCGGTCAGGTTCTTCGTGGTGGCGATGGTGTTCATCGTGTTCGACGTCGAAGTCGCGTTCCTGTTCCCGTGGGCCGTCTCGGTCCGCGGCCTGCTCGCCGAAGGCAACACCGCGGTGCTGCTCGACGGCTTGATCTTCCTGATCCTGTTGGCCGTCGGCTACGCCTACCTGTGGCGGGAGGGCGCCTTCGACTGGTCGCGCCGCGGGAGCGAGTCTTGACCACGCGGCCGATCGTGGCGGTGGCGTCGGAGGAACTCCGGATCGTGACCTTCGACGCCGCGATGGAGGCGCGCATCGTGGAGTTGCTGTCGCGCTACCCGACCCGCCGCGCCGCGGTCCTCCCGGTGCTCTGGCTCTGCCAGGAGAGGTTCGGCTGGATCTCCCCGGGAGTCGTCCGCGCTGTCGCGGCAAGTCTCGGCGAGAGCCCGGCGTTCGTCGAGGGCGTGGTGAGCTTCTACACGATGTACCAGACCGCCCCCCCGGCCCGCTACGTTCTCCAGGTCTGCACCACCCTCTCCTGCGCCTGGTGCGGCGGCCGCGAGCTGGTCGCCCACCTCAAGGAGCGGCTCGGGATCTCCTTCGGCGAGAAGACGGCGGACGGCACGTTCCAGCTCGTCGGCGTCCAGTGCCTGGGCGCCTGCGGGCAGGCGCCGGTGATCCAGATCAACGACGACTACTACGAGAACCTCGACAGCAAGAAGCTCGACGCGATCCTCGACGAGCTCGCGGGGAGGAGCTGAATGGAACCGGTCCTGCTGCGCGCCCGCGGCGTCGCCGACTCGCGCTCGATGGCCACGTACATCGCGGCGGGAGGGTACGAGGGCTGGAAGAAGGCCCTCGGCATGGGGCCCGACGCCGTGACCAAGGAAGTGCTCGACTCCGAGCTGCGCGGCCGCGGCGGCGCCGGCTTTCCAACCGGGCGCAAGTGGAGCTTCGTCCCCAAGGACCACCCCGGCCCGCGCTACCTCGTTTGCAACGCCGACGAGTCCGAGCCCGGGACGTTCAAGGACCGCGAGATCATCGAGTACGACCCCCACCAGGTCATCGAGGGCGTGGCCATCGCCTCGTTCGCGATCAAGGCGAACACCGCCTACATCTACATCCGCGGCGAGTTCGTGCGCTGGGCGAAGATCCTCGAGGACGCGATCGCCGACGCGCGGCAGCGCGGCTTCCTCGGCAAGAACGTCATGGGCAGCGGCTTCGACCTCGACGTCTGGGTGCACCGCGGCGCCGGGGCCTACATCTGCGGCGAAGAGACGGCACTGCTCGAGTCGCTCGAGGGAAAGCGCGGCTTCCCGCGCCTCAAGCCGCCGTTCCCCGCGGTGGTCGGCGTCTTCGGAAAACCGACGGTGATCAACAACGTCGAGACGCTCGCGTGCGTGCCGCACATCATCGTCCGCGGCGCCGCCTGGTTCGCCTCGATCGGCCGCCCCAAGAACACCGGCCCGAAGCTGTTCTGCGTCTCCGGTCACGTCAACCGGCCCGGGGTGTTCGAGCTGCCCCTCGGCGTGACGTTCCGCGAGATCATCGAGGAGCACGCCGGCGGGGTCCGCGGCGGGCGCAAGCTCAAGGCGTTCTTCCCCGGCGGCTCCTCCGCCCCGATCATGACCGCCGACGAGGTGGACACCAAGGCCGACTTCGACGCCTGCGCGGCGGCCGGGACCATGCTCGGCTCGGGCGGCGTCATCGTCTTCGACGACACCGTGGACATGGTGGAGGTCGCCGACAACGTCGCCCACTTCTACGCCCACGAGTCGTGCGGGCAGTGCACGCCGTGCCGCGAGGGTTCGGACTGGTGCATGGACATCCTCGACCGCATCGTGGCCGGCCACGGCCGCCCCGCCGACCCTGACACGCTCCTGCGAATCTGCAGGTTCTCCTCGGCCGGGATGACGATTTGCCCGCTCGGGGACGCCTTCGCCCTCCCGATCTCCAGCATCGTGAACAAGTACAGGTCCGAGTTCGAGCGCCGCATTGCGGCCGCCACGTCCCTCCCGCAGAAGAAGCAGCCGGTGCTGCCCTGGGCCGGGCCCCGTCCCGGCTTCGGGATCTAGGAGGGAAGCGGGTCATGCCGAAACTGACGATCGACGGACACGAGGTCGAGGTCGCCGCGGGAACCAACCTGATCGAGGCCGCGCGCGCCGCCGGCGTCGCCATCCCCTACTTCTGCTACCACCCGTACCTGACGGTGGTCGGCCAGTGCCGCATCTGCATGGTCGAGATCGCGGGCCAGCCCCGCCTCGCCCTGGGCTGCGCCACCCCGGTCGCCGACGGGATGGTGGTCAAGGTCGAGAGCTCGGAGCGCGCCAGGGAGGCCCGCGAGGCGGTGATGGAGTTCCTCCTCGCCAACCACCCCCTCGACTGCCCGGTGTGCGACCAGGCCGGCGAGTGCCTCCTGCAGGACCACTCGATGGAGGAGCAGGGCCTGGCGTTCGCCACCCACATGGGCGAGACGCGGCGCACGTTCCCCGGCTACGAGCGCCGCCTGATCAGCCCGCACGTGATACAGAACCAGAACCGGTGCATCCACTGCTCGCGCTGCATCCGATTCACGCGCGAGATCTCGGGGACCGCCGCCCTGACCTACAAGTCCCGCGGCAACTCCACGTTCATCGACACGTTCGACGGCTCGGCGTTCGAGGACCCGATGTCCGCGTGCGCCGCCGACGTCTGCCCGGTGGGGGCGCTCACCGTGCGCGAGTTCCGCTTCCGCAAGCGCTCGTGGAAGCTGCTCTCGACGCCGTCGGTGTGCCCGGGGTGCTCGATCGGCTGCAACATCTTCATCGACCACCACGAGCGCGTCGTCTACCGCTTCACGCCGCGGGAGAACCCCGCGATCAACGCCACCTGGCTGTGCGACCACGGCCGCTTCCTCGCCGAGTCGCTCAACGAGCAGGCGTACCTCGACCCGCAGCACAGGACCGGCGGCCAGGCCGTCCGCGTCGGCTGGGGCGAGGCACTGGCCGGTATCGCCGCGGAGCTCAAGGGCGCCGCGGGGCTGCGGGTGGTCGCCTCGGCGAACCTCTCCAACGAGGAGCTCTTCCTCGCTCGGGAGCTGTTCGGGCGGCACCTCAAGGGCGAGATCGCGGTCCCGGTGGCGCCCGGCGAGCCGCGCAAGATGCGCAACGGCAAGGGCGAGTGGCTGCACGCGACCGACCCTCACCCCAACTCGGCGGGCGCGCGTCGCCTCGGGCTCCACGTCGTGGACGGCGAGGGCCTCTCGCGCTTCCTCTACGGCGGCGCCGGTCTCACGCTCATCCTCGATCCCGGGGCGCACCCGTTCCTCGCCAGCCCGGAGGCGCTCCAGCTCCTGCGCGTCGGGACCACCGTCGTGTGGGCGCGCCGCGAGCACCCGGCCGCGCACGCCGCCGCCTGGCTCCTGCCGACGGCGTCGCTCGCCGGCAACGAGGGGACGTTCACCTCGTCCGCCGGCGCCGTGCAGCGCTTCGCCCAGGCGTTCACCGCGCCCGGTGCGGTGCACCGCACCGCGACCGGCGCCATGTCGCCCTCGTGCCCGACGATCGCCTCGCCTTGGGGCCCTCCCGGAGAGGCGCGGCCGCTCTGGCTCACGCTCGCCGCGCTGGCTCGCGAACTGGGCGTCGCCACTCTCGACCTCGCCTCGCCCGCCGACGTGTTCGCCCTTTTGGTCCGAAGCGACAAGGCGTTCGCCGGCCTTGCCTGGGAGAAGCTCGGCGGGGCGCGGCCGCACGAATCGTTCCGGGAGCGCCAGCATGTGGGCTGAGATCGCCGTCAGCGCCGCGAAGGTCGCCGTCATCGCCGGCACCGTCCTGACCCTGGTCGCCGTCATGGAGTGGGTGGAGCGTCGGGGCGCCGCGTTCATCCAGGACCGTCTCGGCCCCAACCGCGTCGGCCCGCTCGGGCTCTTCCAGCCGATCGTGGACGCGGTCAAGCTCCTCTTCAAGGAGGACCTGACGCCGGCCAACGTCAACCGTGGACTGTACCTGCTGGCGCCGATGATCTCGGTGTCCGTCGCCCTCCTGACGTTCATCGTGATCCCGTTCGGCGCCGGGAAGGACATCACCGTTTTCGGCGCACCGCTGGGCGGCCTCGAGGTCGCCCCGGACCTCGGGGTCGGCGTGCTGTTCCTCCTGGCGATCGGCTCGCTCGGCGTGTACGGGATCGTCCTCGCGGGCTGGTCTTCCAACAACAAGTACTCGCTGCTGGGTGGCTTGCGCTCCTCCGCGCAGCTCATCTCGTACGAGCTGTCGATGACGCTCGCGGTGCTGGGCGTGCTCCTCGCCACCGGTTCCCTGCGCTTGGATGCCGTGGTCGCGCGCCAGGGAGGGCAGTTCTGGCTCGGCGCCATCCCGCAGTGGAACGTCGTCCCGCAAGTCCTGGGCTGCATCGTGTTCGTGGTCGCGGTGTTCGCCGAAACCAACCGCCTGCCGTTCGACCTCGCCGAAGCGGAGACCGAGCTCGTCGCCGGCTACCACGTCGAGTACTCCTCGATGAAGTTCGCAGCGTTCCTCATGAGCGAGTACATGAACATGGTGACGGCGTCGGCCCTGATCGTGACGCTGTTCTTCGGCGGCTGGACGTTCCCCGGCATGAGCCGCTTCTCGGGGTGGCCGCTGCTGGCGCTCTCGCTGGTCGCGTTCGGGATCAAGCTCGCGTTCTTCCTCTGGCTGTTCGTCTGGGTGCGCTGGTCGCTGCCGCGCTTCCGCTACGACCAGCTCATGCGCCTCGGCTGGAAGGGGCTGCTCCCGCTCGCGACCCTCAACCTGGTGTGGGTCGGCGTGGCGATGGCGATGGGATGGATCCGATGAAGACAGGGGTCCGGGCACCGGGCGCCGGGCGCCGGAACGCCGCAGGCGGACTGATGACCGCGATTTCGCGCAGGAAACCGGGAGCCCGCGGGGTCCCGGCGGGGGGGCGATGATGGGTGCGGCGGTGTTCTACCTGGTGGCCGTGGTCGGAGTCGTGTCGGCGATCGCGGCGGTCGCGCACAAGAACCCGGTCGTCAACGTTCTCTCGCTGGTGGTGACGCTGTTCTGCATCGCGGTCAGCTACGCGCTGCTCGGCGCCGAGTTCCTGGCGGCGGCGCAAATCCTCGTCTACGCCGGCGCGATCCTCGTCCTTTTCCTCTTCGTCGTGATGCTGCTGGGCGCGCCGGAGGAACCGCCGGCCGGCGAGCGGCGCCCGTTCCAGCGCGTGGCCGGTCTGGCGCTCGCCGGCATCGCGGCCGCCGGCAGCGTCGCGGTGCTCGCCGGCATCCGCGCGGCCGCCGCCGCGGGCGCCGTCGAAGGCACCGCCGAGGCCCTCGGGCGGCTCCTCGTCGGCCCGTACCTGTTCGCGTTCGAGTTCATATCCGTGCTCCTGCTCGCCGCCATGGTGGGGGCACTCATGCTCGTGAAAAGGAAGCACTGACATGACCGTACCCACGACCCACTTCGTGATCTTCGCCGCGCTGCTGTTCGCGATCGGCGCGGCGGGGGTGCTCGTGCGCCGGAGCGGCATCTCGATCCTGCTGGGGATCGAGCTGATGCTCAACGCGGCGAACCTGGCGCTGGTGGCGTTCGGGCGCCAGCACGGCCAGCTCGACGCGCAGGTGTTCGTGTTCTTCGTGATGGCGGTGGCCGCCGCGGAGGTCGCGGTCGGGCTGGCGCTCCTGGTCGCGATCTTCCGCAAGCAACGGTCGATCGACGTCGACCGCCTCAACGTGATGCGGTGGTAGGGGGGGTGATGCTCGACCTGCTCTGGCTCGTCCCCGCGCTCCCGCTCGCCGGCGCCCTCGTGCTGCTCGCCGGCGGGCTGCGCTTCGGCAAGCGCACGACCACCGCGGTCGGCGTCGGCTCGGTGGGCCTCGCGCTGGCGGCGGTGGCGGCGATTTTGGTGCAGTACGCCGGCATGAACGGCGAGACGGTCGCCCGGCACGTCTTCAACTGGATCTCCGCCGGCGACGTCACCGTCGACTTCGCCCTCCGCCTCGACCCGCTCTCGGCGGTCATGCTGTCGTTCGTGACGCTCGTCGGCTTCGTGATCCACGTCTACTCGATCGGCTACATGCACGCCGAGGGGGACCGCGCCTACGCCCGCTTCTTCGCGTACCTGAACCTGTTCATGTTCGCGATGCTCACGCTGGTGCTGGGGGCCAACCTCGTGGTGATGTTCATCGGCTGGGAGGGTGTCGGGCTCTGCTCGTACCTTCTCATCGGCTTCTACTTCGACAAGGAGTACTGCGCCGCCGCCGGGATCAAGGCGTTCGTGGTCAACCGCATCGGAGACTTCGGTTTCCTGCTCGCGATCTTCTGGGCGTTCAAGGTCTTCGGCACCGTGGACTTCGCCGGGATGGCGGCGGCGCTGGCGGCCGACCCCGCCCGCTACGCGGCGGCGGTGACGCCGATCGCGCTGCTGCTGTTCGTGGGCGCGGTCGGAAAGTCCGCCCAGCTCCCGCTTTACGTCTGGCTGCCCGACGCCATGGCCGGCCCCACCCCGGTTTCCGCCCTGATCCACGCCGCGACGATGGTCACGGCCGGCGTCTACATGGTCGTGCGCTGCAACTTCATCTACCGGCTCTCCCCCACGGCGATGCTCGTGGTCGCCGCGGTGGGCGGAGTCACGGCCCTTTTCGCCGCCACGATCGGCCTCGCCCAGAACGACATCAAGAAGGTGCTCGCGTACTCGACCGTCTCCCAGCTCGGGTACATGTTCCTCGCGGCCGGCGCCGGCGCGTTCGCCGGCGGCATCTTCCACGTCTTCACGCACGCGTTCTTCAAGGCCTGCCTCTTCCTCGGCGCCGGCTCGGTGATCCACGCCTGTTCCGGCGAGCAGGACATGCGGAAGATGGGTGGACTCGCGAGAAAGATCCCGGTTACCTACTGGACGTTCATGGTGGCGACGCTGGCGCTGTGCGGCATCCCGCCGTTCGCGGGCTTCTTCTCCAAGGACGAGATCCTCGGACGGGTGTTCGCGGCCGGCGCCGGCAATCTCAACGGCTTCGGCGCCGGCTACCTCGTGCTCTGGGTGCTCGGCCTCGCCGCGGCCTTCCTGACGGCGTTCTACATGTTCCGCGCCGTGTACATGACCTTCCACGGCGAGTTCCGCGGCACGCCGGAGCAGTGGCACCACGTGCACGAGAGCCCGGGCTCGATGACCTGGCCGCTGAAGATCCTCGCGGCGGGGAGCGCCCTCGTCGGCCTGCTCGGGGTCGGCAGGGCGATCACGTTCGGTTCGGACCTCAACTGGTTCGAGGGCTTCCTCCACCGCGTCGCGCCCACGGTCGAGGTCGAGCACGCCCCGTCGCTCGGGATCGAGTGGGTGCTGATCCTCCTCTCGGTCGCGGTCGCGGCCGCCGGCATCCTGCTGGCGCGGCGCTTCTACTCCGGCGCCGAGGCGTTCGCCGCGCCGAGACGGATCGCCGAACGCGCCCCGGCCCTGTACGCCGCGGTCGCCAACAAGTACTACGTCGACGAGGCCTACGACCGCACCGTCGTGCGGCCGCTCGGGAAGCTCGCCCACTTCTCCTGGAAGGGGATCGACACGATCGCGATCGACGGCACGCTCAACGCCTCCGCGTTCTTCACCGAGATCACCGGCGACCTGCTGCGCTTCCTGCAGACCGGCAACGTGCGCAACTACGCCCTGTTCGTGCTCGGCGGCGCGGTCGCGGCGGCCGCCTGGCTGCTGCTCTAGGGGGTGATGATGCCGACCGACTTCCTGCTCTCCGCCATCGTCCTCACCCCAGGCGTCGTCGGACTCCTCCTCCTCGCCACTCCGCGCGAGGCGGCGCGGCTGCAGCGTTGGGTGAGCCTGCTCGCCTCCCTGCTGACCCTGGTCTTCGCGGCCGCGGCCTGGTCGCGCTTCGACCCGGCGAACGCCTCGTTCCAGCTCGTCGAGGCGAGGAGCTGGCTCCCGAGCGTGGGCATAGGCTACCGCCTCGGGATGGACGGCATCTCCCTGGTCCTCGTGCTGCTCACGGCGCTGCTGCAACCGATCGTGTTCATCTCCTCGTGGCGCTCGATCAACGACAAGGTCAAAGGGTACGTCGTCGCGATGCTGCTTCTCGAGACCGGGGTCCTGGGGGCCTTCCTCGCCACCGACCTCTTCCTGTTCTACGTGTTCTGGGAGCTGATGCTGGTGCCGATGTACTTCATCATCGGCGTCTGGGGCGGCGAACGGCGCATCTACGCGGCGGTCAAGTTCGTGCTGTTCACGCTCGCCGGCTCGCTGTTGATGCTCGTCGCGATCATCTATTTGAGCTTCGTCTTCCACGCGCAGACCGGGACGTGGTCGTTCGCCTACGAGGACATGCTGCGGGCCGCGGTCCCCATGGGCCAGGGGTTCTGGCACTCGCCGCAGATGCTCCTGTTCGCCGCGTTCGCCCTCGCGTTCGCGATCAAGGTCCCGATCTTCCCGCTGCACACCTGGCTCCCCGACGCGCACACCGAGGCGCCGACCGGCGGCTCGATCATCCTGGCCGGCGTCCTGCTCAAGCTGGGGACGTACGGCCTGCTGCGCTTCAACCGGCCGCTGTTCCCCGAGGCGTGGCAGCGCGCGACGCCGCTCTTCCTCACCCTCGCCGTGATCGGGATCGTCTACGGCGCCCTCGTGGCGTGGGCGCAGAAGGACATGAAGAAGCTGGTGGCGTACTCCTCGGTGACGCACATGGGTTTCATCGTGCTCGGGCTGTTCGCCGGCACGCTGACCTCGACCCAGGGTGCGCTGCTGCAGATGGTGAACCACGGCCTCTCCACCGGCGCCCTCTTCCTCCTCGTGGGCGTGATCTACGACCGCCGCCACACCCGGCTGATCGAGGACTTCGGCGGCCTGGCGGCCGTGATGCCGCTGTACACGGGGGCGTTCCTGATCGCCACACTCAGCTCGATCGGGTTGCCCGGCCTCAACGGGTTCGTCGGGGAGTTCCTGATCCTGACCGGGGCGTTCGCGCGCCATCCGGCGTTCGTCGCGGTGGCCGCGACCGGGGTCGTGCTGGGCGCCGTCTACATGCTCTCGCTCGTGCGGCGCGTCTTCTGGAATCCGCTCGCCGTCGAGGCGAACCGCACCCTCCCGGACCTTAGCTGGCGTGAGGCGTTGGCGTTCGCGCCGCTCGCGTTCTTCATGGTGTGGATCGGGGTCCACCCGGGGACGTTCCTGTCGCTGTCCGAGGCGGCCGTGCGCCGGCTCATCGGAGGTTGAGCGTGAACCCGAGCGATCTCGCCGCGATTGCCCCCGAGCTCCTGCTGGTCGTCATGGGCGCGGTGCTCGTGCTCGCCGACGCCTTCGTGCCGGCGCTGCGACCCCGCTTCGGCGCGCTGGCAGGCGCGTCGGCCGTCGCCGCCGCGGTCCTGCGTTGGACGGGACCGCTCCCCGGCGCCGTCTGGTCGGGCGCGCTGGTGGTGGACCCTCTGGCGCGGTTCGTGGACACCTACATCCTGGTTGCGGTCGTGCTCGTGGCCGTCATCGCCGGCCCGTACCTCGCCCGCACGGCGGCCAGCTACGGCGAGTTCTACGGCCTGCTGCTCTTCTCGACGGTGGGCGCCATGGTCCTCGCCAAGGCCGACAGCCTCCTCGTCGTCTTCATCGGCCTCGAGCTGCTCTCGATCTCCCTGTACGTCCTCAACGCGTTCCATCGCGAGAGCGGCGTCTCCCTCGAGGCCGGGTGGAAGTACCTGGTGGTCGGCGCGTTCGCGTCGGCGCTCCTGCTCTTCGGCATCGCGCTCCTGTACGGCGCGACGGGCACCTTCTCGTTGGCGGCGACGGCCCGCGTCGCGGCCGCGCGCCCGCTCGCCGGCAACCCTCTGATCCTCGCCGGCCTCGCCCTCGCGCTCGCCGGCTTCGGCTTCAAGCTCGCGCTGGTGCCGTTCCACGCCTGGGCTCCCGATGTCTACCAGGGCTCGCCGACCCCCGTGACCGCCTTCCTCTCGGTGGTCCCCAAGGGCGCCATGCTGGTGACGCTGGCGCGCGTGGTGGCGGCGCTCGCCCCGCAGGCGCTGACGCCAAAATGGCTGCCGCTCCTGGCGACGGTCGCAGTCGCGTCGCAGGTGCTCGGCAACCTCGTGGCGATCGCCCAGCGCGACGTCAAGCGGATGCTCGCCTACTCGGGGATCGCGCACATGGGGTACGCCCTGGTCGGGGTCGTCGCCTTCGGCTTCGACGGCCTCGTGGGCGTCCTCGTGTACCTCGCCGCGTACACGGTGATGAACATCGCCGCCTTCGCCGTCGTGTCGGCGTTTTCCGAGAGCGAGGACGAGCCGCACCTGATCACGGACCTCGCGGGCCAGGGCTGGCGGCGCCCGTTCCTCTCCTTCACCCTCGCCCTCGCCATGTTCTCCCTCGCCGGCATCCCGCCCACCGTTGGGTTCGTCGCCAAGTTCCTCGTCTTCCGCGCCGCCGTCAACGGGGGCCTCGCCTGGCTTGCCGTCGTCGGCGTCCTCGCGAGCTTCGTCTCGGTTTTCTTCTACGTCCGAGTGGTCTACTATCTCTACATGAAGCCCCTGCCGCAGCGAGCTCCCGTTTACCTCGAGCCGTGGCCGGTGAGGGTCGCAGCGGGTGCCTGCGCGCTTGCAATCGTTGGGCTGGGCATCTTTCCGTCCTGGTTGTTGAACGCCGCAGAGACCGCGGCCAAGACCCTTCTGAGGTGACGACATGGCCTTCAAGCGCTACATCCCGGTCGAGAGCATCTCGGAGTTGACGATCAACCGTCTGTCGGTCTACCTGCGGTGCTTGCAGCAGCTGGAGCACGAGGGCGGCACCACGATCTCCTCGCAGGAGCTCGCCGACCGATTCCACCTCAACTCGGCGCAGATCCGCAAGGACCTCGCGTACTTCGGCGAGTTCGGGATCCGCGGCGTCGGGTACAACGTCACCCAGCTCCGCGAGCACCTGGTCAATATCCTCGGGCTGCACGAGGAGCGGCGGGTGCTGATGGTGGGCGCCGGCAACCTTGGAACGGCGCTCTCCCACTACTCGGGGTTCAACACGGGCGGCTTCCGCATCGTTGCCATCCTGGACTCGGACCCCCACAAGCTCGGCAAGCGCGTGCCGGGGGGGTTGGTCGTCGAGAGCGTTGCCGATTTGTCCCGAATTGTGAAAGATCGTAAGGTGCACTTGGGGGTGATCACGGTCCCTGCCAGCTCGGCACAGAGGGTGTACGACGACCTCGTGAACGCCGGCGTGCAGGCCGTGCTCAACTTCGCCCCCGCCCAGCTCAAGGGACACCCGGAGGTCAAGCTCAAGAACGTCGACCTCAAGATCAACCTCGAGCTGCTGTCGTTCTTCCTCACCCACGCCGCGCGGATGGCGGCAGTCTAGGCTCCGGCCGGCCCCCGGGAGGGACCGCGTCGCCTGGCCCCGGGCGGGTGCGCCGACCGCCGCGCCGCCCCGGCGAAACCTGCACCCTCCGTCGCGGCCCTGGGGGCCGCCGCCGCGGGGCGCCCGCCCGACCCGATCCTCCTAGCTGAAATGAATGGACTTGACGATCGCCTCGAAATCGGGCCGGAACTTGTCAAGGCTGGTCCGCTTGCAGGTCGCCGTGACGAAGATCAGCTTGCCGTCCGGGCGCGCCAGCTGGTACTGCATGGTGACGGTCCCGGCGACGATCCCTTCGTACTCCACGTAGAACGCCTTCGACGCCCCGACGGTGCGCCCCTCGCACGTCGCCACCGCCAGGGTTCGCTTTGCGACCTTCGCGAGTGCCTGGGTGTACGCCGTGCACTTCGCCTTCACCGTGTCGGGGGTCGCCGGGATCGTCCCGCCGCCCAACCTCACGTTGATGTTGTCGCTGAACGTCGCATCGCTGGTCGTGCGGTCGAAGAACATCTCGAAGGCGCCGTCCTCGACCTTGGCCTTCAGATCTTGGAGCACCTTGGGATCGATGCTCCCGACGTTCGCGCCGGCGGCGCCGGTGAGTGCCGGATTCTCCTCGATCGCGAGCTTGGTCAACGCAAGCCAGTTGTCCGGGATGTCCACCGTGAACCCAAACGAGCTCTGGTACTCCTTGGCCGACGCCGAGACCGCGAGGACCGCGAGCACACCCGCCAGTGCAACGAATTTCCTCATATCGCCTCCCTGAGTCCGGCCCGATCCGGGGTGGCGACACCCCGCCCCCCAACCGCCCGACCGGACCCGCTTCCGTCAGCGGAAGCCGATATGATAGTCGAAGAAATTCCGCCGTCTACCCCCTTTCCTGCGCCGGTCTCCGGACCGGCGGGCGGGAATCGCCGGAGCCGGCGAACGGCGGCTGCGCTCAACGTGCCGGAGGGTGAGCGGTCGGGGCGGCGCCCGTACCGTTGGCGGTCCGTTGCAGGATTTCCTGCAGCCGGTGTTGGATCTTGTCCTGGCGGCCCTGCAGCGTCGCGATCTCGGCGCGCGCCGATTCCAGCACCCGCATTTCCTGGACCTGCGGCGCCGGGATCTGGCGGTCGCGTTCGAGCCTGTCGAGCTGCGCCGAGAGCGCCTTGATCTGCGCCTCGAGGAACTGGCGCGTGGCGGCATCCCCCGCCGCCTTGAGCTGCGCCTCGAGGTCGTCCTTCGACCGCCTCAGCTCCGCCTGGAGCAACCGCTGGTCCTCCTGCTGGCGCTGGCTCGTGAGCAACCGTCCGATCTGGTCGCGCACCCACGTGAACCGCCGCCAATCGACGCCGAGGGCACGCGCGGCGTCCCGCTCCGCGACCGACAGCTCCTGCACGTGCGCGAGCACGTCGCCGCCCTTGCTCTCGACGTCCGCGAGGGCGGTCTCCAGGCGCTGGAGCGCGCGGGCGCGTACCGCCACGAACGCCTGCACGTCTGCGGCCGTGAGAGGGCTCTCCCCGCTCGCCCGGGCCGCCGTCGGCGCCGGGCCGCCGGCAGCGGCAGGCGGACCGCCCCGCCGGCACGCCGCGACCGCCGCGACCCCTACCGCGGCGATGGCGCAGGCTCGAACGAGGTTTCGCACGGTGCAAGGGTAGCATTCCGGGTGCGGCCTCCGGCGACGGCGCGACGACGGGAGCGCCGGCGCGGTATAGAATCGCGGCAACTCATGACGACCGGAAAGCGCATCGGAAAGTACGAGATCGCCGAGCAGATCGGCGTCGGCGGCTTCGGCATCGTCTACAAGGCCTGGGACCCGTTCATTCAGCGCTGGGTGGCGGTCAAGAGCTGCAACGCCACCGACAGCGAGGCAACGCAGCGCTTCTTCCGGGAGGCCCAGCTCGCGGGCGCGCTCCAGCACCCGAACATCACCTTGATCTTCGACTTCGGGATGGACGGGAAGACGCCGTACTTCGTGCAGGAGTTCCTCTCCGGCACCGACCTCGACAAGGTGCTCGAGACCCGCACGCTCACCATCGAAGGGGTGCTGGCGATCCTCCTCCAGGTCTGCGCCGGCCTCGAGTTCGCCCACTCCCGCGGCATCGTGCACCGCGACATCAAACCCGCCAACGTGCGGGTCCTCGAGGACGGCACCGTCAAGATCATGGATTTCGGCATCGCGAAGTCGCTCGAGGCGGAGTCGCGGCTGACGCAAACCGGCGTGGCGCTCGGCACGGCGGGGTACCTCGCGCCGGAGCAACTCTCCGGCAAGCCGCTCGACCCCCGCACCGACCTGTTTTCGCTCGGCGCGATGGCGTACGAGATGGTCACCGGCGTGCGCCCGTTCACCGGGCCCAACCTCTCCAACGTCATCTACCAGATCCTCAACCAGGAACCGGTCGCGCTGCGCCAGCGCAACGCGGCGTGCCCCCAGCGGCTCGAGCACGCGATCTTGAAGGCCCTCGCCAAGGAGCCCGCCGACCGCTACGCGAACGTCCGCGAGTTCGCGGCCGACCTCAAGGACGTCCTGGCCGACCTGCCGCGCCGCGGCACATCGCGACAAAGCGGGACGACCACCGCCATGGTCCGCGAGGAGCTCGCGCGGATCGCGAGGCCACCCCAGGGCCAGCCCACCGCCGCAACCCAGCTTGCGGTCCAGCCCCTCGACCGCATCGCCTCCGACTCGCTCGGCTCCGATCTGCCCAGACCGGGGCACCGCGCGGCGATCACCGCCGCCGTTTGCCTCGCGGCAGCGGGGGCCGGCGCGTGGTGGTTCCTCGCCGGCCCTGGCGCCGCCGCGCACCCGCGACGAACGCTCGCCCGCGACGGCCGGCCCGCCGCCGCCCCGCCTCCGGCTGCGACCCCGCTGCCGACGCCGGCCCCCTCCCCCGTCCCGACGCCGGCCGAAGTCGAGGCCGATCTCTTCGTGACCCCCCCCGCGGACGTCGCGATCGACGGCAAGGCTCTCGGCAAGGTGCAGTCAGTGAGAGTCCGGCTGGCCGTCGGCCGACACACGATCACCCAGAGGATCCCCGGCTATCGCGAGGAGACCCGCGAGGTCGAGGTGACGGCTGCCGGCCAGCGCATCGCCATGAGCTTGCCGCCCTTCGGGATCCTCTCCGTGGTCAACGATTTCAACGTCCCGGTTCAGGGCGCCAAGGTCTTCCTGGACGGCCGCAACCTCGGTGCGCTGCCGGTGCGCGACCGCAAGGTCGAGGCGGGCGCACACGAGCTCAAGGTCGTGTGGCCGGACGGGTCGGAGTACCGCGAGGCGACCAGCGTCGCGGCCGCCAGCGCCGTGACCCGCGTCGTCCGCCCGCAGTGACCCCGCGGCGCCGCCGTCGCCGCGGAGTGGTATTAGACTCTGTCCATGCGCCTCCAGACCGCCGCTGCCGCGCTCCTGGTGCTCGCCGCCGGGCCGGCGTGGGCCCAAAGCCCCCTCGGCGAGGCGGACAAGGCCTTCAGCAACGCCGAGTTCCAGAGTGCCGCGAAGCTGTACGCAGCCGCGGCCGACAACGAGCCCGACCCGGGCAAGCGGGCCGAGATCCGGGTGCGGCTCGCGGTCACCTACCTCAACATGAGGAGCCGCGTGAAAGCCGAGGCGGCCGTCGCCGCCGCCCTCAAGGACAACCCGCAGCTCGAGTTGGTCCCGGACTTCTACACCGCCGACTTCCTCAAGCTGGTCGCGCGGGTCAGGGCCAGGCTCGCCGCCGAGGCGCCTCCGGCGCCCTCGCCGACCGCGACGCCACCGCCGGACTCGCTGGCGCAGATCCGCCAGCGCCTCGCGCAGGCGACGGACAACGCCTCCGTCGAGGCGCTCCTCCCGAGCATCGGGGCGCTCGAGTCCGCGGCGCCGGCGAACCGGCTCACCGAGGTGCTCGAGGTCAAGGCCAACGCCCTGGAGCGCCTCGGGCGCACGGGCGAGGCGCTCGAGCTCCACGGCCGCGTGGCGGCGTTGCGGGCGGCGGCGCAAGCCGCCCCCGGGACGTCGCCCGTTCCGCTGGAGGCGCTGCTCGAGGCGCGCCGCCTGCTGGCCGCGGGGCGGCCGATGGATGCCGTCTCCCTGCTTCGCGGCGTGCTCGATGCGCAACCGTCGTGCGTCCCCGCGTTCGAGGTGCTGGCCGAGGCGTACCTCGACGCCGGGCGACTGGACGAGGCGTACAACGCCCTGCGCACCGCGCTGCTCGGCGACGAGAAGCCGGAGCTGCTGCTGGAGCTCGGCGAGGTCGAACTGCGCCGCGGCCGTCTCGACGGCGCCCGTGAGGCCTTCCGCCGCGTCGTGGAGGCGGACCCGGGCAACGACCGTGCGTGGGCCGCGCTCGGCCTGCTGGCGTCGCGGATGGGCGACCAGACATCGGCCCGCCAGGCGCTCGACAAGGCCCTTGCGGCCAACCCGATGCTCTTCGAGGCCAGGGTGGTGCGGGCCGAGATCGCGCTCGCCGACGGCCAGCAGCCTGCGGCGCTCGCCCACTTGCAGCGCGCCCTTCAGATCAAACCCGACGACCCCTGGGCCTCGGGCTGGCTCGGCGCCGCGTACCTCGCGGGCGGCGACGCCCACGCTGCCGCCCCGGCCCTGACCCGCGCGGTCAGGAGCGGACTGGGCCAATTCTCGCTCGCGCTCGCGGACGCCCTCAGGCGATCGGGTCAGGCCGCCGAGGCGCTCGCGACACTCGCCGCCGCCAAGGGGGACGACCTCGCCTCGGGTCTGGAGCGCGCCCGCTGCCTGCTCGACGCCGGCCGTCCGGCGGAGGCACAGACCGCGCTCGGCGAACTTGCCGCCGCCAACCCGGCCAGCGTCGAGGCCCACTATCTCCTGGGCTGGGCGCTCCACGCCCAGCGCCAGTGGCCGGCCGCAGCGCGGGAACTCGCGACGGCCGCGGCGTTGCCGGACGCGCCGGCCGTCGTCAGGGAAGGCGCGCGGCTCGCGGACGCGACCCGCCGGGCGCAGGAGTTGCTCGACGCCGCCGTCGCCGTGCCGGCCCCGCCCGTCCGCCGCTGAACCGGGCGACGCGGTCGGAGCTGGCTTCCCCCACGGCGTGGAAGCTCTTGTATAGCCCTTCGGGTGAAGCTGCGACGCGGTTCTCCGAGCTCTTGCCTTGCCGGGCCCGGCCTTTGGAGGCGCCGGCTTCAGCCTTCGGTCTTTCCGTCGCCCGACGTGGCCCCCCGCCCGCCCCGCGGGCTGAAGCCCGCGCCTACAACGACGGCCTCCATGACGCCGGTCGCCACCCGTCCCCCAACGAGGCCGCCCACCCTCTCCCGTTCTTGGAGGCGCAGGCTTCGGCCTGCGGTCTTTCCGTCGCCCGACGTGGCCGCCCGCCCGCCCCGCGGGCTGAAGCCCGCGCCTGCACAGCGCGCCTACACCACGCGCCTACGAACCCGCGGCCACAAGCCCGCGCGGAGAGTGGTGCGGCGAGAACCGGGGGCGACGACCCCGCAAGTACCCGTTGCGGCTGCACGCCCCCGTTCTTGTAGGCGCGGGCTTCAGCCCGCGGTCTTTGTCTCCTCCGCGGTCTTTGTCTCTTCCGTGGTCTCTTCCGCTCCGATCGGAGCCACCCGCCCGCCCCGCGGGCTGAAGCCAGCGCCTACAAAGAAACGGCCACAACCAACGAAACGGCCACAACCAACGAAACGGCCACAGCAAGCGAAACGGTCACAACCACGGACGTGTCGGCTCTCATCACTGGCGGTGGCGGCGAACGGCCCGGGAGCGAGTCAAGCCGCGGCGGCCAGCGCCCGCGCGGCCGCCAGCAACGCCGCGGCGGCCGATCGCGGCTCGTGGCCGCCGTCGACCCAGGCGTTGCGCGCCGCGTCCCGCGCCGCGGACCGCGCCGCCGCGCTGCCGGCGAGCGCGGCCGCCACCCGGACCAGGTCGCCGACCCCCGCCCGCCCCGGCGCGATCCGGGGCGCGGCGGCCGCGGGGAACTCGAGGAACTGGCGGTACCCCGCCACCGCCACCGGAGTCCCGGCCGCCAGGAAACGCAAGGTGGCCGCGGAGGTCTCGCCGGCTGTCGGATACCTGGGCACCAGGCCGAGGTCGGCCGCGGCCACGATGCCGCCCAGCTCCTCCTCGCTCGCGTACCCCCAGGAGCGGACCCGCTCCGACATCCCCGCCGCGGCCACCGCAGCCGCCAACGCGGCCGCCTCGCCCCCCTCGCCGACGACGGTCAGGCGCACCGGCACGGCCAACTGGGTCAGGGCGGCGACGCTGCGCAGGATGACGTCGATCCCCTTCGCCGGCGTCAGAAACCCGAGGTGGACGAGCAACAGCTCGCCCTCCCCGACGCCCAGCCGCGCGCGCCACGCCGGCCGGTCCCCGGCAGGAAGCGCCGCCACCGCGAGCGGCACCCGGCGCACCGGCAGTCCGGGGCATGCGCTCGCCACATCCGCCTCGGCCTGGCGGTTGTGCACGATCACGCCGGTCGCCCGCCGCAGCAACGGGCTGCGGGCCGGGAACAGAAACGGGTCCAGACGCCCCGAATAGCCCCACCGGCGGGCGGCCGCGAGCGCAGCGCCGCCCGCCCCGTACGCCTGCGCCATCTCCTCGCCGAACCGCTCCCACGCCCCGTCCGCCGCGGCCTCCTCGACGAGGAGGTGGTGCAGCACGGTGTCGTGGAGCACCACGACACCGCCCGCGGCCCTCAGGCGCTTTGCGATCCAGAGGTGGTACGGGTTGTTCCCGAGGTGCAGCAGGCTCACCGCCCCGCCAGGCAAACCGGCGTCGTGGGGCAACCGCTCGACGCCTTCGAGCCACGCCGGCTCTCCGCCCGGCTCCCAACCTGGCGGCTCGACGACCGTCACGTGGGCCGCGCGCGCCAGGTGCGGCAGCACCTCCGCGGCGTAATCCGCCACCCCGGAGCGGGTCGGGGGCAGGGGCGAGGCCCACAAGAACCGGGGTCCGGGGGCCGGGGTCCGGCCGTGGCGAGGCGCGGGCGGGGGGCCCATCCGGCTCACCCCTCGGTCGCCGCCTGCGCCTTCTGCTTGAGGTACGCCTCGATGAAGGGGTCGATGTCACCGTTCAACACCCGGTCGGCGTCCCCCACCTCGTGGCCGGTGCGCAGGTCCTTGACCATCCGGTACGGCTGCAGCACGTACGAGCGGATCTGGTTTCCCCAGGAGATGTCCTTCTTCACGCCCTTGATCTTCTCCAGCTCCTCTTCCTTCTTGCGGCGCTCGAGCTCGAACAGGCGCGCGCGCAGCACCTTCATCGCCTGCGCCAGGTTCTTGATCTGGGACCGCTCGTTCTGGCAACTGACCACGATGCCGGTGGGCAGGTGGGTGAGGCGCACGGCGGAGTACGTGGTGTTGACCCCCTGCCCGCCCGGCCCGGAGGAGCAGAACCGGTCGATCCGGATCTCCTTGTCGTCGATCGTGACCTCGACCTCGTCGTCGACCTCGGGGTACGCCTGCACCGACGCGAACGAGGTGTGCCGCCGCCCCTGCGCGTCGAACGGCGAGATGCGGACGAGCCGGTGGATCCCGCTTTCGGACTTGATGTAGCCGTACGCGTACTCGCCTTTGACGAGGACGGTGGCGGACTTGATCCCGGCTTCCTCGGCGTTCTGGGTGTCGAGCACCTCGGCCTCGAAGCCGCGCCGCTCGCACCACTTGAGGTACATCCGCAGGAGCATTTGCGCCCAGTCGGCCGACTCGGTCCCGCCGGCGCCGGGGTGCACCTCGACGTAGGCGTTGTTGGCGTCGTACTCGCCCGTCATCTTGGTCTCGAGCTCGATGCGCTCGAGCCTGGGCTCGACCCGGGCGAGGACGGACGCCAACTCGCCCTCGCCGGCCGGGTCCTCCTTGGCGAGCTCGAGCATGACCTCGATCTCCTCGACCGCCTCCGCCAGGAAGCGGTCGTTGGCGAGCTTGGCCTCGAGGCCCCGCTGGGTGCGCATCACGTCCCTGGCGCGCTCCTGGTTGTTCCAGAAGTCGGAGCGCTGCGTGTCCTCGGAGATGGTGTTCAGTTCGGCCTGCAGACGGGCCGCGTCAAAGGTACCCCCGCACGCTCACCAGCGTGTCGCGGACCTGCTGCGCGCGGCTCATGACGTCTTCGAGCAAGGTGCCTCCTCGCGGGACCGGCGCGGTCCGGCCGGGTCAGCGACCCTCTCGCCGGCGGCCGGCCCCGAGAATCATAACACCCGCGGCCACAAGCACAACGCCCGCGCGGATCGCGCCGCTGTGCGCCTCCGCCGGGGTGACCACGGCCCCGGGCCGGACCTCGGCGGTGATCAACCCCTCCCGGTTGACGCCCAGGCGGGTGAGCACGCGCCCGTACGGGTCGATCACCGCGGAGATCCCGGTGTTCGCCGCCCGCACCAGGTAGCGCCTCGCCTCGGCCGCCCGCAGGATGGCGAGGGCGAGGTGTTGGCGTGGCGCCGCAGAGTCCCCGTACCAGCCGTCGTTGGTGATCGTCGCGAGCACGGCCGCGCCGCGCACCACCTCGCTCGCGTACAGCGACGGGTACGCCACCTCGTAGCACACCGCCACGCCGACCGGCCCGGCCGGCCCGGGCAGCGGGTGCGCGTGCGTCCCCGGCGTGAAGGAGCCCACTCCGCGGACGAGCGGGCGCAACGCCGCGAAGCGCCCGACGAGCGGCACGTACTCCCCGAACGGCACCAGGTGGACCTTGTCGTAGCGCCACGGCAGGAGCCCCGCCGGGGACGCCTCGTACACCGAGTTGTAGTACTCGTCCTCGCGTGGGCCGAGCCCGATCGAGCCGAACAGCAGCCAGACGCCGCGCTCGCGGGTGAACGCCTCGACCTCGCGACGAAACCCCCCGTCGCTCTCGAGGACGCGCGGTAGCGCGCTCTCCGGCCACACGATCCAGCGCGCTCCCGCGTCCGCCCCCTGGCGCGAAAGGCGCCACACCCGGTCCTCGATCGACTCCTCGTTCGCCGGGTTCCACCGGCTCTCGAGCGGCACGTTGGGCTGCAGCGCCGCCACCTTTACGGCCGGTCCGTCGGGCCGGAACGCGGGCGCCGCCAGCGCGGCGCCCGACCAGCCGGCCACGGCAACCGCGAGCCAAACCGCGCCCGCGCGCCGCAGCCCGGGCACGAGCAGCGCGTCGAGCGCGCTCCCGGCCAGGTACACGAGGAGCGAGAGTCCGATCGCCGCGGTCACCGGGAGCGGGGCCAGCAGCGCCGGCACCGGCGTCAGCGCCGCCGCCGCCGGGTTCCAGGGGAAGATCCACGGCGGGAAGCGCTGCAGCTCCTCGAACGCCGCGAGCGCCAGCGGCAGCGCCACGATCCGCAGGCCCTCGGGCACCCGGCTCGCGGCCCACCCCGCGATCGCCCACGTCAGGCCGAGGATCCCCGCCATCAGCGCCACCGCGAGGACCGCCAGGGCGGCGTGCAGGTGGCCGTAGCGGTGCAGGACGATGTACACCCACGCCACCGCCACCGCCCACTGGGCGAACCCCGCAAGCCAGCCGATCCGGAACGCCCGCCACCCCCGCGTCCCCGCGAGCGCCCGCCGCAGCAGGCCCGGCACCACGAGGACGAGCGGCACGAGACCCGGTCCGGGCAGCGCGAGCGCCATCGCGACGCCCGCCCCCGCGGCCAGCAGCCACGGCTTCCTGCCGCCGGCGTTCACGGCCGAGACCCCGGGTGGTCGGACGGAGTCCGGCTCATGCCAGCTGCGCGACCTCACGGAGGAAGCTGCCGCGCTGGTACTCGCGCGCGACCGCCTCGGCGAGGCGCTCGACCTCCCAGAACTCGTCCCAGCGCACCCGCAGGACGGGGATCAGGCGGCTGATCTCGCGGAGGAAGTCCTCGTAGTTGTTGTACAGCCGCGTCAGGTACTCGACGGTGATCCCCGACTCCACGCCGCGGTCCCTCGCTTTGATGCGCTCCATCGACTTCTCCGGCGTCACGTCGAGGTAGATGATGACGTTCGGCCGGCACATGAAGTTCGAGAGGTTGCGGAACAGCGTGACGTAGGTCTCGTAGTCGCGGGGGTCCATCAGGTCCATGTCCCGCAGCGTCCGCGCGAAGATGGCGTCCTCGTAGATCGTCCGGTCCTGGACGCCGCCCCGGCCGCGCCAGATGATCTCCTGGTGCTGCTGGAACCGCCGGTTCAGGAGGTAGATCTGCATGGCGAAGCTGTAGCGCTTGGTCTCGCGGTAGAAGTCCGCAAGGTACTCGTTGTCGGTGACCGGCTCGTAGTGCACGTCGAGACCCAGGTGATGGGCCAGCGCCGTGGCGAGCGTGGTCTTGCCGGCGCCGATGATGCCGGCGATGCCGATGAACGCCTTGCCGAGTGGGCTGCCGTTGCTCCCCGCCGCGACCCCCGACTCGCTTCCATTGGTGTTCGTGGTCATCCGGCCTCCCTGGCCCAGCGTATCAGCACATGCGTGCCCAAGGAAGCGGAGAAACCCTCCGCCCGCAGGCTGCCGTCGCCGCCCGGGCGGCGTTCGCCGGCGCGGGAAAGCCGCGCGGGCGGGCCCTACGAGGGCAGACCCGCGGTGAACCCGAGGAGGTCCGCGGCGAGGTCGGCGCGGCGGTCGCGCAGGAACAGGCGCCGCCCATACGACCTGGGCACCTCGGCGAGGTCCAGGTCGGCGACAAGGACGTGGTCAACGCCGCGCGGCGCGCGCGCCACCACTTTTCCTGCGGGGTCGCAGACGAACGACTCGCCGGCGAACTCGAGCTGGCCCTCGACGCCGACGCGGTTGACCAGGGCCGTGAAGTAGCCGTTCTGCAAAGCGGCCGTGCGCACTTCCGCCTCGTAGAGTCCCTCGGGCCACTCCCCCACTGCCCCGGCCTGCGGGATGACCACGATCTCGGCGCCCTGCAGCCCCAGAGCGCGCATCACTTCCGGGTAGTGGCGGTCGTAACAGATGGCGACGCCGAGGCGCCCGGCGGCGGTTCGGTACACGGGCATGCCGCGGTCGCCGGGCGTGTAGTAACCCTGTTCGTGGAACCCTTCCATCTCCGCGATGTGCAGCATGCGCGTCACGCCGAGGAGAGAGCCGTCGGCGTCGATCACCGGCGAGCTGTCGAACGCGCGACTGCCGTCGCGCTCGTACAGGTTGAGCACGACAACGACCCCGAGGCGGCGGGCGAGCGCCGCGAAGGCGTCGGTCGTGGGCCCCGGAACGGTCTCCGCGAGGTCGAGTGGAGGCGCGCCGCACGACGGGACGCGCGGGTAGAACGGCGTGAGCGCCAGCTCCGCGAACGCCACGAGCCGTGCCCCGCCCTCGGCGGCGAGCTGCGCGGCGGCGAGCCCGCGGCGCAGGTTCTCGCCGGGGTCGGGGCCCGCGTGTTGCTGGATCAGCGCGACGCGCACGGCCGCGTCACCGCCGTCCCCGGTCTTGCTGGCCGTTCACCCTGAGGAACGCCTCCTCGGCGTGGTAGGAGGAGCGCACGAACGGCCCGGCGATCACCTCGAGTCCGAGCGAGCGGCCGTACGCCTCGAGCCCGGCGAACTCGTCCGGCGTCCAGTAGCGTACGACCGGAACCTCCCGCCCGGTGGGACGCAGGTACTGCCCGATCGTGACCACCTGGCAACCGGCCGCCTTGAGGTCCCCGAGCGTCCGTTCGAGCTCGGGGCGGGTCTCGCCGAGGCCGACCATCAGGCCGGACTTCGTGATCATCCCGCCGCCGCGCGCGGCGACGATGCCAATCACCTCGAGCGCCCACCGGTAGCGCCCCTGGCGGCGCACCGCCGGGTACAAGCGTTCCACCGTCTCGACGTTGTGGTTGTACACGTCGGGACCGGCGGCGAGGACCGCGTCCACCGCCGCCCTGTCCGCCCGGAAGTCGGGGGTGAGGACCTCCACGGTGGGGCGCGGGTCGAGCTTCTTCAACTCGGCGATCACCGCCGCAAAGTGGGCGGCGCCTCCGTCGGGGAGGTCGTCGCGGTCCACCGCGGTGACGACGACGTGCTTGAGCCCCATCGTCACCGCGGCGCGGGCGAGCTCGACGGGCTCGCCCGGGTCGAGCGGCCCGGGCCGGCCGTGCGCGATCGAGCAGTAGCGGCACGAACGCGTGCAGACGTCGCCCATGATCAGGAACGTCGCGGTGCCGCGGGCGAAGCACTCGCTGCGGTTCGGGCAGCGCGCCTCGTCGCACACGGTGTGCAGCCCGCCGCGGCTCATCACGCCGCGGATCTCGTGCAGCGCGCCGAGGTTGAGCTTGCGCTCGCGGATCCAGACCGGCAGCGAGACGCTGCTCACGTCACGCGCCTCCGATGGGGTCCACAGACTCGAGCGGCGATCATCAAGGTCCGGCTCCTCCCCCCGCGATGGGGATTCTACTCGCCCGGCCTGACCACGAACGCGCCGCCGAACCCCTCGGCCCGCAGGCGGGCCGCGACCCGGCCGGCACTCTCCCCGTCAGGGAAAGGCCCGACCCGCACGCGGAATTTCCCGCTCCCCGCGCCCTCGACCACCGCCTGTTTCGGCGTGAAGCCGAGCGCGACCACGCGGTTCTTGACGCCCTCGGCCTGCTCGCGCCTGCCGAACGCCGCCACCTGCACCCAGCGCCCCGGCGCCCGAGAGGCCGCGACCGCCGCGGGAACCGGGGCTGCCTGCGCCTTCGGCTTCTCGGTTACGACCGGCGGCGGGGCGGGAGTCGCCGTCGGCGCCGCCGTCGGCGCCGGTTCCGGCGTCGGAGCCGGCGTCGCCACGGCCGCCGGGGCCGGCGCCGCGGCCACGGGCGCGGCGGGAGGCGCCGCCGCGATCGTCTCGTGCGACGCCGGCGCGGCGGGCTGCAGCCACCGCACGGCGACGCCGAGCCCGAACGCGACCGCGATCAGCAGCGCGACGCCGGCCACCAGCGCCGCGAGCTGGCGGCCGGTGATGATGATCTCGAAGTAGCGGCTCATCTCAGGCGGTCATCTCCAAGGGCGCGCCGCGCCGGTCACCTACTTCGCCTCGGGGTTCAACTTCGCGAAGAACGGGCGGATCAGGTCGATCGGCAGCGGGAAGATGATCGTCGAGTTCTTCTCCGTCGCGATCTCGGTGAGCGTCTGCAGGTAGCGCAGCTGCAGCGTCGCCGGCTGCGAGTTGATGATCGCCGCCGCATCCGAGAGCCGCTGCGCCGCGAGCGCCTCGCCCTCGGCGTGGATGACCTTGGCGCGCTTCTCGCGCTCCGCCTCGGCCTGCTTGGCCATCGCGCGCTGCATCGACTCCGGCAGGTCCACCTGCTTGACCTCGACGAGTGCGACCTTGACGCCCCACGGGTCGGTGTGACGGTCGATGACCTCCTGCAGCTTCTGGTTGAGCTTCTCCCTCTCCGCCAGGAGGTCGTCCAGCACCACCTCGCCGAGCATCGAGCGCAGCGTCGTCTGCGAGATCTGCGAGGTCGCGTAGATGTAGTTCTCCACGTCGATGATCGCGTGCACCGGCTGGATGACGCGGAAGTACACCACCGCGTTCACCTTCACCGACACGTTGTCGCGCGTGATCACGTCCTGGGGGGGGATGTCGAGCACCACCGTCCGCAGGCTGACCTTGACCAGGCGCTGGATCGGCCACCAGACGAAGATGATCCCCGGTCCCTTCGCCTCCTTTTCCACGCGGCCGAGAGTGAAGATGACGGCCCGCTCGTACTCGTTGAGGATGTTGATCCACTTGAAGATCAGCACCAGCACCACGAACGCCGCGACGAAAAGTCCGATCGGAAACTCCGGAGCCATCTATCCCTCCCCTGTGCCCGGGCCGCGAACGCGTCCAACGGCCGGTTCGACCTCGAGCCTCTTGCCCACGACCTTGACGACGTGCACCTTCCCACCTACCGAGACGGGCGAGTGCGAGAACGCATCCCAGTACTCCCCGTGCACGAACACCTTCCCGTTCGGGTCGAGCGCCACGGCCACGTCGGCGACCTCGCCGACGAGGCCCTCGGCGCCCGTGAGCGGCTGCTCGCGGCGGCTGCGGAGGACGCGGGAGAGCAGGAAGATCACGACGAACGCGACCACGACCGCGGTCGGCAGCACGACCGCGAGGCCCACCCGAAGCGCCGGGAACGGCGAGCGGATCAGCATGAGCGATCCCAGCACGAAGCTCACCAGGCCCGCCGCGGTCAGCAGCCCGTAGCTCGCCACCTTGACCTCCAGGACGAAAAAGACAATTCCGAGGACGATCAGCAGCACGCCGACGTAGTTGACCGGCAGGACCGAGAGCGCGAACAGCGCCAGCAGCACCGAGATGCCGCCCAGCACCCCGGGCAGCACGGCGCCCGGGTGCGACAGCTCGAAGTAGATCCCCACCATGCCGAGCAGCAGCAGGAGGTAGGCGACGTTCGGGTGCGCGATCGCGGAGAGCAGCTTGTCGCCGGCGCTCGGGTCGATCCTCACGATCTCCGGGGCGGGGAGCGAGATCGTTTCCTCGTGGCCGTCGAAGCGCTTGACCGTCCTGCCGTTCAGCCACTTCAGCAGCTCGGCGCGGTCGAGCGCCACGACGTCGATGAGCTTCTTGTCCAGCGCCTCGCGCTCGGTGTACGAGAGCGACTCGCGCACCGCCTTCTCCGCCCCCTCGCTCGAGCGCCCGCGCTGGGTCGCGAGCGAACGGATCAGGGCCGCGGCGTCGTTGGTCACCTTTTCGGCCATCGTCTTGGACAGCTCCGCCCCCTCGCCCGCCACCGGGTGCGCGGCGCCGGCGTTGGTCCCGGGCGCCATCGCCGCCACGTCGGCGGCGATCAAGAGGAAGAACCCCGCCGAGGCCGCCTGCGCGCCGGACGGCGTCACGTACACCACCACCGGCCGCCGCGCCGCCGTGATCGCGGTGGTCATCTGCCGCAGCGACGACAGCAGGCCGCCGGGGGTGTTGAGGTCGATGATCGTCACCGCCGCCCCGGTCGCGTCCGCCGTCGCCAGGCCGCGCTCCAGGTAGCGCAGCGACGCGGGCTGGATCGAGTCGGAGAGAGTTAGAATCACGACGCGCTGACCGGCGGACACGCCGGGAGCGAGGGCCACCAGGAGGAGCAGAGCGAGAAACATGCGGCGGAGCACGGAAACCATCTTAGAGCCCCCGGCGGAGGCCCGCAAGGGACGGTTGCGAGTCTCCGAACTCGCTCTCCTCGTTGGGCTCACGGCGATGACCGCCATCGCGCTCTGCCACCCCGGCCGGGTGCCTGTCATGGTCTGGTCCTCGTTCGTCACCGTCGGGGCGCTGTTCGCGGTCGCCGCGCTGGCGCTCGGCGAGGGCGGCCAGGGGTGGCGGTACTGGGCGCGCGAGCTGCTCCCGGTGCCGCTGCTGCCGTTCATGTTCCTCAACCTCGGGCACCTGATCCCGCTGGTGAACCCCCACATCCGCGACGCGGCGCTGCTCGCGATCGACAAGGTGATCCTCGGCCCGGAAGCGCAGGCGGTCCTGTACACCCTCCCGCTGCCGGCTTTGCTGGCCGACATCCTCACCCTGGCCTACTCGTCGTTCTACTTTCTCGCCATCGCCCTGCTCCTGACCCTGGGCGCCAGACGCGACCCGTTCCTCCCCAGGGTGGCGAGCGCGATCGTGATCACGTTCCTGGTGTCGTACGCGGGGTACTTCGCCGTTCCGGCGTACGGCCCGCGGACCACCATCGCGCACCAGCGCTACGAGTCGCTCCCCGGCAGGGTCGGCGACGAGGTCAGGGAAAAGCTCGACCAGTGGGAGAAGACCAAGACCGACGCGTTTCCCTCCGGCCACACCATGGTGACGCTCGCGGTGCTGTTCTGCGCCCGCCGCCGCAACCGCACGCTCTACAACGTCCTCCTCCCGCTCGGCAGCCTCCTGATCGCCGCCACCGTGCTGCTCACCTACCACTACGTCATCGACGTCCTGGCCGCCGTCCCCCTCACCGCCGCGAGCCTCGCCCTCTCCGCCTGGCTCGCCGGCCCGGTGCCGCCCGTGCGGGGCGCCTCCCCAGCCGGCGTGCCGACCGCGGGGTGACGTCCCGGGCTTGGCGCGCTGGCCAAAGTAGGTTCCTGCCCTGGAAAGCTCAAGGTGGCGAGGGTGGTGGTGCCGGGGCAGGCGCCCGTCCCCGCGTCGGTGACCCCGGTGAGCCAGCCGTTGGCGTAGGAGGAGCACACGGTGCCGCCAGCCCCGATCCCGGCGATCTGCGGGTAGGTCAGGCTTGCAACGTCCCCGAGGTCGGTCCAGCTGACCTTCAGAAGTGCGGTTTGGGCAGCAAGCGTGGTCTCACGGTGGGAGATGCGGCCGCGGGTGCACCGTCTTTCAGCTTCGCTGGAACCACAGCCACTCCGCAGATGTTCAGGGTCGTAGTTCCTCAACACACTCTCCGCAAACAGCTCGTCTTGCAGACGGCGGCAGTGAACGCAAGGCCTTGACAAACGCCTTCCTGTTAGATTTCTCGAGGGACCTGTTCATGTCATCCAGCTCGTCTGCCATTGTGCCGTCAGCAAACTGCTTCAGAGATAGAAAGGCGCCAAAGTAGGACGGGTGCTTGCGTACAACGCTGGCAAGTACATCCGGGTAATTGTCTGGTATCCGGCAAACAGTCGCAGACAGCGGAACGCCGCGGCGTCGGCACGCTTCGGGGATGACAGCTAGGACAGTGAACTCGATGTCGTTCTTCGGGATCGATCTCAGAAGCACCTCTTCGCCATGGTTGCGATCACCCAAATCCAGCAGTCGCATCCCATAGGCAATCTCAACGATTGGGTCAGTGGCGCAGACCGACGCATGGGAACGTTCAAGCGCTGGGAGCGACGTCGCGGCTCCAATCGCAAGGAGGGCGTCGATCTGGACGAGGTCGTCCACAGCCATAGGCCGGCCGCCAAAACAAGGACTCACGGCAATCACCAGAAGCAGAGCGACCAGCGCGAGCGCTGCCGGGACACCGTTCTTGTTCGCGGCCGAACACCGAGCGATCCGAAGGTTGTGTACCAACAAGTTCGAGTTGGTGCTCCACGCACAGTCGGAAGGTCCGAGATCGTTCTTCATACTTGTGACTCCTTTGGCACCCAATCGCAGGTTCGGTGCCCTGGGGATCGGCCGACTTTGCTGCGCTGTGCGACCGCCTCGTCGAAACGCGGGACTGAGCTCCTTGCCCTGGCGCCGCGGTCCGTGGCCATGCGAGATTCCCCGAAACAGGCTCCTAACCCTACCATGGCGGAACCAACTCTCTCTCGACATCAGTGTGGAAATGGAAGTGAGCTGTCCCCTCGGATGACTGGCTGGGCATGGGGGTTGCCTGCAGTGGCGGGGTCGGAGGCGCCACTGGTGCCTTGTTGTTCTGGACTTTCATCGTGGTGAGCGGGTCGTTCTTGACCAGCTCGACTAAGGTGCCCATCATCTGGTCCGTGCTACGGACACAACCGTCCGTCGGGGACGTTGGACCAACATCCGCATGGCCAGAGTGAACAGCCATTAGCGTTCGGCGGTGGCCATTCGACTCGGTGAAAGCCTCCGCTTGAAAGTCGCCATAGGTTCCGAACTTCCCGTTGGGCGTGTCGTACTCTGGGTGCCGGGGGTGCATCCTCGGAGCGGACGTGTCTACCATTCGGTACGTCCCGTCCTCCCACCTGCCGTTTAGGTTAGTCGATTGCACTCGGTTGTAGGCGGGCCAGATTCCAACTGAATTGCCCTGGTTGTCCAGGATCTGAATTGTATGGGCGGTGCCGTCGAAGACCAGGCTGCTCATCCCTGTCGGGTCGTGTCGCAGTAAGGGATTGCCTAAGGCATAGGCGTAGAGATTCCAGGTTTGTGGGCTACCCGACTCATCACCAACCGGGTCGTTCGAGAGAAACCTCCCCACAATCGGGCTGTAGTACCTGGCGTGCATGTAGTCGAGCATCCCGGCGCTGCACTGGTTGTCCCGCTCGTGCCCGGTGAACTTCATTCGCTCCGCGCCGCAGTCGGTCCCGATCTCCCCGCCGTACGCCCAGTACGCGTGGTACTCCACGACGTTGCGGCTGCCGTCCGTGATCAGCCGCGGGCTCCCGAGATGGTCCAGGCTCATGTGCTTCGTGCCGCCGCCGTCGATCGTCGCCAGGAGCTGCCCCGCCCGGTAGGCGTAATCCTTGCTCCAGCTCCACGTGGTGCCGGTCAGCGTGTAGTCACGCAGCACCTTGCCGTCGAGGCCCCGCAGGCTGTAGGTCGTCGGGCCGGCAGCGCCGGCCTTGGCGCTGAGCCGCTCGCCCCCCGCGTCGTAGGCGTAGGCGTTGGCCAAACCGTTCCCCGTCAGCGTGGTCATGGCGTTGAAGCCGTCGTAGGTGTAGGCGTAGACACCCCAGGCGGTGACGTTGCCCGTGTCGTCGTAGCCCGAGCTCGAGAGCCGGTTGGTGGTCGTGTCGGTCTGGATGGTCTGCCCCGAGCCGTCCTGGGTGATCGTGGTCAAGTTGCCGAAGGCGTCGTAGCCGTACAGCTGCCCGGTCGCCGCCGGCCGCCCGATCGGCTCCGTCATCCCCCGCATCGCCTTGATGCTCCCCGCCCCGTCGTACTGGTACGTCCCCGAGACCCAGTTGCCGCCGGAAAGGACGTTGGCGGTGGCGATCCGCGCCGGCCGGCCGATGTCGTTGGGGTCCTTGTCGTAGCTGTCGGTGACGCCGTTGCCGTGGGCGACCTGGCTGACCATGTGGTTGGGATAGTAGCTCAAGGTGGCGAGGGTGGTGGTTCCGGGGCAGCCGCCCGCACCCGCGTCGGTGATGCCGGTGAGCCAGCCGTTGGCGTAGGAGGAGCACACGGTACGGACCGCCCCGATCACGGCGATCTGCGGGTAGGTGACGCTGGCCACGTCCCCGAGGTCGGTCCAGGCCACCTTCAAACGCCTTGACCGAGCAGGGCAAACTAGAGGCTTCTCCGAGACCACGGTCCCCTAAGATGGCGTCGATTTTGGCCCCGCGTTTAGGAGGCTTATCAACTCGTCGAACCCCTGAAGGCTCGAGAAGACCCTGAACGAGGTCCCCGGGGCAGTGATCTCGACCCAGCTCTCGTTCCACCCGACATCTCGGCCTTCAGGACCGATCTGCGCATCCTTGAGCGAGATAGTCGCACGATGGCCAAGCCATTCGGCGTGCAGGACTTCTCCGTCAATCGAGAAGCGCCATGGCTCGCGAAGCTGAGAGAACAGGTGTTTGGCCATAAGAAGGGTGACGAGGGTTACGCAGAAGAGCAGGTATGCATACGCCGCAGCCTCGCCAAACGCTTCCTGAATTAGGAAGAAGGCCACGATCTGGGCACCCACCCCAACGACGTATCTTCTGTAGACCGCAGCTGGGTACCGAAATGCCGCTCTCAACCGATCCTCCAGGTAGTGAAGGCCAGTTCCGGGCCGACCCGGCGCCAGTTCCTTCCTAACCGTGCCGAGGTTGAAGTAGTGCGCTGGAGCGGAGCGGGGTGGCTGCCTCGACCGCCAGCAGCGTCTGTAAACGGTGCAGACAATCCCGCTCCTGACACCCAAGGGATCCTTCGCCTCCCTGCCCACCACAAGCTCGGGTTGGGGTCTCGGCGCAGCGAGACACCGGCGATCGCTATTACTGGCACCATTGGGTGTCACCGAGCAGCGGCGCCGGTCCGGAAGCAATCCCTGCCGTCAAGAACCACCACTCCGGCCACCCGCAGGGAATGAACAAGCTTTCGAGACCGGTCATGGGTTGGTTCCCGGGTCACCGGGTTGATGAAAGTAGTAATGGCCGGTTTCGTTGCCCCGTTGCCACGCGGCGTCGTCAACGAGTATTACCTTGGCGGTCTCAAGAACCACTGTTGCCGCCAAACCCATCCAGTTCTGACCAGCTGGCGATTTCGCAAGATCGGTCAGCATGCCCGCTCCTGCCGCGATGTTGGCTTCACTTGTCCATTCGGCAAAGGACTTGTCGCTAAGCGTCTTCCCAGCAAGCTGATCCGTCGCCACAGCCGCGACGAATGCACTTCCGACAACAGCCAACGAGGTCTTCGGTACGAGCCCTGTGGCCATACCAACCGTGGCGGCCGCCGCTGCGGTTCTCAGCTTCTCGCCGGTGGTCGCGTGTGACTTGAGTAGCGCTGGGGCCGTTCCGGCCAGGCTGACGGCCGCCCCGAATCCCATTCTTGCCAGTGCCGCGCGGCCGACGGTTCCCACGACGTAAGCGCCCGCTATGCCGCCGACCACCTGTCGCCCGAAGGAGTCGCGGTTCGACATTGTTGGTGTGTTGGCAGTTTCCGGTGCATTCGCGTAGTCGGCCGCGACGTAAGCCGCGATGAGAGCGCCGACCAGAATGAGCGGCACAACACGGCCAGTCGGATCATTCAAGGTGATGGGGTTGCCAAGAACGTAGGCGTAGCGGTTCCAGCTCTGCGGGTTTTCCGACAAACCACCCACAGGATCGATGCTCAGAAACCTCCCCACGACAGGGCTGTAGTACCTGGCGTGCATGTAGTCGAGCATCCCGGCCGTGGTCTGGTTGTCGCGCTCGTGCCCGGTGAACTTCATCCTCACGGCATCGAGATCGGTCCCCAGGTCCATCCCGTACGCCCAGTACGCGTGGTAGGTCGCCACGCTGCGGTCCCCGTTCGTGATCAGCCGCGGGCTGCCGAGGTGGTCGAGGCTCATGTGCTTCGTCCCGCTCGCGTCGATCGTCGCCAGCAGCTGCCCCGCCCGGTAGGCGTAGTCCTTGCTCCAGCTCCACGTCGTGCCGGTGAGCGTGTAGTCCCGCAGCACCTTGCCGTCGAGCCCCCGCAGGCTGTACGTCGTCGGGCCGGTGGTGCCGGTCTTGGCGCTGATCCGCTCGCCGGCCGCATCGTAGGTGTAGGCGTTGCTGAGCCCGCCTCCGGTGAGCGTGGCCATGGCGTTGAAGGCGTCGTAGGTGTAGGCGTAGCCGCCCCAGGCGGTGAGGTTGCCCGTGTTGTCGTAGCCCGAGCTCGAGAGCCGGTTGGTGGTCGCGTCGGTCTGGATGGTCTGCGCCGAGCCGTCGGTGGTGATCGAGGTGAGGTTGCCGAAGGCGTCGTAGCCGTACAGCTGGCCGGTCGCCGCCGGCCGCCCGATCGGCTCCGTCATTCCGCGCATCGCCTTGATGCTCCCCGCCCCGTCGTACTGGTAGGTCCCGGAGATCCAGTTGCCGGCGGAAAGGACGTTGGAAGTGGCGATCCGCGCCGGCCGGCCGATGTCGTTGGGGTCCTTGTCGTAGCTGTCGGTGACGCCGTTGCCGTGGGCGACCTGGCTGACCATGTGGTTGGGATAGTAGCTCAAGGTAGCGAGGGTGGTGGTGCCGGGGCAGCCGCCAGTCCCCGCGTCGGTGACCCCGGTGAGCCAGCCGTTGGCGTAGGCGTTGCAGACGGTGCGGGTGCTGCCGACCGCGGCAATCTGCGGGTAGGTGAGGCTTGCGATATCCCCGAGGTCGGTCCAGCTCACCTTCAAACGTGCGGTTTGGCCAGCGAACGTGCCTCCCCCGTGGGAGATCCGGCCGCCGGTGCCGGCGTAGGGGTAGGCCGACCCGCCGCGGTGGAGTACTGGATTCCCGCGTTCGCGCGAATGACGACAATGAGGTGCCCCCAGCGGCCGGTGCCCAGCCGCCCTGGCCGTACGCGCCGGGCGGCCGCTACGTTGCCTTCAGGGCGCGCTCGACGGTGCGGACGGCGCGGCGCACCGCCCGCCGCGGCGGCGACGGCGCGCCGGCGTAGCGGCAGCGCTCGTGCTCGATGGCGAGCCACGCGAGCGGTCCGGCCGTTGCCGGGACCGACGCGGCCGCCGCGGCGGCGAACCCCCGGACCGTCGTGCCCGGCGCCACCTCGATGCCGCGGCGCCCTGCGGCCGCCATCACGCGGTGGAGCGCCACCGTGATGGCGGGGGCGTTCCGGTCCGGCGCGTCGAACCCGGCCGGGCGCCGCCTGCGGCGCCAGAGAAGCCATGCCAGGGCGGCGAAGCCTGCGGCCCCGCCCGCCACGGGCAACGCCCCCCGCGCCCCGTTCACCGCCGCCTCGGCAAAGCCGCTCGCGATGTCGAGCTGGTCGGACAGGGAGAACGTCAGCACCCAGCGGTCCCACGCGCTCTCGAAACGGTCCCACGCCTCGCGCACGGACAGTGTCCCGCCGGCCGCCAGGACCCCGGGCCGCCCCTCCGGCGGAGTCGGGTCGAAGACGCGCCAACGGCCCTCCACGTAGGCGAGCACCCAGGCGTGGGCGTTGCTCTCGCGGACCAGGTAGCTCCCGTTGCCCAAGCTCTCGCCGCCGATGTAGCCGGCCTGAAGCCGCGCCGGGATCCCGAGCGTGCGCAGCAGCAGGACCATGCTCGAAGCGAAGAACTCGCAGTGCCCCTCCCGCGCGGAGAAGAGGAACCACTGCACCGGGTCCTGCCGCACCGGCGCGTTGCTCCGCAGCGAATACCCGTAGTGGGTCTGCAGGTACTGCTCGATCGCCAGCGCCGCCGCCAGGCGGTTGGTGGTCCCCTGCGTGGCGGCGGTCGCGAGGTCGCGCAGGCGGTCGCTTGCGGGCGGCAGCTCGACGTCGGTGGCGTCCGGCGGCGGCTGCACGACGCGGGCCGGGTCGAACGCCACCGCGTACTCGAGCGGGAGCGGGGTGTGCCGCGGCACGCGGAGCGAACCCAATGGGTCGCGCGTGACCGCAACCCCCGACTGCACGCTCACCGTGGTGGCGCCCAGCGGAAGGAAGAGGTTGCCGCCCTCGCGCTCGAGCGCGATCTCGGCGCGCACGAGCCGGCCTGCACCCCGCCCCTCCGCCAGCGCGATCGACCGCCCCGCCCGGCCGGAAAGCCGCGTCCCCTTCAGCGTCGCTTCCACCCACCCGCCGGCCCGGTAGCGGCTCAGCGTCGCCCCGGCCAGACGCAGCCAGTCCGGACTCACGCGGCCGGGCCCGACCCCGGGGAAGCTCACCGTCAGCACGGTCCGGCGCGAGACGGCGATGTCGCCGATCCCGCGCAACGCCACCAGCGACCGGAAGCCGCTGGCGGGCTGCGCGCCGAACGGGCTCCCCGCGAACGGCGACCGCAGCCGCGGCAGCAAAGCGAACAGCGGCGCCGCCACGAGCACCGCCGTGACGACGGAGGCCGCCACCAGCCGCGCGGGCGGCCACGCGGCCGCCAACGGCCGCTGCGCTCCCCCCGTGGTCAGGGTGACGCCGGCCAAGCGTCCGGCTGCGGCCACCACGAGCGCCAGCAGGGCCACAAGGTAGAGCGCGAGCGCCGGGTGCGTCGAGGAGGCGATCCCGGCGATCCCCACCAGCGCCACCACACCGCCCGTCAGCCGCGCCCGCTGCGCCTGCCCGCACCCGGGCAAGCGCACGGCGGCGACCAGAACGGCGAGCTGCGCGACCGGCCGCAGCACGCCGTAGCGCACCCCTCCCGCCGCCACCACCGCCGCCAGGATCGCCGGGGCGAGCAGGTTCTCGGCCCACGCGGGCAGGGGCGGCAGCGGCCGGCGGCTCGCGGCCACCCACGCGGCCGCCGCCACGTACGGCAGCAGAAACGGCCAGCTCACCACGCCGGCGAGCGGCAACGGCACGGCCACCGCGAGCGCGAGCACCGCGAGCCAGCGCTGGCGTTCGAGGACGACGTTCACCGCGGCCCCGCGAGGCGGTAGACCCCGGCGCCGGCCGCCAGCGGCGGCAGCGGGTCCTCGCCCGGCCCGACCGCCTCGACGAGCGCCAGCCGCTCCAGGATGCGGCGTGCGTGCGCGGCGCCCGTCCCCGCCGGGGTCACCCGGCCGCCGACGATGAGGCCGAGCGGCTCGCCGCGGTGCAGCCGCTGCAGAGCGACGGACGCGACCTCGCTCACCACGTCCTCGAAGCGCCCGAGGAGTTCGGCGTCGCCGCGCCGCGGGAGCTGGCGGTCGAGCGCGAGAAAGCGCGCCGGCAGCGAGCGCTCGCGCCGCTCCATCACGATGAAGCGCTGCTGCCGCGCGGTCTGCTTCCAGTGGATGTCGCGCCGGTCGTCGCCGGACCTGAACTCCCGCAGCTGGTCGACCTCGCCGCCGCGGCGGCCGCGCCCCGGCGCGGCGGCATCGTCGCGGCGGACCAGACCGGAGAAGCGGGCCGTCCCGGCGCGCACCCGGCGCGGGTAGACGAGCACCTCGCCCTCCTGCGGCCAGCGCACGGACTTGACGAAGAACCCCAGCGGCAAGCGCACCTCGACCTGGACCGCCGGCAGGCGGCGGCGGCCGCGGCGGCCGAACACCGTCGGGAGGGTCACCGTCACCGACCGGCCGGGCGGGACGAGAGGAATGAGCGCCTGACCCGGCGCCCCGACGAGGCGGCAGACCACGAGCGCGGCCGGGAGCCACCGCGAGGTGTTCGTGACCTCGAGCACGAGGCCGGCCGCGGCCCCGGCGAACGCCTCCCGCGGCGGCGACAGCGCGACCCTGATCCGGCTCAACGTGTGACGCGAGAACGTCCCGGAGGCCACGAACGCCCCCAGGGCGAGCGAGAGCAGCAGGTAGAGGGCGTTGTTGCCGGTGTTGAGCGCCGCCACGCCCAGAATGGGCACGGCGACGATGAACACCCAGAACGCCGCCGTCGGCCTGAGTCCGAACCCCGGGAACGCCCTCCCGAACCCGCCCCACCCCACCCACGCCCGCCGTCCCGGGCCCCGGGCCCCGGGCCCCGGGCCCCGTCTTTCGGTGCCCGGTGCCCGGCGCCCTGTGCCCGACTCTGCGCTCATATCGGGACGGGCGTGCCGTCCACGACCTCTTGGATGATGGCGCGCTCGGCCTCGCTGCGGCTCCACCCCTCGCCGGCCTCGCCGCCGGCGAGCACCACGCGGTGCGCCATCACCGGCACGGCGAGGCGCTGGACGTCGTCGGGGATCACGTACTCTCGCCCCTCGACCAGCGCCAACGCCTGGGCGGCGCGGTGCAGCGCCAGCGCTCCGCGCGTCGAGACGCCGAGCCCGAGCGCCGGGTGCCGCCGCGTCCGGTGCACGAGCTCGAGGAGGTACGCGAGCAGCGCCGGCGCCACCATCACCTCGCGCACCCTCGCCTGCAGCTGCACCAGCTCGCTCCCGTCCAGCACCGGCTGCACCGCCTCCAGCTCCCCTTCGACGCCGCCGGCGCGCAGCAGCGCCAGCTCCTCGTCCGGGGCGGGGTAGCCGAGGGAGATGCGCAGCAGGAAGCGGTCGAGCTGCGACTCCGGGAGCGGGTAGGTGCCGAGGTACTCGACCGGGTTCTGGGTGGCGAGCACCATGAACGGCTCGCGCAGCCGGTAGCGGGTCTTCTCCACCGTCACCGTGCGCTCGTTCATCGCCTCGAGCAGCGCCGCCTGCGTCTTCGGGGTGGCGCGGTTGATCTCGTCGGCGAGCAGCACGTTCGTGAACACCGGTCCGGGCAGGAACTCGAACTCGCCGCGCTCCGCCCGCCACAGCGACACCCCGATCACGTCGGAGGGCAGCGTGTCCGAGGTGAACTGGATGCGCGAGAACACCAGGTTGAGGGAGCGCGACAGCGCCTGTGCCAGCGTCGTCTTCCCCACCCCGGGGATGTCCTCGATGAGGACGTGGCCACGGGCCAGCAGCGCCGCGATGATCCAGTCGATCGCCTCGTCCTTGCCGCGGATCACCCGGGCGACGGAGCGCTTGAGACCGTCCAGCTGCGCGATGACGTCAACCAGTGGCACGCCGCACCTCACCCCAGCAATGTCTGCGGGCGCGGGCGAATTCCGCCGCCGCGCGCCGCTCCTGACCGCTACCCGCCCAGACGACCGGCCGCCGGCGGGTCGAGCGGCGCCACCAGCGCCCGCTTCGCGGCCACCGCCGCTCCCGCCAGGTCGCCGAGGCGGGTCGCGTCCGCCGTCCCGACGACCAGGTCCACTCCGAGCGCGAACGCGCGGAAGCCGTCGCCGGTCGTGAACCCCTGCCCGACCAGGACCACGACGCACGAGCGCCGGAGCACGGCCGGCATCGAGGCGAGCGCCGCCGCCTGCGCCGCGTCCAGGCCCTGTCCACCCGAGCCGAGGACCACGACCGCCGCGCCGACCTCGACGTGGGCGCGAACCTCGGCCGCGCCGGTCGCGGGCACGGCGTCGAAGCCGGCGGCCGCCAGGGCTCCGAGAACGGCCTCCGCCTGGAGCCCCGGACCGGCGAGGACGACCGCGCGCCTCACGCCCGCCCCTCCCGCACGTCGAGGAGGCGCAGCTCGAGCTGCTGCGGCAGCACCGCGCTCGCCACCGCCGTGTCGAGATCCACGTCCCCCGCCCGAACGCGGCGTTCCAGCTCGCGGTCGAAACCCACCTGGCCGTCGCCTTCGCCGTCGCGCAACAGGTCCGCCAGCGCCCCGGAGTCGAGCGGCCCCTCCGCCAGGTGCGCCGACGTCGCCCGCGTCGCGCGCCACACCTCCACCACCGGCCGGCGGCCGTCGCGGTGCGGGACGAGCTGCTGCGTGAACGACCAGCGCAGCACGCGCGCCAGGCGCCCGCGGACGTCGGCACGCTCCTCCGCCGGGAACAGCGAGAGGAAGCGCATCACCGCCGACGCGGTGTCGAACCCCCGCAACGTGGACAGCAGGAGGTGGCCGGTCTCGGCCGCCTCGAGGACGAGCCGCGCCTGCGCGGCGTCCCTCGCCTCGCTCGCCAGCACGACCTGCGCCCCCTGCCTGAGGGCGTCCGCCAGGCCCGTCGCGAGTGAGGGCGTGTCGGCGCCGACCTCGCGCTGGTTGACCGTCGCCGTCCCGTGGCGGTGCAGGAACTCGATCGGGTCCTCGACCGTGACGACGTGGCACGAGCGCGTGGCGTTGATCTCCCCGACCATCGCGGCGAGCGACGTGGTGCGCCCGGAGCCGGCGGGCCCGTTGACGAGCACGATGCCGTTGCGCTCGCGGCACGCCTCGGCCATCGCCGCCGGCAGGCCGATCGCGGCGAGCGCCGGCACCCGCTCGGGGATGCTCCGCAGCGACACGGCGAACGTACCGCGCTGGGTGAACACCGCCACCCGGAACCGGTTCACCCCGGCCACCGAGTACGCGAAGTGGGCGGCGCCATCCTGGCGGACCCGGGCGGCGGCCGAGGGCGGCGCCTGCGCCAGCAGGTGCAGCACGACCGCCTCGGTCTGGTAGGGGCTCAGCCGCTCGATGCCGCCGACCGACAGGCGTACCAGCTCACCCTCGACCTGCACCTGCGGCGGCAGCCCCACCGCCAGCAGGACGTCGCCGCCCCGCGCCGACGCCGCCACCAGCGCCCCGAGGAACCCCGGCAGGTCGAAGTTGAGCACGCGTCAAGTATAGCGTCGCACCTGCGGCCCCGGCCGTCACTCATGCACGCGCAGCAGGAACGCGCCGCGCAGGGCGCGTACGACGGCGAAGCCGGGGATCGCCGGCTCGGCTTTCGGCGGGGCCTCGAGCACGACCTCGGCGCCGGCGGCGAGCACGCCGGCCTCGCGGGCGGTCGCGAGCGCCGCGACGCCATCCTCCCAGGCGACGAACGGCGGGTCGCACCACGCGAGGTCGAAGCGCACGCCGCGCTGCGCGAGGGCGGCGAGCGCCTGGATCGCGTCGCGCGCGATCAGCTCCCACGCGGCGTCGGGCACGGCGAGCGCCGCGAAGTTGCGGCGGATGAGCGTCGCCGCCGCGGGCGCCCGCTCCACCAGGACCGAGCGCGCGGCGCCGCGGGAGAGCGCCTCGAGCGAGTTGACGCCGGTGCCGGCGAACAGGTCGAGGAACGCCGCGCCGGCGAGGCGCGGGCCGAGGACCGCGAACGCCTGCTCGCGCAGCGCGTCCGGGGTGGGCCGCAGCGGGGCGCCCTTCGCCGGCCCGGCGATCCGCCGCGAGGCCCACGCTCCCCCGGTGATCCTCACCTCGCGACCTTGCGCACCGCGAGGCGGCGCAGCTCGCTGTCGGTGATGAAGAGGGTGGCCGGACCGTCCCCCACCTGGACGTGGACGACGACGCTGTCGGGGTTTGGCATCACGCTGAGCACCTTGACGATCCGCCCGTCCTCGAGCTCGACCCGGTCGCCGACGGCCGGCTCCCACGCGCTCAGGTCGTCGCGCGTCACCCGGGTCGCCACCAGCCGCGCTTCCAGCCCGTCCAGCGCCTGCGTGAGGCGCGACAGGGCGAGGCTGGGCGCGGCCGTGACCGCGTAGCGGATCAGCAGCGGATCGCGGCCGGGAGGCGCCACTCGCAGCTCGACCCGGCCCGGGCCAGGCGTGTCACCCACGGTGCCGAAACGCGCCAGCTCCGGGTAGCACTCCTCGACGACCTGGGTCACGACCTTCATCTCGACCTCGGAGAGCGGCTGCCGCACGAGGTTCTCCGCCTCGCCCGGGCGGCGGCGCGCGAGCACCGCCACACCGTTGCGGAACACCGAGACGCGGGTCACGGCCCCGTTCAGGGTCACGACTCGCTCCACGACGTAGGTCGGCTCGGGGGCCGCGGCCGCCGACAGCGCCAGCAGGAGTGCGCCGATCACGAACCGCCTCCCAGCTCCCCGGCGAGCTTCACGGCGTGGGCGAGCGCCGCCGCGGCGGTGACCTTGCCGTCCAGCACGGCGGCCCGGGTCTGGCGCACCGCCGCCCCCAGCGCCGGGCCGGGCCCGACCCCGGCGGCGCGGAGCTGAGCGCCGGTGACCGGGGCCGGCATCCTCATCCAGACGGTGAGCGCGCGGCGCAGCAGTCGCCGTTCCTGCGCGCCGGCCGACGCCATCGTGACCACCACCAGGGCGGGATCGGCGCGCTCGACCGCGGCGACGACCTCGCTCGGCGCCGACCCCTTGGCGCACGCGACCGCCAGGAGCTGTTCCGTCCGGCTGCGGGCGAACCCCACCGCGGCCGCCGCTTTGCCCGAGAGGGCGAGCCGGCGCGCCAGCTCCCTGCCGCCCCCCTCGCCCGCGCGCGTCGCCAGGGCCGCGACGTACACGAGCCAGCGCGGCCCGCGGTAGACCTCCTCGAGCTGCGACCACGACAGTACCGACTCCACCTCGTGGAGGAAGCTGCGCAGCGCGACGCCCCACGCCACGCCGGGGAACACGACCGGGAAGACGCCGAGGCCGGCAAGCTCCGCCAGCGCCTCGACCGGGTGGCCCTCCTCGAACAGCTCCGCGATCTCGTCGCGCAGGCGCTCGCCCGACAGACGGGCGAACACCCCTTCGAGCACCGCGACGCGGACGAGGTGGCGCGTCTCCGCGACGATCTCGAAGCCGAGCCGGGTCGCAAATCGGACCGCGCGGATCGCCCGCGTCGGGTCGTCCAGGAACGAAAGCGAGTGGAGCACCCGGAGCTGGCGCCGCTCCAGGTCGCGCTGCCCGCCGAAGAAGTCGACCAGTTCCCCGAACCGTCCCGGCGTCAGGTCGATCGCCATCGCGTTGATCGTGAAGTCGCGGCGGTAGAGGTCCTGGCGCATCGCCGAGGTCTCGACCTCGGGGAGCGCCGCCGGCGAGCGGTAGAACTCCGTGCGCGCCGTGGCGACGTCGAGGCGGACGCCGCCGGCGAGATGGACCGCGGCGGTGAGGAAAGGCTCGTGCGGGTGCGAGCGCCCGCCGAAGCGGCCGACCAGACGCTCGGCCAGCTCCACACCGTTTCCCTCCACGACCACGTCGACGTCCTCGAGCGCCCGCCCGAGCAGCGCGTCCCGCACCGCCCCGCCGACCAGGAACGCGCGCCCGCCCGCGTCGTGCGCCAGCTCGCCGGCTGCAGCCAGGACCTCGAGGAGCGGCGGCGGCAGGCTCCGGCGCAACTGCCGGCCGACGTCGTGCACCACCGGCCGCGTCCCCGCGAGCCGCCGGTCCACGCGCGCGCCCTCCGCGAGTTGGCGCTCGTACAGCCGCCGGAAGAGGTCCATGCGCGTGATGATCCCCCACCCCGCCGGGAGCGCCACCACGACGAAGCGGGCCTGCCCCTCCATGAACACCCGCTGGACCTCCTCGATTGGGGTGTCGGCGCTCACCTGCGGCACGCCGGGCCGCATCACGGTCGTGACCGGCCTTTCGCCGAGGCCGCCCGCGGCCGCGCTGTCAAGGACCTGGCGGCTCACAGTCCCGACCAGCCGGCCCGCGTCCTCGACCGGCATGGCGTTGATCCGCAGGCGCACGAGGCGCTCCTTGGCTTCGGCCGCCGTGACCGAGGCCGGGCAGGTGTGCAGGTACGGCGTCGCCAGCGACGCCGCGTTCGCGCGCGAACCCACCGAGGCGGCGATCTCCCCCAGGAGCTGCTCGGCCACCTCGACGGCGCTCCGTCCGCGAAGGCGGGCGGCCGCCGCGGTCGCGTGGCCGCCGCCGCCGAGCGGGAGGAGGAGCTTGCCCGCATCCACTCCGTGCACGGCAGAGCGCGCGATGACGACGAGCTGCGGCGGCGCCTCGAGGAGGGCGATCACGACCGGCAGGTCGAAGATCTCGGCGTAGCGGTGGATCACGTACGCCGCTTCCTCGACCTGCTCGCTCGGCCGGACGACCGTGATCACGACCCGCACCCCCCCGACCTGGTGCTCGACCGCGCCCTCGACGAACTGGTTCAGGAGCTGGAGCTGCGCCGGCTCGAGCGGCCGCAGGACGTAGCGTCGCACCCAGTCGAGGCGCGCCCCGCACCCGAGCAACCACGCCGCCGCCGCCACGTCGGCCGCGGTGGTGTCGAGGTAGGTCAGGCCGCCGGTGTCCTCGTAGATCCCGAGGAGCAGCAGCGCCGCGGTGACGGCGTCGGGCGTGACGGCGCGGCGCTGCAGCTCGCCCGCGACCACGGTGCACGTCGCGGCCACGGGGGCGGTCAAAACCTCGGCCGCCGCGATGGCGCCGGCAGCCTCGGGGTGGTGGTCGATGACCCGCACCGGGCACCCCGCGGCAGCGATCAGCTCGCCCACCTCCCCGAGCCGGCGCCACGACGAACAGTCCACCACCGTCGCCTCGGTGATCCGCGCCCGGCGCAGCTCGCGCACCCGGACCTCCGGCAGCTCGATCGCCTCCGCCGCGAGGAAGCGGCGGACCGCGGCCTCCTGCGAGCCGGGAAAGACCGCCCGCGCCCCGGGCGTCAGCAGCAACGCGCCGGCCACCGCCCCGAGGGCGTCGAAGTCGGCCCCGAGATGGGTGGTGATGACCTTCACCCGGCAAGTGTACTGCCCGCCGCATCCGGGACGGCGGCGAGCGGCGCCGGAATATCGCCTATGGGGGTCGGCTTGATATCATCGTGTCAACGGCAGGGAGGGACCATGGCTCGCAGGAACGCGTTCGCGGTTGCAGCGGTGTTCGCAGTCACAGGAGCGGTCGCTCTGGCGGTCCGAGCGCAGGCGCCGGTCTCGTACGCGAAGGAGGTCGAACCGATCTTCGTCAAGGCGTGCGCCAACTGCCACGGGGGCGACAACCCGAAAAAGGGGCTCGACCTCTCCAGCGGCAAGGGGTACGCGGACCTGACCCAGCACAAGAGCCAGGAGTCGCCGCTCATGGCGCTCGTGAAGCCCGGCGACCCGGCCGGGTCCTACCTCTGGCTGAAGGTCTCCCACACCGCGATCGAGGGCCGCGGCATGCCGCGCACGCTGTTCGGCTCCAAGAAACTGCCGCAAGCCGAGCTCGACGCCGTCAGGGACTGGATCATCCAGGGCGCCAACCCGTAGAGACCGGGATTCGGGGCTCGGGGTTCGGGGCTCGGGGTCCGAGGAGAGGCGGCGGAGCCGAGGGGCAGGGCAGCGGAGACGGTAAAGAGTCGAGAGTGAAGAGTCAGAGGCGGCAAAGCGGGTAGAGGGCAAAGGGGAGAAGAAGACGCGCATCGGTCTTGTCTCTCCCGAACGCCGAGCCCCGAACCCCGAGCCCCTGACGTTGCTCAGACGAACGGGCGGGCGAGCAGGCCGGCGGCGATGGCCGTGAACCGCTGCCAGCGCGGCAGCTCGGCGCGGCGGCCGAACGCAGCGGCCGGGTCGGCGGCGACGCGGTCGAGGACGCGGCGGTAGACGCCGCCCATCACCCGCACCGCCGGGCGCGAACCGGCCTCCAGCATCCCCGGCAGTGGGTTCGCCGCGCGGAAGTGGTCGCGCGCTCTGGCGCACTCGAACGTCATGAGGTCGGCGTAGGCGCCGCCGGCGACCAGCCCGGCTTCGAGGTCGCGCTCGGTGACACCGAAACGGGCCAGCTCGTCGAGCGGCAGGTAGATCCGTCCGCGCCCGACATCCTCGCTCACGTCCCGGCAGATGTTGGTGAGTTGCAGCGCCATGGCGAGGTGGCGCCCGGCCGCGGCCGCCTCGTCCCGGAGCACCCCGAAGATGGCCAGCGAGATGTCGGAGATCGTCACGGCGACCAGCTCGCAGTAGCGCTCCAACTCGGCGAACGTGCGGTAGCGGGTGCGCTCCAGGTCCATGCGGCAGCCCTCGACGAGCCCGAGCAGCGCCTGCTTCGGGATCGGGAACGACGGCAGGACTTCCGCGAGGGCGGCGGTCACCGCGCTCCCCGGCCGCCCGGCGTACGTGCGCTCGACCTCGCCGCGCCAGTCGTCGAGGCGGCGCTCCAACTCGGAGCGCGCGACGTCCGGGCCGGCCTCGTCCACGATGTCGTCGGGGATGCGGCACGCCGCGTACGCCGCGTACACCGCCCTTCGCTTCGCCGCCGGCAGCAGGCGGAACCCGAGCGAGAAGTTGGCGCCGCGGCGGTGCGCCAGCCGCCGCACGTGGGCCCGGCTGCCGCTCACCGCTCCCGCCCCCGGCACCAGCCGCACACGCCCGCGTGCCGGCATCCGCGCCGTTCCCGCCACGCCGCCATCACCAGGCGCGCCAGGGCGTCCTTGGCGAGATCCGGCCGTTGCAGGCGCACGAGCAGCCGGCGGAAGTCGGTGCGGCTCGCCCGCCGGCAGAACGTCGCGAACGAGCGCCGCCCGAGCCGCTCGTAGAGGAAGCGCGCCGCGACCGTCGTCCGCATCGGCCGCTGCACCGACGCCGAAAACGCCCGCGCGTCCCACCGCCCCGCGATCCCGGCCGCCGCCAGGCCGGCGGTGCGCAGCGCCAGGCGGTTGCCGAGCCCGAAGAGGAAGTCCTGCACCCCGGCCGCCTCGCCGACGTACCAGCGCCCGTCGGCCGCGCGCAGGTGGCGCGGCAGCGAGAAGTTCATGAACTGGCCGTGCTCGCGCTCCTCGCGCACGGGGAACTCGCCGAAAACCTCGCGGAAGCGGCGCCACGCCAGCTCGCGGGCCCGCGGGAGACCGGCGAGCCGCCGCACCTGCGCGACGCCGAAGGTGCCGTGCCCGCCCAGGCAGAACAGGTAGGCGTACCCGGTCGGCGTGATCGTCGGGTCGAACAGGACCGCGATGGTGTCGGCGAGGTCCGAGGCGAACACCAGTTCGCGCGCCGCGCCGTCGGCCTGCCGCGGGCCGGTCGCGACGACCTCGGCACCCGCCGGGGACGGCATGCCTTCGCGCAGCGTCACCCCGGCGGCCAGCGCCAGCGAGCGCAGCCACGAGTCCATGCTCCCGCCGGGACCGCCGCGGCGGACGAAGTAGGCGTACGGCGACGCGCTCGCGACCTCGTGCGTGCCGCCGAAACCGTCGAGGAAGAGCGCGCGGGTCGCGGGGAGCGTGGCAAAGCCCGGCTCCAACCCTATCCCGCGCAGCTCGTCGAGCGCGTCGAGTTCGCGGCTGCCGTTCTCGAGCACCTGCCAGCCGCCGGCGAAGCGCCCGCCGCCGCCGTGGTGCCGGTCGAACACCTCGACCTCGAACCCCAGCCTGGCGAGGTGGACGGCGGTGGCGAGCCCCGAGAGCCCGCCACCCGCGATGCGGATCTTTCCCGACACGGTTGGATTGTAGCCCGCCGGCGAGGAGCGTCGGGCTCGCATGGTCGGCGCGGTTGTACCCTGTAAGGCGGATAGCGGAGGTGGCGATGACCGGGCTCGACGGCTGGAAGGCGCTACTCGCCGGGTACGGGGAACCGGGGCCGAACCCCTTTCCCCTGGCCGCGTACTCGGAGTTCATGCCGGCCCCGCGGCTCGGCCGCAAGCCGTACGGCGAGCCGGATGTGGACCTCTTCGCCGAGGACGACCTCTGGGGCTGGCGGGTCTCGGAGGCCGAGCAGGCGTGGGAGCTGGCGCCCGGCCTGGAGCAGATCGCCCGGGAGCTCTACACCTCCCTCCTCGCCCTCGGCCGTGGCCGCGAGGAGCACCTGATCCGCGGCCACGGTGACCGCAACTTCGCGGGCAACCCATACTGGCCGCCGGAGCTCGCCGCGGCCACCGGCCGCCTCGGCCACGAGCGCTTCGTCAGCCTCCTCCCGCTCGCGCTCTCACGCACGCAAGACGACAAGGGACGGGTGCGGTGGACGCTGCTCGGCTCGAGCGAGCACGGCCCCGAGCGGGCGTTCTGGCGCAGCTTCGCCGCCCGGTCCGGCGCCGGCGCAGCCGACGCCGTTGCGTTCCTCGCCCGCCTGCTGCGCGCGGCGTACGGCGAGGAGGCGCACGACGCGAGCGAGCTCGCGGCACTCGGCTTCCGCATCCTCCCCGCCGGACCCTACCATCCGCGGCGGGAGTGGGCCGAGGAGCTGCCGGCGTGGGCGGCCGCGTTCAGCCTCGGCGACGGCGGACCGTTCGAGGGCGTGCGGTACCTCCTGACCTTCCGGCCGTTCGCGGCGCTGCCCGCCCAGGTCCAGGCGCGCTACCTGGACGGGAGGCTGCACCTGCTGCCGTTCCCCGGCAGCCTGGCGTTCTGGGGGATGCCGACGTTCCTCCGCCTCGCCGCTGAGCTGCCGGCGGCGATGCAGCTGCCGCTGCTGCGCCTGACTCGCCGCCATCGCGGGCACGGGGTCCGCATCCCGCAGTCGGGGTGGCTGCACGAGCCGGGGCCGGAGAAGCTCGTGCGCGAGCTGCACGACGCCTATATGCGCGAGTCGTTCACCCGCACCCACCGCTGGGACCGCGTGCTGCGGCACGAGAACGAGCTCGACATCTTGACCCACGCCGACAAGGTGGCGCGCGTGCTCTTCTCCACCGACCTCGACGCCATGGGCCTGTACGACAAACCGATGGCGCGCAACGCCCAGCTCTGGAGCGACGACTTCCGCCTCGTCCTCGACGGGCCGGCCGCCGGCCCCGAGGCGATCGCCGCGGCGCGGAAACGGGTGCTCGCCGGCGGCACGTTCGGCTACCGCTTTCACTACCCCGCGATGCGGGTCGGCGACCACGAGGTCGTCTGGCACCGGCCGCTGGTCGCGTTCGTACCGCCCGACGCGGCCGCGCCCACGGTGCTCGTTGACGGGCCGCTCGGCTTCCTGGAGGCGTCCGCGATCGCCGGCGAGACCGGCGGCGGACCCGTCGAGCTGTTCCCCAGGCTCTTGCGCCGGCCGCTCGAGCTCGCCGCGGTCACCGAGGTCCGCCACGCCAACGGCGGCGCACACGAGGCCGCCAACGTGCTCGCGCTCGCCGCCGCGTGGCGCGGCCTCGGGGAGCGCCCGCTGCCGCGCTCGTTCGCGCGCCGGCTCCTCAAGCTCGCCAAGCACGAGACGGTCGAGGGGTGGCTCGACGCCCTTCCCGACCGCGCCGCCGATCCGGCGACCAGCCGCCGGCTGCGCGAGGAGGCCGGGGCGCTGCTCCTGGCTCCGGACGCCGGCGGCAGCGACGACACATCCTCGCTGACGTACGGTGTCACCGCGACCCGCACCTTCGAAGAGGCGTACTGGCGCGACATCGCCACCCTCGCCCACGGCCTCTACCTCACCAAGGACAACGCCGACTGCGTCCGCGACCCGGTCACGCAGGGGCGCGTCCCCCACCAATGGCGAGACCTCGAGCCGCTCGGCGACTATCTCATCGGGCGGCACCGCCAGGCGATCGCCACCGCTGGCATGGCCGGCAAGGCGCTCTGCGGCGAACTCCCGTTCGTCTGGCGCACGGACTTCCCGTTCGCCGACTTCGGGGGCTGGCTCGCAAACCAGGAAGGGCAGACGCACGAGCGCGACATCGTCGTCGTGATCCCCGGCCGCGACCGCCGCCACGCCGTGGTCCTCGCCGACCACTACGACACCGCGTACATGGAGGACGTCTACGACACCGGCAAGGGAGGTTCCGGAGCGCGCCTCGCCGCGCACGGCGCCGACGACAACCACTCGGCGACCGCGACGCTGCTCCAGGCCGCACCGATCTACCTGGAGCTCGCGAAGCAGGGGCGCCTCGAGCGCGACGTCTGGCTCGTCCACCTCACCGGCGAGGAGTTCCCCGCCGACTGCATGGGCGCTCGCGCCCTCTGCCGGGCGCTCATGGAGCGCGCGATGGTGCTGCGCGGCGAGGGCGGCACGCTGGACCTCTCGCCCACGCGGGTCGTCGGCCTCGTCGTGATGGACATGATCGCCCACAACCGCGCGTCGAGCCCGTACGTCTTCCAGATCGCGCCCGGCGACGGCCCCGGCGCGCTGCGCGTCGCCCTCGCGGCTCACCTCGCCAACGAGGCGTGGAACGCCCTCGCCGAGACGCTCAACGCGGCCCCCGATCGGCGCGGCCGCGGGCCATCCGCGCGCAGCGCCGACCCCGCCGTCATCCCGCCCGTGGCCGAGCACGCACGCATGCGGGGCGAGGTGCGCCTCCACTTCGAGTCGAGAAGCTCGCTGTACAACACCGACGGCCAGATCTTCTCCGACGTCGGCGTGCCGGCCGTGCTGTTCATGGAGGACTACGACATCAACCGGCAGGGGTACCACGACACCCACGACACGATGGAGAACATCGACCTCGACTACGGCGCTGCCGTCGCCGCCATCGCGATCGAAACGATCGCCCGCCTCGCCGCGGCGAAGTCCGGGGGTCGGGCACCGGGATCCGGGCACTGACGAGGCGTGGTCCGTGGTCCGAGCCGGCTGCGCCGGCCGCAAGCCGCGCAGCCTCCGCCGGTCGTCGTTCCCGCGCCTGCGCGAACCCAGCCACCACCTCACAAAGGCCACCTGGATCTCCGCGTTCGCGGGGATGACACCTGAGAAATCGAACGCTCCCCCGTTAGGCCGGGCGTCGGAGCTCGCGGCGTGCAGCCGCGCCGCCGCCAGGCAGGGTGTCGGAGCTTGCGGCGTGTAGCCGCGCCGCCGCCGTTGGGCCTATCGCAAGGCGCGCAAGGCGGCCGCGGCGGAGTGTGGCCGGAGGCCACATGAGCACGCGAGCCGCCGCAGCGCAACGCAGCGAGAGGTCCGACGCCGGCGGCGCTCTTGGCGAGTCATGGGAACACCGCCAGAACGCGCTCGGTTACAATCCGCGGGGGGTTGGAGTGACACCTGACGAGATCCGCGCCGCGCTCGACCGCATCCTGCCCGGCGTGCAGAAGCCCGGCCGCTACCTCGGCCTCGAGCGCAACACGATCGTCAAGGATTGGGGGTCGGTCGCGGTGCGCCTGCTCCTCGCCTTCCCCGACGAGTACGGGATCGGAATGTCGCACCAGGGGACGCGGATCCTCTACCACATCGCCAACGCGCGCCCCGACACGCTCGCCGAGCGGGCGTTCGCGCCGTGGCCCGACATGGCGGCGGCGATGCGCGCCGCCGGGGTGCCGCTGTACGGGCTCGAGAGCTACCACCCGGCGCGCGCGTTCGACCTCGTCGGGATCACGCTGCAGACCGAACTGAACTACGTCAACGTGCCGTACCTTCTCGACCTCGCGGAGATCCCCCGCTTCGCGCGCGACCGCGCCGAGGGCGACCCGATCGTCGTCGGCGGCGGCCCGTGCATGGCGAACCCCGAGCCGGTCGCCGATTTCTTCGACGCGTTCGCGATCGGCGACGGCGAGGTGCTGCTGCGCGCGCTGCTCGACGCGGTCGAGGCCGGGAAGGCCGCCGGGCTGCCGCGCGCCGAGATGTTGCGCTCCCTCGCCCGCATCCCGGGGATCTACGTGCCGCAGCTCTACCGCTGGACCCCGGCGGCGTCGCCGGCGCAGGGCGGCGCGTTCGAGGTCCTCGACGGCGCCGCGATGCTCCCCGTGCTCCGGGTCTTCGCGGAGACGCTCGACCCCGCCGACGTGCCGCCGCTGCCGATCGTGCCCGCGGTCGAGGTGGTGCAGGACCGGCTCGGCATGGAGGTCGTGCGCGGCTGCACGCAGGGGTGCCGTTTCTGCCAGGCCGGCTACTGGTACCGGCCGGTGCGCGAGCACGACCCGGCGACCGTGCTCGCCACGATGGAATCGCACGTGGACTCGACCGGCTACGAGGAGGTGGGCCTGCTGTCGCTGTCCACCGCCGACTACTCGCAGATCGAGCCGCTTGCGTACCACCTCGCCGAGAAGTTGGCGCCGCGCCGCGTCGGCGTTTCTCTCCCGTCGCTGCGCGCCGATGCCTTTTCCGTCGCGGTCGCCGACGCGGTGAGCCGCGTGCGCAAGTCGGGGTTCACGTTCGCGCCCGAGACCGGCTCCGACCGCCTGCGGCGCGTGATCAACAAGACGTTCACCAACGCCGACATGGTCAAGGCGGCCGAGGTGGCGTTCGCCCGCGGCTGGAACCTGATCAAGGTGTACGCGATGATCGGCCTCCCCACGGAAACGGACGACGACCTCGAGGAGCTGGCGCGCCTCGCCGAGGGGATCCTCGAGGCGGCGCACCGCGTCGGCAACCGCAAGGCCGAGGTCAAGGTCTCGGTCGGGCCGTTCGTGCCCAAGGCGTGGACGCCGTTCCAGTGGGAGCCGTTCGTGCCGGTCGCGGAGATGCGGCGGCGGATCGAGCTGCTGCGCGCGCGCTTCCGGCGCATCCGCTGGTCGAAGCTGACCTGGAACGAGCCCGAGGAGTCGGCGCTCGAGGCGCTGCTGTCGCGCGGCGACCGCCGGCTCGGCGCGGTGATCGCCCGCGCCCACGACCTCGGCGCGGTGTTCGACGGCTGGGGCGAGTGGCTGCGTCTCCCCGCCTGGAACCAGGCGCTCGCCGAGGCCGGCGTGGACGTCGAGAGCGAGCTCGGCGTCCGCGCGACCTCACCGCCACGCTGCCGTGGGACGTGATCGACGCCCGCGTCCGCAAGGGGTACTTGAAGGCCGAGCGCCGGCGCGGGGTCGATGAGCGCGAGACCCCCGACTGCCGTTGGGGCGACTGCATGCGCTGCGGCGTGCCCGGCGACGGCGCCGACACCCAGCTCGCGGCGCCGACGCTGCCGGTGGTCGGCGAGGAAGCGCCGGAGCTGGCGCGCGCGAAGCAACGCCGCGTACCGCCTGCGGCCGCTGCCGCGGGTGCTGCCCGAGCCGCCCCCGCTCACCCAGCCGGAGCGCGTCGCCCGCGTCCGCTTCACCTTCTCGAAGCTCGGCGGCGCGCGCTTCCTCTCCCACCGCAACGTCATGGACCTGCTCGAGCGCGCCCTGCGCGCGGCGGCCGTCCCGGTGCGCTACACCGAGGGCTACAACCCCCACATCCGCCTCTCGATGGGACCGGCGCTGCCGCTCGGCGCGGAGGCCCTCGCCGAGCGCTTCGACGTCGAGTGCCACGGCGACGTCGAGCCCGGCATGCTCTCGCACGCCAACCGCGTGCTTCCCGCGGGCATCGAGCTCACCGCCTGCGAGCGCCTCCCCGAGGGCGCGCCGAGCCTCGGCAAGTCGGTCGCCGCATGCCGGTACCGCATGCGCCGCCTCGCCGCCATGCCCGCATGGGCGCACGGTCCGGCCGCGATCGGCGATGCCGTCGCCGGCATCCTCGAGTGGCGCGTGGAGGGCGACGACCTGTTCGTCACCGCCAACGCCCGCCAGAGCGACGGGCCGACCCCGGGGGCCAGGACGATCCTCGCGGCGCTCGGCTTCCCCGAGGAGCAGATCCCCCTCGTCCCCGTGCTCCGCGAGGCCATGATCCTCGCCGAGCGCCCGGCGATCGCCCTCGCCTAGCCGCCGCCGCTACAGCCGGTCGGTCGCCTTGATGAAGCCGGCGACCGCCGCCTTGAACGCCGCCAGCGACGGCGGGTGCAGGTACATCATGTGGCCCGCCTCGAAGTACTTCATCTCGATGTTGCCGCGCAGGTTCTCCTCGAGCCCGAGGTGCTCCATCGTGTACTCGGTGCCGAAGAACGGCGTCGCCAGGTCGTAGTACCCGTTGAGCACCAGCACGCGCAGGGCCGGGTTGGTGGCGATCGCGTGCGCCAGGTCGATGCCGGTGTTCGGCAGGCCCCCGGCCGCGAAGTGCGAGCCGGGCGCCTTGTGCTTCCAGTCCCAATCCCGCCACAGGTCGGCCTCGACCTTGTACGTCTTGCCCTCGCCGAACTTCAGGTCCTCGTGCAGGTAGTCGAGGAACGCGGCGGTGAACGCCCCGGAGATCGCCGTGGCTTGCGGGTCCTCGTGCGACTCCTGGGCCAGCCGGTCGAGCGCGACGCCGGTGAAGCGCGCGTCGAGGCGGCCGACGACCTCGGCGTGCTCGCGCAGCAGCTCGGCGGTGAACTCGCCCTCGCTGACGCGCAGGTTGGCCTTGTCGAGGTACGCAGGGGACAGCCCCGTCAGGTGCGACATCGTGGCGATCACCGCCTGGCGCTCCGCGTCGGGGAGCGCGTCGCCCTTGGCGAGCGCCGTCGCGTACGGTCCGGCGGCGAACGCGCGCGCCTGAGCGAGAAACGCGTCGAGCGGCGGCGCGTCCGGGACGAGGTGGTGGTACCAGGCGATCGCGGCGTAGCTCGGCATGAACATCTCGTAGCCGAGGTCGTTGCCGGGCATCGTGATGTCGGTCTGCGCGTTGACGAACACCGAGACCAGCACGACGCCGTTGAACGCCATGTTCCACCTGCTCTGCAGGACGTCCACGAGGCCGGCCGAGCGCATCGTGCCGTAGCTCTCGCCGAGCAGGTACTTCGGCGAGTTCCATCGGTTGTTGTCGTTGACGTACTGGACGACGAAACGGGCCATCGAGTCGAGGTCCTGGTCCACACCCCAGAAGTCCTTGTCCTTCGCCTTCCCCACCGCGTGGGAGAGCCCCGTCCCCACCGGGTCGATCATGACGAGGTCGGTCGTGTCGATGATGGTCTCCTGGTTGTCCACCACCTGGTACGGGGGCGGCGGCGTCGGCGCCGCGTCCGTGGTCACGATCCGGCGCGGGCCGAGCGCGCCCATGTGCAGCCAGAGCGAGGACGAGCCCGGCCCGCCGTTGTAGGCGAACGTGAGCGGCCGCTGCGCGGCCTCGGCGCCGTCCTTGGTGTAGGCGACGTACTCGATCGCGGCGATCGGCTCGTCGCTGTCGTTGCGGATCACGATGGTGCCGGCCGTCGCCTTGTACTTGAGGACGGCGCCGCCGATCTTGATCGTGTGCTCGGTGACCGACTGCTCCGGCTTCGGCACCGCCGGCGTCTCCTGCTTTGTCGCTTCCGCCCCGTGCTCCTTCTCGGCGGCCTTCGGCGGCTCCGCCGCCACGACCGCGGACGCGGCCACGAACAGCAATCCCAGGGTAAGTGTCACGACCCGTTTGGTCATCGGAAGCCTCCCAGTCCGCGGGAGATTACACGAGAACGCGACGCGCTACCAAGTGCAACCCTGGCGCAGAGACCAGCGGTGGCCGTCTGGCCGCCCAGAGCCCGCCGTCCTCGAGCCCATGATCCCCACCTTGCCAGGGGCGTCACGCTAGACTTGCGGCAGCGCCAGGGAGGGCGACGAGGTGCTCAACGCGGTCTGGATCGGCCTGATCGTCATCGCCGTCGTCGTCGGGGCGGCGACCGGCCGCCTGGACGCGGTGACGAAGGCGGCGTTCGACTCGGCGCGCGGCGCCGTCGAGCTGGCGATAGGCCTCGTCGGCGTCATGGCGCTCTGGCTGGGCGTCATGAAGATCGCCGAGGAGGCCGGCCTGGCGCGCGCTCTGGCGCGCCTGCTGCGCCCGGTGGCCCGCCGCCTGTTCCCCGACGTGCCCGCCGACCACCCGGCGCTCGCCGCGATCCTGCTCAACGTCGGCGCCAGCTGGCTGGGGCTCGGCAACGCCGCCACTCCGCTCGGTCTGAAGGCGATGGAGGAGCTGCAGAAGCTGAACCCGGTCAAGGACACCGCCAGCAACGCCATGGTGACGTTCCTCGCGCTCAACACGTCGAGCATCACGCTGGTGCCGGTGACGATCATCGCCGTGCGCGTCACGCTCGGCTCCGCCAACCCGACCGAGATCATTGCGCCGACGATCCTCGCGTCGGCGTGCGCCACCGTCGTGGCCGTCACCGCGGCAAAGCTGCTCGAGCGCCTGCCGGCGTTCCGCGCCGCGGACCTGCCTGCGCGCGGCGACGGCCCGCCGGACGGGGAGGGTCGGTGACCTTCGCCACGTTCGCGACCGCGGTCTCCACGGCTCTGGTTCCGCTCCTCCTGCTCGTCATCCCCGTCGCCGGCCTTCTCCGGCGGGTGCGGGTGTACGACGCGTTCGTCGGCGGTGCGAAGGACGGGTTCAACGTCGCGGTGCGGATCATCCCGTTCCTGGTCGCGATGCTGGTCGCGATCGGGATGTTCCGCGCCTCGGGGGCGATGGCCCTCCTGTCGCGGGCGATCGAGCCCGCGACCCGCCTCGTCGGGATGCCCGCCGAAGCGCTCCCGGCGGCGCTGCTGCGCCCGCTCTCGGGAAGCGGCACGCTCGCCCTCGTCAGCGAGCTGATGAAGACGCACGGGCCCGACTCGTTCGTCGGCCGCCTGGCCTCGACGCTCTACGGCAGCAGCGAGACCACGTTCTACGTCCTCGCGGTGTACTTCGGCGCCGTCGGCATCCGGCGCACGCGCCACGCCGTCGCCGCGGGCCTGCTCGGCGACCTCGCGGGCGTCGCCGCCGCGCTGCTCTTCTGCCGCCTGCTGTTCTGAGGGCAGGCCCCGCGCGTCACCGCGGGGCGCACGAGTCGATGTGCCAGTAGTAGTCCTCGCCGCCGCGCAGTTCGACGTACCGGCGCTCGAGCAACCGCCCCGTCGGGTCCTTGCTCTCGAGGATGTGCCGCCCCGAACCGATGTTGTCCACGGTCCGGCTACGGTCGGGCTCGACGGTCACCGCCTCCCAACCGTCCACGAACACCGTCACCGCGCACTGGCTGGTGTTGAGGACGACCACGTCGCACTCGCCGTCCCAAGCGTGGTGGCGGCAGCCCGCGACGGCGAGGAGCAGCAGCGGCCACACGACGAGCGCGAGACGCGGGCGCCACCTCATGGCACCAATTTAGCGCCCGCCGCCCGGTGTTGCAACGTTCCCGCTGCCGCAAGGGCAGGTCTTGCGAGCGTTTGCCTCCGGGCCGCGCCCGGGTTTCGGAATGGCGCAGCCGGGTTCATGTCTCGAGCGCGACGAGATCGGCGCTGACGGCGCCGCCCCGGACGCGCAGCAGGGCCACGGAGACCGGCAGGGCGAAGCGCCGGGGACCGGCGCTGCCGGCGTTCACGTACAGCACGCCGCCGCGTTCGACGACGGCGGAAACGTGGGAGTGGCCGCTGATCACCGCGGCGAAGCCGGCGGCGACGGGGTCGAGGTCGAGCCGGGCGAGGTCGTGCAGGACGTAGAGGCGGACGGCGCCCACCTCGGCCACGGCGGTTTCGGGAAGGCCGCGCGCCCACGCCTCCACGTCCACGTTCCCGCGCACCGCGACCACCGGCGCGGCGCGCCGCAACTCCCCCAGGATGGCGGGCGAACCGATATCGCCGGCGTGCACGATCAGCGCGCAGCCGGCAAGCGCCGCGACCGCCTGCGGGCGGAGCAGGCCGTGCGTGTCGGAGATCACACCGACCAGGCGCTCGCCGGCCGGCGCCCCCGGAGCAACGGCCTGGCTCGGGTTCAACGCGTCCTGGAGGCGAGCAACCGGTCGAGGGAGAGCGCCCCACTCCCCTTGATCATCACGGCGAGCGCGATCACCACGACCAGAATGTGGTACTCGAACCCCTCGCCGGTCTGGTGGCCGGACCAGTTCATGAAGAAGCCGTTGGCGACGTGGCCGCCGAGGAACGCGGCGACCGCCATCTCGACGCCGAGCCCGAACGCGGCGACCCGCCCGAGTAGCCCGACGATCAACCCCAGCGAGCCCGCGAACTCGGCGGTGATCGCGAGCGCGGCGAAGACCGCGGGGATGTGCATCTGCCCGGTCATGAACCCCCATGTCCCGGCCAGGCCGTACCCGCCGAACCACCCGAACACCTTCTGCGCGCCGTGGGGGAACATCACGACCCCGAGCCCGAGGCGCAGCACCAACGCCGCCGCGTCGTTCTCCGTCTTCAGCAGTTTCCCGAACATCTCCGGCCTCCTTGCCCGTGCGGGCCACACCGTGGCGCGGCCTGGGCCGCGCCGCACTATCTCCGAGAACCCCGCGGCCCGAGGTTCATTCCTCGCGCCCGGGTTGCATGCCGCCGACCGCGCCCGCCACCGGCCGCGGCGCGGCGCGAAACCGCCGCGCGAGGCGAGCGCATGCGGCGAATAGGACCACGCCGGTGGCCGCGACGCCGGCCCACAGCGCCGTCGGACCGACCCCCTGGTAGACGGCCGTCCCCACCGCCGGCGCGAGCACGAACGCCAGGGAGAACGACAGGGAGTAGGCGCCCAGGTACCTGCCGCTGGCCGTCCCCGGCGCGCGGCTCGCCGCCACCGAGTTGGTGAACGGCAGCGACAGCATCTCCCCCGCCGTCCACACCACGACCGTGAGCGCCGCGAACGCCCGGCTCGAGCCCAGCGGCAGCAAGCCGAATCCGGCGCACACGAGCAGGCAGCCCACTCCCGCCAGCAGCAGGTGGTCGCGGTGCTCCAGGGCGCGCAGCAGGACCATCTCCACGGCGACGATGATGACCGTGTTGATCGCGAGCAGCAGCCCGATCGAGTCCTCGGCGAGGTGGTAGTGCTGGCGGAAGTACAGCGGCATCGTGCTCGAGAGCTGGAAGAACACCGTCCCCAACACGACCATGACCGCCAGGAACGCGAGGTACGGGCCGTCCCTCCACGGCGAGAGCGTGCCGCCGGGTGACCCTGCGGGTTCCCGTTGCGGCTCCCCCGGCCCGGCAGCCGCCAGCCCCAGCACGAGCGCCGCCGCCCAGCAGGTGGCCGCGTCGGCGACGAACAGCAGCCCATAGTGGTGGACCGCGAGCAACCCGCCGACCGCCGGACCGACCGACATGCCGAGGTTGACGGCCAGGCGCACGAGCGCGAGCGAGCGCGTGCGCACCGCCGGCTGGCTGCCGCGAGCGATCGCCGTGAACAGCGCCGGCCGGAAACACTCGGCGACGAGCGCGAGCCCGAACACCGCGAGCGCGACGGGGAGCCGGCCGGTGAGGCGGGAGAGGACGAGAAACCCGGCCCCGGTGGCGGTCAGGCTCGCGACCTGCACGCGCACGGGGCCGACGCGGTCGGAGAGCGCGCCGCCGAGCCACGACCCCGCGATCGCTCCGATCCCGTACAGGCTGAGCACCTGACCGGCTGCGATGATCGAGAACCCGAGCTTGGTCGTGAGGTACAGGCTCATGAACGGCAGCACCATCGTGCCGCTGCGGTTCACGAGGGTCGCGGCTCCCTGGATCCAGACTTCCCGGGGCAGCCCCGAGAACGCCGCCCGATAGGTGCCGACGATGCGTTGCAGCATCACCCGCGGCCCCTCAGCGCCGACCGAGGATGAGGCCCGCCGCGTACAGAGCCCCGAACGCGAGCTCCAGCCGGCCGGTCTCGGCGAGAGCGGTGTTGAGCCCCGCGCCCCGCTCGCGCACCACGCGGCGGAGCGGGGCGCGGGCGAGCGGCGCCGCCCCGAGGACCAGCAACAGCTCGGACGGCGCCTGCCCCACGGCGACCGCCGCCAGCGGCGTTGCGAAGGCGGCGGCGAGCAACACCAGGTATTCCACCCGCGCCGCCCGCGCCCCCAGCCGGACCGCGAGGGTACGCTTCCCCGCGGCGCGGTCGGTGGCGACGTCGCGGAGGTTGTTGACGACGAGGATCGCGGCCGCGAGCATCCCCATCGGGACGCCCGCCCAAACCGCCGAGGCGGGCAGCGACTGCGCCTGCACGAAGTGCGTGCCCCCCACCGCGACGAGGCCGAAGAAGACGAACACGAACGGCTCGCCCAGACCGTGGTAGCCGAGCGGGAACGGGCCGGCGGTGTAGGCCAGGCCCGCCGCGACGGCGAGCGTCCCGATCGCGACGACCGGCCAGCCGGCGACGGCCGTCAGATACGCACCTGCGAGCGCCGCGAGCGCGAACGCCGCCCAGGCGCCGCGCAGCACCGCGGCGGGCGCGAGCAGCCCGGCCTGCGTGACGCGGACCGGTCCGACGCGCTCGTGGGTGTCGGCGCCGTGGCGGAAGTCGAAGTAGTCGTTCGCGAGGTTGGTGCCGACCTGGATGAGCAGCGCGCCGGCGAGCGCCGCCAGCGCCGGCCACGGGCGGAACGCGTGCGCCGCGTACGCCGTCGCGGCGCCGACCAGGACCGGGGCGGACGCGGCGGGCAGCGTCTTCGGCCGGCTCGCCAGCACCCAGGCCCCAACCCCGTTCGGGTCGCGCTCCGCTGAAACCATCGATTCCCGCCCCTCCGCCGCGGGGTCTGCAGGCCGGCAGGCCCGCGTCAACCCGCGCTGAACTTGAAGTCGAACCCGACGCGCGGCGGTTCGTGCGCCGGGTCGCAGCGGTACGGCGCGAAGTCGGTCACCCCCTCGGAGCGGAGGAAGTCCTCGTCGATCAGCGCGTGCCCGGTGAAGCTCCCCGGCTCCTTGGCGAAGATGCGCAGCGCCGCGTCGGCCACGATCTCGGGCTTGCGCCACACCCTCGCGTCGCCGAGCGCGAAGTTGATCGTCGCGTAGCTCTCGATCAACGTCGCCGGCCAGAGCGCGTTGCACGCCACGTTCTTGGCGGCAACCTCCCCGGCGAGACCCTGGGCGATCAGCGTCATCCCGAACTTGCTCACCGCGTACGCCACCTTTCCAACGGCGGCGGCCGGATCGACCGGCGGCGACATCATCAGGATGTGGCCCCACCCCTGCGCGATCATCGCCGGCAGCACCTCGCGGGTGCAGGCGAACGCGCCGCGGACGTTGACCCCGACAACGAGGTCGAAACGCGCCATCGGCGTGTCGGCCACCGGCTGCCAGAACAACGCCCCGGCGTTGTTGACCAGGAAGTCGATGCGGCCGAAGCGGTCGAGCGCGGCCTTGACCGCGCCGGCCACCGCCGCCTCGTCGCGCACGTCCGCCTGCACGGCGAGCGCGCGCCGCCCGAGCGCCTCGACCTCCGCCGCCACGGTGTGGATCGTCCCCGGCAGCTTGGGGTTCGGCTCCACGGTCTTGGCGGCCACGACCACGTCGGCCCCGGCGCGGGCCAGAGCCAGCGCCAGGCACCGCCCGACGCCGCGCGAGGCGCCGGTGATGAACGCGACACGTCCCTCGAATGCCATGCCGCGAGAATACACGCCGCGCTCCCCCGGCCCAAGCGCTCTCGCGACGCCGCCCGAAAAAACCGGGCCCGGCCCGCCCAGAGCTGCTATCCTGCGGGCAATGCGGAAGCGGCTCGTCGCAGCATGGCTCGCGGCCGGCCTCGCGGTTGCGTGCGGCCCGAGCGACCCGTCCAGGCAGGGCGGCGCGCTCCGTCTCGGCCACTTTCCCAACGTCACGCACGCGCAGGCGTTGTACGGGCGCGCCACCGGGAGCTACGAGAAGACCGTCGGCGTCCCGGTCGTCTGGACGCAGTTCAACGCCGGCCCTTCGGCGGTCGAGGCGCTCTTCGCCGGCGCGGTGGATGCCTCGTACCTCGGACCCAACCCCGCGATCAACGGCTTCATCAAGTCGCAAGGGAGGAGCTTCGTCATCGTCGCCGGAGCGGCGTCCGGCGGCGCGGCGCTGGTCGTGCGGGCGGACGCCGGCATCCTCTCGGAGGCGGATTTCCACGGCCGGACCGTTGCCACGCCGCAGCTCGCCAACACCCAGGACGTCGCGGCGCGGCTGTGGTTCGCCGCCCGCGGCTACACCACCCGCGAGCGGGGCGGCGATCTGACGATCATCCCCCTCGCCAACCCCGACCAGCTCCTGATGTTCGGCAAGCGCCAGATCGACGCGGCGTGGACGGTGGAGCCGTGGGTCTCGCGGCTCGAGCAGGAGGGCGGCGGGCGGGTGTTCCTCGACGAGAAGCAACTGTGGCCTGACGGCCGGTACGTCACCGCACTGCTCGTCGTCCGCCGCGCGTTCCTCGCCGCGCACCGCGGCCTCGTGGTCAAACTGCTCGCCGCCCACGTGGACGCGACCAACGCGCTCAACGCCGATCGCGAGGCGGCTGCCGGCCTGCTCGCCGCCGAGATCAAGCGGGAGACCGCCACCTCGATCCCCGAGGCGGTCGTCCGCTCGGCCCTCGGGCGCATCGAGCTGACGTGGGACCCCCTCCCCACCGCTCTCGCAAGGGCGGCCGAGGACGCGCACCGGGTCGGTTTCCTGCAGCAGGCGCCTGACCTCGCGGGGATCGTCGAGGCGGGGCCCCTCGACGAGGTCCTCGCCGCGAAGGGGTTGCCGCCCCTGCCGAAGGGCGCTGGGCGGTGAGGCCCGCGCCGGACGCGCCGGCCGCCGCCCCCGCCCGGATCACCCTCGACGGGGTGAGCAAGCGCTTCGCGACGGCGCGCGCAACGGTGGACGCGCTGGGGCCGCTGTCGCTCGAAGCGGCGGAAGGCGAGTTCGTGGTGCTGGTCGGGCCTTCGGGGTGCGGCAAGACCACGCTCTTGAACCTGGTGGCCGGGTTCGAGGCCCCGACCGCCGGCCTGGTCCTCCTGGACGGCACGCCTGTCGCGGGTCCCGGTCCGGACCGAGCGATGATATTCCAGGAGCCTGCGCTCTTCCCCTGGCTCAACGTCGTGGACAACGTGGCTTTCGGGCTGCGCCAGCACGCGCACATGCCGGCCGCGGAACGCCGCGAGGTGGCGCGGGAGCACCTCCGCCTCGTCCACCTCGAGGGCTTCGAGCGCGCGTTCGTGCACGAGCTCTCGGGCGGAATGAAGCAGCGCGCGGCGCTCGCGCGGGCGCTGGCGCCGCAGCCGCGAGCGCTGCTCTGCGACGAACCGTTCGGCTCCCTCGACGCTCTTACCCGCGAGCGCCTCTACTTTGAGCTGCAGGAGCTGCACGCCGCCACCCGCAGGACCACGCTGTTCGTCACCCACAACACCCGCGAGGCCGCGTGTCTGGCGGACCGCGTCGTCGTCCTCACCGCGCGGCCGGCGCGCATCACGAGCGTGCTGCCGGTGCGGCTGCCGCGGCCGCGCGACTTCTACGATCCCCGCGTCAGCGAGCTCGCCGGCGAGATCCTGCGGCGTCTGCGCGCCGAGCCCGCGGCGGCGGGAGGCCACGATGGATGAGGCCCGGCCCCGGCGCGGCCGCTCCCTGGCGCTGCTCGTTTTCCTCCTCGCCCTGCTGCTCGCCTGGCAGGCCGTGTGGAGCCTCGGGTGGCTGCCGAGCTACAGCCTCCCCTCCCCGGCCCAGGTTGCGCTCCGTCTCGCCGAGCTGGCGCGCGACGGGACGCTGTGGCCGAGCGTGCAGGCGTCGATCGTCCGCATGCTGCTCGGCTTTACGTTTTCGCTCGCCCTCGGGCTGGCGCTCGGCGTCGCGATGGGGCTCTCGGCCACGGCGGATTCCTGCCTGCGCTCGCTCTTCCTCGGGATGCAGACGTTGCCTTCGGCGGCCTGGGTGCCGATCGCGCTCCTGCTGTTCGGCCTCGGCGACGCGGCGATCTACTTCGTGATCGTCATGAGCTCGATGGCGGCGATGGCGATCGCCACCGCCGACGGAATCGCCCGCATCCCGCCGACGTACATGCGCGCAGCGCGCAGTCTGGGGACTTCAGGTCTCGCGCTCTCCACCCGCGTCGCGCTGCCGGCCGCACTCCCGAGCGTGGTCACCGGCATCAAGCTGGGGTGGACGCTCGGGTGGCACGGCGTGGTTTCCGCCGAGCTGATCAAGTCCAGCATCGGCCTCGGCTATCTGCTGCACGCCGGGCGCGAGCTCAACGACGCCGCCCAGGTCGTCGGGATCATGCTCGTCACCGTGCTCATCGGCCTGCTCCTCGACCGCCTGCTCTTCTCCTGGGTCGAGCGGCGCATCCTCGCCCGCTGGGGCCTTGCGCCTTCGGCCCGGTGAACTTCGCCGCCGCCCCCGGACGCGCACCCGTCCTTCGTGCCCGCGCGGCGGCCCGCGACCCGAAGTGCAGGCGGAAGCGACCCCGGGTCCTCACGCCGGCCGGGACGACGACGGCCGGACCCGCGGAGCCCGGTTCCCGAACCGCAGGCTGCTGGGGCCGACGCGGGCGAAACCAAGTCGAGTGGGGGCGCTCCGCAACCCGGGAGCGTTTGGATTATGATACTGAGGCTGTTGTGCGCCTTGGGCCGGTGCGGGGACAGCGCCTATGTTTCACGCGGCTCAGGCCGGGAGCTTTTCTAGGACGTCTTTTACAAACGGTGGCGCGCGGCCCGCGCGGGAGGCCGGCGGCGAACGCCTCGGCCTCACGGGGCCGGACGGGCCGACAAGATGCGGCCGTACAACCTGATCCTCGAAAGCGAAGGGAGACTTTCATGGGACTCGACGGTAACGGTTCTTCTCCTAAGGAACGGTCCGGGGCGCCACGACACGGCTGGGTCCACGCCCTCGCGCTCGGCGTCGCGATGCTGGCGATGCCTTTGGGCGCGGGGGCTGCGGAGCATGCCCTCGTGCGCTTCCCGACGCTGCACGGCAACACGATCGTCTTCTCCGCCGCGGGGAGCCTCTGGCGAGTGGACCGCAAGGGCGGCGTCGCTCAACGGCTCACAACGGACAGCGGCCTCGACCTCATGCCGCGCTTCTCGCCGGACGGCAAGGAGATCGCCTTCACGGGCGCGTACGACGGCAACAACGACGTCTACGTGATGCCGGCCGACGGTGGGCCGGTGCGACGGTTGACGTTCCACTCCGACGTAGTGCCCGACGCGCCGATGCGCTGGGGCCCCGACAACATGGTCGTGACCTGGACCCCCGACGGGAAAGACATCATGTTCCTGTCGCGGCGGACCACGTACAACTCCTGGTTCGGCCAGCTCTTCCTCGTCCCCGCGGCAGGCGGGGCGGCGACCCGGTTCCCGGTGCCCAGGGGCGGCGTGACATCGTTCAGCCCAGACGGCAGCAAGATCGCGTACAACCGCATCTTCAGGAACTTCCGCACCTGGAAGCGGTACTACGGCGGCCTGGCGCAGGAGGTCTGGATCTACGACCTCAAGACCCACGACATCCAGCGGGTCACCGACTGGAAGGGCACCGATACCTACCCGATGTGGTATCGCGGCACCATCTACTTCGCCTCCGACCGCGGCCCGGAAAAGCGCCTCAACATTTGGGCGTACGACCTCGCGAGCAAACAGTTCAGGCAGGTGACCGACTTCAAGGACTACGACATCGACTGGCCGAACCTCGGCGACACCGGCATCGTGTTCGGCTGCGGCGGCGCGCTGTACGCGCTTGACCTTCCGTCCGAGAAGCTCGACAAGGTCGCGGTGGACGTCCCCAACGACGGCGTCCGCACTCGGCCGCGCTGGGTGGACGCCAGCAAGACGATCCAGGCGTTCGACATCGCCCCCAACGGCAAGCGCGCGCTGTTCGAAGCCCGCGGCGAGATCTTCACGGTGCCCGCGGAGCACGGCAACACCCGCGACCTGACCAGGACGTCAGGCGCGCGCGAGCAGGATCCGGCCTGGTCTCCGGACGGCGCATCGGTCGCCTACGTGACCGACCGCACCGGCGAGGCCCAGATTGCGATCCGTCCCGCGGACGGCACCGGCAGCGAACAGATCGTGACCGACCGTGGCAAGGGGTATCTCTACGACCCCACCTGGTCGCCCGACAGCGAGAAGGTTGCCTTCGACGACAGCGACCACGCCCTGTGGATCGTCAACGTGAAGGACCGCAAGGCGATCAGGGTCGATGCCGACCCCCGCTCCGAGATGCACGACTTCGCCTGGTCGCCCGACGCCCAGTGGCTGGCCTACAGCAAGGCGGCCGGCAACGACCTGCGCCAGATCTACCTCTACAACCTGACCTCGGCCACCGCAACGCAGGTGACCAAGGCGTTCACCAGCGATTTCAACCCGACCTTCGACCCGCAGGGGAAGTACCTGTATTTCATAGCCCTCAAGCACGAGAACCCGGTGTTCAGCGAGAGCGAGTTCAACGTCGCGACGCTCAAGATGGCCGGTATCTACGCGGTGACGCTGCAGGCGAGCGAGCCTTCGCCGTTCGCGCCACGCTCCGACGAGGGGACGCCGAAAGAAGAGAAGAAAGACGGCGAGAGCAAGCCCGAGGCTTGGAAGCCCGGTGCCAGCGCCCCGATCCACATCGACGTCGCGGGCCTCGCCGACCGTATCGTTCCGCTGCCGCTGCCCTCCGGGGAGATCGCTCAACTGAGCGCCGCGCGCGGCCGCGTCTTCTACCTGACGATGCCGGTCAAGAGCTTCGATGCGGCGTTGCACGGCGAGAGCCCCGAACTCCACGCCTTCGACATGGACAAGCGCAAGGACACGGTCCTGGCGAGTCCCCTGGACGGGTACGCGCTCAGCGCCGACGGTACCGCGGTGCTCACCAAGAACAAGGACGCCTACGCGATCAGCAGCACCGAGGCCAAGGAGGCGGGCGATGAGAAGCCCAAGGAGCTGGACCTCTCGCACATGCAGGCGCTGATCGACCCGGCGGCCGAGTGGAACGAGATGTTCCACCAGGCGTGGCGCCTCGAGCGCGACTTCTTCTACAGCCCGGAGATGAACGGCGTGAACTGGCCGGCGGTCCGCGCCTCCTACGAGAAACTCCTGCCCGAGCTCGCCTGCCGCGAGGACCTCAACTACGTGATCGGCGAGATGATCGGCGAGCTGGGCAACTCGCACACCTACGTCGGCGGCGGCGACGAGCTCCACGGCAAGAAGGTGCCGACCGGCCTCCTCGGCGTCGACTTCGGCGTGGACGAGAAGGCCGGCCGCTACTTCTTCAAGACCATCTACCCCGGCGACAACGCGCACGAGGGCTACCGTTCACCGCTGACCGAGCCGGGGATCAACGTCAAGGAGGGGACGTACCTCCTGGCCGTTGCCGGGCGCGAGCTGCGCGTGCCGACCGACCCGTACACTCTGTTCGTCAACACCCTTGGCGGCACCGTGACGCTCACCGTCGCAGACGACGCGGCCGGGAAGAACCGGCGCGACGTCACCGTGGAGCCGATCTCCGACGAGCTGAACCTGCGCATGAAGGCGTGGATCGACCACAACCGCCAGGAGGTGGACAAGGCATCCGGCGGCACGATCGGTTACCTGTACCTCGCCGACATGGACGAGCAGGGCATGGACCAGTTCATCAACCAGTTCTACCCGCAGGTGCGCAAGCAGGGGTTGATCGTGGACGTCCGCTACAACGGCGGCGGCTTCATCGACCAGATCGTGCTCGAGCGCCTGCGCCGCGTGCTCGTGGGCATGACCACCAACCGCCAGGGCGTGGGGTTCCCGATCCCACAGCAGATGGTGCACGGCTACATGGCGTGCCTGCTCAACCACTACTCGGCCTCGGACGGCGACATCTTCCCCTACTACTTCAAGAAGTACGGCCTCGGCCCGCTGATCGGCGAGCGGACGTGGGGCGGCGTGCGCGGCATCCGCGGCTTCTGGCCGCTCGCCGACGGCGGCTACGTCACCATCCCGGAGGACAGCCTCTACGGCCTGCACTCCGAATGGGTCATCGAGAACCACGGCGTAGACCCCGACATCGAGGTGGACAACCTGCCGGGCGACGTGATGGCCGGGAAGGACGCCCAACTCGAGACGGCGATCAAGTACGTCATGGACAAGATCAAGGCCAAGCCGATGACGCTGCCGCCGCCGCCGCCGTTGCTGCCGGCGTACCCGCAGGACGGGCGGTAGGGCGTCTGTTCCGAGGAAAGCGGGGGCGGGGCGCGAAGCCCCGCCCTTTCCTCGCCGCCGGTGTTCGGTCGCCAGCGCCTGGCGAGATGCGGTATCATCCGCGCGGGAGTTGACCGTGGACCTTCTCTCACGCATGGAAAGCGAAAGCATCTACGTCATCCGGGAGGCGTACAGCCGCTACTCGAAGGTGGCGATGCTGTGGTCGATGGGGAAGGACTCGACGTCCCTGCTCTGGCTCGTCCGCAAGGCGTTCCTCGGCAAGGTCCCGATCCCCGTCATCCACATCGACACGAGCTACAAGTTCCCCGAGATCTACGCCTTCCGCGACCGCCTCGCCAAGGAGTGGGACCTCGACCTGCGCATCGCCCGCAACGAGGAGGCGCTCGCCGACGGGATGGGTCCGAAGAAGATCGACAAGTTCGCGTGCTGCAACGCCTTGAAGACCGTGGCTCTGAAGCAGGCGATCGCGGGCATGGGGTTCGAGGCGCTGCTGCTCGGCATCCGCCGCGACGAGCACGGGGTGCGCGCCAAGGAGCGCTACTTCTCGCCGCGGGCGCAGGACTTCACCTGGAACGTGGGGGGGCAACCTCCGGAGCTCTGGGACCTCTACGCGACCGTGGACGAGGCCGCGCACGACCGCATCCACCCGCTTCTGCACATGACCGAGCTCGACATCTGGCGCTACGTGCGGCGCGAGGGGATCCCGGTCAACCCGCTCTACCTCGCGAAGGACGGCAAGCGCTTCCGCAGCATCGGCTGCGCGCCGTGCTGCGCGCCGATCCCCTCGACCGCGACAACGGTGGATGAGATCATCGCCGAGCTCGAGGCGTCGCGCGAGCCGGAGCGCGCCGGCCGCGCGCAGGACAAGGAGAACGCCTTCACCATGCAGAAGCTGCGCTCGCTGGGGTACATGTGAGCCCGCTCGTCACCAGCGCCGGCGAGAAGCCTCTGATCCGCATCGCGATGGTCGGCCACGTCGACCACGGAAAATCCACGCTGATCGGCCGTATCCGTCACGAGATGTCGGCGCTGCCGGGGACCGCCGCGGTGGACGCGTCGGTCGCGGGAAACTGGGCGTTCGTGACCGACCAACTGCAGGAGGAGCGCGAGCGCGAGATGACGATCGACACGACGCAGACGTTCCTCGACACCCCCGTCTGCCGGCTCGTGTTCATCGACGTCCCCGGGCACCAGGAGCTGATCCAGAACATGCTCTCCGGCGCGACCCGCGCCGACGCCGCGGTTCTCGTGCTGGCGGGCGACGAGGGCGTGCAGGTGCAGACCCGGCGGCACGCGCTCCTGCTCGCGATGCTCGGGATCAGGACCGTGATCGTGGCGGTCAACAAGATGGACACGTTGGGGCGGCGCGAGGACGCGTTCCGCGCCCTCGAGCGCACCGCCGTCGAGGAGCTTCGCGCGCTCGGGATCGAGGTCTCCGGCGTCATTCCGGTGGCGGCGCGCGACGGCGACAACGTCGTGCAGCGCTCCGAGGCGATGGCCTGGTACGACGGTCCTTCGGTGATGGAGGCGATCGGCGAGCTGGAGCTGACGGTCGCGCCCGTGGACGCGCTCCGCTTCCCGGTGCAGGGCGTGCTCCACCACGACGGCCCGGCAACGGTCGTCGGGCGCGTGCTCTCCGGGTCGGTCGCGGAAGGCGACGTGTTGACGGTGTGCCCCAGCGGGGCCGCGGTGACGGTGCGCGCGATCCGCCGCTTCCCCGAGGACCACGCCCCGGCGCAGACCGGCGAGTCGGTCGGCCTCGTGCTCGACGGCCCCGCGCCCGGCCGCGGCGACGTGCTGGCGCCCGCGGGGGACATGCCGCAGGTGACGCGGACGCCGGCCGGGAGGGTGTTCTGGCTCGCCGAGACGCCATTGAAGCTCGGCGAGGAAGTGGCGCTGCGCTGCGCGACGCAGGCCGTCCCGGTACGCGTGACGGGGATCGCCGGCCGTCTCGACTCCGCCACGCTCGACCCGCTGCCCGCCGGGGGCTCGCTCGCGAGCATGCAGCTCGGTACCGTCACCTTTGCGGCGGAACGGCCGGTAGTGCTGGAGCCGTTCGACCGGATGGCGGGGCTCGGGCGGTTCGTGCTCGAGCGCCGCGGCACCGCTGCCGGCTTCGGCATCGTCGGATGAGGGCGGCAGCGAGCGTCCGTCAAGGGGGGGTCACGTGATGTTCCACCTCGCGTACATCGACCCCGGCTCGCTCTACACGGTGAGCACGGGGCTCGCTGCGATCGTCGGTTTCGCCCTCTCGGCGCTGGCGGTGGTGGCGGTGTTCTTCCGGCGGCTCTGGGGGTTCGTCAGGCGCCACTGGCTCGCGGTCACGCTCGGCGTCGCGGTCGTGGCGGCGGCCGGCGTCGTGCTGGCGGTGTCCGCGAGCCGCAAGGGCGGGAGCACTATGGCAGAAAACCAGATAGGCAAGCGTCTCATCATCGTCGGCCTCGACGGGCTGTCCCCCAGGATCATCGAGCCGATGATGGCCAAGGGCGAGCTGCCGAACTTCAAGCGTTTGGCGGAGCTCGGCGGCTACTCGCACCTCGGCACCACCAACCCGGCGGAGTCGCCGGTCGCGTGGACCGCATTCGCCACCGGCCGCAACCCGGGCAAGAGCGGCGTGTACGACTTCATCCGCCGCGCCCCCGGCAGCTACCTGCCCGACCTGTCGTTGACGCGCCTGGAGGGGAACAAGTCGCTGCCCGTCCGCAAGGGCAAGGCGTTCTGGCAGTACGGCCGCGAGGCCGGCGTGCCGATGACGATCCTTTCCTGCCCGGTCACCTTTCCGCCCGACGAGATCGACGGCAAGATGCTCTCCGGCATGGGCGTCCCCGACCTGCTCGGCACGCAGGGCACGTTTTCGTTCTACACGACGGCGCCCGAGACCGTGAGCCGTGAAACGGGCGGCGAGATCCACGTGGTGCCCGACGCCAACCCGCTGCAGCTCGAGCTGCTCGGCCCCCAGAAGCACGGGATCACCGGCAAGGTGGAGCGGCTCACCGCGCCTTTCTCGGTGCAGGTGAGCCCCGACCGCTCGGTTGCGACGATCACGCTCCAGGGGCAGGACGTGTCGCTGCGCGTCGGCGAGTGGAGCCCGTGGGTCGGCGTCGCTTTCAAGGTCGGGCCGTTGAGCCGGATGTACGGGATCCTCCGCTTCAACCTGGTGGAGTTGACGCCCTACTTCAAGCTCTACGCCGCCCCGATCTCGATCGACCCGCGCAAACCGTGGTTCCAGATCTCCTACCCGGAGGGGTACGCCAAGGAGCTGGCCCACGACCTCGGGCTCTTCGCCACCCGCGGGATGCCGTTCGACACCTGGGCGCTCAACGAGGGGCGCCTCTCCGAGGACGCGTTCATCGAGCAAGCCGCCGACCTTTATCAGGAGCAGGTGCGGCTCATGGAGCACGAGCTGTCGCGCTGCGAGCGCGGCGTCTTCTACTGCTACTTCGAGTACCCCGACATCATCCAGCACATGTACTGGCGGTTCATCGACCCGGGGCACCCGCTCTACGACCCCAACGCCCCGCCCCGCCTGAAGGGGATGATCGACGACTGCTACCGCAAGATGGACGCGGTCGTCGGGGTCGCGCTGGCCGCGATGCGCACCGGCGATACGCTGATCGTGCTCTCCGACCACGGCTTCACGACGTTCCGCCGCGCCGCCCACATCGACTCGTGGCTGCGCGAGAACGGCTACCTCGTGCTCAAGGACCCGACCGCGACCGCCGGCGCGCCCCTGTTCGCCGACGTGGACTGGTCGGCGACCCGCGCGTACGCCCTCGGCTACGGCGGCATCTACATCAACACCGTCGGGCGCGAGCCGCAGGGGATCGTCCCGGAGGGCGCCGGCAAGGAAGCGCTCAAGCGCGAGATCGCCGACAAGCTGAGGGAGTGGACCGACCCCAAGACCGGGATCAAGGTCGCCCGAACCGTGTACCTGAACCAGGAGATCTTCAAGGGGCCGGACGCGCATATGGCGCCCGACCTGTACATCGGCTTCTCGGACGGCTATGGGGCCTCGTGGCAGACCGCCCTCGGCGCCTCGCCGGCGGGCCCCCTGGTGGAGGACAACCTCAAGAAGTGGAGCGGCAACCACCTGGTGGATCCGCCGCTCGTCCCCGGCGTGCTGTTCACCAGCCGCCCGATCAAGCTGGCGAACCCGACGCTCTACGATCTCGCTCCGACGGTCCTGGAGTTCCTCGGCTTCGACGACGCGCGGCTCGCCAAAGAGGACCTCGACGGCAAGCCCCTGTTCTGAGCCCGGCGGTGCGCAGGCCGGGCGCGGCGTCGCGCGTTGCGCTCGAAGCCGGGGCGGTATTACAGTGTGACCGTACACGATGGGTGTCCGGGAGGCCAGGGCCTTGAGACAAGACCAGGACCAGAACGTCGCTTCGGGAAGAGGGTCGGAGGAAACCCCCGACTTCTCCCACGCCAGCGTCCCCCTCGCCAAGCAGCTCATCGCCGCCGGCGAGCTGCGCAAGGCGCGCCTCATGCTCGAGCAGCTCGTCGAGCAGGCGCCCGACGCCGAGGCCCTCGTCACGCTCGCGACCCTCGAGATCGACAACCCGAAGCGGCAGCCCGACGCCCTCGACCACCTCAAGCGCGCGCTCGAGCTTGCGCCGCAACACACCGAGGCCTGGCTTCACCTCGCGAACTACTGGGGGCTCAAGGGGCAGGCGGACAAGCAGCGGCGCTGCCTCGAGAAGATCCTCTCGTACGACAAGGCCAACCGCGACGCGCGCGACGCCATCGAGCTGCTCGTGACGAGAAAGTGAAACCAGTTGGCCGGCGGGAGCCCGGGCAAGTCGCGCCGGGCGCTGCGCGCCCCGCCGGCTCCAGACCGAGAGGACCAACGATGCCCGAGGAGCTTTCCTGGGTCGCCGAGCTGCCCGCGGCGGTCACCGTCACCGACGAGTCGGGTGTAATCATCGCGATGAACGCCCGCTCCCGTGCGACGTTCGCCGCCGAGGGCGGCGCCGCGCTGCTCGGCACCAACGTCTTTGCATGCCATCCCGAGCCGGCTCTGACCGCGATCCGCACGCTCTACGAAACCCACGCGCCAAACCACTACACGATCAGCAAGGGCGGCCAGAAGAAGATCATCCACCAGCTCCCCTGGTATCGCGACGGGCGCTTCGCGGGGTTCGTCGAGATCTCGATCCCGATCCCCGACACCCTCCCCCACTTCGACCGGGACTAGTGGGTCGTATCTTCCTGGTGGATCAAGTACCTCTTGATCTTCTGCGTCGTCGTCTTCTCGAACTCCCCCTCCTGAATCTGCACGCGCCGGATCTGCTTGTACAGGGGGAGCCTGCGGTTGAGCGCCCTGATCTCCTTGTTGATCTCGTCCTCGATCCACGCGCGCGTGATCTCGGCGCCGGTCTTCTGGGCAAGATGGTGGATCGTCTCGGCGTTGGGGACGACCATCACCGAGATCTCCTCGTCCCCGGCCGGACCCCGGGCGCCGTAGACCACCGACTCGAGCACCAGCGGGATCGCGTTGACCTGGTCCTCCAGTTCCTCGGGAAACACGTTCTTGCCGTTGGCGGCCACGATCACGTTCTTCTTCCGCCCCGAGACGTGCAGGAAGCCGTCGGCGTCGAACGTGCCGTAGTCCCCGGTGTGGAACCAGCCATCCTTGAGAACCTGGCGCGTCGCCTCCTCGTTCTTGTAGTACCCGAGCATCACCGAGGGTCCGCGCACGACGATCTCGCCGCGCCCCTCGTCGTCGGCATCCTCGATGCGCACCTCGAGGTTCGGCAGCGGCAGGCCCGCCGCATCGTCGCGGAACTTCCGCAGACGGTTGAGCGCGACGATCGGCGAGGTCTCGGTGAGCCCGTACCCTTGCAGCAGCGTGAACCCGAAGCCGCGCATCCCTCGCGAGACCTCCGGGTTGGGCGCCGCGCCGCCGACGATCAGGATGCGGATCGCGCCGCCCAGCTTGGCGTGGATCGCGGCGAACATCTTCCGGCGCAGCCCTTCCACCCCGACCGACTCGGCGACGCTCGCGACGCCCGCCATCGGCCCGATGAGGAGCGAAGCGAGCCGCTTCTCACGCACGCCCGCCTGGATGCGCTTGAACATCTTGTCGTAGAGCAACGGCACCGCGAGCAAGATGGTCGCGCGCACGCGCTGCAGGTCCTCGACCACGGTTTTGAGCGAGCGCGCGAAGTGGACCGAGGCGCCGACCGTGAGGGGGCACAGCACGCCGCAGGTGCACTCGTAGGTGTGGTGGATGGGAAGCACCGAGAGGAAGCGGTCGCTCGCCAGCAGCTCGACCATGGAGAGCATCGCCGTCAGGTTCGAGGCGATGTTGCGCTGCGAGAGCATGACGCCCTTGGCGCGGCCCATCGAACCCGACGTGAAGACGATCACCGCAACCGCGTCGGGGTCGATGCGGGGGAACGGATCGCCTTCCGCGACGACGCCCTCTCCCGCGATCATCTGCGCCATCGAGTGGACGCGGCCCTGCCGTTCGGCGAGGTCCATGTCCACGAACACCTTGAGTCCCCTGACCGACGGCGCCAAGGTGAGCACGGTGTCGCGCAGCCCCTCCGAGAACACCACGGCCTTCGCGTCCGAGGCGTGGAGGATGGTGACGATTTCGTTCTCCTTGAGGCTCTTGTCGATCGGCACGACGACCATGTTGAACGTCGCCGCGCCCAGGTATGCGATCACCCACTGGACGCGGTTCTCCGCGACGACGGCGACGTGATCGCGCTCGTCGAGCCCGACCCGGCGCAACGCCCGCCCGAAGCGCGCCACGCTGTCGGCAAGCTCCGCGAACGTCAGGCGCCCGATCGGGGTCTCGCTCAAGTCCTCGAGCGCCAGCTTGCCCCCGTGGCGCTGGGAGGAGCCGCGCACGAGGTCCTGCAGCGAGTCCAGGCGCGGCACCGGGAAGAGCGGATACTCCTCGTTGAGCACCTTCATCGTCGCCTCCAGCGCTTCCTCTCAAAAGGGTGAGGCTACCACACCACCCGGCACGAACTCGACACGACGCACGCAAGGAAGAAGAAAAAGGCCGCCCGGAGGCGGCCTTTCGTGACTGCGGTGCGACGGCTGCTAGAAGTTGATCTTCACCGCGATCTGGTACTGGCGCGGGTTGACTTCGCCCGAGTAGCCCTGGACGAGGCCGAACGTGTTGAGCGCCACCTTGTTCACGGTGTTCGTGTACTTCGTGATGGTGTACTTGCCGGTCGACGCCGTGTACGTGACCTTGAACATGTCCTGGTTGGCGCCGGTGACGACGTCGATGTTGTGGTTCAGCGCGTTGAACACCTCGCCGAGCAACTGCAACTTCACCCCGTGGGTGAGGTTGAAGGTCTTGGAAAGGCGGAGGTCGAGGTCGTACACGCTGGGCTGACGGTAGGAGTTGCGTTCCTGAAGACGCGCGTTCTGCCCGGCGAGGAAAGCGGAGAACTGCGGCAGGGTCATGCCGTTGGCCCCGGTGAGGTCGATGACGTTACCGTTCCCGTCCACGAAGACCGGGGTGAAGTTCGCCGCCTGGCTCGTCTGAGGCTGTCCGGTGAGGCTGTTGGCGGTGCACCCGCTGCAGGTGAAGCTGATCGCGCCGGTGTACGGGAAGCCGCTGTGCCAGAAGGCGATGGCGGAGACCTCGAAGCCGTACGGCAGCTGGTAGGTGAGGTCGCCGACGACGCGGTGCTTCACGTCGTTGTCGCTCGGACCCTCGCTCAGCCTGGGGTTGTTCGGGTCGATGAGGAACGTGGTCGAGGTGGAACGGGTGTTCGTCTCGTCGTCGACCGAGTCGGCGTGCGTGTAGCTGAGGTCCCACGACAGCTTCGAGTCACCGGTGGCGAACTTGTGGAACTCGAGCGTCTGAGCGCGGTACCACGCCTGCTCGTTGCTGGTGAGCTCACGGATGATGCCCATGTCGGGGTACGGACGGGCCGGGTTGGCCGAGCTGTTGTAGTCGTAGACCGGCATGTTGCCGAGGGAGTAGCCTGTGGGCACGAGGTTGACGTTCTTCGTGCCCTGGATGTGATCCAGCTTCGAGTAGACCGCGCTGACGCCCACGCTGTAGGTGTCGCCGAGGCGCTGCTCGAACTGCAGGCTCGTGCGCCACGCGTTCTGAGCCTGATAGCCCGAACCGATGGTGACGAGGTTGGCCGACAGCTTCGACTTCGCCAGGAAATCGGTGGGCGACATGATGGCCGGGAAGGTCGGGCACGGGTTCGCCGGCGTGTTCGTGCAGGTGAACGTGTTGGTGATCAGCGCGCCGCTGATGCCCTGAATCGGGCCCGCCAGCAGGATGTCCGGCATGTATTCGAAGAACTTGCCGCTGCCGCCGCGGAGAACGGAACGGCCGTCGCCGGACACGTCCCAGGCGAAGCCGACGCGGGGGCCGAAGTTGTTCTTGTCGTTCTTGATCTGCGTGAGGAACTGAGGGTACTGCGGGTACGCGTTGGAGTACGGGCGCGGTATCGCCTCGTAGTCGTAGCGGAGGCCGAGGTCGATGGTCAGGCGCGGGCTGACGCGGAACGTGTCGTTGACGTAGCCGCTCCAGAGGTTCGTGTCCCACTCGACGTTGCCGTTCTGCGGACCGTACGCCTGCTGGAAGGTGTTCGGCGTGTTGTTGACGAAATTGAGCAGGCTGCTGAACGAGTAGTAGCCCATCGCGTACCGCGGGAAGGCGTCGAACAGGTTCCGGTGCAGGAGCTCCACGCCCGCCTTGAGGGAGTGGTCGCCCCACACGTACTGCACCGTGTCCTTGAACTGGTCCTTCGTCTCATCGGCCGTGCTCGGGGTGGTGTCGTTGAAGCCGAAGTACTGCGTCACACCGAAGTTGATTGAGAACTCGGTGCCCTTGTACTGGGTCGTGACCGGGCGCTGGTCCCGGCCGTGCTGCGCGATGAACTGGTTGAACAGGTTGTCCGTGAAGACCGCGTCGTCCTCGAGGACCGCCTGGTAGAACTTGTCGGTCTCGTTGGTCTGGTTCAGGCCGAACGACGACGTGGACCCGCTGTTGGTGGTGTCGTACCTGGTGATGTTGTCGCGCAACGACCAGTGGTTGCTCGAGCCGAGGTTGCCGTCGAACTTCACCAGATAGGTCTTGAGCTTGTTGTCCACGTTGTAGTTGAGGCCCGCCTCGTACGGCGCCCCGACGATCGACTGGATCTTCGAGAGCGCCAGCTGCTGCTGGGCAGGGCGTCAAGGCGAGGTATTGCGCGTACGTCCGCATGTCGTTGCCGATGACGGCGGGCTGGCTCTGGGTCATCGAGTCGTAGCCGACGAAGAAGAAGACCTTGTCCTTCACGATCGGCCCGCCGAGGACGAACCCCGGCTGCTCGACGTCCTTGGCCAGGAAGCTGTCGGAGATGGGGAGCGGATAGGTGGTCCCACCGATGTTCGTGTTGAACACGGTCGCGCGGGACGCGGCCCACGCTTGCTTCCGGTCGTAGTAGAACACCGAACCGTGGAATTCGTTGGTCCCGCTCTTCGTGATCGCGTTCACGACGGCGCCGACGCCGCGGCCGTACTCCGCGTCGTACTCCGTCCGGATGACCTGGAACTCCTGGATGGCCGCCTGCGAGAAGGTGAACGGCGGACGCGAGCCGCCGGTCTGCTGGCCGTAGAAGTCGTTGTTCGAGCTGGCGCCGTCGATGTTGTAGTCCGTCGACAGAGGGCGCGCGCCGTTCGCGGTGATCGCGTTGACGTCGAACGAGCCGGCGCTGACACCGGGGGTCAGGATGGCCAGCGACCGGAAGTCGCGGCCGAGGAGCGGGAGGGTGTCGATCTGCCGGTTGGTCACCGACTGGGTCATCCCGGTGCGCTGCGTGTCGATGATCGGCACGGCGGCCGTGACGGTCATGGTTTCGGATGCCTGCGGCACGAGCTTCAGGTCGGCCCTCGTCGTGGTGCCGAGCTGGACCGTCGCGCGCGCCACCTCGGACTTGCCCAGCCCCTGCAGTTCCGCCAGGAGCTTGTAGCTGCCGGGGGGAAGCAGGTTCAGATCGTACTCGCCGTCCTTGCCGGTGAACGTCGTACGGGTCTGGCCCGTGCCGAGGTTGGTCGCCGTGATGGTGACCCCGGGAAGGCCGCCGCCGGTGTTGTCACGCACCGTTCCGGCGATCGAGCCGGTGGTGTAGTTGACGGACTGGGCCAGCGCCACACTGGCCAACCCGACAGTCAGGACGGCGGCAAAAAGCACCGCCGCCCACCTCAGTGGAAGACCCCTTGTCTTGCGCATTTCGCACCCTCCTCCAAGTTGTCACCGCGGAGTCTACAAAGAGACCCGGTGAGTTACAAGCCCTTCGAATGGAGACATTCTCTCAACTTCGTGAAGATCATGCGAAGATCTTGTGCATGTGGAGGATGATCACGCAGCCCGCAGGCGCCGCGGCCGCGGCGGAGCCGCCGCGCCGACCCCGTTGCGGCCACCGCCGCACGCGTCGGGCCGCACGCCGCACGGCCGGCCGTGCTTCGGGCGCGCCGCCTATACTCCCGGTCCATGGATCCGTCGGTCGTCGCCGCGCTCGCGGTTTACGCGATTGCGTTACTCGCGATCGGCCGCGTCAGCCGCGCGAGCGGGCGGCTCGAGTACCTCCTCGCCGGGCGGCGCCTCACGACGCTCCCGTTCGTGGCGACGCTGGTGGCGACCTGGTACGGCGGGGTGCTCGGCGTCGGCGAGTACTCGTACCGCTACGGCATCTCCAACTGGCTCGCGATGGGGGTGCCGTACTACCTCGCGGCGCTGCTGTTCGCGTTCGGCCTCGCCCGCCGCGCGCGTTCCAGCGCGGCGCTCTCGATCCCGGACCAACTCACGGCCACGTACGGTCCCGTCGCCGGGCGCGTCGGGGCGCTGCTCGTGCTGTTGCTGGCGATCCCGGCGGCGTACGTGCTGATGCTCGGCGAGCTCCTCGGGATCTACCTCGGGATGCCGCTCGTCTTGGCGGTCATCGCCGGCACCGCGTTCACGATCGTCTACGTCGCCTCGGGCGGCTTCCGCTCAGTTGTGAGCACCAACGTGCTCCAGTTCGTGCTCATGTACCTCGCCTTCGCCATCGCCCTGCCGGTGGCGCTGCACGCCGCCGGGGGGTTCTCCGGCGTGTGGGCCGCACTCCCCCCGGCCAGCCGCACCTGGGACGGCGGGCTGGGCGCGCAGGCGGTGCTCGTGTGGTACTTCATCGCGATGCAGACGCTGGTGGAACCGACGTTCTACCAGCGTTGTTATGCCGCCGAAACCCCGGCCGTCGCCCGCCGCGGCGTGCTGATCTCGGTCGCGTTCTGGGTGCTGTTCGATTTCCTGACCACGTTCACAGGCCTGGCCGCGCGGGCGCTGATGCCGCACCTCGCGGACCCCGTGCTCGCCTACCCCGAGCTGGGTCGGCTGGTGCTCCCGCCGCTCGCCAACGCCCTGTTCGCTGTCGGTCTGTTCGCGACCGTGATGTCCACGGTCCATTCCTACCTGTTCCTGGCGGCGGCGACGATCGGCCACGACGTCGCGCCGGAACTCGCCGCCCGCGTGGACGAGCGGCGCTGGACGATGGCGGGCCTGGTGCTCGCGGGCGGCGGCGCCGTGGCGCTCGCTCTGGCGCTGCGCAGCGTGATCGCGATCTGGCACGACGTCGGCAGCATCGTGACCTCCGCGCTGCTGCTCCCGCTCGCCCTGTCGCACGCCGGGGAGCGCGTCCGGTTCCGCCGGCGCTGGGCGGCGCCGGCGATCGGCGTGACGGCCGTCGTGGCGACGGGGTGGATCTTCGCCCGCTCGGGGGGGCGGTACCCGCTCGGGATCGAGCCGATCTTCCCGGCGCTCGCGGTGTCGGCCGGAATCTGGCTCGCCGACCACGCGACGCGGCGGACGAGCTGACCCACGCCGGCGCGGGCCGCCTTCACCGCGCCTGCAGCTCGGCGAGCTTCGTGCGGACCGCGTCGGCGTGCCCAGCGGCCTTGACGTTCGCCCAGTGGTGCGCGACCTTTCCGCGCGGGTCGATCAGCACGGTGGAACGGATCACCCCCATCGAGGTGCGTCCGTACGTGCTCTTCTCTCCCCAGGCGCCATACGCCCGCATCACGGCGTGGTCGGGATCGGAGAGGAGCCGCACCTCGAGGCCGTACTTGGCGATGAACGTCCGGTGGCTTTCCGGGGAGTCGGCGCTGCACCCCAGGACGACCGCGTCGAGTCCCGAAAACGCCGCGATCCCGGAGGTGAACTCGCACGCCTCGGTCGTGCATCCCGGGGTGTCGTCCTTGGGGTAGAAGTACAGCACCACCCACGTCCCGGCGAAGCCCGACAGCGACACCGCCCGGCCATCCTGGTCCGGCAACGTGAAACCGGGTGCCTTCGCTCCGACCTCGAACCCGTTCTTCGCCATGGTTGCACCCTCCCGCGCCCAGGCAACACGCCGCCGGCGCCCGCACTTCCCGCAGCGGCGCAGTCGGACGGCTGGCGGCGGCCGGGCGCTACTCGACGACCCGGACGCGGTCAACGAAGTAGGGCGTCTCCGCGAAGACGCTCGTAGGCACGCCGCGGTGCTCCGTGTAGTGGAGCGCCACGCGCTTGCCGAGCGACGCGGTGATCTCCTGGGCGACCTTGGGGTCCCGCACGCTGAAGTTCCAGATCGTGGGGGTGACGCCGGGCACGATCGACATCGCGAGCTCGCCCTCCCATGTCTTGAACACCCACCCCTTGTGGGAGAACTTCTGCACGATCCCCGCGCGATCGCCCTCGGAGTAGCTCCAGTGCAGGGTGAACGCGACGTAGGCGGCGGCCAGCACCGCCAGCACCGCCACGATGACTAGCGCGAACGCCGCCGCGCCACCGCGCGACGAACACCGACCCGACCCCGACACCGGAATCTGCTTTCTCATATTGGGGTGATTCTACGCCTTCCGCCGCCAGCCGCGGCCGTTTCCGCGGCTCGGCCGGCTCTTCGTGCGGCCCGCGGAGGAACAAGCGAGGGAGAGGCCTATGATGGCGACCGTGAAGCGGCTGGCGGGACACGTCCTCTGGATCACCGGGGCCAGCTCGGGGATCGGTGAGTCCATCGCCCTGGAGGGTGCCCGGGGCGGGGCGAAGCTCATCCTCTCGGGGCGCAGGACGGACGCGCTCGAGAGCGTCGCGAGGGCGTGCGCGGCCGCCGGTGCCGGAGGCACCGCCGTGCTCCCGTTCGACCTCGAACTCCCGGCCGACCGCGCCGTCGCTTGCGCTTGCGCGCCTTCCCTGCTCGGCCCGCTGGACGTCCTCATCCTCAACGCCGGCGTGTCCCAGCGCTCCACCTTCCTCGAGACCACGCCCGAGGTTTTCGACCGCCTGATGGAGGTCGATTTCGCCGCGCAGGTGGACCTGATCAGGCGTTGTCTTCCCGCGATGGCCGCGCGGGGCTCGGGGTGCCTCGTCGCGATCTCGAGCGTCGCTGGCCTCGCGGGAGCGCCGTTGCGGCCGGCTTACTCGTCGGCCAAACACGCAATGGCGGGGCTGCTTCAGAACCTGCGCTCGGACCTCGTGGGCTCTGGGGTGCGCATCGTGACGGTCTACCCCGGCTACGTGCGCACGGCGGTCGCGCGCAACGCGCTCGCGGGCGACGGCAAGCCGTTGGGCGCCGAGGACCCGAACGTCGCGGGCGGGGCCGACCCGGCAGCCGTCGCGCGGCGGATCGTGCGCGCCATTCTCGGCGGGCCGGTCGAGGTGAGGGTCGCTTTCGACCTCAAGACCCGTCTCGGCGTGTTCCTCTCGCGCCACGCGCCTTCGCTGTGGGCTTCCCTCTCCCACCGGCACGCCGGATCGCCCAAGCAGCCAAAAGAACCCAACCGCGCGTAGACCCCGAACGATCGTCGAGGGCGGGGAGCCGGCCATCCGGGGCGCCACCGTGGGCCCGCCGTCCGCGGCCATGTCGATCCTGCCGGCCCAGATCGCCATCTCCGCCTTCGTGGCGCGTTCCCCCGGAGGCTCCACCGGCCAGCCGGACGCACCGCTGGAACCGCTCCGGTCGCAAATTTACAGAACTTGACAGTGTGTCTCAGGGTGCTACCCTCGCGACAGAGGTCTTCCTGAAACCGATGGCGCGGGGCTCGGCTTGGTGGCGGACGTGGGGCGCGTGTTTGGGCGTCGCCGTTTTCGGCCTGTCCGGATGCGGCCGCTCGCCGGCGGACCGTTCCGCCGCCGGCTTCAACCTCCTCCTCGTGACCCTCGACACGGTGCGCGCCGACCACGTCGGCGCCTTTGGTTATCGCGCCGGCGAGACCCCGAACCTCGACCGGCTCGCCGCCGAGGGCGTGAGGTTCGCCGAAGCGGAGACGCCGGTCCCGCTCACCCTGCCGTCGCACGCCACGATCCTGTCGGGCCTCCTGCCGCCCGAGCACGGCTTGCGCAACAACGGCGTCGGCCGTTTCCCCGCGGCGCCCGCGACGCTCGCGACGGACCTCGCCGCCGCCGGCTACCGGACCGGGGCGTTCATCGCCGCGTTCGTGCTCGACCACCGCTACGGGCTCGACCGGGGGTTCGCGACCTACGACGACGACATCCCCCGCGACACCGTGTCCGGGCTGGACGCCCGGCGCCCCGGCCGCGCGGTCGTGGACCGCGCGCTCGCCTGGATCGACGAGGACGCCACCCAGCCGTTCTTCGCGTGGGTGCACCTCTACGACGCCCACGCTCCCTACACCCCGCCCGAGCGCTTCCGGACGAGGTTCGCGGACCGGCCCTACGACGGCGGGATCGCCGAGGACGACGCGCAGGTCGGCCGTCTCCTCGCCGATCTCGACCGGCGTGGACTCGCCGCCAGAACGGTTGTCGCGGTCGTGGGCGACCACGGCGAGGAGCTCGGCGAGCACGGCGAGCTCACCCACGGCCTCCTGCTCTACGAGCCCAGCCTCCACGTCCCGCTGATCGTGCGGGCGCCGGGCGTCCTCCCGGCCGGCTGGGTGGAGAGGACTCCTGTCAGCCTCGTGGACCTCGGGCCGACGCTCGCGGGCTTGCTCGATCGGCCGCTCGCGGCTCCGGCCGGGCGCGCGCTCGACGGGCGCAACCTCTCGCTCACCATCCGGCGCCGGCGCGAACCGAGCGCCGTCGACCTCTACTCCGAGTCGATGTACGGCACCAGCTTCGGGTGGAGCCCGGTCGAGGCGATCAGGCGCGGCGACCTCAAGTACATCGCCGCCCCGCGGCCCGAGCTGTACGACCTGGCTCGCGACCCGCACGAGGCCGCCAACCTCGTCACCAACCGGCCGCGCGAGGCGCATCAACTCGCGGCCGCGTTGACCGGCATGGCGAGCTCGGCGGGCCAGGCGGCACAGTCCGCCGACACCCTCGACTCGGAGGCGCGAGCCAAGCTGCTCTCGCTCGGCTACCTGGCCGGCGCGTCGCTGACGACGACATCCGGGGCTGGCCAGGGCGGCAAGGATCCCAAGGACGCGATCGTGCTCCTCGAGCGGTTCGACGAGGCGCACTCCGCGTTCGTCGCCGGAAACACAGAGCTGGCGCGGCGCGATTACGAGCAGCTGGTGGCCGCCGACCCCAGGAACCCGGTGTTCGTGGGCCAGCTCGCCGAGCTGTGCCGCCGCACCGGCGATCTCCCGCGCGCCGTGGCGCTCTACCGCCGGGCCGTCGCGATCGCCCCGTCCGACCGCGACGCCCGCTACAACCTCGCGGTCACCCTGCAGGAGGCGGGCCGCGGCGACGAGGCGTTCGCGGCTCTGAAGGACGCGATCAGGCTCGACCCGGGAAGGCCCGAGGCCCACAACGCGCTCGGGATCGCCCTCGCCCTGCGCGGCGACCTCGAGGGCGCGCGCTCGGAGTTCGCGCGCACGGTCGAGCTCGATCCCCACGACGCCAAGGCGCTCAACAACCTGGCGAACGTGCTCCGGGACCTCAAGCGTCCGGACGAGGCGGCCGCGGCGTACCGGCGCGCGATCGCGCTCGCCCCCAGCTACGCGGACCCGCTCAACGGCCTCGGCGCCATCGAGGTGCAGCGCCACCAGCCCGAGGAGGCGATCCCGTACTTCGAACGCGCCCTCGCGGCGGCGCCGGCGATGCACGAGGCGCGGCTCAACCTCGGCATCGCCGAGGATCTGTCCGGCGACCCGCGAGCGGCGGCCACCGCCTACCGGGAGTTCCTCAAAGAGACGGAGGGCGATAGCGGGTACGCGCGGCAACGTGAGGCCGCGCGCAACCTGCTCGCCCGCGCCGAGTCGATGCTTTCACGTTCCCAGTCTGCTGACCAGGGGGGGAGGCGAAAGGAGGATTGATTGGGGGGAGTCTCACGTTTCGATTTCGTTCGTGCGAGCTGTCGCAGTGCGAGTGTGAAGGAGATAGGATGAAAGGGGGGGGTCGATGAGACGTACGGACACACGCATCATGGTTGGACTGGTGGCGCTTGGGGTCATCTGCCTGCTGGCGCCGGCGTTGGTTCGCGCGCAGACGTCCACCGGCGCGATCGCGGGCACCGCGACCGACGGCAAGGCGCCGCTGCCCGGCGTGGCCATGACCGTCAACAACGCCGCCACCGGGTTCACCCGGACCACGGTCACGGACACCGACGGCAACTTCCGTTTCGCGGCGCTGCCCGTCGGCAAGTACTCGGTCAAAGCGGAGCTCTCCGGCTTCGCGACGGTGAAGGTCGAGGGTGTGCAGGTGGACGTCGCGACCACGCGCACCATCGAGGTCACGATGAAGGAGTCCAAGGTGGCCGAGCAGGTCACCGTCACCGCCGAGGCGCCGCTCGTCGAGACGTCGCCGGCGATCGGCACCGTCGTCAGCCAGAACGAGCTGCAGACGCTGCCGCTCAACGGCCGCCAGTTCGCCAACCTCGGCGTGCTGGCGCCCGGAACGATGCTCGGCTACAACACCGACCCGACCAAGCCCAACCAGCTCGTGGTCGAGCTCAACGGCGGCAGCGGGCGCAACGTCAACTACATCACGGACGGCGGCGACAACACCGACGACACGATCGGCGGCGCGCTGCAGAACTTCAACCTCGAGTCGGTGCAGGAGTTCAAGATCCAGACGATGCAGTACAAGGCCGAGTACGGGCGCTCCTCCGGCGGCGTGCTGACCGTGATCACCAAGACCGGCACCAACCAGTTCGCCGGCAGCGCATGGGAGTTCGCCCGCCGCAAGGGCCTCAACTCCGAGACCGAGAGCGAGAAGCTGGCGAACTCGGGGAAGGCCGACTACACCCGCGACCAGTACGGCGCCTCGTTCGGCGGCCCGATCGTCAAGGACAAGGTCCACTTCTTCGTGACCTACGAGAAGACCAAGATCGCGCAGAGCTACGTCGTCGACCCGGGAACCGGGACGGACGACCCGACCTTGGCCGCTCTCTTGCGCGCCACGTACCCGGACCTCGTCGGCAAGGCGGTCCCCATCCCCTCCGGCGACGACCTGGTCACCGCGAAGGTGACCTGGGACGTCAACCCGGAGAACTACCTCCAGGTCCGCTACGGGTACCAGAAGAACGACACCAAGTACGGCCAGAGCTCGCTGGCCGGGCCGACGAACCTGGGGACCGTCACCAACAAGTACTCCTCGCTCCTCGCCGGCTACACCGCGCAGATCTCGAGCGACAAGCTCAACGAGTTCGTCTTCCAGTACACGAAGTTCAACAACGCGATCACGGCCGACTCGCAAGATCCTTTGCTCTACTACCCGAACGGCTTCGCCGTCGGCCAGAACATCAACACCCCGCAGCACACGAACCAGGTGAAGTACCAGTACAAGGACGACTTCAGCTTCTCCAAGACGATCGCGGGCAAGACCCACGACTTCAAGGCCGGCGTCGCGTTCATCAACGAGCCGACGCTCGGCGGCGACTTCACCTCGGGCCTGACGGGCCAGTACTCGATGGCCCCCGGTCCGGCGGGCGGCCCTCCGTGGGTCGTCACCGACATCACGAAGTACGGCGGGTTCTCCGGCGACTCCACGCCCTCGAAGCAGTACAGCGCCTACTTCCAGGACGACTGGAGGGTCACCCCGAACCTGACGCTCAACCTGGGGCTGCGCTACGACTACTACGACGCGCTCACGCTCGACCAGTCCACCAACCCGGTCTGGCAGATGCTGTCCACCCAGACGACCTACAGCTACTCAGAACTTCTCGCATTCCGCAACGGCGGCGGGCGGGTCCTCAAGAACGCCAAGAACGACTGGGCGCCGCGGCTCGGGTTCTCGTGGGACATGAACGGCGACGGCCGGAACATCCTGCGGGGCGGCCTCGGGCGTTTCTACGACTTCCCCTACGCCAACGCCACGGTCCTCTTCCCGGCGATGGCCGTGCAGTCCAACTACGGCGTGATCTACGAGGTCTCCAACCCGACCGGGATCCTGAACCCGGGCGGGTCGTTCTACCAGCCGGGCCAACCGTTGCCGCCATGCCCCAACTGCGGGCTGTCGGCCGGCGTCCCCAACGAGGTCGCGTCGCCCAACCTCAAGCCGCCGCACTCCGATCAGGTCTCGCTGGGCTACTCCTGGCAGGTCAACGACTCGGTCGGCCTCACGGCGGACGCCGTGCGGATCTGGTATCGCGACCTTCCGTACCGGTACCGGGCCAACCCTGTCGTCGATGCCGCAGGAGACCGGCTCTTTGCCTCCCTGGGGTTCACCAACAACTTCCGCATCTGGACCGGGGACGGTTTCGCCGATTACGAGGGCTTGAACCTCGGCATCCACGTGCGCGGCGACAAGTTCGAGCTGCAGGGCTTCTACACCCTGTCGCGCGCGACCGGCAACGTCCTCGGCGGCGCGGACGAGTTCCGCCTCACCCGGGTCGAGTACCAGCCCGACTTGAAGGGGTACCGCGACCAGTCGGTCAACCCCTACGACCCGACCTGCGGCGGCGCCTGCGTCGGGCCGCTCGACACCGACGCCCGCCACCGCGTCACCCTGGCCGGGAGCTACCGCCTGCCGGCGGGGTTCACGGTCTCCGGGGTGTTCCGCTACCACAGCGGCATGCCGTACACGATCTTCGACTCGAGCCAGACGACTCAGCTTACCCTCGCGCCCGGGGTGGCCCACGTCAACAGCGGGACCGGCGCGAGCTTCTCCCAGCTCGACCTGCGCCTGGCCAAGACCGTGGGGTTCACCAGCGACATCGGCCTCGAGCTCTACGCCGAGATGTTCAACGTGTTCAACTCGAAGAACCCGGCGCTGTACACGGCCAGCGGCCAGCCGGCCGCGTACGCCGGCGACCCGTACCAGGGCGAGCAGCGCCTCCTGCAACTCGGCGCTCGTTTCTACTTTTAGGCAGCGATCGTGGTTGGATGCGGGCGGGGCGCCTTCGGGCGCCCCGCTTCTTGTCAGCCGCGACGCCGGCGGTCAGCGCTGGCCGGGGCCCTTGCCCACGGGCGCGGCCGGAACGGGAAACGCCTTGACCACGCTCGCCCCGCCCTCGGAGGGAGTGATCCGCGCGGCGCCGCGCTTCTCCACCTCGTCGATGCGGATCACGGCGTGGAGCGGGATGAACACCCGCTTCACGCCGGCGAACTCGGTCTTGAGCCGTTCCTCGGACGAGTCGACGATGAGCTGCGAACGCTCGCCGAAGAGGAGCTGCTCGACCTCGATGAAGCCGAACATCTCGCCTTGCGAGACGGCGGCCGCGTAGATCTCGAACACCTGTCCCTGGTTGGTGAAGATCACCTTGTAGATGTGGGCCTCGGCCTTGCGTCTCGTCATCGTCATTCAACCCAGTTCGACGATACCATCTTTCCGTCACGGCCTCCACGCCAGCGTGAGCCACCCCTCGGTGCGGTCCGCGAACGGCGAGTCCAGGACCCGCGCCGCGCCGAGGGTGAGGTCAGAGCCGGGCAGCTTCACCAGCGGGAGGGGGCCGCTCGCGAGCTCCCACTCGAACCCGGCGAGGCGCAGCCAATCGCCCCGTGGCGCGCCCCGGTCCCAGACCCGATGCCGCTCGAAGAACAGCGGCACCCCTTCGAGCAGGAGCGTCGCCCGCTCCCCTTCGTGCTCGTCGCCGACGAGCGTGCCGGCCGGCAACGCGGGCACCACGACGCGGCACGAAAGCTCGCTCGCCGGCAGCAGCGAGCTGCCCACCCCGCCGAGCTGGAGACGCTCGAGGCTGCTCGTCGCGTCACGCGCGGTCTGGCGCTGGTAGGCCAGCAACACGCCGCTCCCCTCGCGGACGGCCCCGACCTCGAACGACCCGCCGTACCGCCGCCACGCGTCGTCTCCGGTGCGGCCCGCGTCGAAGCGCGCTTCGAGGCGGTGCGGGAACCGCCAACGCCCGCGGGAGGGGGTGTCGTCCACCCGCACCGTCACGAAACCGGCGCGCCGGTCCACCGCCGCGGCGCGCACAGGTTCGAGCCTGGCGACCAGGCCGCCGCCTCCGACCCGCAGGCCGCCCGCGTCCCATCGCCGCTCCCACGCGGCCGCGAGCTCGACGCCGCGGCGGTCTAGGTCGAGGCTCTCGCCGAGGCCCGGCACCGGCAGCGGCTGCCGCGAGGGCCGCTCCCGGACCTGGAAGAGCTGCAGTGAGAGCGCGACAGGCCACCCGCGCCACACCGCCGCGAGCGTCCCGCCGCGCGGTCCGGTCGCATCCCCGACCCCGCCGATCGCCACGACGTCGAGCCGCCCCACCACGTCCCCCACCCGCACGCCAAGCTCCAACCCCCGGGCCGAAGGCGCTACGCTGCCCCCGATGATCGCCGCGAACTCCTGGCGGCCGATCCCGTAGCGACGGCCCGGCCCCACCTTCGTCTCGGCGAGCGGCGCCGGGGCCGTGGGCGGCGCCGGCGCCACGGCCGGGGCCAGGTCGGGCAGGACCGGGGGCGCACCCAACCCCGGTGCCGCCTCCAGGTCCAGCCGCCGCAGCGTCAAGCCGCCAGCCTCGAGCGAGAGGAAGAACACCGCCATGCCATCCGGGGTCGGCGCCGGCGCCAGCGCGGCGCCGATCGTCCGGGTCAGCTCGCGCGGGGCGCCGCCGGCAACGGGGAACGCGACGATGTTGACGAACCCCCCTTGGCCGACCGACGCGAAGACCGTGGTCCCGTCCGCGCTCCACGCCGGATACGCGACGGTCGCCCCGGCCGGGGCCGGCAGGACCGTCTCGTCGCCGCCGGCGAGCGTCTTGACCACCAGCGTCCAGGCCTCGCCGCGGTGGCGCGCGAAGACGACCCTGGCGCCGTCAGGGCTCACCCGCGGCTGCGCAACCGCGTCCTCCACCGACGGCGGCGTGACCGCGGAGACGGAGCCGGTCGCAAGCTCGACCCGCACGAGCTGGGAGAACCCGTTGCGGTCGCGCACGGCGATCGCCCAGAGGCCATCCGGCGCCGGGTCCGCCTCGCGCACGTCGGCGAGGCGCGTGAGGCGCCGCACGCGCCCGCCCTCGGGCTCCCAGCGGAAGAGGTCGGGGTGGAGGAACCCCTCGGCGTCCGTCTCGAAGCGGACGTACAGGATCGCCCGACCACCTGGCAGCCACCGGGGCGTGAACGGCTCCTCGCCGTCCTTGGTCACGAGCTCGTGCAGCGGCGTACGGGGCAGCGGCCCCGCCCTCACGGGCGCCACATCCTCCGGGTCGCGCCGGAGCCGCCTTGCAGCGCGCTCCTTCCACTTCTTCTCGGCCGCCTCGTCGGCGCCGGTGGACCACACGACAAGGCGCGACGGCGCCTCGCGGCCGCGCAGGACGATCGCGAGCCGCGCTCCGTCGGGTGACACCGCCGGCGCCCCTGTCGTCCACTTCAGGTCCTGCCAGAGCCGCCCCTCGCGCGCCGCCGGCGCGACGAGCCGCTCGGCCTCCATCGCCCGCCAGGTCAGCTCCGCGGTGAACCGGTCGTAGAGCCGGGCGGGCGGCTCGCCGAACACGCCCGCGAACGCCGCGTCGAAGCTGCGGTCGGTGCGCGCGGTCATCCGCGCCCACAGCCGCTTGAGGCTGTCGGGGCCGGCGCGCTCGACGAGCCACTCCAGGTACGCGGAGCCGGCGAGGTACGCCATCGACATCCCCATCCAACTCTTCGAGTCGCTGGAGAGCTGCGCGTACGTGGGCAGCGTGCCGGCGCGGGCGCGCTGGCGCAGGACGGCCGCCCGCAGGTCGCCGTTCGGGCGGCCGGAGCCCGTGAGCTTCCCTTCCAGCAACGTCGCATACCCCTCGTGGACCCAGCGCGGGGCCTTGACGGCGATCGGCCCGAGCGGGAGCAGGGCCTCCACAACGCGCTGGAGAGGGTTGCGGGAGGGGCGCAGCAGGTGCTCGAGGTGGGTGTCCTCGTGCAGCGCGAGCAGCTCGATCCAGTCGTTGTACGCCCCGACCGCCGACATCGGCGCCGGCGGGCTCGTCCACAGCACCATCCGCGGCGCGCCCAGGAGCGGGAGGGCCATCCCGTTCGCCTGCGCGGTCGGGTCGGCAATGACGACGTCGACGGTCTGCGGCGCGGCGTACCCCACCTCCGCGATCACGCGCGAGCGGATCGCCTCGAGCTTCGACGCCGCGTCCAGCGCCCACGCTTCCTCGGGCGCGGTGTAGTGCACTCGAAAGTGTGGGGTCGTCACCGTCCGCCAGTCGGCGCTCGGGCCCTGCGCCAGCGCCGGCGCCGCGGCGAGGCACGCCACGACGATCAGGAGTCTGTCGAGCATGGAGGAAAAGTAGCACGCCCGGACGGAGCCGTCCCCAACGCAGGGGCGCGCTTCGGCGCGCCCCTCCCGCCGCCGCGATCGCCCGCCTACCGCTTGCGCAGGTGGACGCTCCCGGAGAAGCTCTTGGCCACGACCCGGCCGCCGGCACCCGTCGAGAACGACAGTTCCTTGCCGGGCCCGTACTCGCTCGCGCGGCGCGCTTGCGGCCCGAACTCGTTGGTGATGTTTCCCGAGAAAGTGGTCACGTCGAAGTCGGCCGCCGTCGCCGCCGGAAGGCGGAGGTCCACGGTCCCGCTCACCGTCTTGGCCTCCAGCCGGGCGCCCGCCGCCAGGCCGGCGTCGAAGCGGATGTCGCCGGAGGTCGTCTGGAGCTCGGCACGCGAAACCGCGTCCCCCGCGACGGTGACCTCGCCGCTCACCGAGCTCGCCTCCACGCTTCCCTTGACGCCCCTGAGCGCGACCGCGCCGCTCACCGAGCTCGCCCTTCCCGGCGCGCTCGCCGCGGCGATCTCGATGTCGCCGCTCACGGTCTTGGCCTCGAACTCCTGCGGCGCGCCGCCGACCGTGACCCTGCCGCTCACCGACTCCAGCCTCACGGGCCCGGCGACGCCGTCCACCCCGATGTTCGCGCTCACGGTGTCGACCTCGAGGTGGCTTCCTGCCGGCACCTTGATCTCGAGGTCCGAGCCGTCCACATGGTGCGCGAAATGAGGCAGCACGACCCGCACCTCGGTCCTGGCGCCGCTGCCGGTGAACTCGAGCCGCTCGCTCCCGCGGCCGAGCGTGCCGGCCACCGCCACCTCCTCCCGGTCCCAGCCGGTCACCCTCACCGAGCCGGAGACGTTGTGGACCTCGACCACACCGTCCTTGCTGGCCGGGCGAGCCTCGTCCAGTTTTTGCTGCGCCGCCGCGGGCAGACTCGCCGCGACCAACGCCATGACAGCCAATCCGAGCCGTTTCATCATTTTGGTGCTCCTTTCGTCAGCCGCGCGCCGGGATCCTCGTGGCGCGCTGCAGCATGTCGATCTCCTGCTGATAGGCCGTCACGAGAAGCCCCGGCAACTCCCGGTTACCGGGGTCGCGCGCGAGGGCTTGCTCCATTTCGCCAACCGCCGCGTCGATGATCGCGAGGTTGTCGTTGACCACCTTGAGCGTTGCCGGGGACAGCGAGCCCCGGCGGGCGGCGAGCGCCGCGAGCAGCTGCGTCCGCGCCGCCTCGTACGTCCCCCGGGCCTGCGCGAGCTGCAGCGACGCCGTCGTGACGCCGGCGGCGACGCCGGAGGGAGCCGGCGACGACGCGCGCCTGGCAACCAGCACGGCCGTGACGATCGATGACGCGACCACCAGCGCGGCGGCCGCGGCCGCCAAAGCCCCGAGCTGAGGCCAGCGGAGGCGACCGGTACCGCCGAACACCCCTCGCGAAACGTTGGGCCTCTCGATTCTGCCCACGATCCCGGGCCACAGGTCGCGCCCTGGTTCGAGGCCGCGGGGCAGCGACGCAGCTCCGGCCAGGAGGGCCGACAGGCGGGCCTCGGCCGCGCGGCACGCCGGGCATTCGTCGCAGTGCCCGGCGGCCGCCGCGCGCTCCGGTTCCGACAGCGCGCCGTCCGCGAAATCATCGAGCCGGGCTGCAAACTCGTGGCAGTTCATGGCGCCAACACCTCCCTCAGGAGCCTGCGGGCGCGGTGCAGGTGCGCCTTGCAGGTGCCCACCGCGAGCCCGGTCCGCCGGGCGATTTCGGCGTGCCCCCAGCCCTCGACGTCGTGCAGCACGAACACGTGCCGGGCCTGCGGCGGCAACGTCCTGATCGCCCGCTCCAGGTCGAGCGCCGTCCCGGGCCGTGCCGCCGGCGCCGCCCCTGCCAGCGCCTCGAGGTCTCCGGTGAGCGCTACGTGTTCGTCCCGCGTCCGACGCGCCCGCCTTTCGGAGAGGACCACGTTGACCGTCAGGCGCGTGAGCCACGTGGCGAACGCGCTCTCGCCGCGGAACATCCCCAGCTTCCGCCACGCCCGCACGAAGACGTCCTGGGTCAGCTCCTCCGCGAGCGCGGCGTTCCCCGCCATGCGCAGGCAAAGGGCGTGCACGAGGCCGACCGTGGCCCGGTACAGCCCCTCGAACGCCGCAAGGTCGCCGGCCTGGGCCGCCCGCACCAGATCGAGCTCGGCGCTGCGGGAGCACGTCATCGGCGCCTCGACGGCTTGGCCGGCGCTCCCCATCGCGAGGCGAGTTGCTGTCTCCACGCCCGATTAGACGCCGCCGGCGGGCAAAGGGTTTAGCGCGGGCTCGGCTCTGCGCTCTCGACCGCGAACGCGGGGTCCACGTCCACCGGCACCGTGGCAAGCGACGCCAGCAGCTTGGCCATCGGTGCCTGGACCGTCCCGTATCGGCGCACCAGATCCTGTGCCCCGGCGTACGATCCCTGCGCCTCGACCATCAGCAGCTCGTGCGCCAGCGACTTGATCCCTCCCGCGAACTTTCCCAGCACCGGCCGGAACCGCCCATCCGGGGCGGCCTCGATCGCGCCTTTGGCGAGCAGGTAGTTGGCCTGGATCACGACGCCGAGGCCGTGGGCGTCGGCGGTGCCGAAGCGGGCGGCGCGGAACAGCCCGGCGAGGTACGTCCACGGCAGCGCCTCGACGACGGACACCGGCACGACCTTCCGGTTGGCGAGGACCGCGAGGTTGTAGACGCCGAGGACGTCGGCTTTCGCCTCCTCGATCGCCGGGAAGAGCTCCTTGAGCTCGAGCCGAACCTCGGTGTCGCGCCCATGCACCTTGATCCGGCCCGGTCCGAGACCGTGGGACAGCTCGTGGAACAGGACATGGTGGTAGTAGGAGTCGAAATCGAGCCGCCTGGCCTCGCCGGGGGCCAGGACCCGCACCGCCACCGGCCGCAGGATGGCCTCGTATTTGGCGCGCATCATGTTCCTGAGCAGCACCTTCTTCGAGCCCTTGGCCTCGCGCACCCGCTCGTCGTTGGGGAGGTTGAACGCCAGCGTCTGGACGCCGCGCCGAGCGTCCCCGGCCGTGATCAGCTCGTCCGCGACGCGGATCGGGGAGTCGCCGCCCCGTTTCGTGTTCTTGAACTCGTCCGCGACCGGCAACCGGCTCTCGAGGAACGGCAGCTCCTTCTTGTACTTGTCGAGCTGCGCCGAGTCCGCCGGTTGTTCGACGCAGATGAACGCTTCGAACGCGGCCTTGTAGCCGAACAGGCCGTCCTCGTACGTCTCATAGGGTCCGATCACGACCTCGAGCGGCGAGTCGAGGTCCATCCAGGCAAGGTCCGAGGCGTAGTAGTCGTCGGAAAGGAACGCCTGCGCCCGCAAGGAGAGGAACCTCTTGAGGCTCGCGTTCGGTGTGGCCGCGGCCGCCGCCTGCAGCTCCGCCGCGGCGCTCTGGAGGAGGTCGCGGTACTCCTGCGAGTACGGCACCGCGATCAGTCCCGCCCCCTGGCGCCGGATCACGGTCACCGGCGAGGCGAACGCGGCCCGGTCGCCTGGGTGTGCGGCGATCCACGTTTCGAACTCCGCCTTGCTCATGTCCTCCGGATAGAAGCCCGCTCCGGGCGGGTGCGGGGCGCTGCCGAGGAAAGGCTCGAACCCCTTGAGACGGTCCCAGGGCCCCATCATGATCCTGAAGTAGTCCTCCGCCGCCTGTGCGTTCGGCCCGGTGAGCGCGGCGACGCGCGGCGCGAACGCCGGGTAGCCCTGCCACGCCTGGCGCTGGAAGATCTCGTCGATGACCTTCGCGGCGCGCACCAGGTGCCCGACGGCAGCCAGGTCGCCGGCCGCCAGCCCCGCCGTCCCGGCGTCGAGCGTCCGCCGGACGAACTGGGCACGGCGCGCCTGGAGGTCGGGGGCGACCTTGAGCGGGCCGGGCGCGTTCCCCGCCGACGGGCCCGCGCCGCACGCCGCCGCCGCGATCAGTGCGGCGCACCTCGCGAGACTCAGCCGAACGCCTGTATTCATGTCGCACCTCCGGCAGGACGAAAGCGTAGACGAGTTTCCCCCCGGCGTCGACGGGCCGCCCGGTGCCTCCCCGGCGGTCCTTGCCGCGCGCCGCGCGGGGACCTACCATGCCGGCAAGGGATTGAGATGGCGAAGGCGGACCGCCCGCGGTGAAATGTGCCCGGGGGCCGCCGGGTTGGATCGTCTGTGACCGGTCGAAGGGATACGCGGTGAGTCTTTTCGGTAGGCTGGAAGAGGTTGCCGTGCCGGAGATCCTCCACATGGTTTCGTGGGGGGAGAAGACCGGGACGCTCACCCTGACACGCGACCGGGCCGAAGGGGTCGTGCTCTTCCGCAACGGAAGGATCGTCCACGCCGCCTCCAACTCGCCGCGCGAGGCCCTCGGCACCATCCTGGTTTGCCGTAAGCTCGTGACCGAGGAGACCCTGATGCGCGCGGTGGAGGAGCAGCAGCGGTCCGACAGCGGCCGCTGCCTCGGGGCAGTTCTCATCGCGATGGGCGCGCTCTCGGCCAAGACGCTGGAAATCGTCGTGCGCCAGCAGATCGAGCAGGTCATGGCCGAGTTCTTCCTGTGGGAGTCCGGGCACTTCCGCTTCGAGCCGGTTGAGCTCCAGGAGCGCTCCACCGTCGACCTCGAGAGCAGCGACATCCTGGTCGAGCGCGGCTTCAACACCGAGCAGGTGGTGCTCGAAGTGGTCAAGCGGGTGGACGACGCCCGCCGCCGCCAGGAGGAGCACGCCGCCGCCTCCCACCGCAGCGCGCCGCGACCGAGCGGCGACGCGCGGCCCCGGCCTCTCCCGCGACCGGCGCCGCGCCCGGGCGCCGGCGATCTCAGGACGATCCTGGCCGGGCTCAGGTCGCCTGCGCTACGGGGCGAGGCCGTCCTCACGATCCTGCGGCACGCCCGGGGCCTCGTTCGGCGCGGCGTGGTGTTCGCCCCGACGCACCGCGGCCTCGCGGGAATCGGCCAGTTCGGCGTCGAGATCGCCGGAGCCTCGGCCGACGAGCGGGTCCGCGAGCTCCTGATCCCGCTCGACCAGCCCTCCGTGCTCGCCGACGTGACCGGCGAAGAGGGGAAGCTACCGGGGGATGCTGCCCCTTTCCTTCTGGGATGACTTCCTCGTTGCCCAGCTCGGCGGAGGGAGGCCGCGGGAGATCGTCGTCGTCCCCGCGGTCGCAGGCGGCGACGTGGTTGCGGTCCTGTACGGCGACAACCTCCCGGGCGATGCCCCGATCGGCCCCCTCGCGGGCCTCGAGGCGGCCGTGGCAGAGGCGTGCGCCCGTTACGTCGTGCCGCACCGTGCCCGCGGCGCGGGGGCGCCGTTGCGGTCCGTGTCAGATTGAGTCCGCCCGTTAAACCCGCCGAGGCCCCGACCGTACAAGGAGGAGTAGGATCTTGCCCCAGCAGGGGGCGGGGGGTCCATGAACGAGTCGCTCAGGAAACGGTTGCTCTGGCTCTGGAACGAGTGGGTCAAATCGCTGCTGATCGTGCTGGTCGTCGTCGGCGCGTTCCGCTCCGCGGTCGCCGACTGGAACGACGTTCCGACCGGGTCCATGAAGCCGACGATCCTCGAGGGCGACAGGATCGTCGTCAACAAGCTGGCGTACGACCTCAAGGTGCCGTTCACGAGATGGCGTCTGGCGCGTTGGGGACAGCCGCAACGAGGCGACATCGTCGTCCTCTTCTCACCGGCCGACGGGCAGCGGCTGGTCAAGCGGGTCATCGGCCTGCCCGGCGACCTCCTGTCGCTGCGCAACGACCGCCTCTTCATCAACGGGACCCCGGTCGACTACGAGCCGTTGACCGGCGTCCCGATCCGCGACTTCCAGCGCGAGGCGCGGCCGCTGCGGCTGTTCGCCACCGAGGAACTCCCCGACCGTCCGCACCCGGTGATGATCACGCCGGACGTCCCCGCGATGCGTTTCTTCGGACCGGTGAAGGTCCCGGCCGGTGATTACTTCCTCATGGGCGACAACCGCGACGAGAGCGGGGACTCGCGAGTGTTCGGCTTCGTGCCGGGCGACCGGATCGTGGGGAGAGCGACGGCCATCGCCGCCTCCGTGAACCCGTCCGACCACTACCTCCCCCGCTGGCACCGCTTCCTGCGCGCCCTCCACTGACCCCGCCCCAGCGCCCGGCGGCGGACGCCGACCGGCGGGAGAGTTGCGCCCCACCCTCGGGGCCGCCAGCCGACCCAACGCGCCCCGCGGGCCGGCAAGACAGGACGAGGAGGGGGGATCAGCCGGAGACCCGCCCGCGTCCCGAGGCGCGCCAGGCGAAGTAGACCGGAATGCCGGTCAGGACGATCGCGAGCCCGGGCCACGTCGTCTGCGTCTTGTAGACGATCAGCACGGCGGAGATCACCGCGGCGGCTGCGATGTAGAGGCCCGGCACGACCGGATAGCCGAACGCGCGGTACGGGCGGGGGACGTCGGGGCGCTTGCGCCGCAGGACGAAGACCGCCGCGATCGTGAGGATGTAGAAGAGCAGGACGGCGAACACGACGTAGTCGAGCAGGTTCGAGTAGACGTTGCCGTACTGCGGCGCACCCGCGGCGTCGCGGACGAGCCGGCCGCCCGCGTCCCGAAGGCGCGTGCGCGGCAGCACGAGCAGCGACGCCCACACGCACTGCAGCACGAGGCCGACCGCCGGCACGTGGTTCCGGTTCAGCTTGCCGGTCGCGCGGAAGAACAGGCCGTCCCTGGCCATCGCCCAGTACACCCTGGCGCCGGCCAGGATCAGGCCGTTGTTGCAGCCGAACGTCGAGATCACGATCGCGACCGCCATGATCGAGGCCCCGGCGCCGCCGAAGATCGTCTGCAGCGCCGCGGTCGCGACGCGGTCGTCGGGCGCGTGCTGGATCGCCGCGAGCGGCAGCGTCACGACGTAGGCCACGTTGGCCAGCACGTAGAGCGTCACCACGAGGCCGGTGCCGGCCGCCATCGAGATCGCCAGCGTGCGGCGCGGGTCCTTCACCTCGCCGGCGGCGAAGGTGATGTTGTTCCAGGCGTCGGAGGAGAACAGCGACCCGACCTGCGCGACGCAGAACGCCACGACCAGGCCGAACAGGCCCGAGGCGGCGGTCACCGACGGCACGAAGCCGAGGTCCGGCGTGATCGCGGCCGCCCCGTGCACCGCCCACGCCGCCGAGAAGTTGGCGCGGATCGCGCCCGAGTTGGCGCCGGCGATCAGCCCCACCACGATGAGGCCGAACACGGCCAGCGTCTTGGTCGAGGTGAAGACGTTCTGAATCCACCTCGCGAGCGCCAGGCCGCGGGTGTTGCTCCAGGTGAGGGCCACGAGCATCAGGATGCCAACGAGTTGCTGGGTGGACAGGCTCAGGGCGTAGCTCGCCGAGAGGTCGACCGGCGGGACGATCCACCTGGTCGGCGAAACCGCCGGCACGAGCACGCCGAGGAAGCGCGAGAACGCCACCGCCACCGCGGCGATCGTCCCGGTCTGGATCACCAGGAACAGCGTCCAGCCGTAGAGGAACCCCCAGAACGGCGAGTACGCCTCGCGCAGGAACACGTACTGGCCTCCCGCCTCCGGCATCATCGCCGCCAGCTCGCCGTACGCGAGCGCCGCCGCGACCGTCAGCAGGCCGCTCGCGATCCACACGACGAGCAGCCACCCGGCCGAACCGACCTGGCGGGCGATGTCGGCCGAGACGATGAACACGCCGGAGCCGATCATCGAACCGGCCACCACCATCGTTGCGTCCCACAGACCAAGGCCGCGGACGAAACCCGACGAGTTCGGTGTTGTGGCAACGGCGCGTTCGCTCACTGCGTCCCCCCCGCCTGCGCGCACGGATCGCTCGGTCCCGCGAAACTGGCGCATCGTATCGGCCGGCCACGCGGTCCGTCAATGGCCGAACGTGCGTGGAGACGCGGACTTCGTCTGCAAGAGCGCTTGACCGGGCGGCCTTTGAGCGCCTAGCGTATGCGCCGGGGTCGACGGCGATGACACGCCCGCGCGTCTGGCACGCGTTCCTGCTCTTGCCGCTCGTCGCGGTCGCGGCCTGGCTGGTCGTGCGCGGGCACTCGACGCGCGAGGACCCCGCCGCGGTGCTGGCGGCGTTGCGCGCGGCCGCCGGGCCCTCGCTCCCCGACCCCGCCGCCGCCGGCGCCGCCGCGCGCTCCGAGCCCTCGTCGTACACGCGCGACTCGCTCTACGAGTACATCGACGGCGCCGCCGAGTCGTACCTCGCGCGCGGCTTCGAGCGCTGCGTGGTGGCGACTTACACCTTCCCGTCCACGACGACCGACGCGCTCGACGTGACCGCCGAGGTCTACCGCTTCGCCGCGCCCGCCGGCGCGCGTGAGCAGCTGGCCTCGGAGCGGCCGACCTCGGCGGTCACGGTCCCGGGGGTCGCCGATGCGTTTTCCGACCCCTCGACGCTGGTCGCGTGCCGCGGCCGCGACTACCTCAAGCTGACCGCGCTCTCGGCCGGGCCGGGCGCGGGCAAAGCCCTGGCCGGCATCGCCGCCGCCTGGGAGAGGCAGCCGTGAGCCGGGGCGCTGAGCCGAGGATCACGCGGCGCGAGGCGCTGCTGCGCCTCTCCTCGACGGCCGCCGCCGCCGCCGCGGTCGGCGCTGGCGTCGTCGTCTTCCACGACCGCCGCACCGTGAGCGCGGCGGCCGCCGCCATCCCCGACTGGCGCGTACCTCCCGGGGGGCAGGGGCCCGCGGCCGCTGCCCGCGGCGCCGACCCCGGTGGGAACGTCCGCCGCGCAGTCGCCGCGCTCGGGGGGATGGAGCGCTTCGTCCGCCCGGGCGAGAGCGTGCTCGTCAAGCCCAACGTCGGGTGGGACCGGATCCCCGAACAGGCGGCGGACACCGACCCGGCCGTCGTCGCCGAGCTGGTGCGCCTGTGCCGTGCGGCGGGCGCCCGGCGCGTCGTGGTGGCCGACATCTCCTGCAACGACCCGCGCCGCTGCTTCGCCAGCTCGGGCATCCTCGCCGCGGCCGGCGCCGCCGGCGCCGTCGTGCTCGACGCGCGGCAGCTGCGCCTGGTGCCGGCCGCGTTGTCCGGCCTCGCGGAGGGGATCGAGGTCGTCGAGGAGCTGCTCCGGGCCGACCGCGTGATTAACGTGCCGGTGGTCAAGCATCACTCCCTGTCGCGTGTGACCCTGGGCATGAAGAACTGGTTCGGCGTGCTCGGCGCGGGGCGCAACCGGCTGCACCAGGACATCGACCTCGCGGTGGCGGAGCTCGGCGCCGCGTTCCGCCCGACGCTGACCGTCGTCGACGCCACCCGCGTCCTCACCGCCAACGGACCGGTCGGCGGCTCCCTTGCCGACGTGCGCGCGGTAGGCGCGGTGCTCGCGGGAACCGACCCGGTGCTCGCCGACGCCTGGGGCGCCGCGCTGCTCGGGCACCGGCCGGACGCGCTCGGCTTCATCGCCCAGGCGGAGCAGCGCGGCCTCGGACGCGCCGACGTCGGCCTCGTCACTGAGCTCGGCACCGCATGACGTGGACGACCCGCATCCGCGCGCTCTACCAGGCGTTCTTCCTGCTGCTTTTCGTCTGGCTGCTGGCGCGCCTCGCCGCCGGCGACCACCGAGCCCTCCCGTTCACCGTGTTCCACCACGCCGACCCGCTCAGCGCGACCGGGACGGCGCTCGCAGGCGGGACGATCCCGGGCGCGCTGGCCTGGGCGGCGGCGCTGATCGCGCTCACGCTGGCGCTCGGCCGCGTGTTTTGCGGCTGGCTCTGCCCGCTCGGGACGCTGCAGCAGCTCGCGAGCTTCCTCCTCTCGGGACGCACGCGGCGGGAGAGCTTGAGCGTGAACCGGTACCGCCGCTGGTACGCGGTGAAGTACTACATCCTCGCGGCGCTCCTGGTGGGCGCGCTCGCGGGGACGTTGCAGACCGGCCTCCTCGACCCGCTCTCGCTCGCGGCCCGGGGCCTTGCCTCGGGGCTCTGGCCGGCGCTGCCAGGCGGGCGGCCGGCGCCGGGCGGCTGGCTCGCGGCGCTGCTGCTCCTCGGGATCGTGCTGGCGAGCCGCTGGATCCCGCGCCTGTTCTGCCGCGCCTTTTGCCCGCTCGGCGCGCTTCTCGGGGTGTTCGCGCGCTTCGCGGTGTTCCGCATCCGGCGCGGCAACGAGGCGTGCACCTCGTGCACCCTGTGCGCCTTCGCCTGCCAGGGCGCCGACGAGCCGCTGGGACACCACCGGGCCGGGGAGTGCATGGTCTGCCTGAACTGCCTCCCCGCCTGCCCCGAGCAGGCGATGAGCTACGGCGCGCTGCCCCTCCTCCCGGAACCGCCGCCGCAGCCCGACCTCTCGCGCCGGGCCCTCGTCGGCACCGTGCTCACCTCGCTCGCGGTCGCGCCGATCTTGCGCGCCGCCGGCGGCGGCCGCCGCGCGGCCCGGCCGCGCCTCCTGCGCCCGCCGGGCGCGCTCGGCGAGACCGACTTCTTGGAGCGCTGCGTCAAGTGCTCACTCTGCCAGCAGGCGTGCCCGACCGGCGCGATCCAGTCCGCGCTCGCCGAGGCCGGGGTGGAGGGGTTCTGGACGCCCGTGGTCGTGCCTCGTCGGGGGTGGTGCGAGTTCGCCTGCACCCGCTGCGGCGAGGTCTGCCCGACGGCGGCGATCACGCGCTTGACGCCGGCGCGCAAGACCGGCTACGACGGGAAGCCGCCGGTGCGCATCGGCACCGCCTTCGTCGACCGCGGGCGCTGCCTGCCGTGGGCGATGCAGACCCCGTGCATCGTGTGCGAGGAGATGTGCCCGACCGACCCCAAGGCGATCTGGCTCGAGGAAGCCGTGGAGACCGACCGCGGAGGCGCCGCGCGCAGGTTGCAGCGCCCGCGCGTGGACGTCGCCCGCTGCGTCGGCTGCGGCATCTGCGAGAACAAGTGCCCCGTCGGCGAGGAGGCCGCGATCCGCGTCACGTCCGTGGGAGAAACCCGCGACCCCCTGAACCGCCTCCTGGCCGGGGGCGCAAAGACGTGACCCGGGAGTTGCGTTTGCCCGCGCTCGGCCTTATTTCTTGTGGTATGCCATACCGCTGCCGGGTGATGGGGCTTGTCGTGGGGGTGCTTATGGTGACGAACACGGTGCGCGCCGAGGTCCGCCCGCCCGCAGTGGCGGGCTCGTTCTACGCCGCCAACGCCGCGCAGCTCGAGAGCGACGTGACCGGCTACCTGCGGTCGGGCGCCGCGGCCGGAGGGCCGCCGGTCGCGCTGATCGCGCCCCACGCCGGGTACGTGTTCTCCGGCGCGACCGCCGGCAAGGCGTTCGCCGCTCTCGCCGGGGCGAAGTTCACGCGGGTGATCCTGCTCGGCCCGTCGCACCAGGCCGATTTCAGCGGCGGAGCGCTGCCGTCGCCCGGGATCACGGCGTTCGCGACGCCGCTCGGCGAGATTCCGGTGGACCGGGAGGCGGTGGCGCGCCTCGCCAAGGCCCCGGAGTTCGCCGGACCCGCGCGCGCCCACGACCGCGAGCACTGCCTCGAGGTCGAACTGCCGTTCCTGCAGGTCACCGTCGGAGCGGTGCCGATCGTCCCGATCATCGTCGGGCACGCCACCGACCGGGCGCTCGCGCTCGCCATGGCGCGGCGTCTGGCGGAGCTGGTCGGGCCCGGAACCCTGGTGGTGGCGTCCTCGGACTTCACTCACTACGGCGGCGCCTACGGCTACCAGCCGTTCCCCGCCGACCGCTCGCTTCCGGCCACGTTGGTCGCGCTCGCGCGTTCGACCGCGGGACGCGCCGCAGCGGTCGACTCCCGCGGCTTCTCGCAGCAGATCGACGCGAGCGGCGACACGGTGTGCGGCGCGCGCCCGATCACGGTCCTGCTCGACCTGCTCGCCCACGCCTTCCAGGGTACCGGCGCCGTGGCTGACGTGACGACCTCGGCCGCGGTCAGCGGGGACCTGTCGCAGGTGGTTGCGTACGCGGCCGTGGACTTCACCGGGAACTGGGGCCCGTGGCGCGAGGACCCGCCGCCGCCGCGCCTGGCCGACCCTGGACGCGACCGAGCGGAAGGCGGCGCTGGCGCTGGCGCGCGCCGCCCTCGCGACGCACCTCACGCACGAGGGGCAGCTCGCCGACTGGTTCGCGGCGCATCCGGTGACGGGCAACCTGGCGGCGCCCGCCGGCGTCTTCGTGACCGTGAACAACCGCGGCGCCAAAGCGCGCGCCCGCGGCAGGCTGCGCGGCTGCATCGGCACGATGGAGGCGCGCGAACCGCTCGTGGACGCGATCGTGGACGCGGCGGTCTCGGCCGCCCACGACCCGCGCTTCCCGGCGCTCGCGGCGTCCGAGCTCCCGGAGGAGGCGCTCGAGGTTTCCGTGCTCTCCCCGATGCGCGCCGTCGCCGGTCCGGACGACATCGTCCTCGGCACGCACGGCGTGCTGCTCTCGAAGGGCGGCCGCCACGCGGTGTTCCTGCCGCAGGTGGCGACCGAGACCGGATGGGACCTGCCGACGTTCCTCTCGGCGCTGGCGCAGAAGGCCGGGATGGCCCCCGACGCCTGGCGCGCCGGCGCCCGCTTCGAGGTCTTCACGGCGCAGGTGTTCGGCGAGGAGTGATCGGGGCCCTCGAGCCGGGCCAACGCTCGCACGCCGTCGTTTTCGCGGCACCGCCTATCGGGCGGTGGACTGGCCGAACCAGCACTGCGGCGCCAGCCGCGCCGCCGCGGCAAAGTGCTCCCCCGCCGAGGCCCGGTCGCCGGCGGCGACCAGCGCGTCGGCCAGGACGCGCTGCGCCAGCGCCGTCCACAGTCGCGCCTCGATCTCGATGCGACTCATCGGCGCCAGCGCGCCGAGCGCCGCGCGTGCCTCGCCCACCGCCGAAGCCGCGTCACCGGCCTTCGTCTGCGCCCGGGCCGCGAGGAGCCGCGCGAGCGGCCCGATCTCGTCGTCGTTGGCGAGCGCAAGGGCATCGCGCTCCGCCCCCGCGGAGTCGCCGTCGCGCTCGAACTGAGCCCAGCGCTGCAGGACGCGGTCGGCGCGGAAGAGCGAGATGTCAGCGCCTGTCACGTTGAACGACGAAGGGGACCACACCCCCCGGCAGAACGCCCAGATCGGCTCGAACAGGACGAGCAACTGCGGCGCCTGGGCCACACTGGCACCCGACACGCGGCTGACCACGCGCCGGTACAGCGCCTCGTCCCCCTCACGGGTGGCGAGCAGCAGCAGATCGAACGCGGCGTCGAGCCCTCGCCTCCCCGCCAGCCGCGGGCGGAGCGCCTCCCAGAGCGCATCTACCCCCGCCCCCGTGCGCCCGCCGATCGCGAGCTGTTCCCCCAGGCGCAGCCAGAGATCGGCTTCCTCCGGCGCGCGCTGAACGGCGGCCTCGAGCAGCGCCGCCGCGTCGTCGTGGCGCCCGGTGAGCGCCAGGGAGCGGGAGAGCATCAACGTGCGCGCCAGTTGCATCGGCGGCTCCGCGAGCACGTCGGCGTAGCGCTGGTCGAGCGCGGTCACGACCCGGTCCGGGTTCTCGCGTCCCGCCTCGATCTCCAGGCACGCGGCGGCGAGGGCGTCCCAGAGGCGCCGCCGGGGCTCGGGGCCGCGCCCGAACAGCGGCGAGGTGCGCGGGTTGCCGGACGCGTCGAGCTCCACCACCGTCTCGCCGGCCCGCACCGTGATGCCCGAGGGGCCCGCCGCCACCACCTTGGTCTCGCCCCGGCTGGCTCCGAGCGGCACGTACGCGACCACCGGCGAATCCGAGGCCGCGTTGACGAACTGCCAGTCGGACGCCAAGTCAGGTGACGGGCCGGGGGACGGTGCCGCAAGCCCGCCGTGGGAGGCGGGATCGAGAATGACGATGACCGCCTGGTAGCCGAGCCGGTTGTTGATTCCCGTCGCGATCAGCTCGCGACGCCCGCCGGCGAGGGCGGCGGCGGTAAGGCCGGTGATGTGGCCCGAGTTGAACAGGACCGGGCCAGGCCGCGCCCCGCGCGCCGCTTCCCAGATCCCGACCACCGAGGGGAACCACGGCAGCGAGGCGTTGATCCAGGCCAGCGCCGGGTGCGCCCCGCCAAGGTCGAGCGCGAACAGCGACGCCATGTCCACCGTCGGACCGACCCCGGGGAAATGCGTCACCAGGTCGGCGCGGCCGATCGAGGCAAAGTGCGCGCGCTCGCGCCCGTCCGAACCGAACACGGCGATGTCCTCGGTCCCGGCCGGTTGCCCCCTCCCGGCGGGGACGCTGCTGACTGCGACCTGAGGCGCGCCCTCCCCGAGGAAATCGCCGACGACCGCGTCCAGCGCCGCGCCGGGGACCTGCCGCCGCCAGAGCTCGTGGCGGCGCGCGTCGATCACGACGAGTTGGTCGCGCGTGACCCGCACCGCGGCCGGCGCGCCGTGATGAGTGCCCATCCAGGCGGTGACGATGCCGCCCAACGCCAGAACCGCGGCCGTCGCCAGGGTCGCGCGCCGCCAGAAGCGGGGCGACGCCAGCACCCGCTTGCGTCGCAACGCGTCGAGGGCGCATGCGGCATCGGGCCACCGGTCGCGCGAGGTCTTCTCGATCAGGCGTTTGACGAAGCGCGCGAGCCACGCAGGGCAGTCGGGCCGGAGCGAGCGCACGTCGGGGGGCGAGGCGTGCAGGTGCTTGTCCGCCACTTCGAAGCTCGAGTTCCCGGTGAACGGCATCTGACCCGTGAGGAGGTGGAAGAGCGTCACTCCCAGGCTGTAAAGGTCCGCGCCCGGGGTGGGATCGAGCCCCCGGATCTGCTCGGGGCTCATGTAGCCGGGCGTCCCGACCGCCATCGCCGTCGCCGTGAGGTCGCCTCCGCCCTCCAGCGGCCGCGCCAGGCCGAGGTCGGCCAGGCGCACGGACCCCTTGTCGTCGAGCAGCAGGTTCGACGGCTTGACGTCGCGGTGCACGATCGCCCGGCCGTGCAGGTACGCGAGCACGCCCAGGACGTCGTCCGTGACCGCGACCGCCTGGCCGATCGGGAGGGAACCCTCCTCCAGGCGTGCCGCCAGGCTTCCACCGCTCATCCACTCCATCGCGACCGCCAGGCGACCGCCCGCCTCGATCAGCTCGAACACCCGCACCAGGTTCGGGTGCGAGAGCGACCTCCCGAGACGGACCTCCCGGCGCAACCGCTCGCGCTGGGTCTCAGTGAGGTCGTCGCGGAAGACCTTGACCGCCACCCACTCGCCGAGCTCGATGTCGCGGGCGAGCCACACCTCCGCCTGCCCGCCGGTCCCGAGCAGGCGGGTCGCCTGCCAGCGCGGTGGCAGGGTGAACGGCGGGGCGGGTGCTTGCGTCTCCGCCCCGACGAACGTCAAAGTCCTGGAGCGGTTGGGCTCGGCTTCACCCGGCATCGTGGGCGGATTATAGCTGGAGGGTCGCACGGCGCGCCCCCCAGGTGCGAAAACCGGTGCGGCAGGCGGCTCCTACCACGTGAACTTCGCCCCCACCTGATAGCGCCGCGGAGCGAGGAGGAGGCGCGGCGCGCGGTACGCGAAATCCGGGCTGTTGTGGGCCTCCTCGACCCGGATGGCGCCCTGGTCGTCGAGCGCGTTCATCACGTCCAGGATCAGTTTGAACCGGCCGGCGCGCGGGATCGGGATGGTGTATCCGACGCGGAGGTCCACGGTGGTGTAGGCCGGCTGCCTCTCGGTCCCGGCCCGGACGTAGCTGCCGTCCGGAAGCCGGTGGTTGTAGTAGATGTCATAGCTCCCCGGACCGAAGATGTCGGACTCGGTGAAGACGGCGCCGCTGTTCCAGTAGACGAGGGCGCCGAGCTCGACGTTCCACGGCGTGCGGTACGACCCGAACGCCTTGACCTGGTGCTCGATCGTTCCCGGCAGGGGACCGTACATGTACGGCTGGCGGGGGTCGAGGTCGACGAAGTCGCCCTGCAGGTTCGCGTCGCCGTTCGAGGTGCTGTTGCCCTCGGCGCGCTTCCACGAGTACTGCAGGCTGGCGCCCCAGACGCCCGCGAAACGGCGCTCGAGGCTGAGGTCGATCCCCCACGCCCGCCGCTTGCCCCCGACGAGGTTGCCGAGAAAGTAATTGACCGAACCCGGCCCGGACGGCGGATACCCGAAATCCGCCGGTGTCAGGGCCAGCCGGCCGGCGACGGCGGGGTTGAAGTAGACCGCGGGGTCATAGTCCTCGATCAGGTTGTCCTCGCGGCGGTGGTAGAGCTGGGCGAGGAAGCCGACGGCGGGCGTGAGGTTGACGCCGTACACGAGCTGAACCTCGGTCGCCACCTGGTTCTTGAGGTTGGGCGCGAAACCGGCATCGCGCGCGAGCGTCGCCGAGCCCCTCGTCCGGTAGGTGAACCAGCTGTCGCCGAGGAAGACTTCGTCCGCCCAGATGCTCCCCGAGAGGTTGCCGGCATAACGGATCATCGGGGACAGCAGCGGATTGGAGTACCGGCCGTAGGCGAGGGACAGTTTCTGTCGCCCGTCGCCGTCGACGTCCCACGCGAGCCCCAGGCGCGGGTAGACCGCCGGGGCCATCGCCAGGATCGTCGAGCCGTCCGAGGCAAAGTAGCGGATCTTCTCCAGCCTCGCCCCGGCGGCGACCGCCCACCTGCCGAGGCGCCAGTCGTCCTGGAGGAAGAGCGCCCAGTCGGTCTGGCCGACGTTGTTGACCCCCGCGTACTCCAGTTGCTGGCGCAGGAAGTTGACCCCGGCCATGTTCCCCGCCGTCGAGCCGAACGGGGCCGCCGCGAACTCCGCGGGCGTGAGGACCCCGTTGTGGTCGGCGTCGAGGGCACGGAACGCGGCGGACGTCGGCGCCAGCAGGAGCGCCCTGTAGATGACGTCAGCCTCGCTGGCCGGGAGCAGGTTGAGGTCGCGCGCACCGCCCAGGGTGAGACCCGCCAGCGAAGGCGCCAGTGAGGTCATGCTGTCGCCGAAGATCCGCTCGGTGCTGTTCGCCTCCTCCCACCTCTGCCACTGGACACCGGCCTTGATCTGATGGTCGCCGAAGGCGTGGACGAACCGGGTGACGGCGAGGTCGGCCTGGCGCTTGCGCTGCACCGTCCGGCTCGGGTCCCCCGAGGAACCGAGGTCGCGCAGGTACGCCGGCACCGTGGTCCCCGGCTCGTAGAGCAACGTGTTCGTTGGTCCCGCGCCCGGGTCGGCCGGCACCGCCCTCGAGTCGCGTCGCGAGTCGAAGAGCCCCGACTCGACGAGGTTCGCCGCCCCCAGCATGCCCTGGTAGGAGAGCCCGTACGTGAGCGTGTCGTCCTCGCCCTCGGTGTAACGGTTCGGCGGGGTGTTGACGTCGCGGCTGCCGTCGGTTCGCCGGAGGTCGGCGTACGCGACCGCCGTGAGGAGAGCGTCATCGCTCGGACGCACCGTCAGCTTGCCGAGCCCGTTGGTGCGGCGGAAGTCGTACGTCTCGCGCCGCGGCGCCGGACTCGCCGAGGTGGAGAGCTCGACGTCGTCGCTGTTGGTGCGCTCCTGCCCGGCCGCGAAGAACCACGCCCTGTCGCGCGCGAGCGGGCCGCCGATGGTAAAACCGCCGTCGTGCTTGTCTTCCCGCGCCGAGTGCAGCCGCGAGTCGCCGGTCGCGAAGCCGGCGTACATCGACGGCCTTTGCAGGAAGTAGTCGACGGAGCCCGACATGGTCGGGCCGCCGGGCCGGGTCACGATGTTGGCGAGGTACCCGGAGCCGCCCGGGTACTCCGCCGGCAGCCCGGAGGTGATGACCTCCTCCTCCAGGATCGCGTCGTTGTCGAGCGCCATCGAGCCCGTGCCGCCGGCCATGTCGGTGAGGTTGAAGCCGTCGAGGAGGTAGACGTTGTCGCGCGACCCCATGGCGGCGCCGCGGTCGTAGTAGAAGTTGCCGGACTTGGAGGCCGGCTCGTAGAGGGTCTCGATCCCGTCCGAGTTGGGCACCACGTTGACGCCCGGGACGAGTTGCACGTAGGCGCGGTAGTCCCGCCCGACCGGAATCGCGTCCACCTCTTCGGCCGTGATGTGGGCCGCGACCGTCGCCGAGCGTGTTTCCACCGTCGGTGCGGGTTCATCGACCACGACCGTTTCGCGCACCGTCTCGATCCGGAGGGGGATCACCAACGCTACGGCCTGGTCCTGAACGACGCCGATCTCTCGCTCCGCCGCCTCGTACCCGGGGCGGCTCACCCGCACCCGGTACCGGCCCGGCAGCAGCCCGGCCAGCAGGACCTGTCCTCGGGCGTCGGCCGCGGCCGTCCTCGGGGCGATCAGCGAGCGCGACGCGACCGCCACCGCCGCTCCGGCCATCGCGGCGCCGCCGGGACCGGTCACGGTGAGCAGGATGCTGCCTGCGTTGTCGGCGCTCAGCCGCCCGGCCAGTAGGACGGACAGCGCCCAGAGCCAGATCCTCTTCCGCAGTCTCACTCCCCCCCCGATGCGGCCTGCGGCCCGTAGGCGCGAGGCGATCCCAAAGGATGCACGCCGCCAGGGAGCCGAGTCAATGGGGGAGTCTCGCTTCCGTTATTGCGAATGAAGATCCGTCTCAAACTCATGGGAAATCGGCGGCTCGCGTTCCGAGGGTCGCCGGCGACGCGACCGGAGTATTCTCGCCGGGGGGCGAGGTGCGCGACACGTTGAACCGTCGGGACCTGGCGCGGCTCGTGATATTGAGCGCCGCCGCGGCGGCGCGCCCGCTTGCCGCGTCCAACGTTTTCCCGCCGCGCCGGGGTCGCGTCGGCCTCGCCCATCTCGGGGCGACGGCCGGGCGGGCCGTCGAGCCGTCCGCGGCGAGAAGAGCGATCGACGCGGCCGTCACCGCGGCCACGGGGCTCGGCGACGCGCGCGACGCGGTGGCGGCGTTGTTCCGGCCCGAGGACACCGTCGGGATCAAGGTCAACTGCTTGGGCGGCCCAAACCTGTCGCCGCGCGTCGAGCTCGTGGCCGCGCTCGCCGCCCGGCTCGCCGAGCGCGGGGTTCACCCGGGAAGGATCATCGTCTTCGACCGTTCCAGCCGCGAGCTCGCGCGCGCCGGCTTCGCCGTCCGCCGCGAGGGGGCACCGTTCCTCTGTGTCGGCATCGACAACGACTACGACCGCGAGCCGTCGACCTCGGGCGAGATCGGCTCGTGCTTCGCGCGTCTGGTCTCCACGACGTGCACCGCGCTGGTCTCGTTCGGCGTCGTCAAGGACCACGACCTGGCGGGCGTCTCCGCCGGGCTCAAGAACCTCTACGGGCTGATCCACAACCCCAACAAGTACCACGACCACAACTGCGACCCCTACGTCGCCGACGTCGCGAACCACCCCTTCGTGCGCGGCAAGCTGCGCCTCGTGGTCCTCGACGGCGCCGTCGCACAGTGCCACGGCGGCCCCGCGTACCGGCCGGACGCCTCCTGGCCCCTCGCCCTGGTCGCAGCCTCCACCGACCCGGTGGCGGCAGACGCCTGGGCATGGAAGGTGATCGATGCCGAACGCGTGCGGCGGGGTTTGCCGCGGCTCGCCGAGGCCAAGCGGCCGCCGCGGTTCCTGGCGACCGCCGCGCGCTACGGGCTGGGCGTGGGCGACCCGGCCGCGATCGTGGAGGTGCTGGCGTGACCGCAACGCTCACCCGCCGCGAACTGGCCGTGGCCGCGTGCGGTGGGGCCGCGGCTGCGCTGCTCCCCCGCCCGGCCGATGCCGCGCCCCCGGCGGTCGGCGCCCCCGTCCCGGTCGACGACCTGCCGGCACGCGAGGCGTCGTGGTACCGCAAGCTGCCGGAGGGGCGGGTGGAGTGCCAGCTTTGCCCGCGCGGTTGTCAGGTCGCGGACGCCGAGCGCGGCGCGTGCGGGGTGCGTGAGAACCGGCGCGGCACCTACACCACGCTTGTGTACGGTGCGGCGTGCGCGGTCCACTTCGACCCGATCGAGAAGAAGCCGTTCTTTCACGTCCTCCCGGGCGCCCAGGCGTTGTCGTTCGCGACCGCAGGGTGCAACGTCGAGTGCAAGTTCTGCCAGAACTGGGAGATCTCCCAGTTCCGTCCGGAGCAGGTCGCGTCCGTCTGGCTGCCCCCCGAGGCGCTCGCGGCGATCGCCCGGCAGAGGGGCGTGCCGCTGCTGGCTGCGACCTACTCCGAACCCGTGGTGTTCTGGGAGTACGTGCGCGACGCCGCCGCCGCGTGCCGAACGGCCGGGGTGCGCCCCGTGGTGGTCTCCAACGGTTTCATCCAGGAGCAACCGCTCAAGGACGTGCTGCCTCTCCTCACCGCGATCAAGGTGGACCTCAAGGCGTTCTCGGAGCGCTTCTACCTGGAGGTGGTGCGCGGCGAGTTGAAACCGGTCCTCAAGTCGCTCGAGGTGATCCGCGCGAGCGGCGCCTGGCTCGAGATCGTTGTGCTGCTCATCCCCGGCCTCAACGACTCCGAGGCTGAGGTGCGGGCCCTCGTCCGCTGGGTCAAGGCGAACCTGGGCGGCGAGGTGCCGCTGCACTTCACCCGCTTCCACCCCACCTACAGGCTCACGAACCTGCCCCCGACGCCGGTCGCGACCCTGGAACGTTCGTGGCAGATCGCAAAGGCCGAGGGGCTCGCCTTCGCCTACCTCGGCAACGTGCCGGGGCACGCCGGCGAGAGCACGTTCTGCCCCGCCTGCGGAACCCGTCTCGTCCACCGCATCGGTTTCGAGGTGCTGGAGAACAAGCTCGCAGGCGGCCGCTGTCCGGCGTGCGGCCGGGCCATCCCCGGCGTCTGGGCCTGACCCCCGGGCGGTCCCCGCCGCGGATCGCCGAACGCGGCCTCGCCGGGATGCCACCCGTCGCAACCGAGCATGGGGCTGGGCTACACTCCCGTCCCGGAGGTGGCCGTGCAGCAGACCAACGAGGCGTTGCCTCGCGAGATCCTCGATTCCGGCACGAAGCTGCTCGTGGACCTGTGCTCGATCTCCTCGGCGAGCGGTGATGTCGCGGGCGTCCGGGCGGTTGCCGAGCGCATCGCGGCGGAATTGGCGCGCCACGACCTCGCGACCGAGGTGGCGACCGAGCCCGACGGCGATGGGAACTTGCTGCCCCTCCTGGTGGCGCGCGGGCCCGAAGCCGGCGATCGCCCGCTCCTCCTGGTCGGGCACCTGGATACGGTGCTGGACGCCGTGCCGCCGAGAATCGAGGACGACCTCCTCTGGGCCACCGGGGCGCTCGACATGAAGGGCGGCCTCGCGATGCTGGTGGCGGCCCTCGATCTGCTGGCTCAGCGCGGCGAGAAGCCGCCCGCTGATCTCATGCTGGTGGGTGTCCCGGACGAGGAGGTCGGCGGCACGATTTCCGAGCGCGCCGTGCGGCGGTGGGGCCAGGGCGCCCGCGCCCTCCTCGTGATCGAGCCCGGGGAGCGAAGGGGGGACGGGGAGACACTCGTCGCCGGCCGCCGCGGCCTGTTCGAGTGGAGACTCGAGGCGACCGGTCGCTCGGCCCACTCCGGGCTCGCGTACTGGCAAGGCCGTTCGGCGCTCGGCGCGACCGCCGATTGGGCGGCCCAGGCGCAGCGCATGTCCGAGACCGGGCCCGGCGTGACCGTCAACGTGGCGAGGCTGGTTGCCGGCGACGCGGACTTCGTCAACGGCCTCGCGGCGAACCATGCGCTGCTCGGGACCTCGCGCCGGCGCAACGTGGTCTCCGATCGCGCGGTCGCCGAGGGCGAAGCCCGCTTCCTCACAGCCGCGGACGGCTTGCGGATCCTCGGGCGCCTGCAGCGCCTGACCGAGAGCACCGCGACGACGCACGACGTCAGGATGACGTTCTCGCAGGGGATGAGCGTCCCGCCGGTCGATCCCAACGGCCCTGGTGCGCCCGTGGTCAAGCGCGTCATCCAGCTCGCGGCCGAGCGGGGGTGGCGCCTGGAGGTCGAGGACGACCGCGGGGGCATCTCGTTCCCGAACTACGTCGCCGACCCTGCGAAGGTCGCGATCGTGGACGGGCTCGGGCCGGTCGGCGACGGCATGCACACGCGCGAGGAGCACCTCGACCTGCGGTCGTTCGAGCGCCGCATCGTTCTCCTCGCCGACCTCCTCGTCGCGCTCACACCGCGCGACTGACCGCAGCAGCGAGTACGCCCGGGCGGGGAGAGACCGCTCACCGATCGCCGAGGAAGAGCTCGCCGAACGCCGCGTCGGTCTCGGCCTCGAGAGCCGCGGTGTCGGCCTCCCTCGTGCGCGCGACCTGCTCGAGCACGAGCCGCACGTACGCCGGCTCATTGGGCCTGCCGCGGTGGGGGACCGGCGCAAGGTACGGCGTGTCGGTCTCGAGGAGCAGGCGCCCGGACGGCACCGCCCGTGCGGCCTCGCGGATGTTCTCCGCCTTCGGGAACGTCACCATCCCGGAGATGCCGACGAACAGGCCGCGCCGGTTCATCTCCTCGACGCCGGCGGCGCCCTCCGTGAACGAGTGCGCGACGCCGCGCACGCCCGGCGCCGCATCCAGAGCGGCGAGGAAGTCTTCCCACGCCTCGCGGTGGTGCAAGACGGCCGGCAGGCCACGCTCGCGCGCCAGGTCGAGTTGCCACGCCAGAACACGCCGCTGGTCCTCCCGCGGGGAGAAGTCGTAGTGGTAGTCGAGACCGATCTCCCCCACCGCGACGATCCCCGGCGACTCGAGCAACCGCTCCAACCGCCGCTGCCAGGCGGCGTCGCACCGGCTCGCCTCGTGCGGGTGGAAACCGAGGGCGCCCACGATCCGGCCCTCCCCCGCCCCCGCCAACTCGGTGACGGCATCGAGGTCCTCGCGCCCGGTAGCGGGAACGAGGATCATCGTCACGCCGGCGTCGTGCGCCCGCCCGAGGACCCCGGGCCGCGCCGCGGGCTCGATCATCGCCACGTGCGCGTGCGAATCGATCAAGGCTCCCTCCCCGCTCCAGTGTAGCCCGCTCGCCGCGGCCCGAGCCCGCCGCGCCGGCCGGCGGCGGCGGGAGACTTGCCCCGGCGGGGTGGGCCGCGTACCCTCCATCCCCATGAGCGAACCCTCCCCCTTGGCCGTTGCGGTGGTGGGCGTCGGCCACCTGGGGCGCCACCACGTGCGGCTGGCGCGAACCCTTCCCGGCTGGCGGTGCGCCGGCGCGTTCGACCCCGACCGGGACCGGCTCGAGGCGGTGTGCGCCGAGTTCGGCGCCGAGGCTCTTCCCAGCCTCGACGAGGCGGTGGCGCGCGCCGAGGCGGTCGTGATCGCCTCGCCCACCGTCACCCACCTTGAGATCGCTGCCAGCTGCCTCGCGGCCGGCCGCCACGTGCTGGTCGAGAAGCCGATCGCGGCCTCGGTGGCGGACGCGCGCGAGATGGTCGAGCTGGCCCGCCGCAGCGCCGTCATCCTCGCCGTCGGCCACGTGGAGTTCTTCAACCCGGCCGTCCAGGCGGTCCTGGCGCGATCGCCGCGGCCCCGCTATCTGGAGGCCCAGCGCCTATCGGGCTTCACCAAGCGCTCGATGGACATCGACGTGGTCCTCGACCTGATGGTGCACGACCTCCAGCTCGTCCAGGCCCTCAACCCGGGTTCGCCTGTCCGGGAGGTCAGGGCGGTCGGGGTTCCGGTCCTTTCCGCGCGAGTCGACCTCGCCAACGTGCGTCTGGCTTTCGAGAACGGGTGCGTGGCCAACCTGACCGCGAGCCGGGTCTCTTCCGAGCGCGTCCGCAAGCTCAGGCTCTTCGAGCCCGACGCGTACTACTCCATCGACTACGCCGAACAGAGCGTTTCGGCCTATCGCCTGCTTCGCGACGGCGGCGAGGCGGCGATCGCACCGCTCGGCGTCCCCGTCGAGAAAGGGGAACCCCTGGCCGCCGAGCATGTGGCGTTCCAGCGCGCCTGCCGGGGCGAGGCGACGATGTTCGTCGATGGCGGGGCCGGGGCGGCCGCGCTCGCGACCGCCGTTGCGGTGGTGGACGCGATCGGACCGCTCGGAACCCCTTGACAGCCCGGCCGGCCCCTCCCATATTGGTAGTGCCAAACCGGCCGCGGGCGTTCGACGGACGTTGCAGCCGCGAGACCCACTGCCAAGGTCCGGGCGGTCACTCCGCCAAGCCGAAACCCTGCCCTGCAGGGTTTCGCTGTGTCTTGTGCGACGCCGCGGCGGCGCTCCCCGGCTCCGGATGTTGACCGCCATCGGCCCGCCCGGGTAGCCTGCGGATGACGCCACTCGGGAGGCCGCCATGTCGAACGCCGCCGTCCGCCACTTTCAACGCCTCCAGCTGGTGTGCTCCGGCATCCTGGCGAGCCTGGCCGTCTATGCGCTGATCGTGGCGGCGCTCCCCTGGCCGGCGCAACCGGCCCTGCCGCAAGGAGAACCGCTGCTTTGGGGGTTCGCGTTCCTCGCCGCGGTGAACCTCGTCACGATCATGCCGGTCTACCGCGTGATGCTCGCCGGCCCGCGCCGCGTCTTTGCCGTCAGCCAGCAGCGCGAACGCCTGCTCGCCGCCCACTTCGCCGCCCACTTGACCGCGTTCGCCCGCCTTGAAGCGGTCGCCCTCCTGGGCCTGGTGCTGTTCGTCCTCACCGGCAGGCGCGACTGGTTCGCGATTTTCACGGCGGTGGCGGCGCTCGGCATGCTGGTGCTGTGGCCGAGACGCGCGAAGGTCGCCGCGCTGATCGAAGCGGCCGGGCAACTGCCGGAGGCAACGGCCGCGCCGCAGTAGGCGCACGCCTATTCGACGCTCACGCCGCCACCCGACTGTTTCGCCCTCATGAGAGCGGCGTCGGCGATCGCGAAAAGCTGTGCCGGGGTCTGGACGCCCTCGCCCATGCAGCCGATCCCGACCGAGAGCGTAACCGGTGGAGGTACGGTGCGGCCGAGTTCCCTCGCCACCCGACGCGCCGCCTCGCCCGGCGTGTTCGGCAGGGCGATCAGAAATTCGTCACCGCCGTAGCGGGCGACGATGTCGGTCGCGCGCACCGCGTTGCGCAGCGACGCGGCCACCGCCGCCAGCATCCGGTCCCCCTCGAGGTGGCCGAAGCTGTCGTTGAACGCCTTGAAGCCGTCCAGATCGACCATCAGCACCGAGAGGGGATGGCGGGCGCGCCGGCTGCGCGCCATTTCCCGGCCGAGGAACTCCTGGAGGAAGCGGCGGTTGTAGACGCCGGTGAGCGGGTCCGTGCGCGCCTCGGCGCGATCGCTGGCCACCAGGCCCACGTCGTAGTTGACGATCACGGTGACGACCGCGAGGATGATCACCCGCGCCACCTGCAGGTCCCATCGAAAGCTGCCGAAAACCGGATCCGGGTGCGGCGCCATCTCGACGTCGCGCCAAGCCACCGCCATGAAGACCACGAACGCGTACGCGGCCGGCGCCGACCAGGTGACGATCCGCGACACCAGCGGGTCGCCGCGCAGCCCCGCCGCGATCACAATGAAAAAATAGTAGAAGAAGAACGGCTGCGAGTTGGTCGCGACGATGGCGCGGTTGACGACCACACAACCGAGCGAGAACGAGGTCACGACGGCGAAGTCGAACGCCACGACCCAGAGCGGGATGCGGGGGTCCCACGGCGCCCAGGCCAGATAGAGTTGGAGCGCGAGCCCGCCCAGCAGGAAGACGCCCAGGACCCCCAGCGCCAGCGCATCCTCGGGCCGCGCGGAGACGCCGCTGAGACCGCTGACCAGGATCGTGGCCGCCAGGCTGCCGAGGAGCGCGAGCCTCCAGAGGTTCAGGAATCGCTCGAGATCCTTGCCTCGCCGCTGGACCCGCCGGCTCACCGGAAGAAGGCGCGGGCTGGAGTCACTGTCCAGCTTTGGGGTCATCGGTTCCTCCTGGCACGTCGACCGCAACGGTGCTTCGTGCGAAGAGTAGGCTTCCGAGGCACCGTCTGGCAAGTTCTTGTGCAGATCGGGGTGTTCCTCGCGGGCTCCCCTCCCGTGCACGCACGCCTGGGACTACCGCGGCCCGGGGACGACATCCGCTTCGCCGCAGCGAGCGCGGATGAGCGCCAGGAGCTCGCGGTGCACGGCGGGGGCGGCCGCGACGACGTTGCCGTGCGCGAAGATCCCCGGCCCACCGTCGAGGTCGGTCACGACGCCGCCGGCCTCGCGCACCAGCAGGGCGCCCGCCGCGATGTCCCACGGTGACAGACAGAACTCGAAGAAACCGTCGAAAACCCCGGCCGCCGTGTGGGCGAGGTCGAGCGCGGCGGCGCCGGGCCTGCGGATCGCCGCGACCCGCAGGAATACGTCGCGAAAGATGTCCAGGTAGAGATCGAGCATGTGGTGCACGCGGAACGGGAAGCCGGTGGTCAGGAAGCCGCCGGTCAGGCCGGCGCGGCCGCTCACCGCCAGGCGCCGGCCGTTGCGCCAGGCCCCTGCGCCGGCCGCCGCGGCGAACATCTCGTCGCGCATCGGATCGTAGACCGCACCGACCAGCACTTCGTCCCCTTCGACGAGGCCCACCGAAACCGCGAAGTGGGGGAACGAGCGGACGAAGTTGGCGGTGCCGTCCAGGGGGTCCACGACCCAGCGCGTGCCTTCGTGGCCGCTGGTCCCGCTCTCCTCGGCGAGAACCCCGAACTCGGGCGTCTCGGCGCGCAGGAACGAGACGATGACCTCCTCGCTGGCGCGATCCGCGGCGGAGACGAAATCGTTGTGCGCCTTCTCGCTCACCTGCCCGGGAGCGAGCGTGCCGAAGAACCGGCGCAGCACCTCGCCGCCGCGCTGTGCCGCGGTCACCGCGACCGCAAGGAGCTGGCGGTCGATCACTGCGCGCTCCGTCGTGTCTCGGTGCGGTGGTGTTCGGACCGTGCGTGCCGCTGTGGAAATGTCACCGCGCCGCCGCCGGTTGGAGGTGGTGGATGGAGAGGGAGGAGCTTCTGCGCGATGAGGAGGAGCGGCTACGCCGGTTGCGGTTGCTGGTGGATGTGACCGCCCAGGTGCTCGCGGAGGACGAGAAGCTGACGTTCTGTGAGGCGTTGCGCCTGGTGGAGGCGGCGCGAACCGCGGCCCTCAGGCTTTTCCCCGACAAGAACGATACCTTCGAGCTGGTGATCCGCCCGCGCCTGGATCGGATCGTCCTCGAGCGGTTCAACATCGCCCTCCCCACCCCGGTCAACTGACCCCCCGGTACTCCGGGTAGGTCGCCATTTCCTGTTTCGTGGGCTGGCCCTCCATCTCGAGGGTGACCTCCTCGCCGGGCTTCACGTCCACGCCCGGCACGCGCACGACCAGGTGGCTCGGGGGACCGGGCGTCACCTCGGAGACAGCCGCGCGGCCCGGCATTGGCGGCAAGACCTTGAGCGTTCCCGGCTTGACCTGCGAGACGTCGAGGCGCAGCGGCACCACGAGGCGGTCCTTGCCGTCGGGAGCGGTCACGTGCAGCCGCATCGTGACGACCTTCAAGCTCTCGTTGCCGTCGTTCGTCACCGTGAGATCCATGACCAGCACCGGCTTGCCGTCGGGGCCCTTCTGCATCTCGAACCAGTTCGCCGCGACCTTCTGCAGCAAGCGCAGGCGGGTCACGCGCTCGACCGGCCGTTCGACCCGGGGCTGGTCGCAACCGATCAGGAGCGCCGGCAAGGACAGCGAGAGCGCCGCAACGAGCCGCCGCCTGGCGTTCATAGGCCGACCCCCGCGCCCACGAAGAAGCTCGTGGTCGACCCGCGCCGCGCCTCCGCGACGACGTGGAGGAGCGGCAGCAGCGTGAACTTGGCGCCGACCACGCCGGTCCAGCGCTCTGCGTCCACCCGGCGGCGCGACGGCACCGGGTCGCCGAAATCAGCCTCCGCAACGGTCCTCCGGAACCCCGCCGCGGCGTACGGCGACACGACGGCAAAACCCTTCGAAACCACCAGCTGCGCCTCGCTCACGTCGAGCGCGACCGTCGAACCGCCGAGGCGCGAGTACGCGAGCCGCAGCGCCGCGGCCGGCGCCAGGATGCCGCCGCCCCAGATTCCCCAGCGCAGCTCGCCACCCCAGAACTGCTCGCCGGCTACCCTCCCGACCTGGGCCCCGACGTCGAGGTGCCACGGGAGGCCCTTGCGCACGATCCCGCGGTAACCGGTGAGGACGCCGCCGAACGTCCGCGCGTCCACCGCGCTGCGCCACCAGTGGGCGCCGGTGTCCACTTGCGGCCCCCCCACCGCGGCAATCACGTCGAACCCGGCGACACCGGTGGAAGCCGCCGTCCCAAGGTTGGGGAACGAGATCGCGTCGCCGAACGCATCCGCGAGATCCCGGAAATCCCCGGGGGTGAAGTCGGTGGAGAACGAAAAGCCGCCGGCGGCGGCCGGCCCGGCGAGCAGGGCGGCCAACAGCGCGAGCGGCAGAACCCGTCTCATCGCCACCTCCCGAGGGGAGTGTACCGCCAAACGCGGCCCGGGTCCGGCCGGGGCTCACCAGAGACGGGCGAACAACTCGTTGGATACGAGCCAACCCCGCGGCGTCAGGCGCACGCGCCCCCCCGCGCGGCGGGCGAGTCCGAGCGCGAGGAAGTCCGCGAGCCCTTCGGCGAACGCCGGCGCTCGCGCGCAGCACGCGGCGCTCGCTTGCTCGGACACCCCGCGGGCGAGCCGAAGTCCCAGCATCACCCGCTCCTTGACGACCTCGTCCTCGCCGAGCCTCCGGCTCCACGCCCGCGCGCTCCCGCCGCTCTCGACCGCATCGAGGTACGCGGGCAGCGCGTCGAGGTTGGCCCACCGCCGCCGGCCGCTCTGGCCGTGCGCCGCGAGGCCCGCTGCGAGCACCGGGTGCCGCCGCCAGTAGCGCACGTTGTGCCTCGCCTCCCGCGACGGGAGCGCGAAGTTCGAGATCTCGTAGTGGCGGTAGCCCGCGGCCACCAGGGTCCGCCCGACCGCGAGGTACTGCGAGGCGGCGGCGTCCGCATCGGGGAAGAGGTCGGGGCGGCGCTCGGAGAGGCGCGCCAGGGCGTGCGGCTTGTCCATTTCCAGCAAGTAGACGGAGACGTGCCCGGGGCGCAGGCGGAGGAGTTCGGCCAGCGTGACGCCGGCCTCATCAGGGCCAAGGCCCGGGAGCCCGAGCATCAGGTCCACCGAGACCGCGAACCCGGCGCGTTGCAGAGCTTGGACGGCTGCGCTCGCCCGGGCGGCGTCGTGGCGCCGGTTCAGCATCGCCAGCACCGGGTCGGAAAACGCCTGGACGCCCAACGAGACGCGCGTGACGCCGAGGCCGGCCCAGACGCGGGCTTTCTCGGCGGTGACGTCATCCGGGTTGGCCTCGAGCGTCACCTCGGCGCCGGGGAGGCGCGGAAAGTGCCGGTCGATCGCGGCGAAGAGGTCGGTGAGCAAGCCCGCAGGCACCAGCGACGGCGTGCCGCCGCCCAGGTAGAGGGTCGCGAGCGGCCGGCCGCCGCGGCGCCCGAGGGCGCCGATCTCCAGCCCGAGCGCCGCCATGACGCGCGGCATCAGGTCCAGTTCGGTCGAGGTGACGAACGTGCAGTAGGCGCAGCGGCTGGCGCAGAACGGCAGGTGGACGTAGAGCCCCGCCGCCGTCCGCCCCGGACTCCGGGCTCCCTGGCTCTCCCAGCCCCGAGCCCCGAGCCCCGAACCCCGATCTCCGTGCGCCCTGTTCCCTGGCCTCACACTGCAACCCACCGAGCGAACGCCTCGTCGAACGGTTCTCCGCCGCCGCCCCAGGCCGAACGCGCGAACGCCTCGACCCAGGGAGTGAACCCGGGGATCACCCTGAGGTTGTCCTCGGCCACGAGCGCGCGGGGATCGCGCCCCGAGGCGAGCAGCGCCTGCGCCGCCCGCCGGAGCTGCCACCCCGACGAGCTGACGCCGTCGAGCAGGTCGAGCCGGCGGGCCCACAACGACAGCGTCGCGCTCGCGGCGAAGGTAGGCTGCGGCGTGAACGAGGTCGCGGGGCCGGGCAGGGCTTCCGGCATCCCGAGCAGCCGGCACGTGCGCGAGGCCTCCCGTTCCAGTTCCGCCGCGAGCTGCGCGAGGTCGGTATGGAAGAGCAGGTTCTCAAGAGCCTCGTCGCCGCTCTCGCCGGCCCGGCCGTCGTAGACCCGGTGGCGGTCCTCGGGGGGAACCGCGAGCGGGCATGCGAGCACGAACTCGGCGCCGGCGCTCTTCGCCTCCTCGACGGCCCGGCGGGCCTCGAGGAGCGGTTCCGGCGCCGGCCCGAGCGCGAGCAGGACGCCGGCCGGGATCTTCCGGGCACCGAACCCAGCCAGGGAAACCAGCGGCGCACCGCCCCAGAATGCGGGTACCCACGGCGCCAGCACGACCACCTGGCCCTCGAGCGTCGGGGCCGGCAGGACGGCGGGCGCCAGCGCGCTGTCGAGCACGACCAGGATTCCGGACCCGGTGCCGACCAACCGTTCGAGAAACGCCCTCTCCCGCACGGCCGTCCCGCCGTGCAACAGGACGCGCAACGGACGGCGCGGCAGGCTGCGGTCGGCCGCCAAGCGCTGTCGTGCCTCGGTCTGCCGGACCAGGCGCATCTCGACCGGATCGAGGACCACGGCCCCGTCTTCGGCGGCCACCGGCGGTGGACCGAGGCGATGGGACAGCGGCAGCAGATCCGGGAAAACCGGCTCAATCCGCCGCATCGCTCGACCCCGCCAGCAACGCCTCGATCCCCGTCCTCCGCCCTCCGGCGGTGCGGCGCACGTACTTCGCCAGCACGTCGGTCTCGAGGTTGACGAGGTCGCCCGCGCGCAACCCGTCCAGGGTCGTCCCGGCGAGCGTCGCCGGGATGAGCGCGACCTCGAACCACCCCGCCCCGAGCGCTGATACGGTCAACGAGACGCCGTCCACGGCCACCGACCCCTTCTCGGCCACTTCCGGCGCCAGCGCGCCCGGGACGGAGACACGCAGCGTCGAGAACTCTTGCCCCCTGTGGACCGATACCACCGCCACGGCGGCGTCCACATGGCCGAGCACGAGGTGGCCGCCGAGGCGGTCGGAAAGGCGCAGCGCGCGTTCCAGGTTGACCATGGCGCCCGCGCGCAGCCCCCCCAGCGTGGTGCGGGCGAGCGTCTCGGGCGAAAGATCGGCCGCGAACGACTTTGCCGCCGGTTCGGCGACCGTGAGGCAGACCCCCTGCACCGCGACGCTCTCCCCCGCCGCCAGCGGCTCCCCAGGGAGCTCGCAGCTCACGTCGATGCGCGCGCCGCGCCCGCGCCGAGCGATGCGGCGCACCTCGCCGCGCGCCGCGACAAGCCCGCTAAACACTCTCCACCTCGGCCTCCACCACGAGGTCGCCGTCGAGCCGGCGGACCCCGACGAAGCGCAACCTCGCCGCCTCCTGCGGGGACCCGAACCCCGCCCCGCCGACGGAGGGCGTCGCCTCCCGACCGCCGAGCACGAGCGGCGCCACGAACGCGTGGACCCGCTGGGCGAGGCCCTCGCGCAGGAACGACCAGTGCACCTCGCCCCCGCCTTCCACGAGCACCGAGCTGACCTGGTGCGAGCCCAGCCAGCGCAGGGCCTGTCGCAGGTCGCACCTGCCGCGCTCGTCGCCCCCGACCTCGATGACGGCGGCGCCCCGGCGCTCGAGCTCGCGGCGCCGCTCGGAGGGCGCGCCCTCCCGGCAGAACAGGGTCACGTCGCCGGGGTCGTTCCCCAGCAGAGCACTCTCCGGAGGGGTCCGCAACGAGCTGTCGAGCACGGCGCGGACCAGGTGGGGACTGGGGTTGAGCCCGAGGCGGCGCGTCAGACGCGGGTCGTCGGCGAGCACGGTGTTGACTCCGACGAGCAGCGCGTCGAACTCCTCGCGCAGCGCATAGCCTTCCCTGCGAGACGCTTCCGAGGTTATCCAGCGCGAGCGGCCGCCGCGCGCCGCCAGCTTCCCGTCGAGCGTCATCGCCATCTTGAGCGTGACGAACGGCCGGCCGGTCGCGATCCAGTGGAAGAACCGTCGGTTCGCCGCGCGGCACGCCTCCTCCTCCACCCCCTCGATCACCTCGACCCCCGCGGCGCGCAGGATCTCGATGCCGCGGCCGTTGACTGCGGGGTTCGGATCCCGCGTCCCGATCACCACCCGCGCGACGCCGGCCGCGAGGATGGCGTCCACGCACGGCGGCGTGCGCCCCTGGTGCGCGCACGGCTCGAGCGTGACGACCATGGTGCCCCCGAGGGCCCGCGCCGCGCCGGTCGCGAGCGCGGCCACCTCGGCGTGCGGGCCGCCGCACGCGAGGTGCGCGCCGGTGGCCGCCACCTCGCCGTCGCGCGTGAGGAGCACCGCGCCCACCATGGGGTTCGGGCTCGCGCCGTACCGCCCCTGCTCGGCCAGCTCGAGCGCCTGGCGCATCGGCCCCGCCCAGGGCCCGCTCACGCGAGCGCCTCCAGGAGCGCCGCGGCGAACAGGTCCGGCGCGAACGGGAGCAGGTCGTCGAGGCCTTCGCCGACCCCGACCCACCGCACCGGCACCCCGAGCTCGCGCGCGACCGCCAGGACGACGCCGCCCTTGGCGGTGCCGTCGAGCTTGGTCAGGGCGACGCCCGTGACTCCCGCGTGGGCGCCGAACTCGCGCGCCTGCACCAAGCCGTTGGTCCCGGTGGTGGCGTCGAGGACGAGGAGGACCTCGTTCGGCGCGCCGGGAAGCGCCCTGGCGCAGACCTTGCGCACCTTCTCGAGTTCCGCCATCAGGTTGTGCTTCGTATGCAGGCGGCCGGCCGTGTCGATGATCACGTCGTCCACGTCCCGGGCCAGCGCCGCCTGGAGCGCGTCGAACACGACGGCGCCGGGATCGGCTCCGGGGCGCTGCGCGACGACCGGCACCTCCAGGCGGGCGCCCCAGCTCTGGAGCTGCTCGACCGCGGCGGCCCGGAACGTGTCCGCCGCGACCAGCATCGCGGCCCGTCCCTGCGCCTTCGCCCGCCCCGCCAACTTGGCCGCCGTCGTCGTCTTGCCGCTGCCGTTCACCCCGACCACCAGCACGACGTTGGGCTTGCCGGGCCGCGCCACGCCGCCCCCTACCGTCAGCAACGCTTCCACTTCTGCGCGCAGCCACGCCATCTCGCCGCCCGGCGCCACCTTGCCGCGCCGGCGCGCGTCGTCGAAACTCCGGGCCACCGTTTCGGCCACCTCGACGCCGACGTCGGCGGCGAGGAGCGCCTCCTCCAGCGTCTCGGGGCTGACCACCCAGCCCGTGGCGGTGAACTTCTCACCGAGGAGCGAACGGGTCGCCCCCAGGCCACGGCGCAATCGCTGCAACAGATCCAACGCTCACCCCCTGCGGCCGCACCCGCCCGACCCGCCCTTTACGGAATCTCCCGGTTGAACGCCTCGCTCGCCCTGGCCAGCGCCTCGCCGGCCAGCGCCGCGGGGGCGGCGGGATCCATCACCAGGACCAGGTAGTAGCCGTCCTTGAGCACCCGGCTCATCACCTGCATCTGGGTCCCCGCGATCGCCAGCCGTTCCAGCCCGCCCGCGGCCATCAGTCCGGTGATCCGCGCCGCCTGCCGCAGGAAGATCCCGTGGTACGCCCCTTCGAGCTTGAGCTCGTACGGGGTCGCGCTCCTGGACACGAACTCCACCGACTCGCCCTCGGAGTCGAGGAAGATCGCGCCCTGCGCGCCCGGGACGTCGACCAGGAGGTTGTTCAGAAGGTACTGGAACGCCACGCCGTCACTCCAGGTACGCTCGGGCCTGACGCGCTTCGACCGAGTTGGGGGCGAGCGCGACGACGCGACGGAAGAGCGCAGCCGCCTCGTCCTTGCGCCCCTGGGCTTCGAGCAGTTTGCCGAGGGCGAAGGCGATATCGGCCCGTTCCGGCGCCCGCGCCGCCGCGTCCCGGTACGCGGTTTCCGCGCGCGCCGGCTGGCCCAGCCTCTCCTCGACCTGTCCCAGCATGAAGTACGCCTCCACCGGGCCGTTGGGGACCGCGGCGCGGCGCAGGTTCTCCTCCGCAGCCGCCAGGTTCCCTCGCGAAAGGTAGAGCGAGCCGAGGTTGAAGAAGACGCCCGCCCGGTTGGGTTCCGTCGGGTCGCCGAGCACCGCCAGGAAGTCGGCCTCGGCCATCGCGTACTGGCCCAACTGCACGTACGCGGCCCCGCGATTGTTGCGGGCATCCGAGTACTGCGGCGCCAGGATCAACGCGTTGTTGAGCGCATCGAGAGCCTTGGCGGGCTTCCCCGCCTGCAGCTCGGCCATGCCCATCAGGTTGTAGATCGTCGGGTTCTTGGGCTGGAGCGAAAGCGCCAACTTGAACCTCGCCAGCCCGTCGGGGATCTTCCCCTCCGCGACCAGCGCCTGCCCCTGCTGCATCAGCATCGTGGCGGCGAGAGGGTCTTTGGGGTCGATTCCGGGGGGGAGGTTCGTACGCTCCGGCTTGCTCGACGCACACGCCGCAAGCAGCACGAGAACCGCGACGCGGGAAAAGCAACGCAGTGGGCTTCGCATCGTCACGCCACCTCCACCTGGGCAAAGGGTACCAGGTCGCCCTCCTTGACCGCGGTGAAGAACGCCTTTACGACCATGGGGTCGAGCCGAGTGCCCGCCATGGCGCGCAAGCGGCCGTACGCCAGGTCCGGGCGCAGCGCCGTCTGGTACGGGCGCTGGGTCGTCATCGCGTCGAACGAGTCGGCGGTGGCGATGATGCGGGCGACGAGCGGGATCTCGTCGCCGGCCAGGCCGTCGGGGTAGCCGCCACCGGACCAGTTCTCGTGGTGGGAGCGGATGCCCGGAAGCATTTCCCGCAGCCGCTTCATCGGACTCACGATCGCGGCGCCCTTCACGGTGTGCACGCGCATCTGGGCGAACTCGGAGTCGGTGAGCGCGTCGGGCTTGGTCAGGATCGCGTCGTCGATGCCGATCTTCCCGACGTCGTGGAGCAGCGCGGAGATCTCCACCGTCTGCAGATCCGCGCCCGAGACGCCGCAGTGCCGGGCGATCGCCACCGCGTACTGGCTCACGCGCTCGGAGTGGCCGCGCGTGTACGGGTTCTTGGCGTCGATCGCCGCGGCGAGGGCGCGGATCGAGTCGACCAGAAGCTCCTTGTTCTCCGCGAGCGCTTCCTGCAACGAGCTCACGGTGCGCTCGATCTCCACCGCCATGACGTTGAAGTTCTCCGCGAGCCGGCCCAGCTCGTTGCGCGAGGTCACGGGCACCTGGCGGGAAAAATCGCCGTCCGCCACCGCGGTGCTCACCTCGGCCAGATGCCGCAGCGGCGTGGTCAGCCGGCGCGCCAGCCCGATCCCGGCGGCCATCGCCACCAGCCCGGTCAGCAGCGCGAGCAGCGCGGTCCTCTCCGCCATGCTGCGCACGGCCGCGAACGCCACGCCGACGTCCCGCGCCGTCACGACCGCCCACGGCGGGTTCTCCACCGGGCACAGCGAGCCAAGCACCTCGTCGTTGCCGGGCCGCAGCGTATCCCTGTACGTCTTGGTCAGGCGCACCGGGGCCTTGAGGAACTGCGCGACAAGGGGGTGCTCCGCGGCCGACTTGCCGACGTGGCTCTGCTCGCTGGAGAACACGACCTCGCCGGCGCGGTCGACGATGTCCACGGTCACCCCGCGTCCGGTCTCCTCGGCGAGCCGCGCCGCCAGGCCCTCGAGCGAGACCACCCCCTGCATCGCGCCTGCGACCGCGCCTCCGGGGGTCCGCACCGGCAGCGACGTAAGCACCATCGGGTCCTCGCCCGGGAGGCGCAGCAGGTCGCGCCGCACCGACCGCCCATCGAGGTTGGCGGTGAACGCCTCGCGCAGTATCGGCTCCAACTCCCGCTCCGCTCTGGCGGACAGGCTGGGGTTCTGGAAAAACGACCCCTGGCCGGTCGCGTCGAGCAAGCGCAACAGCTCGATGTGGCGGTTCTCGTTGACGAGCTCGTTGAGCGTCTCGGACGCGGTCCTGGGGTCGAGCCGCCGGCCCTCCCCCGGTCGCAGCGCCTTCGCCATCATCTCGATGCGCCCCACGCTGTCGAGGAAGTAGAGCTGGATCTCGCGCGCCAGACCGACGGCCTGCCGGGTCAGGTACTGCATCTCGAGTGTGGCCACCTGCTCGCGGTTCGAACTCACGAACCCCCAACCGGCGAGGCCGACCGGGAGCACGGCGAGCGCCACCAGCACCGCCGTCAAGGGGTAGAGCAACGAGCGCGAGAACGGCCAGCGGGGAGCCATGGGACCGTTTGGACTATATCATGCAAAGGGATGGCAGGCACGACCGACAGCCGGCGCCGTGCCGCAGCCGCGCTCGAGGAACTGGCGCTGCTCGCGGAGCTTGCCGGGGAGAACCCGTTCAAGGTTCGCGCGTACGCGAACGCGGCGCGGGCGATCGCGCGGGCGCCCGACGACATCGAGGTCCTGGCGGCGCGGGGCGAGCTCACGTCCCTGCCCGGGATCGGCAAGGGGATCGCGGCGATCGTCGCCGAGGTGATCGGCCGCGGCGAGCCGGCCGAGCTCGCCGCGCTCCGGGCGGGACTGCCTGCGGGCCTCCCCGAGCTCGTCGCCCTCCCCGGCCTCGGCCCCAAGCGCGCGCGCGCCCTGTGGCACGAACTTGGGATCGCTTCCCTCGGGGAGCTCGAGTACGCCTGCCGCGAGAACCGGCTTGTCGCCCTGGCAGGTTTCGGGCAGGCAACCCAGAAGAGCATCCTCGCCGCCATCGAGTTCCGCCGCCGCGCCGGCGGACGGCACCACATCTCCGACGGCTGGCAGGCGGCCGAGGAAACCGCGGCCGCGATCATGAAGGCGGCGCCGGGAGCCGCGGCTGCCGTGGCCGGCGATGTCCGCCGTTCCTGCGAGGTCGTGGCCGAGGCGGTGGTCGTGTGCGACGCGCCGTCTCGCGCGGCGCTCTTACCCGCTCTCGCCGCGCTGCTGCACGATGCGGCGGCCGATGCCTCCGGCGGGGTCGCCGGCCGGCACCCCTCCGGCGTGCCGGTCCGCGTCGTGACCGCGCCGCGCGCCTCGTTCGGCGCCGCTCTCGCCTGGCATACCGGCAGCGCGCGCCACGTCGAGCAGCTCGCCGCCCGCGCCGCGGCCGGCGGCCTCGCCTTCGCCGCCGGCGCCCTCACTGACGCATCGCGGCGGCCCGTCGCCTGCGGCGAGGAAACCGACCTCTACGAAAAGCTCGGCCTGCCTTGGATTCCTCCCGAATTGCGCGAGGGCGACGGCGAGGTCGAGGCCGCCGGCGCCGGGGCTCTGCCCGAACTCGTAGGCGAGCAGGACATCCTGGGCGCCGTGCACGTCCATACCACCGACTCGGACGGCGCCGCCTCGCTCGACGGCATGGCGGACGCGGCCGCCGCCCTGGGCTGGTCGCTGCTCGGGATCGCCGACCACTCCAAGGCCGCGGCGTACGCCCACGGGCTCGACGCCGCCAGGCTGCGCGCCCAGGGCGAGGCGATCGCGGCCCGGAACGCCCGCGGGGGCGCGCCGCTGGTCCTGCGCGGGACCGAGGCCGACATCCTGGCCGACGGCGCCCTCGATCTGCCGGAGGGCGTGCCGCTCGAGTTCGTCGTCGCCTCGGTGCATTCGTCGTTCCGTCAGAGCCTCGAGGCGCAAACCGCGCGCCTCGTGCGCGCCGTCTCCCGCGGCTCCGGCACGATCCTCGGCCACCCCACCGGTCGCCTCCTCCTCGCCCGCGAGGGGTATCAGGTCGACCTCGAAGCGGTCTTGCAGGCGGCTGCCGCCTCAGGCGCGGCCGTCGAGATCAACGCGCACCCTTTCCGCCTCGACCTCGACTGGCGCTGGGTCCGCCGCGCGGTTGCGCTCGGCGTGCCGATCTCGATCGGCCCCGATGCCCACGACCCCGCCGGGCTCGCGGACGTGCGCTGGGGCGTGGGCATCGCCCGCAAAGGGTGGGCCACCGCAGACCAGGTGCTCAACGCCCGGCCGTGGCCGTGGTGGCGGTGAAGCGGAGCGCGGGACGACCGGAGTCCGGAGTCCGGGGTCCGGGGTCCGGGAGACAGGACGCAAACGGAATGGCAAGGGTGCGAGCCCGCGGGCAAGTGGCCGGTGGGCGGACGCGGGTCAGGCCGGCTTCGATCCCGCGGACAGGGCGTCGAGGATGATGTCGGCGGCCGCTTCGATCTCGGCGTCGCCCACGTCGAGGTGGGTGACGAAGCGGACGGTGTGCGGCCCCTCGTCGAGGCAGAGAACGCCGCGCGCCGCCAGCAACTTCACGACCTCGCCGGCGCACAGGCCGCAGGGGCGCGTGTCGGCGAACACCATGTTGGTCTCGACCGCGGCCAGGTCCACCGCGAGGCCGGGCGCCGCCGCGATGCGCTCGGCAAGCCGCCGGCAGCGGCGGTGGTCGTCGGCCAGGCGTTCGATGTTGTGCCGCAGCGCGTACAGGCCGCCGGCGGCGATGATCCCCGCCTGGCGCATCCCGCCTCCCAGCAGCTTCCGAGCGCGGGCGGCCCGCCGGATGAACTCCGCAGAACCCACCAGCACCGATCCTACCGGAGCGCCGAGACCCTTCGACAGACACACGCTCACCGAATCGAACGGCGCCGCGATCTCGGCCGGGGACCGCCCGGAGGCGACGACCGCGTTGCACACCCGCGCCCCGTCGAGGTGCAGGAGCAGACCGTGCCGGTCGCAAAACTCGCGCACCGCGAGCACGCGATCGGGGACGAGCACGCGCCCGCCGCAGTGGTTGTGCGTGTTCTCGAGCGCCACCAGCCGCGTCCGCGCGAGGTGAGGGTCCTCGCCGGCGTGGACGAACTCTTCCATCAGGCCGGGGTCGAGCATGCCGTCATCGGAGGCGAAACAGCGCGTCTGCAGCGCGGCGTGCACGGCAGCGCCGCCCTGCTCGTACATCAGGATGTGCGAACGCTCGTGGAGGAAGATCTCGTCGCCGCGCCTGGTGTGGGCGAGCAGCGCCGCCTGGTTCGACATCGTCCCCGACGGAAGGTAGAGCCCGGCTTCCTTGCCGAAGAGGCCCGCCGCGCACACCTGCAGGGCGTTGACGGTCGGGTCGTCGCCGAAGACGTCGTCGCCGACCGGCGCCTGGGCCATCGCGCGTCGCATTTCGGCCGAGGGCCGCGTCACGGTGTCGCTGCGCAGATCGATCGGTCGCATGAGCCGCTCTCCACTTCCGCCGTCGCCTTCGCGCCGTCGCCTAACCCTTGCCCTCGCCCGCCCTCAGCCTCTCGCGCAGCTTCTTGAAATCGGCCCAGGAGTCGCGCTTGGCGGCGGGGTTGCGCAGCAGGTAGGCGGGGTGGAACGTCGGCAGCACGTCGCGCCCGGCCCATTTGGTCCAGCGGCCGCGGTAGCTCGAGATCGGCGCACTCGTGCCGAGGAGATGGCGGGCGGCGACGCGACCCAGGCACACGATCACGGCCGGGTCGATCAGCTCGATTTGCCGCCTGAGGAACGGCATGCACGCCGCCGCCTCGTCCGGCTCGGGGTCGCGGTTGCCGGGCGGGCGGCACTTGACCACGTTGGCGATGTAGACGTCCTCGCGCTTGAGGCCGATCGAAGGCAGCATCGCGTTGAGGAGCTGCCCGGCGCGGCCGACGAACGGCTCGCCGATGCGGTCCTCGTCGGCGCCCGGCCCTTCGCCGACGAACACGAGGCGCGCATTGGGGTTGCCGACGCCGAACACGACCTGCGTCCGGCGTTGGCACAGGCGGCACCTGCGGCACCCGGCCAGCGCCCGTCCCATCGCCGCCAGATCGGCCGCCGCGAGCGGATCCCCGCCGGCGGCCGCGTCCGGTGCGGCACCAGAGGGCGCCTCAGCGGTCACGTCCACGTTCGGCTCGACCGCCGCGATGTCGCGCCAGGCGAAGTCCCGCAGGTACTCAAGCAGGTCGCGGCGGGTCATCGGCGGCGCGCCGCCACGATCTCGCCCGCGAGCGCCAAGATCAGCTCCCGGGCGAGCGCCTCCTTGTCCTGCGCGGCGAACTCCCTGCGCCCGCCGAGGCGCGTCAGCACCAGGGCGCGGTTGCGCGCTTCCTCCATGCCGAGGCCGGGCTCGTCGATCGGGTTCGCCACCACGGCATCGGCGCCCTTGGCCGCCATCTTGGCCGCGGCGCGCGCCTCCAGTTCGGCCGCGCGCTCGGCGGCGAAGATCACGAGGTACGGCCGGCCCAGCGCGCGCGGCATCGCCGCCGCGAGATCGGGGACCGGCTGAAGCGCCAGCTGCATCGCCCCCTGCCGGCGGTCGAGCTTGCCGTCCACCACGGCGGCCGGACGGAAGTCCGCCACGGCCGCCGCGTGCCAGACGACGTCGGCGTCTGGCGCGCGCGCGCCGAGCAGCCGACCGAGGTCGTCGGCCGTTTCGAACCGCTCCGTCGCGACCCCGGGCGGAGCCGTCACGCCAGGGCCGGCGAGCAGCCGCACCTCGGCGCCGAGGTCGCGCGACGCCGCGACGAGGGCGACGCCCATCCGCCCCGAGGAGCGGTTGGTGATCACCCGCACGGCGTCGATCGGCTCCCGTGTCGGGCCGGCGCTGACGAGCACCCGCACCCGGGCGAGCGCGCCTCGCGGCGGCAGCGCGGCGAGCGCCGCCCCCACGATCTCGTCCACCGCCGCGAGCCTGCCGGGGCCGACCCCGCCTTCCGCCAGGAACCCGCATGCCGGCTCGACCACGGCCGCACCACGCTCCCGCAACGTCGCCAGCGCCCGCTGCGTGGCCGCGTGGTTCCACATCGCGGTGTTCATCGCCGGCGCCACCACGACCCGCCCGCGATGGGCGAGCGCATACGTCGTGAGGGCGTCGTCCGCGACCCCCGAGGCCATCTTCGCGATGATATTGGCGGTCGCAGGAACGACGAGCAGCAGGTCGCTCTCGCGGGCGAGCGCGACGTGGTCGACGCCGGGGTTGGTCGGGTCGCTCCAGAGCGACACGTCCGCGCCTGCGTTGGACAGAACCGCGAACGTCCGCGGGGCGACGAAACGGGTCGCGTTCTCGGTGAGGATCGTGTGGACGCGGCAGCCGGACTTGACGAGTCCCCGCAACACCTCGACGGCGCGGAACGCCGCGATGCCGCCCGAGACGCCGAGGACCACCCGGCCGCGCACCTACTCCTCCGCGGGGAGATCCTCGGTCAGCAGCTCGTCGGCGACGGCCTCTTCGACGACCTCGAGGTTTTCGTCGAACTTCGGACCCTCGAGCTCCTCGTCGAGCTCGTCGTCCTCGTCCTCTTCCTCGAGGACCTCGGGCTCGACGACCAGCGGCGCGACCGGCGGCACGGCGGGGAACAGGACCGGCACGTGCTCCTCGGCGTCGCGCGCGGCGACTTCCTGTTGCAGAAGCGCCTCGTACTCCTCGGCGGTGACGCTCCGCCAGGGCACCCTGTCCGCCGCCAGCTCCGCCAGCGCGATCGTCGTGGGCTTGACGTGGCGGCCCGTGACGCGCGGCCGCGCTCCGGAGATCAACTGCTCCGCACGCTTCGCGGCGATCAGGATGTAACGAAACGTGCTCTCGACCCCCTGTGGCAACTCCGGCATCACTCCTCCTTCTTCGCCGCGCGCTCGAACTCCTCGAGGATCGCCTGGACCCTCGAGCGCAGGCGGAACGGTCGCATTCTGGCGACCGCGACAACGCTCGCGAGGGCGCGCGTCGCGTCCTCGAGACAATCATTGATTATAACGTAGTCGAACTCCGCGTACTCGCGCATCTCCCGCACGGCGTTCCTGATCCGCAGCGCGATCGCGTCCTCGGAGTCCTGCCGCCGGGCGACGAGGCGGCGGTGCAGCTCGGCGTGCGACGGCGGGAAGATGAAAACCTTGACGACGTCCGGCACCGAGGCGCGGACCTGGCGGGCGCCCTGGACGTCGATGTCGAGGAAGACGTCGCACCCCCGCTCCAGCTTGCCCTCGACCTCGGCGCGCGAGGTCCCGTAGAGGTTGTCGTGGACTTCCGCGAACTCGAGGAACTCCCCGGCCGCGGCCATCCGCTGGAACGTGGGGCGGTCGACGAAGTGGTAGTCCACGCCGTCGCGCTCGCAGGACCGCGGTGCGCGGGTCGTGTGCGACACGGAGAAGTGCGCTTGGCGCCCCTGGGCCTCGAGTTCCCGCATCACCCGCCGGATCAGCGTGGTCTTTCCGCCTCCCGACGGCGAGGCCACGATGAACAGCTCGCCCCTGGTCGTGCTCACGTCCCCTCCCGCGCCGGAATCATACTCGGGTCGGCGCGCGGGAGGCTACCGGGCGGCGTCGCATCGGGGCTAGACTGCGGCGATGGCTTCGCGGCTGCGCGCCGTGCGCGACGACCTCGGCTACCTCGGCATTCGTGCGCTGCTCGGCGGCTCGCGGGCGCTGCCGCTTGCGGCGTTGCGGGCGGTGAGCCGCACCGCCGCCCGCGCCGCGCTGGCGTTCCCAGGCCGGGATCGCGGCCGGGCCCGCCACCACATCGCGGCGGCGTTTCCCGACCGCTCCGAGGCGTGGCGCCGGGCGCTGCTCGGCGCGTGCGCGGGCCACCTCGGCGCCGTGCTCGGCGAGGTGGCCTGGTTGTGGTCGGCGGCGCCCGCGGCGATCCTTGCCCGCACCCAGTTCGTGGGGCTCGAGCACCTGACCGGCGCGCTCGCCTCGGAGCGGGGGGCGCTCCTCGTCACCGGCCACTGCGGCAACTGGGAGTGGCTCAACCTCGGCCTTGGAGCGTCGGGCGTCCCCATGACCGTCGCCGCCCGTCAGGTCTACGACCCGCGCCTCGACGAGGTCGCCCGCCGGCTGCGCGGCCGCTTCGGCGGGGAGACCGCGCTGCGGGGCAAGGGGGCCGGCGCCAAGCTCCTGAACGCCCTCCGCCACGGCCGCGTCATCGGCCTGCTGATCGACCAGGACATCGATGCGCCCGGGGCTTTCGTCGAGTTCTTCGGGCGGCCGGCGTGGACGCCCACCGGCGCCGCGCTGCTCGCGGTGCGGAGCAACTGCCCGGTGGTGACCGGGTTCGCGGTCCGGCTGGGCGATGGGACGATGCGCCTCGAGTTCGACCCGCCGATCGCGCCGCCGTCGGGGGAGGACCTCGATGCCGATGTCGCCCGGCTCACGGCGGCGCTGACCGCGCGCATCGAGCGCCAGGTGCGCGCCTACCCCGAGCAGTGGGTGTGGATGCACAAGCGCTGGCGGCACCAGCCCGGCGAGGGCGAGCCCGTGTGGCGGGGCGGGCCATCGGCGCCGGTGCCGAGCGCGCCCCCGGCGGGCGGCGGCCTGGGCTAAGATGGCGCATCGCGCGTCCGGTACGGGTCCGAGTTCGCTCGACTCCCGGTTCGCGCCTGGGGAGGTCGCATGAAGGGCATCCTGCTGGGGTGCGGGGTCGTCGTGGTCGCCGCCGCGCTGGTCATCGGGCTGGCGGTCGCGGGGAGCTACAACAGCCTCGTCAAGCTGGACGAGAACGTCAAGAGCAAGTGGGGCCAGGTCGAAAACGTGTACCAGCGCCGCGCCGACCTCGTCCCGAACCTCGTGGAGACCGTCAAGGGCGCGGCGGCGTTCGAGAAGGACACGTTCACCGCGGTCACCGAGGCGCGCGCCAAGGTCGGCCAGGTGACCTTCAACAACGTCCCGAACCAGGAGGAGATGCAGAAGTTCCAAGCCGCGCAGAACGGCCTTTCGTCGGCGCTTTCTCGCCTGATGGTGGTGGTCGAGAAGTACCCGGACCTCAAGGCGACGCAGAACTTCAAGGACCTGCAGGTCCAGCTCGAGGGGACCGAGAACCGGATCGCCGTCGAGCGCAAGCGCTTCAACGACGCGGCGCAGGAGTTCAACACGGCGCGCCGGCGGTTCCCGACCATGTTCATCGCTTCCATCTTCGGGTTCGCCGAGAGGCCCTACTTCCAAGCCGTACCCGGCTCCGAAAAGGCGCCGCAGGTGAAGTTCTGAGCGTACAGGGCATGGAGCCGGCCGTTCGGGGCCGCCGCTTCGGAGCCGTGGCGGGCGCCATCTGCGCCGCGCTCGTCGCCGCGGCCGCGGCGGCGCTCGAGGTGCCGCCCGCGCCGACCGCGTACCTGACCGACCTCGCCGGAGTGATCCCCGAGAGCCAGGCCGCCGCCGTCGAAAACCGGCTGCAGGGCGTGGAGGAACGCACCGGCCACCAGGTGATCGCCGTGCTCTTCCCCTCGCTCGAGGGGGAAGCGCTCGAGGACTTCACGATCCGCTGCGCCGAGAAATGGAAGGTCGGCCGCAAGGGAATCGACGACGGCGTCATCTTCTTCGCCTTCGTCCGCGACCGCAGGATGCGCCTCGAGGTCGGCTACGGGCTGGAGGACAAGCTCCCGGACGCGCTTGCGGGCCGACTGCTCGACGAGTACGTCAAGCCCGAGTTCGCGCGGGGTGATTACGGCGGGGGCGTCGCGGCGCTCGCCGGCGCGCTCGACGCGACGTTCCGCGGCGAGCCGCCCCCGCGGACGGCCCGCCGCCACGGGTCCGGTTCGCCTTCGCTGACGCTGATCGTGTTCGTCGTGGGAGGCCTCCTTCTCCGGATGCTGCTGGGAGGTTGGGGGCGGTCGTGGCGCGGGTCCGGGGGGTGGTACGGCGGCGCCGGCTTCGGCGGCGGCGGGAGTTTCGGCGGCGGCGGATTTTCCGGCGGCGGCGGCTCGTTCGGAGGTGGAGGCGCGTCCGGGTCGTGGTAGCCGGCCGAGCAGCCGACAGTTGACACCCAACAGCTCGAAGTCGGAAGCTTGGCGGCGCAGGTTGGGACTGGAGGCGCGCGCGGGCCGGGGCTGCCGGAGCCGGACCGTGGTGTCTCGAGCCCGAGGGGCGGGGAGGCAACGTGGACGTTGACCTGATCATCAAGGGCGGCACGGTGTTGCCGATGACGCCTGGGAGCGAGCCGATCCAGGACGGGGCGGTGGCGGTGCGCGGCGGGGCGATCGCGGCGGTGGGGCCGGCGGCCGAGGTCGCGGCCCGGTTTCCTGCGGCGGAGGTCCTCGACGCCGGCGGCGGCGTGATCCTGCCGGGTTTCGTCAACACCCACACACACCTGGCCATGACGCTGCTGCGCGGCGTCGCCGAGGACTTGCCCCTCAAGGATTGGCTGGAGGGACACATCTGGCCGGCCGAGCGCGCCCTGATGAACGCGGAAACCGTCGTGCTCGGCACCCGCCTCGCCGCGGCCGAGTCGCTGCAGGCGGGCGTCACATGCGTGTGCGACATGTACTTCCACGCGACCCGGATCGCCGAGACCGTGACTGCGGCCGGACTGCGGGCGGTGGTGCCCGAATCGCTGATCGACTTCGCCACCCCGTCGTGCCCGACCCCCGAGGTTGCGCTCGAGCGGCAGCGCGCCCTCCTCGAGCAGTACCGCGGCCACAGGCTGGTCGTCCCCGCGGTCGCCTCCCACTCGCCGTACTCCGTGTCCGCCGCGAACCTCGTGAAGGAGGCAGAGCTCGCCGAGGAATTCGGCGCGCCCCTGGTGATCCACCTCGCCGAGACCCGCTGGGAGGTGGAGAAGCTCACCGCCGAGAAGGGCGTCACCCCCGTCGCGTACCTCGCCGATCTCGGCATCCTCTCGGACCGCACCGTGGCTGCTCATTGCGTGCACGTTTCCGAGGACGACCTCACGCTGCTCGCCGAGTTCGAGGTCGGCGTGGCCTCGAACCCGGTGTCCAACCTGAAGCTCGGCAGCGGCGTGGCGCCGGTCCCGCAGATGCTCGCGCGCGGGATCAAGGTGGCGTTCGGCACCGACGGGGCGGCGTCCAACAACACCCTCGACCTGCTGCGGGATGCCCAGCTCGCCGGGTTGCTGTACAAGGGCCTCAGCGGCGACCCGACGTGCATGCCGGCCCGCACGGTCCTGGAGATGCTGACGATCGGCGGCGCGAGGGTGCTGGGCCTTGCCGACCGCATCGGGTCGCTCGAGGCCGGCAAGCAGGCCGACCTCATCTGCGTCGCGCTCGACCGTCCTTGCGCCGTTCCCGTCTTCGACCCGTTCGCCCACCTCGCCTATGCCGCGCGCTCGGCCGACGTGCGCCATGTGGTGGTGGATGGCCGGGTCGTTATGCGGGACCGCGAGCTCGTGACGATCGACGTGCCGGCGTTGCTGGCCGAGGTGCGTGAGGCCACCGCCGCGGTCCAAGCGACGATCTCCGGTTAGTCGCCGTCCTTCGCGCCGCCGAGCACCTTGCGGACGTTTTCAGCCGAGATCCGGATCTTCACCCGGCCGGCCGGGTGCGGCGCCCGGACAGCCGATGCCGGGGCGGGCGGTGTCGGCTCCCCCTCGGGCGAAGGTGCGACCTCGGCGGGGATCTCCCGGGGGGCTGCCTTCTCCAGCACGGTCGAGACGACCTTGACGAGCGCTTCGGGCGGCGCCTCCTCGAACTCCAGGCCGGCGCGGTAGAGAAGCACGCGCTGGTCGCGCTCGTCGAGGCCGAAACCCCACGCCCGGCAGCGTCGCACGACCCCCCGCACGATCACTTCGCCCTGTTCGAGCTGGATGCGCAGGTCGCAGGGGACCTGGGGCCGCAAGCTGGTCGCCAGCTCGAGCTGCACGCCGCGCGACGACAGGTCCACGATCCGCGCCGGAAGGAACGCCTTGACCCGTGCCGACAGCGGCTGCTGCGGCTCAACCCTAGGCACGGATCTCCTCTCGGTCATCACACCCCCGGTTCACGCCAACATGTGCAGAACAAATATAGACGCTTCCGGCCCTCGGCGCCAGGGGCCGGCCCAGCCGAACAGTCCTCGCCGGGGTCCGGTCGAGCCGGGAATGGTCCCGGCCGGGGTAGGCGTTGACCGGGCCGAGGGCCGAACACGAGACTGCGACCGGGTTCATCCCGGATGGTCGAGAAAATGGAGGAACAAGCGATGACCAAGCTGACGCTCCCACCGCTGCCGTACGGCTACAGCGCCCTGGAGCCCTGGATCGACGAGCAGACGATGCGGGTCCATCACGACAAGCACCACCAAGCGTACCTGGACAACCTGGTGAAGGCGATTACCGGCACGGAGTTCGAGAACGCGCCGCCGGAGAAGCTCCTCACCAACCTCGGCGACGTGCCCGAGAAGATCCGCGCCGCGGTGCGCAACCACGGCGGCGGGTACGTCAACCACAACCTGTTCTGGGAGGTGATGGCCCCGCAGGCGGGCGGAGTCCCCTCCGGCGAGCTCGCCGCGGCGATCGGGAAGGTTTTCGGCAGCTTCGATGGGTTCAAGGAGAAGTTCGCGGCCGCCGCGGCGGGCCAGTTCGGCAGCGGCTGGGCGTGGCTCGTGGTCAAGCGCGACGGCACCCTTGCCGTCTACAGTCTGCCCAACCAGGACAACCCGATTTCTGGCGGGGACGCCGCCGTCCTCGGCCTGGACGTCTGGGAACACGCCTACTACCTGAAATACCAGAACCGCCGCGCCGAGTACATCGGCAACTGGTGGAACGTGGTCAACTGGGCAAAGGTCGGCGAACTGTACGCTCGCGCGAGGAAGTAGCCGCCGGTTTCTTCACGCCAGCGGCAGATCCTTCGCGGTGCGCCCGACGCAGTCGTACTCGAACCCGAGGCTGCGCATCTTCTCGGGTTCGTAGACGTTGCGAAGGTCCACGACGCGCGGGGTGCGGACGGTTTGCTTCAGGCGTTCGAGGTCGAGCGACCGGAACTGGTTCCACTCGGTCAGGATGATCAGGCAGTCGGCGCCCGCAGCGGCTTCGAACTCGTCGGCGCAGTAGGTCACCCCGGCCGGCAGCACGTCGCGCGCCGTCTCGGTCGCGGCGGGGTCGAACACGCGGATCGCGGCGCCGTCGGCCGCCAACGCGGCGAGGATCGGGATCGCGGGCGCCTCGCGCATGTCGTCCGTCTCCGGCTTGAACGAGATCCCGAGCACGCCGAGCGTGAGCCCGGCGACCGAGCCGCCGCAGATGGCGCGGACCTTGTCGGCCATCCGCAGCTTGATGCGCTCGTTGACCTCCACCACGGTATCCACGATCTCGAACGGCCTCCCCGCCTGGCGGGCGATGTCCGAGAGCGCCTTGGTGTCCTTCGGGAAGCAGGAACCGCCGTACCCAGGGCCCGGGTGCAGGAACTTGGGACCGATCCGCCGGTCCAGCCCCATCCCCTTGGCGACGTGGTGCACGTCCGCGCCGAGCAGCTCGCACAGCTCCGCGACCTCGTTGATGAACGTGATCTTGGTGGCGAGGAACGCGTTGGAGGCGTACTTGATCAGCTCCGCGGACTCGACGTTCGTGATCACGAACGGCGTCTCGATCAGGTACAGGGGGGCGTAGATGTCCTTCATGATCGCGATCGCCTGGGCGTCGCGCGCGCCGATCACGACGCGATCGGGCCGCATGAAGTCGCCGATCGCCGACCCCTCGCGCAGGAACTCGGGGTTCGACACCACGGAGAACGGCTGCGTCCCGTTGCGCTCGTTGATCACCTTCTCGACCAACTGGCCGGTCCCGATCGGGACGGTGGACTTGGTGACGACGACCTTGTAGCCGTTCATGTGGTCCGCGATCGCCTCGGCCACCTCGACCACGTAGGTCAGGTCGGCGGAGCCGTCCTCCCTGGGAGGCGTCCCGACCGCGATGAAGATCGCGAGCGATTTCTCGACCGCCTCTTTGAGCTCGGTCGTGAAGTGCAGCCGGCCCGACTTCTCGTTCTTCGCTACCAGGGCGTCCAGGCCGGGCTCGTAGATCGGGATCTGCCCCCGCTTGAGCATCTCGATCTTGCGCGCGTCGTTGTCGACGCAGGTCACGTCCATGCCGAAGTCGGCCAGGCACGCGCCGGTGACCAGCCCGACGTAGCCGCTCCCTACCACCGCAATGTGCATGTTCCCTCCCGCTGAGCGCCCGGCGGCGCAGTCGCAAAGTCTAGCCGCAGCCAGCCTGTCCGGCAAGGCGCCGGGGCGCCCGGCCCACGGCGCGGCTCAGGACTTCAGCCACCGCTCGAAGTGGGCCGCGATGCGGCGGAAGAGGTGCGCCCTCGCCTCCGGCCCGAGGATCGAGTGGGTCTTGTTCGGGTAGAGCTGCAGGTCGTAGGGCTTCCCGGCCTTGTACAGCCTGTCCACGAACTCGAGAGTGTTCCCCCAGTGCACGTTGTCGTCGCCGGTGCCGTGGACCAGAAGCAGGGCGCCCCGGAGGTCACCGGCGCGGTTCACCGGGGAGGATTCGGCGTAGCCGCCCTCGTTTTGCCCCGGCAGCCCGAGGTAGCGCTCGGTGTAGATCGAGTCGTACAGGCGCCAGTCGGTCACCGGCGCAACGGCGGCGCCGGCCGCGAAGACGCCGGGGGCGTTGGTGAGCGCGTAACAGGTCATGAACCCGCCGTACGACCACCCCCAGATCCCGATCCTCGAGGCGTCCACGTACGGCAAGGTCTTCAAGAACGCGACCCCCGCGAGCTGGTCCTCGAGCTCGATCTTGCCGAAGCGGCCCAGGAGAACCCGTTCAAAGGCCCGCCCGCGCGCCGCCGAACCGCGGTTGTCGAGCGAGAAGACGAGGAAACCGCGCGCGGCGAGGACCTGGTGGAACAACCCGATCTGCTTCCCCCAGGCGTCCCGCACGACCTGCGCGCGCGGCCCCCCGTACACGTAGACGACGACCGGGTACTTCCTGGCGGCGTCGAAACCGGCGGGCTTGAGCAGCGACGCGTGCAGGGTCGTCCCATCCCCGCCCCGTACGGTGAAGAACTCAGTGGTCCCCAGGGTGAAGCCGTCGAACAGCGGCGCCTGGACCGGCTGCACGGTCCGCAGGACGCGCCCGTCGCCGGCGAGCACCTGCATCTCGGGAGGACGCGCAACCGTCGAGAACGTGTCGAGGATGAACGCCCCGCCCGGCGCGACATCGGCCGAGTGGGTGCCGGACTCCCGGCTCAGGCGGGCGAACCCGCGGCCGTCGGGCCGCACGCGGTAGAGCTGGCGCTCGAGGGGACCGGCCTCGGTGGCGGTGAAGTAGATCCACCCGGCCGCCTCCTCCACCCCGTCAACCGAGGTGACCTCCCAGGGACCGCCCGTGATCGCGCGCGGCGTTCCGTCGGCGCCGTACATCACGAGATGCCGAAAGCCGCCGGCTTCGGTGCTCCACAGCAGCCGGCCGTCCGAGAGGAAGCGTTGCTCGTCGTGGAGGTTGATCCAGGCGGCGTCGCGCTCGACGAACAGCGTGGAGGTCGCGCCGGTCGCGACGTCCTCGCGCACCATCTCGAGCCGCCGCTGCGGCCGGTCGAGCAGCTCGTACCACACCGAACGGCTGTCCGGGGTCCAGCCGAACCGCGGCGCGTACTCGGCGTTCCCGCCGCTCCAGACGTGGTCGCGGCGGGAGCGTGCGCCGCCGACACCCTCGACCTGGACGATCGACACGCCGACGACCGGGTTCGGGTCGCCCGGCTGCGGGTAGTGTTGCAGGGTCGTTTTCGGATGGACCCCCAGGCGGTCCTCGATCGGGTAGAGCGGCACCTTGGCGTCGTCGAGCGTCACGTAGGCGATCCACCGCGAGTCGGGCGACCAGGCGTAGCCGATCGGCTTGCGCCCCGCCAGCTCCTCCTCGTAGACCCAGTCGAGCTTGCCGTTGCGCCGGTCGGCCGAGCCCGTGTCGGTGAGGCGCGCCTCGGCGCCGGTCGCGAGTTCGAGCACGAAGAGGTCGTTGTCGCGCACGAACGACACCCACTTGCCGTCGGGCGAGAACTCGGCGAGTTCCTCTTCGCCGGAGGTCGCGGTGAGGCGCCGCACGCGCCTGTCCGCCAGATTCGCAATGAAGAGGTCGCCGCCTCCGGCGAGCAGGGCGGCCTCGCCGCCCGGCGCAAGGCGATAGCCGGCAAGGCGAGGCTTGACCGCGTCCTTGCCCTCGCCGAACGAGGGGAGGGAGTCGTCGTCGAGGAGTTCACTGCGCGCGCCCGTGGCGGCATCCTCGGCCCACAAGGAAGCCGGGGCGTCCGGGGCCGAGCCCGGTTTCGCGATGAACGAGAAGCGGGCGCCGCCGGGGAACCACTGCACCTCGGCCGGCAGCACGCCGTCGAGCGGCGGGTCCGCGGAGATGCGTTCGACGGTCAGCGCCTGCTGACCGGCGAGGAGCGGGGCTGCAGACAACACGAGGATCGACGCGAGACGGCGCATGCTCACCTCCGGCGCGGCGGCACAACGGCTCACATGATACTGCTCTGATCTTGCCGGTTTCTCATCCCTGGCGTCGGTCCCGCGGGTATCGCCCTTCTCTCTTCGCTGCGTGGGGCTGTCTTCTTTCTCTTGGCCCCGCGCCCTACGACCGCTGGGCCGTCTCGGCTACCGAGCACCCCCACCCGGTCCCGTCTCTGAAGGCTTCAGCCTGCGGCCGTTTCTCGTTCCAACCGCACGCCACCCACCCGCCCCGCGGGCTGAAGCCCGCGCCTCCAAGGATGCCGTTGCAACGAAGGAAATGTCGGCCTCCTTTTTCGGGGGCGGCGGCGCGCCGCCATGGGCGACTCACATGCTGCCCGCGCCTTGACGACCGTCCCCGCTCGGACGAGACTGGGGCCGTGCCACGTCCATCGGCAGAGGGCTGGCGTTGGGCCGGCCTCACGTTCGCCGCGCTCGCGCCGCGCGTCGCGGGCGCGTTCCTGCGCCATCCCTGGCACGACGAGTACTTCACCGCTTGGGCGGCGCGCCTGAGCCTCCCCGGCCTGGTCGGCGCCCTTCGCCTCGACTCCGGGCCGCCGCTCCCCTACCTCCTGGTCCGGCTCGTCGCGGGCCTCGGCATCCCCCCGTTGGCCGCCGCCCGGGCCGTGTCCGTGATCGCCGGGACGGCCGCGGTGCTGCTCGCGGCGCGCGCCGCGCGCCGGGCGTTCGGGCCCCGCGCGGGATGGTGGGCGGGCGCGCTCCTGGCCGTCCATCCGCTGGCCGTCGCCTGGTCGTGCGAGGGCAGGGCGTACGCCGTCCTGTTTCTGGCCGCCGCCTGGGCGTGGGAGAGAATCGAAAGCCTGGCGCACGAACGGCGAGGGGCGGTCGGCCTGGCCGCCGCCGTGGCGCTCGCGTGCTGGAGCCACGGCCTCGGTCTGCTCCTGGCAGCCGTCCTCGCGGTCGTTGCCCTCACGCTGCAAACCCCCGCGCGCTCACGGGCGTTGGCGGCCGTCTGCGCCGGATTGGCGAGCCACCTCCCGTGGCTGCCCGTCGCGATGCACCAACCCCCCGCCGCGATCGCCTGGATGACCGCCGCCTGGCGCGCGATGTCGCCGGCGGAGCGTCTCGCCGCGCCGGTGCGCCTGCTGTCGCCACTCGGCGCGTACGCCACGGCGCTCGACCTGCCTTCGTCCCCGTATTGGCTGGAGACGGCCGCCGGGATCGCGCTGGCCGCGGTCGTCATCGCCGGCTGCCGCGCCGGCGGTGCCTGGCGGGCGGCGATCGGGGCGGCGCTGCCGCCGGTGATGCTCGGGGCGCTGGCCGCCGCCGGCGTCCCGGCGTTCTACCCGGGCCGCGGCGAGGTGTTGGCCCTCGCGCCGCTGGCGCTGCTCGCCGGCGCCGCCGCCGCCAGGTCGCGCCCGGCCGCGCTGGCGGTGCTGGCGCTGACGTGCGGCGCCGCCGTGACGTCGGCGCGCGCCGAGATCGCGTGGGCGAAGGCATCGCCCAGCGGCGAGCAGCGCATCGCGGCGTGTCTGCGGCAGGCGCTGCCCGACGGCGGGACCGTGGTCCTCAGCGGCTACTGGCGCCTCGGCATCGCGTACCATCTGGGGGCATCGGCCGGCCGCTACGCCATCGTCAACGTGCCGGCCGAGGCGGCGCGCCACCCCGGTTGGTTCGACCCTCGCGCCGATGCGGCCCGGAGTGATGAGGTCGACCACCTGGCGCGACGGCTGCTCGCGTCGGGCACCCCGGTTGCGATCGTCGTCACGCCCGGCCTCGCGACGACCCCGGCGCTCGAGCGCCTGGCCGGACTCCTGGGACTGCGCCCTGCCGTGGCGGTGCCGGGCGGCGTCGTGTTCACTCCCTCGCCCACGCTCAGGTAGACGGGCCGGAAGCGGGCCCCGACGGGCCCGCGCCGGCTCCGGCGGGGGACCCGCCCCGCCCCGAGCGGCGCTTTCCCCACGCCAGGACTGCCAGGCCGACGCCGGCGACCGCCGACAGGGCGATGCCGGCGACGTCCTCCGGCAACAGCGTCTGCCGGGCCACGACGCGATGCTCTCCGGGCGCGACACCGATCGTGATCAGCCCGCTCCCGTTCGCCCACCCGACGCGCCGGCCGTCGACCGAGACCTCCCAGCCGTCGGCGGCCAGCAGAGGGAGGCTCACGGATCCCCGGGCGGAGGGGTCGCAGCGGAACTCGAAGCGGTCGGGCGAGGAGGGCCCGACGGCGGTCACCAGCGGGCGGGCGCGGGCCGCGGCGGCGAGCGCCTCCCGCAGGTCGACGCCACGGGGCAGGTAGGCCGGAAGGGACGGCAGGATCGGGGGCACGCCGTAGCGGACCGCGGCGCGGGCCACGGCGCCGCCGGAGTCGCCGGGGCGCAGCGGCGCCCCGGGAGCCAGCCGCCAGCGCGTCCAGCTGACGCCCGCGAGCGGGAGCAGAAGCAGGCCGATCGCCACGGCGCGCAACCTTCGCCGGCCCGCGTGCAGCGCGCCGAGGGCCGCCAGGCACGCCGCCACCCCGACCCACCGCCACGGGAACTGCAACCAAGCCAGGCCCGGCAGGTATCGGTACAGCGGGGATGCCAGCGGCGTCGCCATGAAGGCGGCCGCTGCCGCGACAGCCCCCAGCTCGCGAGCCGCGCCCCGCTCGAACGCGGCGAGCGCCAGCGCCGCGGCCATCGCCCCCGCCAGGGCGAGCAGCAGCTGGCGCCCGAGCAGCGGGTCGCCCGCCAAGCCGCCCGGCAGGAAGTGTCCGGTGAAGTCGAGCGCGCCTTCGGTGAGGAGGCTGGACGCGGTGCGGCCGATCGCGGCGACGTTCGGCAGCCACGAGACCGCCGACAACCCCGCCCCCATCAGCCCCGCAGCCATGGCTCGCGCGAGACGCCCGCGATCCGGTCTGGCCAACTGGAAAGCCGCAAACACGCAACACGCCATCGCGCTCAGCGGGAGTTGGGTGGCGAGCAGCGCGGCCCAGGCCAGCGCCGCCCCGGCGGTCTCCCTGCGCGACGCCGGCCGCGGCGGCAGCGAGGCGTCCAGCACCCACGGGAGGATGGCCAGCCCCCACCCCTCGGCGAGCGAAACCCTCTCGTGGAGGGCGATCACCAGGTAGGGGCTGGCCGACCACGCCACCGCCGCAACGGCAGCCCACGCCGGCGGCACGCCCCGGCGGCGGCCGACTCGTAGCATCGTGCACCCCGCCAGGACGGCGATCAGGACGGTCGCCAGCGAGGTCGCCGCGACGCCATCGTTGAGCGCGAGGGCCAGGGCCGCGTGGACGAAAAGCGGAAGCAGCGGGTAAGCGCGCGGCTCGGGACCGCCAAGCCCGGCGTTGAGGTCCGGGTACCAGCGCGGCAGCGCCACGCCGCCGAGCCAGCAGTGCGCGTGCTGCTGGGCGCGCATCGCGTGGTAGTACGCGTCGTCCCCGCCCGGCGGCCCGACCAGCAGCGGCGCGCCGCCCACGACCAGGCCGACACCGATCACCACCAGGATCGGCCAGCGGCCCCAGCCACTCCCGCCGGTCGGGGCCACGTCACGCATGACAACCATCCGGGCTCAGCCTTCCCCAGCCGAGGCCAAACCCGGCCGCGACGACGAACGGCGACCCGACGCGAGGGTTGAGCACAGGCGCATCATGCACGACGCGCCACCGGGTGTGAAGGCCGCGGGTGTGTCCGGGCCGTCGAAGCGGGCGCCGGAGTCCGGCGCCGCCACACCATCGCCGGCGCACGTCCTACCGCAAGCGGTTGGCCCGGAACCACTCGACGAAGCGTTCGATCCCTTCCTCGATCGGAACGCGCGGCTCCCACCCCCACAGGCGCTTGGCCTTGCGCACGTCGGCGTAGGTGATCGGCACGTCGCCGGGCTGCAGCGGCAGCTCTTCGACCCGCGGCTCGACCCCGAGCGCCGCCGCAACCAGCTCGATCAACCGCGCGAGGGTCGTCGTCCGCGAGCCCCCGAGGTTCACGATCTCGAAATTTGCGGGAGCGTCGAGCGCCGCCAGCGTCCCGGCCACGATGTCGTCGACGTACGTGTAGTCGCGCGCGGTCGAGCCGTCGCCGTAGCGCGGCACGCTCCGGCCATGCGAGAGCCTGTCGGCGAACAGGCAGATCGCCATTTCGGGGCGCTGGCGCGGGCCGTAGACCGTGAAGAAACGAAGGCAAGTCACCGCCAAGCCGTAAAGGTGATGGTAGGTGAACGCCATCAGCTCGGCGCCCCGTTTCGTGGCGGCGTACGGGGACACCGGGCAGGTGATGGGGTCCTCCTCGGCGAACGGCACCTTCGAGTTGATCCCGTACACCGACGAGGTCGACCCGAAGATGAAGGTGTTGGCCCCGGTCCGGCGGGCCGCGTCGAGGAGGTTGAGCGTGCCCGCGCCGTTGACCTCCTGGTACAAGCCGGGCTGCCGGATCGAGGGGCGGACGCCGGCGCGCGCCGCCAGGTGGACGGTCGCCGCGACGCCGAACCGGCGGTACGTGTCTTCGACCAGCGCGGCGTCGCGGATGTCCCCCTCGACGAGGCGAAAGCGCGGGTTCCCGCGGGCCGGCTCGAGGTTCGCGCGCTTGAACGCGGGGTCGTAATAGTCGTTGAAGTCGTCGAGGCAGACAACGTCGGACCCGCGGTCCAGCAGCGCGGCGACCACGCCCGAGCCGATGAAGCCGGCACCTCCGGTCACCAGGATCGTCCCCATTCCTCACTCCTTCGGCTTCGGCGTGGGCACACCTTCGGGACCCAGGGCCCCGCTCGGCCTCGCCGCTGCCCGCTCCCCGGCGGCGCGGCGGTTGCGCACGAACCACGTCACGAGCTTCGAATCCTGCACCCCGCGGACCACGTTCTCGAGGTCGTTCACGAGGGTCGGATCGTTGATCAGTCGCGAGGCGCTCCCCTGCCCGTGGTCGAGCTTGTCGGCCACCTGGCGCAGCGAGTAGGTGAGCTCCGCGAGGTTGGCGAGGAACGAGCGGGCATATTCGTCGTCGTTGAGGAGGCGCGGCAGGACGCCCTTGCCTTCCGTGAGGTCCTTGCCGGCGGCGGCCGCCGCCGTCCCAGCCTCGGCGATGCTGTCGAGGGCGCGCTGCAGCCGCTGGCGCCCCTGCGGGTCCTTCAGCAGGCCCGCAGCCACCGAGTCGTCACGCGCCAGGTCCCGCGCGAGCGCCTCGCCGACGGCGCGGCCCGCATGGGCCAGTCCCGCGAGGTCGTCGACCAGCTGGTTCCCGAGCTTCGGGTCGGTGATGAGCCGGCCGAGCGCGCCCCTCCCCTCCCGCAGGTCCTTCAGGATCCCGTCGGCCTCATCGAGGACCGAGCTCAGCCGGTTCACCACCTGGCGTCCGCTCTCGGGGTTCATGGTGAGCTCGCCCAAGACCCCCTCGCCGCGTTCGACGCGCTCGAGGATCTTCCGCAGCGAGGTCGAGATCGCGAGGACGTTGGTCATCGCGTCACCGCCGCGCGAGAGCACCGCGGAGACGTCGGTCGGCTCCTCGCTGGGGATCACGCTGCCGGGGGGCAGGACCGGCTGCGAGACGCTGCCGGAGGAGACCTCGAGGTAGCGGTCGCCGAGCAGCCCCAGGGTGCGGATGCGGACCCGCGAGTCGGCCCGAACCCGCTCGGCCAGGCGGGCGTTGATCCGCAGCACCACGGTGATCTCCGGCTGGTTGGGATCGGACGGCAACTCGACGTCGTCGACGGACCCGACCACGACGCCGTTGAGCCACACGGCGGCACCCGGGATCAGCCCGCCCACGTGCTCGAACCGCGCCTCGTACGTGACGTGGCGCTGGAAGAGGCCCTGCTTCTTGCCGAGCAGCACGATGATGAGACCGAGCACGATCAGCAGGCCCGTCGTGAACAGGCCGACCTTCAGCTTCCGGCGACGATCAGCTTCGACCATGGACTCCTCCTGCCCGCACGAACGCCCCCACCGCCCCGTCCTGCCGGGCAGCGTCCTCGAGCGCCCCCGTGAACGCGAACCGCCCAGCTGCGAGGAACGCCACCCGGTCGGCGAGCTCGGTGGCCACCGCGAGGTCGTGGGTCACCACCAGTGACGTGGCGCCCGTGCTCCGCGTCACCTCCTTGATCAGCGCCACGATGGCGAGACCGATCAACGGATCGAGCCCGGCGGTCGGCTCGTCGTAAAGGATCACCTCCGGCTCCAGCGCGAGGCCCCTCGCGAGCGCCACGCGCTTGCGCATCCCACCCGACAGCTCCGCCGGCGAGAGCCGTTCGGTTCCCGCGAGCCCGACCCGGTCGAGGAGCGCCGCCACTCGCGCCGCGACCTCGGCATCGTCGAGCCGGGCGTGTTCCCGCAGCGGGAACTCCACGTTCTCGCCGACCGTCAGCGAGTCGAAGAGCGCCCCCTGTTGGAAGATGTAGCTCACCCGCCGGCGCAGCTCCACGAGCGCGTCTTCGTCCAGGTGCGACACCGGGCATCCCAGGACCTCGACCTCGCCGCTGTCGGGCTGCAGCAGGCCGTTGACGTGTTTGAGAAGGACCGACTTCCCTGCGCCGGAGCCGCCGAGGACCACGACGGTTTCGCCGGGCGCGACCTCGAGACTGACGCCGTCAAGGACTTGATGCGACCCGAACGCCTTTCGGATCTCCCGGATCGAGAGCGCGCGGGGAGGTCTGTCGCTCATAGGGCCAGGAACAGCTTCGTGAGGAAGAAGTCGAGCACCAGGACCGTGATCGCCACGCCGACGACCGTATCGGTGGTGGCCTTGCCGACGCCGTCGGCGCCGCCGCGGGCGCACAAACCGTTGTACGACGCGATCAGCCCGATCGCGAACGCGAAGAACACCGACTTGCCGAGCCCAGAGAAGAAGTCCCCGTAGGTCATCAGCCGCAACGTGTGGCCGAAGTAAAAGCCAGGCGTCAGGCCGAGTTCCCAGGTCGAGATCAGGAGGCCTCCGAAAATCCCCATGACGTCGGCGAGCACCACGAGCAGGGGAAGGCCGATCAGGAGCGCCACCATGCGCGGGACGACGAGCTTTCGCAGCGGGTCGGCTCCCAGTGAGCGCATCGCCTCCACCTGCTCGCTCACGGTCATGCTGCCGAGTTCCGCGGTGATCCCCGCGCCGACCCTGCCGCCGACCATGAGCGCCGTGAGGACGGGCCCAAGCTCGCGCACCAGCGACAGCCCGACCACCTCCCCGATGTAGAGCTTGGCGCCGAACGCCGCCAGGGTGTACGCCGTCTGCAGCGAGAGCACCATGCCGGTGAACAGCGCGATCACCGAGGCAAGGTTCGTGGACTTGACGCCCATGGCGTCGAGTTGGCGCACCACGTCCCGCGGGCTCCAGGGCGGCGTGAACAGGCGCGCGGTGATGGCCCGGCCGAGCAGGACCACGGCGCCGAGGTGCCGCACCCGCCTCCAGGTGAGGTCGTACAGTCGCCCGAGCAAGCTCACGGCAGGATGGTACCAGCCGCGGGCCCGGCAATGACATCCCGCGCCGCCCCGTGGTATACGATGGCGGCATGGCGACGCCCGACTACCTGATCTGCATGGAGTGCGAGACCCCGACGTACGTCTTCGAATGGGCCGAAGGCAAGGTGGTCGAGGCGTTGTGCCCGGTGTGCGGAAACGACGACCCGGCCTCGTTCCTCTCCGAGGAGGATTTCGAGGAGTTGACGGTGGGGAAGGATGACGACGAGGGGGAGGAGTAGCGCCTTGAGGTGCTCGTCCCCGCTCCGCCCCGGACTCGCTCACGGGGGGTTCCGATGGTCCAGATCCTGACCGGGCCGCGGCTGGCGCGCGCTCTGAGGGCAGGCGCCCTCGCCGTCGCGCGCGAGCAGGAAACCCTCAACCGCATCAACGTCTTCCCCGTCCCGGACGCGGATACGGGGGCGAACCTCGCGTCGACGTTACGCGCCGCCGCCGCGGCGCTCACGACACCCAACGAGCTGACGGTCGGCCAGACCGCCCGCACGGCGGCGGACGCCGCGCTCGACGGGGCGCGCGGCAATTCCGGCGCGATCTTCGCGCAGTTCCTCCACGGGATGGCCGAGGCAATCGGATCTCGGGTCAGCGTCACCACGCGTGAGTTCGCGGCCGCCGCACGGCGCGGCGCCGACGCGGCGCAGCAGGCGCTGTCGCAGCCGGTTGACGGGACGATCCTCTCGGTCGTGAAGGCGTGGGCGGCGGGGCTGGAGGATCAGACAGCCAGGATCCACGACTTCGGCGAGCTGCTCTCCAGGGCCCTCGTGCGGGCGCGCGAGGCCCTCGCCAACACGCCCAAGCAGCTGGCGGTGCTGGCCAAGCACGGGGTCGTGGACGCGGGCGGGCAGGGGTTCGTGTACTTTCTCGAGGGGGTCTCGACGCTCATGCGCGACCGCAACGCGGCGAGCTGGCGGCGCGCCGGGCTGTCGCTCGCGCAGTCGACGCCGTTCGCGGCGGCGCACGCCGACGTGGACCTCTCCTACCGCTTCTGCTCGGAAGGCTTGCTGGCGGGGGAGTGCCTCGACCGCAAGACGGTGGCGCGGGCGGTGGAGCCGCTGGGCGCTTCCCTCGTCGTGGCCGGAGGGGGCTCGCGCCTGCGGGTGCACTTGCACACCAACGAGCCGCAAAAGCTGTTCGCCCGGCTCGCCGAGTTCGGCACGGTCGAGCGCACCAAGATCGACGACATGGTGCTGCAGCAGCTCGCCGCCCGGGAGTCCACGGTGGCCGTGGTCACCGATTCCTCCTGCGACCTCTCGGAGGCCACCTCTCATGCCATCGGGCTCGTGCGCGTCCCACTCACACTCAGCTTCGGGGACCAGACGTTCACCGACGGTGTGGACATCACGCCTCCGCAGTTCTACCAGCGCCTCGCGTCCTCGCCCACGATGCCCAAGACTTCGCAACCCGCCGTCGGCGAGTTTCGGTCCACGTTCCAACGCCTGCTCGAGACCCACCAGGCGGTGATCTCGGTCAACCTGTCCTCCGGCGTTTCCGGCACCTATCAGGCCGCCGCGGCCGCTGCGCAGCAGGTGGACCCCCGCCGCATCCGCGTGGTGGACACGAGGCAGGTATCGGTTTCGCTGGGTCTCGTCGCCGAGGCCGTGGGCGAGGCCATCGCTGCCGGCCTCGGGCTCGACGACCTCGTCGCGGTCGCCGCGAAGACCAGCCGCGAGGTCAAGCTGTTCGCGTCGCTCGCCTCGCTGGACATGATCGTGCGGGGGGGCCGCGTCTCGCCTGCGCAGGCCCGGATCGCAAGGTTGTTCGGTCTCCACCCGATCCTCACCGTCGGCGACGACGGAAAGTCGGCGAAAGCGGGGACTCACCTCGGTTTTGCCGCCTCGCTGCGCGGCCTCGTGAAACGCGCCGACCGGTTCGCCGCGGGCCGGCCCGTGCGCCTGCTGATCGCGCATGCCAGCGCGATCGGCGCCGCAGAATACGTCGCGGAACACCTGTGTTCCTGCTTCGGGGTGGCGGACATTCCGATCGTGAACCTCACGGCGGTGCTTGCGGCGCACACCGGTCCTGGCGCGGTCGCCCTGGCCGTGCGGCGGCTCGAGGGGTGAGGTTCTTGCATCCCGCGTGCGGGGTCGCTACATTTTGCAACGACCGGCGGAGGACGGAACGAATTCGGCGGTGACGGAGGACCGAATGGCTCGACCCGACTATCTCATCTGCCTTGAGTGCGAATCCGAGGTGGAAGACTTCATCTGGCGGGACGGTGAGGTCCGTCGAGCCACCTGCGAAGTCTGCGGCAACTCCGATGTGGACGCGTTCTCCCTCCCCGAGGAGTTCGAGCCGGAGGATGACGAGAAAGAGGACGAGGACCTCGAGGACGAGGAAGAGGACCTCGACGACTACGAAGAAGAAGATGACGAGGAAGACGAAGAAGAAGAGGAAGACCAGTAGTCCCGGCCGGATGGCGGGATCCGTCTCGTGGAGTCCGCAGGCCGGCGTCGCCTCCTGCGGATGGCGCAAGCCGCTCAGCAACAGGGTTCAGGCCTGACACCGAGTGGGATGAGGCCGGTCAGCGGGCCGGGCCCCCGGGTGGGGCGCCATCCAGTCGCCGCGCCACCGCAAGAAGCCGCGCCATCAGCGAGAGCTCGCCGAAATCAGGCGTCGCGGAGCCGGGCACCAACACGAGTACCGGCAGCTCTGCCGACTTCAGCGCCAGGACGTGCTGGCCGGCCAGCGTCACATCGACGCCCTCGGGCGACGCGGCTCCCCGGTTGCCGCGCACCAACTCCGCGCATTCAGGATCCTCCAGCACACGACTCACCTCGCCGTGGGCCGCGACGACCGCCACGTCGCGCCCCAGCATTTCCAGCACGGCGGCGCCCCTGAGCCCCCGGGAACCCACGAGCCACTCCACCAGCCCGGCCTGGGCCCCCTGCCCACCGCTCGCCCAGCGAGCCAGGAGCAGGTCGAGGCTGTCGCCGACGAGCGCCGGCATCTGATCGCTGGTCGGCGACCTAGGGCCATTCGACGCGAGGCCCCCTCCGGCGGCTGCCACCCGGGTGTCGCCACCCTGCTCGCCGCCGGGCGGCACGAGCTGTGCGATTACGGAAGAGAATCGCAGGAGGTCCCCGGCGACGGCCTCGGCCTCCTTGACGCGCCTGCCGTTCAGGTAGGTCCCGTTCGTGCTCCCCAGGTCGAGCACGATGACCTTGCCTCCCCGGCCGGTCAGGAGAGCGTGGGTCCGGGAGACATCGAGGGCCGTCAGACGCACCGAGCAGTGCGCCGCCGCCCCGACCATCAGCTCCGTGTTCTCGGCGAGCGCGAACCGCCGCTCGCTGCCGTCGAGCAGGATCAGTTCAAGCACCGGCCCTCCTTGGCCCGCGTCGCGCCGACCCGAGCCGCACCGGATATGGGTCACATCCGACGTTGCCGCGCACGCCGTCCGGCAAGCGCGCGAGCTGGCGCCTTGCGTACTCGCGGCTCTCGGCGAGCGACGGCAACGCGCGGCTCAGCCGCCCGGCGGTGATCCAGGGCTCCAGGAGCGGTTCCCACGCCCCCTGCTCCGGCTCATCCCCTGCGGTCGCGATCAGGTCCTCGACCATGCCGCCGCCCGCGCTGGCGCGGCGCCATACCTGTTTGGTCCCGGGCGCCGTACGCTTGCCCGCCGACCTCTTGGCCACGCCGCGCACGGCCCGGCCGGCCTCCTCCACCGCGACGAGTTTGTATACCGCCTGGAGCGACGGCTGGTCGGACGACGTCACCATCCTCGTCCCGACCCCGAACGAGTCGACCGGGGCGCCCGCCGCCACGATCGCCGCGATACGCTCCTCGTCGAGATCGCCGCTCGCGAAGATCCGCACGTCACACCGGTCCATGCGATCGAGGGTCGCCCGCGCCGCCCGGGCGAGGGCGACGATATCGCCGCTGTCCAGGCGGATCCCGACGAAGCGGAGATCGCGGTCGGCAGCCGCCTGCTCGACGGCGGAAACGGTGTCGAACGTGTCGACGAGCAGCACCGTCCGGGCCGGAAAGGTGCGGGCGTAGGCGTGGAAGGCCTCGAGCTCGTTTGCGAACGCGAGCACGAACGAGTGAGCCATCGTGCCGGAGGCTGGGATCCCGAGCCGCGAGGCGGCCCAGACGTTCGAGGTGCCGTCGAGGCCGGCGAGGTACGCCGATCGGGCGGCCCAGCACGCCGCCTGGGGCCCATGCGCCCGGCGTGAGCCGAAGTCCACGACCCCGCGCTCGCCCGCGGCGAGGCGAACCCGGGCGGCTTTCGAGGCGACAAGGGTCGAGAACGAGATCGCAGCCAGCAGGTACGTTTCCACGAGCTGTGCCTGCTCGATCGGCGCCTCGACGCGCAGCACGGGCTCCCCGGCGAACACCGGCGTACCCTCGCGCACGCCCCACACGTCGCCCGTGAACCGGAGGGCCGCAAGGTCGCTGAAGAACCCTTCGTCCATGCCCGCGAACGCCTCGAGCCGCCGCACCGCGTTCACCTGGTCGGGCGGGAAACGCAACGCCAGCAGGTAGGCGAGGGCGGGTTCGAGCCCCGCGGCAAGGAGAAAGTTGCGGCCCACGGGGAGCTCTCGAAACCAGAGCTCGAAACAACCCCGGACGTCGCGCCGGTGCTCCCGGTAGGCGGCGAACATCGTGAGCTGGTAGAGGTCCGTGACCAGTCCGAGGTCGTCCTCGCACAAGAGCAGGGGGTTGGGGACTCGCATGCCTTTGTCGAGCGTAGCACGCGCCCCAAACAGGCGGGAAGCGGTCAGTCGGCACGGGGAGTATCGATTTCCATCGGCCGTACGCAGCGAGGCGCCAGGGACGGATCACAGGCCCGCCAGGCTCGCACGCGGCTACAATGGGACGTGCCCGACTCGTACTTCCCGGTCCGCCTGAGGGCTCGCTATGTCGAAACCGACCAGATGGGCGTCGTCCATCACAGCGTCTATCCGGTCTGGTTCGAGGTCGCGCGCACCGAGCTTTCCCACGCCGTCGGCCTCCCCTACGTCGAGTGGGAGCGGCGCGGCGTCCTCCTGATGGTCGGCGAGCTGACGTGCCGGTACCGGCGGCCGGCCCGCTATGACGACGACGTCACGGTCTGGGTGCGTGTCGGCGAGGTCGCGAGCCGGCGCGTGGTGTTCGAGTACCGCGTCGAGGGAACGGACGGGAGCCTCCTCGCCGAGGGGGAGACCCGACATGTACTCGTGGACAAGGCCACGGGCCACCCGACCGTGATTCCCGCCGAGTTGCGGGAGTCGCTTCGCCGCTCCCCGTCTAACGCTTCGCCGGGAGGGAGAAGCCCACGAGCTTGAAGACCCTCTCGGGATACGCGCCGACCCAGAGCACGAGCGGCAGAGCAAACGTGACCGGGATGTCGAAGAAGTAGCGCAGCGTCCCGTACACGTTGCGGGCGAGGCTCGAGTATGTCGCACGGCTCCACGGCCCCATCGACAGCGCCTCGAGCGCCTTGATCTGCCAGACCAGGTCGAGCACGTGCGACGCCGCGAGAACGGCCAGCGCGGCGAGCAGCCGGCGCCATCCGCGCCCCGCGAGCCACCCGGGCATGGCGAACACGAGCGCCAGGAACGGCACCAGGTTGAAGGTGATCTGCGTCAACGGGAATTTCAGCCACTCCGAGGTTGCCCGCATGTCCGACCTGCCGAGGAGGGCGTCGTTCCCCTGCTGCACGACGAGCGACGCCGCGGGAAACTCGCCGAATCGCGCCAGTCCCTGCGCGGCGGCGCACAGGATCGGGTTGTACGCCGGCCTCGCGACCAGCCAGATCGCCACCGCGGCCGCCAGCGCGAGCGGCAGCCGCTTCAGGAACGCGCGCAGGTCAGCGTTTGGCGTCCGCGAGGGCATACCGGCGCACCCACACCAGCCAGAGCACCACACCGAAGATGATCACGAGCGACTGCCAGACGAAGACGTGCGAGACGTCGAACCAAGCCGGCAGGAACACCCCGATGTAGAAGAGAGAGACGACCCGGATCACGTTGAAAACCTGGATCGCGGCGAAGCCCAGGACCACGCCGGCCACCTTGCGCCGCCACGGCGCCGGGAACGCGATCACGCCCGAGACGAAGATCAGGATCGCCTCGAGGCCGTTGCAGCCGTTGAAGATCGTGACCGAGAACCGGCTCGAGCTGAGGACCTGGCCGACGACTCGCGCGTGCTCGCCGAGGAGGTTGAGCACGACGCAGGATTCGTCGGCCACGAACGTCGTGTAGGGGTTCACGACCCAGTTGTTGACCGGGCGCAGCGCCAGCACCAGGAAGCCGACGCTGAGCACCGCCACGTAACGGCCCACGAACCGGCCGGCAGGGGTTGAAAGGAAACTCCGCAGCCAATGCATCGGGGGATTATCGGGAGGTCCCGGCCTGCGGTCAACAGCAGGCCTCCCCTGTGCCTTGATCGCGGACAAGATGGCGCCCCGAGATGACGGCCTGACCGCCTTTGTCGCGCCCGAACGCAATCCAACGTGGCACGCGTCTTGTAGTATGCCTTTTGATATGTTCGGCGCTCCTGACCGCGACCCTTTCGAGGACCTCGAGCCGCGAGAGGCGGCCTCGTCGCGGTGGTCCAGACTGCTCGAGCCCGATGTGGACGACGCTCCGTGGCCGCTGGGCAATGACCCGTCGGGCCTCTTCCTGCTCAACGAGCGCGTCTCTCCGCGCCCTTTGCGCCTGCGCGACCGCCCGCTCCTCCTCGCCCTCGTGATTTCGGTCCTCTTCCACCTCCTCCTCTTCACCCAGCTTCGTACAAACTCTCTTCTGCAGACGATCATGGGGGTCGCCAACCTCCAGGCCCGCCCCAAACCGCCGGGGGACAACACCCCGTTCTACGAGTTCGTCCAGCTCCCCAAGCAGCGCAAGGAGAGCCCATCCCACCGGGCTCCCGCGTCCGACCTCGACCGCCGCGCGCACGGCGGCGTTGGCGCCCCGGCGCTCACCCCCGGCTCGCACGGCAACACCCCCGAACTCCGGCTCGAGCCCGATGCCCCCCGGCGGGAGTCGAAGCCGAGCCAGCCGGCGGAAGGCCAACGCATCGCCTCCCAGCCGCCCGGCCACGGCGCCCAGACCGGCGAGACCCAGGACTCCGAGATCAAGGTTGCCGACAAGGGGGCGGGCGCGGTTCTCCTCCAGCCCACGACGGGGAGCGCGCCGCAGGGCGCCGAGGGCCTGAAGGGCCTCGGCGGCTACGGAGCGCTCGGCTCGTCGGGCGGCGCTGCGCCCGAGCGCCGCGGCGGACAGGTGGACCTCGGGCCGCTCACCTTCGACACCGAGTGGTACGACTGGGGGCCGTACGCGGCCGAGATGCTGCGCCGCATCCGCTACCACTGGGCGATCCCCGAAATCGCCCAGATGGGCGTGCCCGGGGTCGTCCGCATCCACTTCTTCATCGAGCGCAACGGGACGGTGACCGGGGTCGAGATTCAGCGCGGCTCCGGCCGCCCTCCCCTCGACTTCGCGGCGCACGACGCGATCCAGGACGCATCGCCGTTGCCGCCGCTCCCCGCCGACCTCGGGGGCGTCTTCCACGAGGGCGTGACCATCACCTTCTACTACAACACCGCGGTCCCGGAGCGAAACCAGGGGGGTTGAACGCCCCGACCAGCCACCCGGACGCCTGGCTCCGAGGTCGCCCTGGGTTACGACCGGGCGACGCCGGCTCCGGGCGTCAGGCCTGCCCCTCGCAGGCAGCCACGACACGGCGCAGCGCGGCGGCCACGCTGGCGCCCACGGGCGCGAGTTCCGGGACCTCGAGGATCGCCATCACGCCCTCGGGGTCCATCGCCCGCACCACCGTCCGCCCCCCCTCGACCGACACGGTCACGTTGCACGGGAGCAGGACGCCGACCTGCGGCGCCGCAGCGAGGGCCAGGTGGGCCGACTGCGGGTGGCAGGCCCCGATGATGAGGTAAGGGTCACCCTCGACGCCGAGCTTGGCCTTCATCGTGGCCTGGACGTCGATCTCGGTGAGCGCGCCGAACCCCTCGACCGCCAGCGCGCGGCGCACCGCCGCGACGGCCTCCGAGAAGCTCAACGCGGATTCGGCTTCGAACGCGACTTTCGTCTTCTTCACTTCGTCCCTCCAGACACCGCGACGGGCTCGACCGAGCCCCTCACGACGCTCAGGAGAAGCCCCCGCTCCCGCACGACGACGAGCTCGATGCCCCGCACGGCATCGTTCCCGAGCCGCCGGCCCCGGCCACCGCGCTGGCGAACGTGGAGTGCTGCTTGGCAACCTCGCGCCCACCGCACTTCGGGCACGCGGTTTCCGCCGCGCCCGCGCCGATGTGCTGGAGCACCTCGAACCGCGCCCCGCACCCCTTGCACACGTACTCGTACAACGGCATCGTCACCCTCCGCAGCTGGTCCAGACGGAGTCCCAGACCTCGCTGGGAACCCCCTCGGGGAAGACCTGGTCAGTCGTGTAGACCGCGGCGCAGCTCCGGCACCGCCAGAGCAGCGACCCTCAGGTCGGCACCGGCAGCAGCGGCTTGCCGCAGGCCCGGCAGCGCGCCGCCGCCGGCTCGTCGTGCTTGGCGTCCATCGTCGCTCCGTTCATCGCTTCGACTCGTCCCCGTTTGGCGCCGGCTCCGTCGCGTCCGGTCGTGCCGATCCGGAGGAGCCGCAGGCGCCATCCCCGCGCGTCCGCTTACCCGAGCCGCCGGCCGGGTTGGGCACTGCTCAGGTGGGCACCCCGAGCTTTGGAAGCACCACCCATTGAATGATCAGCCAGGCCGCCAGGACTCCGAGCAGGACGAGGGTGTCGCTCACGCCGCTCACCTCTGTCCCGCGAGCATCGCCGCCCGACCCTGCTCGATCTCGCGCTTCTCGGCGTTGACCTGTCGTTCGAGCGAGTCGCACACCGTGGCACAGATCGCGAAGACAGTCGGGTCCTCGATCCGGTAGAACATGTTGACGCCCTCGCGGCGACACTCGACCAGGCCGACCCGGCGCAGCACCGAAAGGTGCTTCGATACGTTGGCCTGGCTCCCGCCGACGATGCCGAGAATGTCGGTGACGCAACGCTCCCCGTCCTGCAGCACGTGCAGGATCCGCAGCCTCATCGGATCGGCCATCGCCTTGAGTCGGTCCGCAATCCTCTCAAGGAGTTGTTCCGATTCTGTTTGCACAAGACCTCCCAGGTGCAAGTATAACCACGATGGAATATACGAGCAAGCGGGGGGTGAGGCAACGGCGAGGGGGCGCCGCGGGCGGCTCACAGCACGCCCTCGACGGCCCAGACGATCGCCTTCAGCTTCTCGCCGCAGTCCTCGCAGTGGACCTTGAGATCGCGCACCAGGCCGTCCACGGCGGCCGCCTCCACCACCGTGAAGATCACGGCGGAGGTCTTGGGGAACGCGCGCGAGCCGAGCCGCGGTCCCGTGGTGCCGACCCCGACCGCGTGCGGGATTTCCGTGTATCCGACCACACCGGCGCGGTTGAGGAAGATCTCGAGCTCCTCTTTCCTGGCCTCGTCCACGATCAACATGAGGAGCTTCATCGCCCTACTCCTCGACGCCGAGCGCCCGCAGCAACCACATCATGGGGCACCAGCCGGTGAACGCGGACTGCAGCAGGTTCACGCCTACGAACGCGGCCAACAAGTAGAAGCCGGGGTGCACCCAGTGTCCGAGTGCGACCGACGCCACCACGAACGTCCCGGCGATTGCGCGGAGCCACGCATTGAGCTTCATCTCGTCCCTCCCTCCTACTTCGCATTCTCGTCGACGGCCACCACGCGCTCGACGCCGGCGGCTTTGACGTACATGTAGTAGAGCAACGGGATCACCACCAGCGTCAGCACGGTGGAGACCACGACACCCGAGATCAACGCCACCGCGAGGCCCTGGAAGATCGGGTCGAGCAGGATCACGAACCCGCCCACGACCAGCGCCGCCGCCGTGAGCGCGATCGGGCGGAACCGAACCGCCCCAGCCTTGATCACCGCGTTCTCCAGGCTCTCCCCCGCCTCCAGTTCGAGGTTGATGAAGTCCACCAGGAGGATCGAGTTGCGCACGATGATGCCGGCGAGAGCGATGAACCCGATCATCGAGGTGGCGGTGAAGAACACGCCGGAGAACCCGTGCGCGGGCAGGATCCCGATCAACGTCAGGGGGATCGGCGCCATGATGATGAGCGGGGTCACGAACGAGCGGAACCAGCCGACCACCAACAGGTAGATCAGGACCAGGACCGCGGCGAACGCGATGCCCATGTCGCGGAACACCTCGTAGGTGATCTGCCACTCGCCGTCCCACTTGACCGCGTACCGGGTGGCGTCCTCCGGCTGATGGGTCGAGAGGACCTCGATCGGCTTGCCGTCGGGCCCGCGGAGCGCATCGACGCGCTTGGCCATCGAGAGGATGCCGTAGACCGGCGCCTCGGCCGCCCCCGCCATCTCGGCGATCACGTACGTCACCGGGGCGAGGTTCTTGTGGTAGATGAACCGCTCCCGGCCGGTCTCCCTGACGTGGACGAGCTCGCGCACCGCGACGAGCTGACCGCCCGCACCCTGCACGTTGACGCTCAGCAACCCGTCGAGGCTGGACCGCTGCGCGCGCTCGAGGCGCAGCACGATCGGCACCGCCTCTCGCGCGTCGTCGTCGTGGAGGAGCCCCACCTCGCTGCCGTCGAGGGCGACCCGCAGCGTGCGGACGATCGCCTCCGGTGTGACCCCCGAGCGCACCGCCTTCTCCCGGTCCACCTCGATCTCCCACATCGGCGCGGGCTTCTGCACCAGCCAGTCGGTGTCGACGATGCCGGGCGTGCTCTCGAAGATTGCCCGGACCTGGCGCGCCAGCTCGACGCGGCGGTCGAGGTCTGGCCCGTACACCTCGGCCACCATGGTGGAGAGCACCGGGGGCCCGGGCGGCACTTCGGTGATCTTGACGTTGGCGCCGGTCCGCGCCCCGATCGGCGCCAGCAGTTCGCGCACCTTCTTGGCGATTTCGTGACTGACCCGGCTGCGCTCGCCCTTGGGCACCAGGTTGACCTGCAGGTCGGCGACCAGCGGACCCGACCGCATGAAGTAGTGCCGCACCAGACCGTTGAAGTTGAACGGGGCGGAGGTCCCAACGTACACCTCCACGTCGCTCACCTCAGGGAGCCGGCGGACCACACCCGCCAACTCGCGGGCGACTCCGTTCGTCGTCTCGAGCGTCGTGCCCTCCGGCATGTCGACCATGACTTGCAGCTCGCTCTTGTTGTCGTACGGCAACATCTTGACCGTCACGACGTCGAACGCGACCAGCGACGCCGACGCGAGCAGCAGGACGACCACGCCGCCGAGCAGCGCCCAGCGCCGCCAGGCCTTCTCGAGCAAGGGCGTCATCAGGTGGGCGTAGAACCGGTGCAGCGTGCCTTCCTCCCGCGTCTCCTCGTACGGCTTCGTCCCGGCGTGGGCGTGCTCCTCGGCGAACTTCCGGAACAGCCGGTAGGTGAGCCACGGCGACACGACGAACGCGACGAGCAGCGAGAACAGCATCGCCGCCGAGGCGTTGATCGGGATCGGGCGCATGTACGGGCCCATCAGCCCGGACACGAACGCCAGCGGCAACAGCGCCGCGATCACGGTGAAGGTCGCGAGGATCGTCGGGTTGCCGACCTCGTCGGTGGCGACCACGGTCGCCAGGCGCGGGTTCGCCCAGCCCAGTTCGTAGTGGCGGTGGACGTTCTCGACCACCACGATGGCGTCGTCCACCAGGATGCCGATCGCGAAGATCAGCGCGAACAGGGTGACCCGGTTCAGGGTGTAGCCGAAGAGGTACGACGAGGCGAGCGTCAGCGCGAGGGTGGTGGGCACGGCCACCGCCACGACCAGCGCCTCGCGCCGGCCGAGGGCGAACGCCATCAGCAGCACGACCGCCAGCGTCGCGATCCCCATGTGCTCGATGAGCTCTTTGGACTTCTCGTTGGCCGTGAAGCCGTAATCGCGGGTCTTGGTGATGTGGACGTTCGCGGGGATCACCGGCCCGGCGAGCTTGGCGACCCGGGCGTCGAGGTCGCGGACGAGGTCGACGGCATTGGTGCCGGGTTTCTTCGCGACCGCCACGGTCACCGCCGGCACGTCGAGCCCGGCCGGGAGCCTCTTGCCTGCGCCCGCGGCCCCGGCATCCATCCAGACATACTCGAGCGGCTCCTCGGCCCCGTCCCGGATCCCGGCGACGTCGCTCAAGTACACCGGGGACCCGCCGTAGACCCCGATCACCGCGCGACCCACCTCGTTCGCGGACCGGAAGAGGGAACCCACCTCGACCGGCATCTCGGCGTTGGCCTCGGAGAAGCTCCCGGCCGGCAGCTTCCAGTTCAGCCCGGCGAGCGCCTGGTACGCCTGCAGCATCGACACGTGGTGGCTCGCGAGGCGTTCCCGGTCGAAATCCACGCGCACGACCCGCCGCTGCCCACCGATGACCGTCACCTGAGCCACCCGCGGGTGCCGGGTCAACTCCACCTTGAGCTCCTCGGCCACGCGGCGAAGCTGGACGGGCGTCGCATCGGCGGACCACAGCGTGTACGCCAGGACCGGCACGTCGTCGATCCCGCGCGGCACGACCACGGGCGGGAGGGCGCCCGGCGGCAGGTTCGGAGCCTGCTCCGCCAGCTTGGTGTGGACCCGCACGACCGCCTGGTCCGGGTCGGTCCCCACCAGAAAGCGCACGATGATCATGCCGCCCGAGGGCTGCGTGGTCGAGTAGACGTATTCGACGTTGGGGATCTCGGCGATCACCTTCTCGAGCGGCGTCGTCAACCGGCGCTCGACCTCCTGCGCCGACGCGCCGGGCATGGCCAGCATCACGTCGATCATCGGCACCTTGATCTGCGGCTCCTCCTCGCGGGGGGTCACCATGACCGCGAAGACCCCGAGCAGGAGCGAGAACACCACCAGCAACGGCGTGAGCTTCGAGTCGAGGAACGCCTTCGCGATGCGCCCGGCGCCGCCGAGCGGGCGGCGCGTCATCTTGAGACGCAACGCATCCCGCCGCGCCTGTTCCTGCGCGGCGCGGCTGTCGTGCTCCGGGTGCCCGCTCACGACCGTGCCTCGAGTGGCGTGCCGTCGGCCGGCACCACCGCCAGCCCCACCGCCACCTCCTCGCCGGCGGCGAGGCCCGAGAGCACCTCGACCCGGCCATCAGGGAGAACGCCGCCGACCGTCACGGCGCGGGAGCGGGCGAGCCCCTGCGCGTCCCGCACCACGACGAGGTCGAGGCCGCCGGACTTGGCGAGCGCCTCCGCCGGCACCGCCACCGCCGACCGGGTCCCGACGGTTATCGCCGCGTGTCCCGAGACCCCCGCCGCAACTTCGCCGTTGATCGCGACCTTCACCGTGAACGCGTGCGACATCGGATCGGCGCTCGGGAATACCTCGCTTACCCGCCCGTCGATGGCGCCCCCCGGTTGGGTGTCGATGCGCACCGCGACCGGCGCGCCGACCTTGAGGCCGGACGCGGCCAGCACGGTCTCCGGGACCGCCACCACGAGCCTCCGGCCGGTCGCGGACTCGACCATGACCAGCGGGCGCCCCGGGGCGGCGAGGTCGCCGACCTCGACCAGCTTGGCCGCGACCCGGCCCGCGAACGGCGCGACCACCTTCCACTCCCGCGCGACCGAGGAGGTCGCCTCGACCGCCCCCTCGCCCTGCGTCACGGCGCCCTTGGCCTGCTGGTACTGCATCGTCGCCATGTCGAGCTCGAGCTCCGATGCGGCGCCCTTGGCGGCCAGCGCCTTGAAGCGCTCGAGGTTGCGCTCGGCGAGCGCCAGCGCCGCCTGCGCCTGGGCGAGCCCGCCGCGCGCCTGCCCCTCTTGGCCGCGCGCGGTCGCGGGGTCGATCTCCACCAGCACCTGCCCCTGTCGGACGACGTCTCCGGGCTGCACCCTCACCGCGGTGACCGTCGCCATCACGCGCGAGGAGACCGCCGCGGTGCGCTCCGCCTCGACCGTGCCGTACAGGTCCACGACCTGCGGCACCTGGCCGGCTTCCACCTTGACGACCCGGACCTCGACCGGCGCGAGCGGCGTCTCGGACCCCTTGACTCCGCCTCCGCACGCCGCCGCCGCGGCGCTCGCAACCCCGACCACGATCAGCCAGTTCCTCATCGCATCCTCCACGACCCCTGGCCGCGCCGCAACGGTGCGACCTGACCGTTCAATTGCCGTTCACCTCTCGATACCCAACCGCGCCGCTCGCGCCGGCTTTGCGCCGCGCCGTCACGGCAACACGCTCTCCGCCGGGCGTCCCGCCTGCACCGCGAGGCGCAGCGCCGCCGCGGTCGCGTCGGCGCGGGCGACCAGCTCCCGCGTTTCCGCCTCGCGCCGCGCCGTAGTGGCGTCGAGCAGGTCGATCATCTTCACGACGCCGGTCTTGAACCGCTCCTCGGTGATGCGCTCCGCCTCGCGGGCGGCGGCCAGCGCCTTCGCCGCCGTGGCTTGCCGCTGGCGCGCGGTGACCGCCTCCTGGAACGCCTGCCGGACCTGGAGCTGGATCCCTTGCGCGAACCGGGCGACGTCCTCGCTGCCGGCCTTGGCCTCCCAGCGGGCGGCCGCGACCGCCGCGCGGTCGGAACCTCCGGAGAAGACGTTCAACGTCGCGACCGCCACGATGGACGTCGAGGTGCCGTGACCGCCGAACAGGGTATCGTCCACCCAGTCGCCCCGCCCCACCAGACCCACACGCGGCAGGAACGCGGCCCGGCGCACCGCCGCTTCGAGCTCGCCGGCCTGCAGCCCCCGTTGGGCTGCCGCCAGGTCCTTGCGCGATGCGGCCGAGGCGAGCCAGCCGTCGAGGCCCTCCGCCAGCGGCGCCGGCTGCGGCAGGGGGTCCAGCTCCCAGGCCATCGCCTGGTCGGACCCGACGCGGAACGCCAGGTTGGCCTCGGCGACCCGCTCCCTTCCCTGCGCCTCCTCCACCAGGTCGTCCAGCCGTGCCAACTCGACCTCCGCCCGCAGGACCTCGGAGCGCACGATCATCCCCTGCTCCGAGTAGGCGCGCGCGAGCTCGACGTGCGCCTTCACCGTGTCGCGGGCCCGCTGCAGCAGGGCCACGTACTCCCGCGCCTGCTCCACCGTCACGTACGCCTCGGCGGCGGCGAGCGCCGCCTGGTCGCCGGCCCAGCCGGCGGTGTCGGCGGCCGCCGCGGACGCCAGGCGGGCCTGCGAAACCCGACCGGACAGCTCCCCACCGGTGTACAGGGGCAGGGACAGCTCGACGCGGCTGATCGCCGTGGTGAGGAAATCCGGCCGGTTCGGGTCGCCGGCGGTGAACGCCGCGAACGAGAACCGTTGCTGGTTCAGCTGTAGGGCGAAGACCTCGGCCGGCGAGTCGGTGCGCATCCAGGTTTCCTGCAGCGACACCGACGGCAGCCGAAAGCCCTCGGCCTGCTTCAGGCGGGCTCCCGCCGCCTGCGCGCGGTCGGCGGCGGCCGTCGCCTCCTGGGCGTGCTCGCGCGCCTGGGCCATCGCCTCCCTGAGGGTGAGGCGCTCCGCAGCGGCGCCAGGGAGCGCGGTGGCGACGAGCAAGACGACAGTCAAGTGAAGACGGCCACGCATAGCACCTCCATCGCTATATGGTTATATAGGATTCGCCCCAGGGTGTCAAGCCCATCCCCCTGGCTGGCGCGGCGAACCCCCCGTCCGGCCTCCCGGCAGGATCGTCGCGGCGACAAAGGCACGGCGCTCCATGGCGCAACCCGTCCGCGGCCACCACGGCACAGCCAGCGCTCCGGGCAGCGTTGTCTACATTATAGGCCCGGAAAACGAAAAACGGCGCCCGGGTGACCCCGGGCGCCGATAGAGTTCCTGCGTTAGCCGGCTGCTACTTGCCGGGTCCCGTCGCTTCGGCCCTCGCGGCCGCGGGCGCCTTCTTCTTGCGTTCCTTCTTGGCCTCGCCCTCAGCCTTGGCTTTCCCTTCCCCGAGCTTGAAGTCGACGAACTCGAGGATCGCGAGCTCCGCCCCGTCGCCGCGGCGGGGTCCCAGCTTCACGATGCGTGTGTACCCGCCGGGCCGGTTCACGAAACGGGGGCCGATCTCGGCGAACAGCCTGTGCACGAGGTCACGGTCGGTCAGCCACCGGGCCGCGAGACGCCGCGCGTGGACGGATTCGGCCTGGCGGCCGAGGGTCACGACCCGCTCCGCGATCGGGCGCAACTCCTTGGCCTTCGGCAAGGTGGTGATGATCCTCTCGTGCGAGATCAGGGACTTGAGCTGGTTCCGGAAAAGCGCGCGCCGGTGCTCCGACGTCCTGCCCAGCTTGCGCTTCGACATGTTGTGTCGCATGACTCTCCTCCGTTACGACCGCGGCAGGTCGAAGCGCATGCCCAGGCCGAGGCCGAGCGTCTCGAGCTTCTCCCGCACCTCGGTCAGCGCCTTCTTGCCGAAGCCGGAGATGCGGTCCAGGTCGTCCTCGCCGGCGCTCACCAGGTCGCGGACCGTCTCGATCCCGGCGTTGCGCAGCATGTTGTTGACGCGCCCGCCGAGCTCCAGGACCTCGATCGTCCGGTCGAGGACGCCTTCGTCCTTGGCCGCCGGCGCAGCTTCGTGGCCCTGGTCGAGGTTCGAGAAGATCGGGAGGTGGTCGGCCAGCAACCGGGCCGCTTCGACGACCGCCGCGGCCGGCGTCACGGCGCCGTTGGTCCACACCTCGAACACGAGCTTCTCGTAGTCCGTGGCCTGGCCCACGCGCGCGGGTTCGATGCGGTAGTTCGCCCTGCGCACCGGCGAGTACGCCGCGTCGAGGTGGATGAAGCCGACCCCGAGGTTCTCGGCGTCCTGCTCGTCGGCGGGAACGTACCCGCGTCCGCGCCGGATCACCAGCTCGGCCTCGACCGCGCCTTCCTCGGCCAGCGTCGCCAGGTAGACGTCCGGGTCGACGACTTCCAGCTCCGTCCCGCCCTTGATGGCGCGCGCCTGGAGCACTCCGGGGTCGCTCACCTCGATGGTGGCCGTGAGCGTTTCGGGCCCGACCAACCGCAGGGGCACACGCTTCAGGTTGAGGATCAGGTCGGTGACGTCCTCCATCACGCCGGGGATCGAGTCGTACTCGTGGTCCACCCCGGCGAACCGGACGGCAGTGATCGCGCTCCCCTCGACCGACGAGAGCAGGATGCGCCGCAGCGCGTTGCCGACGGTCACCCCCCACCCGCGCTCGAACGGTTGCGCTGTGAATACCCCATAGGTAGGCGTGCTGCGTTCGGCGTCCATCACGACCGCCTGGGGTCGATGCAGCTCCAATCCTCTCATTGCGACCTCCTCACCGCGAGTACAGCTCGACGATCAGCTGCTCCTGGATCGGCAAGCGGATGTCCTCGCGCGTGGGCAGCGCCAGAACCTTGCCCTTGTAGTTCTCCCCATCGAGTTCGAGCCACGGGGGCACGCCGCGGCCCTGGGCCGTGTCGAGCGCCTCGTTGACGAACGCGTTGGCGCGCAGTTTGTCCTTCAGCGCGACCTCCATGCCCGGCTTCACCTGGAAGGAGGGGATGTCGTTCCGCCGCCCGTTCACCAGCACGTGACCGTGCCGGATGAGCTGGCGGGCCTGCGAGCGCGACGACGCGAAGCCCAGCGTGTAGACCACGTTGTCGAGGCGCATCTCCAGCAAGCGCAACAGGTTCTCGCCGGTGACTCCCTTTTGCCGGGCGGCCTCGGCGAAGTAGCGGCGGAACTGCGCCTCCAGCACCCCGTACACGCGGCGCACCTTCTGCTTCTCGCGCAGCTGCAGGCCGTACGGCTGCATCTTGTTGCGACGCTTTCCATGCTGTCCCGGCGCGTAGGAGCGCCGCTCGACGGCGCACTTCTCCTTGAAGCACCGCTCCCCCTTGAGGAAAAGCTTCATCCCCTCGCGGCGGCACAGCCGACAGACCGGCTCGTGATATCGTGCCACTAGTACCTCCCTATTGCCCTTACACCCGACGCCGCTTCGGCGGCCGGCAGCCGTTGTGCGGGATGGGCGTCACGTCCTTGATGCTCTTGATCTCGAGGCCGGACGCGGCGAGCGCCCTGATCGCGGACTCCCGCCCGGCGCCCGGGCCCTTGAGCTCCACGTCCACGGTGCGCACCCCGTGCTCCTGGGCCTGTTCGGCCGCGTTGCGGGCCGCCAACTGCGCCGCGTACGGAGTCCCCTTGCGGGAACCCTTGTAGCCGATGCGCCCGGCCGAACTCCAACAGAGGGCCCCGCCGGTCGGATCGGTGATCGTCACGATCGTGTTGTTGAACGTAGCCTGAATGTGGGCCACGCCGTGCGGCACGCTCTTGCGCTCGCGCCGGCGGGTGCCCTTCTTTGCAGCCTTGGTGGCCTTTGCCATGACGTGCCTTCCTCTGCCCTAGGTCTTCGTGGCCCGCTTCTTCTTGGCCACCGTGCCGCGCCGTGGGCCCTTGCGGGTGCGCGAGTTGGTGTGGGTGCGCTGGCCGCGCACCGGCAGACCCCGCCGGTGCCGGATGCCGCGATAGCTGCCGATTTCCATCAGCCGCTTGATATTCATCGCGACTTCCTTGCGCAGATCACCTTCCACCTTCACGTCATCCTGGATGACGCGGGTGATGCGGCGCACCTCGTCTTCGGAGAGGTCCTTGACGCGGACCATCGGATCGACCTTGGCCTTGGCGAGCACCGCCAGCGACAACGAGCGGCCAATGCCGTAGATGTACGTCAGACCGATCTCCACGTGCTTGTTCTGGGGAAGATCGACGCCCACAATGCGTGCCACAGCCTACCTCCTCATCAACCCTGGCGCTGCTTGTGCTTGGGGTTCTCGCAGATCACACGCACGACCCCTTTGCGCACCACGATCTTGCACTTGCTGCATATCTTTCGGACCGAAGAACGAACCTTCATACGCGTTAACCCCTTCCAAAGCCTCTTGCCGCCGCCACCTTCCACTTCCACCAGGATCCGTGCATCCGGCGTTCCCACCACGCCACGGGATCCCTCGCTACGCTCGGGATGAGCTCGAATCGCCGCTGGCGCTTCGAGGTCACTTGTACCGGTACACGATGCGCCCCCGCGTCAGGTCGTACGGCGACAGCTCCACCAGGACCTTGTCGCCCGGCAGGATGCGGATGAAGTGCTTCCGCATCTTGCCCGAAATGTGCGCGAGAACCTCGTGTCCGTTCTCCAACTCCACGCGAAACACAGCGTTCGGTAGGGCCTCCACCACGGTGGCCATCACCTCGATGGCCTCCTCTTTCGCCATACCCTCTCCCTACCTTCCGCCCACACCGAGAACCCAGGGGCCGTTCTCGGTCACGGCCACCGAATACTCGAAATGGGCAGAAAGCTTACCGTCTTCGGTCCGCGCTGTCCAGCCGTCGTCGTCGAAGGAGACCCCGGCCTTCCCCGCGTTGATCATCGGCTCGATCGCCAGGACCAGGCCGGGCCTGAGCTCCGGCCCCCTGCCGCCGGGCCCGTAGTTGAACACCTGCGGGTCCTCGTGCATCGCCCGGCCGATCCCGTGCCCGACCAGTTCGCGCACCACCGAGAACCCGGCCCCCTCGGCGTGGGCCTGGATCGTCTCCCCGATGTCGGTGAGCCGCTGCCCGGGGCGGACGAAATCCACCGCCAGATCGAGGCACTCCTTCGTCACCTGCATGAGGCGCGCGGCGTCGGCGGGGACCTCGCCGATCGCCACCGTCACCGCCCCGTCCCCCACGAACCCGTCGAGGACCACGCCGCAGTCCACTCCCAGGATGTCGCCCTCGCGGAGAAGCTGCGAACCCGACGGGATGCCGTGCACGATCACGTCGTTCGCCGAGGTGCACAGCGTCGCCGGGTACCCCCGGTACCCCAAAAACGCCGGCTTGCCCCCGCGGGAGCGGATGTGCTCCTCCGCCATCCGGTCGAGCTCCTTCGTCGACACCCCGGGCCTGGCGGCGCCCGCCACCAGACGCAGCGTCTCGTGGACCAGGGCGTTGGCCCGGTCCATGATCGCCAGCTCCTCGGGGGTCTTCAGGATCATCATGCCCGCACGGTCTCCAGCGCTTCCCTGACCCGCTTGAACACCTCGTCCGGGCCCAGCCCGCCGTCCGCCTCCCGCAGGATCTTGCGCCCGCGGTAGTAGTCGAGCAGCGGCGCGGTGTGCTCGCGGTAGACGCGCAGGCGCTCGCGCACCACCACTTCACGGTCGTCCTCGCGCTGCACGAGGGCGACGCCGCACGCGTTGCACACGCCTTCCACCTTCGGCGGCTGCGTCCTCACGTGGTAGACGGCGCCGCACGACGGGCACGACCGGCGACCGGTGATCCGGGCCAGGATGTCCGAGTCGGGCACGTTGAGGTAGAGCACCGCGTCGACGCGCCGGCCGAGCTCGGCCAGCAGCCCGTCCAGAAGGATCCCCTGCGCGCTGGTCCTCGGATAGCCGTCGTACACGCAACCGAGCGCCGCCCGCTGACTGTGCAGGCGCTTGGCGAGCATCTTGCCCACCACCTCGTCCGGAACGAGCTCGCCCCGGTTCATGTAACCCTTAGCCTCCTCACCGAGAGCCGTGGCCTTGGCGACCTCCTCGCGCAGCAGGTCTCCAGTGGAGATGTGGAGCAGCTCGAACGCCGCCGCCACGCGCTTGGCCTGCGTCCCCTTGCCGGCGCCGGGAGGACCGAGCAGAACCACGTCGAGGGCTCGAGTCACCATCCGTTCACCCCCTGCGGCCGCGCATGCGGCGGCCCTTGACGAAACCGTCGTAATGGCGCATCACCATCTGCGCCTCGATTTGCTGCACGGTGTCCATGGCGACACCCACCACGATCAGCAGCGAGGTGCCACCGAAGTAGAACTTGATCCCCAGGCCCTCGGTGAACCACCGCGGCAGGAAGGCGTCGAGGGTGCCGCCGATGAACGGGATCGTCGCCACCTTGAAGCCCGCGATCAGGATCTCGGGGAGGATCGCGACCATCGCCAGATAGATCGCGCCGACCAGGGTGATCCGGGTGAGCGTCATGTCGATGAAATCGGCGGTGCGCTGGCCGGGGCGGATGCCCGGGATGAAGCCGCCGTACTTCTGCATGTTCTCGGCGGTGTCCTGCGGGTTGAAGATGATCGAGGTGTAGAAGTAGCAGAAGAAGATGATCGAGACGAAGTAGACCAGGTTGTACAGCGGCTCCCCCCACTGCAGAGCGCGGGTGATCGACTTGATAATCGGGTTGTCCAGCATCTGGCCGATCGTCTGCGGGAAGGAGAGGATCGAGGCGGCGAAGATCACCGGGATCACGCCTCCGGTGTTCAGGCGCAGCGGCAGGTAGGTGCTCGCCCCGCCGTACATCTTGCGGCCCACGACGCGCTTGGCGTACTGCACCGGGATGCGGCGCTGGGCGCGCTCCATCAGGACGATCGCCGCCACCACGATCACGGCGAACACGATGAAGATCAGGGCGGTGATGATCGACATGCTGCCCGTGCGCAGGTCCTCAAAGGTGTTGATGAGGGCCCGTGGCAAGCCGACCACGATGCCGGCGAAGATGATGAGCGAGATCCCGTTGCCGACCCCGCGCTCGGTGATCTGCTCGCCGAGCCACATCACGAACGCGGTCCCGGTGGTGAGCGTCAGCACCGTCATGAAGCGGAACCCCCAGCCCGGGTGCGGCACGAGGGCGAGGCCGCCCGGGGCCGAGGTCTTCTCGAGGAAGAACGAGATCCCGAGCGACTGCACGACCGAGATCACGACCGTGCCGTACCGGGTCCACTGCGTGATCTTCTTGCGCCCCAGCTCGCCTTCCTTGGACAGCTTCTCCAGATACGGCCAGACCACGGTGAGGAGCTGCAGGATGATCGAGGCCGAGATGTACGGCATGATCCCCAAGGCGAACACCGTCATGCGTCCCAGCGCGCCGCCCGAGAACAGGTTCAGGAACCCCAGGAGCGTGCCCTTCGCCTGGTTGGTGAACTCGGCGATCGCCACCGGGTCGACGCCCGGCGTCGGGATGAAAGCCCCGAGTCGGTACACCGCCAGCAGGAGGAAGGTGAAGACGACCCGCTTGCGCAGGTCCGGGATCGAGAAGATGTTGCGCAAGGTCTCGATCATTGCCCGATGACCTCGCAGGTGCCGCCGGCGGCCTGAATCACGTCCTGCGCCTTCTTGGAGAACTTGTGCGCGCGCACGACCAGCTTGCGGGACAACGACCCGTCCCCGAGGATCTTCAAGCCGTCGCGGAGCCTCGAGATGACGCCCTCGGCGAGCAGCAGGTCCGGCGTGACCTCGGCGCCGGCCGGAAAGCGCTCGAGCTGGCCGACGTTGACGATCACGAACTCCTTGCGGAAGATATTCGTGAACCCGCGCTTGGGCATCCGGCGCACGAGCGGCATCTGGCCGCCCTCGAAGTTGCGCTTGTGGCTGTGACCCGACCGCGAGAGCTGACCCTTGTGGCCCTTGCCGGCGGTCTTGCCGTTGCCCGAGCCGGGCCCGCGACCGACCCGCTTGCGGTCCTTTCGCGATCCTGCCTTGGGTGATAGGTTGTGGAGTTCCATGGCCTACTCCTCGTCCTTCGCCGCGGCGCGCGCGCGAGGGGCTCGCGCCGGGGCCTTGGCCGGCTTGCCGGCGGCCTCCGCCTCGACGGCCTTCTTCTTGCGCGGCGCCTTCTCGGCGGTCGCCACCGCCGCTTCGACCAGCTTGTCGACCGCTTCCGGGACCTCGACCGCCGCCGGCGCGGGCTTGGCGGCGTGCGCTTGCGCGGCCACCTCCTCGAACGTCACGATGTGTGCGGCCTTGGCGATCATCCCGCGGGTGTAGGGGTTGTCGGGCAGCACGACCGAGCGGCCGATGCGGCCGAGCCCGAGGCCGTCGGTGACCACCCTCTTCACCCGTTCCTGGTTTCCGATGATGCTGTGCACCTGTGTGATGCGCAGCGTCGCAGCCGTCGTCTTGCGGCGGGTCGTCATACTTCGACCTCCGGGAGCGGGCCGCTCACGAGCTCGGCTTCCTCGACGACCTCGGTCTCGCCGACGCCGCGGCGCAGCAGCGACACCTCGTCCGTCGTGGTGAGCTGCTCGAGCGCCTCGAACGTCGCCCGCACCAGGTTGTGCGGGTTGGTCGTCCCGAGCGATTTGGTCAGGACGTCCGCGATCCCCGCGGCCTCCGCGATCGCGCGCACGGCGCCGCCGGCGATCACGCCGGTGCCGGGCGAAGCCGGCCGGAGCAGCACCCTGCCCGCGCCGAAATGCCCGATCACCTCGTGCGGGATCGTCGTGCCCTTTCGGCGCACGGTGATCATCACGCGCCGGGCGGCCTCGGTCGCCTTGCGGATCGCCTGGGGCACCTCGCGGGCCTTGCCCGTGCCGAAGCCGACCTTGCCGTTCCCGTCACCGACGACCACCAGGGCGGAGAACGAGAAGTTCTTTCCACCCTTCACGACCTTGGTGACGCGGTTGATGTTCACCACGTGATCGATAAATTGGCTATCCCGCTCGCTCATCGCTTTACCCCTAGAACTTCAGACCCGCTTCGCGGGCCGCGTCCGCCAGCTCCTTGACCACGCCGTGGTATCGGAAGCCGGCTCGGTCGAACACCACCGAGGTGATCCCCTTGTCCTTCGCCCGCTCGGCGATCGCCTTGCCGACGGCGCGGCCCGCCGCCTTGTTGCCGCCGTGGGCCAGGTCCTTGCGAAGGTCGTTCTCCACCGTCGAAGCGGCGACCAGGGTCGCGCCTTTCGTGTCGTCGATGAGCTGCGCGTAGACGTTCGCGAGCGACCGGAACACCGCCAACCTCGGGCGCTCGGCGGTGCCGGCCACCACCTTGCGGATTCGCAGGTGGATGCGATGACGCCGCTGCCTTCTGTCCTTCAATTGCGCCATGGCGTTACGCTCCCGTCTTCCCGGCCTTGAGCTTCAAGACCTCGTCGGAGTACTTGACGCCCTTGCCCTTGTACACGTCGGGGGGGCGCACGCTGCGGATCTCGGCCGCGACCTGGCCGACCCTCTGCTTGTCGACGCCCTCGATGGTGAGCCGGTTGGCCTTCGCGTCGTAGCTGATGGCCACGCCCTCCGGCGCCTTGTAGGTCACCTGGTGGGAGAAGCCGAGGGAGAGCACCAGCTCGCGAGGCCCCTTGAGCTCCGCCTTGTAGCCGACGCCGACGATGTCGAGCTCGCGCTTGAAGCCCGAGGTAACGCCGCTGACGGCGTTGGCGAGCAACGCGCGGACGAGACCGTGCAACGCCCTCACCGAGGGCAGGTCGCCCGTCCGGGTCACCACGACCTGCTCGCCCTCGACGGCGACGTTGATCCCGGCGGGAACCGGGTAGTGCAGCGCGCCCTTCGGCCCCTTGACCTGCACCAACCCGTCCGCGACGCTCACCTGGACCGCCTTCGGGACCGGGATGGGGTTCTTTCCGATGCGAGACATGGCAGCCTCCCTACCACATGCGGCACATGACCTCGCCGCCGAGGCGCGACTCGCGCGCCTTGGCGTCGGTCATGAGCCCCTTGGAGGTCGAGATCACCGCGACGCCCATGCCGCCCCGGACCTCGGGCAGTTCCTCGACGCCGCGGTACACCCGCAGGCCGGGTCGGGAGACGCGCTCCACCCCGTGGATCGCGGGCTCGCCGTCCGGCGAGTAGCGCAGGTAGAGCCGCAGCGTGCCCTGCGGGCCTTCCTCCAGCACCTTGAAGGTGCGGATGAACCCCTCCTCCTGGAGGATCTTCGACAGCTCGAGCTTGACCTTGGACGCCGGCGCGTCGCAGCGGTCCTTGCCCACGAGCACCGCGTTGCGGATCCGGGTGAGGAGGTCGGCGATCGGATCAGTCATCGTCATCACACACCCCCTACCAGCTCGCCTTGGTCACGCCCGGGAGGTATCCCTCCAGGGCAAGCTTGCGGAAGCACAGCCGGCACAGCTCGAACTTGCGCATGTACGCGCGCGGACGGCCGCAGAGCTTGCAACGGTTGCGGTGCCGCACGCGGAACTTCGGCGGCCGCAGCGATTTGGCGATAAGACAGGTACGAGCCACAGCGCCCTCCTAACCTTTCACAAACGGAAAGCCGAGTTCCTGCAGGAGAAACCGGGCCTGGTCGTCGGTCCTGGCCGTGGTGACCACGGTCACGTTCATCCCCTTGGGGGTCTCGACCTTGGTGTAATCGATCTCCGGGAAGATCGAGTGGTCGCGGATCCCCATCGTGAAGTTGCCGCGCCCGTCGAAGCCCTTCGGCGACAAGCCGCGGAAGTCGCGGACGCGCGGCAACGAGATGTTGACCAGGCGGTCCAGGAACTCATACATGCGGTCGCGCCGCAGCGTCACCGCACACCCGATCTGCATCCCCGCCCGGAGCTTGAACTGCGCAATCGACCTGCGGGCCTTGCGGACCGTCGGGCGCTGGCCGGTGATCGCCATCAGCTCGTCCACCGCCTGGTCCATCAGCTTGTTGTTGCGCGGCGCCTCGCCCAGGCCGAGGTTGCAAACGACCCGGGTAATCCGCGGCACCGCCATCGCGTTGGAGATCCCAAACTCCTTTTCGAGTTTCGGGATCACTTCCTTCTCGTACTTCTCTTTCAAGCGCGCCATCGTACCCTCTCTTCCTTATTGGTCGAGAATCGCGCCATCGACCTTTGCGAGCCTGACCTTGCGGCCATCCTCGAGAACCTTGTAGCCCACTCGCGTCGGGCGGTTCGTGTCAGCCGAGATCACCATCACGTTCGACACCGCGATCGGCGCCTCCCGCTCCACGATGCCGCCTGCCACGCCCTTGCCGGGGTTCGCCTTGGTGTGGCGCTTGAGCATGTTGACGTGCTCGACCACCAACCGGGCCGCCTTGCGGTCCACCCGCATGACTTTCCCCTTCTTGCCCCTGTCCTTGCCGGCGATGACCTGAACCTGATCGCCCTTCTTGATCTTGAAGCTATTCGCCATCGCCGCCTCCTAGAGCACTTCCGGCGCGAGCGACACGATCTTCATGAAGCGTCGCTCGCGCAATTCGCGCGCCACCGGCCCGAACACGCGGGTCCCGATCGGTTCCTTCTGGGCGTTGATCAGCACCGCCGCGTTGTCGTCGAACCGAATGTAGGAGCCGTCCTTCCGCCGCTGGCTGCTGCGGGTGCGCACGATCACCGCCCGCACGACCGTCCCCTTCTTCACCTGCGAGTCGGGGACCGCCTCCTTGACCGCGCAGACGATCACGTCTCCGATCCGGGCGTACCGGCCGGCGTTGGAGCCGCCGAGCTGCCGGATCGCCTGCAGCTTCTTGGCCCCCGAGTTGTCGGCCACCGTCAGCATCGTCTGCATCTGGATCATGGCCGCCTCCTCACGAAGCCCGCTCGATCACGCGCACGACCCGGAACCGCTTGCTCCGGGAGAGCGGACGGCACTCCCTGATCTGCACCTTGTCGCCGACCTTGCAGACGTTGGCCTCGTCGTGCGCGATAAACTTCCGGGCGCGCTGCACGAAGCGGTGGTAGAGCTTGTGCATGACGAGGCTCTCCACCCTGATGACGACCGTCTTGTCCATGGCGTCGGACACGACGGTGCCGACCTTGGTGATGCCCTTGGTCTTGGTCGCGTTATCCATGACTCACTCCGCTTCCCTGAGGCGCTCGGCGAGGATCGTCTCGACGCGCGCGATGTCCTTGCGCACGAGACGGATCTTGGCCGGGTTTGCGATCTGACCGGTGGCCTTTTGGAAACGCAGCTTGAAAAGCTGCTCCTTGAGCTCGGTCTCGGAGTTCCGCAACTCCTGGATCGACTTCTCCCGCAGTTCGTTCGCTTTCATCGCACCTGCCCCCGTGCCACGAAGCGGGTCTTGATCGGAAGCTTGTGAGCCGCCAGGCGCATCGCCTCGCGGGCCACGTCCTCCGTCACCCCCTCCATCTCGTAGAGGATCCGCGCCGGCTTGACGACGCACACCCATTCCTCCGGCGCGCCCTTGCCCTTGCCCATGCGGGTCTCGGCCGGCTTCTTCGTGATCGGCTTGTCCGGGAAGACCCGGATCCAGATCTTGCCGCCGCGCTTCACGTGGCGCGTCATCGCAACACGGGCCGCCTCGATCTGGCGGGCCGTGACCCAGCCCGGCTCGAGCGCCTGGAGACCGTAGTCGCCGAACGACAGCTCACCGCCCCGGGTCGCAAGGCCCCTGCGGCGGCCGCGCTGTTGCTTGCGAAACTTGACTTTCTTCGGCATCAACATAGCAGCACCTCATCCCTCACAACGCGCGCCGGTGAGCCTTG
>CAVVEO010000007.1:0-44352 GCA_963747245.1 uncultured Acidobacteriota bacterium
TCCCTCCGGGGAAGGAGAACTGGACGAAGAGCTTGCGCAAGCCCGCCTCGTCCTGGCTGATGTCGGGGTAGATCTCGCTGTACGTGCCCTCGAGGTAGGTGTTGCCGACGACGGCCGGGCCCCCGTGCCCGGGGCCGGAGACGTAGATCATGTCGAGGTCGTACTTCTTGATCACCCGGTTCAGGTGCGCGTAGATGAAGTTCTGCCCGGGGGTGGTGCCCCAGTGCCCCAGCAGCATGTGCTTCACGTCCGCGAGCGCCAGCGGCCGCTTGAGCAGAGGGTTGTCGTAGAGATAGATCTGACCGACCGAGATGTAGTTCGCGGCCCGCCAGTAGGCGTCAATCTTGTAAAGCAGCTCTTGGGATAGAGCCGTGGTCTTCATCATCGGCATCTCCTTTCGCAACCCAGGCTGAGAACGCGGCACACCGCAAACCCGCCGAGGCTGAACGCTCGAACGCGATGCGCATTCAGTTCGCGCACTTCGTGGCGGACCGCTGCGGCGTTCGGGCCAGCGCGTCGTTGACGATTGTCTGCGCTTCTTCCAGGATGCGGCGCAGATGACCCTCTCCGCGGAAGCTCTCCGCGTAGATCTTGTAGATGTCTTCCGTCCCCGACGGGCGCGCCGCGAACCATCCGCTCTCGGCCACCACTTTCAGCCCGCCGATCGGGGCGCCGTTGCCCGGCGCGTTGCTGAGGAGGGCCTGGATCTTCTCGCCGGCCAGCTCGTTGATCTGGACCTGCTCCGGTGACAGCTTTGCCAGTCGCGCTCTCTGTTCGGGAGTGGCCGGCGCCTCGACCCGGTCATACACAGGCTCGCCGAACTCGCGCGTGAGTTCTTGGTAGAGCTCGCCCGGATCGCGGTCCATCCGCGCCATGATCTCCGCCGCGAGCAACGCCGGGACGATCCCGTCCTTGTCCGTCGTCCAGACGCTGCCATCCCGGCGGAGGAACGATGCGCCCGCGCTCTCTTCCCCGCCGAAGCCGAGCGAACCGTCGAGCAGCCCGTCCACGAACCACTTGAAGCCGACCGGCACCTCGTAGAGCGTCCGCCCGAGCTTCGCGGTGACGCGGTCGATCATCTGGCTGCTCACCACCGTCTTGCCGACCGCCGCTTTCCCGCGCCACTCCGGCCGGTGCTGGAAGAGATAGAAGATGGCGACCGCGAGGTAGTGGTTGGGCGGCAGCAGTCCTGCGCTCCGGGGTGACGATCCCGTGCCGGTCGTGGTCGGTGTCGCAGGCGAAGGCGATCTCGAAGCGATCCTTCAGATCGATCAAGCTCTGCATCGCATAGGGCGATGAGGGGTCCATGCGGATCTGGCCGTCCCAATCGACCGTCATGAACCGGAACGTCGGATCGACGGCCTCGTTGACGACGGTGAGGTTCAACCCGTAGCGCTCGGCGATCGGCCCCCAGTAGTGGACCCCGGCGCCGCCGAGCGGATCGACGCCCATTTTGATCTTGGCGCCCCGAATGGCGTCCATGTCGAGCACGTTGCCGAGGTCGCTCACGTAGGCATCGAGGTAATCATGCCGGTGCGTCGTCGAGGCGCGAAGAGCTCTCTCCAATGGAATCCTCTTGACACCCCGAAGGCCACTCTCGAGGAAGCTGTTCGCCTTCGCCTCGATCCAATCCGTGACGGCGTGTTCCGCCGGCCCGCCGCTGGGCGGGTTGTACTTGAAGCCACCGTCATGGGGCGGATTGTGCGACGGCGTGATCACGACACCGTCGGCCAACCCGGTCGTGCGCCCGTGGTTGTAGGTGAGAATCGCATGCGAGACGACAGGGGTCGGGGTGTATTCGTCTCCCTCCGCGAGCATGACCTCCACTCCGTTGGCCGCCAGCACCTCGAGCGCGCTGGCAAGAGCCGGGACCGAGAGCGCGTGGGTGTCCATGCCGAGAAACAGCGGGCCATCGATCTTCTGCCGCCTGCGGTACAGGCAAATGGCCTGGGTGATGGCGAGGATGTGCCATTCGTTGAAGGACCTGTCGAATGCGGAGCCGCGATGTCCCGAGGTGCCGAACATGACCCGTTGCGCAGGCACGGAAGGATCGGGACGCTCCGTGTAGTAGGCGGTGACGAGTGTGGGCACGTCGACCAGCATCGATGGTTCCGGGGGTTTTCCTGCCAGGGGGCTCACGTTCATCGCCATATCTCCTCGAGGGGGCGTCCGCGGCGCCGCCAGCGCGATCGTTCCCACCCGAACGGCCGACCGCCGAGTCTCGATCCCATGGCTCACCCGGACCCGCCGGTTGCACGGGGGTTCGGTGGCCGCGTGGGGCCCGGCGGCGCGTCGCGATCGGCTCCGAGCACGACCCGCACGCGATGCGCGCGCCCGTCGTCGGAGAGCGGAATCGCCGCCGGGTCGGCGGGCGATCCGTCGAGCTCGGCGCTCGCCACGCCCCCGCAGCGCCGCTCCGGGTTCTCCACGACGATCGTGTAGTGCGTCGTCCCGAAGCGCCATTCGATCGAGTAGGTCGGCCACGACGACGGGATGCACGGGTCCACCGTGAAGCATGCAGCCGCGGCGCTGGAGCCCGAGGATCCCTTCCAATCCGACCCGGTACATCCAGCCGGCCGAGCCGGTGTACCAGGTCCAGCCGCCGCGTCCCCGGTGCGCCGGGTGGTCGTAGACGTCCCCCGCGACCGCATAGGGCTCGGTCATGTACCTCTCGACCTCGCTCGCCGTCCGCGAGTGGTTGATGGGGTTGAGCATGTGGAAGAGCTCCACCGCCTCGTCGCCGCTCCCGAGGCGCGCGAGCGCGAGGACGACCCACGCCGCCGCGTGCGTGTACTGGCCTCCGTTCTCGCGGATCCCCGGGATGTAGCCCTTGATGTACCCCGGGTCGAGGGCCGTGTGATCGAACGGCGGCGTCAGGAGCAGGATGACGCCCGAGCCGCGCCGGACCAGGTGGGTGCGCACGGCGCTCATCGCACGCTCGGCGCGCTTTCTCGGCGCCGCGCCCGAGAGAACGGCCCAGGTCTGGGCGATCGAGTCGATCTTCCCCTCGTCGTTCTGGGACGAACCCAGCGGCGTGCCGTCGTCGAAGTACGCGCGCCGGTACCACTCGCCGTCCCAGGCTCTGCTCCAGCATGGTTCCCAGGCGCTCGCGCTCGGCGCGGTAGCGCGCCGCTCTGGGCGCATCACCCCGCTCCTCGCACAACGGGGCAAACGCTCCCAGGACGGCGTGGAGGAACCAGCCGACCCAGACGCTCTCCCCGCGACCCTCGGGGCCGACGCGGTTGTAGCCGTCGTTCCAGTCGCAGCTCCCGATGAGCGGCAGGCCGTGCGCGCCGGCGGTGAGCGCGCGATCCACGGCCCTGACGCCGTGCTCGAACAGCGTGCCCGTCTCGCGGGAGATGGCCGGGATCCCGTACGCTTCGGGCTCTCCGGGCGGAACGGGAGGCGCCTCCAGGAAAGGCACCTGCTCGTCGAGGACGGCGCGGTCCCCCGTGGTCTTGACGTACTCGGCCGTCGCGTAGGGGAGCCAGAGAAGATCGTCCGAGCAGTGCGTCCGGATGCCCTGGCCGCCCGGGGCGCTCCACCAGTGCTGCACGTCCCCCTCCACGAACTGGCGCGCGGCCGCGCGCAGGAGGTGCTCGCGGGTGAGGTCCGGCCGCGTGAACATGAGCGCCAGCACGTCCTGCAACTGGTCGCGGAAGCCGTACGCGCCGCTCGACTGGGAGTAGGCGGAGCGCGCCCAGACGCGGCACGCCAGGTCCTGGTAGAGGAGCCACCTGTTGACCAGGAGGTCGAAGGAGTCGTCGGGGGTGGTGACGCGCACGGCGCCCAGCGTGTCCTCCCAGGACGCCTCCACCGCGGCCAGCTCGGCCGCGGCAGCTGCCGCACCGTCACGGCCCGCGAACCGCCGCAGGAGCGCGCGGGCCTCCGCCGCGTCCCGTCCCTGCCCGAGGAGGAACACGACGCTCCGCGTCGCGCCGGGCTCGAGGTCCACCGCCGTCTGCAACGCCGCGCACGGATCGAGGCCGGCGCCGAACCGGTTCGACAGCAGCGGCCGGCCGAGCGCGGCCGCACGCGCGAGCGAACCGTTGCGGCCGAGGAACTCCAGACGGTCCCCCGTGGCGGCAAGGAGCGGCTCGCTCGCGGCGGCGAACGCGACGCGCTCCCTCTCCGGGCTGTACAGGTCGCGCGCCAGGACCGCGCCGGTTGCGCCGTCGAGCTCCGTCGCGACAAACCTCGGACCGCTCGCAATCGGTGGGCCGAGCAACCACTCGTTGTACGAGAAGAGGGTGAGGCGCCGCGGCCGGTCGGAGCGGTTCGTCAACGTCAGGAGGGACAGCTTCACGGGTTCGTCCCGCGCCACGAAGACCGCCAGCTCTTGCGCAATGCCGTGCGCGGCATGGGAAAAGCGCGTCACGCCCGCCGCGTGGCGCACCACCCAGCGCGGCGTGCGCGGGGTGCGCCGCAGGGGCGCCGGCGTGGCGCCCCACAGGGCGCCGCTCTCCTCGTCGCGGACGAAGATCGCCTCGGCGGTCGGGTTGGTGACGGGGTCGTTGGCGAACGGCGTGAGCCGGTTCTCGCGGCTGTCCTCGGCCCAGGTGTGGGCCGCGCCGGAGGTGGTGACGATGCTCCCGAAGCGCGGGTTGGCGAGAACGTTGATCCACGGGAGCGGCGTCTCCCGCTCGCCCTCGAGGACGACGGCGTACTCGCGGCCGTCACGGGTGAAGCCGCCGAGACCGTTTTCGAGGAGAAGCGGCGGTGGCTCCGGTCCGGCTTCCGGCGGTCCCGTGTCCGGGGCCTCGTCGGCCGGCGCGTTGCCCAACCGGGAGCGGGGGCTCCGCTTCCGGCTGGTCGAGCTGCTGCTCCAGGGTGCCGCGGTCGCCGGAGAGGACCGCCTGGGCGACCACGCTCAGCAGGATCGTCTCGGCCTCCGGGATCGAATCGGCTCGGAGGAGGTACACGCCGCCGGGCTTCCCCTTCCAGGCGCTCCACGGGCCGCCGTCGACGAGCTGCGTGAGCTGCTGGTTCGTCTCTTCGCGGTAGCTTGCCGGGTGCTCGTTCAGGATCACGGCGTCCGCCTTCAGCCCCTTCAGGCGCCAGTGCTCGTGGGCGGTCAGGACCTGCCGGGCGAGCTGCACGTCGTCCGGTTCCTTGACGCGGACGAGGACGATCGGGAGGTCGCCCGAGATGCCGAACCTCCAGAGGCCGTCCTGCCCGAGCGTGTTCTTCGCCAGCGTCTCCCCGTCGGCCCGGAGGGACGCGTCGGAGAAGAAGACACGGGACGCGAGCCGTTCGGTGAGCTGGGCCTGTTCGACCGAGATGCCGAGATGCCGCTGCGACATCTGCGCCTGCGTGTAGGCCAGGGCGAAGGCGCGGGCGGCGACGCCGTGGTCGTGGTACTTCTGCGCACACTCGCGCGCGGCCGGCTCGTCGGCGGCGACGCCGGTCGTGAACGAGACGCGGGCGAACCCCCCGGGCGCAAGCCGCAGCCGGGTCCGGAGGCTCAGGATCGGGTCGAGGACCGCGCCGGTCGTCCCCGAGAGCGCGCGCCCGTCCATGGCCGTTGGGTCGTCGGGGCCGCGCCCGCGCCCCAGGAAGCGCATGCGGTCGGTCTCCCACTCGACCTGCGCTTGCGTCGGTCCTTGCATCGAGAGCACGTGGAACGCGACGAGCGCCGGGTCGTGCGGGCCGCGAGGCCGGCGCCGCGCCAGCAGGGCCGTATTCTCGGCGATCCACTCCGTCTCGACGAAGAGCTTCCCGAACGCGGGGTTGGCGACGTCTTCGTCGACGGACCCCAGACCGATCTCGACGTAGCTCGTCAGCTCGATCTCGCGGGGGCGATCGCTCCGGTTGGTCAGCGAGACGCGCCGGATCTCGGCGTCGTCCCCTGGTGAGACGGCGACCTCGAGGCGCGTTGCGATGTCGTGGTCGAGCCGCTCGAAGGTCGCCTTCTCGGCGAGGAACTCCACGAGGTAGCTGTCGGGCTCCTTGGCCGTGGGCTGGTAGGCCGCGGACCAGACGGCGCCCGTGTGGACGTCGCGCAGGTAGACGAACTGGCTTCCGGGATCGCAGGTGCGGTCCTCCCGCCATCGCGTCACGGCGCGGCCGCGGCAGAAGCTCGTCCCGCCGCCCCCGTTCGTGACGATCGCGACGTAGCTGCCGTTCGAGAGGATCTGCGCACGCGGGTACGGCGTGTGCGGCGAGCGGAAGCGGCGCGGGGCGCGAGCAAGCGCGGGCGGTTCGGCTCGGGTCTCCTCGGCCGGGCGCGGCTCGATGACGGGCGCCTCGCGCGGGATCCGTTCCTGCAAGAGGAGCTCGGTCGCCTGGATGCGCGGGTCCGCATGGAACCGGTCCACCATCACGTCGCCCAGAAGGACGTTGGCGATGGCGACGAGCGTCATCCCCTGGTGGTGCGCCAGGTGGGTCTTCACGACGACGCCGGCGCCGGGCCGCACGGCCGCCTCCTCGCCGCTCTCGTCCGGCTTCCGCGCCGTGTAGTCGATGGCGTCGTAGTATCCGAGCGCCCCCTCGGCTCCCTCGCCCGTCAGGCGCCGCAGGTTTCGTGCGGCTTTGGCCGGCTCCAGGAGAGCGGCCAACGCGGTCGCGTAGGGAGCGACGACGAGCTCGTCGGCCAGCCCTCGCCTCAACCCCAGGCCCGGGACGCCGAACTCCTTGTACTGGTAGTTGCCGAGCCGGTCGGTCAGGTCGTAGGCGGACTCGGAGACTCCCCACGGAACGTGCCGTTCGCGCCCGTACCGGATCTGCTTCCTGATGACCATGCGGCAGCTCTGGTCGAGGAGCGTCCCCGGATACGTCCTCATCAGCAGGAGCGGCATCAGGTACTCGAACATCGTCGCGCTCCAGGAGACGAGCGTCGGGACGCCTTCCACGCTGACCACGAGCCGTCCCAGGTGGAACCAGTGGCTTTGCGGGACGTCGCCCTTGGCGATGGCGAAGAAGCTCGCGAGGCGCGACTCCGAGGCCAGGAGGTCGTAGTAGGCGCCGTCCGGTCGCCCCGGCCCGCCGGCGTCGGCCAGGCGATAGCCGATCGAGAAGAGCTGACGCTGGCGGTCGTAGAGGAAGGCGAAGTTCATCCCGTCCGCCAGGGCCGCCGCGCGACGGGCAACGTCGGACAGGCGCGATGCCAGGTTCCGGTCGCGACGCGCCCAGTTGCCGGCACCCTTCCGCGAGGGCGAGCAGCGCCCCCGCGAGGTTGCCGCTGTCCACCGTGGACACGTAGCGCGGCAGGAGCGGCGCGAGGTTTTGCGTGTCGTACCAGTTCAGGAGGTGCCCCTCGTGGTGCTCCAGCCCTTCGACCGTGGTCAGCGTCGCCTCGAGCCTTTCGACCATCGCATCCGCCGGCAGCAGGCCCAGATCGTGCGCCGCGAGCGTGGAGAGGAGGCCCAGCCCGATGTTGGTCGGCGAGGTCCGGTGGGCCACCAGCGGTTCCCGGTCTTCCTGAAGGTTGTCGGGAGGGAGCCAGTGGTCCTCGGGGCCGGCCAGCGTCTCGAAATAGCGCCAGGTCTCTTGCGCCACCTTCCTCAGGAGATCGCCGTCCTCCGGCGACAGCTCCCGCTGGCGTGGCACCATCGGCTGGCTGAGCCAGTACGCGCAGGCGGGGGCCGCCGCCCACAAGGCGAGGAACGGGAGCGCCAGAGGAAGAGCGCCGGGACGCACGGCGACCGTGATGGCGAGGAGTCCCAGGGCGGCGATCGGGCTCGCGGCCATCTCGACGAAGAAGGAACGCATCCCCTCCCGGAAGACCCGCGTGGCCCGCGCCGCCTGCGCGGCCGCCGTCTCCCAGTCGAGGAGGCGGCGCTTCGTGATGACGAGCCGGACGAGGGTCAGGCGATGGCATGCACCATCTCCCACGCGTGAAATGGGAGGAAGACCAGCGTCAGGAGCGCCTGCGCGAAGGCGGTGCTCAAGTCCTCCACGACGCCTCGAAGGTGGACGCGAGCCGGCTCGTGCGCGGGGCGCCGCTCCAGGAGATGGAACAGGGAGGCGACGAACGGGAAGGCAACGACCGCGAGACCGCCCAGGGTCCAGGCGAGGGGGCTCCCCGGCAGGAGGTCCACGCGGCCGCGAAGTAGGCGAGGAGCGCGGGCGCCACGAGGCTGCGGCGGAGGTTGTCGAGGATCTTCCACTGACTGATGAGCGGGAGGCGGTTCTTCACGAAGCCCTGCGGCGTCGGGACCAGCGGGAAGAGCCAGGCGAGGATCTGCCAGTCGCCGCGCACCCAGCGGTTCTGCCGCCGCGCGTGCGCGAGGACGTTGGCGGGGTAGTCGTCCACCACCTCCACGTCGGAGACGAGCGCGGTCCGTGCGTGCAGCCCCTCGAAGAGGTCGTGCGACAGCAGCGCGTTCTCGGGGACGCGCCAGCCGACGGTCGCCTGGAAGGCGTCGACGTCGTACAGTCCTTTGCCGGTGAAGGCTCCTTCGCCGAACAGGTCCTGGTAGGTGTCCGAGACCGCCGTCGTGTAGGGGTCGACGCCGGTGTGCCCGGCGTACACCCGCGCGAACAGCGAGCCGCCGGCGCTCCCGAGGTTGACGCTCACGCGCGGCTGGAGGATGCCGTAGCCCTCGGTGACCCTCCGGAGGGCGGGGTCGACGACCGCCTGTTGAGCGGGTGCGAGATGATCCCGATCAGGGTCCTTGCGGCGCCCCTGCGGGAGTCGCGTGTCGGCGTCCAGGGTGAGGACGTAGCGCACCGACGGGAGGATCGAGAGGTCCCCGACCTTGACGGAGAAGCTGGTGTCGGTCGCGGAGCGCAACAGGCGGTTGAACTCCTCGATCTTCCCCCGCTTGCGCTCCCACCCCATGAAGACGCCCTCCTTCGGGTTCCACTGCCGATCGCGGTGGAACAGGTAGAAGCGGTCGTTCCCCTCGGGCAGGTGCCGGCGGTTGAGCGCCTCGATCCCGCCACCGCTGCGGCCAGGATCTCGTCGTCACCGGCCACCGAGAGCGTCCGCGCGTCCTTGAAGTCGCGAGAGGACCGCGAAGTGGATTCCGGGGTCGAGGTTGCCGAGCGCCTGCACCTCCAGGTGCGCCAGGAGCCGCTCGACCTCCCCGACGCTGCCAAGGAGCACCGGCACGACCACCATCGTGCGGGCGCTCTCGGGGATCCCTTCGCCGAGATCGAGGCGGGGGAGCCGGCGCGGCGGCACCAGCGCGGCCACGATGCGCTGGACGACGAGCAGAGCGAGCTCGCTCGCGGGGAGCAGCGCGAGCAAGGCCGCGGCCGTCGCCATCCCGGCGCCGCGCGGCGCCGGCGTAGGCGTAAGCACCGAGAACGCCGAAGCCGGTCAGCAGACCGATGCCGCCGAGGTACGCCGCGGTTGCATGGGCGAAGGCCCAACGGCGGAGTCGGTTGGCGAGGCGCGGGCGGATACGCCACGTCGATTTCGAGGCCGCGCCGGCCCGGGCCGATCAGGTGATGGCCGACGTGCGCCGCCCTGTCGCCGACTCCTCTTCGCTCCGCGGCCCGGCGGGCGCTCTCGACGGTGCGTAGCGCCACGCGCACCTGCGCCTCGCCGGTCGGCTCGGCAAGATCCTCCACCGCGTGCCGGTAGCGGTCGCGGCTGGCGAAGTCCATCCGCGGGTAGACCCCGGCCGGGTCCCGGCGCAGGATCTCCTCCACCCGGCTGACCAGCTCCACGAAGCGGCTCCAGTCGAGCGTCGCGCAGAACCTGAGGCTCGTCACCGTGTTGCCGGTGGAGACCTGGTCGGTGGCCTGGTGCTGGTTCTCGGAGCGGACCGCATCCTCAGGCGTCGTCCCTCGCCCGGCAAGCGCCTGCTCCACCGCGGCGGCGAGGGGGGACACGCGGGGGTCGTACTCGCGCATCCGCTGCCGGAGCTGCGCCACGAAGGCGTTCGGGAGGGGCGTCGGGAAGAGGGCCGGGAGGCATCGCCTCTTCCAGGCGCCCGAGGGCGGCGTCCGCCTCCAGGCGTGCCGCCCGCCCGGCAACGATTCCGTCGGTCAGGAGCCTCAGGTTCTCGACGAGCGCGAGCTTGAGCATGCTGGGCCACGCCCAGAGCTCGCCGATCGTCAACGGCGCCACGGTCTGAAACGCGAGGATGAACCGCGTGAGCCGCTCCGCGTCGAGCCGCCCGTCGCCGTGCCGGATCAGCTCGAGCGCCAGCGCATGGATGCGGGCCTTGCCCGAGAACTCGCGCGCCGCGAGCTTCGGCAGCTTCCGGTAGTACCGGACCGGGAGGTCGTGCCGCACGGCGCGCGCCTCCGACTCGACGAGGTGAAAGTTGTCGAGCAGCCACTCGGCCGCCGGCGGAGACGGCGACGCCTTGGTGGACGTCGTCGGCGAGGGAGCGGTACGCCGCGCTCAGGGCGCGGATGTTTCCTTCCAGCCGCGGCAGCACAGTCGCGCCCACCGAGACGCGACGCGGGCGCCAGCGTGAAGCCGGCGGCGAGCGTCTTGGCGCGCTCCTCAAGCCCCTCGGGGCTTAGAAGCTCGCCCCTGAGAGGCATCGCCTTCTCGGGGCGGCGCCGTCCGAACAGTGATCACCTCCTGCGTGGTCGTCAACGCCTGGTCGGCGCCGCTTCTCGATGCCCGGCTGAACCCAGGCCCGCCATCTGGAGCATCGCGGCGCCGCGCACTGGTACCGCCCTGTTTGCCGGCGCCGGGACCGACGCCTGCTCTCCGCCCGTCCCAACCCGGCCAGCGGCCAGTTCGTTCCCGATCGCCGCGAGCCGCGCCTCCTGCTCCGAGATCCAGGCGAGGATCGCGTCGTCCCCGGCGTCTCTCGCCGGCAGGCGCAGGCTCTGATCCTCCCAGGCATGTGCCGGGGTTTCGGCCATCCCGAGCATCCTGCGCCCCAGCTCGATGCGCTCGTCGAGTTGCGCGGCAGCGTCGAACGCCCGCTCGCGCAGTGCGGCGTGCCGTGCCTTCAGTTCCGTGTTCTCGCGCACGACCGGGTCGAGTCCGAAAAGCCTCGGGAAACGATCCGAGCGCACAAAGAGAGCGCCGCCGACGGCGAGAGCGAACAGGGCGACGATGCCGGAGTTCCCGAGCGCTCGCCGCAACCCACCCGGGGTGAGAACGAGGTGGCGGAACTTGCCGCCGCGGCCTCGCCACTGCAGCTCCAGGAGAGCCGGGGGCCTCGCACCCGCCCGCGCATCGGGTTCGGCTCGCACCGCGGCCCGCCTTGCGCCGGCAGCGCGGCAGACGACCGAAAACCCTGTCACTCCGGCGCGTTTCATGGAATACCTTCCCCTTCCGTGCGCACCGCAATAGTGCTCCTTCGTCCCGGCAGCCGTGAAGCGCACTTTCTACTCGGGAGCGAAGCCGCGCGGTAGGTAGGAACTACCCGGCCGCCGTCCCGCCCGGCCGGCGCGGAAGCGACCCGCATCGGGGCGACCGGTGGTATATTTTTCGCAAGCATCCGCCCCCGGGCCGCGCTTTCCCGCCTTCGCAGACCGACCGAGGGCTCGTCCGGAGGCATCGACGCTGTCCGTCGCAGCGTGAGGAAGGTCCGATGAAGAAGTCGCCGGAACAGCAGGGAAAGACGAACGGTCGAGGCCGTGAAGTCGCCGCGTTGCTGGCGGCGGCACGGGCGGTGCTGGAGAACCGCGCTTTTGCCGATGCGGCGCGGCCGGTCCTGGGTGCGTGCAAGACAATCCTCGGGGCGGACGCCGGGTTCCTGGCCGTGACCTCGCCGGACGGGAAGAGCGTCGAGGTCGTCTGCCTCGATCCCGGCCGCCTGGAACTCGACGCCTCGGCCGGCGTGCCCGAGCCGTTCCGCCGCCTCTGCGCACGCGCCACCAAGGCCGGCAGGGCCGTCATCGCCAACGATCTGGCGAAGGGCGCGGCCCAAGCGCCGCCTGGCGACCAACGGCCGACGCCGGAGAGCTTCCTCGTCGTACCGGTCGTCATCGCCGAAGAGGTCGCCGGGCTGGTCGGCCTGATCGACAAGCCCGGGGGCTTCTTTGCGGCCGACTCCCGACTCGCCGAGGTCTTCGCCGAGATGGCCGCCGTGTCGATGCTCAACAGCCGCACCATCAACGGCCTCCGGAAGGACCGGAACGGCCTGGCGAGAGAGGTTCGCGAGGGCGCCACGCATCTGCGCCGCGCCGAGGGGCAGTTCAAGACGCTGGTCGAGAACCTGCCCGACATCATCGCGCGCTTCGACCCGCATCTGCGGCATCTCTACGCCAGTCCTACGATCGAGCGCGTGACCGGCCGCCCGGCGCAGGACTTCGTGGGCAAGACGAACCGCGAACTGGGGATGCCGTCCGAACTGGTCGAGGTGTGGGACGCGGCCCTGCGGCGGGTCCTGGCGACCGGACGGCCCGAGCGACTCGAGTTCGCATTTCCGGCCCCGAGCGGAACACGGTATTACGACTGCCGTCTCGTCCCGGAAAAGGGGCCGCGGGGGGCCACGCGGTCGGTGTTGAGCGTGACCAGGGACGTGACCCCCAGGTGGATCGCGCAGGAGGCCGAGCGGCGCGCCCGGACGGTCGCCGATGCCTTGCGCGAGGCCACCGTGGCGCTCACCCGCAGCCTCGACCGCGAGACCGTGCTGGCGACTTTGCTCGACCACCTGCGGCGGCTCGTCCCCTTCGACCGCGCCAGCGTCATGCTCCTCGAGGAGGCGTCGCGGGTCTCCGTCCGGGCCATCTTCGATGGAGACCGCGTGGTTCCCCTCGGGCCCGATGAGCGGCCGGAGTTCGAGGCGACCGACCACCCCATTCTCCACGGCATCCTGACGACCGGCGTCGCGGTCGTGATCCCCGACGTTCGTACCCACTCCGAGTGGAGCCTCCCGACGGATGGGTCCTCCGAGGGGAGCTGGATGGGGGTGCCGCTGTTCGCTCGCGGCACCGTGGCCGGGTTGTTTTCGCTGTCCAAGCGGGAGGCTGACTACTTCAAAGAGGAGCACATCAAGCTGGCCGAGACGCTGTCGTCGCAGGCCTCGGTAGCCGTCGAGAACGCGGTTCTCTTCGAGCAGATGCAGGTCTCGGCGATGCGGATGCGGTCGCTTTCCCGCCGTCTCGTCGAAGCGCAGGAGAGCGAGCGGCGCCACATCGCGCGCGAGCTCCACGACGAGGCGGGTCAAGCCCTGGCCTCGCTGCGCTTCGGGCTCCGCCTGCTGGAGAGGGAGGTCGACGAGGGCGGAAGTGTCGGCGGGCGGGTGGCCGAGCTCATGCGGCAGACCGATGCCGTCATGGACGGGCTGCACCGTCTGGCCGCGGACCTGCGACCGCCGAGCCTCGATCCCCTGGGGCTCGAGGCGGCCCTTCGGGAATACTTGCGATCGGCCGGGTCCAACCTCGGCCTCACGGTGCGTTTCAAGGCGCGCGGGTTCGGGAGCGAGCGCCTCCCGGCAGCGGTGGAGACGGCTCTCTACCGAGTGGTCCAGGAGGCGTTGACCAACGTGACGCGCCACGCCCGCGCGACCCGGGTCGACGTGCTGGCCGAGTGCCGCGGCGACCGTGTCGTCGTGATGGTCGAGGACGACGGCGCCGGTTTCGAGCCTGACCGGGTCCAGCGCCGGGAGCACTTCGGCCTGCTCGGGATCAAGGAACGCGCCGAGGCCCTGGGCGGCAGCATGACGGTGGAAAGCGCGCCCGGGGCCGGAACCACGATCGTCGTGGAGGTGCCAATTGCCGATCCGCATCCTGATTGCTGACGACCACGCCGTCGTCCGTTCCGGCCTGCGCGCGCTGCTCCTGGCCGACCCCGAGCTCGAGGTCGTCGGCGAGGCGGAAGACGGCGTGGAGGCGCTGGCCCTCGCCGGGACGCTGCGCCCCGACCTGATCCTGCTCGACATCACCATGCCCCCCGAGGACGGCATCAAGACCGCGAAGCGGCTGAAGGAGGCGTTCCCGGACCTCATCGTCCTCTTCCTTACCATGCACGAGGACGAGAGCCTGCTGCGCGAAGCGTTGCGCGTGGGCGCCGCCGGCTACCTGATCAAGCGGGCTGAGGAGTCCGAGATCATTCAGGCGATTCACGCGGTGAGTCATGGCGACATCTACGTGCACCCCGCGATGACGCGCGCGCTCCTCGAGAAGCCGGTCACGACGGAGCACCGGCGCGGCTTGCCGGTGATCGCGCTGACCCGCCGCGAGCTCGACGTCCTGCGTCTCCTCGCCAAAGGGAACACCAACCGCCAGATCGCCGACCTGCTCGACCTCTCGGTCCGCACCGTCGAGAACCACCGCGCCAACCTGATGGGCAAGCTCGGACTGGCCAGCCGGGTCGAGCTGGTGAACTTCGCCGAGGAGAACCACCTCCTCTAGGTCGGGCACGCGGGCGACCGGAGGCGCCGGTGTCCTCGCTGTTTTGCGGCCGGCTTTCGTGCCGGTCGTTGCGCCATCACCGGGCGCTTGTCACGGGGTCGGTGCCGGCGGGATCGGGGAAGGAGACGGCTGCGGCGGCGCGTCGGGCGCCTTCGACGCCCAGGCCACCTTGCCCGCGATGGCGATCCAGTCGCTGCCGCTGTCCACCGACTCGATCGTGAAGGGAAGGTCCGCGGGCATCTGGAAGAGCACGATGTCGTTGTAGGTCCTCGTCAAAAGCGGCCCGATGAAGTTCACGACCCAACCGACGACGCCCCGGCACCTCGGTTCGATCCGCACGTTGCGGAGGACGAAGCTGCGGCTCGCGGCATCGACGACGAGGTCCGCTTTCCCCTGGCTGTCGCAGATCTGCCGGAAGAGACGGCCTTTGGCTTCCTTCTTCTCCACCGTCACGTCAAGGCTGACCAGAAAGCAGGTTCCGCCGCACGGTCCGAAGTGCTTCGGCTCGATCACGAAGCCCACCTTGCGCATGACCGGCGGGATGTCCTGAATCCACTTGGCGCGCAGGACCTCGAACGCGGCCCGCTCGATGGGAGGCCACGGTACCGTGAAGCTGTACGTCCCCGTGGCCGTGCCTTCGTTGCCGCTGCCCGCATCCTGCAGGTGGAGCGTGGTCGCGAGCGACCCCTGGAACAGGAGTTGGACGCGCCGCTCGCCGACCTGCGCGACGGGATAGCGCACGACGAGCGGGTAGTCCATACGGTAGTTGGATTGCAGCTCCACGTCGCCAGTCGCCCTCCCGTTGGCGATCGCCGCCCCAGTCGTTCGCAGCTTCACGTCGCTCAACGCGACGACGACCCCGCCCCGCTGGATCCTGCCGGCCTTTCCGGACAGCTCTGCATCGACGATGCCGGAGTACTGCCCGTCCGGGCGCAGCCGAAGATCGCGGACGACGAAGTGCGAGGGCGCCTCGACGTCGACTCTCGGGCCCCCGGGCACGTCGAGTTCCCCGGCCGTCAGGTCGACGGCGAGAGCGGCAGCGGAGAGCGACGCCTCGATCGTGCCGCCGGTGGGTGATCCGACCTGGAAAGCGCCCTTTCTCAGTTCGCCGTGTGAGAAGGTGCAGCGGCTCCCGACGAAGGCAATGGCGCCGTTCTCGATCTCGCCGTCGACCCGCCCGACGACCCCGAACTGCTCCAGCCGGCCCTCCCGAGCCGGCCGGAAGACGCCCGCGACGATCGCGACGCGCATCGGCGTGCCGCCCCTTGGCTGCGACGCGGTGTGGAACTCGACCATCCGGCCGAGGCTCAAGGGGCGGCCGCCGTACGCCACGAACTCCGAGTCGTGGATCCGCACCTCTCTGACGAGGTCGATGAAGGCCGGACCGCGAGACGGTACCGGCGGCGAAGGCGGCGCGGGGACCGCCGTCGTGCCGTGCGCCGCCGGCGCGGTCGCACCCTTCGCGTCCAGGACGTTGCCGTGCAGGACCGACAGGATGTCGGTGCGGAACTCGAGCTTGCGCAGCGCCGACGTGGCGAGACCACGGAACACCCAGACGATGGGTCTCCAGATCCCGCGGCCGCGGTAACTGGCCGCGGTGATCCCCTTGCCCTCCTCGAAGCGGAGGCTCTTGACGAGGATCGTGGGCCGCAGGCGATTGCCCTCGAGGAGCAGCGTGCCGCCACTGACCGCCAGGTCGAGGCGGTCGACGTGCCCTGCAACCGCCGTGGCAACGAGGTTGACCGTCGGCGTTCCGGCGACCTCCACGGTCCACGCATCGGCCACCGGGACGCGCCCGGCACGCAGGTCGATCTCGATGGTGAACGAGCCGCTGTCGACGCACTCGGCGATCTGATCGAGCACGAGCTTCGTGCCCGCCTTCAGGGGCGTCGGCGAGGGCGGAACGGCCGTCGCCGCCGGCGGGCCGGCCGGGGAGGCCGGAGCTTGCGCAGGTGCGGGCGTCGTGACGACCGCCAGGAGGAGCGCAGCGGTCCAGGCCACGCGGGGCGCAGTCCGGGCAAAGGCGGCGCGCAGGCATGTCGAGGCGCGGTCGATGCGCTCGGGAGTTCGGTCCGGCCCTCCCGACGGGGGAACGCTGCGCGATCGCCGCGCTCTCATCGGCGTACCCAGGTGATCGTCTCGACCGCGCGCGACATGGCGTAGTTGTTCCGCACGAACGGGCGTTCGGCCACGATGTAGAACGCGTAGATCAGCAGATGGCCGGCGGCGGCGGCAACGACGCCTGGAAGCGAGCCGTACAGGAGGGCATAACCGTACCCCTGGAGTTGCCCCACGGAGTACATGGGGTTGCGCAGGAAGCGATAGGGCCCGCCGTCACAGGCGGCGGGCAGTGGGCGCCCGAGGAACATGTCGCGGAAGAAGTACACGTCCACGCCCACGGTGAGCGTCGCCCACAGCTTGACGACAAGTCCCGTCGCGAACAGCGCCAAACCTGCGCCCAGAACAAGGGGCGGGGGAACGACCTCCTCCCACCTGGGAACGTGCAGCGCCGCCATGCAGCCGACCCCCAGCCCCTGGTTGAGGAACATCAGCCCGGCCAGGGTCTCGTAGGCTCGGAAGGCGCGCTTCTCGCCGAGGCGGGCGATGACTCGGGCGGGGAGGTTCGACGTCAGCAGCGCGGCGTTCCCGCCGTAGTAGAAGATGAGCGTGAAGAAGAAGTAGGGCAGAGTGAGCCGCCAGTCGGCGCGGGTGATGAGGACGTGAGCGAGGAAGACGGACGCGACACTCCCCGACACCCACACGGCGTTGAGGTGCTCGAGCCGCCACCCGGCCATCGCGAACACCGTCGACACCAGCCGCGTGGCCTGCCGGAGAGCTTCGCGCCACCGCGCGGTGGGTGGCCGCCGGCGCACGCGGCCCGCAGGAACGTCACGGTCGTCGTGTTCCTCAGATCGCACGCAAATGCTCCTCATTCCTCACGCGCGCCGGCCATTCGGGTCATCCCGGGCGCCGAGAAGGTTCCCGCTTGTATCGACGGCAACGGTTTGCCGGAACGGCGTCCTCTTCCCGCTCACCTCTCGAATCTAGCGCTCCGGCCCGCGGCTGGGATGCGCACTTTCTACCCTGAAACGAAGCCGTGAGTTGGGTAAGAACTACCCAAGCGGTCGGTCGGAGTTCTGGGCAGCGCATGCGTTGGCGCCGCGCTGCCGGCGCGTGGCCGGCCGACGGCGCGTTGTCCCCCAGCGAGGCGTGCGATACATTGGGTCACCATGGCCTGGGTCAGGACCAAGGCGGTCGGGGCGAAGCTGACACGGGCGGAGAGCGCCGCCGCCGAGATGGCGTTCTATCTGGCGTTGTCGTTGGTGCCGTTGGTCGGCGTTACGATCGCGCTGGTCAGCCGCTGGCTCCCCCTCGACCTGAGCGCCTCCATCGAGGAGGTGCTGCGTGCCGTGTTGCCGGCCGCGTCCAATGTGGCTCCCGGCGAGGTGTTGGCCTGGGCGCGCTCCTCGGCCTGCCAGGGGTGGTTGACGGTCGGTTTCGTCGTGGCGCTCTGGACCTCGTTTCGCTTCATGTCGCTGTGCATTCACTCGCTCGGTGCGATGGTCTCCACCGAGGTCCGCCCGCCGGTGAAGGCCTGGCGCTCGGCCGCCAGGTCGCTGCTGCTGCTCGTGGTCTGGATCGTGGCGTTGGTGGCGACCGCGCTCTTCCTCCTCGTGGCCCCTGCCATCGAGCACGGCCTGCTTCACCTGCCGGAGCTCTCGGAGGCCTCGCTCTCGGCCTTCTCGGCGCTGCGCGCGGCCCTCCTGGCGGGCGTGCTCTTCGGCGCGATCTACCTGACCTACCGCGTGGTCGTCGGCGCGCGGGTGGGGTGGTTACGGGTGGCGCTGGCCGCGCTGCTGGCGTCGCTGGGCTGGATCGGCGCCAGCCGCGCGTTCTCCCTCGCCGTCCCGGTGCTCTGGAAGGCGACGCAGCTCTACGGCACGCTCGGAAGCGTGGTGCTGTTCCTGCTCTGGGCCTACGTCATGGCCTGGGTCCTCCTGCTCGGCGGGTTCCTGCTCGTCCGGCCCGGCCGCGGGCGAGCGACTCGCGAAGCGGGATAGGACCCCCGCTCACTCTCCGAGCGACTCGCGGACCGGCGCCACCCCGGGCGGCGGTGAGGGGTGCCGCCGCCCCGCCTGCGTACCTTCTACCTAGATCCCGGTGCCGCTCCTGAGTAGAAATCGCCGTTGACTTGAAGGGAACCAGGAAACGATCCTGGAAGCAGGTGAAGTCTGTGCGTACGAACATCGAGAAAGGCCTCAGCGGTGGACCGGCTGCCGGGCCGCACCCGATTGCCGATTGGGAAAAGGGGGAGTCCACAGGCATGTTTGTGGCCCTCCCGGCCCTGGCGCGCGTCGTGGCGATCAACGGGTGGGCGACGTAGCCATCAACTGGTGTTCCTATCTTCCAGCAACCACGGGGCGCGGGAGCGCCCCCTTTGTCTGCTTTCTCAAGGAGGTTTGAGGTGGAAGAAGTCAACCACACCCGGATCTATGCCGTCATCTTCTTCTTGCTGGCGGTGCTGGGCATCGGTTTCGTCTGTTACCGCGTGCTGGCGCCGTTTCTCGCCGCCATCGCCTGGGCGATCGTGCTCGCCGTCGCGTTCCAGAAACCCTGGTCGTTCCTCGAGCGCCGCATGCCCAAGCATCGCAGCCTCGCCGCCGCGCTGCTGACGCTCGCGGTGGCGGTGGTGGTGCTCGTCCCTGCGGGCCTGTTGGTGGGGGCGCTGGCCAACCAGACGATCGCCACGGCGACGAAGATCACGACCAGCTTGAGCGCCAGGGACGTCAGGTCGTTCTCCGACTTCGTGGCGCTCCCCAAGGTCGCACGCGTCCTCGACGATGCGAGAGTCCGGGCAGGCATCTCCCCCGAGGACTTCCAGAAACTCGCCGCCGCGGCCGTGGCGCGGGTTTCGACGGTGGCAGGCGCGCTGAGCGGCAGGCTGGTGCTGGGGTTGTTCAACGCGATGCTCACGGTCCTGCTGGTGATCTTCCTGCTCTTCTTCCTGTTCCGGGACGGCGAAAAGATGGCGGCGGCGGCGATCGACCTCCTGCCCACCGACGCGGACGGTCGCAACCGCATGGGCCGGTCGCTGCAGTCGATGCTGGCCGCGATCTTCCGAGGCTCGCTGATGTGCGCCCTGGTTCAGGGCGTGCTGGGCGCCATCGGCTGGCGGATCGCGGGTCTTCCATCGCCGGTCCTGGCCGGCGTCGCGATGGCGATCGTGTCCCTGCTGCCGCTGGGGGGAACGGCTCTGGTGTGGCTGCCGGGCGCCGTCTGGGCGTGGTCGATGGGCCACCACGCCTCCTCGATCTTCCTGCTCCTGTGGGGGGCGTTCGTGACCGTTCTGCTGGTCGACACCGTCTTGCGCCCGATGCTGGTGCGGGGCGCCGATGAGCTCACCACCCTGATCGTGTTCCTCGGGGTCTTCGGCGGCCTCGCGGCGTTCGGGTTGCTCGGCATCTTCATCGGCCCGGTGGCGCTGGCGATCGCCGTCGCCCTCTTGGAGGTGATGCGGGGCCAGGCCGGCAGCCCCCGGCTCGACGCTGCCGGCTGAGACGGGGGCGGCAACCGGGCGCGGTCCGGCGAACGGGGATGGGCGCCGTCCGGGTGGTTCCTACCTAGCCCATGCCCTTCTATCTCGGTAGAAATTGCGCTTCCCGGCCGGGGTTCCGAGGACTACGGTTGAATTGCGTTCGAGGAAGGACGGTATGCGATGAAGCGCGAAGGAGGCGGGCCGGCACCGCCCAGCGGTGTGATTCTCGGGCGCGACGGGGTCGGAGCGGTGGCTCTTCCCGCTCCGCGCGGCGCACGTCCGGTCATGCGGCCCGGCCGCCGGCTGGCCAGGCCCCTCGAGCCCGCAGGCGCCCGGGACCGGTGGCACGCGATCCAACGGGTCGTCGGCCTTTCGGGTCTGGGCTGGGCGTTCGTTCTCGTGGCGGTGTTCTGGGAACGGTTTGCCGTCGCCTTTTCGCGGTGTGCGGGTTGCACTTGGGATCAGGGAGCGTTCTTCTTCGCTTGGGGGTTCGGAACCCTCGCCTTTGGGTTCTATCTGAGAACGGGCAGGAAGCGGCCGGCGGTCTCCCGTCTCTTCCTGGGCGTCAACGTCCTCGTGGTGAGTGTTCTTTCCCTGGTCGTCGCCATCAAGTAGACCGATCGGCGGAGGTGATGGTGCCCGGGACACCGCAGATCGAGCCTGACTGGCGCGGGACCCCTCGGCCGGTCGCCACCGCGATGGTCCGGGGCGGCTACTCCTGCCGCCGGCATACGGGAACGGGCGCCTGCCGGCTCCGGTCGCGCGTGAGGAGGTTGCTCGAAGGCTGGGGCGGAGTGGCGGCGGTGACGCTGGCCGTCGGCACGACGGGCGCGCTCGCCGCTGCGGGCGGCCCCGGCGTCGAGGCGGTGGCGCCCGGCACGCCGATCGTGGCCGTGCGCATCGACCGCCACGACATCTACGATCTCGACGACCCCGCGACCTCGGCCTGGCCGTACCGCTGGATCGACGCCCTCCACATCCTGACCCGTGAGGAGTTCATCCGCTCGCTGCTGCTGTTCAAGGTCGGCGACCCCCTCGACCCGACGCGACTCGCCGAGAGCGAGCTGATCCTGCGCGGCACCGGTTTTTTGAACCCGGTGCACATCTCGGCGCGCCCCGTCCCAGGTGGGGCCGAGGTCATGGTGGAGACCCACGACCAGTGGACGACCGGGGTCGGCATCGACTTCGGGATCTCCGGGAACCGGCGGCACGCCGGCGGCAGCGTCTCGGAGGACAACCTCTTTGGCATGGGCAAGAGCGTCCTTCTCGACATCTCCTCCGACCCCGAGCGCACGAGCACGACGTTCCGGTACAGGGACTTCACGTTCCTGGGCAGTCGCTGGCAGCTCGGGCTCGAGCACAAGAAGTCCTCAGACGGGTCAACGGACACGTTCCAGCTCGAGTACCCGTTCTTCGCCATTCTGACGCCGCGGGCCGGCGGCGTGGCGTGGCAGCGGGAGGGACTGCAGGAGTACCTGTGGTCGGGCGGGGAGCGGGACGTGATCGGCCATGCCGACACGCGGAGCTTCGAGGTGTGGGGAGGGATGCGGCTGCCGGGCGACGGCATCCTCACCAACCGCCTCACCGTTGGGGTCTTCGGCGAGCAGGCCGTTTTCGGCGACTGGCACCGCATCGACGGATCTCCCTATCCGCAGCCGCAGGACCGCAACCTCCTCGGCGTCGAGGTGGGTTGGGAGCACCAGACCTTCAACTGGAGGGTGGTCCAGGGGTTCCGCGCGTGGATGCGGCAGGAAGATCTCCCGCTTGGGCCCAACTGGCTGGTGAACGCCGGAATCTCGCTGCCGGCGTTCGGCGGCGACCGCGCCCGGCTGCGCTACCACGGCGCTCTCACCGTGGGACAAATGAACGGGAGCACCTACTCATGGTTGATCGCCGACCTCTCGGGACGGCTCGAGCAGGGCGGCGTGGCCAACGGCGTCACCCACGTCGAGGTGGGAGGCGCGCTCACCGGGACGGCGGGCTGGCGCGCGCGCCTGGCGGCCGACCTCGGCTACAACCTCGACGGCGATCGGCAGCTCACGCTGGGCGCCGACACGGGACTCCGCGGCTGGGACCCCAACACGTTCGACGGCACGTCCAGGGTGGTGGCCAACCTGGAGTGGCGCCGCCGCATCACCGGCGAGCTCCTCCACGTGGCGGCCCTGGGCGTGACGGCGTTCGCGGACGGCGGCAAGACGTGGGGCGCCAGGGTCGGGCCGTCCACCGGCGGGTGGCGCGCCGACGCCGGCGCCGGTCTGCTGGTCGAGATCACCCGGGCCTCGGTGGTGCGCATCCTCCGCCTGGAGCTCGCCTACCCCGATCGCGGCAAGGGCCCCGTGGTCCAGCTCACCAGCGACTCGCTCTTCTGACCGTTCGCCGGCCTGCGGCGCCGGACGTTCGACGCGCCGGCGGGAATCAACCCCCTGCGCGATCGGGTTGACGCGGTTGAGGTGGGCTGGTTGCGACCCTCGGCGCCGGCAAGGAGGCGTACTTGAGGACCGGCACCCGCCCGGCTCGGACGATCGGGCGCCGCGTGCGCCGCCGGCGAGCGTCGAGGGCGACGCGAACGGCTTCCACAGGGAAAGAAGGTGGACGATGAACCCTGGCACGCGTGTCATCGACGGCTTCCTCGGCAGGCCCGGCCGGCTCGCGCTCCTCGCGGTCGTGACCGCCGGCCTCTTTGCGCTGGCAAGCTGCGCCTCGTACCCGACGTACCGCCCCGTCATCCCGCAACCCGTGACGGTGAGCCAGATCGTGAAGATGTCGAAGGAGGGGATGGCCCCGGAGGAGATCATCGGCAGGATGCGCGCCTCGCGCACCGTGTACCGCCTCAGCGCCAGCCAGCTCGCGAAGCTTCGCGACGAGGGGGTGGCGGACAAGGTCATCGACTACATGCAGCACACCTACCTGGCGGCGGTGCGGCGCAGCGCGCGGTTCGAGGAGTGGCACTACTGGCACCACTGGGGCGACGGCTTCTGGTACGGCGGAGAAGCGTTCGGCTGGCCGTCCTACTGGTACTGGCCGGACGACGACTTCTTCTTCCAGGGGCCGGTGGGCCACGGAGGTCACGAAGGCCACGAAGGCCACGAGGGGCACCGCTAGGGCCGCGGCCAGAGGGGCGTGGCGGGGCCACAGGCGCTGGGCCCCGGGCCGGCCTGGCAGCTACCGCCGGTCCTCCGGAGCGTCGGGGTCGCGGTACGGCGGCAGGACGACGGCGAAGAAGACGTACCCGAGCGAGGTGAGTGCGGAGATGACGGCGACAGTGTAGGCGAGCCGCCTCCCGTGCCACAGCCCGTCGAACCAGGTCTGGAACTGGACCGCGAGGACGTTCGCGGTCCCGCCGTAAAGCTCCAGGTCGCGCAGGTACTTCTTGGAGGTCTCGGGCGAGAGCTCCAGGAGCGTCTCCGGCGCGCTGCCGGCCCGGAGGTAGATCACGACCGCGGTGATCAAACCCGCGAGCAGGATGGCCGCGGCGAGCAGATAGTGACGCGTCCGTGGATCGGGAAACCTCCACCGCATCCATCCAGCCTACCAGGTGCGGTGGGGCTGGCGAAGGCAGGCGTTCGGCCCGCGCGGCACCGCGCCGGGAATGTCGCGGCGCGGGTGAGCGTTTCTCGCTGGCAAGGGGGGAATCACAATGAAGAGGACGGTGCAAATCGCCGGGGTCGTGTCGCTGGTGTGTCTGGCGGCGCTGGCCGCTCCGGCCCGCGCGCAGGAGTGGTCCGCCGCCCAAAAGGACGTCTGGACGAGCGTCGAGAACTACTGGGCGCTCGACGCGAAGGGCGACGTCGAGGGGTTCATGGCCTACTTCGATCCGAGCTACGTCGGCTGGTCGTACGACAGCCCCCTTCCGGGCGACAAGGCCACCGTGAAGAAGTTCGTCACCCAGGAGTACCAGATGTCGAAGACCCTCGTCTACGACATCAAGCCGGTGGCGATCCAGGTACACGGCAACTTCGCGTTTGCCGACTACTACTACGTGCAGCTGGTGAAGAACGCCGAGGGCAAGACCGAGGAGATCAAGGGCCGCTGGACCGACATCCTCATGAAGGAGGGCGACCGCTGGATGCTGATCGGGGACCACGGCGGGAGGATTCGGAAGGCGGACTGAACCCAGGCGCGCCCGAGCCGCCGGCGGCGTCAGGCCGGCAGCGCGAGGTTGTTTGCTCGAACCGTGCGGCAGGGGTTCTCGGAGGCAAGGTCCGAGGCGGGGTGGGGGCGCCGGCCCCCGCCTCCGCCGCACGTGCTCCGCCGTTCCGGCAAGCGAACGACTCCCGTCCGCCACCCGAGGATCGCGTCGAGCCCGCGGGCGGCCCGCCCGTCCGGCCGGGCGCCGGCCCGCGTCCGTCAGCACGGCGCGATGACGCGGTCGGCGGCCGCGAAGAGCTCGACGGTCTGCTGCATGCCGCCCACGGCTCCGAGCCGGAGAGCGTCCCTGCGCAGCAGGTGATCGAGGCACGTGCCACAGGTGGTGACGGTGGCGCCACGAGCTTCGAGCGCGCGCAGCGAGTCGAGCGCCGGCCCGTCCTCGGTCGTCAGGAGGGCCGCCCCGTTGAGACAAGCCACGAAATCGACCCTGACCTCCGAAGCCACGAGCTTCTGGAGGAAGAGCAACAGCAAGGTGCGGCCGAGCTCCGCATCGCCCTGCCCGATCCGGTCCGCGTTGAGGTACAGGAAGGTCATGCCGTTCTCCTCGCCGTCACGATACCCGATCGCGGCGTGCGGCGCGCGCGAGCCCGTGGGCCTTGCGGCGTTCGCCGGCGGGCCGTGGACATCGGCGGGCGACACGTCTAGTGTTCGCGCAGCCGCCCGCGCCGCCGGGCCGTACCTGCCGGTGAGCGGCGGCATCATGACGCTCCGAGGGTTCGAAACGGGAACGAGTTCGATGGAAAGGGAGATCGGCATGCGCAAGGCGTCCCTGATCGTTGCTCTGGTGGTGCTCGTTGTCTCCGTCAGGCCGGTGCTCGGATGCACGAACATCCTCGTGACCAAAGGGGCTTCGTCCGACGGGTCGGTGATCATCTCGTACTCCGTGGACGGCGAGTTCTACCCGACGCTGCGCTACGTCCCGGCGGCCGACCACGCCCCGGGCGAGGCGTTCGAAGTGCGCGGCCGAGACGGCTCGCTGCGCCTGCGCATCCCCCAGCCGCCCCACACGTACGCCGTTGTCGGCATCATGAACGAGCACCAGCTGGCGATCGGGGAGACGACGTTCGACGGCCGCCTCGAGCTGCAGAACAAGCAGGGCGGCATCCACTACTGGGCGCTGATGCAGCTCGCGCTGCAGCGGGCGCGAACGGCGCGCGAGGCGATCAAGGTGATGACCGACCTGGTCGCCGAGTACGGCTACGCCTCGACCGGCGAGTCGTTCTCGATCGCCGATCCGAACGAGGCCTGGATCCTCGAGATGATCGGGGAGGGCGAAGGGGTCAAGGGTGCGGTCTGGGTGGCCGAGAGGGTGCCGGACGGACTCGTCGCCGCCCACGCCAACCGGTCCCGCATCGGGACGTTCCCCCTCGCGGACCCCGAGAACTGCGTCTACTCGCCCAACGTCATCGAGTTCGCCGTGCGCAAGGGGTACTACAACCCGAAGAGCGACGGGCCGTTCCGCTTCTGCGACGTCTACTGCCCGGCCACGGCCAAGGAGCTCCGCTACACCGAGACCCGCGTCTGGTCGATCTTCCGGCGGGCGGCGCCGTCGCTCGGCCTGTCCGTGGACTACAGCCGCGGCACGCCCGGCGCGAAGCCCTACCCGCTCTGGATCAAGCCCGACCAAAAGCTCTCGGTGCGGGACGTGATGGCCCTCATGCGCGACCACTACGAAGGGACGCCGCTCGACATGACGCAGGGCGTGGACGCCGGCCCGTTCGGCTCGCCGTTGCGGGCGCGGCCGATCACGTTCCAGGTCGACGGCAAGGAGTACTCGTGGGAGCGGCCGATCTCCACGCAGCAGACCGGTTGCTCGTTCGTGGCCAACTGCCGGTCGTTCCTTCCCGACGAGGTCGGCGGGGTCCTGTGGTACGGCCTCGACGACACCTACACGAGCTGCTACTTCCCGCTCTACGCCGGGGTCACGGCGGTGCCCGCCCCTACGGGAGCGGCAGCCTGCGGAAGTTCTCCTGGGACTCGCCGTGGTGGGTGTTCAACCTGGTGGCGAACTACGCGCAGCTGAAGTTCTCGTACATGGTGAAGGACATCGTCAAGGTCCAGCAGGAGCTCGAGGGGAACTTCTTCGCGCTGCAGCCGGCGATCGAGGCGACCGCCCGCGAGATGCTGCAGAGCGACCCCGGGCGGGCGAGGCGGTTCCTGACCGACTACTCCGTGTCGGCGGGGGAGCAGGTGGCCCGGCGCTGGCGGGAGCTGGCCGAATCGCTGTTCACCAAGTACAACGACGGCTACGTGCAGAACGAATCGGGCGAGCCGCAGGAGCTCGGCTATCCGGAGCCGTGGCTGCGCGAGGTGGTCAAGGCCCGCCCGCAGCAGTTCAGGCTCCCCGACGCCAGCGCCGTCAAGGGGCCGGCTGCGCCGTGACGCGCGTCCGGGGCCGCGTAACCCGGGATCACCGGCGCGGGATCGTAATGCAGAGGCACTGCGCCTCTGCATACACTGCTGCCCCGTCGCGGGAGAGCCGGCCGTGGACCACGACCTTGCGTCCCTCGGCGGAAACCACGCGGCTCTCGAGCGTGACGACCTTCCGCAGCGGCAGCATCGTGCGGAAACTCACGTTGAGGTTGCCGACGACGACCGGATACCCGGCCGCCCACGCCGCCAGCCCCAGCGCCTCGTCCATCGCCGCCGCGATCGCACCGCCGTGGGCGTGGCCGGGGGGGCCTTCCGTCTCGGGCCCGAACCAGACGCGCGCGTGCAGGCGCCGCTCGGCGTCGAGAAAATAGCGCACGCGGCAACGGTTCCCGTCCGGTTCGCCGGAAACGAAGCGCAGCGACTCCCCCACGAGTGACGACGGGTCGAGCGGGGTCCACCCCGCCTCGCCGCTCAAGTCCACCGCCGGGCAGGACGCCTCAGGACTGCGGTCGCGATCCGTTGCTTCCACGGGCAGGACTCCTCACGAAGCCACGGGATGGGAGATCCCTCTTCGACGGTTGCGAGTGTAGGACCGCGCGGGGCGCTGTCAAGGCGCGGCACTGCCAGGCTGTGGCACCATGGTCGCCGTGGCGCCAGTCCATCGCCAACGCGGGCGCCCTGCGCGGCCGGATCGGAGCACGACCCCGCCGATGGCCGATGAGATGGCGGACGCGGCCGCTCGCGCGAGGTTGGCGGCGCTCGCCGGCTCGCCGGTCGTCACGGCGGAGCCGGCGCGTTGGGGGTTCTCCAACCGCACGGCGCTGGCGACGCTCGCGGACGGCCGGCGCGTCGCGGTGCAGCGCCTGACGGACCGCGCCGTCGCGCGGCGGCGGCTGCGGGTCGGGGAGCCTCTCGCGGAGCGGCTCGCGGCCGCAGGGGTCCCGACGGCGCCGCTGCTCGGCGGCGACGCGGGAGCGGCCACGCCCTTTGCGCTCCACGCCTTCGTCGAGGGGCGCAACGGCGCCGAGTCGCTCGCCACGGACGCCGGCGCCGTGCGCCTCGCGCGTCTGATGGGCGCGCTCGTGCCGTGGCTCGCCGCCGTGGACGCCCGCGGCCTCCGTCTGCCGTCCACGTGGGCGGACCCGGCGCGCCTGGCGGGCGCCTCGCGGCGCCGACTGGAACGCGCCGCCTATCGGCTCGACGCCGCAACCTCCGGAGCGCTGCGGGCGGCCATCGCCAACCTCGGGCCGCTGTTCGCCGGCCGGCGGCCGGTGTTCGCGCACGGCGATTTCGCTCCGGTCAACGTGCTCGTCGCGCACGCCCCGGAGCGGCGCGGCGAAACGATCGCGGCGCTGCTCGACCTCGAGTTCGCACGCCTGGCCGACCCTCTCCTCGACGCGGCCTGGTGGGGGTGGATCGTCCGCTTCCACCACCCCGACCGCTGGCCGGCGGCGTGGCCGGCGTTCCTCGCCGCGGCCGGCGAACCCGCCGCGTCGGTCGCGTTCGCCGACCGTGTCCGGGCGCTCCAGCTGCTGCGGCTCCTCGAACTGCTGGACCGCGCCGGCCGCCGCACCGCCGCCGTCTGGGCCGCCCGGCTCGCGGTCACGGCGCGCTGGTAGGCTGGGCGCACGCTGGGCGCCGGAGGAGGTCGGGCCGGAGACCGCTCACCGCCCGATCAGCACGACCGTGCTGTGCGGGTTGACGAGGTAGAAGCCGGGCGGGTCGAGGAGGACCTCGGCGCCGGGAAGAACGATCTCTCCGCCGGCCGGCAGGGAGGTGTCGACGAGGCGGTGCCACGCCGCACCCGGGGGAAGCGTGGGCAGGGTGAAGCGCTGCAGCGTTTCGCCGGCGTTGAGGATGAAGTAGAGCCGGTACGGTCCGAGATCGGAGAGTTCCGCGCCGCCGTCGAGCTGAGCGGCGACGCTGCGCGCCTGGGGGTCGTCCCACGCCGGGGCGGCGAGGTCGTTGCCGTACCACACGACGTCGGGGACGCCGTCGCCGTTGCGATCGCCGCCGTCGAGGAACCGGCGCCGCTGCAGGATCGTGCAGCGCCGCGTGAGCGCGATGGCGGAGCGGAAGAAGTTGAGGATCTCGCCATTGGCCTCGACCTCGCGCCAGTCGAACCACGACAGCTCGTTGTCCTGGCAGTAGGCGTTGTTGTTGCCGCGCTGGGTGCGGTAGAACTCGTCGCCGCCGAGGATCATCGGCGTTCCGGCGGCGAACAGCAGGTGGCAGATGAGGTTCTTGGCCTGCTGCCGGCGCAGCCGGTTGATCGCCCCCTCGGCGGTCTCGCCCTCGACGCCGCAGTTCCACGAGTCGTTGTCGTCGGATCCGTCGCGGTTGCCCTCGAGGTTGGCTTCGTTGTGTTTCGCGCCGTACGTCACGAGATCGCGCAGCGTGAAGCCGTCGTGGCAGGTGACGAAGTTGACGCTGTTGTAGGCGGCGCGGCCGTCGTCGCGGTACAAATCGGCCGAGCCGGTCAGGCGCGCCCCCAGGTCGCGGAGCTGCCCAGGGTCTCCCCTGAAGAAGCGGCGCACCGTGTCGCGGAACCGGCCGTTCCACTCCGACCAGTCGATCGGGAAGTTGCCGACCTGGTAGGTGCCGAGGTCCCACGGCTCGGCGATCAGCGTGACCCGCGAGAGCACGGGGTCCTGCGACACCGCGTCGAAGAACCCGGCGCTCGCCCGGAACGTGCCGTCCTCGGCGCGGCCGAGCACCGAGGCGAGGTCGAAGCGGAAGCCGTCCACGTGCATCTGGCAAACCCAGTAGCGCAGCGAGTCCATGATCAGGCGGATCACCGCCGGCCGCGCCACGTCGAGGGCGTTGCCGGTGCCGGTGTAGTTCAGGTAATAGCGGCCGGGCTGCCCGGCGGGGCCGCCGAGCGCGTAGTAGGTCGGGTTGTCGATGCCGCGCAGCGAGAGCGTCGGGCCCAGCTCGTTCCCCTCAGCGGTGTGGTTGTAGACGACGTCCAGGACGACCTTGATCCCGGCGCGGTGCAGCTCGCGCACCATCGTCTTGAACTCGACGACCGCGCAGCCCGCCGATGAGCGGGTGCTGTAGGAGAGCTCGGGGGCGAAGAACGCGAGCGTGTTGTACCCCCAGTAGTTGCTGAGCCTGCGCTCCTTGAGGAAATCCTCGCTGTAGTGCTCGTGCACCGGCAGCAGTTCGACCGCGTTGATCCCGAGGCGCTGCAGGTGGGGGATCTTCTCCGCGAACCCGAGGTAGGTGCCGGGGTGCGCGACCCGAGACGACGGGTGGGCGGTGAACCCCTTGACGTGGACCTCGTAGATCAGGAGCCGTTCGAGCGGGATGTCGGGCGTCGAGTCGCCCTGCCAGTCGAAGGCGCCGTCATCGACGACGATGCACTTGGGGGCGGTGCGGGCGTTGTCGCGCGCGTCGAGCGAGAGGTCGCGGGTCGCGTCGGCGGGGTCGTACGCGAGGAGGAGGTTGTCGGTGTTCTCGGCCTTGCCGGTCAGCGCCTTCGCGTACGGGTCGATGAGCAGTTTGGCGGGGTTGAAGCGCAGGCCGCGGGCGGGGTCGAAGTCGCCGCGGACGCGGTAGCCGTACAGCTGGCCGGCCCCGACCCCGTGTACGAGCACGTGCCAGATGTAGCGGCTCCGGTTCTCGACCGGGATCACATCCGTCGGGTCGCCGGCCGGGTCGTCGAACAGCAGCAGCTCGACCTCGGCGGCGTTGCGGGAGTACAGCGCGAAGTTGACCCCCTCGGGGGTGGGCGTCGCGCCGAGCGGGACGATCGCCCCGCGCGAGAGCGCCTTCGCGGCGGTTGCTCCGGTGCTCACGCCCATCCGCCCCCCTTCTCCGGCGGCGACGAGTATACGGCCGAGCATAACCGGCCGTGCCGGCGTTAAGCTGAACGGCGTGAACACGCCACCGGATTCCCCTGCAACTCTACGAGGTCTCCTGAGCGCTCTGGGCAAGGACGGCCATCGGCTGTTCGCGACGCGCGTCGTGCGGCTGTTCGCCTACGGCTTTCTTTCCGTGGTGCTCGTGCTCTACCTCGTCGAGGCCGGCCTCCCGGAGGCGCGCATCGGGCTCCTGCTGACGCTGACGCTGCTCGGCGACACCGCGGTGTCCCTCTGGCTGACGACCCATGCCGACAGGTTCGGGCGCCGGCGCACACTGGTCGCCGGCGCCGCCCTGATGCTGTTCGCCGGCATCGTGTTCGCTCTCACAGGCAACTTCCTGCTGCTGCTGGTCGCCGCGACGGTCGGCGTGATCAGCCCGAGCGGCAACGAGGTCGGCCCGTTCCTCGCAGTCGAGCAGGCGGCGCTCACGCAGGTCGTGCCGGGTGCCGACCGCACCCGGGTGTTCGCCTGGTACGGGCTCGTCGGTTCGTTCGCGACGGCGGCGGGGTCGCTGGCCGGCGGGACGGCGAGCCAGGCGCTGCAGGGGGCGGGGGCCTCGCCGCTCGCCAGCTACCGGGCGGTCGTCGTCGGCTACGCGGCTTTCGGCGTGGTGCTGGCGGCGCTGTTCGCCGGGCTGTCCCGCGGCGTCGAGGCGCCGGCCGGGGCAAGTTCCGGGCGTCGCGCAGCCGCTTCGGGCTGCACCGCTCGCGTGGAGTGGTGGCCAGGCTGGCCGGCCTCTTCTCGCTCGACGCGTTCGCCGGCGGCTTCGTGGTGCAGAGCCTGGTGGCGTACTGGTTCCATCGCCGCTTCGGCGTCGAGCCCGCGGCGCTGGGCGGCATCTTCTTCGGCGCCAACCTCCTCGCCGGGATGTCGGCGCTCGTCGCCGTGCGGGTGGCCCGCAGGATCGGCCTCGTCAACACGATGGTCGTCACCCACCTGCCGTCGAACGTCCTCCTCATCCTGGTGCCGCTGATGCCGACGCTGCCGCTCGCGGTCGCGGTCCTGTTCCTGCGCTTCTCGATCTCGCAGATGGACGTGCCGACGCGGCAGTCGTACACGATGGCGGTCGTGAGCCCGGACGAGCGCTCGGCGGCGGCCGGCGTGACGGGCGTCGCCCGCACGACGGATGCCGCACTGTCGCCGGTGATCGCCGGCCCGCTGTTCGCCTCGCCCGCGCTGATGGGCGTGCCCTTCTTCCTCGCCGGGCGGGCTGAAGATCGTCTACGACCTGCTGCTGTGGCGGTCGTTCCGCGCGCTCAAGCCGCCGGAAGAGTCGTAGCGGCGGGACCTCGCCGGAAACCCCCGTGGCGCGGCCGCCCCCGGCCACGCGCATCTCCCGGCGTCACCCGCCGAGGTGGCGCGCGACCGCACGGCCGAGCAGGCGGAGCCGGTCGGCGAACGGGAGGCGGCGGAAGGTGGTGGCGACCACGCCGCGGGTGAAGAAGGTCTTGCGCGAGTAGTCGATCGCGACCTCGACCATCACCGGCCTGCCGGAGCGGGCGATCTCGAGGGCGCGCTCCAGGGCCGGCCGGACCTCGGCGTCGGACCCGGCCGCGGCATACTCGCAGTTGGTCGCGGCGGCGAGCGCCTGCGCGCTGTACGGGGCGATCGTGGAGCATGGCGCGCGGTTGAGCGTGGTGCGCTGGAACTGGGCGATCTGCGCCAGCTCGCCGTCGCGCAGCACGACGGTGACCACGCCGGCGCCGTACGCGGCGGCGGTGAGCAGCTCGAGCCCGGTCATCAGGATCGCGCCGTCGCCGGCGAGCGCCACGACGTCGCGGCCGGGGTTGGCGAGCTTGGCGCCGATCGCGGCCGGGACGCCGTACCCCATGCACGAGTAATCCACGGGCGCCAGGAATCGTCGCGGCGCGTCGAGGCGCAGGTGCTCCATGGCGAGGAACGTCCCGTTGCCGGAGTCGGCGGCGAAGATCGCGTCCGGACCGCAGAGCTCCTGCAGCGCGTCGAACAGCGCCGCCGGGCCGACGCGGCCGGGGGCGCCCGCACGACGCTGCTCCTCCAGCACGGCGCGTTGGCCGTCGGCGATCGAACGCTCGAGCGCACCGTCGCGCTCCCGCGCCGGGAGCCGGCCGAGCAGCGCGGCGAGCGCGGCGCCGGCGTCGGCCGCGATCGTGACGGCGGCGGGGAAGTTGCGGCCGAACACGTCGGGGTTGACGTCCACGTGCACGAGCGCCGGCGGCGGCGTGAACCCCCAGCTCCCAGTCCCCACCTCGGAGAACCGACAGCCGACAGCGAGCATCGCGTCGCACCCCTGCTCGATCTCGCGCACGAACGCCGGCGCGCTCCGCCCGAGCCCGTTCCAGAGGAAGAGCGGGTGCGCCTCCGGGAATACGCCCTTGCCCTGGATCGTAGTGGCGACCGGCGCCCCGAGGCGCTCCGCGAGCAGCAGCAGCTCGCGCGTGGCGCCGCGGGCGCCGTACCCGGCGTAGACGAGGACGCGGCGGGCGCTCGCGAGGAGGCCGGCCGCGCGCTCGACAGCGTCCGGAGCGGGCGCGGTCGAAGCGGGCGGCTCCGGCTCCCAGGTGGGCGCGCCGAAGTCGTGGCGGAGCAGGTAGAACTCGGCGGGCACCTCGACCACGACCGGCCCCGGCGTGCCGGCGCGGGCGAGCGCGAACGCCCGGCGGACGGTCGCGTACAGCTCGCGCGGCGCGCGCACGGGGAGCGCCGCCTTCGCCACCGGTCCGACGACGGCGAGCTGGTCGATCGCGTGCAGCTGGTAGGCGCGCCCGGTGTCGGTGCGGATCCCGCACGCCAGCACCACGAGCGGGATGCCGTCCATGTAAGCCTCGGCGATGCCGGAGAGCGCGTGCGTCATCCCCGCGCCGGGCACGAGGTTGAGGACGCCGACGCCGCCGGAGCTGCGCGCGAGGCCGTCGGCCATGAACGACGCCGCCTGCTCGTCGGTGACGAGCACCGGCGTGACGCTCTTCGATGCCGCCAGCGCGTCGTACAGCTCGATGTTGTGGGTGCCGGGGATCCCGAAGGTGAACGGCGCGCCCTCGTCCTCGAGCGCCCGTACCACCACCCTCGCCCCGGAGTCGCTCACGCCGGCAGCTCCGGAAGGCGGGCGCGCACCCGCTCGGCCACCCGGTCGGCGAGCGCCATGATCGTGACGTACGGGTTGATCTCGGCGCACGTCGGGAAGAGGCTGCCGTCGGCGACGAACAGCCACGGGACCCCGTGCACCTGCCCCCAGGCGTCGGTCACCGAGTCGCCGGCGTCCGCGCCCATCCGGCACCCCCCCATGAGGTGGGCGCTGGAGATCGAGACCTTGCCGAGCTTGAACGGCGCCCTGGTGATCAACTCGTCGACCCGTCCGGCTTCAGCCGCCGTGATGAAGAAGCGCGTTCCGGCCGGGGCGTGGACCCGGCGGCAGCCGGCCGCGAAGAAGATGCGCGCCGCGGCGCGCTGCGACGCCACGAGAGCGTCCATCACCCCGTCGGTGAGCCGGTAGTCCACCACCGGCTCGCCGCCCCGGTCCACCGTGACGCGGTTGTCCCGCGCGGCGGGGTCCACCGCCAGGACCAGGATCATCTGCATCCGGTCCATCCGGCTCATCATCTCGGCGTGCTCGGCGCCGAACCCGATCAGGTTCTTGGCGGTGGTGAACGGGAAGTACATGCAGGTCTCGAGCAGGAACCCGCCGTCCTCGACGAAGTGGTCGCAGTAGTAGCTCTTGGGGTGGCCGTGGTAGTTGCTGATCGGGCGCTCGTGCTCGCCGACGAGGATGAGCGCCGGGTGGGTCGTCAGGTAGCGACCGAGCGCCGGCAGCCGCACCGGGAGGCGGGAGCGCAGCAGCAGGGCGGGGGAGTTGACCGCGCCGCCGGCGACCACGATCGCGCGGGCGCGGACCCGGTAGCGCCCCGGCTCCCAGCGCGACGGCTCGCCGAACGGCGGGTTGGCGACGGTGGCGGTGCACTCGCGCTCGCCGATCGCCTCGACCTTGCAGTTCGTGACCACCTCGACGCCGGCGGCCTCGGCCGCGGGGAGCTGCACCCGGTTGGTCCCCTGCTTGGCGGCGTTGGGGCAGCCGAGGTTGCACAGGCCCGAGCCGTGGCAGCCCTTGACGTTGATCGGGAACTGCGCGACGCGATAGCCGAGCGTCCGGCACCCCTCGGCGAAGAGGCGGTTGTTGTCGTTGATCGCTTCGCGGTCGAGGAGGTGGACGTTGTTCTCGCCGAGGTACTTCTCCGAGCGGCGGCGGAGGTCGCCGTGGTCGAGTCCGGGGACGCCCCAGCGCGCGAGCACCGGCTCCGGGAGAGTCAGCGAGGTGCCGGTGTAAACGACGGTGGAGCCGCCGTAGGCGCGCCCGAACGCCAGCGTCATCGCGCGGTCGCGGGTCAGGAAGCCGCCGGAGTCGAAGTAGAGCTTGTCGGCCATCTCGGCCTCGCGGCCGGTGAACTCGCTCTCGCGCAGCTTCGGGCCCCACTCCAACACCGCGACGCGCAGCCCCTGGCGGCAGAGCGGGGCGAGTTCCTTGGCGACCGCGCCGCCGCCGGCGCCGGAGCCGACGATCACGACGTCGTACGTCTTCTCAACCATGGAGGAACTCGTTCCCGGAGAACGACGGCGCGTACCGGATCGCGCCCCACACCTCGGGTTGGCCGTAGTACCCCATGAAGACGAGCGCCCGGAGTCCCCAGAAACCACCGCGCAGCTTGCCGAGCGGCGCGTCCATGAACCAGCGCAGCACGGCGTCCTGCGCGGCGGGCGCGAGGCGGTCGAACGGCGCGCCGAAGCGCAGCGCCGGCGCCCACCGCACGACGCTCAGGAAGAGCGCGAACTGCCGCTGCAGCGAGCGCGGGCGCGCGGCGAGCGCCGTCCCGACGATCGCGGCGAAACGGTCCTTCCCGTCGGGATCGAGCGCGGTGAACGCCGGGACCACGCGCGCCGCCACGGCGAGGAACGTCCGCCACTGCCTTTCACCGAGAGATGACACCCAGGCATTAGAGCGCCGCTCGCTCCGACGCGTCAAGGCCGCCGCAGCCGCAGGGGCGAGAGGCGGCCGGGGGCCTGCTACGTCTCGCCTTCGTCCGGGGGGTAGAGCTCGGGTTCCTGACCCGGTCCGCCGGGGTCGAAGCAGCGGCGGCAGCGCGCCTCGTAGATGTCGGCAGCGCCGACGACGACCTGCTCCTGGGCCTGAGAAAGGCGCTGCGTGTACGACGCCGGCGCGCCGCAACGGGCGCAGATCGCGTGCACCTTCTCGACGTCCTCCGCCACTGCCAGCAGTTCCGGCATCGGGCCGAACGGCTGGCCGCGGAAGTCCATGTCGAGGCCGGCCACGATCACCCGCTTGCCGAGGTCGGCGAGGTGCCCGGCGACGCGGGCGAGGTCGGCGTCGAAGAACTGGGCCTCGTCGATCCCGACCACCTCGGTGCGCGGATCGACGAGGTCGAGGATCTCCGCGGCCTTGGCGACGCGCTCAGCCTCGAGCCGCCACTTGGAGTGCGACACCACCTGGCCCGCGGCGTAGCGGTCGTCGAGGCCCTGCTTGAAGACCTGGATCCGTTGGCGCGCGATGATCGCCCGGCGTAGGCGCCGGATCAGCTCCTCGGACTTCCCCGAGAACATGCTGCCGGTGATCACCTCGATCCCGCCGCCCCAGGGGTTGCGTGGCTGCATGGAACGGATATACCACGGCGCGCCGCCAGCCGCCAGCGCGTCAGCGGTGCGGCGGGCAGCCGGCCGTTTCGCACCCTGCATCGGCCGAAATCCGGAAGCGTGGGTCAGACGCCGACCCGAGGGCAGAGCGGCGCAAGCGGGCAGCCGTCGCAGGCCGGCGTGCGGGCGTGGCAGACGCGGCGTCCGTGGAGGATGAGGCGGTGGCCGAGCGCGACCCAGCCCGAGGCGGGGAAAAGGCCCATGAGGTCGCGCTCGATCTTCTCGGGTTCGTCCTCGGCGGTCAGGCCGAGCCGTCTCGCCAGGCGGGCGACGTGGGTGTCCACGACCACGCCCGTGGCGACACCGAACGCGGTGCCCAGGACGACGTTGGCCGTCTTGCGCCCGACGCCGGGGAGGCTCGTGAGGGCGTCCATCGCGGCCGGGACCTCGCCGCCGTGGCGCTCGACCACCGCCCGCGCCATCCCGAGCAGCGACTTGGCCTTGTTGTGGAAGAAGCCGGTGGAACGGATCAGCGCCTCGAGTTCTTCGGGCGCCGCGGCTCCGAGGGCGCGCGCGTCGGGGAAGCGTGCGAACAGCGCCGGCGTCACGGTGTTGACCCGCGCGTCGGTGCACTGCGCGGAGAGGATCGTGGCCACCAGCAGCTCGAAAGGGTTGGCGAAGTCGAGCTCGCAACCCGCGTCGGGGTAGGCGGCCGCGAGCGCGGCTCCGATCGCCGCGGCCGGCGCGGCGGCCCTGGGGCGGTGGCCCGGGGAGGGGCTCACGGCACCGCGTCCTTGGGGGGAGGCGCAACCGGGAACACGCGGCCCTGCCCGGCGCTCACGAGCCCGCCGGAGATCACCATGCGGATCGCTTCCTCCACCGACATGTCCGTGGCCCTGACCGCGGACGCGGGATAGACCAGGAAGAAGCCGGTCGTCGGGTTGGGGGTCGTCGGCATGAACACCGCGGTCACGCGTCGCGGTCCATCGGGCGTCGCCTCCTCGAACTCCGTGGTGACGAACGCGACCGCCCACACGTTCTCGTTGGGGAACGGCACCAGCACGACCCGGCGGAAGCTCTTGGCGCGGTTCCCGGCGAACGCCCGCGTCACCTCGCGGGTGCCGGTGTAGACCGCCCGCAGCACCGGGATGCGCGCGAACAGCCGCTCGCCGAACTGCAGGACGCGGCGGCCGATCACGTTGTGGGCGAGGACCCCGAGCAGGAACACGCCGACGACGAACACGGCGGCCCCGAAGCCGGGCACCGGCCGGTCGAAGAGCCGCCGGCTGATCGGGTCGGCCCAGCGGTCGATCAGGTCGAAGAGGAAGCGGCCGAAAAACATGGTCACGACCAGGGGGAACGACACGAGCAGGCCGGTGACGAAGCGGGCGCGCAGGAAACCGAAAAACGTCAGCCTCTTGCCGGGCTCCGCCGCGCGGATCGGAAGTCCCATCGGCCCGGAGTCGGTCTTCGGCGTCTCGTCCATCGCACCGCCATTGTACCGGCGTCCGGGATTCGCGAGCGCGGCCGCCGCGTGGCCGCCCTCGTCAGGTGGGGAGCAAAACGGCCCGCGGAGCCATTCCGCGGGCCGCCTGCGCGCCGAAGCGGCGGTTTACGACTGGGTCGCCGCGCCGCTCTTCGCGTACGGGCACTTGCCGGTCATCGCCTTGCCCTTGGAACAACTCATCCCGGCGCGGTGCGGGCACGCCTTGTCCCACATCGTCGCCGCGTGTTCCTGCAGCGCCTTCACCATGGCGGCGTCGGTGGCCGTCGCGGTGATCACCACGCCTGTGTCGGTCTTCTCGACCGTGCGAGCGACGCCCTTGGCCTGCATCGGGCAGTCCTTGGCGCACCCAGGCTTCGGGCACGACGCGGTCTCGTCCTTGATCTGCGCCGCGACCTTGGGGTCGGTGGAGGTGATCGTGATCCTGACGCCGTTGTCGAGGTTGGTGACGGTGTGCTGGGCGCCTGCGGCCTTCAGGCAGCAACCGGGGGCGGCCGCGGCCGGCGCGTCCGCTGCCATCACAGGAGCAGCCAGAACGGCTGCCAGGGCCAGCGACAGGAAGGTGCGCTTCATTCGTGTCTCCTCGTGGTTGTCCATGCTGCGTTTGGCGATCGCTCCGTCCTCGACAACCCCGCGCGCGGCGGCTTCTTCCCTCCGGGGCCGCGGTGCAGAGGCGCGGGTCCCGGGCCGCGAGGGGAGAATGAACCAGAGTGGAGGTGACGGGCGGAGTCGAACCGCCGAATGAGGGCTTTGCAGGCCCCTGCCTTACCACTTGGCTACGTCACCGCGCCGGGAAGTCTAGCGGCAGGTTGGGGATGGTGTCAACGCGGGCGGCGGCGCGGCGGGGGGCCGGCCACTCCCTCGGGGCTACCTGTTGACCGCTCGCATCGCAGGCTCGGGGTAACGGGCGCCGGCGGCCGCGCCCTTCGGTACCGCGTTGTCGAGTTCGGCGAGGACCGACGGGGGGAGCGTGATCGCCGCGGCCGCGGCGTTCTCCTCGAGGAAGCGGACGCGTTTGGTCCCCGGGATCGGCACGACGTCGCCGCCTTGCGCCAGCACCCAGGCGAGCGCCAGTTGCCCCGCGGTGACGCCCAGCCGGAACGCGATCGCTTCGACCCGCGCCGCCAGCTCGCGGTTCTTCGCGAAGTTCGCCGGCTCGAAGCGCGGCGAGTTCCTGCGGAAGTCGCCCTCGGGGAGGTCCCCGGGCGAGCGGAAGCGACCGGTCAGGAACCCCCGCCCGAGCGGGCTGTAGGCGACGAAGCCGATCCCGAGTTCGCGCACCGCTGTGAGGACCTCGTCCTCGACGTCGCGCGTCCACAGCGAGTATTCGGTTTGCAGCGCCGTGATCGGGTGCGTCGCGTGGGCGCGGCGGATCGTCGCCGGCGCCGCCTCCGAAAGCCCGAGGAACCGGACCTTGCCGGCGCGCACGAGACCGGCCATCGCGCCGACCGTCTCCTCGATCGGGACGGCCGGGTCCACGCGGTGCTGGTAGTAGAGGTCGATGACGTCCACGCCGAGGCGCTCGAGCGACGCGTCGCACGCCGCGCGCACGTACTCGGGCCTGCCGTTGACGCCGACCCAGCTCCCGTCCGGCCGTCGCTCGTTGCCGAACTTGGTGGCCAGCACCACGCCGCCGCGCCGCCCCTTGATCGCGCGGCCGACGAGGCGCTCGTTGGTGAACGGGCCGTACATGTCGGCGGTGTCGAGGAAGGTCACGCCGAGGTCCAGCGCGCGGTGGATCGTGGCGATCGCCTCGCCCTCGTCCGCGGTCCCGTAGAACTCGCTCATCCCCATGCAGCCGAGCCCGATGGTCGAAACCGCCAAGCCCTGTGTCCCGAGCGTCCTCGTGTCCATGCGAACCTCCCCAGTTGCGGTTGCGCAGCCGTGCGGCGCGTCCACCGGGACGCCGCCGCCGAGCCGGGGCCGTTGCGGCCGCCGTTCCGGTCAAGGCGGGGGGCGTCCCCGGCATTCCCCTGGCGCGCGGGCAAAGGACCGCGGGTGGCGATCAACCTGCTACCCTGCGGCGGTGCCCGACCTCGACGCGGCCGCGCGCCGGGAGACAGAGCGCACCCGCCGCTTGTTCAACCGGGCAGCGCCGCTTTTCCTCGTCATCGAGCGCTGGCTCGAGCCGCAGTACCGCGCGGCGCTGGCCGCGCTGGAGCTTCCCCCCGAGCTCTCCGCGCTGGACCTCGGCACCGGCACCGGCAGCCTGGCCCGGATCCTGGCCGAGCGCGGCCACCCCGTCACCGGCATCGACGTCGCCGAGCGGCTGCTGCGCCGGGCGGCGCGCCGGGTCCCGGCTGCGCGCTTCCGCCGCATGGACCTCTCCGACCTCGGCAGCGTCGCGGACGCCTCGTTCGGTCTGGTCTCCGTCGGCTATGTGCTGCACGGCCTCGCCCCCGAACCGCGGGCCCTCGCCTTGGCGCACGCCGCCCGCATCGCCGCGCAGGCGGTCCTGATCTTCGACTACGCCGCGCCCGGACCGTGGTACGTGCGCCTGGTCGAGCGCCTCGAGGGCCCGCACTACCCGGGGTTCGTGCGCGCGCCGATCGGGGAAGCGGTCGCGGGCCTCGGCCTCACGCTCGCGCGCACCGTCCCGATCTCGCCCGCCTCCGCGTGCTGGCTGTGCGTCCGCAACGATGGCACGTTCCGGCGCCTCAGTGCGCGCCGGTCGGCGTCTTCCCGGTTTCGCCGGAGAGCAGGAAGATGAACGGGACGAAGAGCACGAACGCCATCGTCAGCATCCAGAACACGTCGACGTACGCCTCGACGACCGCCTGCTGCTGCATCTGGCCGTACATGATCTGCAGCGAGAGCGCCTGCGTCGTGGTCGGGTCGAGCCCCGCCGTCGGGAACAGGCCGTGGGCGGCGGCGGCGAGCCGCTGCTGGACGAGAGGGCTGAAACCCGTGACGTGGTCGGCGAGCTGCGCCTGGTGGACCTGGGCGTGGCGGGCGAGCACGGTGGCCGACATCGCGATCCCGACCGAGCCGCCCTCATTGCGGAACAAGTTGAACAACCCGGTCCCGTTGCCGATCTGCTCCGGCGGCAGGTGCGAGAACGCCGCGGTCGAGATCGGCACGAACAGGAAGCCGAGGCCGAACCCCTGCAGCAGGCGGGAGAACGTCAGGTAGCTGAAGCCGACGTTCAGGTCCACGGACTGCAACAGCCAGATCGCGGCGATGTTGAACGCCGCTCCGATGAGCACGAGGATCCGGGTGTCGACCTTGCCGATCAGGGCGCCGACCAGTCCCATCGCGAACAGCGACGCGATCCCGCCCGGCGAGATCACGAGCCCGGCCCAGGTCGCGGTGTAGTGCAGCATCGTCTGGGCGAAGAGCGGCAGCATCGTGAACGAGCCGAACAGGCCGAACCCGAGCAGGAACATCAGCACGGTGGCGGAGGCGAACGAGCGGTTCTTGAAGATGCGCAGGTTCACCAGCGGCCGCTCGGCCGTGAACGAGCGCCAGATGAAGAGCGCGATCCCGGCCACGGCTGCGAGCGCGAAGATCTTGATGAAGTTGCTGTTGAACCAGTCGTAGCGCTGCCCGCGGTTGAGCACGACCTCGAGACTGCCGAGCCCGAGGCAGATGAACAGGAAGCTCGCGAAGTCCACGCGTCCCTCGGGGCGCTTGAGGTACGGCGGATCGGTGATGAACATCATGCCGAGCGCGATCCCCAGGAGCCCGACGGGGATGTTGATGTAGAACACCCAGGGCCACCCCCAGTTGTCCGTGATCCAGCCGCCAAGCGTGGGACCGATGATCGGGCCGAACACCACGCCGACCCCGAACAGCGCCATCGCCTTGCCGCGCTCCTCCCGTGGGAAGGCGTCGAGCAGGATCGCCTGCGACATCGGCACCATCGCGCCGCCGGCGAACCCCTGGAGCACCCGCATCACGATCAGGAACGGCAGGGTGGGCGCCGCGCCGGAGCCCAGCGAGGCGAGCGTGAACAGCGTCAGGCACGAGAGGTAGAAGCGCTTCCTCCCGAAATAGTTGGCGATCCACCCGGTGATCGGCAGGATGACCGCGTTGGCGACCAGGTACGAGGTGATCACCCAGGTGATCTCGTCGACGCCGGCGGAGAACGTCCCCTGCATGTGGGGGAGCGAGACGTTGGCGACGGACGTGTCCACCACCTCCATCAGGGTGCCGAGCATGGAGGTGAACGCCATCAGGTACTTGTTCGCGGGACGGTTCGTGTCCATCGTTCTCCCGCGGGTCTTCAGCGCGGGCCCGCCTGGGCCGGCTCGGACGGGGACGGCACGGCGCGCGGCTGGCCCAGGGTGTCCACCTCGAGGTGGACGGAAAGGCCGAGGCGCAGCGATCGGTCGGTGTTGGCGGCGGGGTCGATCGCGATGCGCACCGGCAGGCGCTGCACGATCTTGACCCAGTTGCCGGTGGCGTTCTCGGGCGGCAGCAGCGAGAACGCGGCGCCCGTCCCGGCGGAGAGGCTCTCGACCCAGCCGTGGTACTCGCGGGCGGGGTTGACGTCGGTGTGGAACGTCGCCGGCAGGCCGATGCGGATCCGACGAAGGTCGGTTTCCTTGAAGTTGGCTTCGACCCAGATATGGCCGCCCTCGAGCGGGACGACCGCGCACAGCGGCTGGCCGGGCGCCACAACCTGGCCGGGCTGGGCGCTCTTCCTGCTCACGACGCCGTCGATCGGCGAGGCGACGGTGCAGTGCGAGCGCGTCAGTTCGGCGCCGGCGAGGCGGGTTTCCTGCACCTTGATGCGCTGCCCGGCCACGGCCAGGTTGGCCTCGACCGCGGCGAGCGCCTTGCTTGAGGCCACGGCGTCGGCCGCCGCCACCTGCTCGGCCGTGACCGCGTCGTCGTAGCGCTGCTTGGGTGCCGAGTTGCGCTTGTACAGCTCGGAGAAGCGCTGCAGGTTGAGGCGCGCGAGGGCGAGCCTGCTGGCGTCGGCGTCGGCCTTCGCCTTGGCCTGCGCGATCTGCGCGCGGTTGGTCGCGAGCGCCGAACGCGCTTCCTCGAGGGCGGCTTCAGCCTGCTGCACCTGAGAGTCGTAGTCGCGCGGGTCGATGGTCGCGATGACCTGTCCCGTCTTCACTTGTTGGTTCTCGGTCACCTCGACCGTGAGCAACCTCCCGGGGACGAGCGACGAGATCGAAAACATGTCTCCGCTCACGTAGGCGTCTTCGGTGTTGGGGTAGACCTGGGCGTGCCGCCAGTAGCGGTAGCCGGCTACGGCGGCCGCCGCCAGCACCAGCACGATCACCGCGAGGCTGATCCATTTCTTCATGTCACTGCTCCTGTCCTGCGCTCCCCACGGCCGCGAAGAACGTCGGGAGGTCCTCCCCGGCAACCGCGAGGGCTGCGCCCTGCGTGAGGTACGCGTCGTAATGCTGGTTGACGAGGGCAAAGCGGCTGTCGGCGAGGAGCGACTCGGCGTCGAGCACCTCGGTGGTCCTGACGAGGCCGGCCTTGTACTGGTCCTCCTCGATCCGCAGGTTCTCCTCGGCCGCCTTGACGTTGGTCTCGGCGGTGGCGGCCTGGCGGAGCGCCTGCTCGTACTCCCGGAACGCCTGCTCGACCTCGACGTCGAGCCGGCGCTGGAGGTCGGCGATCTCCTGACGCGTCCGCGCGGCGGCGAACTCGGCCTCGCTGACCCCCGCCTTCCTGGCGCCGCCGTCGTAGCCCTGCCAGGAAAAGCCGAGGAACAGGACGTTGGCGTTCGGGTAGACCAGGTACTTGTCCTGCTGGTAGGTGTGCGAGGCCTGCGCGAAGACGGTCGGGGCGCTGTCGGCGCGTCGCAGCGCGACGACGTCCTCCTGCGCCTTCAGACGGGCGCGCAACGCGAGGAGCCGGTGGTTGGCATCCGCCGCGCGGCGCTTGAGCTCCGCGACGCCGACGCCCAGCGGCGGCGGCGACGGCAGCGACTGCGGCAGCACCAGGGGTTCGGCCGGGTTGCGCCCCAGAACGCGGTTGAGGCCCTGCAGCGCCACCGCCTCGCCGTCGCTCACCTGAGTGACCTGGTCCTCGACCACGCGGAGGCGCACCCCGGTGGCGAGGAGGTCGTTGCGCGCCACGACCCCCTGGTCGAACAGGTCCTGGACCTCCCGCAGGTGGTCCTGCAGGCTGGCGATCCGCTGCGCGAGCACGCGACGTTGCGCCTTGAGGACGAGCACCCGGATATACGCGTGCAGCCCGTCGAGCTGGGACGCGAGGACGCTCGCTTCGCCCTGCGCCATCGTGGCCTGTTCCAGGGCGCGCGAGCTTGCGAGGGCCGAGGCGCGGCGCCCGCCGTCCCACAGGAGTTGCGTCGCGTCGATCTCGCCGGTGAGGAAGTTGCGCTCGGTGGAGGGGGCCGCCAGCGTCCCGAATCTGGCGACGATCTCGTGGTCGCGCAGCTCGTAACCTGCGGATACCGAGACCGACGGGCGGTACGCCGCCTCGGCCCGCGCCGTGCCCGTGCGGGCCGCGTCGACGTCGAGGGCTGAGGTGACGGCCGCGGTCGATCGAGCGGCGACCTCGCGCAGCGCCCCGGCCAGCGTGAGCGCGGGAGGGTGCGCGGCGGCCGGCGGCTGCTGCGCGCCGGCGGCCGCCGCGATGCAGCCTGCGACCAAGGCGGCGCCAAGCAACCGAATGCGACGGGGGCGGTGCGTTGCGCGTGTTTGGTTTTCGTTCAAGGGAGGCATCTCGTCGTCTCCTCGGTGCCGGTGAACCTCGCCGGCGATCCCGATCTTCCAGTCGCGGTTGGAAGAGTACCAGCTTGTGAGACCGCGACGCCGGGGCCGAGCCCGACTTTTGGGCGGAACGGCGCGGGGTGCCGTGGCTCATGTCGTGGCGCCGCCGAGAGCGGACCAAAATCCTGGCGGGGGAAAGGGTCGGGGGCCGCAAGGCAACGGGAGGGGGCGCGATATCAGGCGCGGAGGGCGATTCACTCGTTCAGGGCGTCGGGCAAAGGGCGAGTCCCGCCTGCGGCGGGGCGAGCCGGGGGGCTCGGGGGGTCTGGAGCGCGCGGGCGGGTGGGGGCATGCGCGCGGGACCCCCCGCACGGATAGACCATCTGTGGCGGGGGAAAGGGAGGGGGGCCACAGGGCACCGGGAGGGGGCGCGCCATC
>CAVVEO010000008.1:0-122409 GCA_963747245.1 uncultured Acidobacteriota bacterium
GCCCGCCGACGCCGCCCTGCTGCGCCGGCTCTCCGCCGACCAGCCCCGGCGCCGCATCACCTAGGCCCTGGTCCGCGGCCTCCGCGCCCCGACCTCAGGCGAAGAACGGGCGCCCGTCCTGGAGCAGAACCTCACCGTCGAGGGTGAGCGTGGGCCTGAGGACGATCCCGTCCACATGGAATGGGACGTCGACGCTGCCGCCCATCGAAGCGTTGTTGCCGAACGCCACGTGAACGGTGCCGAGGATTTTCTCGTCCTCGAGGATCTTTCCCGTCAGAACGGCGCGGTCGTTCGTGCCGACGCCGAGTTCGGCGACGTTGCGCCCCGCCTCACCCACTCTCTCGAGCATGGCGGCGAAGGCGGCCGCCTCCCTGCCGCCGCTGACGTCGGCGGCGAGGCCGGCGCGCACCGTGATCCGGACGGGTTCGCCGACGGTTCCGATCCCGGCGAGCGCGCCGTCCACCACCAGCACCCCCTCCGCTCTGCCCTCCTCGGGGCGCAGATACGCCTCGCCGGACGGCAGGTTGCCCCATTGGCCGGGCTCCCGGATCAGCCCGGTGGACGCGAGCGCCGCAATGCCCGCGATCGGCAGCTCCAGGTCGGTCCCGGCCGCGGTCGTCAGGTGCGCGGTCCGGGCGCGGGTCAGCAGCTCGGTGACGCGCATGGTGCGTTCGCCGATCGCCCGGTAGTCGGCGCTCATCGTGCGGACCAGGCACGCCTCGGTGATCCCGGGCATCGTGGCGACGCGCGCTCCTGCCGCGGTCGCGGCGCGCCGAGCCGCGGTGTGGGTCACCGATTTGGCTGTCACGGCCAGAACGGCGTCCACCGCCGCCATCGCCGCGGGCGCCGGGGGCGGCGGCTCCTGCCCGTTGAGCTCCCGCTCCGCGTACTCGAGCACCAGGACCTCGCGCGCGAGGGGCCGCGCCGCCTCAGCCAGCACGTGAGCGAGCCCCGCCAGAGTGGGGTCGGTCACGACCAGAAGGGTCTCGTGCGGCTTGATGCCGAGACAATCGCGCACGGCGATCAACGCTGCGTTCTGCAGATCTCCCATGGCGCCCTCCGGGCCGCATTCTAGCCTCCCGCTCGAGCCGCGCCGCCGGCGCCGGGCGCCTGGACGACGGCTACCCGCGGCGCGGGGCGAATGTCGATTCCAGCCGGCGGGGCCCGCTCAGGCCCGGGTGACGCACCAGACCGGGACCGGGGACCGTCTCGCCAGGTACTGGCTGGTCGAGCCGAGCACCAGCTCGACGATGCGGCGGTGCCCGTGGGCGCCCAGGAACACGAGGTCGTGGCGGTCGGGTCCCAGCAACGCCAGGAGTTCCTGCTCGACAGCCTCCCCGCGCACGAACGTGTACTCCGCCCGAACCTCGTACGGCGCCAGGTAGCTCTCGGCCGCGCTCAGGCGGGCCCGACCGCGCTCCTCCTGGAGATCGACGACCACGACCGTGAGGCCGAGCGCCAGCGCCCGCGCCAGCTCGGCGGCCTGCTGCAGTGCGCGCACGGCCTTCGGGCTGCTGTCATAGGCGGCGAGCGGCCGGGCCGGCAACGCGGCCTCGGGGGGCACCACCAGCACCGGGACCGCCGAGCGCCGCAGCAGCGTCTCCGCCGTGGCGCCCAGGGCTTCCTCGTGGAAGCGCGCGTTGACACCGCGCTGGCCCACGACCAGCAGGTCCGCCAGCTTGGAGGCGGTGAGGACGCCGTGCGCGACGCCGGCCCGCTCGAGGTGAAAGTGGCCCTCGACGCCGGCCGAGGAGCAGCGCTCGCTGAAGTCGGTGCGGATGACCTCGGCGACGTCGTCGAGGGTGGCGCGCATCTGGGACTGCAGGTTCAGGAACGGCTCGAAGCCCATCGAGCCGGAGATGTCCGTGATGAAGGCGCCTTCGAGGAACGTGGCGTCGATCACGTGGACGCCGTGCACTACGCCGCCCACCCGGCCGGCCATCCCGATCGCCAGCCGCTGGGCGGTCGCGGCGTTTGCGGACCCGTCGAGGGCAACGGCGATGTGTTTGACCATGGCGCACCTCCTCGCATCCAAGGTAATCCGGAGGCGGGGATGCCGCAAGTGGCCGGGAATGCAGCGGGTGGAGGAGCAATTCTGCGTACAATGGGGACCCCACGCGAAGAGGTTCTCGGCCGCCGGACGGATGCCGGGGCGCAGTGAGGAGGGTGGAGATGGCGACGGTCGCGAAGAACGATCCCGGGCCCCTGGCGGAGGCCGAGGTCCTGAGCGCCTACCGCGTGATGGTGACCTCGCGCAAGGTCGACGACAAGGAGATCCAGCTCAAGCAGCAGAACCTGGTCTTCTTTCAGATCAACGGCGTCGGCCATGAGGGTTTCCTGGCGGCCGCGGCGCGCCACCTCTCGGCCGAGAAGGACTGGTTCTTCACGTACTACCGCGACCGCGCACTGGCGATCGCCCTCGGGATGACGCCGTACGAGATCTTCCTCGGCAGCGCCGGAGCCGCCGCCGGCCCCGACTCCGCCGGCCGCCAGATGCCCAACCACTTCGGGCAGAAGCGCCTCCACCTGGCCGGCCCGTCTTCCCCCACCGGGACACAGTGCCTGCAGGGCGTCGGGTTCGCCGAGGCGGGCCGCTACATCCGCGCGATGGCGACGGCGGCGGAGCGGGCGCCGGTCGCGCCGGACGAGGTCGTGTGGGTCTCCCTCGGCGACGGCACGACGTCGCAGGGCGAGTTCTGGGAGTCGCTCAACACCGCCTGCAGCGCGCGGCTGCCGGTGCTTTACGTCATCGAGGACAACGGGTACGCGATCTCCGTCCCCGTGGACGTGCAGACGCCCGGGGGCTCGATCTCCAGGCTGGTGAGCGGCTTTCCCGGGCTCGCCATCTACGAAGTGGACGGCTGCGATTTCGTCGAGTCGTACCGGGTGGCGGGGCAGGCGGTGGCGAAGGTGCGGGCCGGGGAGGGGCCGGCGCTCGTCCACGCCCACGTCGTGAGGCCGTACTCGCACTCGCTCTCCGACGACGAGCGGCTTTACAAGCCGGCCGCCGAGCGCGAACGGGAGGCCGAACGCGACCCGATCCGGTCGACGGCGAGGTTGCTCGTCGAGCACTACGGCGTGAGCGGCGAGGAGCTCGCCCGCATCGACGCGGAGGTCCAGGCCGAGGTCAACGAGGCGGCCGAGCGCGCCCTGCAGCAGCCCCAGCCCGCGCCGGAGAGATGGGCGGACTGGATCTACTCGTCGGAGCCGGACCCGACGTCCGACCGCTTCGCGGGTCGGCCGGAGGCGGGCGATCCCTCCCCGAAGACGATGGTGGACCTGCTCAACGCCTGCCTGCGGGACGAGATGGCCAGCGACGAGCGCATCGTCGTGTTCGGCGAGGACGTCGCCGATGCCTCACACGAGCAGGCGCTCGCCGAGGTCAAGGGCAAGGGCGGGGTGTTCAAGGTCACGTTCGGCCTGCAACGTCTGTACGGCCTGCGGCGCGTGTTCAACTCGCCCCTGGCCGAGGCCAACATCATGGGCCGCGCCGTGGGTATGGCGATGCGCGGGCTCAAGCCCGTCGTGGAGATTCAGTTCCTGGACTACATCTGGCCCGCCTACATGCAGATCCGCAACGAGCTCGCGAACATGAGGTGGCGCTCCGCCGGGCAGTGGTCGGCGGGCGTCGTGGTGCGGGTCCCGGCGGGCGGGTACCTCAAGGGCGGCGGGCCCTACCACTCGCAGTCGGGGGAGGTTCTCTTCACCCATATCCCCGGCCTGCGCGTGGTGATGCCCTCGAACGCGCTCGACGCCAACGGCCTGCTGCGCACGGCCATACGCTGCGACGACCCGGTGATCTTCCTGGAGCACAAACACCTCTACCGACAGACCCACAACAAGGCCCCGTACCCGGGTCCGGAGTACACCGTCCCGTTCGGCAAGGCGGCCACGGCGCGCGAAGGCAACGACCTCTCCGTGATCACCTACGGCGCCACGGTCGTCCGCGCACTGCAGGCTGCCAAGCGGCTGGCCGACACCGGCGGCGGCGAGGTCGAGGTCATCGATCTTCGCAGCCTCTCGCCGTACGACTGGGACGCGGTGGCCGCCTCGGTGAAGCGGACCGGGCGGGCGCTGGTGGTCCACGAGGACTGCCTCTCGTTCGGCTACGGCGCCGAGATCGCGGCCCGCATCGCCGACGAGCTCTTCCTCGACCTCGACGCGCCGGTCCGCCGGCTCGCGGCCAAGGACAGCTTCGTGGCGTATGCGCCGGTGCTCGAGGACGTGATCCTCCCGCAGGTCGAGACGATCCTGGTGGCGATGAAGCAGCTCCTGGCCTACTGAGTGCGCCGTCGATAGCGGACCATCTGCGTTGTCGGGCTGCGGCGGTTCGGATCCTCACGTAGCCTCCGGCTACGCTCCGGTCCGACCGCCTTGCCCTCCTAGCATCTGGCCCACTCTCGGCGGCGCGGCTACACGCCCCAAGCTTGGAGGCCCTACCTGTCGCTGGGCTTCTCGTCTTCAAGGGAGGGGCGAGAGGCTGCGCGGCCTGCGGCCGGCGCGGCCGCCACGGACCACGTCGTACCTGTTACCCCGGAACCCGGGGCACCGGACTCTGCCCACGGGCCACGGACCACGCGGTTCCTGTAGACTTCCCGGTGCGCGGAGGGCCGAGTTGGGAACGTACCGTATTGCCAGGCGTTTCGAGATCGAGTCGGGGCACCGGCTGTCCAAACACCCGGAGAAGTGCCGGTTCCCCCATGGTCATACCCGGAGGATCGAAGTCGTACTGCGGGCGGACGCCCTCGACGCCAACGACATGGTGTGCGATTACCAGGCGCTCAAGACGGTCGTCGCGCGCGAACTGGAGCGCTTCGACCACGCCATGCTGCTCGCGGCCAGCGACCCGCTGAAGGACGCCTTTGCGCCGTTCGCCGAGCGGGTCGTCCTGCTCGAGGAAGGCGATCCCACGACGGAGGTGCTCGCCCGCCACCTGTTCCACGCGGTTGCCGCGGCGTTCCGCCCGGGAATGGACGTCCGCGCGCCGAGTGGCGCCACCTACAGCGTCCCGGACACCGTCCGGCTGGAACGAGTCCGCGTCTGGGAGACCCCCCATACCTGGGGCGAGTACGGCGAGGAGCCGGGGGTTGTCGACGGCGGCGGCGGAGCCACGGGATGAACGAGGCCGACGGCGGCCGGTGGCGGGCCTTGCCGGCCGAGGTTGCAATGGAGGAGCTCGCGGCCTGGCGTCCCGCAATCCGCCGGCCGGTGGCAGTCACCGGGGGTACCGGGTTCGTAGGGGCCCACCTCGTGGCGGCGCTGCTCGCGGGCGGCATCGCGCCGCGCCTGTTGGCGCGGGACGCCGGCCGGCTCTCCGACCGGGCCCGGGTGGAAGGCGAGGTCGTTCGCGGCGGCCTCGATGACCCCGAGGCGCTCGCCGAGCTGGTGGCAGGGTGCGGCACCGTCATCCACGTCGCCGGGCTGGTGCGATCCGCGAGCGGCGCACGCTTCGATCGAGTCAACCGGGTCGGGACCGCGAATCTCGTCGGGGCGCTCGGCCGCGCGGCGCCGGCGGCCCGCCTCGTGTACGTGTCGTCTCTTGCCGCTGCCGGGCCGAGCCCCGAGCCCGCAGGTTCGGCGCCCGAGGACGAACCGCACCCGATCTCGGCGTACGGGCGCTCCAAACTGGCAGGAGAAGCGGTCGCGCGTTTGCACGCCGGGCCCTGGGTCGTGCTGCGGCCGCCGGCGGTTTACGGTCCGCGCGACATCGACGTGCTGCACTTCTTTCGGATGGCGGCGCGCGGCCTGGTGCCGATTCCCGACGGCGAGCGCTGGGTCAGCGTGGCGTATGTCGCGGACGTGGTGCGAGGGGTCCTTGCGGCTGCCGCCGGCAACGCCGACGGCCGCGTGCTCCACCTCGGGGAGCCCGAGCCGATGACCATGGTGAACCTCGTGCGCGGACTCGCCGCCAGCGGGGGGTTGCGGGTCCGTGTGGCCGAGGTCCCCGGCGCGTTGGTTCGCCTCCTGGGGGTGGGGGGCGATCTCCTGCAGAAGGTCGGGATGAGGCGGATCGCGCTGACGTCGGACAAGGCGCGGGAACTCGTGGCGCGCCACTGGTCGGCGCGAACGGCGCCCTCGCTCGCGGCGCTGGGCCTGTCGGGATACGTTCCCTTGAGGGTGGGAGCCGCCGAGACCTGGGCGTGGTACCGGCGTCACGGATGGATTTAGCAGCGTGTTACCATGCCCGCGACGTAACGGTCGGAAGCGCGAAGGGCCTGGAGGCGGCGTGGATATCTTCGAGAAGTGCTACGAATTTGACACCGCAAACGCGATCAAGAGAGCCGGCCTCTACCCCTATTTCCGCACGATCTCGTCGGGGCAGGATCCTGAGGTCGTGATCGACGGCAAGCGGGTGGTGATGTTGGGCTCCAACAGTTATCTCGGCCTCACCAACCACCCCGAGGTCAAGCGCGCGGCCCAGGACGCGATCGCGAAGTACGGCACCGGCTGCGCCGGGTCACGGTTCCTCAACGGCACCCTCGACATCCACGTCGAGTTGGAGGAGAAGCTGGCGGTGTTCATGGGCAAGCCGGCGGCGCTGACGTTCTCGACCGGCTTCCAGGTCAACCTCGGCGTCATCTCGTGCCTGGTCGAGCGCGGCGATGTGGTCTACCTCGACAAGCTCGACCACGCCTGCATCATCGACGGGGCAAGGCTGGGGTTCGGGTTGGTCGCCAAGTTTCAGCACAACGACATGAACGACCTCGCGCGCAGGCTCGACGTCCACGACTCCAAGAAAGCCTCCCTCGTGGTCGTGGACGGCGTGTTCTCGATGGAGGGGGACATCGTCGACCTGCCCGGCCTCGTCAAGGCCGTGAAGCCCCACGGCTGCCGCGTCATGGTCGACGACGCGCACGGCATCGGCGTGCTCGGCGCCCACGGCCGCGGCACCGCCGAGCACTTCGGCCTCGAGGACGACGTCGATCTGGTGATGGGCACGTTCTCCAAGTCTCTGGCCAGCGTCGGCGGTTTCATCGCAGGCGACGCCAAGGTCGTGGACTACATCAAGCACCACGCCCGCGCGTTGATATTCTCCGCCGCGCCTCCGCCTGCCTCGGTGGCTGCCGTGCTCAAAGCGCTGGAGATCATCCAGCGCGAACCGGAGCGCCGCGAGCGGCTGTGGGAGAACACGCGTTTCATGGCCAACGGGTTCAAGTCGCTCGGCTTCGACACCGGCGACTCCGCCACTCCCGTGATCCCGGTGCTGGCGGGGGAGGACACGCTCGCGTTCGTCATGGCGAAGCGGCTGCAGGAGGAAGGCGTGTTCGTGAACCCCGTGGTGTCGCCGGCGGTGCCGCCGGGACGGGCGCTGCTGCGGACCTCGTACATGGCGACTCACACCCGGGAGCAACTCGAGCGCTCGCTGGCCGCCTTCGCCAAAGTCGGCCGGGAAGTCGGGATCATCCGGTGAGCACGCCGGCGCTTCGCGTCGTCCCAGCCCAGACGCCCGGCGACCTGCGGCGCTTCGTGGACCTGCCGTGGCGGCTGTACGCCGGGGACCCGTGCTGGGTGCCGCCGCTCAAGAGCCAGGTGCGCGGCTTGCTCGACAAGAAACATCCATTTTACGCCGACGGCGCGGCGGATCGCGAACTCTACCTCGCCTGGCGCGGCACCCGCGTTGCCGGGCGGATCGCGGCGATCACGAACCGGGCGCACAACGCCTACCACCACGACCGCTGCGGGTTCTTCGGCTTCTTCGAGTGCGAGGACGACCCGGAGGCCGCCGCGGCACTGGTCGGGGCAGCCGCGGCGTGGGTCAAGGCGCGCGGTTGCGACACGCTGGTCGGTCCGGCGAACCCCTCGACCAACTACGAGGCGGGCCTGCTGGTGCAGGGGTTCGACACGCCGCCGTCGGTGATGATGACGTACAACCCGCCGCGCTACGCCGAGCTGCTCGAGGCGACCGGGCTCGCCAAGGCCAAGGACCTCTACGCCTACGCGTCGCCCGTCCACCCGAAGTCGCTCGAACGCCTGGAGAAGTTCGCGGACCGCACGCGGAGGCGGGAACCCGACCTGTTCATCCGTTCGGTCAACCTCAAGGATTTCTCAAGCGAAGTGCAGATCATTCGGGAGATCTACAACCGGGCGTGGGAAAAGAACTGGGGGTTCGTCCCCGTCAGCGAGGCCGAGTTCAACTGGCTGGCGAAGGACCTGAAGCCCCTGGTGGACCCGCCGCTGCTGCGCATCGGGTTCATCGCCAACGAACCCGCGGGGTTCCTGCTCGCGATCCCGGACGCCAACCCCGCCCTGGCCGCGCTCAACGGCAGCATGGCGAACCCGATCCGCCTGCTGCGGGCGATGATGATCGGCCGCCGGCGCGTCGGGTTGCGCCTGATCACGATGGGCGTGAAGGAGGAGTACCGGCTGCGCGGGATCGAGGGCGTGATGTTCTACGAGGGACTCAAGGCGGCGCTCGATCGCGGCTACAGGTGGTGCGAGTACTCGTGGATCCTCGAGGACAACGAGCTGGCGAAGAGGACGGTGCGGCTCATGGACGCGGAGCACAGCAAGACCTACCGCATCTACTCCAAGTCCCTGCAATAGCGCCGCCGGCGTCGGATCATCTGCTGCGTTGCCCTTCGGCGGCTCGCGTACTCACGTAGCCTCCGGCTACGCTCCGCCGCGTCCGCCTCGGGCGCCTTGCATCTGGCCCAACGGCGGCGGCGCGGCTGCACGCCCCAGGCTGCAGCGCCGTGCCTATCGCTGAGGTTCTCGTCTTCGAGGGAGTTTGTGGAGGCTGCGCGGCCTGCGGCCGGCGCGGCCGGCTCTGACCACGGACCACTGACCACGGACCACGTCCTTCAGTTTCCGGACCCCGGACCCCGAGCCCCGAACCCCGGCCTTTACACCTGCTCGAACGTGGCGGTGAAGTGCGGGAGGACGGCCGGGCGGTTGGCGAACCGCAGGCCGCGGATCTCGCGGCGGCGCTGGTAGAGCTCGAGGATCCCCTCGACCACGTAGTCCATGTGGCTCTGGGTGTACGTGCGGCGGGGGATCGCGAGGCGGACGAGGTCGAGCGCGGGCCACGTCCAGGCGCCCGTCTTCGCGTCCTGCGTGCCGAACATGACGTTGCCGATCTCGCAGGCGCGCACGCCGACGTGCTCGTACAGCGCCACCGAGAGCGCCCAGCCGGGAAGCTGCTCGTCCGGGATGTGGTCGCAGAACTTGCGGCCGTTCAGGTAGATGGCGTGCCCGCCGATCGGCTTGAGCAGTGGGACGCCGGCCGCGGCGAGGTGGTTGCCGACGTACGCGGTGGAGGCGATCCGGTACTTCAGGTAGTCCTCGTCGAGGATCTCCTCGATCCCGATCGCCAGCGCCTCGAGGTCGCGCCCCGCGAGGCCGCCGTAGGTGATGAACCCCTCGGTGAGGATGAGGCGCGGTGCGGACCTTGCTCGGCCCAGGCGTCCGAGTTGATCGAGATCACGCCGCCGATGTTGCCGAACGCGTCCTTCTTCATCGACATCATCGCGCCGTCGGAGAGCGCGAACATCGCGCGGGCGATCTCGCGCGGGCTCTTGTCGGCAAAGCCCGGCTCGCGCAGCTTGATGAAGTAGGCGTTCTCGGCGAAGCGCGCCGCGTCGAGCAGCAGCGGGACGCCGAAGCGGTCGCAGACGGCGCGCGCGCCCTGGAGGTTCGCCATCGAGACGGGCTGGCCGCCGCCGGAGTTGTTGGTGACCGTGATCAGCACGAACGGCACGTGCTCCGGGCCGGCCTCGGCGATGCAGCGCTCGAGGGCGGCGAGGTCGATGTTCCCCTTGAACGGGTGGTCGAGCTCGGGGTCGAGCCCCTCGGGGATCACCATGTCGCGCGCCTGGGCGCCGGCGTCCTCGATGTTGGCGCGGGTGGTGTCGAAGTGGGTGTTGCCCGGGATGACGTCGCCTCGCTTCACGACCGCGCGGCAGAGCAGGCGCTCGCTGGCCCGCCCCTGGTGGGTGGGGATGACGTGGGTGTGGCCGAACACGCCGCGGACGGCCGCCTCGAAGCGGAAGAAGCTGCGGGCGCCGGCGTACGACTCGTCGCCCTCCATGATGCCGGCCCACTGGTGCGTGCTCATCGCGCCGGTGCCGGAGTCGGTCAGGAGGTCGATCAGCACGTGCTCGGCCTTGAGACGGAACGGGTTGAAGCCCGCGTCCGCGATCAGGGCGGCGCGCTCCTCGCGCGTGGTCATGCGGATCGGCTCGACGACCTTGATGCGGAACGGCTCGATGATCGTTCTCACGCTCTCCTCCCACGCCCCCGCGGGCGCCGCGCCTTGCGGGAGCGGGCGGCCCGTCGCGTCCGATGCCCGCTCTCGGGCCGGGGCTGCGCCGGGCTCAGACGCCCGGACCCGCCGCGCCGCGCTCGGCGGTCTGCGCCGGCCTGGCGTCGGTCTTGGCGGTCGCCTGGAGCTTGGCCGCCTCGCCGAAATAGGTGAGGGCCGCCTGCGCCTGCTCGTCGGTCTCGAGGAACACGCGGTACCCCTCGGCGAGCGAGACGCCGGCGTTGAGGACCTCCGAGCGCAGCGCGATCCCGATCTCGCGACGGTCGGTGGGGTCCGCGATCGCGGCGTCGATCTCGGCGGCGGGGAGCCACTTCTTGGCCACGACCTGGGCGCGGAAAGCCTTGACGGTGTCGTCGGTCACCACGAACGCCCGCGCGGCCGCGGCCTTGTCGGGCTTGTCCGCCAGATAGTCGACCGCGAAGTGGAAGAACGCCGAGTTGGCGAGGAGGCGGGCCATCCGTTCGGAGTACTCCCCAAGGCGCACCTCGTGGTCGGGCGTGATCCCGCCGCCGCCGAACACCTTCCGGCCGGAGTCGGTGTAGAAGACGGGGCCCTTGGGTTGCGGCGGCGGTTCCTTGCCGTTGTTCTCCTCGGGCGGGTGGATGTAGGTGAAGAACGAATCCCAGTCGCGCTGGATGCACCGTCCCGACGGCGTGTAGTACTTGGCGGTGGTGAGCGCGAGGGCGGCGTCGCGCACCGGGAAGATCGTCTGGACGACCCCCTTGCCGAACGTGGTCTCGCCGACGAGGATGCCGCGGTCGTGGTCCTGGATGGCGCCGGCGACGATCTCTGCCGCCGAGGCCGAGCCCCGGTTGACGAGCACGACGACCGGCCCGGTGAAGTGCAACCCGTCGCGGGCGGCGCGGTAGTCCTGGAACGAGTCGGCGGTGCGCCCCTTGGTCGAGAACACCTCCTGCCCGGGTTCCAGGAGCATCGAGGTGGTGGCGACGGCGGAGTCCACGAGGCCCCCCGGGTTGTCGCGCACGTCCAGAAGAAGGCGGGTCGCGCCCTCCTTTTGCAGCCGCTCGAGCGCCCTCCCCACCTCGTCGCCGGTCGTGCGGATGAAGTCGGAGATCCTGATGTAGGCGGTGTCCTTGCCGATCATGAACGAGTAGCGCACCGAGTCCGAGGGGACGCGGGCGCGCTGGATCGTGAGTTCGAGCGGGGCGGCAAGGCCCTGGCGCGAGATGGTGATGTGGACCGTCGAGCCTTCGGGGCCGCGCAGCCGGCGCGCCGCCTCGTCGATGTCCATACCCTCGGTGGGGACGCCGTCCACGCTCTCGATGACGTCGCCGGCGCGCAGGCCGAGGCGGGCCGCCGGCGTGCCCTCGACCGGGGTGATGACGGTGATCTTGCCGCCGCGCAGGGAGATGATGACCCCGATGCCGTGGAACGCCCCCTGCTGATGCTCGCGCATGTGCGCCCAAGTGTCGGGCCGCATGAAGTTGGTGTGGGGGTCGAGGAACGCCAGCATCCCGTCGATGCTGGAGTAGACGAGGTCCGAGGGGTCGGCCTTCTGGGGGGCGTTGGCCATGACCAGGCGCAGCAGGGCGGTGTAGCGCCCGATGAACTTGTCGGAGGACGCGAACTCGGTGTGGGTCGCCTGGCCGGCCACCGCGCCCGCCAGCGCTCCAGCTCCGATCACCACCGCCGCCAGGAGTCCCCGTCGCAGAGCCGTCATCCTGCCCCCTTGGGATCGAGACTGTAGCACACTATACTTCGCCTGCCGGAGGTGGCCGGCCGCCACGGGGGGTGAGCATGTTCGGATCGCTGGGGCTGCCCGAGCTTTTGATGATATTCGTCGTCGCCCTGCTCCTGTTCGGCCCTCGCAAGCTGCCGGAGATCGGCAGGACCCTGGGCAAGGCGATGAACGAGTTCAAGCGCGCCACGAACGACCTGCAGCGATCGCTCGAAGAGGAGATTGCCGTGGACGAGCTCAAGCAGACCAGGCGCGAGGTCGAGGAGGCGACCAGGCTGGCGCCCCCGGCCGCGCAGCCCCCCGCGGGCCAGGCGCTCGCGGCGCCGGCGCCCCCGACTCAGCCCGCCGCGGCGCAACCTCCCGCCACCGCCGTCACCCCCGACGTCGGCCCCGAGGTCAAGAAGCCCGAACCCACGGAGCCCAGGTAGCCGATGGCCGACGCGTCGCGACGCCCGGGCGAAGGCAGCGAAGAACTCAGCCGCATGACCATCCTCGAGCACCTCGAGGAACTCCGCAAGCGCATCATGTGGTCGATCGTGGCGGTCATCGCCGGCTTTCTCCTCTGCTGGTATTGGGCGCAGCCGCTCTTCGCCTGGATGGCCGTGCCGATCACGCAGTTCCTGCCCGCCGGCGAGAAGCTCGCGTTCACCGGCCTGGTCGACCCGTTCATGCTGTACATGAAGGTCGCGCTGCTGGCGGGGGTCTTCGTCGCCTCGCCGGTCATCCTGTGGCAGTTCTGGCTCTTCGTGTCCCCGGCTTTGTACCGCCACGAGCGCTCGATCGTGGTCCCGTTCGTGGTTCTCACGACGGTCTTCTTCCTCAGCGGCGGATACTTCGGCTACAAGATCGCGTTTCCGATGGTCGTCAAGTTCCTGCTCTCGGTCGGCCAGGACTTCCGCCAGGTGATCACGATCAACGAGTACTTCTCGATGGCGAGCAAGGTGATCCTCGGCCTCGGCCTGGTGTTCGAGTTGCCCGTGCTGATCATGGTGCTGGCCCGGTTCGGTATCGTCACCGCCAAGTTCCTGCTCAAGTACTTCCGCTTTGCGGTGCTGATCATCTTCATCATCGCCGCGATCATCACGCCGACCCCGGACATCCCGACCCAGTGCGTCTTCGCCCTCCCGATGATCGGCCTCTACCTCCTCGGCGTATTGGTGGCGTGGATCTTCGGGAAGAAGAAGCCGGTCGAAGAGAGCTAACCCGGCGCCGCCGCGGGCGTCGCCGATAGCGGACCGCTATCCGGGCGGGGGGTCCCGCGGCCGCTCCACCGCCCACCCGGCCGCTCTAGACCCCCCGAGCCCCCCGGCGAGCCGCGGCGGAGCCGCGTTTCGCCTGGCGTTGCCCGTCGGCGGATCGGATGCACACGTAGCCTCCGGCTACACTCCGGTTCGGCCGGCTCGCGCGCCTAGCATCCGGCCCACTCTCGGCGGCGCGGCTACACGCCCCAAGCTGCGACGCCCTGCGGTCGTCGTCGTTGGGTCCAATGTGGAGCGCGCCCGCCGGGCGCGCTTCTTCGTCTTTGAGGGAGGCGATGGAGGCCGCGCGGCCTGCGGCCGGCGCAGCCGGTTCGACCCACGGACGCCACGATCCACGAGACCACGGTCTTCCTATTCCGCCGGGCGCGCGGGGGAGGCGAGGAGGCGCTCGTAGAGCCTGACGTACTCGCGGGCGGAGGCGCCCCAGGAAAAATCCCTCGTCATCGCGTTCCGCCGCATCGCCTCGAGGCGGCGCGCCGATGAGAGGACCTTGCGGGCGCGCGCCAGGGCGGTCATGAGGGCGGTCGGGGTCAGCTCCGCGAGGACGAAACCGGTGCCGCCGCCGTCGTCGGCGTCGACAACGGTATCGGCGAGGCCTCCGGTGCGGGTGACCACCGGCAGGGCGCCGTAGCGCATCGCGATCATCTGGCCGAGGCCGCACGGCTCGTAGCGGCTCGGCATGAGGAACAGGTCGCTGGCGGCATAGATGCGGTGCGCCAGGCGCTCGTCGAACCGGACGACGGCGACGACCCGGCCGGGGTGGGCCGCCTGACCCGCGCGCAGCGCCTCCTCGTAGCGCCGCTCGCCGGAACCGAGGACGACGACGTCGAAGCCTTTCGCGACGATCTCGTCGAGCGTCGTCGCCACCAGGTCGGACCCTTTCTGTTCGGCGAGGCGCGACACCATGCCGAGCAGCGGCCTGCGTCCCGCAGACAGGCCCAGCTCGTTGGCGAGCGCGTCGCGCGCCGTACGCTTGCCCTCGGCCGCGCCGTCGACGCCGTACGGCCGCTCCAGGTGCGCGTCGCGCGAGGGGTCCCACTCGTCGACGTCGAGGCCGTTGAGGATCCCGGACACGGCGTCGCCGCGGCCGGCGAGCACCCCGTCCATGCCGCACCCGGACTGCGGCGACAGGATCTCGCGGGCGTAGGTGGGAGAGACGGTGGTGATCGTATCGGCGCTCACCAGTCCCCCCTTGAGAAAGTTGACGCCGCCGTAGTACTCGAGCACCTCCATCGTGAAGAGCCGCCGGGGCAGGCCGCACGCTTCCAGCGCCCAGGGGGCGAAGGCGCCCTGGTAGGCCAGGTTGTGGATGGTGAGAACGGTCCTGGCGGCGGGCATGGCGAACCGCGTCTTGCCGTCATGGCGCAGCAACAGGGGCGCCAGCGCGGCCTGCCAGTCGTGGGCGTGGATGACCTCCGCGCCGCCGAGCTTCGCGATCGCGGCCAGCGCGGCGCGGGCGAAGAACGCGAAGCGCACCGGGTTGTCTGGATAGTCCTGGCCGGCGAGGGAGTACAGGGCCGGGCGGACGTACAGCGCCGGGCAGTCCAGGAACACGACACGGACGCCCCGGTCCGTCAACTCGCTGAACGCGGCCGTGTACCCGAGGGCGCGGACGTGCCCGCGCGGTTTCCCCGGCACCGGGTCTTTGAGGGCGGCGCGGTGGGCCGGGACGACCACCGTCACGTCGTGACCGAGGGCCGCGAGCGCCGGGGGCAGCGCCCCGACGACGTCGGCCAGCCCGCCGGTCTTCGAAAACGGCGCCACCTCGGACGCCAGGTGTGCGACGCGCATGCGAGACTCCTAGCTCACAGTCTACCGCCGGCAGTTAACCCTTCTCGTCCACCGTCACCTCGCGCAGGAAGCGGGCCGCCTCCTCGGGGGGCGTCGGGTTGATGTTGAAACCGGACCCCCATTCGAAACCCGCAATGCGGGTGATCCGCGGGATGAACTCGAGGTGCCAGTGGTAGTCGTACTCGATCGTGGTCCAGTAGCGGGGCTGCCCGGGGCGCGGGTGCGGGCTCGGGGCGGTGTGCAGGACGAAGTTGTACGGCGGATCGTCCAGGAGGGTGCGCACGCGGCGCAGGAAGTCGCGCACCAGGCGCGCGAGGTTGTCGAGGAGTTCGTCGCTGCACAGGGCGAAGTCGTGGCAGTGGTCCTTGGGGAGCAGCCAGGTTTCGAAGGGGAACGAGGCGGCGAACGGCTCGAGCAGCACGAACCGCTCGGTCTCCAGCGCCACCCGGTCGACAAGGGCCCTCTCCTGGCGGATGAGGTCGCAGAAGATGCAGCGCTCCTTGTGCGCCCAGTGCTCGCGGGCGACGTTGAGCTCCTCGACGAGGTAGGTCGGGATGATCGGCGTCGCGATGAGCTGGGAGTGCGGGTGGTACAACGACGCCCCCGCCTCGCGACCGTGGTTCTTGAAGATGAGGACGTAGCGGATCCGGATGTCGCGGCGCAGGTCGAGGAGCCTCTCGCGCCACGCCCGGAAGACGAGCGCGATCTCCTCGGCGCTCATGTCGGCCATCGGGCGGTTGTGGTCCGGCGTCTCGACGATGACCTCGTGCGCGCCGATGCCGCTGACACGGTCGAACATGCCGACCGCCTCGCGCGACAGCTCGCCCTCGACCCTGAGGGCGGGGAACTTGTTGGCCACGACGCGGACCTGCCAGTTGGGCCTGTTGGGCTGGCGGGGTTCCTTCGCGATCGCGAAGATCTCGTCCGGGGTGGCGGCTTCCTTGCCGTACTCGAACGGGCAAGCGCCGACGTCCCCGGGCTTGTCCGGCCCGGGGCGTTTGAACTCGTGCGGCCGGAAGCGGCGTTCGGTGGCGATGATCGACCAGCGCCGGCGGATCGGGTCGAACCTCAGTTCGGACATTCACGACTCCTGTTCTCCAAGCCCCGTTTCACTGTTCGTCCACTTCGACCAGCTCGAGACGCCACAGGCCCTCGGCGGGGAGCCGCTCGCCGCCGCACTCGATCCCCAGCATGACCTCGCCTTGCGGCAGCGGCAGCGCGGCCTCGAGGACGCGGCCGACGGCGCAGCGGCCGGGCAGCTCCTCCGGCAGCCTCCACCCGGCGCGCGAACCCGGGGTGACCATCGTGACCACGAGCGGCACCGGCGGACCGGTTCCGGTCGGCGCTTCCACCCGCAACCATAGGGCGTCGCCGTCGGCGCGGAGGGCGGCGCGCGCGAGGCGCCTTGCCGCTGCCGGCGCCTCGACCCATGCCGCCACCGACCACTCGAAGAAGCTCGAGGTCCTGCCGTCGAGCACGGGCGGCGGCCAGACCCGGGAGAGGGGGACGGCCAGGCGGGTCGAGGCGGCGCGAATCGGCGCGGCGAGTTCCATCGGCGGAGCGATCCCCGCGGCGGCGCACGCATCGCGCAGGTGCGCGCGGAAGAGCTCGTCGTACAGGGGCGCCAGGAGCGTTGGGTTGTCGTCGCCGAACCACCACCACCAGTCGCTCCCCTCCGCGGCGAGCCACGCGCGGCCGCCGCGGGACGCGCCGAGCGAGCGCACCCGCGCCAGGGTCTCCCAGGCGCGGTTCTTCTCGTCGTGACCTATCCAGGTTCCGAACGTGCCGCCGATCCACGAGCCGGGGTGGAGCCGCGGGAGGGTCGCGGGCGTCTCTTCCTGCAGGCGTTGGGCGAGAGTCGCCGGCCGCAGCTGGGAGGACCGGCCGATCTCCTGCGCCAGCGCGGCGAGGAACCGCGCGCCGCCCTGCGGATAGCTCGTCCACGGGTTCTCCCCGTCGAGGGCGATCACGATGCCGGCGTCGCTACCCAGGCGCGCTGCGGTGCGCCGGAGGTGGTCGGCGAACTCCCGTGCTGCATCCGCCTCGTCGGGGAAGCGGGCGGCCTGGAACCCCACGAAGTCGGAGAGGCCGCGGTGGCGGAAGAAGAGAGCGGGCCCCGCGCCGGGCAGGCGCCACGCCTGGAAGAGCTCGTCGCCGACTCCCGTCTCGCCGGAAAGGTTGCGTCCGAGCGATGCCGCCAGGATCCCTTCGTCGGTGGCGAGCCAGCGCACGCCGTACGCCCCGTAGAGCGCCACCGCCGCCTCCGAAACGGAACCCTCGGGCGGCCAGCACCCGGAGGTCTCGAAGCCGAACGACCTCGCGGTTTCCAGCCCGGCCCGGATCTGGGCCGCGGCGTCGTCGGGGGCCGTGAACACCGGGGCCGCAGGCGCGGGATGGGGCGCCCACGACTCGCCCACGACTCGGGTGTCGATGAGCAGCGGAATGATCGGGTGCCCCCAGGGCGAGGTCGCGATCTCGACCCCGTCCGTCGCGGCGAGACGGCGGTAGGCCTCGAGGAGGCGGCCCGGGCACGCGGCCAACCACGCGGCCGCGCGCCGCCGGGCGCTCTCGCCGAACCCGGACCCCTGAGCCGCCAGGTCGGCGAGGTCGGGTTCCCAGGGGATGTTCGGCGCGGCGTAGGCGAGCACCAGCAGGACCTGCAGGTCGTTGAGGTCCTGCGCGGTGAACCGGCGGGCTACCTCCTCGCCGGTCCCGCCGCCCGCCGTCGCGGCCAGCTCGGCGAGCCTCGGAAAGCGGCGGATCTGGTTGGCGTGCAGCAGGAAACCCCAGCGCAGCAACTCCAGCTTCGCTTTCGGGGTGAGGTCGAGCGCCGGCGTCGAGAGCGCTTCCAGAAGGGGGTCGCGGGCGCTGCCGTCGCGGTACGCGGCGAGCTGGTCGAGAAAGACCGGGGTGAGGTTGATGACCTGTCCGGCGAGGCGCGAGGTCTCGAGCGCGTGGGCGAGCGTGAAGTACTCGCCGGCGGCGTGCAGCAACACCCACGGAGCGTGCACCGTCCCGTCGGCGGTCCGGTACAGGGGCTGGTGAAGGTGCCACAGGAACGTCAGCTTCGGCATCGCGGTTTCAGGCGCTCCTCACCAGCCGCTGCACCTCGTCCCGGTGGGAGCGGAGCAACTTGCTCGCGGTCTCCGCCGTGTTCGCTTCGGCGTGGACGTGCAACGTCGGCGCGACCCGGTCGGGGCGCAGCAAGACCCAACCGCCGTCAACGGCGACCTTGATTCCCTCCAGGTACGAGGCCTCCTGCCCCTGCAGGCCCTCGGCGAAACGCCGCATCACCTCGCCCTTGCGCTCCATCGGGCACGCGACGGTGGCTTGCGCCACGGGCACCGCCGGGGCCGTCTTCGCGACCTCTGCGAGGGGACGCCCGGCGCGCGCCAGCAGCTCGAGCAGTTTGCCGAGCGCGAAGAGGGCGTCGGGGGCGTGGTGGAGGCCCGGGAAGATGAAGTCGCCCTCACCGGCCGACGCGAACAGGACGCCCTTCTGCCGGGAGGCCTCGGTGAGCGCCCGCGGCGCCGACAACGTCTCGCGCAGCCGGTGGCCCGCGGCGGTCAGCGCCGCGGCGAACGTGGACGGGGCATACGCGGGGAGCACGACCTCGCCCGGCGGCAGGTCGGCCGCGCAGACCGCCGCCACCATCAGGGCCGCGAGGTCGAGGTCCGACCACAGGCGCTGGTTGCGGTCGGCAAGCACCATCCGCTCGCAGCTCGGGTGCAGCCAGACGCCGATGTCCGCTTCGAGCGAGGCCACGATCTTGGCGAGGCGCCCTCGCGCCAGCGCGATCTCGCTCGCGAGCAGCGCCTCGTGGACCCCGCCGGTGTGGGCGTTCAGGGTGACGACGTCGCAACCGAGTTCGGAGAGGAGGCGGGGGAGCACGACGACCGCGGCGGAGTGCGCGTAGTCCACGACGACGCGCGTGTGCTGCGCCCTGATCGAATCGACCGCGACCGCCTTCAGGAACGACTCGGCGTAGAAGTCCACGAGCCGCGGGTGCTCGAAGATGACGCCGATCTCCTGGTGCTGGGCGCGGCGGAACTCCTCCCGCAGGAAGATCCGCTCGACCGACTTGGAGAAGCTGGTCGAGATGTCGAGGCCGTGTTCGTCGAAGAAACGGATCGACGTCATCCCGCGCACGAGCTGGACCTGCTGGAACGAGACGCCGCCCACCTCGCCGAACCCCTCCAGCTTGTGGCGCATCACGGGCACCGGCAGAACGCCGAGGTCGACGACGTTGACGCCGGTCGAGCTCATCCCGCCGACAAAGGCGCGCCGCAGCATGCGCGAGGCCGGATGGTCGTCGCGGACCGTGAGGATCGTGCTCCCCGGCTGCAGCAGGGTGCCGTACGCGGCGCCGAGCCGGGCCGCGACCTCGGGCGTGAGCTCGAGGTTGGTGAGGCCGGTGACGGCGCCCTCCTCGAACGCCGAGGTCCGCCACCGCTCCGCGTAGACCAGGTTCGAGTAGACCACGGCGTGGTCCTCGACGACCTTGGCGGGCCAGATCTTGACGCCTTCCTTGACCCTGACCTCCTCGCCGAGGACGGTGTCGTCCGCGATCACCGCGCCCTTCTCGACGACCGTCCCGGTGCGAACCTGAACGCGCGCCCCGAGAACCGCGCCCTCGATGCGCGCGCGCTCGCCGATCAGGGCCTCTTCCCAGGCGACCGTGCGCCGGAGCTCGGCGCCCGCCTCGACCACCGTGCCCGGGCCGAGCACGACGTCCTCGAGGCGCACCCCGGCCCCGATCCGGCAGCCCGGGCCGATCACGACCGTGCCGCGGACCTCGGCGCTGGAGTCGATCTCGGCGCCGTCCTCGATCCAGAAGGGCTTGCCGCCGACCTGGCGCAACTCGCCCGGGGGCGTCAGCCGCAGGGTCCCCTGGAAGTAGTCGCGGTGCGCCGCCAGGTACGACTCCGGGTCGCCGATGTCGCGCCAGTAGCCGCGCATGACGTGGCCGAAGAGCCTGGCGTCGGCGGCGAGCAACCGCGGGAAGAGGTCGCGCGAGAAGTCGAACGGCTCGCCGCGCGGGACGCGGGCCAGCGCCTCGGCTTTGAGCACGTAGAGGCCCGTATTGACCGTGTCGGAGAAGACCTCGCCCCAGGTCGGCTTCTCGAGGAACCGCCGGACCCTGAGCTCGCCGTCCATGATCACGATCCCGAACTGCAGGGGGTTCGCCACCCGCGTGAGGCCGATCGTCGCCATCGCCTCGCGCTCGCGGTGCGCCGCCACCAGGGCGTCCAGGGGAAAGTCGCAGATGACGTCGCCCGACAGCACGAGGTACTCGTCGGCGGGCAACTGGTCGGCGCCCAGCGCGACCGCGCCGGCCGTGCCCCAGTCCTGGTCGCCGTTGGAGTAGTGCAGGCGCATGCCGAGGCGGGAGCCGTCGCCGAACGCGCTCTTGATCTTGTCCGGGTCGTAGTAGGTCAGGAGCATCGCCTCGCGCATGCCGAAGCTCGCGAGGTGGGTGAGGACGCGCTCCAGGATGGGGCGGTTGACGATCGGGAGCATCGGCTTCGGGCGGTTGGCGGAGAGCGGTCGGATCCTGGTGCCGAACCCGCCGGCCATGACGACCGGGATCATTGCGCGGTCTCCAGGCACCGCGCCACCGCCCGCTTGAGCTCGCCGAGGTCGGAGGACTTGACGATGTAGGCGTCGGCGAGCCACGACGAGAAGTCGTCCTGGTAGCGGGCGTAGGCGGTGGCGAGCACCACGGGGAGGTTGGCGTCGGCAGCCTTGATCTCGCGCAGGAAGGCCAGGCCGGAACTCTCGCCCAGGCGGATGTCGAGCACGACCAGGTCGATTCCCCCGGCCGCGAGGCGGGCGCGGGCGTCGTCGACGCCGACCGCCGTGTCCACGGCGTACCCGTCGCGGTTGAAGGCGGCGCGGTACAGCTCGAGGAAACCCTCCTCGTCATCCACGAAAAGCAACCGTGCGCCTTTCACGACCACCTCCGCAGGACCACCGTGAACCGCACCCAGCCAGCCTCTCGTTCATCGTACTCCACCCTCCCGCCCATCGCCTCGGCGAGCGTGCGCACGGAGGTGAGGCCAAGGCCGCTGCCGCCGCGGCGTGTCGTGACGCCGCCGGCGAACGGCTCGGCGCGGAGCGCCGGGGGCAGCGGCTGCCCGTTGTCGGCCACCTCGACGCGGACCCAAGGGGGGTCCTCTCGGACCACGACGTGGATCTCGCCCCCCGGCCCCGAAAGCGCGTCGAGGGCGTTCGCGATCAAGTTCTCGATGCACCGTTCGAGCGAGGCGGTGATGGCAGCCGCGGTGAGCGGCCGCGCCGGGTGGTAGCAGAGGAGGCGCACGTTGCGACTGACGGCGAGCGGGCGGAACGCCTCCACCACCCGGTCGGCCAGGACGCCGATTCCGACCGGCTGGAGGGCGATCCCGCCGGCGCGGCTCGCGAGCCCTTCCACGAGCTCGCCGACGCGCTGCTCGGCGCGGCCGACCGCGCCGGCCACGATGCCGAGCTGGCGCACCAGCGTCTCGCGCTCTGGCGGCGGCGCCGCCACCAGCTCCCTGGCGAGGCCGCCGGCCAGCGCGAGCGGGTTCTTGAGGTCGTGTGCCAGGGTGCGCGCTGTCTCCAGCAGGGCGGTGGCGTGCTCGGCGACGATCCGCCTCCGGCGCTCGCGCTGCAGCCGCTGCAGGAGTTGGGTGCGTTCGAGAGCGGCGCGGAGGTAGTGGGCGAGCGTCTCCGCCGCCTCGAGCGTGGCACGGTGGATCGGGGCGTGGGTGACGAAGTTGTCCGCGAGGACGACGCCCCAGGGGCGTCCGCTCGCCATCAGGGGGACGACTGCGAGCTCGCGCGAGTCGAGCGCCGCCGCCCAGTAGCGGACGCCCGCGTTCGGGTGGTTGGCGCGGCCGATGAACGCCCGGCGCCACGTCCCGCACCCCTTCAGGTGAACGTGCGAAAGCGTGGTGAGCGTCGACGAATGGCGCCGCTGCTCGGCCTCGATCGCGGCGTGGTCGGGTTCGCTGAGCTGGCTCAGGGGGCGCACGTCGGTGCCGCGCATCTCGGTCCACACCTTGCGCGCCTCGTCGCGGGTGCGCGGCCCGACGCCGAACCAGCCGCGCAGCTCGTCGCCTTCGGCCAGCAGGAGGAACGCGCGGTTGAAGCCGAGCCCTTCGCCGGCGGTGAACGCGACCAACACGCTCCACGCTGCGACCTCGGGGTCGACGACGGTTTCGAGGACCTCGCTGACGCGGCGCAGCAGGTCGAGGACCCGGCGCGGCCGGATCGTGCGCGGCGCCGGGCCGCGCTCGCGCAGCTCGCGTCCGCGCATCCTTGGCCGGCCGCCCTCACGCCAGGGCGCAGGGCTCTCGGCCCGGGTCATTTGCCGTCTCCCGCGGGGCCATCGGGCGGCAGGATCTTCCAGCCCGCCTCGTCGAAGAAGCCGTGCGCGTGCTCGACCTTGGCGAACAGGGTCGAACCCGGCGGCACGAGGCCGGCCGGGAGGAGCACGGTGCCGCGGCCGCGAGCGCCGCGGAACTCGCCCTCGCCGAGGAGCCGGCCGGTGCGCGTGTCGCGGACCGTCGCCCGGCCGCCGCGCGTCGGCAGCTCGACGGTACAGCCGAGAACAGGGGCGCCTCGCCCGACGAGAAGACAAAGAGTACGGCGGCCGAAGGCGCGGAGGTGCTCGGCCGAGGCGACCTCGATCGCAACCCAGGCGCCTTCGCGACGGCAACCAACGACCGGGTGGTGTCCGAGGCCGAAAGGGGACTCGTCGAGGTAGTACATCTCGTCGCCGGCGGCGAACGAGAGCAGCCAGGAGCCGCGCAGCACGAGCTGGGTCTTGTGGCAAGCGATCGCCGCCTTCTTGCGTCGCTGCTGCGCCTCCGGCAGCGGCAGTACGAGCGAGCCCTCGTCGACGCGCGAGCGCAGCTGGGGGTTGTGCACCAGGTAGCGGACCCGGCGGCGCACGGCGAGCGTGTCCCCGAGGACCGCGAGCGCCAGTTCGGCCAGGACCGCGAGCGCGCTGTGATCGGGGTGAAGGTCGAGCAGCGACGGTCCGGCGACGACGGTGGGCCGCCAGGTGCCGATCGCGTCGAGGACGGCCTGAAACGCCACCTCGTTGCCCCGGAGGAGGAGATCGGTGGTCCCCTGGTCGGGGAAGCCGAGGAAGCGGACCGCCTCGAGCGGCACGCCGAGTTGTCCGAGGGCGGCGCGGACCTCGCCACGGCGCCGGGCGGCGAAGCGGGCGCGGTCGGAGGGGCCGATCCGCCAGCGCAACTCGATCGCCCGTTGCGCCCACGGGTTGTTGTCGCCGTCGGTGAAGAACACGACGAGCAGCTGCGAACCGACCGCGAGGGCGTGTTGCAGCAGCCCGCCGACCGCGACGCTCTCGTCGTCGGGGTGGGGGAGGAGGACGAGGAGCCGGTCGTCCGGACCGAGCGCGAGGGACTGGATCACGGCGAGCCCCTGCGCGGGGTGAACGGCGAGAACCCCCGTGCGATCGCTTGCGCCCACACGACCGCGAGCGGGCGTGGCGCGCCCTCGAGTCTGAACTCGTGCGTCCCCGCGGCGAGAAAGCGCGGGCCCGCCGCGCCCGTCCCGTCGAGCGCGCCGGCGGCCGGACCGGCGGGAGTGACCACGGTGTACTCACCGGGGACCCCGACGGCGAACGACAGCGGCGCCCCGGCGCGTGGCGGCCGGCCGAGCAAGCGTCCCGCCACCCGGAGGCGGCCGACGGAGACGAAGTTCGCGTTGAGGAACGCACGGCCGCGCCGGGGGAAACGGGCGCTGTCCTGGACGGCAACGTGACAGCGCGTGCGGACGATCCCCTCGGGGATCGTGTCGGGGAGCAATCCGCGGCGCAGCCTCGCCTCCGTGATCGTCTCCAGGACCCAGAAGAACGGGCGGCGTCGAAACACGGTCTCGCCCTTGGCGTCCATCACGTAGTCGCCCCCGTCGGTCAGACGCAGGACGTCCGCGAGGAGCGCCGTCTGCGCGTGACCGCGGTCGCGCCAGACCGGTCCCTTGAACCCGATCACGGCGAGTTCGGCCCCGAGCACGGCCAGCAGGAGCGTGGCCGGGAGCGCCCGGGCGCGCGCGCCGCGGGCGCACCGGCGGTCTTCCCACTGCTGGAGGCCCGCAACGGCGAAGATGGCGGCCAGCGGCCACACCGGCAGGTAGTCCTGCCCGGTGACCAGCGGCCAGAGCCCCTCGAGCGCCAGGACGTACAGCGCGACGGCCAGCAGGACGGACACCCGCAGCACCCGAATGCGGTCGCTGCCCGCCGCGCGCAGGCGCGGCGCGGCCGCCAACGCCGCCGCCGTTCCTCCCAGAGGGAGTATCGCCAGGCGCCAGGGTTCCCTCCAGTCGCCCAGCCCGAAGAGGATGTTGTGGCCGATCACGCCGTAGGCGAGCGGCCCGAGGGCGCCCTGCGCCGCGAAGAACGCCGCGAGGGCGGCGGGCAGCAGGAAGAACCCGCCGACCGCGGCGGCGGCGAGCCTCGCGAGTCGCCGCGCGGGAAACGCCGCCCGGACCTCGGCTGAGAGCCCGGCGACGACGAGCGCCGCCCCCGCGAGCGCGGCGACGAGGAGAACCGTCTTCTGCGAGACGGCGAGCGCCGCGCCGAGCGCCGCGGCGGCGGCGAACGCGCGCCCGGCGTCGAGCGGTCCGCCCGAGACCACCGCCAGCGCGGCAAGCCACGCCACCGTCCAGAGGTTGTCGGTGCGGAACTCGATCGAGGTGAAGAAGAACTCGTAGTGGAGGCCGGCGAGAACCGCCGCAAAGAGCGCGATCCGCGGGTCGAACAGGCGCCGCGCCAGCACATACGTGAGCCACAGCGAGAGCAGGTACAGCGGCACCATCGCGAACCGCATGAGGACCAGCGCGTCGGGGCGCTCGCCGACGAGCGCCAGGAGCGGCGCCATGAGGAGGTGGAAGAGGGGCGTGTGGTTGTCGAAGAGGTCGCGGTACTGGACGAGGCCCTTCGTCCACCCCCAGACGACGTGCAGATGCTGCGCTTCGTCCGAGTTGAAGCGGTAGTGAAAGAGGTATGGAAGCCTCAGGAGCAGGCCCGTGCCCAGGAGCGTCAGGGCGACCAAGCGCTCCCGGCTCGAGGCGTGGCGGATCGCGGTGGCAGGCAAAGCGTGAGCACCTCGCTCAGGAGACCGAGTCTAGCAGCTCGACCGGCGCGGCCCCAAGCGCGAACGCCCGCGGAGAACCGTACGCCGCCGTGGTTCCACGCGGGCCAGATTAGAGTGTACCCTTGTCGCCGCGGAGGCGTGATGACGGCACGACGGTCGGCGTTGGCGTTTGGCGTGTTGCTCGTTCTCAACAGCGTCGTGACCCGCGCGGGGACGCCCGTGCTCCCCCCGTCGCCCCGCGAGGTGCTGGGGATCGACGTCGGCGCCGACCGGGTGCTGGCGAGCTACACCGAGAGCGAGCGCTACCTGCGAGCCCTCGCGCGGGCGAGCGGCCGCGTTCGCGTGGTCGCCATGGGCCCGACCGTCGAAGGGCGGACGATGATCGCGGCGGTCGTGACCAGCGCGGCCAACCAGGCCCGGCTGGACGAGCTGCGCGCCGGGTGGGCCAGGCTCGCCGACCCGCGGGGGCTCGACCCCGCCGCGCGCGAGCAGCTGGTCGCGGCGCTGCCGAGCTGCGCGCTGATCACGGCCGGGATCCACGCCAACGAAGTCGCGGGGCCGCAGGCCGCCCTGCTGCTGGCCTACCGGCTCGCCGCCGCCCCCGAGGGGAGCCAGGAGGGGCAGTGGCTCGACCGCATGGTCCTGCTGATCGTGCCCTCCCTCAACCCCGACGGCCAGGAAGCGACGGTCGCCTGGTACCGGAAATGGCTGGGGACGCCGTACGAGGGCTCGCAGCCGCCGTTCCTGTTCCACCGCTACGCTGGGCACGACAACAACCGTGATTTCGTCTACCTCACGCAGCCGGAGAGCCGGGCGCTCAACCGCTTCGTCTACCACGAATGGCACCCCCAACTCTTCCTCGACCTCCACATGATGGGTCCGACCGGGCCCAGGCAGTTCGTGCCCCCGTTCGCGGACCCGATCGCGCCGAACGTCCACCCGTTCGTGTGGCGCATCACCTCGCACCTCGGGACGCTGATGTCGCTGCGCCTGGAGGAGGCGGAAAAGAGCGGCGTGGTGTCCGGGTGGACGTTCGACGGCAACTGGATCGGCGGCACCCGGAACACCGGGTGGTGGAAGAACGTCTTCGGGGTGCTCACGGAGACCGCGAGCGCCGCGCTCGCAACTCCCATCAAGGTCGACGGAAACGAACTGCGCGGCGGCGGTAAGGGACTCGTGGACTACAAGCCGCAGATCAACTTCCCCAACCCGTGGCGCGGCGGGACGTGGGGTCTCGCCGACGCGGTCGGCTACCAACTCGTCATCATGGACGCCGTGGTCGAGTTCGCCGCGACCGAGCGAACCGACGTGCTGCGCGACGTCGCAACGATGGCCGCGCAGGCCGTCGAGCGCGGCGCGCGCGAGGCGCCGCGAGCCTACCTGGTGCCGCCCGACGGCGACCCCGGGCGGCGCGCGCACCTCGTGCGGCTTCTCCTCGAGGCCGGCGTCGAGGGGTCGGCGGCGGCCGGGCCGGTGGAGGCGGACGGCATCACCTACCCTGCGGGCACGGTGGTCTTCCCCGCGGCGCAGCCGCTCCGGCAGTACCTGCTCGAGGTCATGGAGCGCCAGCGCTATCCGGAGATCGAGCCGGCGCCGGACGCCGACATCCTGCTCCCATACGACGTCACGGCGTGGACGATGCCGCTCGAACTCGGCGTGCGCACGGTCCGGGTCGAGGGCGAGGTGGCCGGGAGACTGGCGAAGGTCGGGGCCGGCTGGAGCCCGTCGATGCCGGCGGCGGCCGGGTCGGGCGCCGTCTTCCTCGTCCCGGCGGGCCAGCTTGGAGGGTTCGCGGCCGCCAACCGGGCACTGCAACGCGGGGCCCGCGTGGCCCGCCTGACGGCGCCCGCCGCGGCCGGCGGCACGACCGTTCCTGCGGGGTCGTTCGTGATCGAGGCGCTCGCCGCCGGAGCCCGGGAGGAGATCGCGGCCCGCTCGGGCGTCGCCGGGGTGCTCGCGGCCTCCCGGCCCGCCGCCGCGGTGCCGCTGCGCAGGGTCCGCGTCGGCGTCTACCACCCGAACCTCGGCCTCGAGGACGCGGGATGGCTGCGGTTCGTGCTCGAAAACGCGGCGTTCGACGTCGAGGTCGTGGACAGCGCGGCGGTCGCATCGGGCGAGTTCGCCAAGCGCGTCGAGGTGCTCGTCCTGCCGCCCCTGGAGGGGAAGGCCATCGTCGACGGGCCGCAGCAGCGCGGCCCGGCGCCCGTGCCGCCCGAGTACCGCAGCGGGATCGGCAAGGACGGCGTCGAGGCGGTGCGACGGTTCTTCGCGTCCGGCGGCACGCTGATCGCGTTCGGGCCCTCGGCCGACTGGTTGTCGGAGACGCTCGACCTGCCCGTCACCGACACGCTCAAGGGCTCCAAGCGCGAAGAGTTCCACTGCCCTGGAGCGTTGCTCGAGCTGGCGGTGGACAACGCCTCGCCGCTCGGGGCCGGGCTTCCCGACCGGATCGCCGCGATGGTCGAGTGGGCGACCGCGTTCCAGACCAAGCCGGTCGTCGGCGAGGTGGCGCGGGCGGTGGCGGCGCACTTCCCGGACGGGCCGCTCGTTCTCTCCGGGTGGCTGCGCGGCGAGGAGAAGCTGCGGCGGCGGGCCGCGGTGGTCGAGGTGACGCGGGGCGGCGGCCACGCGGTGCTGTTCGCGTTTGCGCCGTACTTCCGCGGGCAGACCGAGGCGGCGTTCCCGCTGCTGTACAACGCCGTGGCCGAACGGATGGCCCGAGACGGCGCGCCGGCCGGCGCGCCGGCCGGCCGGTCGTAGGCGGCGGGCCGTCGCCGGGCGGCCGGGAGGGGATCATGGACCCGATGCGGATTGTCGAAGCTCAGGCGGAACAGACGCCGTCGAAGATCCTGATGCTGGTGATGGACGGGCTCGGCGACCTGCCGCGCTACGGCGACGGCATGACGCCGCTCGCGGCCGCGCACAAGCCGAACCTGGACCGGCTGGCGCGGGACGGCTGCTGCGGCCGCTTCGATCCGGTGGGACCCGGGATCACGCCCGGCTCCGGCCCCGGCCACCTTGGCCTCTTCGGCTACGACCCGAGCGAGTACGAGATCGGGCGCGGCGTGTTGTCGGCGGTCGGGATCGACTTCGTCCTGCAACCTGGCGACGTGGCCGCGCGCTTCAACTTCTGCACCCTCGACGCCGAAGGGAAGATCGCGGACCGGCGGGCGGGGAGGATCCCTACCGAGGAGAACCGCCGCCTGGTCGCTCGGCTGCGCGAGATCCCGGCCCCGAAAGGCGTCGAGGTCTTCGTCGAGACCGAGGCGGAGCACCGCGGCGCGCTGATCGTGCGGGGCGCGAAGCTCGGCCACCGCCTGGCCGACACCGACCCCCAGCACACCGGCGTGCCGCCGCTGCCGGTGAAGGCTCTCGACGCCGCATCCAAACCGACGGCCGCGGTCGTCGCCGCTTTCGTCAAGGCCGCGGGCAAGATCCTGCGCGGCGAACCGCGGGCGAACGGCATCCTGCTGCGGGGGTTCGACTCGCTGCCCAAGATCCCTTCTCTGTCGGAGCGCTTCCGCCTGCGGCCGGTGTGTGTCGCGACCTATCCGATGTACCGGGGCCTGGCGCGTCTGGTCGGCATGGAGATGCCGCCCGCGCCGCCGGAGCTTGGCGAGTTTCCCGCAGCGGTGCGCGCGGCCAGGGACGGCCACGACTTCTTCTTCGTGCACGTCAAGTACACGGACAAGGCCGGGGAGGACGGCGACTTCGACCGCAAGTGCGCGGTGGTGGAGGAGGTCGACGCGCTGCTGCCGGAGATCCTGGGCGACGGGTTCGAGGTCGTGGTCGTGAGCGCCGACCACTCGACGCCGGTGGCGCTCAAGGCGCACTCGTGGCACCCCGTGCCGGCGCTGATCTGGGCGCCGGGGCGCGTGTTCCGCGACGGCGTGGCGGCGTTCTCCGAAACCGACTGCATCGCCGGAGGGTTCGGGCGGATGCAGCTGCGCTTCCTGCTCGCCGAGGCGCTCGCCGCCGCCGGCAAGGTCGCGAAGTACGGAGCGTAGGCCGAGAGACCGGGATTAGTTCACTTCTTCTCTGCGAGCGGCTCGGCGTGGATGACGACGCGGCCGATGCTCGGGAGGCGCTCGCGGAGTTCGCGCTCGATGCGCTCTGTGAGGTCGTGCGCCGCCTGAATCCCGGTGTCGGGGTCGAGCGCGCAGTGGAACGACACCGTCAGCTCCCCCTCGTCGGCGCGGTGAACGGTGACGTTGTGAGGGTGGCAACGCAGGGTTGTGTCGGCGGCCAGTTCGTGGAGGACGGCGAGCACCTGCCCCTCGTCCTGGGGCCCCGCGGGGCCGCGCCCCGCCGCCGTCGCGCGGGGCTCGATGTGGGTCACGACCTGCCCGATGTCGGGGCTGGCCTCGCGGAGCGCCCGCTCGAACGCCGTCGCCTGCACGTGCGCAGCGGCGAGCGACAGCGAGGGGTCGACCTCGAGGTGCAGCTCGAGAGAGCGCGCGCCGAGCACGTGGTGGACGTGGATGTCATGGGCGGCGAGGCCGAGCCGGCCGGCGACGGCGTGCGCCAACCCCGTGGGATCGTCTCGTTTTCCTTTTGCGTCCGCATCGGCGGGCTCGACGTGGACCACGACGTCCGCGCCCGGCAGGAGGTGCCGTGCGGCCGCCTCGGCGGCCGTGGCGATCCCGTGCGCTCGCGCGAGGGCGGTGTCGGGCTCGACCGTGAGGGTGACGTCGGCGAACGTCTCGGGACCGCTCGTGCGCACCCGCAGGCGGCCGACCTGGACGACGCCGGGGACCCGGACGGCGCGGACGAGGCCGTCGCGCAGCTCCGGCGGAATCTCGTCCAACAGGACGGCGACCGTCCTGCGGCCGAGCTGAATGGAAATCCACACGACGATCGCGGCGACCCCGAGGGCGGCGACCGCGTCGGCCTTGACCAGCCACTCCAACCCCGGGCGCTTGGAGAAGAAGACGCCGACGAGGCCGAGGATCACGACGGCCGAGGAGTAGACGTCGGTGGAGAAGTGCAGGGCGTCCGCCTCGAGCGCCTGGCTGCCGTACTTCTTGGCGACCCGCGCCAGGAGGCGGGAGCGCGTGACGTCCACGGCGATCGAGACCGCCATGATGGCGAACGCCCACGCCGACGCGTCGACCGCGACGGTCTTGAACCACAACCGCTGGACCGCTTCGTAGATGATCCACACGCAGGTGACGAACAGAAGGAGGGTCTCGAAAAGCGCGGAAAGGTTCTCGACCTTGCCGTGGCCGTAGGTGTGCTCGCGGTCGGCGGGCTTGCCGGAGACGCGCACGGCGAACAGCGTCACGGCGGCCGCCACGAGGTCGAGGGCGGAGTGCGCCGCCTCGGCGAGGATTCCGAGGGAACCGGTCGCCACCCCGACCACGAGCTTGATCGCCGTCAGGAAGATGGCCGCGAACACGGAACTCGCGGCCGCCGAGCGTTTCTCCCGGTTGGCTTTCGCGCCCGTCGGCGCTCCCATGGGTTCGTCCTGTTCGTCACTCATCTCAACAAGAATGTCATCCGCGTAAGCACTATACTCAAAATTGACGCAAGAGGCAAACGGCGTGGAAGCCGCACGGCTCCACCGTCGTGGCTCGAGGGTGGAATCCCCTTCCCAGCGCCCGGGTTGGGAAATCGCGGAGGGACTTGATCATGAAGCTGCTTGCGATGGCGATGGCGGTCTTCGGGTTTACCGGTTCGGCGCTGGCGGCGGGGATGCTCAAGCCCGGAGACGCGTTCCCGGCGTGGAAGCTCACGGACCAGGCGGGAAAGGAAGTCTCCTCGACAGAGTTGGCCGGCACGACCTACCTGCTGTATTTCTATCCCAAGGCGATGACGCCTGGTTGCACGAAGGAAGGTTGCGCCCTGCGCGACAACTACACCGGGTTCGAAAAGGCCGGCGTGCAGATCCTCGGCGTCTCGTTCGACGCGCCGGCCACCAACGCCAAGTTCGTCGAGAAGGAGAAGTTTCCGTTCCGCCTGCTCTCCGACACGGACAAGAAGCTCGCGGTCGAGGTCGGGGCGGCGGACTCGACGAGCCGGCTCTGGGCGCGCCGGATCTCCTACCTGGTCGGGCCGGACGGGAAGGTGCTGGAGGCGTACCCCGACGTGAACCCGGGCGCGCACGCCGGCCAGGTGCTGGCGGACCTCGCGAAGCTCCTCGCCGCCAGGTGAGTCGCCCGTGGCGGCTCGCCGCGCCGGTCATGACGACCGACGGCGCCGCGGTTGTCGGCGCGTCCTTGGAGGCGCAGGGTTCAGCCTGCAGTCTTCCAGACCATCACCACGCCACACGCGGCGCGGCTGACTACTTGCGCGGGCTGAAGCCCGCGGCTACAGCCCGCGGCTACCAAAGGCGACCCTGGACCCCTCCTTGGTAGGCGCGGGCTTCAGCCCGCGGGGTGGGTGGCGGGCAGTTGGACGAAGACCCGACCGCAGGCCAAAGCCTACGCCTTCAACGACCGGATCGCGGGGAACGGGTGTGGCGCCACGGCAGCCTCGGGGATGGAATGCCATGACCCTCGAAGCGGGCGCGACGGGGCGAGGGAACGCGGGGGCTGGCGCCCTAGACGGCGCCGGGCCCGGCGTCCATGTCCCATCGGTGCTGCACGATCGTGACCGCCGCGTCGTGCTGCAACCGGCGCCCCCAACCCTCGACGTCGATCCCGGCTTCCGCCTCCTCGCACCCCGCGGCCGTTGAGCGCGTGGCCGGGTGCAGCGGCTGCAGGAACGAGCAGCAGTCCTGGTGGGGGAGGATCGACAGCTCGAACGTCCCGGCGCGCTGGGCGATGGCGATGATCTCCTGCTTGTCGAGACCGACGAGGGGGCGCAGCACCGGCAGGCGCGCGACGCGGTCGATCGCCGCGAGGTTCTCGAGCGTCTGCGACGCGACCTGGTTGAGCGACTCCCCGGTCACCAGCGCCTCGCAGCGCCACCGGCGCGCGATGCGCTCGGCGGCGCGCAGCATCATGCGGCGGTAGAGCACCACCCGCAGCCGCTCGGGACAGGCGGCGACGATCTCCTGCTGGCATTCGCCGAACGGGACGACCGCGAGCCGGCACGAGCCCTGGTGGCGGACGAGGACGCGGACCAGCCGCTCGACCTTGTCGACCGAGGCGTCGGAGGTGTACGGCGCGGAGTGGAAGTGGACGTAGTGCGCCTTGGTGCCGCGCTTCATGGCGAGGTACGCCGCCGCGGGGGAGTCGATGCCTCCCGAGAGCAGAACCAGCACGCGGCCCGAGCTGCCGACCGGCAGGCCGCCGGGACCGGGAAAGTGGTCGCGGTACACCCAGATGCCGTCGCTCTGCACCAGCACGTGCAGGGTAAGATCGGGGTTCGAGAGGTCCACCGCCATACCGGTGCGCTGGTTGACGAACGCGCCAAGCCGGCGGTTGATCTCCCCGGAGCCGATCGGGAAGCGCTTGTCCGACCTCTTGGCGCGGATCGCGAAGGTGGCCCCCTGCAGCTCGCCGAGATGCTCGCCGACGAACGCCTCGAGCTGGTCGTACGTCGCGCCGGCCCGCTCGACGGGCATGATCCCGTTCAACCCGAAGACGGTCGAGAGGCGCGCGAATGCCTCGTCCCAGACGACGGGCTCGGAAAACCGGACCACCACGCGGGAGGGGAACGAAACCGCCGCCACCGGCAAGCCTTTGAGCGCGGCGCGGACGTTCTGCATCAACGTGCGTTCGAACCAGCCGCGGTTGCCGCCCTTGAGGGCGATCTCGTGCACCGTGGCGATGACGCTGGAAACGCGCTCCAAGTTGCCTCCGGTGCCGGAGCCTAACACAGTGCCACCGCCGATAGCGGACCGCAATCCTGGCGGATGGTCCCGCGGACGCTCCACCACCCGCCCGGCCGCTCTTGACCCCGTGCCACCCGCGGGCCGCGGTCGTTCGGCCGTCCAACGTGGCCGCCCGCCCACCCCTGTACTTAGAGGCGCAGGCTTCAGCCTGCGGTCGTTGCCCGTTCCAACGCCGCCGCCCGCCCACCCCGCGGGCTGAAGCCCGCGCCTACACCACCCGCTTACACCACGTGCCTCCACCACGCGCCTACACCACGCGCCTACGAACCCGCGGCTGCGCGTTGCGGCCGCACAACCCCGTTGTGGTAGGCGCAGGCTTTAGCCCGCGGTCGTTCGCGCTCCAACGGCCGCCGCCCACCCCGCGGGCTGAAGCCCGCGCCTACACCACCCGCCTCCACCACGTGCCTCCACCACGCGCCTACACCACGCGCCTACGAACCCGCGGCTGCGCGTTGCGGCCGCACAACCCCGTTGCGGTAGGCGCAGGCTTCAGCCTGCGGTCGTTGCCCGTTCCAACGCCGCCGCCCGCCCACCCCGCGGGCTGAAGCCCGCGCCTACACCACCCGCTTACACCACGTGCCTCCACCACGCGCCTACACCACGCGCCTACGAACCCGCGGCTGCGCGTTGCGGCCGCACAACCCCGTTGTGGTAGGCGCAGGCTTTAGCCCGCGGTCGTTCGCGCTCCAACGGCCGCCGCCCACCCCGCGGGCTGAAGCCCGCGTCTACAGAGATGCGGCTGCAAGTGCGGGAGTGTCGATCTTCATCCCCGGTGGCGGCGCCGGGGCTACACGCATAATGCCCTCGCGGTTTGATTGGACCAAGTGCCGCGCCCCCTCGGTGCTCGGAGGTCGGCCTGCACTCTCTCGCGCGGAGCGGTGTACGATCACGGGGAACGACGATGATTGCGACCCTGCTGCTGCTGGCTGCGGCGCAGCCCCTGCATTTCACGGTGACCTACCAGACGGCCGAGGTCCGCACCGGCTCGGACGTGACGGCCAGAGTGCTGTGCGTTTCGGCCAGGGGCTTGGATGCCTCGCTGATGACGGACGCGCAGCGCCAGTACCGGGACGACGTCCTGCGGCGCGTCGATTCGACCTGGGCGGGCGAGACGTGGAAGGGGAGGGTGCGCCTCGCGCTGGCGCTTTCGCAGGCAGACGGCACCGCGCCGAGGGCCGCGGTGGCCCAGGAAGGTTGCCGGTTCCTCTTCCCCGACGAGACGGTCGTTCGGGTCGACTTCATGCTCTCGTACCCGGCCGGCTCGGATGCCGTCGTGATGGAGGACCTGGAGAGCGGGCAGTACCTCGCGGCGGAGCACGTCGGCAAACCCTCGGATCTTCCGGAGCTCTTCAAACAGTTGTTCCAACCGGCGTTCGACCGGAACCGCAGGGGACAAGAGGAATGATTCGGCGCGCGAGGAGCTGCTTCGCCGCATTCGCGAGGAGGCGAAGCGCGCCGCGGCGAAGACGCGGGCCGTCGCCGAGGTCAACGGCCAGCGCGACCTCCTCCCCGAGGGGGCGACCGACGACGACATCGGCGCGTCGCTCGCGCGGATGTGGGACAACCTCGACGGGGAGCCGTGCAAGCGGATCGAGCGCGTCCTCGGGATCCTGGCGGTCGTCCGCGCGACGATCGGGAAGGCGAGCGACCCCGGGACCTTGTTCACGGGTGCGGTTATGTCGGCGTCGGTGCTGAGCTTCAAGGGCGTGCCGGCGATCGAAGCGCTGCCCGGAACGCGCGTCGTCCGGACCTCCAGTTACAAGGACGGGGTCCTGAACCTTCAGCCGCCCCCGGAGGAGGTCACGAGGCCATTCTACGGCCGGCGGGGCTGGTGGGCTCTCGACTTCTCGAGCTCATTCCCCTCCCAGGTCGAGCGTCTCCTCCGCGGCGACCGCCCCTGATACCAGCTTGCACTCTGTCGCAAAGGGATGCCTGTCACTGCGAGGAGCGGAGCGACGAAGCAGTCTCGCGGCCCGGGTAAGGCGGTGGGCACAGGGTTGGGGACGAGATCGCGTCGTCATCCCGCCTGCGGCGGGACTCCTCGCGATGACACCAAATCCTCTACAGGAGACGGTGAGTTGGTATGAGATCCCGGGCAACTGAGGGTCGGCTGCGCGACCCGCCCGGGGATGGCAAGGGCGGCCTCGCGGCCGCCCCTCGTGAGCTTGTTATTGTCTTTTCGGTCCACGGACCACTGTCCACGGACCACGTCCTTGCCGCTACGGTTTCCACCCCTGCAGGATGCGCATGTAGTTGGCGCGCTCGAGCGCCTGCGGGTTGGGGGAGTTCTGGTGGCTCAGGCTGCCCCGCATCTGCTCGATCGAGGCGTACTCGTGCGCCTCCATCCAGCTCGAGATGCCGTCGCGGAGGACCGTGAGGTGCGCGGGGCCGCGCTGGAGCAGGGCCGAGACGACCTGCACCGCGTGCGCGCCGGCCATCACCGCCTTGACCGCGTCGAGCGGCGTGTGCACGCCGCCGGAGCAGGCGAGCGAACCCTTGACGTGGCCGAAGAGGATCGCCAGCCAGCGCAGCCGCAGCAGCAGCTCCGAGGAGTCCGAGAGCTTCAGGCTCGGGACGACCTCCAGCTCCTCCACGTCGAGGTCGGGCTGGTAGAAGCGGTTGAAGAGCACGAGGCCGTCGGCGCCTGCGTCGTCGAGCTGCTTGGCGAGGTGGGCGAGCGACGAGTAGAACGGCGACAGCTTCACCGCGACCGGGATCCTGACGCCCTGCTTGACGGTCCTGAGTCCGTCGAGCGCCCGGCGCTCGACCGCCGCGCTTGTCTCCCACGCCTGTGTCGCCAGGTAGTAGACGTTGAGCTCGAGGGCGTCGGCCCCGGCCTGCTCGATGAGCTTGGCGTAGTCCAGCCATCCCGCCGGGCTGGTGCCGTTGAGCGACCCGATCACCGGGATCTTCACGGCCGCCTTGATCCGCCGGACCTGCTCGAGGTAGGACTCCGGCCCGAGACGGAACTCCTGCGGCTGGGGGAAGTAGGAAAGCGCCTCGGCGAACGAGTCGGCGTGCGACTCCATGTCCATGACGGTGCCGAGCTGCTCGCGCGTGATCTGCTCCTCGAACAGCGAGTGCATCACGATCGCGGCGCAGCCCGCGTCTTCGAGTCTCTTGACGGTGTCCAGGTCGTCCACCATCGGCGAGGCGCCGGCGACGAGCGGGTTGGCGAGGGCGAGGCCGAGGTACGTGGTCGAGAGGTCCATCGTGTCCCCCTTAGCTTTCCTTGGTTTCGGCGACCGCATCCGCGGCCACCTTCACCGGCATCGTGACCTTGGCGAGCTGCTCGTACACCGCGAACCGGTTCGTGACCTCGCGCTGGGCGGCGGCCAGGAGGTGCTTGAAGTGCTCCGGGTTGGCCTGCTCGACCATGCGGAAGCGGGTCTCGTTGCGGACGTACTGCCCGAGGTCGATCTTGGGCGCGCTCGAGTCGAGCTTGAGCGGGCTCTCGCCGAGGGCGATCCGGCGCGGGTCGAAGCGGTACAGCGGCCAGGAGCCGCTCTCGACCGCGAGCTTCTGCTGCTCGAGGCCGTACGCGAGGTCGTACCCGTGCGCGATGCAGTGGGAGTAGGCGATGATCAGGGAGGGACCGGGGTACGACTCGGCCTCCTGGAACGCCCGCACGACCTGGGCGTCCTTGGCGCCGAAGGCGACGTGGGCCACGTAGACATGGCCGTAGGTCATCGCCAGCATGCCGAGGTCCTTCTTCGGCATGCTCTTCCCGGCCATGGCGAACTTGGCGGCGGCGCCGAGCGGCGTGGCCTTGGACGCCTGGCCGCCGGTGTTGGAGTAGACCTCGGTGTCGAGGACGAGGACGTTGACGTCGCGGCCCTGGGCGAGGACGTGGTCGAGGCCGCCGTAACCGATGTCGTACGCCCAGCCGTCGCCGCCGACGATCCAGACGCTCTTCTTGACGAGGTAATCGGCGAGCAGCACGAGGCGCGCCGCCTCCGGTTCCTTCATGCCGGCGAGCTTGCCCTTGAGCGCGGCGACCCGCGCGCGCTGGGCCGCGATGCCGGCCTCGTCGCTCTGGTCCGCCTCGAGGATCTCCTTGACGAGGTTGTCGCCGAGCGCGCCGGCGAGCGCCGCGATCAGCTCGCGCGCCTGCTCGATGTGCTTGTCGATCGCGAGGCGGTAGCCGAAGCCGAACTCGGCGTTGTCTTCGAACAGGGAGTTGTTCCACGCCGGGCCGCGCCCGTCGCGGTTGGCCGCGTAGGGCGTGGTCGGCAGGTTGGCGCCGTAGATCGACGAGCACCCGGTGGCGTTGCCGATCAGCGCGCGGTCGCCGAAGAGCTGCGTGAGGAGCTTGATGTACGGGGTCTCACCGCAGCCGGCGCAGGCGCCGGAGTACTCGAACAGCGGCTGCATGAACTGGGCGCCCTTGACGTCGATCTTGATCGCGGCGCGGTCGACCTCGGGAAGGTCGAGGAAGAACGCGTAGTTGGCGCGCTCGCTCTCGCGGATCGGCATCTGCGGCGCCATGTCGATCGACTTGTGCTTGGGGTTCGACTTGTCCTTCGCCGGGCAGACCATCACGCACAGCGTGCAGCCGGTGCAGTCCTCCGGGGCGACCTGAATGGTGTACGCGCCGCCCTTGAAATCGGCCGCCTTGTAGGCGATCGACTTGAACGTCGCCGGCGCGCCGGCGAGCAGCGCCGGGTCGTACACCTTGGCGCGGATCGCGGCGTGCGGGCAGACCATCGCGCACTTGTTGCACTGGATGCACAGCGCCGCGTCCCACACTGGGATCTCGAGGGCGATGTTGCGCTTCTCCCACTGGGTCGTGGCGACCGGCCAGGTGCCGTCCACGGGGAAGGCGGAGACCGGCAGCAGGTCGCCCTTGCCCGACATCATGACCGCGGTGACGCGCTTGACGAAGTCGGGCGCCGCGTCGGATACCGTCGGCGGCATCGAACGCGTCGCGGTGACCTTGCCGGTCAGTTCGACCTCGTAGAGGTGGGCGAGGGTGTGGTCCACGGCGGCGAAGTTCTTCTGGACGACGACGTCGCCCTTCTTCCCGTAGGTCTTCTTGATCGCCTTCTTGATCTGCTCGATCGCCTCGGCCCGCGGGAGCACGCCGGAGATGGCGAAGAAGCAGGTCTGCATGATCGTGTTGATGCGCACGCCCATGCCGGTGTCCTTGGCCACCTTGTAGGCGTCGATCACGAAGAGCTTGAGGCGCTTCTCGACGATCGCCTCCTGGACCTCGCGCGGCAGGTGGTCCCACACCTCGTCGGGCCCGAACGGGGTGTTGAGGAGGAACGTCGCGCCGGGGCCGGCGAAGTCGAGCATGTCGTACTTGTCGAGGAACTCGGTCTGGTGGCAGGCGACGAAGTTGGCCTTCCGGATCAGGTACGCGGAGCGGATCGGGCGGGGCCCGAAGCGCAGGTGCGAGATCGTGACCGCGCCCGCCTTCTTCGAGTCGTAGACGAAGTACCCCTGGCCGAAGTTGTCCGTCTCCTCGGCGATGATCTTGATCGAGTTCTTGTTGGCGCCGACGGTGCCGTCGGAGCCGAGGCCGAAGAACACGGCCCGCTTCACGTCGTCGGGCTCGATGTCGAACTCGGGGTCGACCGCCAGCGAGGTGTGCGTCACGTCGTCCACGATGCCGACCGTGAAGTGGTTCTTGGGCTTGTCCTTGCCGGCTTCGTCGTAGACCGCCTTGATCATCGCCGGGGTGAACTCCTTCGACGACAGGCCGTAACGTCCCGCGATCACCCGCGGCGGCTGGACGAACGCCGACTCGCCGGCGTCGGCCGCTTCGCGCAGCGCGGCGACGACGTCGAGGTAGAGCGGGTCGCCGATCGCGCCCGGCTCCTTGCAGCGGTCGAGCACCGCGATGGTCCGCACGGTCTTCGGCAGGGCGGCGACGAACTGGGGGATCGCGAACGGCCGGTACAGCCGCACGCGCAGCACCCCGACCTTCTCGCCCTTCTTGATCGCCCACTCGACGTACTCGGTGGCGGTGTCGCCGCCCGAGCCCATGACGACGACGACGCGCTCGGCCTCGGGGTGGCCGAAGTAGTCGAACAAGTGATAGTGACGGCCGGTCAGCTTGGCGAAGGCGTCCATCTCCTCCTGCACGATCCCCGGGCAGGCGGTGTAGAAGGAGTTGCACGCTTCCCGCGCCTGGAAGAACGCGTCGGGGTTCTGCGCGGTGCCGCGCAGCACCGGCTTGTCCGGCGTCAGGGCGCGGCCGCGGTGGGCGGCAACGAGCCCGTCGTCGATCAGCTGGCGCAGGTCCCCGTCGGAAAGCTCCTCGATCTTCGCCACCTCGTGCGAGGTGCGGAAGCCGTCGAAGAAGTGCAGGAACGGGACGCGGGCGCGCAGCGTGGCGGTCTGGCCGATGCAGGCGAAGTCGTGCGCCTCCTGGACCGAGCCCGAGGAGAGCAGCGCGAACCCGGTCTGCCGGCACGCCATCACGTCGGAGTGGTCGCCGAAGATCGAGAGCGCGTGCGTCGCGAGCGTGCGCGCCGAGACGTGCATGCAGTACGAGGTCAGCTCGCCCGCGATCTTGTACATGTTGGGGATGAACAGGAGCAGCCCCTGCGAGGCGGTGAACGAGGTCGTCAGCGCCCCGGCCTGGAGCGCGCCGTGCACGGCGCCGGAGGCGCCGCCCTCGGACTGCATCTCCGTCACCTGCGGCACCGTGCCCCAGATGTTCTTCTTTCCCTGCGCCGACCACTCGTCGGCCCACTCACCCATGTTCGACGAGGGGGTGATCGGGTAGATGGCAATCACCTCGTTGGTGCGGTGGGCGACCGAAGCGGCCGCCTCGTTCCCGTCGAGGGTGACCATACGTCTCTCGGACATGACGTTCCTCCTTGATGGTGTGCCGCTCCGCATCCTGCGAACCTTCTCGGGGGGCGGACCTTGCGATCCGGTCCACGTTCAAATCGTGAACCGTTTCACAACGGGGAGTGTAGGCTCCCGGCCGGGGTTTGACAAGCCCACCGAGCGCCCGCAGGAGCCGGCGAAAAGGGGCGGGATGGCGGCCCTGACGGGAATCGAACCCGTGCTGCCGGCTTGAAGGGCCGGTGTCCTAACCGTTAGACGACAGGGCCGTCGCGGGCCAGAAAGCTTACCACAGGGGACGCGGGGCGAGCCGACCGCCGCGTCCGTGCCGCCCCGCCTCCCACCGGCCACGCTGCCCGAACAGGTACCAGAACAGGTACCAAACAGGTACCAAACAGGTACCAAACAGGTACCCAAACAGGTACCAGGTATCCCATTGCATCTATTATCGCCCGGATGACCTCGTCCAGGTCTTCCGCAGCGTGTGCATGACCCGCTCCGCGATCGCTGCAAGTGACGGTTCGGCACGCCGCATGTCTGACGCGTGGGCGTAGATCCGGCTCGCCGAACCCGCGCCCCTGCCAATCACCACAGCGAGATCCTTCACCTTCAGCCCGCACTGCTCAACCCCAACCAGCATCACCAGCTCCCGGGCACGCTGCAACTCGTCAGCTCGACTTCGCCCGCCGAGCGCCTCCACCGGCACGCCCACCGTCCGCGCCACGACCCGCGCCACGTCGGCGGTGTCCGCGCTCGTCGGGGCCGGGCGGTGGAGACCACCCTGCCAGTCGAGGCGCGGCTTGTCCGGATCCAGATGCAGCTCGTCGTCCTCGCTCGCACGCCGCCACCACGGCAGCCGGCCCGGGCCCTCATCCATCCACCGCTCGTCCTTCCCGCGCCGAAGCACGCTCCGGTAGGTGAGAAGAGCCTCTCGCCGTGTCGAGCCGAACACCACCAGCGCCTCATCGACGTCCACCAAACCGGGCCGCATGCGGCCGAGGATCTGCCGATGCCCGCTCCAACGATAGGAACCCGGATCCTTAGCCAACCGACTCGCCACCGGGTTGAGGTGCACGTAGGCGATGGCTTGCATGAGGTACGCCGGATCCTCAACCAGCCGTGCCTTGTACCGCCCTTGCCACACCGGCCCGAAGACGCGCCGGGTGCGGTTGAACGCCTTGGCAAACCGCCCCTGTACCAGCCGCATGCTGCGCCACAACGGCAGCTCTCCCGCGCGGAGGACGAGATGGTAGTGGTTCGGCATCAGGCACCAGGCCAAGACTGTCAGGCCGTGATCACGCTTAACGGCGGCGACCATGGACACGAAGGTCCCGGCAATCGCCTCATCCACAAACGGCCGCTCGCCACGCGCGACGCGGCAGTAAACGTGGTACGTCCCGCCCGCGACGAAGATCCTCGGCTTTCGTGGCACGCCGCTCCTCCTTACCGATTCACGCTTGAGGGGAAGCCTAGCACAAAATGGATCGAATGGGATACCTGGTACCTATATGGTACCTATATGCAGGTGCTGCTGCAGGAAGGGCGGCTCAAGTCGGCCAACCTGCCGGGGGCCGAGGTGCTCCAGGCGGAGCTGCTGAACTTCCGCGTCACGGTCAACGCGGCCACCGGCCACGATTCCTATGGCGCTGGGGCCTCCGGGTCGTGGCGCGACGGCGCACACGACGACGTGGTGCTTGCGACGGCGTTGGCGTGCTGGTACGCGGTGGCTGCACCGGGCCGGCTCAGCGCGGGGTGGCATCGCTTTTCGCAGCGAGCGATTGACGAGGGAGGCGGGCGATGAGCGGCATCATGCAGTGGTCATACTCGCTTGCGATACGCGCGAAGAGCGCGGCCGGGAGCACGATCGCGACGTACTACGCCGGCAAGCTTGAGGACGGCAAGGCAGTCGCGATCGGGCTTGAATTAGCGTTCTCCGGGCGCAGGTTGATCCAAACCCTCCCGGACCTCGCACCCGCTTCCTGGGGCACAGCTGTATGACGTGGCCTTCGGCTGGTGCGGGCCGGTTCCCCGCATCCGGTCGCTGGTCTCGGGCGTCGCGGTTGCGGCGCGCATCAAGGGCGTCGCTCAGCCCCCTTTCCTGAGCGACGTCCGGTCGCCCGGCTTGGCGAGGCGGCCTGCTTCAACCCTCGGCCGGGTGTCGATCCCCGGCCGGGGGCTCTTTCCTTCCTCGCGGTGAACGCCTGAGGTGGGAGTGTCAGTCCTCGGGCATTCTGGAGACTCAGGCTTGCCCTGAGACATACCGACAGCTTGTAAAATCGCGCTAGACCTACCACTTGTCGACCTTCCCGGTCTCGGTCGGAGCGGCCGCCATTGCCGCTTGAAGCTTAGAGCCGAGGGCCAGAAGGTCCTTCCTGAATCGTTCGAACACGGCTTTGAGGCCGAAGATCCCCACCCCTTCTTTTGTCAGTTTCGTTTCAATGGGCACATCCCCTGGGCCATTGGGCGAGTACTTCACCTGGTCAACGGTCCAGCGATAGCGACCATCCTTTACCTCTACGGTGAGGGTGAAAGGGAACCACACCCTCTGATTCATCCCATAGCTCTCCTCTAGGGAACCCTTAAGGACCAGACGGCCTGAAGCAGGATCGTCAAGCTGAATGACGTTCTTCGCACTCACGAACGCCTTTGCGGTCCAGAACTTGGCCCGGCTGTACAAGTCAGCGGCGCTGACACCCGCAACCTGGACTACGGATTGAAAGACAACCTGGCCAGATTCGTCCCGCGGAAACGGCTGAGGTTCTTCCTTGGCCATAACGCCCTGAGCGAAAACAGTCGCCAGCGCCAGTGCCGCGAGAATACTTGTCATTCTCCTCATCGTGCCGTCCTTCTTGCCTCTCCGCGTAGCGCCTGGAAGACCTTCTGATTTTCGGCGGCGACCAGGCGGTTCTTGCACACGCTGATCGAAGCCACTTGCTGAGATACGGCGAGACAGGCGGGATCGGCCATTCGGTGGTCGTCCATACAAGCGGCGAAGGCGCTGGCCGCTTCGTTCGGTACCGCGCCGCATCGCGCCGTCAGCCATTCATCGAATGCCGGATCTCCTTCGCCCACCGCCCCGTCGTTGACCTCATCTGCGCTGAGGTAGAAGATGTTCTCGGAGGCTGTGTCGAACATTCGCTCAATGGTCGCCTGAGGGACTCGTTGCACGATGAGGTAGTCGCGAACCATCTTTTCAAGCTCCCGGTACTTAGTGGCAGCCTGCTCGGCGGTTAAGCCTGCGAACTCAGACGGGTCAAAATAGGGCCGATGAAGGCCCATCTTCAAGGGTGGGCTGGAAATTCTGCCTCGGCCACCGGCCACAACAAACACGCACGCACTGTTGCACGTTGAATAGGCGGAGACAACGGCGTGTAATTTGGCTAGCAGTCCTCCGATCCTGATTCCCTCAAGAGCGTTACCCCCGTTGGAAGCGATGAGGACGCTGAGAAAGTGGGTGTCGGAGGGATCTGAGAGGAGTGCGGCCACAAAACGGTCGTAGTCTCCGCGGACAATGTCGCCAGTAAGGTGGATCTGCATAAACCCTGGGTGGGCGGCGTTGGGAGGATCAACGCGGATTTCCATTGCCCCAGCGACTACCGGGAGGAGGGTCAAACCTGCAAGACCGACTATCCAGCGAAGCCTCATTGATGGCCTCCTTCAAAAGTGTCCGTTGATGAGACTACACCCGAACACGAAACTCTCAACCGAACAGTACAGCCGGTCGCGGGAGCGGGGGGAACCTCGGATTCCGAAAACACCGCGCGAATACACGAGACGGAATCCATACTCGTGGAGAGGCCCACGGGGGGATGTCGTCTTCCTCGCGCGGGTCCGCGTGCCTGCGCGTTGAGCTGGGCTCTCGCCGCGAGATCGCGAGCGACCCCGACCCCGTACCCTACCCGGCGTCCGATCGCCCGTCCTGGGGCAACGTAGAGCGTCGGTTCCTTCGTCGCCGTCCGCTGCATGGAGGGGTGATCGCCGCACGCCGGGGGCACTGGAGGATGTTCGGGAAGATCGGATTTTCGGGGGCAACAGGGGGGCAACGGACCGTTTTCGTTGTTGGGCTGTTTTGTAAGTGCTTGATTCTATGTGGGCCGTGTGGGGATCGAACCCACGACCGACGGGTTAAAAGCCCGCTGCTCTGCCAGCTGAGCTAACGGCCCGGACGGAGGGTAGCGGCGGGTGCTGCGATCGTCAAGGCGAACTCGGAGCGCGTCTCGTCCGACGCCAGCGCCAAACCGCCGGGGCGCTTGCTGCCGGCGGCCGTCGTCGGTGGCTCAGCGCACGCGCCGCGGAAATCGTTGCGTTTGCCCCCGCACTCCGACCGGGGAGGGCGGCTGGCCCCCCTTGCATGAGCCTGAGACAGGGATTAGTATTCAGCAAGAAGTCCAAAAAGGGGGGGCGCCAATGGGGGCAAACCGGCTCCACCGTTCGAATGTCTGGGCCGTCCGGGCAGGCGTGCTGACGATCGCGGCGATCCTGCTGGTGAGCGCGCGGTCGGCACTCGGCGTGCCCGCCTTCGCGCGCAAGTACGGCACGAGCTGTCTGACCTGCCACACGATCTACCCCAAGCTGAACCCGTTCGGCGAGGCGTTCCGGCGCAACGGCTACCGCTTCCCCGGCGTGGACAGCGATTTCGTCAAGCAGGACACGGTGCCGCTCGGCCAGGACGCCTACAAGAAGGAGTTCCCGCACTCGGTGTGGCCCGGGACGCTCCCGGGCAGCGTGCCGCTCGCGCTCGGGTTCAACGGCCAGGCGGTGGTGCACCCCAACCGGAACGCCGGCGGCGCGGCGGCGGACAACGGCGCCCGCCTCAACCTCAACGACCTGATCGAGGAGGGCCATATCTGGGCCGGGGGGAGCTTCGACGACCAGATCACGTTCTTCGGCGAGCTGACGTTCGCGAGCGGGACGTCCGAGGTCGAGCACGTGGGCGTCTACTTCAACGACCTGGTGGGGGCGCCGCACGACCTCAACCTGGTGGTGGGCAAGATCACGTCCACGCTCTCGACGTTCGGGCCGCACTCCTCCTACCTCGTCGACATGGCGACGCCCCCGCTCTCGGTGACCGCCCTCTACGGCGCGACCAGCGACTCGTGGAACGTCGGGGACGCCTACAACGGGCTGGAGGTCAACGGCACGATCAACGGGCGCCTCGACTACGCGGTCGGCGCCAACGCGGGCGCCAACGTCGAGGTGAGATCTCCCGGGGATTACTACGCCCACGTCGGGTACAAGTTCGGCGGGGTGCGGCTCGACGGCGAGAAGGGGAGCTCCGTTCCCGACGCGAGCAAGCCGTGGGCGGAAAAGTCCCTCACGCTGCAGGCGTTCTACTATCGCTCGGGTTCGCGGTTCTCCGCGTCCGACAACACGATCCTGGACGACACGGCCTCGACGTTCGGCGGCGGGGCGCGAGCGCAGTGGAACTCGCTCGAGTTCGACACCGGCGCCTATCAGGAACGCCACGACCGCGCCCAGCCCGGCGGCGGCGTGGTGGACGCGCTCGTGCAGTACAACGAGCTCTCCTACGTCGTCTACCCGTGGCTCGTCCCGGCCGTGCGCGTGGAGTACGTCAAGCTCTCTCCGTCCGGCGGGCCGGCGGTGACCGACCTGCGGGCGTTCGCCGGGGTCGAGGCGCTGGTGCGCCCCAACATCAAGCTGTCGCTGGTCGCGCAGGTGGAGAAGGCGAACGGGGCGCCCCCAGGGGGGTGGGGGGCCGCGTCCGGTCTTGCGGCGCCGAGCACCCCCACTGCGTCGGTCGGCCCGGAGGTCGAGGCGATCACGCTCGGCCTGGCATTCGCGTTCTGAGACGGGCGCGGCGAACGGGCGGGAAAGGGAAAGGGGAATCGCGATGAGATCGTTCACGAAGGTCCGCAACGAGCATGGCGGGTTCGGCGTCGGAGGGGCGTTGGTGGTCGTCGCCGTTCTGGCGCTCGCCGCGGGTGTCGCGCAGGCCGCCGGCGGAACCGTCAGCGGCCGTGTGGAGGCGATGCCGGCGAAGTTCCTGGAGGAGACCGTCGTCTACCTGAAGGAGGTGCCGGGCTCGTACGCCGCGAAGACGGCGTCCATGGACCAGAAGGGGATGAAGTTCATCCCGCACGTCCTGGCCGTGACCGCGGGCGACACGGTCAACTTCCTCAACCACGACACGGTGGCGCACAACGTGTTCTCCCCGGACAACGAGGGGTACAACTTCGGCACGTTCAAGCCCGGGGAGACACGCAGCTACACGTTCAAGAGCCCGGGCGTCTACACGCAGCTCTGCAGCATCCACCCGGAGATGCTGGGGTTCATCTTCGTCGGCCAGAACCCGTACGCCGCGGTGGTCGACCGGGAGGGCAGGTTCACGATCAAGGACGTGCCCCCAGGAACGTACGCGATCGCGGTGTGGAACTCGCACCTCAAAGCGCCGGACAAGAAGGTCACGGTGACCGAGGGGAAGACGGCCGAGGAGAGCTTCTCGCTGCACCGGTGACGGGGCCATGGGCCGGTCACCACTCGTCGCAGCGCTGGCCATGGCGTTGACGGCGGCGGCGTGCGCGAAGCCGGCGCCGCCGCCGGCGCAGCCGGTCCCGTTCAGCCACCGGGTCCACGCCGGGGTGAACAAGATCGGCTGCCAGATGTGCCACGCGTACGCCGCGCACTCCCCCGTGGCGGGGATCCCTTCGATGGCGCGCTGCTTCGGTTGCCACAAGTTCGTCGCCAAGGACAACAAGGACGTGCAACTCGTCGTCCAGACCTACCGGGAGGGGAAGGTGCTGGCGTGGAACCGCGTGTACCGCGTCCCGGACCATGTTTTCTTCAATCACGAACGCCACATCGCGGCGGGTTTGCGCTGCCAGAGGTGCCACGGCGAGGTCGAGGCGATGGACGTGGTGCGGCAGGCCAGCCCGCTCACCATGGGGTGGTGCGTGGACTGCCACCGGCAGCGCAAGGCGCCCACCGACTGCCTGACCTGCCACAAGTGAGGGCCAATGCCTGACGAGCGACCGAACGGGATCGACCGCCGCACGCTGCTGAAGCTCGCCGGGGCCGCGGGTGTGCTCGCCGGGTGCTCGCCGGCCCCGGGTCCGCAAAAGCTCATCCCCTACCTGGTGGCGCCGGAGGAGATCGTTCCCGGGATGCCGCTCTTCTACCGCACGGTGTGCCGCGAGTGTTCCGCGGGGTGCGGCGTCACCGCGCGCACCCGGGAAGGGCGGGTCACGAAGCTCGAGGGCAACCCCGACGACCCCATCGGGGCGGGAGCGCTGTGCGCCAGGGGGCAGGCGGCCGTCCAGGGCCTGTACGCTCCCGAGAGGTTTCACGGACCGGCGCGGCGCGCGCAGGGCGGCCGCCTCGAGAGCGTGACCTGGGACGAGGCGGAGGCCGCTCTCGCGACCGCCCTCGCGGCTTCCCGGGCGAAGGGCTCGCCCGCGGGCGTATGGCTGCTGACCCGCCCCGAGCCCGGGAGCGCCGGCGCCCTGCAGAAGGAGTTCATGGAGAAGCTGGGCGTCCCCGTGGCCCGGCGGGTCGTGCTCGAGCCGTTCGACCTCTCCGCGTTGCGGGAGGCCGGGAAGCGCCTGTTCGGGCGCGCCGAGGTTCCCGCCTTCGATCTCGAGCAGGCGCGCACGGTGGTGTCGTTCGGGGCCGACTTCGTGGAGACGTGGCTCTCTCCGGTCGAGCTTGCCCGGCAGCTCGCGTCGGGCCGGGGAAGGGTGGGGCCGGAGCGCACCCGGCTCGTCTGGATCGGCCCTCGTCTCTGCCTGACGGGGGTGAGCGCCGACACGTGGTTGTCGGTGCGGGCCGGCGGCGAGCCGTGGGCCGCCCTCGCGTTGCTGCGCTTCCTCTGCGACCCGGCGCAAGGCTTCGCAGGACTGGCTCCGGAGGCGGGCGCGATCTTCGGCGCCGTGAAGGGGCTCGACCTCGCCGAGGCGGAGCGGCAGAGCGGCCTCCAGCATGCGGCGATCGCGAACCTCGGCGGCGAGCTGGCCCGGAGGAGGCCCTCCGCCGTGCTCGGGCCGGGACTGCTGAGCAGCGGCACGTACGCCACCGAGCTTGCGGCGGCAGATCCAGCTCATCAACTACGTGCTGGGCAACATCGGCCGGACCGTCCTCTACGGGCTCGACCCGTTGGAGGATCCGCCTTCGCCGCCGTCCGACCTCCGCGCGTTCCTGGCCGCGGCGGCCGCCGGGCAAGTCGACGTGCTTCTCGTGCAGCACGCCGACCCGTGCGGCACGCTCCCCGCCGCCCTCGGCGCCGCGGCGGCGCTCGGCCCGCGTCCCGCTCGTGGTGAGCTTCTCCGGCGTTCCCGACGAGACGACGAAGCGCGCGCATCTGGTTCTGCCCGACGACCACCCGCTCGAGTCGTTCGGCGACGTGACGGCGCGCCGCGGCGTGATCGCGTTCTCGCAGCCCGCCATGACCCCGTTGTGGGAGACGCGCAGCGCCTCGCAGGTCCTGATCGAGGTGGCGTCGAAGCTGCCGGCGCCCGCGACGCCGCTGCCGTACGACGATTTCTACTCCTTCGTGCAAACCCGCTCAGGGCAAGCTCTTCCCGGGCCTCTCCGGAGACGAACTGGCGGCGGCGCAGCGCAGCGCACAGCAGGTCGGCGTCCACGTCGGCAAGGCCGGAGCCGAGCCCGTGGTGCTGCGGTTGCCCGACCCCGGGCTGCTGCGCCTGGCGGCGCCGGGGCCGCCCCCGCAGGCCGGCTTGGCTCTCGTCGTCTTCCCCACCGCTCTGCGTGACGACGGCCGCGGGCCGTCGTCGCCCTGGCTCAACGAGGTGCCGGACGTGCTCACGAGCGTCTCCTGGACGGCGTGGGCGGAGCTGGCGCCCGCGACCGCGAAGCGGCTGGGCGTCAACGACGGCGATGTCGTCGCGGTGGCAACGCCCGCGGGCCGCGTGACGCTGCCCGCGTGCGCTTTCGAGGGGGTCCGCGAGGACGTGGTGGCCGTGCCTCTGGGGCCGGAGGCCCTCGCGCTGGTGACCGCGGATCTCGACGCCGGCTCGGGCGCGCCGGCATGGCAGGCGGCGCGGGCTCAGGTGGACCCGACCGGGAGGCGCACGCGGTTGCCGCGCCTGAGCGCGACGCCGTACGAAGAGGGCCGGACGATCGTCCGTACCGTGAGCGCCGCGGCCCCGACCGTACCCGCGCTTCCGGTGGTCGGGAAGATGTACCCGGCCCCGAGCTTCCCGGTGCACCGTTGGGCGATGGCGATCGACATGGACCGCTGCACCGGCTGCCAGGCGTGCGTGGTCGCCTGTTACGCCGAGAACAACGTTCCCGTCGTCGGCCCCGAAGCGATGACGAGGGGTCGCAACATGGCGTGGCTGCGCATCGAGCACTTCGTGCGCGTCGAGGACGACCCGCCGCGGGTCGACCTCCTGCCGATGATGTGCCAGCAGTGCGGCAACGCGCCGTGCGAGACGGTCTGCCCGGTGTACGCGACCTACACCAACCCGGAGGGCCTGAACGCGCAGGTCTACAACCGTTGCGTCGGCACCCGGTACTGCTCGAACAACTGCCCGTACAAGGTCAGGGTGTTCAACTGGCAGGACCCGGTGTTCCCGAAGCCTCTGAACATGCAGCTGAACCCCGACGTCACCGTCCGCTCCAAGGGGGTCATGGAGAAGTGCACCTTCTGCGTGCAGCGCATCCGTTTCGGCGAGAACGCCGCGAGGGATGCCGGCAGTCCCGTGAAGGACGGCGCGATCGTCCCGGCGTGCGCGCAGACCTGCCCGGCGCGCGCGATCGTCTTCGGCGACGCCGACGACCCCACGTCGCGGGTCGCGGCCCTGCAGCGTGACGGCCGCGGGTACCACGTGCTCGGGGAGGTCAACACGCTCCCCGCGATTACGTACCTGGCGCGCGTCAGGGACGAGGGACGATGAGCGCGCTCGCCTCGTCCCGCGAGATTCAGGAGAAGATCCTCGCCACGCAAGGCCGGCCGGGGGTCGTCCACGCGCTGCTGATCGTCGCGGCCGCCAGTGCGGCGGCGTTCGGGGCGTGGTGCTGGTCGCTCCAGATCCGCTACGGCCTGCAGGTCTCGGGCCTGAACCGGCCGGTGGGGTGGGCCGTCTACATCACGAACTTCGTGTTCTGGGTGGGGGTCGCACACTCGGGGACGCTGATCAGCGCGGTGCTCTTCCTCCTGCGCGCCAAGTTCCGCACGGCGGTGTACCGCGTCGCCGAAGTCATGACCGTGTTCGGGGTGATGACGGCGGGGCTGTTCCCCATCATCCACCTCGGACGCCCGTGGTTCGCGTACTGGCTGTTCCCGTATCCGAACGAGAGGCACCTCTGGGTCAACTTCCGTTCCCCTCTGATGTGGGACGTCTTCGCGGTCTCGACCTACTTCATCGTGAGCGCGATCTTCCTCACCGTCGGCATCGTCCCCGACGCCGCCGCGCTGCGCGACGCGACCAAAGGGTGGCGGCGGCGGTTCTACGGTCTCTTCGCGTTCGGCTGGCAAGGCACCGACGAGGAGTGGCGGCACTACGCCCGTGCGTACCTCTACTTCGCGGCGTTCGCGACGCCGCTCGTCTTCTCGGTGCACAGCGTGGTGTCGTGGGACTTCGCCGTTTCGATCCTGCCGGGGTGGCACTCCACCATCTTCCCGCCGTACTTCGTCGCGGGCGCGATCTTTTCCGGCGTCGCGCTGGTCGTGACGCTGCTGGTGCCGCTCCGCCGCATCCTCCACCTCGAGTCGCTCATCACCCCGTGGCACCTGGACATGACCTCGCGGGTGGTGCTGCTGACCTCGCTCGTCGTCACCTACTCGTACATCCTCGAGTACGTCCTGGCGTTTCGCGGCCCTCCGAGCGTCGAGCGCTCGACCCTGGCGTACCGGGCCACCGGCCCCTTCGCGCCGCTGTTCTGGACCATGGTGGCCTGCAACTGCGTCTTCCCCCTCCTGCTGTTCCTGAAGAAGGTGCGGGCCCGACCGGCGGCGCTGTTGGTGATCTGCGTCCTGGTCAACGTGGGGATGTGGCTCGAGCGCTTCGTCATCATCGTCACCTCGCTGTCGCACGAGCGCATCCCGTTCGACTGGGCGGGGATCTACCGGCCGACGTTCGTAGAGGTGGGGATCACGTTAGGGTCTCTCGGTTGGTTCTTCCTCTGGTTCCTCATCTTCGTGAGGCTCCTCCCGGTGGTGTCGATCTCGGAGATGAAGGAGGCGTCCGTGCATGGAGTCGAAGATGCGGCCTGAAGCCGGCGTGCTGGGCGTGTTCTCGGACCTGGCGCGGGGGGCGCAGGCCATCCGAGCCCTGCGCGCGGCGGGCCACTCCGATGTCCGCATGGCCTCGCCGGCTCCGTTCCCCGAACTCGTGGAAGCGCTCGGGCGGCCGCGCAGCCGGCTCGACTCGGCCGTTCTTTCGGGCGCCCTCCTGGGGGTCTTGGCGGGATTCGCGCTGTGCGTTCTGACGGCGATCGCGTGGCCGCTCGTCACGGGGGGCAAGGCCATCGTCTCGGTCCCGCCGTTCGTGATCATCGCCTTCGAGCTCTCCGTGTTGGTCGGCGCCTGCGTGAACCTCGTGGCGCTCGCGGTGACCGTGGGACGGGGGCGGCGGCGCCGGGCGGTGCCGTTCGACCCGCGGTTCTCCGCCGACCGCATCGGCGTCTTCGTCGTCGGCGACGGCCTGGGGGACGCGGAGACGATCCTCAGGACCAACGGCGCGGAGGAGGTTCGCCGTGTGGCGTAGGGCCGGCCTCGCAATCGTCCTCGTGGCGCTCGCCGGGTCGGGCTGTCGCAACGACTGGCGCACCGACATGTGGTACCAACCGTCCCTCCGGCCCGAGGACGCCCCGCGTCCCGCGCCCGAGCACTCGGTGCCCCTCGGCGCCGGCCCCGCGCTCGCCGACCGCGACGAGGCGGAGTCGCTCCGCGACCCGGAGCCGTTCACGCCCGCGTCGATTGCGCACGGGAAGGCGCTCTTCGAGCAGCGCTGCGCCTGCTGCCACGGAACGGACGGCCACGGCGGCGGACCGGTCTCCAAGTTCTTTCCGCCGGCTCCCAACCTCGCGTACGTCACGATCCGGGCGCGCAGCGACGGGTACATCTACGGAACGATCACCTTCGGGGGACGCGCCATGCCCCCGCAGGCCGAGGGGCTGCCGGAGGCCGACCGTTGGGACCTCGTGAACTTCGTCCGCCAGCTTCAGGGGGTTGCGCCCGGAGGCGGGCGGTGACGGCCTCCGTCCTCCGGCGCTGCGAGGCCTCCCTGGGTCCGGGGGTAACGCGTCTGGGCGCCGCCGGTACGGCGATCGGCCTCGCCGCTCTGGTCGCCGGCATCGCGTTCGGTTTCGCCGACCGTCTCGCTCGGCACGCTCGCCGTGACCTGGCTGTTCTTCGCCGGCGTGGCCGCGGCGGCGGTCGGCGTTCTCCGCCGCGGTCCGCTGCTCGCATGCGCGCTGGGGGCACGTCGTGTCGCCGGTGGCGGAGGCCGGGGCGGCGTTCTTCCCGTTCGCACTTTTGCTGCTCGCGGTGCTGCTCGTGTTGGCAGGTCTCTGGATGCCGGGTGCCGCCGGGACAGGTTGGGGAGAGGTGGCGCGGCGGCTCGTGCGCGACCTCCTCGCCTCCGCGCTGCTGTTCGCGTGCGGCCGCCGCTACCTTCGCCACGCCCGCACCGGCGACGGTTCCAACTCCACGCCCGCCGCGGTGGTCTACCTCCTGTTCTACGCGGCGGTCCTGTCGCTGTGGGCGATCGACCTGGTCATGAGCCTGCACGAGTGGGCCCCGAGCACCGTGATTCCGCCCTACTACTTCATGGGGGCGTTTCTGGCCGCCATTGCGCTCGTCGCGCTGGCCGAGTCGGTCGGGCGCGAGGACGCATCGACCGCGGCGACCCGCCAAGACCTCGGAAAGCTGCTGTTCGCGATGGTCATCATGTGGGGGTACCTGCTCTGGTCCGCCTATCTGCCGGTGTGGTACGGGAACATGCCGGACGAAACCGGCCAGCTCCTCGCGCGCTGGGCGGGCGGGTGGAAGCTCGTCACCCTCGGGATGCTCGCGACCGTGCTGGTGTTCCCGTTCTTCTTCCTGCTTCCGGAGCGCACCAAGCGAGGCCGGAAGACCCTGGCGGCCGCCGCGCTCAGTGTCCTCACCGGTCTGTTCGCCGAACACTTCCTCCTGGTGTTGCCCTCGCTGCCGGTCCGCCTCGACGCGCCCTCCATCCTGCTCGGCGCCTGCGTCACGATCGGGGTGACCGGGCTGTTCGTACTCACCGCCGGCGCCGCGTTTCGCCCCCGTGGAGGAGCGCGATAATCGCCGCGATGCTCCACGGTCGGCGGTGCGCGCTCGGAGTGCTGGGGTCGTCGCTGCTGTTGGCGGCAAGCGCCTGCGGGCCCCGGCCGAGCGCCGAGGACCCCACGCCGATCGACGTGTCGCTGCCGCCGGAACAGGCGGCGATCACGGCTCCCGAGGCGATCCGGGTCGAGGACGGCGGCTGGACGTTCGTGCTCACGCCGCTCGCGAGCTACGTGCTGCGCGGCGTCGTGGTGTCGCGCGAGAACTACCACTTCGGGTGGAACGGCTCGCTCTCGCCATGCGACGTCGCGATGGTCTGGGGCGAGCTGGAAGCCGGAGATGCCTGGCGCCGGCTCGACTGGTCGCAGAGCGGACGCTGGTACTTCTGGCGCTGGAGCGGCGAGGAGCCGTTTCCGAACGCCACCGTGGTCCGGGACTCCTCCAACACCCACATCGTCCCGGCGGACTCCAACCTGGCGCGCGCCGCGCGCGCCCTCTCGAAGGGCGATGTCGCCGAGCTCGACGGCGAGCTGGTGGCGATCGAGGGGCGAAAGGGCGGGCAGACGGTCACGTGGCGGTCGTCGCTGTCGCGGAAGGACACCGGCGACGGCTCGTGCGAGATCCTCTACCTGCGCCGGCTGCGAGTGGGAGGCAAGGTGTACGAGTAGCGCTCAGAGCCCGACGTTCCAGCCGGAAAGGGGCTCAACCCGGCGCACGATCGTCTCCTCGCGCCGGGGTCCGGTCGAGATCACGACGATCGGGACGCCGAGCAGCTCTTCGAGTCGCGCCACGTAGCGCAGCGCCAGCTCGGGGAGCTTCTCGGACGCGGTGACCGCGGACGAGTTGGCCTGCCAGCCCGGGAGCGTCTCGTAGACCGGGGACGCGGCGCCCACGTCCTCGGCATCGTCGGGGAACTCCGGCGTCGTCTGCCCTCCGAGCTGATAAGCCGTCGCCACGCGGATCTCGGCCAGCTCGTCGAGGACGTCGAGCTTGGTGAGCGCCACCGCTTCGATGCCGCTCCAGCGCACCGCGGCGCGGGCCGCCACCGCGTCGAACCAACCGGTCCTGCGGGGGCGGCCGGTGGTGGTGCCGAACTCGTTGCCGCGGCGCCGGAGCTGCTCGCCGGTCGCGTCCGCGAGCTCGGTGGGGAACGGGCCGCTGCCGACGCGGGTCGTGTACGCCTTGAACACCCCCAGCACGCCGCCGACCGCGCGGGCGGGGAGTCCGCACGCGGGGGCCGCGTACCCCGCGAGGCATCCCGAGGAGGTCACGAACGGGTAGGTGCCGTGGTCGACGTCGAGGAGCGTCCCCTGCGCCCCTTCGAACAGGATCGGCCGCCCGGCGGCGTCGGCCTCCGCCAGCGCCCGCGAGACGTCGCCGAGCATCGGTGCGACGGCGATGGCGGCCTCGATCGTGCGCTCGAGGTCCTCGGCGGACGGCGCCTGGGACCCCGGGTAGCGGGCGAGCGCCTGCTCGAGTTCGGCGCTCGCGGCGGCGACGGCTTCCCTGAGGCGCCGCGGGTTGCGGGCGAGGCCGAGGCGGACGCCGGTCCTCCGCGCCCGCCCCTCGTACGCCGGCCCGATCCCGCGGCCGGTCGTTCCCAGCTTGGCGGCGCCGCTCGCCGCCTCGCGCGCGAGATCGAGGGCGCGGTAGCCGGGAAGCACAATGTGGGCGCGGGGGGAGATCAGCAGCCGGGACCGCACCGACACCGCCTGGTCCTCGAGCATCCGGATCTCCTCGAGCAGCGCGGCGGGGTCGATCACGACGCCCGGCCCGATCAGGCATCGGCACGCGGGCTGGAGGATGCCGGACGGGATGAGGTGAAGGGCGAAGTGGCGGTCGGCGAACTTCACGGTGTGGCCGGCGTTGTTGCCGCCGTTGAAGCGGACGACGTTGGCGAAGGCCGGACAGAGCAGATCCACGACCTTCCCCTTGCCCTCGTCACCCCACTGACCCCCGACGACCACGACGTTCGCCATCACCGCTCCCTGCGCCCTCGCGCGGACCGTAGCTTGTACCAGATCGACCCGCGAACCTCAACCGAGACTGCGGTTCGCGGGGGCCTGCCCGTTCTCCCTCGCGTCGTGCGCGCCCGCATCGGCCCGTGCCTCACCGGTTGCCGGGCTCGATCCCCATCTCGCGCATGATCCAGTGGGCCCCGTCCACGTAGTCCATGCACCAGAGCACGTACCGGATGTCCACGTTGATCGTCCGCGAGAGCGCGTCGCTGTGCGTGTAATCGGAGGTCATCGACTCGTAGTCCCCGTCGAACGCCAGGCCGACGAGCTCGCCCTTGCCGTTCATGATCGGGGAGCCGGAGTTGCCGCCCGTGATGTCGTTGGTGGAGAGAAAGCACGCCGGCACGTCCCCGAGCGGCGCCGCGACGTACGGGCCGAACTCGCGGCGCGCGGCGGCGTCCACGAACCTGGTCGGACAGTTGAACGGCGTGACGCCGGTGCACTTCGCGATCACGCCCGATAGCGTCGTGAACGGCTCGTAGTAGACGCCGTCGCGCGGGGAGTAGCCCTTCACCGTGGCGTACGTGAACCGGATCGTGGAGTTCGCGTCGGGGTAGATGGGGGTCGCGCGGAACGCGGCGAGGGCGTCGATATAGCGCGGCGTCAGCTCGAGCAGCACGCCCTCCGAGACCTTCCTGTGCTCATCGATCGCCTTCAGGTCCCTGCGCAGCGCAAGAGCGAGCGCGAGCATCGGGTCGTGCGTCGCGGCGACGCCGGCCTCGTCGAGCCCGAGGAGCGCCATGCGCGTCTTCTCGTCGGTCAGCGAGGTCGTGCCGAGGGCCTCGTCGAGCAGGGCGGCGATGGCGGCGTCGCCGGTCTTCCCCGTCGCCGCGAGCGCCGCGTCGAGGGCCGCGAGGCGCTGGCCGGCCGGCAGCGCGGCCGCGCGCCTGAAGAGGTAGGTGAGCACGGCGCGGTCGGTGGGCACGTCGAGGTTCTTCTGCATCGTCGCGAGGCGCATGCGGATGGTGCGCTCGTCGCGCGCCTGATAGCCGAGGTCGCGCTCGACGTCGGGCTTGCCGCTCTGCTGGCTCCAGCGCACGATCGTCAGCGCCGCGGGCAGCAACGAGCCGGCCCGCGGCAGGAACCCGGCGAGGAGGTCGCGCTCGCGGGTCGCGGCGTCGGCCTGGGCCTGCGCGTCGAGCGCGCCGAGGACGCCGCCCCACTTCGCCTTGCGCGCGGAATCGGCGTCGATCCACGCCTGCAGCCTCGCCTCGTCCGCGCGGCGCTGGCCGGCCAGGTTCGCCCTGGTCAACCCCTCGAGCATCCCCTCGTCCTTCTTCATCGCGTTGGCGAGCCCCTTCACGACCGAGGCGACCTTGATCTGCACGGCCTTGCCGGTCGCGGCGCGCTCCTCCAGGACCGCCATCCACTTCTTGAGCAGGTCGATCTGGTACGGGTAGTTGAACTCGGTGTCCTGCGCCACGAGCGCCGCGATCCGGTAGCGCATCGTGCGCCCCGGGTAGCCGACGATCATGGTGAAGTCGCCGTCCTTGACGCCGCCCTCGGCGAGCTTGAGGTAGCGGTCCGGCCGGTACGGGACGTTGGCCGGCGAGTAGTCGGCGGGCTTCCCGTCGGGGCCGACGTAGGCGCGGAAGAACGAGTAGTCGGCGGTGTGCCTCGGCCACATCCAGTTGTCGACCTCGCCGCCGAACTCGCCGATCGCCCGTGCCGGCGCGTAGACCAGGCGGACGTCTCGGATCTCGAGCTGGCGGAACATGTAGAAGCTCCGGCCGCCGTACATCTCGGCGATCCTGCAGTGCAGCCCCGATTTCTCGCACCCCGCGACCAGCTCCTTCTCGCGGGCCTCGAGCGCCTCGATCCGCTGCGCCGGCGGCGCGTCGGCGGCGATCGCCGACCTGACCTGGGCGGTGACGTCGTCGTACCCCTTGAAAACGTAGACGCGCTGCGCGCGAGCCGGGAGCTCGTCGCCGCGGCCGGCGGCCAGGAACCCGTCCGTGATGTAGTCGTGCCCGGGCGTCGAGTTCATCTGGACCGCGCCGAACGCGCAGTGGTGGTTGGTGATGATGAGGCCGTCCGGAGACACGAACGAGGACGTGCAGCCGCCGAGCCACGGGATCGCCGAGGCGAGGCCCGTGTTGGTCGCGGGGTCCCAGATCTGCTTCGGCGACAGCTGCAACCCCATGGCGCGGAGATGGGCGTCCAGCTCCGGGAGCTGGTGCAGCATCCACATCCCCTCGTCGGCGCCGCCGGGCGCGGCCGCCGCCACGGTAAGCGCCGCCGCAGCCAGGATCCTCGCGAGAGTTCGCATCGTTCATCCTCCTTCCGGTTTTGGGGCCGGAGCCGTGGGATTGTGACACATCCGTCACGCCGATGACCGCGCGGGCCCCATGTCTGGCGCGGAGACGCGCAACGTCTGGTATCGTTACCGACCGTGAGCGACGCCAGCTGGATCGAGCGGTGGGACGAATTGATCTCCGGAGGCGACTCCGCGGCGATCGAGGAGTTCTGGATGGCGCGTCTGGAGGAGGGCGTGAGCGACGGCTCCCCCTTCGTCGAGGCGCTCAAGCGGATGCGTTCGGCCGGCAAGAAGACGCTGGCCGCGACGCTGTTGGAACTCGCGGCGGACCAAGCCCTTGCGGATGGCGCGTGGGAGGCCCGCAAGCGCTTCCTCGTCGAGCTCATCCGCCTCGGGCTCGGGGACGGTGAGAAGTGGCGGGCCGGCCTGGTGGAGTGCCTGCGCCGGTTGTGGGCGGACTCTCCCTCGCTGGAGAAACTGCTCAAGCACTTCGCCCTGTCGGCCGCGCGCAAGCCTCTCGAGACCCTCGAGACCATCGAGACGTGGCTCGCGTTCGACGTCGGCGGGGTGTTCGCGATGGCGGGCCGGGGCCCGGGGCGCGTCGTCGAAGCCAACCCGCAGCTCGGGTTGCTCCGCCTCGACTTCGAGAGGGAGAAGCGCGTCCCGATGCCGATCGACGCGGCGCGGAAGTACCTGATGCCGCTTCCCGCCGGCCATTTCCTGCGCCGGCGGCTGGAGGAGCCGGCGGCGTTGGCCGCCGAAGCCGCGAGCGACCCGCAGGGCGCGCTCGCGGCGATCCTCGAGAGCTACGCGGTCCCGATGGCGGTCCCGGAGATCAAAGCCGCGCTCGCGGGCATCGTCGCGGAGGAGCAGTGGACGAGCTGGTGGAACCGCGCGAAGAAGAACCAGCGGATCCTCGCCTCCGGCAGCGGCACCCGGGTGCAGTACCGGCTCGCCTCCGGCGCCGGCGCCGAGGAGGAGATCCGCGCGGAGTTCGCCGCGGCCGCCCTCCCGCAACAGCTCGACCTGGTGCGCCGGCACGGCGGGCGCGGCCGCGAGCTGGCGGCGTTCTTCGGCGCGGCGCTGCTCGAACGGGCGGCGGTGGACGGCACGGCGCCGGAGCAGGTGTGGGAAGCGCTGATGCTGGCGACGCGCACGGGGGCGCCGGCGGGCGCCGTGGAGGCCGCCCGCGCCGCCGTTCTGGCGCGGGTCGGGCCTCTCGCCCTCCTGGGCCACCTGGGCGACGCCCAGCAGCGCGAGCTCCTGCTCGATTTCGTGCGCGAGCACGACGCCGCCGGGTGGGCCGGCGTGTACGAAGGTTGGCTCGACCACGAGCCGAGCCCGAAGCTGCTCTCGACGATCGCGGCGGCGCTCGTCGCGGCCGGCGAGAGCGCCCGGGTGCAATCGTTCCTCGACCGGGCCCTCCTGCAACCGGCGCGTCACCCGGCCGCGCTGGTCTGGCTGTGCGAGGAGGACGGCGAAGCGCTGCGGCCGCTCCTCGAGGAGCGCCGCGGCGGCGCCCTGCTCGTGCGCCTCGTGGAGCTCGCCGAACGCCGGACGTTCAGCCCGTACCGGTCGCGGTTGAAAGAGATCCTGTCGGCCGGCGGGCTTGCCGGCCGGATCGTCGCCGAGAGACTCACCGTGGACCAGGCGCGGCGCGTGGTGCAGATCCTCGAGCACCCGGGCGAGCTCGCGGACGAGCGGAACTGGCTTCGCCGGGCGGCGACGGCGCGCTTTCCCGAACTGCGGCAGGCCCCGGAGCCGGACGTGGTGCCGGCGCTCCCGGCCACGGTCGCGCGCCTGCAGACGGAGCTCAAGAACCTGCTCGAGAAGGAAATTCCCGAGACGCTGCGGGCGATCCAGGAGGCGCGCGCCCACGGCGACCTCTCCGAGAACTTCGAGTACCACGCCGCCCGCGCCCGGCAGGAGTTCCTCTCGGCGAGGGCCTCGGAGCTCCAGGCCGACCTCGGAAAGGTCCGGATCATCGACCCCCGCTCGGTGGACACGACCCGCGTGCGGGTCGGCACCCGGGTCTGGTTGCAGCCGCAGGCGGGCGGGGAGCGGCGGCCAATCGTGATCCTCGGACCCTACGAGGGGGACCCCGAAAAGGGGATCCTCTCGCACGGCTCGGAGGCGGCGCAGCTGTTGCTCGAAAAGGCGGTCGGCGACGCGGTCAGCTTCGACGGCGCGGCTTGGACCGTGGACCGCATCGAACCCGGCGTCTGATCGCGCCTCCCGCGCCGCCGGGCGCAACCGTATTGAGATCATGTAGATAAATAGAAGGTCGGCGAATGGGCTCGGCTCGGCGGGGCGAGGGCTTGACTCGTCTCGAAGCGCTGATTAAGATTACGTCTCATGAAGCGCGGCGAGGACTGGGGCGGGTTCGTGTTCCCCAAGTGGACGAACATGCTGAGACCCGTTCTCGCAGCGACGTTGGTCCTCGTGCCGGCGTACCTCGTGGTCCTGCTCGCCTACGGGGCCTCGCCCCGGACGACGAACATCGGATACCGGCCGGTGCAGCCGGTGCCGTACAGCCACGCGTTGCACGCCGGCCAGCTCGGGATCGACTGCCGCTACTGCCACAACACCGTCGAGGTGGCGGCGCACGCCGCGGTGCCGCCGACTCAGACCTGCATGAACTGCCACGCCAGGATCAGGACCACGAGCCCGAAGCTGCTGCCGGTGCGGGAGAGCTACGCGACCGGCCTGCCGATCCCCTGGGTTCGGGTCCACGACCTCCCCGACTACGTCTACTTCAACCACTCGGCGCACGTGCGGCGCGGCGTCGGCTGCGTGGAGTGCCACGGCCGGGTGGACACGATGGAGGTGGTGAGGCAGGTCCACCGTCTCTCGATGGGGTGGTGCCTCGACTGCCACCGCCACCCGGAACCGCACCTGCGGCCGCCGGACATGGTGACCAAGATGGACTGGGTCCCGCCGGAGAACCCCGAGACGTACGGCCGGCAACTCCGCCTGGCCAACAACATCAACCCGCCGACGGACTGCTGGACGTGCCACCGATGAAGCCGGGGTCCGGGGACCGGGGCCCGGGGTCCGGGGGGAGAAGCGAAGCGCATGAGCTGCGGCTTGGCGACCACGAGGGAGCGGATGGGACCGTGAAAAGGACGAGCGCCGGGAAGGCGTACTGGCGGAGCCTGGACGATCTGGCCGACACGCCGGAGTTCCGCGCCCTGGTGGAGAAGGAGTTCCCCGGCCTCGCCGAGGAGCTGCTCTCGCCGCGGACGCGCCGGGCGTTCCTGAAGGTCATGGGCGCCTCGCTCGGGGTCGCCGGACTCGCCGCCTGCCGCTGGCCCAAGGAGACGATCCTCCCGTTCGCCCACCGGCCCGAGGACCGCATCCCCGGCGTGCCGCAGCAGTACGCGACCGCGATGGAGCTCGCCGGCGCGGCGGTCGGGCTGCTGGTGACGAGCTACGACGGGCGGCCGGTGAAGATCGAGGGCAACCCGCTGCACCCGACGAGCCGCGGCGCGGCGAGCGCTCTCGCCCAGGCGAGCCTGCTGGAGCTCTACGACCCCGACCGGAGCCAGCAGGTCGTCCGGCGCGACGGCGGCCAGGCGTTCCCCTCGAGCGTGGGACGAGTTCGCGGCGTTCGCCGGCCCGCACTTCGCGGCGCTGCGGGCGAAGAACGGCGCCGGCCTCACCGTGCTGTCGGAGGAGAGCTCCTCGCCGAGCCTCGCCCGGCTGCGGCAGCGCTTCGCCGAGCTGTTTCCGGAGGCGAAGTGGGCCTCGTGGGAGGCGATCCCCCGCGACGACGGCCGCCCGGCGGCGGCGCGGCTGTTCGGGGAGCCGTTGCGGCCGCTGCTGCGCTTCGACCGGGCCGACGTGGTCCTCTGCCTCGACGCCGACCCGATCCTCGACCACCCGGCGGCCCTGGCGTACGCGCGCGACTTCGCCGCCCGGCGACGCGGCGAGGGCGGCACGATGAGCCGGGTGTACTCGGCCGGCGCGGTGATGTCGTTGACCGCCGCGGCATCCGACCACCGGCTGGCGGTGGCCTCGTCGCGGGTGGCGGGGGTGGCCGCGCGCGTCCTGGTCGAACTCGGGAGGCTCGGGGTGCCTGCGACCCCGGGGGGCGAGTTCGCCCGGCTCGCGACGGCGGACCCGAGGGAGGCCGCGTTCGCGGCGGCGGTCGCGGCGGACCTGGCGGCGGCCCGGGGCCGCGGCCTGGTCGTCGCGGGTCCGCGCCAGACGGTCGCGCACGACGTCGCGGCGGCGATCAACGTCGCCGTCGGCAACGTCGGGACGACGGTCGCCTACGTTCGCGACGGGCTCCCGGCGCCGGCGTCCGGCCCGGATGGGCTCGACGCGTTCCTCGCCGAGGTCGACCGGGGCGGCGCCGACACCGTGCTGGTCCTGGGCGGCAACCCGGCGTACGCCGCCGCGCCGTCGCAGCGTTTTCTCGAGCGCTACCGGCGGGTCCCGACGCGGATCCACGTGAGCCTCTTCGACGACGAGACCTCGCGCGCCTCCACCTGGCACCTCCCGCGCGCCCACTACCTCGAGTCGTGGGGCGACGTGCGCGCCTGGGACGGGACGTACTCCGTGCAGCAGCCCCTGATCGAGGCGCTCTACGGCGGGCGCACGCCGATCGAGGTGGTGGCGTCGCTCGTGGGCGAGCCGAACGCGGCGGGGTACGAGGTCGTGCGCGCGACGTTCGAGGGGCTGGTGGGAGGGGACGACTTCGAGGAGAAGTGGCGCCGGACGCTCAACGACGGCGTGCTCGCGGGCAGCGCTTTCCCGGAGGTCAAGGCCGTCGCGGCGAAGGCGGGAGGCGGCGCCGCGGCGGCGCTCCCGGACGGAGGCGCGGCGGCGGCCGGCCTGGAGGCGGTGTTCGTCGCCGACGCGAGCGTCTACGACGGTCGCTTCGCGAACAACGCCTGGCTGCAGGAGATGCCTGATCCGCTCAGCAAGATCGCCTGGGACAACGCGGCGCTGCTCAGCCCGGCGACGGCGGCCGCGGCCGGCGTCAAGCACGGCGACGTCGTCAGGCTGGCGCGCGGGGACAAGGCCGTGGAGATCGCGGCGTACGTGATGCCCGGCCAGGCGGACGGAACGGTCGTCCTGCCGCTCGGGTACGGGCGGACCGCCGCCGGCCGGGTGGGCGACGGCGTCGGCGTCAACGCCTACGTCCTGCGCGGGCCGGAGGCGCTCCACTTCGCGGACGGCGTGGCCCTCACGAGGACCGGCCGCACCCACACGCTCGCCTGCACGCAGGACCAGCAGGCGATCGACCGCGTCGGGTACGAGGCGCGCGGCCAGCGCATCGCCGAGGTCGTCCGCGAGGGGACGCTCGCCGAGTTCCTGGCCGACCCGGAGTTCGTGCGCAAGCAGGACGAGTCGCCGGCGGCGCGGCCGATCTTCGCGTCGCCGAAGCTCACCGGCGAGCACCAGTGGGCGATGAGCATCGACCTGGCGGCGTGCATCGGGTGCAACGCCTGCATGATCGCGTGCCAGGCCGAGAACAACATCGCCGTGGTCGGGCGGGACCAGGTGATCCGCGGACGGGTGATGCACTGGATCCGGGTGGACCGCTACTTCTCCGGCAAGCCCGAGACGCCGAAGGTCTCCTTCCAGCCGATGGCGTGCCAGCAGTGCGAAAACGCGCCGTGCGAGCAGGTGTGCCCGGTGGCCGCCACCATGCACTCGGAGGAGGGCCTCAACGAGCAGGTGTACAACCGCTGCGTCGGCACCCGCTACTGCTCGAACAACTGCCCGTACAAAGTGCGGCGCTTCAACTTCTTCAACTATTTCAAGAACGTGCCGCAGAGCGAGAAGATGGTGTTCAACCCCGAGGTGACGGTGCGCGGCCGCGGCGTGATGGAGAAGTGCAGCTACTGCATCCAGCGCATCGAGGCGGTGAAGATCGCCGCCAAGAACGACCGCCGGCCGATCCGCGACGGGGAGATCGTCCCGGCATGCGCGCAGACGTGCCCGACTCGGGCGATCGTGTTCGGCGACATCAAAGACGCGGCGAGCCGCGTCTCGCGGCTGCGGGCGGCCAACCGGGCGTACTCGGTTCTGGGGGAGCTCAACACGAAGCCGCGCACGACCTACCTCGCCAAGCTGCGCAACCCCTCCCCCAAGGTCGAGGAGGGTTGATGAGCGCGGCGCCCTACCTCCCCGACAACACGATCGAAGCCCCGGGCACGCGCGCCCCGCTCGTCCTCGGCGGGAACGACTTCGCCTCGGTGACCGAGAAGGTGTGCGGGATCGTGGAGCGGCCGCGGCCGCCGCGCTGGTGGTACGCGGCGTTCGCGGTTTCCTCGGCGTTCACCGCCCTGCTCCTCGCGCTCGTCGGGTACCTGTTCCTCGTCGGCATCGGGGTCTGGGGCGTGAACATCCCGGTCGGCTGGGGGTTCGCGATCGTCAACTTCGTCTTCTGGGTCGGGATCGGCCACGCCGGCACGCTGATCTCCGCGATCCTGTTCCTGTTCCGGCAGAAGTGGCGCACCGGGATCAACCGGTTCGCCGAGGCGATGACGATCTTCGCCGTCATGTGCGCCGGGCTTTTCCCCGCGATCCACACCGGCAGGCCGTGGTTCGACTACTGGCTGTTCCCGTACCCGAACCAGATGTACGTGTGGCCGAACTTCCGCAGCCCGCTGCTCTGGGACGTGTTCGCGGTCTCGACGTACTTCACCGTGTCGCTCATGTTCTGGTACACGGGGATGATCCCGGACCTCGCCACGCTGCGCGACCGGGCGAAGACCCGGGTGCGCAAGATCGTGTACGGCCTCCTGAGTCTCGGCTGGCGCGGCTCGGGCCGGCACTGGCACCGCTACGAGCGCGTCTACATGATGCTGGCGGCTCTGGCGACCCCGCTCGTGCTGTCGGTCCACTCGGTCGTGAGCTTCGACTTCGCCGCCGCCCAGCTGCGCGGGTGGCACTCGACGATCTTCCCGCCGTACTTCGTCGCCGGCGCCATCTTTTCCGGCTTCGCCATGGTGATCACCCTGATCGTGCCGGTCCGGTCGTACTTCGGCCTGCAGGACCTGATCACGAAGCGCCACCTCGACAACATGGCCAAGATCACGCTCGCGACCGGCCTGATGGTCGCCTACTCGTACGGGATCGAGTTCTTCATGGCGTGGTACTCCGGCAACGAGTTCGAGCGGTTCGCCCTCGTCAACCGCGCGCTCGGCCCGTACGCCTGGGCGTTCTGGATCATGATCGCGGGCAACGTGGTGGCGCCGCAGGCGTTCTGGTTCAAGAGGGTGCGCACGACCCCGTGGATGCTGGTGGCCGTCGCGCTCGCCGTCAACGTCGGGATGTGGTTCGAGCGCTTCGTGATCGTCGTATCCTCCCTGTCGCGCGACTACCTGCCGTCGAGCTGGGGGTACTACAAGCCGACATGGGTCGACCTCGGGACGCTGGCCGGATCGTTCGGCCTGTTCTTCACCCTCTTCCTTCTCTTCCTGCGCTTCGGGCCAATGATCGCGATGGCGGAGGTCAAGAGCGTGATGCCGGCGGCCGGCCTCGACCGCGGGCCCCACCACGGCCACGGCCAGTACTGGGGCGAGATCCCGCACCAGCACGACCGCCAGAAGGGGGACGCGAGGCCATGAGCGAGCCACGCGCCGTCGCCGCGGCCGCCGGTCCCAGGCGGTGGGGGTACCTGGCGGAGTTCGACTCGGTTGAGACGCTGCTCGCAGCGGTCGAGAAGGTGCGGGACGCGGGCTTCGTCAAGTTCGACGCGTACGCGCCGTTCCCGGTCCACGGCCTCGACGAGGGCATGGGCATCCGGACGAGCCGCCTGCCGCTCGTGGTGCTGGGCGGCGGCGTCACCGGGGCAGCCGGCGCGCTGCTCATGCAGTGGTGGACCAACGGCTTCGACTACCGCTTCATCATCAGCGGCAAGCCGTTCTTCGGCTTGCCGGTGGCGATCCCGATCACGTTCGAGCTCACGATCCTGCTGGCGTCGATCGCCGGGTTCCTCGGGTTGTGGGTCGCGAACCGGCTGCCCGAGCTCTACCACCCGGTCTTCGAGAGCGCCCGCTTCCGCGCGCGCGCCACGACCGACGCCTTCTTCGTCGCGGTGCGCGCCGACGACCCGAGGTTCGACCCGGCCGCGACCCGGTCGCTCCTCGAGGGCGCGGGCGCTCGACAGGTGGAAGAGGTGGAGGACGAGTGATGCCGCGCGGGCTCATCTACGGCGCCATCCTTCTGGCCGTCCTCGCGCTCATCCCGCTGGCGCTGATCGCCCGCGCCCGGGTCACCACCTCGGACGTCCCGAGGATCCAGCTGATCCAGGACATGGGCCGGCAGCCGAAGTTCAAGACCCAGTCGGCCAACCCGATGTTCGCCGACGGCCGCGCGATGCGTCCGGAGGTGCCGGGGACGGTGGCGCGCGGCGAGCTGCATGCGAACGCCGCTTTCTGGACGGGGCGCACCGCCGACGGGTGGGTGACGGCGTTTCCCGTCGCCGTCACCGAACCCGCTGATGCGCCGCGGCCAGGAGCGCTACGACATCTTCTGCGCGCCGTGCCACGGACTCGCCGGGTACGGCGACGGCCCGGTCGCCAAGCGCGCCGAAGCGCTGCAGGAGGGCACGTGGACGCCGCCGTCCTCGTACCACACCGACCTGGTGCGGCAGCGGCCGGTGGGGTTCATCTTCAACACGATCAGCAACGGGATCCGCAACATGCCGGCGTACGGCCCGCAGATCCCGGTGGCGGACCGCTGGGCGATCGTGGCGTACGTCCGCGCCCTGGAGCGCAGCCAGGACGCGCGCGTCACGGACGTGCCGCCCGAGCTGCAGCGGCAGCTCAGGTAGCGGTGGGGGCATGATGAGCCAGGTTCCCGGACCCGTCTCCGAACAGCGCCGCCTCGGCGCCGTGGGCGAGCGCCTGTGGCGGGGCGCCGCGCTCGCCGGCGTCATCGCGATCGGCGTCAGCCTCGGGATCGCCGCCGCCACGCCCGATGGGTGGCGGCGCTTCTTCTTCGCGTACCTCCTCGCCTTCGCCTACGTCCTCAGCCTCGCCCTCGGGGCGCTCTACTTCGTGCTCCTCCACCACCTCACCAACTCGGGGTGGAGCGTGGTCGTGCGGCGCATCGCCGAGCTGTTCGCGGGGACGCTGCCGTTCCTGGCGCGTGCTCGGCCTGCCGCTGCTGTTCGGGCTCGGGGAGCTCTACCCCTGGGCGCGGGCGGGGTTCGCGGGCGGGCACGCCAAGGCCGCCTACCTCAACGTGCCGTTCTTCGCCGTCGCGGTGGGTCGTCTACTTCGCCGTCTGGGGCGGGCTCGGCCGCTACTACCTGAGGCGCTCGCTGTCGCAGGACGTCTCCGGCGACGCCTCGCTTTCGGTGACGATGCGCCGGTGGTCGGCGCCCGCGATGATCGCGTTCGCCCTCACGCTGTCGTTCGCGGCGTTCGACCTGCTGATGTCGCTGGACCCGGGATGGTACAGCACGATCTTCGGGGTCTACTACTTCGCCGGAGCGGCGGTGGGCGTGTACGCGCTCCTGCCCCTGGCCGCGTTCCTGCTGCAGCGCGCGGGGTTCATCCGCCGGTCGGTGACGTCGAGCACTACCACGACCTCGGCAAGCTGCTCTTCGGGTTCGTGGTGTTCTGGGCGTACATCGCGTTCTCGCAGTACATGCTGCAGTGGTACGCGAACCTGCCGGAGGAGACCCACTGGTTCGTGGTGCGGCAGCAGCACGGCTGGGGGTGGGTCGGCCTCGCGCTCGTGTTCGGGCACTTCCTCGATCCCGTTCGCGGCGCTGCTCTCGCGCGCGCCCAAGCGCCGCCCGCGGTTCCTCGCGGCCGCGGCCGCGTGGATGCTCGCCATGCACTGGGTGGACCTGTACTGGCTGGTGATGCCGGCGGCGAGCCCCGGCAGCCCGGCGCTCCACGTCGTGGACCTGACCGTGCCCGCCGGGCTGGTCTCCCTGCTGGTGGCAGCGGCGGCGTTCCTGGCCCGCGGCCGGGCGCTGGTGCCCGAGGGCGACCCTCGCCTGGAGGAGTCGCTCGCGTTCGAGAACGCCTGAGGACGGAGGCAAGCGTGCGAGAGGGCGGCGAACCGAACACCCCGCTGACGGCGCTGGTCGGCATCGTCTTCGCGATCGTGCTGTTCGTGGTCGTTGTCTTCCTGCAAGCCTTCTTCTATCAGGAGCGGCAGGCGGAGGACGCCCGCAAGGTCGTGGCCGTGGCCCCGCAGGAGCTGTCGCAGCTCGTGTCCCAGCAGCTCGGGGAGCTCCACGGCTACCGCTGGGTCGACGAGAAGGCGGGCGTCGTCGCGATCCCGATCGGCCGCGCGATGGCGCTGGTGGTGCGCGACGGCGGGAGGTCGCCGTGGCCGTCCGTGCAGCCGCCGCCTCCCAGTCCGCCACCCCCTCCGCCGCCGCACCCAGCCGTGTCGAAGAGATAGCCGGAATTGCGCCGGGCCCAAAGCGTTTCTCATCTATAAGGGCAGTACCTCCCGCGGGTTTCCGGAGCAACCCCGGGGTCCGCGGTGCCTGCCCCCGGGGGGACGGAAATGACGGTGCGGCGCGGTGTCCTGGCGGTCGTCGCGGCAGCGGTGCTGGCCGGGCTGGCAAGCTCGGCGGCGGCCGTTCAGCGCGCCGAGCCGCTGCCGAAGGCGCTCGAAGGGGTGGGCATCGCCGAGCACCTCGGGGCCCGGATCCCGCTGGGGCTGGAATTCACCGCCGAGGACGGGACGCCGGTCCGGCTCTCTCGCTACTTCGACGGGAAGAGGCCGGTGATCCTGACCCTCAACTACTACCGCTGCCCGATGCTGTGCGGCCTGGAGCTCAACGGCCTGGTGGACGGCCTCAAGGATCTGCCCTGGACGCCCGGCAACCAGTTCGAGGTGGTCACGCTCAGCTTCGACCCGCTGGAGACGCACACGCTGGCGATGCTCAAGAAGGAGAGCTTCGTCTCCGAGCTCGGCCGGCCGGCGGCCGCCGCCGGCTGGCATTTCCTGACCGGAAACCAGGCGAGCATCAAGGCGCTGACGGACGCCGTCGGGTTCTCCTACCGGTACGACGAGAAGCTCCAGCAGTACGCGCACCCCACCGGGATCTTCCTCCTGACGCCGGACGGCCGGATCACGCGCGTGCTCTACGGCGTGAGCTTCCCGTCCTCCACGCTCAAGCTGGCGCTGACCGAGGCCGGAGAGGGCAAGGTCGGCTCGGCCGGGGACCAGGTCCTGCTGTACTGCTTCCACTACGACGCCAACGCCGGGCACTACGTGGTCGCCGCCGGCAACCTCATGCGGCTTGGCGGCGTCGCGACCCTGCTCGTGGTCGGGGTCTGGTTGGGGGCGGCGTGGCGGCGCGGCGCGAAAGGGCACGCACATTCGAGGTCGGAGGCAGATGTCTCCGGCCTTTGAGCGAGGACAACGTCATGGCTCGAGGGCAGGCTCCTGCGACGTGGTTGCGGGAGCCGCGCCGGGCGGGGGAGCGGCACTTTGAACCTGGGGCGCGATTTCGTGGGCAGGCTTTTCAACTGGGCGGGGGTCCAGGCGGCGGGCGGGTTCTGGATGCCGCAGCAGGGGTCGACCACCGCCGTGGCGGTGGATCACATCTTCTCGCTGGTCCTCTGGGTGTCGGTGTTCTTCTTCGTCCTGATCGTGTCGCTGATGGTCGTGTTCGTCGTCCGGTACCGGCGGCGACCCGAGCGGCTGGAGGCGGAGCCGAGCCCGACGCACAACACGCCGCTCGAAATCACCTGGACCGTGATCCCGATCGCGATCACGATCGTGATCTTCATCTGGGGGTTCAAGGTCTACCTCGACGTCAACACCCCCCCGGCGAACGCGTACGAGGTCATGGTCACGGGCCAGAAGTGGAAGTGGCTGTTCACCTACCCCAACGGCCACGTGGACGAGAACCTGCACGTTCCGGTCGACACGCCGATACGGCTCGTGATGACCTCCGAGGACGTGATCCACGGTTTCTACGTCCCCGCTTTCCGCCTCAAGCGCGACGTCGTGCCGGGGCGCTACGTCAAGGTGTGGTTCAGCGCCCTCAAGCCCGGCGAGTACCAGATCTACTGCACCCAGTACTGCGGGACCGGCCACTCGGACATGTGGGCGAAGGTCGTCGTGCACCGGCCCGGCGGCTTCGAGCGCTGGCTCGAGCAGGCGAGCAACTTCATGAAGACGATGCCCCCGGCGAAGGCGGGCGAGCTGCTCTACCGCACCCGCGGATGCGCGCAGTGCCACAGCGTGGACGGGGCCGGGGGCACCGGCCCGACCTGGAAGGGCCTGTTCGCCAGCCACGTTCCGATCGAGGGCGGGCGGGTGATGGTCGCGGACGAGGACTACCTCCGGACGTGCATCCTCGACCCGACCAAGAACGTCCCGGCAGGCTTCCAGCCGGTGATGCCGACGTTCCGGGGCCGGCTGAAGGACGACGAGATCACGGCGATCATCGAGTACATCAAGACGTTGAAGTAGGCGGAAAGGCGGTTCTTGAATGACGGGTATCGAGAGCGGGGCGGCCGGGCTTGGACAGGGGGGAACGCCCTCGGACGGGACAACTACCTCAACCACGAGCGCGGCATCAAGTCGTGGCTGCTGACCCGCGACCACAAGCGGATCGGCGTGATGTACCTGGTCGTGATCCTGTCCTCCTTCTTCCTGGGCGGGATCTTCGCGGAGCTGATCAGGACCAAGCTCCTGACCCCCGGCAACAGCGCCCTCATGAAGGCCGACACCTACAACCAGATGTTCACGCTGCACGGCGCAATCATGATCTTCCTCTTCGTGATCCCGGGGATCCCGGCGTCGCTCGGGCAACTTCGTGCTGCCGCTGATGCTCGGGGCCAAGGACGTGGCGTTCCCGCGGCTCAACCTCGCGAGCTACTACCTCTAGGTGGGCGGGGCGACGCTGGCGCTCGTCTCGATGGTCACGGGGGCCGTCGACACCGGCTGGACGTTCTACACGCCCTACAGCACCACCACAAACACCAACGTCATCATGATGGTCGCCGGCGTTTTCGTCCTCGGCTTCACCTCGATCTTCACCGGCCTCAACTTCATCGTGACGATCCACAAGCTGCGGCCCGCCGGGCATGACCTGGTTCCGCATGCCGCTCTTCCTGTGGGGGCTCTACGCCACGGCGATCATCCAGATCCTGGCCACGCCGGTGCTGGGGATCACGCTGCTGCTGCTGATCGTGGAGCGCGCCTTCGGCATCGGCATCTTCGACCCGGCGCTCGGCGGCGACCCGATCCTGTTCCAGCACTTCTTCTGGTTCTACTCGCACCCGGCGGTGTACATCATGATCCTGCCCGGCGATGGGCGTGATCAGCGAGCTGGTCTCGGTCTTCTCCCGCAAGCACATCTTCGGCTACACGTTCATCGCCATAGTCAGTCGATCGCCATCGCGGTGCTCGGCTTCCTGGTCTGGGGCCACCACATGTTCGTCACCGGCCAGTCGACGCTGTCCAGCATGATCTTCTGCGTTCCTGACGTTCATGGTGGCGATTCCCTCGGCCGTCAAGGTGTTCAACTGGCTGGCCACGATGTACAAGGGCTCGATCTGGCTGGCGACGCCGATGCTCTACGTGCTCTCGTTCCTCTTCCTGTTCGGCATCGGCGGGCCTGACCGGCCTCTTCCTCGGCGCCCTCGCCGTGGACGTCCACCTCCACGACACCTACTTCGTGGTCGCCCACTTCCACTACGTGATGTTCGGCGGCACCGTGATCGCGTTCCTCGGCGGGCTGCACTACTGGTGGCCGAAGATGACCGGCCGGATGTACAGCGAGTTCTGGGGGCGCATCGGCGCGCTGCTCGTGTTCGTCGGGTTCAACCTGACGTTCTTCCCCCAGTTCGTCATGGGCAGCCACGGGGCGCCGCGCCGCTCCTACCACTACCAGCCCCAGTTCGAGGCGTACCACCGCCTGTCCACGATCGGCGCGTACATCCTCGGCGTCGGGTTCGTGGTCATCGCGGTCTATCTCATCCACTCGCTTCTCCGCGGCCGCCCGGCCCCGGCCAACCCGTGGGGCGGCGCGACGCTCGAGTGGCAGGCCAGCTCTCCTCCTCCCCACGACAACTTCGAGTCCACGCCCCCTGTCGGCGACCCGTACGACGTGGAGGCGTGGGCGTGGGACGGCGCGGTGGGCGGGTTCGTGCGCAGGACGCCGGCCGGGCAGCCGGCGGGATCGTAGGGGGCGCCGTGGCGGCGGGGACGACCGGGGAGGGGGCCGTGGCCGGGACGCAGACGCACCGCGTCGCGCACCACTTCGACAACGCCGAGCAGCAGTTCGAGTCGGGCAAGCTCGGGATGTGGATCTTCCTGGCGACGGAGATCCTTCTGTTCGGGGGGCTGTTCTGCGCCTACGCGGTGTACCGCTCCAACCACCCCGAGGTCTTCGTCTACGCCCACCGGTTCCTCGACAAGACGCTGGGCGCAATCAACACCGCCGTACTGATCTGCTCGAGCTTCACGATGGCGCTCGCCGTGCGCGCGGCCCAACTCGGGCGGCGGCGGCAGCTCGTCGCCCTGCTCGGCGCCACGGTCGCGCTGGCGGCGTGCTTCCTCGGCATCAAGGGGGTCGAGTACGAGAAGAAGTGGAAGGAGGGCCTGCTCTGGGGCGCCCACTTCCACGCGAAGCTGGCCCCGGCGCCGCCGGCGTTGCCGCAGACGCTGCCGCCGGTCCCGGCGGCGGCCGGCGAGGAGCGCTCGCTGATCCCGCCGGCGGCGGTCGGGCCGGCCGGCCTGGCGCGCCCCGGCCAGCCGGCCGTGGCCGAAGGCGCCGAAGGGCCGCCGCACGACGTGCAGGTGTTCTTCGCGGTGTACTTCCTGATGACCGGGCTCCACGGCATCCACGTGATCATCGGGATGGCTCTGCTCTCGTGGATGATGGTGCGGGCGGGCCGGGGCGAGTTTTCGCCGGGTTACTTCACGCCGGTGGACCTGACCGGCCTCTACTGGCACCTCGTGGACTTGATCTGGATCTTCCTCTTCCCGCTGCTGTACCTGATCCGATGAGGGACGGGGTACAGGGCGCCGGGAACGGGCACAGGGGGTTGCGATGAGAGAGACGGCACATGCTGAAGGCGCAGCGGCGGGTGAGACGGCGGCGGCCGGACACGCGGTGCCGCTGCGGGTGCTCGCCACGGTGTGGGGCACCCTGCTCCTGCTCACCGCGCTGACCGTCGCGGCGGCCGGGGTGGACCTCGGGAACCTCAACCTCGGCGTGGCGATGCTGATCGCGACGGTCAAGGCGACGCTGGTGCTGCTCTTTTTCATGCACCTGCGCTACGACCGGCCGATCCTCGCCATCGTCTTCGTCACCGCGCTGCTGTTCGTCGCGCTGTTCGTGTCGATCGCGCTCCTCGACACCCACGCGTACGCGCACCAGCTGATCCCGGGGTACGGGCCGGCGCTCCCGAAATGACCGCGGGCGACGGGCGCAACGGCGGCCGCGACGAGCCCTCCCCGATCGAGACCGGCAGGTTCGGGATGCGCCTGCTGGTCGCGGCGCTGTCGATGCTGTTCGCGGCCAGCCTCGTGGCCTACGGCCTGATCCGCTCGCGCGCGGCGGTCTGGCCCCCGGCCGGGATGCCGCCCCTTCCCGATACGCTGTGGATCTCGACCCTCCTGATCCTCGCCAGCAGCGTCACGATGCAGGCGGCGGTGCGCGCGGCCCGGGCGGGCCGGGAACAGGCGCTGCGCACTGACATGCTGCTCACCACGCTCCTCGGCGTCCTCTTCCTCGTGTCGCAGACGCTGAACTCGTTCGCGCTGGTGGCGGCGCATCTCACGGCGAAGGCCAACCTCTACGGCTTCACCTTCTACATCTTGACCGGCCTCCACGCCGCTCACGTCTTGGGCGGTCTGATCCCCCTCGCCGTCGTCACGGCACGCGCGTTCCGCGGCAGGTACTCGGCGGCGTTTCACCCCGGGGTGGAGTATTGCGCGATCTACTGGCACTTCCTGATGGTGGTATGGGTCGTGATGTTCGCGATCTTGATGTTCCCCGCTTGATGGCGCCGCCGGCGTCGGACCTCTGGCTGCGTTGCACTCGGCGGATCGGATGCTCACGTAGCCTCCGGCTACGCTCCGCTCCTCCCGCCTCGTGCGCCTTGCCATAGGCCCAACGGCGGCGGCGCGGCTACACGCCCCAAGCTGCGACGCCCTGCCTGTCGTGGTCGTTGGTTCCAATGTGGGGCGCGCCCGCCGGGCGCGCTTCTTCGTGTTCGAAATACTGCGGGAGGCCGCGCTGCCTGCGGCCGGCGCGGCCGGCGCGGCCGGCTCGGGCCACAATCTACGACGCACGATCCGCCGCCCAGGGCCCACTGCCCGCGATTCACGAACCACGGCCCACGAACCACGTTTTTACCGTGCCGGAGTTTCGCCGGCCCAGGTCGTGTCGGTCGAGTGCGTCGCGTACCAGGCGAAATACGAAGCGTAGACGACGGCGGCGCCGGGCGGGAGGGCGTCGGTGTCGACCGCGACGGTTGGCCCTTGCGCCCGGTAGGAGAGCGACGACACCAGCGTCGCAGAGGCGGGCGGCGGTAGGGCCGGAGCGTTCGGCGAGGCGTCTGCGGCGGCAAGCGCCGGGAACGGGAACGCAGTCCAGCGGTGCCCAGCGCCGATCGCGACGAGCGGGCTCTTGAGCGGGTAGGCGGCAGGCGACGGCAGCGGGCGCACCGGGAAGCGCAGCTCGTCGGAGCCGGCGTAGGTCGTGTACGGGTCCGAGGCGTACTTCTCGGCCATGCGCGGGTCGGGCGCGGGCACGGTGGTGTCGGGGTGCTCTCGGCGCCAGTCGGCCCACGTCTCGACCGAGATCGGCAGCACCTCGAGCGCGGTTCGCGCGGCGGCGGCCGGCCCGGCCACGGCGCGGAACTGCAGCTGGCTCCACAGGCTCTCGGGCGCGCCGCCGGCGCGGCGGTCGTACATCAGGAGGTTGGAGTCGAAGAGCAGGCCGCTGACGCCGAAGGTGAGCCGCTCGCCGCGCACCTCGCGGCGGAACGCGACGGCGCTGTCGCACAGCGGGTCGTAGGTGACCGCGACCGGGGCGCCCCCCAGGGTGTCGTTGACGACCTCGTGCCAGACGAGCACGCGCAGCGGGTACGCGCGGGCGGCGCCCCCGAGCCGCAACCCGACGACGCGGTCGCCGGGCACGAGGAACTTGCCGTGCCCGAACTTGGCGGCGTCGGCCTGGGCGGCGGTCCACAGGGGCGGGTCGACGAGCGCGGAGAGGCCGTCCTTCGGCATGCCCGACGCGGCGAGCTCCTCCCGCGGGACCAGGCACGGTACGAGCGGGAAGCCGTAGGTCGCGACCCGGCGCCCGTCGCCGACCGGGTGGGCGCGGTGGCGCACGAGGCCGGCGGCGTAGAAGGCGAAGGCGGCGGTCGCGAGCGCGAGCGCCGCCGCCACGATCCAGCCGCCTCGGCGCAGGAACCCCGCCCCCTGCGGGTCGGGCGCGGTCATCGGCCGGCGGCGAGCACCGCGACCGCGAGGTCCTGTGGCGACGGGAGCCGGTCGGCGACCATGAGGCCGAGGAGCAGCGGCAGGTAGGCGAGCGTCGCCAGGAAGAGCCGCCGGGCGACGGCGTCGCTCTTCTTCGCCGCCAGCGCGAGGGCGAGCGCGACGAGCCCGCCGGTGAGGACGAGCGACCCGGCCGCGAACCCCCACCCCGTCATGCCGCCGAGGGCGGCGAGCACGCCGACCGGCAGCAGCGCCATCGAGTAGAGGACCGCCGCCTGGCCCGTCGAGCGCCCGGAGGCGTCGACGACCGGGAGCATGCGGAAGCCCCCGCGCGCGTAGTCGTCGCGGTAAAGCCAGGCTAGCGCAAGGAAGTGCGGGATCTGCCAGAGGAAGAGCACGCCGGCCAGGAGCCAGGCGCCGAACCCCAGCGGCGTCCCGGTCGCGGTCCACCCCATCATCGGGGGGATCGCGCCGCAGACCGCCCCGGCGAGCGTGCAGAGCGGCGAACGGGGTTTGAGCGGCGTGTAGACGAGCGTGTACACGAGCACCACGGCGAGGCCGAGGAGGGCGGTGAGCAGGTTGGCCCCCGTTACGAGGGTGACGAGGCCGCCGCCCGCCACGGCGAGACCGAACAGCAGGCCGTGTCGCGCGGTGAGGACGCCGGCCGGGAGGGGCCGGTTCTTCGTGCGCTCCATGCGGGCGTCACGGGCCACCTCGATGACCTGGTTGAGCGCCATCGCGCCCGCGGCTGCGAGGGCGGTGCCGAGGACCGTCCAGGCGAGCCTCGCGCCGCTCTGGCGCCCGCCGCCGGCCATCATGAACCCCACCGCCGTCGTCGCGACCACGAGCGCGGTGAGGCGGATCTTGGTCAACTCGGGGTAGGCGCGCAACACCGCGAGAGCGCGCCGCGCGCCCGCGCCGCCCGTCAACGATCCGGGGAGGAGGTCTCGTCTCATGCCATCGTTCCTCAGTGCGCCTCCGGTCCGGAACGGGTCCGCCGCCGGGATCGACCGTGCCGCGCCGTTGTCTTGGCACAACAGCGAGGGCCCGCCGACATTCCCCGCCGCCTTTGAATGGCGCCCCGTCCTCGCTCATACTGGCGCCGGCGGTTCGGGAATGGAGGGGTCGGGCATGGCGACGCAACGGACGGCGGCGCCCCGCGGCGCGGAAACGCTGGCGCTCGGTTTCGGGACGAGCGTGGCGATGTGGTTCGTCGGCTACCTCTGCCGGATGCCGCCCGCCGTCGTGCCGAGCTGGCTGCTCGCGCTGCTGCTGCTGGCGTGCCTGGTCGGCGGCGGGTTCGTCGCCGGGCGGTTGGGAGCGCGCGGGTGGCGGAGCGGCCTCGCGGCCGGGCTGCTCTCGTCGGTGGTCAACCTCCTGGTCCTCGGCAGCCTGCTCGGCGGCGGGCGGGCGAACCAACTCGCGCCCTCGGCGCTGTGGTGGATCCCGGGCTCGCTGCTGCTGGGCGCCGCGATGGCGAGCGCCGGGGCGGCGGTGGGGGTCGCGACCCGCGCAGGACGGGCTCGACGCGGTGAACTGGACCGGGGCGCTTGCCGGCGTTGCCGCGTCGGCGACCTTGCTGCAGCTGCTCGTGGGCGGTCTGGTCACCGGCGAAGAGGGCGGGCCTTTCCGTCGTGGACTGGCCGAATTCGTTCGGGTACAACATGTTTCTCTACCCGCTCTCGCGGATGACGGGCGGCGTCTACTACGAGCACGCCCACCGCCTGTTCGGAAGCCTGGTCGGGTTGACCACCGTCGTGTTCGCGGCGCACCTGCTCGTGGCCGAGCGGCGGACGTGGGTCAAGCGGCTCGGACTGGCGGCGGTGGCCGCCGTGATCGTGCAGGGCATTCTCGGCGGCCTGCGCGTGACCGGCGGCTTCACGCTCTCGACCTCGCGGTCGGCGATGGAGCCATCGTCCACGCTGGCGGTCGTCCACGGCGTGCTGGGGCCGGCGTTCTTCGGCTTGATGGTCGCGCTCGCGGCCGTCACCTCGACGGCGTGGGCCTCCGGCGCGGGGCCGCTGTCGAACGCGCACGCTCGCCCACTGCAGGCGTTCGGCACGCTGCTCGTCGGCGCCGTCCTGGTGCAGATCGTGCTCGGCGCGATCCAGCGCCAGTTCGCGCGCGGCCTGGACGCCCACGTCGGGTTCGCGGTCGTGGTGCTGGCCATGGCACTGACCTTTGGCGCGCGCCTGTCGAGGCTGGGCGGCGCGCGGTCCCTGCTCGGAACGCTCGGACGCGTGATCACGGCGGCGGTGACCGTGCAAGTGATGCTGGGCCTGGCGGCGCTGTTCGCCGTCGAGACGAGGGTCGTGGGGGCGCCGCGGGCGGTGTGGGACGTGCTGCTCACCTCCCTCCACCAGGCGGGCGGCTCGGTGCTGCTCGGGTGTGCCGTCCTTGGCGCGGTGTGGTCCCGTCGCCTGCTCTTCCAGGGCGAGAGCCCGACGCCGCCGGCGGGCTAGGTATGGTCATCGCGGAGACGTTCGCGTCGATCCAGGGGGAGGGGATGCTCGCCGGCGTCCCCTCGTTCTTCATCCGCACCTCCGGGTGCAACCTCCGCTGCGCCTGGTGCGACACGCCGTACACGTCGTGGCAGCCGGAGGGATCGCGGCGGAGCGTGGGCGAGCTTGTGGCCGCGGCCCGGGCGTCCGGGTGCGAGCACGTGGTGATCACCGGGGGCGAGCCGCTGCTGCAGCGCGAGCTGCCGGCCCTGGCCCAAGCCCTTGCCGCCGCCGGGCACCACACCACGGTCGAGACCGCGGGCACGCTCGCACCCGAGTTTGCGTGCGACCTGCTCTCGGTTTCCCCGAAGACCTCCAACTCCGACCCGGAGGGGCGGTTCCGGGGAAGGCATCGGGCGCTGCGCACGCGCATCTCTCCGCTGGCCGAACTACTCGCCCGCCACCCCGAGCACCAGCTCAAGTTCGTCGTCCGCGGCGAGGAGGATCTCGGCGAGGTGCTCGAACTGGTGGGGCGCCTCGGCGCCGAGCGGCGGCGTGTGCTGCTGATGCCGGAGGGCCGAACCGCCGCCGAGGTGGCGGGCCGCGCCGCCGCCGTGGCGCGCCTGTGCCTGCGCCACGGCTTCCGATATTCGCCCCGTCTCCAACTCGACCTGTTCGGCGGCGGCCGGGGGGTGTAACCAAACGCCACCGTCCTGCGTATCAAGGGGTGTGAGTCGTCCTGGACCCTTGACAGTGCGAACTATTCGTATGACAATGATTGCGGAGGCAGGAATTGCCGACGCAAGAACCGATAGGGTTGCTCGTGGCGGTGGTGCGGCGCCGCATCAAACAGGCGGTGAGCACGATGGTGCGGGAACACGACCTGTCGCCGCAGCAGTTCTGGACGCTGGTCGCGATCGCCAACCACGAGGGCGCGTCTCTGCGCGAGCTCGCCGAGTTGCAGCGGATGGACCAGCCCACGGCCTGCAGGGTCGTGGCGGCGCTGGCGCGGCGGCGCCTGGTGCACAGCGGGGCCGACCCCGCCGACCGGAGGCGGTCGCGTCTCGTGCTGACGTCCTCCGGGCGCTTGCTTGCCGAGCGGCTCGCCCCGATCGCGGCGGCGGTCCGGTCGGCGGTCGAGGCCGGGCTGACGCCGTCCGAACGGACCGCGGTGGTGGCCGGACTCCGGAAGGTCATCGCCAACCTCGAGAACTCCGATGCCGGACGCGGCAAGGGCCACCTCTTGGCGGGGATCGACAACCGATGAGCGCTCGGCGAGGCCGGCGCCATCAATGCACGGTTGACCGGCGCGAGCAGGTGCGCGCCGAACGGAACAGGCCGGCCGCACGGGCCGTGTCTGCGTGAGGAGCTCAATGTTCAAGAACAAGTGGTTCTGGGTCGTGGTGGGTGTCGCGGTGGTCGCGGGCGGAATCGCCTGGTGGCGGGCGCACGAGGCCAAGGTCAAAGGGGAGTGGCGCTTCGAGACCGCCAAGATCGACCGGGGCAAGATCGTCGCCAAGGTGACCGCCTCCGGCTCGCTCTCGGCGATCGTCACGGTGCAGGTGGGCAGCCAGGTCTCGGGCCGCATCGCCGCGCTTTTCGCCGATTTCAACTCGAAGGTCAAGAAGGGCGAGCTGATCGCGAAGATCGACCCGCAGCTGTTCGAGGCGAGCGTGGCGCAGGCGCGCGCCAATCTGGTCGCCGCCCAGGGCGACCTGGCGAAGGCGAAAGCCACGGCGTTCGATGCCCAGACGCAGTACAAGCGCAACGTGACGCTCGCCGAGCGCAAGCTGATCGCGCAGGCCGACCTCGACACCTCGAAGGCCACGGCCGACGCGGACAACGCCGCGGTGGACGCCGCCGTCGGCGCGGTCGGGCAGGCCAGCGCCCAACTGCACTCGGCGGAGGTCAACCTCGCCTACACCGACATCATCTCCCCGACCGACGGCGTCGTGATCTCCCGCAACGTGGACGTCGGCCAGACCGTGGCGGCTTCGCTGCAGGCGCCGACGCTCTTCCTCATCGCTGAGGACCTGCGCAAGATGCAGGTGGACACGAGCGTGGCAGAGGCCGACATCGGCCAGGTCCGGACCGGGATGCGCGCCACATTCACCGTGGACGCCTACCCGACCGAGACGTTCGTCGGCACGGTGCGCCAGGTCCGCAACGCGCCTCAGACGGTGCAGAACGTCGTGACCTACGACGCGGTGATCGACGTCGACAACACCGAACTCAAGCTGAAACCGGGGATGACCGCCAACTGCACGTTCGTCTACGCCGAACAGGACGACGCGCTGCGCGTCCCCAACGCCGCGCTGCGCTTCCACCCGCCGGCGGAACTGCTCGCCAGCCTCAGTCCGGGCGGGGCGGCGGGCCTGCGAGGTCCGCGCGGCGCAGGCGCCGCCGCCGAACCGGCGGGGACGCCGGCGACGACGCCGGCGAAGGCGGCTCGGAGCGCCGACCGCAAGACGGTGTGGGTGCTGCGCGGCGGCAAGCCCGTGTCGGTCGCGATCCGCACCGGCGTCACGGACGGCATCATGAGCGAGGTGATCGAAGGGAATCTGTCCGTGGGCGACAGCGTGATCACCGACGTGTCCGGCGGCAACGGCAAGGGTCAGCAGCCGGGCTTCGGGCGGATGTTCTGAGGTCGCGATGGCCAGCGGATCCGACCTGCTGCGGCTTGAGGACGTCACCAAGGTGTACCGGATGGGCGACGTCGAGGTGAACGCGCTGCGCGGCGTGTCGTTCGGGGTCGCGGAGGGCGAGTTCGTGGCGATCATGGGCGCCTCGGGCTCGGGGAAGTCGACGCTCATGAACATCATCGGCTGCCTCGACCGCCCGACTTCGGGGCGCTACCTGCTCGCCGGCGAGGACGTGTCGGGCCTCGACCGCGACGCGCTCGCCGAGAAGCGCAGCCGCACGCTCGGCTTCGTGTTCCAGAACTTCAACCTGCTCTCGCGCACGTCGGCGATCGAGAACGTCGAGCTGCCGCTGCTGTATTCGGGGGCGCACACCCGCGAGCGCCACGAGCGCGCCCACGCCGCGCTCGGCCGCGTCGGCCTCGCCGACAGGGTCCACCACCACCCGAACCAGATGTCGGGCGGACAGCAGCAGCGGGTCGCGATCGCGCGGGCGCTGGTGTCCAACCCGAAGGTCATCCTCGCCGACGAGCCGACCGGAAACCTCGACTCGGTGACCAGCGTCGAGGTCATGGCGCTGTTCCAGGAGCTGCGCGACTCCGGCATCACGGTCGTCCTCGTGACCCACGAGCCCGACATCTCGAGGTATGCGGCGCGGGTGGTCGTGATGAAGGACGGCAAGCTCAAGTCGGACGTCCGCCAGGAGCCGCAGCGGGCGGTTCCCGCGCCCGCCGAGGCGGCCGGGGGAGGCGAAGCATGAACCCGCTGCAAACCCTGCGGGTGGCGATCCGCGCGCTGCTCCGCAACAAGATGCGCTCGTTCCTCACCACCCTCGGCATCATCATCGGCGTGTCCGCGGTGATCGCGATGGTCGCCATCGGCGAGGGGGCCAAGGCGATGGTGGAGCAGTCGTTCGCCGCGATGGGCTCCAACCTGCTGATCATCCTGCCCGGCACGACGACCGCCGGCGGCCAGCACGGCGGCTTCGGCAGCATGCCGACGCTGACGTGGGACGACCTGAAGGCGATCCAGACCGAAGTGCCGAGCGTGAAGTACGCCGCGGCGCAGCTGCGGACCGTGGCGCAGATCGTCTCCGAGGACCAGAACTGGAGCACCGGGGTGTACGGCACATCCCCCGAGTATTTCGCGATCCGCGACTGGCCGGTGGCCGAGGGCGCGCCGATGAGCGACTCGGACGCGGAGGGCGGGAGCAAGGTCGTGCTCCTCGGCCAGACGGTCGTGGAGAAGCTGTTCGGCGCCAACACCAACCCGGTCGGCCAGCTGGTGCGGATCAACAACATCCCGTTCCAGGTGCAGGCGGTGCTCGCGGCGAAGGGCCAGTCGCCGATGGGGCAGGACTACGACGACGCGGCGTTCATCCCCTTGAAGACGTTCCAGACCAAGATCCAGGGCGGGCTGCAGCAGTTCATCTCCGGCGTCATCTTCGTCGGCGCCACGTCGCCGGAGGGGACGGTGCGGGCCGAGGCGCAGATCCGCGCCCTGTTGCGCGACCGGCACCACCTGGCGCCCGGGACGGACGACGACTTCTCGATCCGCAACCTGACCGAGCTGGCGAGCGCCCGCGAGCAGGGGACCAAGACGCTGACCACGCTGCTCGCCAGCATCGCGGCGGTCTCGCTCCTCGTCGGCGGGATCGGGATCATGAACATCATGCTGGTGTCGGTCACCGAGCGCACGCGCGAGATCGGCGTGCGGATGGCGGTCGGCGCCAAGCCGCGCAACATCCTGGCGCAGTTCCTCGTCGAGGCGCTCACGCTGTCGCTCGCGGGGGGCGTCATCGGCGTGGTCCTCGGCCTGGTTGCCGCCGAGCGTCTCTCCGCGCAGTTCCACTGGCCGATGCTGATCCGTCCCGACATCGTGGTCATCTCCGTCGTGTTCAGCGCGCTGGTCGGAGTCGTGTTCGGGCTCTACCCGGCCCGTAAGGCATCCCGCCTCGACCCGATCGAGGCCTTGAGGTTCGAGTGATGATCGCAAACCTTGCCCTGCTCGTGCTCGCGGCGGCGACCCCGGCCGCCCCGCCGCGTATCCTGACCCTCGACGAGGCGCTGGCGACCGCCCGCGCCCAACAACCGCAGGTGCGGCAGGCCGCCGCGGCGACCCAGGCGGCGCTCGCGCGCACCGACGAAGCGCGCGCCCCGCTGCTGCCGCAGGTCGCGGGCAGCGCCGACTACCAGCGAGCCACCTCCAACTACGCCAGCCGTCCGGGCTCGCTGCCGTCTCAGATTTCGGGAGGGAGCTCCAGCCAGAGCTGGGCCACGTCCAACTACTTCAACTTCGGGCTCACCGGCAGCCTGCTGCTCTACGACTTCGGGCAGACGCGCTCCCAGTGGCGGTCCTCGCAGGCAAGCGCCGCCTCGCAGAAAGACACCGAGCGCGCCACGCTGGAGCAGGTGCTGTTCTCCGTCCGCACGGCGTACTTCCAGGCCCGCGCGGCGAAGGGCCTGGTCACCGTCGCGCGCGACACGCTGGCGAACCAGCAGAAACACATGGAGCAGACCCAGGGGTTCGTCGAGGTGGGGACGCAGGCGGAGATCGCACTGGCGCAGGCCAAGACCGCGGTCGCCAACGCCGACGTCCAGCTCATCACCGCGCAGAACGGCTACGAGACGGCCAAGGCCCAGCTCAACCAGGCGATGGGCGTCGAGGGGCCGGCGGACTACGACGTCGCCGACGAGACGCTGCCCCCGATCGCCGGCGAGGACGGCTCGACCGACACGCTGCTGGATGAGGCGATCAACGCCCGCCCGGAGCTCGCCGCGCTCGCGCAACAGGTGCGTGCGCAGGAACTGACCGTTCGGGCGCTGCGCGGCGCGTACGCTCCGACGCTCGGGATGTCCACCGGATTCTCCGACGCGGGCGTCCACGTCTCCAGCCTCACCTGGAACTGGAACGTCGCAATGGGGCTGACCGTGCCGATCTTCCAGGGCGGCCTGACGAAGGCCCGGGTGGTCGAGGCCGAGGCGAACCTCGCGGCGGTCCGCGCGCAGGCCGACGCCGAACGCCAGCAGGTCCGGTTCGAGATCGAACAGGCGCGGCTGGCGGTCCGCGCCGCCAAGGCCGCGCTCGGCGCCAGCGGCGAGGCGCTGGTCAGCGCCCAGGAGCAGCTCCGCCTGGCGGAGGGCCGCTACGAGACCGGAGTCGGCAGCATCATCGAGCTCGGCGACTCCCAGGTCGCACTCACCAGCGCCGCACAGCAGAAGGTGCAGGCCGACTACAACCTCTCGCAGGCGCGGGCCGGACTCCTGAAGGCGCTCGGCCGCGAGTGAGCGCGTGCGCCGCCCCTAGCCCTCTCCTCACCGCGTGACGCTGCTCTGGGTTTCCCCGCGGGCTGCGGCGGGCCGGCGTGCGCGGCGTACGCGCCCTCCGGACTTGCTATCCTGTTCGCGGGGAACGGAGCAATGGCACGAACCCGAGGAGACCGGAGGGCGGGGAGACGGCAACCCCCGCGGTTCGCGGCGGCGCTCGTCGCCGCGCTCCTCCTGGGCGCGGCGGCGGGGGCGGCATCGCGGTACGAGATCGCCCGCTACGAGGCGATCAACCGGGGCCTCGGCGCGCCGCCGGCGGACCTGGTCCGCAGCTCGCCGGCCGCCGCCTGGCGTTCGTTCCTGAGCCTGGGCGGGGCAGGGAAGTTCGGCCTTGCCGCGCACCTGCTCGACCTCAGCGAGACGCCGCCCGCGCAGCAGCCGAAGGTGGGCGCCGAGAGGGCGGAGCAGCTCTACCGGCTGCTGGTGCTGCTCAGGGCGCGCGAGGACGCGGTCACGACCGAGAACGAGGCGGGCCCCACGATCGGCGGGCAGGCGACCAACGCCGTGATCGCGGTGCGCTTCGAGAGGAGCGGCATCAGCGGCGAGGTCCGGCTGCGGCACACGGCCGGCGCCGCACCGTACGAGCTGGCGTGGCTGTTCTCGCGCGAGACCGTGGCGAGCGTGCCGTTCTGGTTCCGCGTGCTCGTCCAGGGGGAGCCGGCGCGGGGCGCCGAGCCGCTCGACATCGGCCTCGGGCCGATCCCGGACGATGTCCAGCGCGGGACGCCGCGGGAGGCCGCTGCGGGTTTCCTCGCCGCGTGCCAGGCGGGGCGTTTCGACCTCGCCTCGTTCTACCTCGACCTCGGCGCGATCCCGCCCGCACGGCAGCGGGCCGAGGGCGAACGGCTGGCCCGCCGGCTGATGCTGACCCTGCAGCGCACCGGCTGGGTCGACCCGGACAAGCTCTCCAACGACCCGCTCGGCGCCCCGGAGAGCGGCGTGCCCGAAAACGAGCAGCTCCTCGGGGTCGTCAAGGTCGGCCACCAGCCCGTGGAGCTGCTTCTCGCCCACCGCTTCGACGCCGAGCTCGGCCAGGTCTGGACCGTCTCGCAGGACACGGTGGCGCAGATCGACAGGCTTTACGCTGCCCGCGGCTACGGGTGGCTCGGCGACCACGCCCCGGTCGCCCTGTTCGCCGTCAGCCTCGCCGAGCTGCAGCTCTGGCAGTGGCTCGGCATCCTGGCCGGCCTGCTCGTGTCGTGGTTCGTGAGCAGGTATCTGGGGCGTTGGGCCGTCCGCCTGCTGCGGCGTCTCGCCCGGCGCACCGTCATGCAGTGGGACGACGCGGTCGCGGTGGCGCTCGACGGGCCGGCCGGCTTCCTGTTCTGGGCCGGGATCCTGGTGCTCGTAGCGCAGTGGCTGGGCCTGACGCCCGCCGCTTGGGTGGTGGCGCGGTACCTGTGCAAACTGCTCGCCCTCGTCGGGGTCGGGTGGTTCGTCGTACGCCTGGTGGACGATGGCGCCCGCCGCGTCCGTGAGACCGCAAGGGACCGGAGCCTGGTCGGCTTCCTTCCGGTGGCGACCCGCATCGCCAAGGCGTTCGTGGTGGTGTTGCTGGGCCTGGCCGCGCTCGACGTGATCGGGATCAACGTCGTGGCCGGCCTCGGCGCCCTCGGGATCGGCGGCGTCGCGCTCGCGTTCGCGGCGCAGAAGACGCTCGAGAACCTCTTCGGCACCGCCGCGATCGCGGGCGACCGCCCGTTCGAGATCGGCGACTTCGTCGCGATCGGGCAGGACATGGGCACGGTCGAGGAGATCGGGTTCCGCTCGACGCGGCTGCGGACGGTGGCCCGGACCCGGGTCACGGTCCCCAACGGCGTGATCGCCGCCGGGCGAATCGAGAACTACACGGCGCGCGACCGCATCCTCTACAACCCCGTCCTCAAGCTGGTCTACTCGGCCAGCGAGGGGCAGCTCAACGCGGTGATCGGCGGCGCCAAGCGGCTCCTGGAGTCGCACCCGAAGGTTTTCCAGGGCGAGCACCGCGTCCGGTTCGCCGCGTTCGGCGCCAGCGGGCTCCACGTCGAGGTCTGGTGCTGGATCGCGACCAGGGACTTCCTCGAGTACACCGCCGTGGTCGAGGAGCTGAACTTCGCGCTCGCCGCGATCGTGCAGCGCTCGGGGACCGCGTTCGCGCTCCCCAGCCCCACCGTGTACGCGGCCGCAGCCGGACCGGCCGAGCCGGGAGCGGCAGGCGAGAGCGGCCGCAACGGGGCCGCCGTGGGCACGAACCGACAGGACGGTCCGGGATGACGCTCCTCGCCCGCGCCGCGGGCCCGGTAGCCTCGACCCAAGACACCGGTGCGGCCCTCCACGGGGGCGCGGCGCGAACCGAAGGCCGCCGGACCTAGACCTCCAGGCGGTCCCCCTGTCTGGCGACCAGGGCGTAGAGGACCGGCATGAGGAAGACGCTGACGAGGAGGCGGGAGAACAGGCCGGAGACGATCACCAGCGCGAACGGACGTTGCGAATCGGTGCCGACGCCGGTCGCCATCGCCGCGGGGAGGAGGCCCAGCGCTGCGACCAGGGCGGTCATCATGATCGGCCGCAGCCGCAGCAGCGCCGCTTCCCTGGCGGCTCCGGCGATCCCCATGCCGGCGAGGCGCAGCTCGTTGGCGTACGAGATGTAGACCACCGCGGTCTGCACGGAGACCCCGAACAGGGCGATGAACCCGATCCCGCTCGACACCGAGAACGGCGTCCCGGTCAGCCACAGCGCGATCAGGCCCCCGATCGGCGCGGAGAGCAGCACGCCGAGCACGGTGATCACCGGGAACTTGAAGTTGCTGTACAGGGCGAAGAGGAGCAGGAAGATGACGAACAGGGTCAGCGGCAGGACGATGGCCAGCTGCCGCCGCGCCGCCGTGTACTCCCTGTACTCGCCGCCCCACGCGATCCGGTATCCCTCGGGCAAGGCGACCCTCGCCGCCACCTGGCGCCCGGCGTCCTCCACGGCGCCGGCCAGGTCGCGCCCCTCCACCGAGTACTGCACGCCGATGTAGCGCGAGTTGTTCTCGCGGTAGATGAACGACGCGCCGCTCACCACTTTGATGTCGGCGAGCTCCTTCAGGGGGACCTCCTGCCCGCCCGGCGTCGCGACGAGGATGTTCCCGATCTCCTCCGGGGTGCGCCGGAACTTCGGTTCCAGCCGCACCACGAGGTCGAAGAGCTTCTCCCCCTGCACCACCTGCGTCGCGGCGGTGCCGCCGACGGCCGCCTCGATGAGGCCGTTGATGTCGGCGACGTTGAGGCCGTAGCGCGCGATCGTGGCGCGGTCGGCGGTGACGGTGAGGCTGGGCTGGCCGAGCTCCTGGACCAGCGTGATGTGGTCCATGCCGCGGACGCCCTCGAGCACGCGCTTGATCTCCTTGCCCTTTTCCTCGAGGACCGCGAGGTCGGGACCGAAGACCTTGACCGCCAGCGCGCTCTTGAGGCCGGTCTCCGCCTCGTCAACGGCGTCCTCGGCGGGCTGGGTGTGGTTGAAGACGATCCCCGGAAACGTCTGCAGCTTGGCCATGATGGCGTCGGTCAGCTCGTCCTTGGTCTTGTAGGGGCCCTTCCACTCGCGGTACGGCTTGAGGCCGACGTAGAACTCGACGTTGAAGAACCCGGTGGGGTCGGTGCCGTCGTCGGGGCGGCCGTGCTCGGAGGCGACGACCGTGACCTCCGGGAACGACTGCAGGATCGCCCGCACCTGCGGCGCGATCTTCCGCGACTCCTCGAACGAGATCGTGTACGGCATCGTGCCGCTGATCCACAGCGCGCCCTCGTCCAGGTGCGGCATGAACTCGGCGCCGATCCCGGGGATGAGCAGCAGCGAGCCGCCCAGCAGCGCGGCCGAGGCCAGGACGGTGGCCCAGGGGCGCGCGAGGCAGACGTCCAGGCCCTTCGCGTAGGCGGCCTTCACCGCCTCGAACGCCACGTTGCGCCTCTCCCGCACGCCCCTTCGCAGCGCCCACGAGCACAGCACCGGCAGCAGCGAGAGCGTCACGATCAGGGAGCCGACCAGGGCGAAGATCATGGTGTCGGCCATCGGCTTGAAGAGCTCGCCGGACGGCCCGGAGAGGACGTAGATGGGCAGGAAGCCGGCGACGATCACCGCGACCGCGAAGAAGATCGGCCGGTCGACCTCGGCCGCCGCGGCCACGATCACCTCCCGCACCTTGAACTGCTGGCCGGCGCGGGCGGCGAGCTGGCGGAAGATGTTCTCCACCATGACGACGGCGCCGTCCACCAGGATGCCGAAGTCGATGGCGCCGATCGACAGCAGGTTCGCCGGGATGTGCCTGAGGTCGAGGCAGACGAAGGCGAAGAACAGCGAGAGCGGGATCGTCACCGCCACGATCGAGACCGGAGCGGACGTCGTAGAGGAAGAAGATGAGCACCACGACGACCAGCACCATGCCGCGCAGCAGGTTGTCCTCCACCGTGCGGGTGGTCAGCGCGATGAGGTCGCTGCGGTCGTAGAAGGGGTGGATCTTGACGTCCTTGGGCAGGATCGACCGGTTGAGCTCGTCGGTCTTCTGCTCGACGCGCTTGAGCACGACCTGCGCCTGCTCCCCCTTGCGCATCAGGATCACGCCCTCGACCGCGTCGTCGCGGCCGTCGAAGCCGAACTGCCCGAGACGGGGCGCGTGGCCTATCTCCACGCGGCCGACGTCCCTCACGAGCACGGGCGTGCCGTTGTGGACCGCGAGCACGACATCGCCGATCTCCTCCGGCGTGCGGAGGCGGCCGAGGCCGCGCACGTAGTAGAACTGGCCGCCCTGCGAGTAGAAGCCGCCGCCGGAGTTGCCGTTGTTCGCGGCCAGCGCCGCGGCCACCGCGGGCACGGAGAGGCCGGCGCCCGCGAGCTTGGCGGGTTCGAGGAGGACCTGGTACTGCATCGTCTCGCCGCCGAAACCGGAGTCGTCGGCCACGCCCGGGACGCGCTTGAACTGGCGCTCGACGATCCAGTCCTCGATCGTCTTCAGTTCCATGGGGGAGCGGTCCGGGCTGTCGATGACGTACCGGTAGATCAGGCCGGAGGGGGAGAAGAGCGGCGCGAGCGATGGCGTCACGCCGGCCGGCAGCGACACGCCCGCGATGCGTTCGAACGCGAGCTGGCGCGCGAAGTAGTTGTCGCTGCCGTAGTCGAACGTCATGCGCACGTCGGACAGCCCGTACAGCGAGATGGAGCGGAGCGTCGTCATGTGCGGGATGCCGTTCATCTCCACCTCGAGCGGCACGGTGATGAGGCGCTCAACCTCCTCGGCCGCGTGGCCGGGCCACTGGGTGATGAACTCCACCATCGGCGGGGAGAGGTCGGGGTAGGCGTCCACGGGGAGGCGCGAGAACGACCAGATGCCGGCGCCGGCGAGGAGCGCCGCGAGGAGCACGGTGAGGAACCGCTGCCGCAGCGCGGCCGCCACGACGCGGTGGACGAAGGAGCCCGCGGGGGCGCGGCCCTCGGGCGGGACCGGGAGGTTCTCGCTCACTGGCTCTGCGCGAACTGCATGAACAGTCCGCCCTCCACGACGACCCGATCGCCGGCGGATACGCCGGAGGTGACCTCTTGGCGGTCCCCGGAGCGGTACCCGATGGCGACCCGGCGCCGGCCGAAGCTGCCGTCCGGGTTCTCCAGGAAGACGAACGGCAAATCGACGTCGTCGCGCAGCACCGCCGAGACCGGAAGCATGATGCCGGTGCTGTCGTGGCGCGAGCGGATCGCGACCCGGACGTACATGTCCTTCTTGAGCGCTTGGCCGGGGTTGGGCGTCACGATGCGGACGGCGATCGCCCGCGTGTTGGGGTCCACCAGCGCGGAGATGTTCCCCACCGTGCCGGGGAGCGGACCCTGCGACGCGGCGCTCGTGATCTCGGCAGGGTCGCCGACGGCGACGAACGGCAGGTCGCTTTCGAAGATGTTGGCCATCACCCACACCGTGGACATGTCCGCGACCGTGAAGCAGGGCGTCGCTCCCGCCTGGAGGAGCTGGCCCGGCGTGATCAGGCGCTCGACGACCGCTCCCGCCAGCGGCGCCCGGATCACACCCTGGGGCGCGGCCGTGGCGCGGTCCTGTCGCAACTCCTCGATCGCCTGGTCGTCGACTCCGAGGGAGCGCAGCTGCTGCAGCGCGGCGTCGCGGTCCGCTTCGGCGGATACCGCGTCGGTCTGGGCCTGCTCCATCTCGCGGCGCGCGATGGCGTCGTCGGCGAAGAGCTGGGCGTCGAGGTCGGCGATGCGGCGGGCGTTGTGCGCCGTCGCCGCGGCCTTGCGGTAGGCGCTCACCGCGGCGGCGAAGTCGGGCGATACGGTGGTGGCAAGGGGTTGGCCGCGTCTGACGAGAGCGCCGAGCGGGACGAGGATGCGCGAGACGGGACCCGAGAACGGCGCAAGCACCTGCGTCGCGCGGTCGCCGTCGAACTCGACCGTCCCGGTGGCCTCGACGGTCCGGCGGAACGGTGTGAGGATGGCCTCTTCCAGATGGATCTTTCCGCGCTGCGCGGGGGGGAGCGTGAACGCCGAAGGGTTGGGCGCGGGGTCGGCAGGAGAGGTGCGACCGCGCGGGCACGCGGTCAGCAGGCAGGCGGCCGCCGCGGCGCCGAGCGTGGCGAGAAGTGTGCGAGCGTTAGTGGTCATGGGCGTCTCCTGACGGCGCGGGCAGCGGCGCCCCGGCTGCGCGCTCGAGGTCGGCGAGCGCGTCGTTGGCGGCGCCGAGCGCGTCGGTGTACTGGCTCTTGGCTTCCAGCATCGTGCGTTTGGCGTCGAGCAGGTCGAGCGCGGAAGACCCGCCGAGGCCGTAGCTCACCGAGGCGATCCGGTACGCATCGGCGGCCTCCGGGAGCAGCTCGTCGCGCAGGAAGACGGCCTGGCGCACCGCGGTCGTCGCCGCGGCGTAGGCGGTCCGGACGTCGAGGCTGACCTGGGCGATGAGGTCGTCGGCGGTGGCCGCCAACTCGGCCTCGTGGTGGCGGGCCTCGGCGATGAAGCCGTTCTGGTGCTGCCAGAAGAACAGCGGAATGTTGACCGACGCCGCAGTGGTGAAGGCGGGTGGACTGCCGGCGGTGAAGTTGCGCGAGAGTGTCACGCTGAGGTCGGGGAGCCAGTATCGCCGCGCGAGCGTCGTGGCGTCGCGGGCGCCCGCGCGGCCGGCGGCGAGGCTCCGGATCTCGGGGCGCGAGGCGAGCGCGAGACGCTCGATGGAGTCCAGGTCGGCCACGCGCGTCGGCACGGCGAGTTCGTCGGTGGCGTCGATCGGTGCGCCGAGCGGACGGGCGAGCAGGCGGTTCAGCCCGGCGTTCGCCGTGGCGACGGCCCGATCGTTCGCGATGAGGTCGTTCTCGGCCTGAGCAAGGTCGACCTTGGCTTTGAGCACGTCGAGCTTGGCGGCCGTCCCACCCTTGTACCGGGCCTCGGTCTTGGCGAGGAAGTCCTGCGCCAGCTCCTTCGCCTCCCGGAAGTCCTCGCGGTGGCGTGCCGCGACGAGGACGGCGTCGTACGCCTGCACGGTCGCGAACGCGATCTGCTGGCGCAGCTGCGTGAGCGAGAGCTCGGCGGATCGCAGCGCCGCGCTCGCCACCTTGCCGGAGAGGCGCAGCTTGTCGGGGAAGGGGAGGGTCAGCGCCAACCCGATGTCCTTGGTGGTTGCGGAGCGCGGCTGGAGGAAGCCTTGCTCCTGCTCGAGAGTCGTTGCGATCGCCGCATCGGGAAGCGCCGTCGCCTCGGCGACGCGGGCTCGGGCCTGCTCCACCTGTTCCACCGCGGCGGCCACGGCCGGGTTGGCGGAGGTCGCGAGCTCCACGGCCTGGGCCCGCGACACGCGCAGCGGCTCCGCGGGCAAGACGTCCGCCGGCGCGGATGTCGCCGCCGGCGCGGCGCAGGCAACGGTCATGGCGAGAGCCTGAACAAAACGGGTTCGGATCACGACGCCTCCTTCTCTCATCTCGAGGGCGAAGCCCGGCACCGTCAGCGGGCGCGGTGTCTCAGATGTCGAGAGGGGCGCAGGGCGGGGCGCGCGCCGCACAGCCGGGCGAGGCCCACGACGCCGGGATGCGGCTCAAGGGCGCCGTCAAGCCGACGCCGTCGCTTGCGCCGACCTCGAGGCAAACGTGAGCGAGCGTCCCGGCTGCGGCCGGGCCCGCTGCGCACGCCGGGCACTCGGGCGCCGGCAACGTCCGGGCGGGGTGCAGGTGAGGCGCGTCGCCGCCGGCCGTGCAGCGATGGGCGAGGTACGACACGAGGCTGGCGCGGTGCGCGCCGTGGTTGTGGATTGACGGTGGCGCGAGCAGCGCCACGGCCAACACCGCGACCGGCGCGCTCAACGCCCGCCCGAAGAAGCTGCGACCAAGTCCCATCCGCGCGAACGTTAGTTTAGTTTTGCCGCCGCGTCAAGGATGGGCTCGCGCCCGCGGTGAGGCGCCCGGCCCGTGAAGCGGCCGGCGTTCGCGCCGTTGGGTTGGGCGCCATGTACGGAGGAGACCCGACCCCCGCTCTCGCGGCAGTTCTCGTGTGCCGCGGGCGCACCCCGGGCCATGAACGCAAAGAGCTCGGAGGGCATCGCGTCGTCGAGAGGTCGAGGCGTCCGGCCGCAAGGGCCGCTTCTGCCCGGGGCGTGGGCTGGCATTGCCGTGTAGGGGCGGGGCCCGTCCCCGCCCGCACTTGCGGCGACCTGCACCTGCGCGAGCCGGACCGCGTCATCCGGGAGACTTTCCAGACGATGACGTTTCAGCTCTTGCGGGAAGGACGTCTCCAGTTTCGCGGGAGCGACGCGGCGTGAGTCGCGTCGCCGGAGACGGCGAAGGCGGCCATTGGCCGCCTGTGATGCCGAAACCAAAAGTGATCCGCGGATACTTCCGGTGTCTCTCGGGGGAGCACCCCGCCACCGGACGAGTCCGGTCCGCGCGAGACACCGCGTGCGCCGGCGAGACGACGAAGCGCGCGGCGCTCGCGGGCCCGCGAGCGGAACTCTTACTTCGCTGCCTTCTTCGGAGCGGCCTTCTTGACGGTCTTCTTGGCGGCCTTCTTCGGGGCGGCCTTCTTGACGACCTTCTTGGCGGCCTTCTTCGGAGCGGCCTTCTTGACGGTCTTCTTGACGGTCTTCTTCACGGCCTTCTTAGCAGTCGCCTTCTTCGGTGCAGCTTTCTTCGTTGCCATTGTGCTCCTCCTTATTTCGATTATACACACGGAGCGCGTTTGTCAAGCCCACGGCACGATGCCGCGAATCCGACCACGTGGTCCCCCGAGTGTTTCGTGCGCAGACGCTCGTCGAGAGCGGTGACGATCCGAGAGGGGTGAAGCTTCCCGAGCGAGAGTTCCTCCGAGGTTGAACGGCGCATGGGCGAGGGTCAGAGAATCGCACGTGCGTGGTCGAGCGGCGGAGACGCCTCGTCGGTGAAGCGGATCAGAGGGGCGAGCACCGCCGCGCGGCGCGCCGCAGGCCGATGCTCATTCCGTGAAGGTGTGGAGGAGTCGGAGGTCGAGGCGATGAGGGGGCCGCTGGCTGGAGTCCTTGCCGCCGCCGTCACCGTGCTCCGCGCCGCGTCTGCCAAACCCGTTCCTCCGTCCCGCGTGTCTTGTTGATAATGTCGGCGAAGGTGGCGCCTCTGTCAAGTCCTCTCGCCGAGAACCTTCGCGGGCCGGCGCGCGTAGAGTGGGTCGGGAGGTGCACGATGGCAGCGGTCGCCCAGAAATGCCAGCGGTGCCTGAGGGACGTGCCGGGGGACGCGCGCTTCTGTCCGGTCTGCGGCGCGCGCGTCGCGGGCGCGCCGCGCCCGTTGCGCCGGCGCCGCGACGCCGAGAAACTAGCCGGTGTGTGCGCGGGTCTCGCCGACTACTTCGACCTCGACGTCACGCTGGTGCGCGTGGTGTTCGCGGTGGCGGCGTTCGTCACGGGGATCATCCCGGGGGTGATCCTCTACGTGGTCCTCGCCCTTCTGATCCCTTCGAGCTGAGCGCGGGCGGCGCGGTTGACCGGACGCGAGCGTCCGCGCGCCCGGGTCCGGACGGCGCCTTGGCGATGCCCTGAACAGGACCTTGCGCGAGGCGCTATTGTGGGCTCATGAGCGCCGACCCCATCCTCGCGCCGCACCGATCGATCCGCGTGTTCCGCTCCGACCCTCTGCCGGAGGGCACGATCCAGAGGCTGGCGGCCGAGGCGCAGCGGGCGCCTACCGACGCCACCGGCCAGCTCTACTCGTTCGTGCGCGTCCTCGACCGAGCCCGGCGGCAGCGGATCGCCGAGTTCGCGGGCGACCAGCGGCACGTGCGCGACGCGGCGGAGTTCCTCGTCGTTTGCGCCGACGTGCACCGCCTTGCGCGGTTGCTCGGGCTGCACGGCCGCGAGGCGGGGAGGTATCCGGCCACGGGGCTGCACTTCGCCATCATCGACGCGACGCTCGCGGCGCAGCGCCTCATCGACGCCGCGGAGGCGATCGGCCTCGGCACCGTGTGCATCGGCGGCATCCTCAACGGCGTCGAAGAGCTGATCGAGCTCCTCGCGCTGCCGCGCGGCGTGCTGCCGCTGTTCGGCCTGTGCGTCGGTTGGCCGGGAGAGGAGCCGGTCGCGCGACCGCGCGTGGCCCTGGGCTCCGTGCTGCACGCGGAGACCTACCAGGAGCTGACGCCCGCGGCGGCCGCGGCCGACGTGGCGGCGATGGCGCCGATCACGCGGAGCGGCGATTGGCCCTCCGTGCTGGCGCGCTACTTCGCGGCCGGCGGGACGATGGAAGAGCGCGAGCCGGCGCTGCGCCGCGCCCTCGAACGCCAGGGCTTCGCCTGGAAGTGAGCGAGAGGACGGGAGAGGCGTGGTCCGTGGTCAGTGGTCCGTGACCGGAAGAGCCAGCTGCGAAGAGCGAAAGCGACCGCGCAGGAATTCCGGGAGGCGAACGCTGCCTCTCTTTGCGGCCCCGGGCCACGCATTTCGTCTCTTCTGTGCACCGTCTTTCTCGGACCACGGACCACTGGCCACTGACCACGTCGTTCCAGCCCCGCTATACTGCCCGCGTGACGCCTCCTCTGATCCTCGTGAGCAACGACGACGGCTACCACTCCGAGGGGATCAAAGTGCTCGCGGAGGCGCTGGAGAGCCTGGGCGAGGTGTGGGTGGTCGCGCCGGACCGCGAGAACTCGGCGGTGTCGCACGCCCTCACGCTGTCGCGCCCGCTGCGCCTCACGCAGCTCGCCAAGCGCGGCTTCGCCGTGGACGGCACGCCGACCGACTGCGTGACGCTCGGCGTCGGGCACGTGCTCAGGGGCCGGACGCCGGACCTCGTCGTTTCCGGGATCAACTTCGGCGCCAACATGGGCGACGACGTGCACTACTCGGGCACGGTCTCGGCCGCCTTCGAGGCCGTCATCCTCGGGGTCCCGGCCATCGCGGTCTCGCAGGTGATCTGGAGCGAGTTCTCGTACGCGTTCGCCGGGCGGTTCGCGAGGCTGATCGCCACGCGCGTGCTCGACCGCGGCCTCCCTCCCGGGGTGCTGCTCAACGTCAACATCCCGCCGGACCGGCCGAAGGGCGTGCGCTTCACCCGTCTCGGCAAGCGCACGTACGGCGAGGGCGTGGTCGAGGACACCGACCCGCGCGGGAGGAAGTGCTACTGGATCGGCGGCGGGGACCCCGTGTGGGAGGACATCCCGGGGACCGATTTTGCGGCCGTCGGCGCCGGCTACACCTCGATCACGCCGTTGCAGCTCGACATGACGGACCGGGAGCAGCTCGTGCTGCTCGAGAGCGAGGTCGCCGCATGGGACCTGGAGGGTTCCTGAAGTGAGCGTCGCGGTTCCCGTGCGCCGCAAGGTGCTGATCGACTACCTGCGCGAGAGCGGCATCACCGACGAGCGCGTCCTGGCCGCGATGGCGGCCGTGCCGCGCGAGCAATTCGTGCCGGCCGCGCTCCGCCATCAGGCGTACGAGGACTACCCCCTCGAGATCGGCGAGGGGCAGACGATCTCGCAGCCCTCCGTCGTGGCGCGGATCACGGAACTCGCCGAGGTGGCGGCGCGCGACCGCGTCCTCGAGATCGGGGCGGGCTCGGGCTACCAGGCGGCGGTGCTCGCGCAGCTCGCGCGATTCGTGTTCACGGTCGAGCGCCTGCCGCGGCTCGCCGAGGCGGCGCGCGGTCGCCTCGCGGAGCTCGGGTATCGCAACGTGTCGGTGCAGGTCATGGACGGCACCGTGGGGTGGCGCGCCCAGGCGCCGTTCGAGGTGATCGTGGTGAGCGCCGCCGCCCCGGCGATCCCGAAGGCGCTCGTCGAGCAGCTCACCGACGGCGGCCGCCTCGTCATCCCGATCGGCGAGCTGCGGCGGCAGGAGCTCGTGCGCGTGATCCGTCGCGGCGACCGCTTCGAGGATTCGCGGCACGGCCCGGCGACGTTCGTCCCGCTCGTCGGGCGCGACGGGTTCTAGAGGCGGGCGGATGACCGCAAAGTGCTTCGTCGTCCAGGGCCGGGTCCAGGGCGTAGGATTCCGCTACTTCGTGATGCGGGAGGCGCAGGCGCTCGGGCTCGCGGGCTGGGTGCGCAACCTCCCGGATGGGCGGCTCGAGGTGCTCGCCGCGGGCGACGCCGGCGTGGTGGACGCGCTCGAAGGCCGTCTGTGGCACGGGCCGCCGCATGCGCGTGTTGCCGAAGTCGAGGCGAAGGAAGCAGAGCCGCCGGCCGCGACGGATTTTCGGGTGCTGCCGACGCCGTGGTGAGGAGGATCGAGCGCGCCGGCGGGGTTGTGATTTCGAGGCTGCCCGACTAGCATCCGGTTGGCGCGGGGCTGTAGCTCAGCTGGATAGAGCAGCGGTTTCCTAAACCGCGTGTCGGAGGTTCAAGTCCTCTCAGCCCCGCCAAATAACCCAAGCAAAACCAACAATATAGACCAAGAGGCCGGTGAGAATTGTCTCACCGGCTCGTTTAGTACCGCAGTTTGTACCGCAGTTGTCACCGAGAGCGTTTCCGGACCGGCTTCGCGGTCGCGATCAAGTCCTCGACGGCAGAGGTCGCTTCCGCCGTGAGCCCGGGGTCGCTGTGGGTGTACATGTCCACCGTCGTGGAGGTCTTCGCGTGCCCGAGCGTCGCGGCGACGATCGAGGGGTGAACCTTGCGCTCCATCGCGAGCGTCGCGAACGAGTGCCGGAGGTCGTGGAAGCGAAGGCGGGGGTGCAAGGTCACCGTCGTGACCTCAACCGGTTTGCCGCGGCGGGTGCGGGTCTCGACGATCTCCTCACGGTCGCACAGGCCGATCTTGTCGAGTAGGGGCCAGAACGACCGGCGGAGGAAGTTACCCGCCTCGACGGGACGCCCGATCTCATTCGGAAACACGAGGTCAAGGTCACCCCAAAGCTCGCCGAGTTTGATTCGTTCCTCACCCTGGCGCGCCCGGTGGCGACGGAGGGCGCGCACGACCTCGGGGCCAACGGTGACGCTTCGTCGTCCGTGCTCCGTCTTGGGCTCGGCGAAAGTGAAGCCGTCGGCCGTCCGCTGCAGCGTCGCGGCGATCTGCACCGTACCCGCGGTGAGGTCCACGAACTGCCAGCGCAGGCCGAGTAACTCACCCTCGCGGGCGCCGGTGTGCGTCGCGAGCCAGTACAGCGCTTCGAATCGGTCGCCTTCGGCGGCGGTGAGTAGCTCCCGAACCTTTGCGGCGCTCAGGGTCGGGCGCTCCGGTACCTCGACCGTTGGCGGTTCGGTGAGCTGGCAGACGTTGCGGGCGACCAGGCCGAGTCGCAGCGCGCGATTCAGAGCGGTGCCGAGGACAACGTGCATGTGGTGGACGGTTCGCGCGGACAGACCGGCGGCGAGCTTGGCCGTGTACATGCGCTCAAGGCGGGTAGGCGTGAGGCGGGTGAGTAGGACCTTGCCGAGTACCGGAACGAGATGGACCCGGACGAGCTGCTCATACCGCTGGTGGGTACGGGGGCGCGTCCGTTCCTTTGCGAACGCGAGCCAATCCGTGAGGTACTCGCCGACGGTGGACCGGCTCGTGGGGATGGGTAGGCCCTTGTCGTCCGAGTGGAGCAGCTCGCGGAGCTTGGCGCTCGCCTTGGCCCGCGTCGCACCGTAGACCGAGCGCCGGCGCCCGTCGAGGTACACCTGGGCTTCCCACAGGCCGGGGCGGCGCTCGCGGAATAGACCGTCGCGGTTGCCGCGGCGAGTCTTCTCAGGCTTGGGTGTAGTGGACTTGGCCATGCTAGACCTTTCTCCCCCTCGAGGGATGGGCGTACTCGTAGCTCAGTTTCCTGCAGCGGTCGCTGCAATACATGCGGCTGCGTCGGCCCTGGGCGACGTCGATTGTTTTCTCACAGCCCTTGCGCGCACAGCGCCTGAAGGTCCGGGTTCTTCCGAAGCACAGGTCCAGCGCAACACCGCACCAAACCGCGCCGAGCAGCGTTGACGGACGAAGAACCAATCGCGACCCCCGGCGGGGGCTCGGGTGGGGTTGTAGGCTCGGGGCGATGCCGTTGTCGCTGAGCGCCCGGTTGACCGCCTCGTGAACGTAATACCAGACTGGGCCCGTGTCCAACGGGATGCCAAGCGAGGTCCACCTCTCCACGATGCCGGGAGCCGCGTCAGTGGTCCACAGCACCTCGCCCGTCTTCGGATGGTGGACGGTGCACCTATCTTTTCCCGGCGACCATTCCACCGCTTTGCGGAGGGCGTCTTCGTCCGAGTGCCCACGGCCGCGAACGGCACGCGCCAGCGCGAGCAGGAGCGCGACGCGTTGAGCTTCTCTGACCCACGCGGCGACGTCCTCACCAAATAGGGGCGCACCCCCGAGCACGATCGGGTTTCGCATCGTCTGGTCTGTCAGTGGTCCCTCGCCGGCCTCGGCACGGAGGAGACCATAGCGGCACGCGAACGTGCGGGCCTCCTCCGCCTGGTTGACCGCGGTGGCAATTCGCGCGAACTCGAGGTGAAGGTGATCGGCATCAACAGGGGAATACGTCCGACCCCACAGAATCCGGCCACGCTGCCAGTGGGGAGCGAGCAATGGCCCAAGGATCCCGTGGCGCCCGGTCTGTGGCCCCGATGGCCAGACGGGGCCAGCATCCGATAACACCGGCACGGGAAGCAGGTCTACGCGCCTCGGCACTCTCCACCGAAACGGCGCGAATGCGGTGGTGACTTCACCCTTCACGACACGACGGTAACACGACGGATAGACAGAGTCAAACGACATGGTACCAAATGGGCCGCGTAAGTGGAGGGCCACACAGATGAGGGCCATAAAGAGAGAAGAGAAGGACGGAATCGAGCGGTTGGCAATACGGGTCCCAGAGCTCGCGGCGACACTAGGCGTCTCGCTCGCGCAAGCCTACGTCATGGTCAACCGCGGGGAGGTCCGGTCGGTGCGAAGCGGGCGCGCAATCCTGATCCCGCGCACCGCCGTACAGGAGTTTCTCGACGGCGAGGCGGTCTAGATGCGACCCCGAGAAAGTGAACGGGCCGCCCCCGAGAGAAGCGGCCCAACAGCGAACATCCACCGCAACAATCGTAACGCCGTCCGCCCCCCTGCGCAAGTGGTTGTGGACAGCCTCGCCCGCCCGGTGCGCGTCGGCGAGCTGCTCGCCCGGGATCCGCTTGTGGCGCGGGCCCGGCGCCTGAGGCGAACAGCATGAGCGCGAATCCTGACGCCAAGACCCTGCTCGCCGCGGCGCTCGCCTACGCCGCTGCCAGCCTTCCCGTCTTCCCATGCAACCGCAACAAGGAACCGCTCACCGAGCACGGCTTCCTTGATGCGACCACCGACCCCGACATCATCCAGACCTGGTGGAAGCGGTTGCCTGGCGCTCTCATCGGCATCGCGATCCCGGCCGGTTACGTCGTGGTCGACGTAGACGGGCCCGACGGCTGGGCCTCGCTCAAGGGCGATGGTCTCAGCCTCGACGACACGTTGACCGCAGTCACCGGGCGTGGCGAGTGGCACCGTCACCTCTGGTACTCGCTGCCCGAAGGCGTGACCGTCGCCCCCAAGGTCGGGCTGCTCCACGGCGTCGACATCCGCGGGCAAGGGTCCTACGTAATCGCGCCGCCGTCGCGCTCGGTGTTCGGTCCGTACACCTGGGTCGGCGGGTTCGACCTGGCGCACGTCGCGCCGGCGCCTGAGTGGGTGCTCGAGCGGTGTGCGCCGTCGCGGCCACCTGGCCAGGCGCGACCCGCGGAGGAGTGGACGCTCATGCTCCGCGGCCCGGTGCCCGAAGGCCACCGGCACGAGACGCTCCTCCGCGTCACCGGCCTGCTCCTCCGCCGACACGACGCAACGATTGCAGTCGAGCTCGCTCGGGCATGGGCTGAGGCCCGTCTCGTTCCACCGCTGCCCGAGCCGGAGGCCGCGAGGATCCTCCGCGACGCGCTGCACCTCGAGCAGCGCCGCCTCGCGCGGCAGTCGGGCGGGGGCCAATGAAGGGCGCCACATTCACCGACGTCGAACGTCAGGCGGCCGAGCTCGCGGCAGAACGCAAGGCCGCGAAACCCGGACCGATTCAACTGCTGTCGGCGCCCGCCCTTGCCGCGATGGACCTCGGCGAGCCTCGGTCGGCGGTTCCGGGTCTTCTACCCGAGGGTGCCGTCCTACTCGGGGGACCGCCGAAGGTGGGCAAGTCCTGGCTCGCTCTCGGCATGGCCTACGCCGTCGCATACGGCGGCTACGTGCTAGGTTCCATCCGAGTCGAGGCCGGCGAGGTCCTCTACTGCGGACTCGAGGATACTCGCCGGCGCCTGCAGTCCCGGCTCAAGATGATTGCCAACGGCGAGCCGGTGCCGTCGCGACTGTTCCTCACGACATCGCTCCCGCGCCTCGACGCGGGTGGCCTCGACGCCCTCCGCACGACCCTGAAAGCGCACCCGGAGATGCGCCTCGTGGTGATTGACACCCTAGCCCGGGTTCGCCCCGACCGGAGACCCACCGGCGACCTGTACGCGACCGACGGCGCGCTGATTGCATCGCTACAGGCCATCGCCGTCGAGGCGCACGTCGCCATCCTGATCCTTACCCACACCCGGAAGGCCGATCCGAAGACCGACCGCGACGCGCTCGAGACCATCACCGGCACGCTCGGGCTCACGGGCGCGGCCGACGCTGTCCTTGTCCTCCGGCGTGGGAGGTACGCGCAGACGGCCACGCTCGAGGTCACGGGTCGCGACATCGAGGAGCGCCAACTTGGGCTCAGGTTCGATCCAACGAGCGGGTCGTGGACGCTGGTGGGCGACGCCGCTGAGGTGCTCGAGTCGGACGCGCGGCAGGCGATCGTCGCGGCACTGCGCTCTACCGGCCGGCCTATGACCGTCCGCGAGGTCGCGGAGGACACGGGACGCAAGTACGTGAACGTGAAGTTCCTCGTGCTCAAGATGACAAAGGCCGGAACCGTCGTCCGGTTCGGTCCGGGGACCTACTCCCTGCCCGCTACCCCCACTCCCTCGCTTCCTTCGCTTCCCACGCTACCAGTGCAACTACACACTAACGAAAGCGAAGGAAGTGAAGGAAGCGGAGGAAGTGAAGGAAGCAAGGGGGGCAGGGGAGGCGGGCGTACGAGACCGCTACCTCTTCACGACCGCGAGCCCGGCGACGATGACGACGTGCTCCCTGGGGGTGCGTCGTGAAGGCCGCCGCCCCAACCCCGCGCCAGCTCGAGCTACTCGGCGACGCACTCACCACCGACGGGCCGTGCGCCTTGTGTGGGCGCCAGACGAGCGCCCACGACCTCGGCGCGCTGGCGGTCCGGGTGGACGCCCCCAAGTCCCGGGCCGCCCTGGGGCTCGCCGAGGACCAGGGGGCGACGCTCGTGCTGGCGGTGTGTTGTCGGTGCTACGGCCCGGCTGAGCGGCATCCGGCCGAGGTCGTGCGGGTGGTCGCGGCCCGGCTGCGAGCCGAGCGGCAGCGGGAGGCGGCGGTATGGCAGTGATCGCCTCCCGAAACTCCGGGGTACCGATCACGCGCCGCACGATCGGCACTTCACCCCATTGCCAGCACGGCGAACCTGCCATACCCGGTAAAAATGTCATTCTCGAAAGCACGGCCAACCCCGGAACCGAGAGAAGTCAATCAGCAGCATGCTCAAACGGTCACCGTCGTGAAATCAACGTTCACGGAATCAGAAACGCTTCCACACTCGCAAGTACCACAACGGAAATGGGGTTGCGGCAGTTGAGACAGCCGGACAAGTGCCCGACGTGCGGCCGGCGGTTGCCTCGCCTGCTGGCGCCGGGCACGATCTTCTGTCCGTGCGGCGCCCGGGTGGTGGTGGCGTGACCGCCACCACCTGCCCGTGCGCGGCCTGCGAGGTCCGCCGGCGCCGGCAGGTCGAGGCGGCCGCTCGTGCCCGGCGGGCCCGCGTGGCGGCGCTCTCCGAGGAACGGGACTACGTCGTCGCCGAGCTCCGAGCGCTCTGGCGGCGCCGTCCCGAGCTGCGCGAGAACGCATCCGCCGCGGCCCACGCGCTGCGTCTGCACCTGGGGTTGCCGGCGGCTCGAGAGCGGTCGCTCCGGCGCCTGGCCGGGTTGATTCAGAACGGCCAAAACGGGACCGACACTACCAGTAGGGGGTGACGACATGAGCGGCAAGGCAAACCACGAAATCAAGGGCGACGCGCTGGCGAGTCTCCGCGGCGCGGACGTCGAGGTGCGCACCGTCGGCGGCGCGATCATCCGCGGCGAGCTCGTGAGCGTCGGTCCCGAGTGGTTACAGGTCGCACGGCACACCGGCCGCCTCGCGCTCGTGCGGTGCGCCGCGGTCAACAGCGTGACGGACGAAAGGGCGCCCGGACTGCAGGCCGCTGGCGCCCGCGCCGCTGAGTCGGCGCTGGATCGGGACGAGGGCTGATGGGCGACATCGAGCGGCCATTGTGGAGACTCGGCAGCCGGCGCGGCTGGCGGCGCGCGGTGCGAAAGGCGCTCACCGCTGCTGCACCCCGCCGTCGCCCATCGCTGAGTGGGAACCGTCCGATTCCTGAGGGTATGGGGCAGCGGTTTGGCAGCGTCGAAAACGGCAACGAGGGCCGATCATGAGCCGAGCGGCCGTCGCCGAGTGCCCCGTCTGTGCCGCCCGTCGAGTGCAGGCGCGCCGCGCGTCGGCCGCCGCTGTGGCGGCCCGGCGCGCCGAGGCTGCCGAGCAGACCCGCGAGTTGCAGGCGGCGCTCGAACCGCTGTTGCGTCGGGCTCCCGACCTCTCGGCGTCCGCCGCCGCGCGCCGCCTGGTCGCCTATGGCGTGATCGTCCCCGAGAACGAGGACCGGGCCCGTCGCCTCGCCGGCCGGCTCAGGCGGACATCGGCAGTAATCGGCGGTCGCTGCCAACTGATAGGCGACCGTAGAAGCGGGAGGTAACGATCATGGCTTTCAACAAGCAGGCCAACATGAACCGAGTCGTGACGGTGGCGCGCAACTACGGGATCGGCGGGGCCGCGCCGACGCTCCCTGTCGCCGCAGGACCGGCCGATCCGCTGCCGGTGCTGCAGGCCCGGGTGCGCGCGGCGTTCACCGCGGCGCAACGATTCAGCAACGCCGCAGGAACGCGGCGCCTTACCGCCGGCGAGGCGGCCGAGTGGGAGCGACTGACGGGCGGGATCAAGGCTGCCAAGGCCGCGCTCGCAACGGCACAGGCGGAGGCCGCTCGGCCGTCGGCCGCCGCTGCCGCAATGGGCGTCGTCCTCGGTCAGGTGGCGAAGAAGGCTGGTTGGAGACGATGATTGTCCGCGATCGCGTCGGTCACGCACAGGCCCACAGGTTCGTGCAGGGCTGTCTCTCCGAGGTCTTGAGGAAGATCCCCGTGGAGGTCGCCGAGGCGCTCGAGGTTGCCCCGCTCGAGGTCGTGATCGAACCCGTCACGCCGATCGCCGGTTCCTGGGCCGTGTTCACCCCACCACAAACGGAAGGCGGCAACGCGGAGATCATCCTCTCTGGTGCCGCCTGCCGCCTGGTCTCGAACCGGGTGCAGGAACTTCTGGCGCACGAGTGCGTCCATGCCGCGCTCTACTTTGCCGCGCCGGAGGTCTACGCCAGCGAACATGAGGCGCTCGTGCGACAACGATGCGCAGAGTGGGGCTACGGCGCATCCGCGCGCCTCGTCCGGCGCGACTACTGAGGATTGAAGGAGGCATTGTGAAGAGCGATACAAACGACATTCACAGCATCATCGCGGCACTCCCGCGACCCGAAGACGACGCCGTGGTCAGGGCGTGCGCGGCCAACCGGACCGCGATTCTCGGGCACATTGAGGACCTGGTGCGCCAGGTGGCCGTGGCCGCGGCCGGGCAGCGGGCGGCCGAGCAGGCGCTCGCGACGGCCGTCACCAGCGGCAACAAGGGCAAGCTCGATGACGCCGAGCGCGATCTCGACGCGGCGCTGCTGCAGCGCCAGCGCCTCACGGCCCGCGCCCGCGCCCTGGACCTGGCCGTCGCTCGTCTGGATGCCGAGGAAGCCGCCGCCTGGCCCGCGGCGACGGCGCGCGCGCGGGCGGTCTGGGATGCCGCTGGCGTCCCGCTCGCCGAGGCGCTCGCGAGCGCGCTGGCCGCGCTCAAGGCCGCCGAGAACGACATTGCCGTCTTCGGCAACGGCCTCGAGGCGATCACCCGGCGCCGCGCCGGGGGGCTAGCCCTCGTGCGGTTCAACGAGCAGACGCAGATCGGCGGAGCCTCCTACCAGCTAGACGAGCAGGCCGGGTTCCCGATCGCCGCGGCAAACGACGCGGTACGCCGCGGCGTGGCGGACTTCGTCGGTGTGGACGGATGGAGGCAGGACCTCGTCCTTCTGCTTGATCCCGACCTAGCCGGCCGCCGTGCCGCCGCCCGTGCCGAACGGGCGCGCCCCACGACGCCACCGGCTCACCTGAGCGGGCGTGGACAAACCCCGACTGCACTCCCGCAGGCCGGCCCGCTCAATCCGACAGGGTTGCCGTCGTGACCGTGACCTCGACGCCGTGGCGACGTGGAAGCGTCGGACACGAGTCCGAGCCGTGGCCCGTGGCCTGCGGCGCCGGCGTCGAGGTGCTCCTTGTCGCCTCCGGGGGCATGGGGTCGAAAAAACGGGAGCCGATCCCTCGCCGTGCCAGCGTGTTGTGCAGACGCACACTCACGATCCGGCGCTGCTACAAAAAACAGGGTGAAAACGGTGCATTTCGATGACTGAAAGACCCCCGAAACACTTGCGGCGACGGGGTTGTGAGCTGTGGCGAGTGATCACCGGAAACTTTTTTCTGGCGCCACACCACACCCCGATTTTGAGGACCTTGTGCGAGACCGCCGATCGCCTCGAGACGTGCCGAGCTCGGCTCTCCAAAGAGGGGCTGACGACAAAGGACCGGTGGGGCCAACTCAAACCGCATCCGCTCGTTGCCGCGGAGCTGGCCTATCGAACGCAACTCACCGCGATCTACAACACCCTCGGCCTGGACGAGGGCGAGGTCGCCAGCAAAGTACCGACTCAACAGCTCCGGGCGATTCGGGGCGGAAAGAGGCCACTGTGAGCATGCACCTCGGACGGTCGAAAGAGCGGGCGGCTGGGCCCGAGATGAGCGAGTTTCGGGCGTTCGTCGCGTCCCGGCGCGTGCCCCGTGAAGAGTTTGCCGCGATCGTGGCCGCCAACAGCGACGCGTGGATCCGGGCCCGCATCGCCTCCGGTCGTGCCGGCACGCGGCCGCCGTTCATGCGGCACGAGTTCCAAGCCCGCCTGCTCCGGGTGATCGTGCATCCGGCGACGGGTGCATGGGAAATCCGCGAGTCCGAGGCCGCGGTCCTGCACCGCCTCGGCGAGCTCTGGCCCGAGGAGGAGAAGCTGTTCGCGGCCGGCGAGCTGCCCACGGAGCGCCGCTACCTCGGCGACCAGGCCCAACGCGAGCCCGGCGTCCGCATCGTCGAGGGCGCGGAGTGGGAGGCGATGACGCCGGCGGAGCACCGCGCCGTCTTCGAAGACGTCCAAGCGGCGGCCAAGACTGACCCCGTTGTCGCGCTGCCGAGCTCGGCGCCTGTGTCGTGACCCCTGAGGCCGTCGCCTTAGCCCGCGCCCACAGCGCCCCGTCCGCGCGCTGGCGTGGCCCAGGGCTCGAGTTGACGCCCGGCGGGGTGTACTACCCGCCGCACCCCGTCCACCCGCGCGAGGGGACCCCACCCTGAGGGCGGGCGACCCCGGGGTCTTGCCACCCCAACCGGGATGAGTCCGGGCCGCATCTGCAACGGGCGTTGACATCGGCAAACAGTTAGCCGATAGTAAGCTCATGAACCCGCAAAGAACGACGGTCGTGCTCGCCCTACAACTTGCGGCTCGGCGTAAAGGCGTGACCGCGCCTGAACTCGCCGAGAGGGCGGGGTGCAGTCCCCGCACCGCTACCTACAACCTCTCGAAGCTCGCGGCAGACGGCGTTCTGACCCGAACCGTCCCGGTCCGCAAGGGCGCCCGCCTGGGCGACTGGCGAATCGTCTACCACATGATCAAGGGAGGTGGCCCAAAGGGCTGAGGCCAGAGAAGAGCCCGCCGCGTTCGCATGGCAGGGTTCGCGGCGGGCAGAGCACCTAACGAGCCGTGCGGCAGGCGGCGCTCTCAACCTATTGTAGCGCCGCCATGAGTGGGGGACAGCTATGGAAGCGATGGCGGCGAAGACGGACGGTGGGACGTACCTGCTCGGGATCGAACGCACGGATAAGGGATACGTGGGGCGGGTTGAACTGCACCTTTCGCTTGTGCCAGGCGAGGACACCTCGGACCTCCGCAACATGCTCGGCAACCTGTACGACACCTTTTCTCGCGTGGCCGATAGGCGCCATACGCGCGAGGGCGAGGGGGCGAGGGACATGAGGGCGCGGCTGAACGCGCTCATCACCGAGCTCGCACAGCAGGACGAGGCCCACCAGGTACCCGCGTCCGGCGGCAAGGCGTAGGGGGCAATCATGGCAAGACAACCGGACAGCAAGGCGGTGGCCGAGGCCCGCGCGGAGCTGGCGAGGCTACTCGGGGACCTGCGCGGCATCAAAAGCAAGGTGCTCGCAGTCAGCCGACGCATGAAGCGTGCGGCGAGGACCGGCGAAGTCATCGGGAAGGCGGCGGGCAAGCCCTACACCGTCGAGGACTGGCTTGCGGATTCCTTCCACAGTCTTGCGACGGAGGCTGCGCTCGAGGATGCGATCGGGGAGTTTGTCCACGAGGTCCGCGACGACCCCCGCGAGATGGCGCGCTACCACGTCAAGGAGACGCTCGAGGGCGAGCTCGTCTGAGGGGACCGCGACTCACGATGCACCACGGGGCGCCGAGGGGCGCCCCTGCTGTTTCGCCGCGACTGACGACGCCCTCAGGCAGAGATGGTTGGCGGGAGGACTTCGATCGGAAATTTTCGCGAGACGGCGTGCCTGCCGAGGTAGTTGCGGACCGCCTCGATAGCCGCCGCAAGTACTGGTAAGGTCGCCTTGGCGAGGCCCGTTAATGTCTCGACGTCCGCTTTCCTTTGCTGTGGGCCAGACCTCTGGATGTCTACCATGAAGTCCTCTAAGTTGCGCTGATGGACCTGAAGCATCGAGCGAGCGGCGAGAACTCTGGCAGCTACGGCGTGTGGAAGCAGACTGAGGAGACCGCGGCTCAGGGAGGGTCTCGAAGGAGGGCGTTGGCGCGCGCAGGATTGCGGTGGGGAGGCCTAGTAGGGGTTTTGCGTCCTCCATCTCCCAGAGGAGGGCCTGCAGGACGGACCGGAGCTCGTTCTTACGCTCCGTCCAGTGCACAACATAGCCGACGATGCCACCCAGGATGACGCCGAGGAGCGCGCCCATTACAGGGAGCCACGCGTTGAGGTTTACAAGCGCACAGGCGTTGTGCATTCTCGACCTCCACTCCCCCTGACGCCTACCGCGGATGAACGAAGGCGGCCACAGGCCCGCTACTCTCATTTCGGAGCGCGCAGCACCGTTCAACAATCTCGGGGGCGGACAGGGGGACCAAGCGGTCCCCTTCCTTGATCCCCTCTGCCCCGTATTCCTGCAGAACGGCGAGCAGCGCGGCGGCGTCCCTGACCGGCCGGAAGACCGCCTTCTCCCCGGTGGCCGTCGGAGGGCTCATCTCGAATTCGGCGTCGCTGCCTGGCGGCAACCTGTACACGTGCAGCAGGGAAACTAACACCCTCACCTCCGATATCAGCCATAGTCTAGCGCGAGTCCGGGCGCCTCGATTCATGTCCGGCGGCGGTGGGCGCCGGCGCAGAGAGGAGGCGGCAGCGGCGATGATGCACACACGCCCACCACGCCGCCGGTGAGGGCGGTTGGCCCGCCGCTGCGACCTGTTCGAGAACTGCGGGGGTCGAGATCGGGCGGGCCGCTCCCTGGGAGGTAGCTGCCTGACCCGTTCGAGGCGCTGTATCCTTGGTCGGAACAGGGCGGAGGATCCATGCAAACGCTGACGCTAGTTGCTATTCTCACTTCCCCAGTTGTGGCCGTGCTCATCTCTGTGTGGCTGGAGGGCAGGAGAGAGCAGAGGCGGAACAAGTTCTGGGTTCTCACGAATCTCCTCGCACACCGGGGAGACCTCCCTCATCCTGAGAGCGTTCTCGCCCTGAATATGATCGACCTAGCCTTCCACAAAAATCAGAAGGTTCGAGAGCTGTGGCATCAGCTCTATGACATGGCGTGCAACGAGGGTCTCAACAGCCCGGTTGGTGCGGAGGAGAGAGTCAAGAAGGCCAACGAGCTCATCGCTGCCGTCGCGAAGGTGCTGAAGTACGGGAAGAAATTCACGCTTCAGGACGTGGAGCGCGTCTATCGCCCGGTTGGCCTAGGACACCTCCTCTCGAGGTCGGAAGAGATCCAGAACGAACTTCTGCGAGTCCTCAAGGCAGCGGCTAGCGTCGAGGTCCACCCGTCTGCGTCAGAGAAGTAGCCTTCGCAGATGATGCGCGGGCGGGCACCTCCGGGCGCACCGGACGGTGAGACTGATCGCAAAACAGTACCGCAGTTTGTACCGCAATTGGGGACGAAAACGGTAAAACGGTGTGGACGGCTCGGAGTGGAAGTCGTTTGTTTTCAGTACACGGTGGTACGCGGTCAGAGGCTAAAGAAAGGCCGAACGAATTCCTAAACCGCGTGTCGGAGGTTCAAGTCCTCTCAGCCCCGCCAACCTCACTCGCCCGACGGATCAGGCACCGACGCGTTGTGGGCGTACGCGGGCGCCTTGGCGCGGCCGCCGGTCTCCCCGGAGACGACGAGGCGGTTCATGGCTTGGAGACAGTCCGGGCACACCGCGCGCACGGGCGCGAGCTCGTTGTCGGCGACCTCGCCCTCGATGTACAGGCCCCTGCACGCGCGCAGGCAGACGTCGCAGGTCGTGTCCTTGTTCTCGTCGAAACGCCAGACCGGTCCGGCCATCGCAGTTGTCCCCCGTGCGTCGCAACGTCCGCGGGGACCCCGAGGGGCCCCCGCGGTTGTCCTATCGTACCGCCTTCACCGCACGCCTGTCGTCTCGCGCCTCAGAACGGGATGTCGTCGTCGCCCTCGGGCGGGAACTCAGGCGCTTCGCCGCCGCTGCCGGCGCCGCTGCCGCCGCCGGTCTCGGACCCCTGGGGCTTGGGCCCCACGAACCGGATGGTCTGGGCGATGATCTCGGTGAAGTAGCGCCGGTTTCCCTTGTCGTCGTCGTACGTGCGGGTGCGGATCGAGCCCTCGACGTAGACCGACCGGCCCTTACCGAGGTACTGCCCGCAGAACTCGGCGAGCTTGCCGAACGCGACGATGTTGTGCCACTCCGTCTGGTCCTGCCACTTGCCTTCTTTGTCCTTGCGTCTCTCGTTCGTCGCCAACCCGAACTTGGCCACTGCCATGCCGCTGGGGCTGTGCCGAAGCTCGATGTCGCGGCCGATGTTTCCGATCAGGATCGCCTTGTTGACGCTCATCGTTCGCCTCCCGGCGTGGACGGTTCTCAAGGTTACCAAATCGCGGCGCGAAAGACGAGGGGCCGGACGCCCCCCGGCGCGGGGCTAGTGCATGCCGCGCAGAAGCTCGAAGATGATCCCGTAGTAGACAGCCGTCTCCGCGGCGCGGCCGAACTTCTCCTGCGTCGAGAGCTCGCTCCAGTCGGACGCGAATGGGCCGGACAGGACCAGGCGCGGGTCGGGGCCGGGGTACGAGGCGAGGACACCGGTTGCGGAGAACGGCAGCGGGTACCCGACGAAGCCGCCGCGGCGGGCGGCCGCCTCCTCGCGGCTGACTCCGTAGGCGAGGCGGGTCATCGGGTCGCTCCAGATCTCGCGCCGCACGGTGGCGTTGAACTCGGCGTGCCCCGGCGGCTGCTGGTCGAGGAGCCGGTGGAGGTCCAACGAGAACGGCCGTTTCTGGGTTTCGGCGGCGGGCGGACCGTCCGGCGCCGGGGTGGGCTTCGGCTGCTCCGTCCCGGCTGCCGCGTACGCCGCAAGAAGCGATCCGAGGAGCACGAGCGTCGTTCGCATGGGCACCTCCTTCCGCCCTCGCCTTCAATATGGGGCCTCCGGCCTGTGTTTGCTAGAGTGCAGGAGATGACGACGAAGAGGCGTCTGGTGACCGCCACCGGGGGGATGGCGGCGGTCACGGTGGCGAGCCGGTTCTCCGGCCTCGTGCGCGACAACGTCATCGCCAGGCTCCTTGGCGCCGGAATGGTGAGCGACGCGTTCGTGACCGCGTTCCGCATCCCGAACATGTTCCGCGCGTTCCTGGCGGAGGGGACGCTGCACGCGGCGTTCATCCCGACGCTCGCGGAGCTCAAGAAGGACGGCGACCCCGCAAAGGCGAGGGAGTTCGTGCGCGCGATGACCAGCGCGCTCCTCATCGCCCTGCCGGTGATCGTGGCGCTCGGCATCGTGGCGGCGCCCCTGTTGGTGACGATGGTCGCGGCGGCGTTCGCGCGCGATCCCGCGCAGTTCGAGCTGGCGGTGAAGCTCACCCGCATCATGTTCCCGTTCCTCGGTCTGGTTTCGCTGGCGGCCCTGGCCCAGGGCGTCCTGAACGCCTCCGACCGATTTCTGCTCCCGGCCGCCGCGCCGATCGCCGTCAACCTTTGCATCGTGGCCGGCACCGTGACCGGCGTGGTCGTGTTCCGCGGCCGGCCGGAGTGGATGGGGGTGGGGGTGCTGGCCGGCGGCCTCGTCCAGTTCACGCTGCAGTGGCTCGCGTGCCGCGACGTCGGCCTCGCGCTCGTGCCTGGACGCCAGGCGTTCTCGCACCCCGAGGTGCGCCGGGTGCTGCGGCTCATGCTGCCCGGCGTCCCGGCGCTCGGCGTCTACCAGGTGACGCTGTTGCTCTCCAACCAGCTCGCCGCGAGCCTCGGGAACGGCGCGGTGTTCTGCGTCTACAACGCCTCGCGCCTCAACGAGCTCGTGTACGGGGTGCTCATCGTCCAGCTCACCACCGCGGTGCTGCCGATGCTGGCGGCGGAGCGCGCGGTCGACGAGGGCAAGGCGCGCGCCACGCTTGCGTTCGCGATCCGCCTGCTGTCGTCGGTGGCGATCCCCAGCACCGTGTTCAGCGTGCTCCTGGCGGTGCCGATCACGGGAGTCCTCTTCGGTGGCGGCAAGTACACCGCCGAAGCCGTGCACACGACCGCCGGCGCCCTGGTGATGTACTCCCTGGGTCTGCCGTTCCTGGGCCTGTCCAAGCTCCTCGCCAACACCTCGTACGCGTGGAAGGACACCCGGTCGCCGCTCGTCGCCGCGGCCTCCAGCCTCGTGGTGTTCGGCGCGCTCGGCCTCGTGCTGGCGCGTGCGATGGGGGTTGCGGGGATCGCGGCCGCGGCGTCGTGCGGACAGGTCGCCAACACCTTGACACTGCTCTGGCTCGACGGGCGCCACCGGCGGCTGCCGCGCCTGCGGGACGTGCTGCCGGCGACGGGACGCCACATGATCGCGGCGGCCGGCCTCGGCGCCGTCGCGTTCGGCCTCAACCGCCTGTTCCCCGTGCCGCTGCACACGAGCGTGCGCTCGCTGGCGCAGCTGGGCGCGTACGGGCTCGCGGCCGGGGCGGCCTACCTCGCGCTGCTCGTCGCCGTCGGCGCCCCGGAGTGGCGCGAGGCGCGCGAGTTCCTGCGGCGGAGGCGGGCGGCGTGAGGATCGTCGTGCAGCGCGTGCGCCGCGCCGCGGTGACCGTCGGCGGCGAGGTGGTCGGGCGGATCGGCCGGGGACTGCTGCTCCTCGTCGGCGTCGAGACCGGCGACGGGCGGGAGCAGGCGGAACGGGCGGCCGCGCGGTTCGCGACGCTTCGGGTCTTCGAGGACGAGCACGGGCACATGAACCGCGGCCTCGACGGGGTCGGAGGCGAGATCCTGGTGGTCTCGCAGTTCACGCTCGCCGGCTCGATCCGGCGCGGCCGGCGTCCGGACTTCATCGGCGCGGCCCGTCCGGAGGACGCCGAGCCGATCCTGGACGCGCTCGTTGCGGCGCTGCGCGGGCAGGGAGTCAAGGTCGCGACCGGGGTCTTCCGCGCCGAGATGCAGGTCGAGCTCGTCAACGACGGGCCGGTTACCTTCGTGTGGGAAGACCGCGCCCGTCCTGGCCAGCCCACCGGGCTTGTGGGATGATGCCGGGCCTCGGGCCGTTGGAGGCCGCGGCCGGGGCGTGGCGACGCGGTCGCCAGGGTCGCGGGTCGTTGGGCGACTCCGGCCGGGGGGCGGCGGAAGGTGGCGATGCATAGGGGCCAAGCGCCGCACGACGGCGGGGCAAGCGAGGCGGGGGGGCAAGATCGGGTAAGCCCGGTCTCGGGGCCCGGGCATCGAGGCGCCTCGCGGGCCGGGGGCGGCGGGTTCGGCCGCTGGGAGGTCGTTTACCTCGTCTTCGTGGCAGGCTGCCTGTGGCTGTTCGCGGCGGTGATCATCCAGGACTTCCACAACCCGATCCTCGGCGCCGGCGATCGCAACATCTGGGGTTACCTCGGCTACTACGTGGCCCACAACCTGCACCTCTGGCCGGTCCCGCACCTCGGCCTCACCAACGACCAGATGCTCTACCCCTACGGCAACACGCATGTCTTCCTCGCCTGGGTGTTCGAGAAGGAGCTGCTCTGGACGGCGCTCGACCGTCTCTTCGGCAACGGCCCCTGGCTGCAGGTCTACTTCCTGCTCTCGGTCGCGATCACGGTGGTCGGGAGCTATCTGCTGGCGCGGCGGGAGTGGGGTCCGCTCCGCGCGGCGTACCTGTCGTTCGTCGTCGGTTTCGGGTCGTACGCGGCGATCTGGCGCTGGCCGGCCCACGCGAACCTCGCCCCCATCCACTGGACGGTCCTCAGCGTCGTCGCCGACGCCATCGTCGCGAGGCGGGTGTGGCGCCGCCGCCGGCTCTCCGCGCGCCTCCTGCTCGTGCGCGCGGCGCTCGTCGTCCTCTGCCTCGGGCTCGATCTCGGGTACGTCGCGGGGATGGCGCTGACCTCGCTCCTCGTCACTGCCGTCTTCGCCACCGCGGTGGTCTGGCGCAGGAGCGGGTCGTGGTGGCCGTTCGCGGCGAGCCGGATCGCCGGCTGGCGGCGGGCGTTGGCGGCCTCGTGGGCGGAGCACCGGGTCCAGAACGCCTCGATCGCCCTGTTCACCGCCGTCGCGGCGTGGCTGGTGGTCCCGCTCGTCCTCGAAGTGGCCATGACCGCGAGGAACTACGACTTCTCCAAGATCCCCGGCCACATCTGGTGGTCGAACCCGGTCCGCCTGCTGATCCCGATCTTTCCCGGTTTCAACCCGACGATGATCTTCAGACTGGGCGACGAGCCGGAGGGCCAGTTCTCGGGCAGTCCGGGGATCTTCTTCGTCCTGGCTGCGGCTCTCGGCCTGGCCACGGCAAAGAAGGGGGAGCGCGGCGCGACGCTGCCCCTGCTCGCGCTGCTCGCCCTCTTCCTTGCCTACCAACCGCGCGTCGTGCCGCTGCAGCGCGTGCTGCCTTGGTTCGAGTTCGACCGCGTCACCGGCCGCTTCGCCCTGATCTACCCGACGATCCTCGCGCTCGTCAGCCTGGCGGTCCCGGCGGGCTTCTGGAGGCGAACGGCGGGCAAGGCCGCGGTGGTCGGGCTCGGCGCCGTGCTCGTCGTGGAGGGTGTCACCGCCTACTCGCGCGTCCTCATCAGGCCGCTGGGGAACTTCGTCCCCGACCGCTCGTTTCGGAACCTGATGACCGCGATCGCGGCCGCCCCCGGTGAAGCCGTGATGGAGTGGCCGTTCTGCGTCGCCGCCGGCAACGGCATCGGCACCGGGGAGCTGTGCCCGTTCTACAACGTCCAGGCCGGGCTGTTCGGCCTGCGCCAGCTCCACGGCAAGAAGATCGTCTCGCAGTACTACGGCCGCTCGCACCCGAGCCAGATCGAACCGCTCGTGCGGGCCGGCTGGCCGAGCATGTTCCTGGCCGGCCCGCCGGGCGGCCCGCGGGCAAGACGGCAGGAGAGAGACTTCCTCCCCAACGAGTGGGAGTTCCTCGAGAAGTTCTTCCGGCTCGGCGACTTTTGCGGCATCGTGATCTACCCCGACCTGCTCCAGCCGGAGACCGTGCTCACCTTTCACCGGGTCTTGGGCGAGCCGGTCGCCGCCTCCTCGTTCCCGGCGGTCGGCCGGATGGAGTTCCTCCTCAAGCCCGCGGCCTGGCGCCGCGACGTGGACGTCGCGCGGGTCAGGCGTCTCCGGTTCGAGCCGACGGCCCTCGCCACCGCGCTCGACATCGACATGACGAGCCCGAGCGCCGACCAGTTCCTCGGCGATGGCTGGTCGGGCCCCGACACGCGCTTCCGCTGGACCTGCGCCCCGGAAGCGTCGCTCCGTTTCAGCATGGATCCGGTCGGCGCGGTCGTGGTGGAGCTGACGATGTCGAGCTTTCAGCCGCAGCGGATCCTGGTCGAGATCAACGGCACTCCGGTGGGAAGCTTCGTCGGCGACGGCACGTCGCTGCGGCACTACCAGGTGGCCGTGCCGGCCGGTCTCATGCGCCCCCACGACCGGCTGACGCTCCGGCTCCCGGACGCGCACACGCCGCGGAGCGTCGGGATGGGAGGGGATGTGCGCCTGCTCGGGGCCTCGGTGGCGCGGGTCAGGATCGTTCGCGTCGTCGAATAGGCGAGCAGCGGCCCGGCACGGCGGAAGGACGCCAAGGGCCCGGGGTTCTGACCTGATCCGTCCCGAGCCGGGAACCCCCGCAGGACCCTGGCCGCCCTCAATGGATCAGCTTGATCGGCTCCGGGGTGAAGCAGACGACGAAGACGGCGAGGCAGACCCAGCCGAGCAAGCGGCGGCGCCAGTCGAGCTCGCCGTGCTCGTCGGGGATCCACGGGTGGCGCACCCGCATCACCAGCGCGATGACCGCCCAGAGCCACCACCCCGGCCACCAGAACCCGAGGACCACGAGCACCGCCAGCAGGGGCCACGCCACCCGCCGCTGCCAGCGCCCGAACATGGCGTACGCGACGTGCCCGCCGTCGAGCTGCCCGAACGGGAGCAGGTTGAGGGCGGTGACGAGAAGGCCGAACCACGCCGCAAACCCCACCGGGTGGAGGAGGAGGTCGCCGCCGGGAGGCACGCCGGGGTGGACGAGCCAGGCGAGCGCCTTGAAGGCGAGCGGCTCGCCGAAGATCATCGCGCCCCCGGGAGGGAGCGCCGCGACCGGGGTCGAGAGCGCGATCCCGGCGACGAGCACCGGCAAAGCGACCACGAAGCCGGCGAGCGGCCCGGAGGCGCCGACGTCGAACAGCTCGCGCTTGGTCATCAGGGGCGAGCGGATGCGGATGAACGCCCCGAGCGTCCCGATGCCGAACGGCACCGGCAGGAAGAACGGCAGCGTGGCGTCGAGGCGGTGGTAGCGGCAGGCGACGTAGTGACCCATCTCGTGGGCGAGAAGGATCACCAGCAGCGGGACCGAGAACTCGAACCCGGCCGTGATGACCGCGGGATGGAAGAGGAGGTCCCAGAACGTCCGCGGCTTGAAGCCCGGCGGGAGATCGCCGAACGCGATCCCTCCCACGAGGGTGGTGGACGCGAGGGTGGCGAGGAGCAGGACGGCGTGCAGCCAGACGCGCTGCGGGGGCGGAGGAGAACGGCGAACGACCCCGACGGGGACGCCGTCGGGGCCGATGATCTCCACTTCCAGGCCGGAGTCCGGCACCTAGTCGATCACCCGGAGCGCTTTCCCGGGCTTGAAGCGGATCGTCTTACCCGGAGGGATGGCGACCTCAACGCCGGTCTTGGGGTTGCGCCCGATCCCACGCTTGCGGTTCTTGACGAGGAAGACGCCGAAGCCGCGCAGCTCGATGCGCTCACCGCCCGTGAGCGCGTCGCGCATGGCGTCGAACACCGCGTTGACGGCCTCGTTCGCCTTCGCCTGCGAGAGATCCACGGCACCCATGACTTTTCGCACCAGGTCGGCCTTGATCATGCAACCCTCCACCTTCAGCCGCGCAAACCTAGTCCGAGGGCACCGTCTCTGTCAAGCGGGCGCCGGCCCGCACCTTCTGCCGCAGGACCAGGATCTCGATCGCGAGGCCCGCGAGCCGGGCGACCTCCTGGACGAGCGGGATCGAGATGCCGGCCACGCCGCCCGCGCCCTGGTCCAGCCAGAGAAAGGCGACCACCTTGCCCCGCACGCGGACGGGGACCACGACGGCCTCGGTCGGGGTGGGGTCGCCGAGCGCGTCGAGCAGCAGGCCGTTGCCCTCACCGCCGCCGAGCGGCCCGGCGTGGATCTCGACCCCTTTGGTGAGGTTGAGGAAGATCGACGGACGGTCCAGCGGCAGGATCAGGGTGTGGAAGTCCTCGGCGACGATGGCCGCGCCGCGCGCCCGCCACCCCATCACCTTCCCCTGGTGCACCGAGAACAGCGCCACGCGGCACGCGTCGGGGGCGAGGCGGTCGAGAACGAGGTCGGCGGCCTGGTCGCGGTCGGAGGCGTTGGCGAGCGCGTCGGCGAGTCCCGCCGCGTCGGCGGGGGCCGTCGCTCCCTCCGCCCCTGCGATCGGCTGCAACTGCGGAAACGTCGCCGCCAGCGAACTCCGCGCCGGGAGTTCCGGCGCGTCGAGCGCCTGCATCAGCTCCGGCGTCGCCGATTCGAGCCTCCAGAACTGGCGCCACTCCCGGCCGGCCGCGCGGGGCGGTCCGGGCGGCGGCGCCGGAGCGGGGGCCTGGGCGGCCGGCTTCGAGAGGGCGAGGGCCGCCGTGATCGTGGCCTCGGTGGCCACGTGCGGGCGTGGCACCAGGCCGGTCACCCTCGAGATCTCGTCGACGAGCAGGAGGTCGTTGGGGTTCGCCATCGCGACGTCGAGGGAACGCCCCTGACGGGCGAACGGCACGGCGAGGTTGCGCGCGGCAAACGCTTGCGGGATGAGCCCCCGGATCTCCGGCGGGGCCGTGGTGAGCTGCATCGTCGTCGCCGGCGGGCAGCCCGTCTGGCGGGTGAGGGCTTCGAGGAGCTTCCCCTCGTTGAGCAGGCCTAGGCGGACGAGCCAGGTCCCGAGCCGTCCGCCGTGACGCCGGCACGCCTCCAGCCCGCTGCGCAGGCCTTCCGGGGAAATCGCCCCCCGTTCGATGAGAATCTCGCCGAGCCGCTTGGCCACGTTTCGCTCCGGCGGTCAGTATAGCCGGGGCGGCGCCGCGGGATCGCGCCCGTCCGGCTCAAACTCCGGATGGAGGCGCGAGCGCCAGGCACATCAGGAGTGCGTCCTCGCCGTCGGTGTAGTAACGCGGCCGCCGGGCGAGCACTTCGTAACCGAGATTGCGATAGAGCCTGAACGCCCTGCGGTTGGACGGGCGCACCTCGAGCACGAGCGCGCGTGCGTTGGCGTGCTCCGCCTCTTGCCGGGCCTCGGCCAGGAGCATGGTGGCGATCCCCTTGGCTTCGTGGATCGGATGGGTGGCCACCTTGAGCACGTGCAGCTCGTCGAGCTGCCAGCAGGCGAAGAGGTAACCGGCGAGGAACCCGCTCTCGGTGTAGACCACGCGCTGGAAACGCAGCGGCTGGCCGACCTCCTGGATGTAGAGGTGCGACGGCCAGGGATCCGGGAAGACCTCCGCTTCGAGGGCCGCCACGACGGGGACGTCCTCGACCCGGGCGGTGTGGATCAGAAAGCCTTGGGGGAGGGCGGCCATGGCGGTGGGGTCCCGGTGGGCGGCGTTGCCGGGGGCGGTTCGAGGTAGGTCGGGGCGAGCGTTGCCGGATCGGGGTGCGGCTCCGCCGCCAGCAGGATGAGGAGTGCCTCGGCGGTCGAGCGGAGCGCGGCGGCCAGCGGCGTCGCGGGCGGCAGCGCGAACCCTGCCGGAGCGACCACCGGCACGCCCGAGACGGCGAGCGACTCGACGGTCACGGTCCGCGGCTCCCGGGCGGCCGCCAGGCGGCCGCCGGCGCGGGAGAACTCCTGGGCGTACGCGAACCCCCGGCGGGCGGGCTGCACGGCCAGGCACTCGGGAACGTCCGCCCTGGCGGCCTGCGCGAGCAGCGACGAGAAGGCGTGGGCGGGGATGGCGAGGGCGGCCGCGAGGCCCTGTGCGGTGGCGAGCGCCACCCGGACGCCGGTGAACGACCCGGGCCCGCGCGAGGCGACGACGCCCTCGAGCGCCTCACGGCCGATGCCGGCGCCGCGCAGGAGGAGGTCAACCGCAGCCATCACCAACTCCGACCGCGGCGTCTGACCGGCAAGTGCGACGAGCCCGGCGACGCCGGAGGCCGACCCCAGCGCCAGCTCGAGGCGCGGGCCGCACGCGGCGATCGCCAGAACGGTTTTCACCGCGCCAGTCTTGCTTGCCTCGCGCGGCGCGTCAAGGGCGCCGCGCGGCACGCTACAATCCTCGAGGCATGAAACAGACACCGATGCTGCAGCAGTACCTCGAGCTCAAGGCGCAGGTCGAGGACGCCGTGCTGCTGTACCGGCTCGGCGACTTCTACGAGCTGTTCTTCGAGGACGCCGAGAAGGCCTCTCCGATCTTGGGTATCGTCCTGACGAAGCGCCGTCACAACGGCGAGGTCACCTCGCCGATGTGCGGGATCCCGCACCACGCGGTCGCGAGCTACGTCGGGAAGCTGCTCGACGCCGGCCTCAAGGTGGCGATCGCGGAGCAGGTCGAGGATCCCGCAAAGGCGGGCGGGCTCGTGCGCCGCGAGGTGATCCGCGTCCTCACCCCCGGCACGGTGACCGAGCCCGAACTGCTCGGGGACGGCGAGCGGCGGTGGATCGCCGCGGTGCGCGAGGCCGGCGCCGGAGTGGCGCTGGCGTTCCTGGAGGCCGCATCCGGCGAGTTCGGCGGTGCGGCGTGCGCTTCCCGCCGAGAGGCCGAGGAGCTGCTGGCCCAGTTGCGCCCCCGGGAGCTCCTCGTGCCCGACGGCTTGGCAGCCAACGGCTTTGCGGCCGCAGGCGGTCCGCTCGTGAGCGTGCGGCCGCCGTCGTGGTTCGACCCGGGGCGCGGGGAGGAGTCGCTCCGTCTCGCCCTCGGCGTCGGCTCACTGCGGGCGTTCGACCTCGCGCCGGGCGACCCTCTCGTCGGCGCCGCCGGCGCCATCCTCGAGTACGTGCGCACGACCCAGGGGGGGATGCCCCGCCACCTGCGCGGTTTCGAGCGCCGCAGGCCGGGCGGCGATGTGGTGCTCGACGCCGCGGCGGTCAGGAACCTCGAGATCCTGCGCGACGCCTCCGGGGACCGCCGCGCGAGCCTCGCCGGGGTGCTGGATTCGACCGTCACCGCGATGGGAGCGCGCCTGTTGCGCGACTGGCTCGTGCGGCCGCTCGCGAACACCGTTGCGGCCGCGGCGCGACACGACGCGGTGGCGGCGTTCGTCGAGGGGCCGGCGCGGCTCGCGGTGGTGCGCGAACTCGCCGGGCAGGCCGGCGACCTCGAGCGGATGGCCTCGCGGCTCGGTCTGTCCCAGGCGCGGCCCGGCGAGCTCGCGGCGCTGCGCGCGGCGCTGGCGGTGCTGCCTGACATCCGGTCCGAGCTTGCGGCCTCGCCGAGCCAGCTCCTGGCGGCGCTCGGCGCGGCCACCGACCCGCTCGAAGACCTGAGGGCGGACCTCGCGGCCACGCTCGCCGAAGAGCCGCCGGCGCTGTTCGGTCCCGGCACCATCCGGTCCGGCGCCGACCGCGACCTCGACGAGAGCCGGGGCCTCGCCCACGGGGCCAAGGAGGTCCTCGGAGAACTGGAGGCGCGCGAGCGGGCCCGCAGCGGGATCGGCAACCTGCGCATCCGCTACAACCGGGTGTTCGGCTACGCGTTCGAGGTCTCGAACAACAACCGCGACCGCGTCCCGCCCGACTGGGTGCGCCGCCAGACGCTCGCCGGGGCGGAACGCTTCGTGACCGCCGAGCTCGAGGGACTGGAGCGCCGCATCACGAGCGCCGAGGCGCGCGCCGGCGAGCGGGAGCGGGAGCTGTTCGCGGCGCTCCTCGAGCGCTGCGCCGCGCGCGCCGGCCGTCTCGCCGCGACCGCCCGGGCGCTCGCCGCGGTGGACGTGCTGGCGTCGTTCGCCCAGCGCGCCCGCCACGCGGACTACCGCCGCCCGCGCCTGGTCGAGGGCGCGCGCCTGCGCCTGGTCGGCTCCCGGCATCCGGTAGTGGAAGAACTCGTCCGCTCCGGGTTTGTCCCCAACGACGTTGAGCTGGACGGCGAGCGCCGCCAGATCGTGCTTCTGACCGGACCGAACATGGGCGGCAAGTCCACCTACCTGCGCCAGGTCGCGCTGGCGGTGATCATGGCGCGCGCGGGGTCGTTCGTCGCCGCCGAGGAAGCCGAGATCGGCGAGATCGACCGCGTGTTCACCCGCGTCGGCGCCGCGGATGACCTGGCGCGCGGCGAGTCCACGTTCATGGTCGAGATGACCGAGGTCGCGGGCATCCTCCGCCACGCCACCCGGAACTCGCTGGTGATGCTCGACGAGGTCGGGCGCGGCACCGCGACGTTCGACGGGCTCTCGATCGCGTGGGCGGTGGTGGAAGCGCTCCACGGCCCGATGGGGGGAGGGGGCGGCCCGTTGGTTCTGTTCGCGACGCACTACCACGAACTCACCGACCTGGCCGACCGCCTCGGCCGCGTCGTGAACGCGTCGGTGGCGGTGAAGGAGTGGCAGGGCAACGTGCTCTTCCTCCACCGCGTGGTGGCCGGGCCGTCGGACCGCTCGTACGGGATCCACGTCGCGAAGCTCGCGGGCGTGCCCGAGCCCGTGTGCCGCCGGGCCGGCGAGGTGCTCCGCCAGATCGAGCGGCAGGAGCTCAAGGTGATCGAGGCGGCGGTCCCCGGCCCGCAGCACGTCCAGCTCGATCTGTTTCCGGAGCCTGAGAACGCGGTGCTCGACCGCCTCCGGAGCGCCGACGTCGACCACCTGACGCCGGTCGAGGCGCTCAACCTGCTGGCCCGGCTCAAGCGCGAGGCCGAGCGGTGAGCGCGTTCCTCGTCTGCGGCGTCGCGGGGCCGGAGCTGGACGCCGGCGAGCGCGCGCTCCTGGAGGAGCTGCGCCCGGGCGGCGTCGTGCTGTTCGCCAGGAACGTCGCCGGGCCCGAGCAACTCGCCGCCCTCTCTCGCGAACTCCTGGCGCTGCCGTCGCGGCCGTACCTGGCGGTCGACCTCGAGGGCGGGCGCGTCAACCGCCTCGCGGCCCTCACCGGTCCGCTCCCGGCGGCCGCGGATGCGGCGCGAGCGGGGCTCGCCGCCGTCCGGGCGCTTGCCGAGGCGGCGGCGGCGGCGTGCGCCCACTTCGGGATCGGGGTGGACTTCGCCCCGGTCGCCGACGTCGCCCGGCCGGAGGGGTGGCTGGGGGCGGAGGCGCGCTGCCTGGGCGCCTCGGTCGCCGCCGTGACGCGCGCCGCCGCTGCCTACCTCGACGGGCTCGAGAGCTTCGGCGTCGCGGGGTGCCTCAAGCACTACCCCGGGCTCGGCTCCGGCGCGGTGGACTCGCACCGGGAGCTGCCCCTGCTCGACGACGCGGCGGCGGCGGACGCGGAGGTGTTCCACTCGCTGCTGACGCCCGCCCGCGCGGTGATGGTGGCGCACGCACTCGCCCCCGCGCTCGGCGACGGCGCGTGCCCCGCCTCGCTTTCGCGCACCGTGGTCGGCCGCTTGCGGCGGCTCGCGACCGGGCCGGTCATCGCCGACGACCTCGAGATGGGGGCGCTCGCCGCCCACGGCAGCGTCCCGGAGCGGGCGGCCGCGGCGTTGGCGGCGGGGTGCGACCAGGTGCTGGTGTGCAACGCGCTCGATGCGCGCGCCGCGGTGGTCGGACACGTGGAAGGCGCGGCCCGCCGCGACCCGGCGCTGGCCTCGGCGCTGCGGCTGTCCGCGGCGCGGACGGCGGGGTTCGGGCGGCGGGAGCTCGCAGACGTCCCGTGGGCGAGCGTCTGCGAGTTGGCCGATTCCGCGCGGCGCCTCGCCGGGGACGGACGATGAAGAGGGCCGCGGTGCTGCTCTCGGGCGGCCTCGACTCGGCCACCGCGGCCGCGTGGGCGCTCGCCGCCGGGTTCGAGGTGGCGGCGCTGTCGGTGGACTACGGGCAGCGCCACCGGCACGAGCTCGTTGCCGCCCGGCGGGTGGCGGCGGCGCTCGGGATCGCGGACCACCGCGTGGTGAACGTGGACCTGCGTGCAATCGGGGGGTCGGCGCTCACCGCCGAGATCGAGGTGCCCAAGGACCGCGCCGAGATCGGCGGCGACGTGCCGGTCACCTACGTGCCGGCCCGCAACACGGTCTTCCTGGCGTTGCTCACCGGGTTCGCCGAGGTCCTCGGCGCGCGCGACCTCGTGATCGGGGCGAACGTGCAGGACTACTCCGGGTACCCCGACTGCCGGCCCGAGTTCCTGCGGGCGTTCGCCCGGGTGGCGGACCTCGGCACGAGGGCCGGCGTGGAGGGCGCCCACTTCGCCGTGCACGCGCCGCTGCTGCACCTCTCCAAGGCCGGCATCGTCCGGTTGGGAGCGGGCCTCGGCGTCGACTACGCGCTCACGCTCTCGTGCTACGACCCACCGGATGCGTTCGTGCACTGCGGCCGCTGCGACGCGTGCCGCCTGCGCCGGGCCGGTTTCATAGAGGCCGGCGTGTCCGACCCTTCGACCTACGCCTCGATTGCCTGAGCCTGCCGCCGCGTCGGACCCCCGGCGTGCGGCGCGCATCCTCCCGCACGGCGCTCAGCGGCGCCCGATGCGGCGCTCGATCTCGTCGTGCGGCACGCGCAGCACGATCGGGCGGCCGTGCGGGCAGCGGTGCGGGTCGGCGACGTTGGCGAGGTCGGCGAGCAGGCGCTCGGCCTCGGCGCGGGCGAGGGGGCGGTTCTTCTTGATCGCGGCCTGACACGCGAGTGAAGCCGCGGCGCGCTCCCGCACCCCTCCGCCGGGCGCGGCGGCGTCCGCGAGGTCGGCCAGCAGGCGTCGCACAAGGTCGGAGGCCCGGGCCGCCGGCAGCGGGGCGGGAACGCCGATGACGCGGACGCTCGCCCCCGACGTCACCTCCAGCTCGAGACCCAGCGCTTCGAGTTCCGGGCCTGCCTCCGCCGCCAGCGCCGCGAGCGCGGGGGTGA
>CAVVEO010000009.1:0-137134 GCA_963747245.1 uncultured Acidobacteriota bacterium
GCCCTGCGCATCGATCAGTCCAACGCTACTTCTGGAGGAGCCCGCGGGTCTCGAGCAACGGCTCAATCTTCGGGTCACGGCCCCGGAAGTCGCGGTACATCTTGGCGAGGTCCTCCGTGTTGCCGCGCGACAGGATCATGGCGCGGAAGCGGTCGCCGTTGGCGCGGGTCAGGCCGCCGTTCTCGCCGAACCAGGCGAAGGCGTCGTCGTCGAGCATCTCCGCCCAGAGATAGGCGTAGTACCCGGCGGCGTAGCCGTTGCTCCAGATGTGCAGGAAATAGCTGGAGCGGTAGCGCGGCGGCACCTGCGGCAGGTCCACGCCGGTCTTCTTCAGCGCCTCGGCCTCGAACGGGTCCACCGCCTGGGCTGGCGCGGCGGCGGGGAGCGTGTGCCACTGCATGTCGAGCTCGGACGCCGCCAGGATCTCGGTCAGGTCGTACCCCTGGTTGAACGTGGCGGCCTTCCTGATCTTGTCCGCCAACTCCTGCGGCATCGGCTTTCCGGTTGCCCCGTCAATCGCGTAGTGCGCCAGCACCGTCGGGTAGAGCGCCCAGTGCTCGTTGATCTGCGACGGGAACTCGACGAAGTCGCGCGCCACGTTGGTGCCCGACAGCTCGGGTATTGCTCGTCGGCGAACATGCCGTGCAGGGCGTGCCCGAACTCGTGGAACATCGTGGTCACGTCGTCCCAGGAGAGCAGCGCGGGCTGGCCCGGCGCCGGCTTGGTGAAGTTCGCGACGTTGAACACCACCGGCTTGGTGCCGAGCAACTTGGACTGGCCGACAAAGATGTCCATCCAGGCGCCGCCCGACTTGTTGTCGCGCTTGAAGTAATCGCAGTAGAACAGCGCGAGGGGCGAGCCGTCCTTGTCGAACACTTCGAAGACCCGCACGTCGGGGTTGTACACGGGGATGTCGTGGCGCTCCTTGAACGTCAACCCGTAGAGCTCGTGCGCGGCGTAGAACACGCCGTCGGTGAGGACGCGGTTGAGCTCGAAGTACGGCTTGAGCTGGGCCTCATCGAGATCGTACTTCGCCTTTCGCACCTGGTCGGCGTAGAACTCCCAGTCCCAGGGCTCCAGCGTGAAGCCGCCGTGCTGCCGGTCGATCAGCTCCTGGATCCTCGCGGCCTCGCCGCGCGCGTTCGCGGTCGCCGGCGGGACCAGCTTGCCCAGAAACTCCTCGACGGCGGCCGGCGTCTTCGCCATCTGATCCTCGAGCCTCCACGCCGCGTAGCTCGGGAAGCCCAGGAGCTTCGCCTTCTCGGCGCGCAGCATCGCCAGCTCGGAGATCGTGGCGCGGGTGTCGTTGGCGTCGCCGCGCTCGGTGCGCAGCCACGACGCCCGGAAGAGCCTCTCGCGCGTGGCGCGGTCGGTCAACGAAGACAGCGCCGGCTGCTGCGTCGTGTTCTGCAGCGGGATCAGCCACTTGCCGTCGAGCCCGCGGGCCTTCGCCGCCTGCGCCGCCGCGTCGAGCTCGCCCGGCCCGAACCCGGCCAGCTCGGCCTTGTCGCCCGCTACCAGCGCTCCCGCCTTCGTCCCGGCGAGCAGCTGGTTGACGAACTTCGCGCTGAGCGCCGCGTCCCGCTCGTTGAGCTGCTTGAGCGTCGCCTTGTCGGCGTCGGAGAGCTTCGCGCCCGCGTGCACGAACTGCTGGCGGTAGAACTCGACCAAGCGCAGCGACTCCGCGTCGAGCTTGAGCGTGGCGCGCGTTTCGTAGATCGCTTCGACGCGCTCGAACAGCTTGGGGTTGAGGAAGATCGCGTCTTGCAGGGCGGCGAGCTTCGGCGCCATCTCCTCCTGCAGCTTCTGCAGCGTGGGGTCGGTGTTGGCCGACGAAAGCCCGTTGAACACCAGGTTCACCCGGGTCAGCAGTTGGCCGCTCCTCTCCAGCGCGACGAGCGTGTTCTCGAAGGTGGCCGGCGCCGGGTTGTCGGCGATCTTCTCGACCTCCAGGCGCTGCAACCTGATGCCTTCCTCGAGCGCCGGCTTGAAGTCGTCGTCGCGGATCTTGTCGAACGGCGGCGCCTGGAACGGCAGCGGGCTCTGGGTGAAGAAGGGGTTGGACCGGGCGTCGGCCTTGGCGCCGGCGGCGGGCGTGTTCTCGCCGGCCGACGCGGACGTGGCGAAAATGCCCACGAGCGCGGCTGCGCCGACGATGGTGAGGGTGAGGGTTCGGAGCATCACTGGAGTCCTCCCGTCGTGGTCTCGCGCCTACCGGCAGGGCCGATTCACTCCCGGTCGGTCGCGCCGTCACGGTACTCGGAGCGTTGCCGCAGGGTCAAGTGTGGCCGGCGCACGGGGCGTCGGCGAGCGTGAACTCCCAGGCGCACGTCCCGTCCGCCCCAGGGTCCGGCGGACACGCGAGGCAACGCACCCGGATGCGGGGGTCGACCGTCGCGGCCAGCCCTCCGAACTCGACCTGGCCCACGCTCTTGCACGGAAAGTCCGGCAGCCCCTTGCGCCGTCGCGTCTGCTGCACGCGGCACGCCTCGGTCACGAAGCGCAGCACCGTGCCGCCCTCGGCCCATTCGGTCCGGTACGGGTTGATCAGGGCGTACATTCGCGCGCTCAGGACTCGTTCCAGGGCGGCGAGGCCGCCGCCGGGCGCGATGCCGAGGAAGTCGAGCGCGCGCTTCGCCTCGACCGGCGCGAATCGGGCCCAGGCGGCGGCGTCCAGCTCGATCGCCGCCTCGATGCCGAACCGTTCCTCCGCGGCCAGGAACCACGACCCGTCGTGGGCCAGCCAGTTCTTGGCGAACGCCGCGAGCGCTTCGAGGAGCTGTTCGCGATCAACCGTGGCGTACTCGCTCATCCCCCACCTCCAGGTCCGTCCTGCCGGCCGCGCAGTCTGGCGCGCCGCGCGGCGGCGCGCAAGCCGCCGGCCCGCCCGCCGGCCCGATCTTAGGGTATCCTAACTCTCAGGAGGTGGGATGGCGGCCAAGAAGAGCCCGGGGCTCGGGGAGAGCCTCGAGGACTACGTCGAGATCATCCTCGCCCTCGAGCGGGACGCGGGGGGGGCGCGAGTGCGCGACATCGCCGTTCGTGTCGGCGTTTCCCAGCCTTCGGTCACGGGCGCGTTGCGGGCGCTCAGGGCCAAGGGACTCGTGCGCTACGAGCCGTACACCCACGCGACCCTCACCCCGGCGGGGCGGAGGATCGCCGCCGAGGTGACGCGGCGCCACCGCGTGCTGAAGGAGTTCCTCACCCATGTCCTCGCGCTGCCGGAGGAGGACGCCGACGCCGGCGCCTGCCGCATGGAGCACGTTCTCGCCCCTGGGGTGATCGACCGCTTTTGCGCTTTCGCCGCTTTCGTCCACGGCTGTCCGCGCCGCGTCGCCGAGTGGGTCGAGGGGATCGGCTTCGCGTGCCCGAACCGCGGCTCCGGCCCGGAGTGCGCCCACTGCGGCGCGCCGTCGCCGCGCCGGGTGGCGGGCTCGTCCGCCAGGCGAAGGAGGCTCCCAGGCCCCGAGGCGGGACGCCGCAGCCAGGGGGCGGGCACGTGCTGAAGCCGCTCTCGGAACTCAAGTCCGGCGAGCGCGGGATCGTGCGCGAGCTGCAGGGCGGGCGAAGACTGGCGGCCCGCCTGGCGGGGATCGGGCTCGCCCCGGGAGCGCTGGTGGGCGTCGTGCACAACTACGGGCGCGGGCCGCTGACCGTTGCCGTCCTCCACACCCGCGTCGCGCTCGGGATCGGACAGGCGGCGCGCGTGCTGGTGGAAACCACCGAGGGCGAAGCGTGAGCGTGGGGTCGGGCGCCTGCGTCACCATCGCCCTGGCCGGGCAGCCGAACGTCGGGAAGTCCACGGTATTCAACCGCCTCACCGGACTCAACCAGCACGTGGGCAACTGGCCCGGCAAGACGGTGGAGCAGAAGACCGGCCAGATGGACCACGACGGAACGCGGATTCGTCTCGTGGACCTTCCAGGCACCTACAGCCTCACCGCCAACTCCGAGGAGGAGCGCATCGCCCGGGACTTCATCTTGCGCGAACGTCCCGACGTCGTCGTGGCCATCGTCAACGCCGCGGCGCTGGAGCGCAACCTGTACCTCCTCGCCGAGTTGCTGGTGCTGCCGAGACCCGTCGTGATCGGCCTCAACATGATGGACGTGGCCGAGAGCCAGGGCGTCCGTGTCGAGCCGGAAGTGCTCGAGGCCGCACTCAAGGTGCCGGTCGTCCCGCTGATCGCTTCGCGGAACCAGGGGCTCTTCCCCCTCATGGCAGCGGCGCTGCGGGTCGCGGCGGACCCCGGCGCCTTCGCGCCCGTGCGACCGGAGATCCGGCCCGCGCACCGCCCGGTCCTCGCCGCGATCGCCGCGCAGCTCGCCGGGAAGCTGCCGCCTCTCTACCCCACGGACTGGGCGGCGCTCAAGCTGCTGGAGGGCGATGCCGAGATCGCCGCGGTGGTGCGCGCGGCGGCGCCCGGAGCGTGGGAAGGGGTTCAGCCCATCCTCAGGCAGCACGAGGATGCCTACCTCGACATCGCCGGCGGCCGCTACGAGTGGATCGCCCGGATGGTCCGCGCCGCCGTCGTCCGCCCCCGGGCCGGCGTCGTCACCGTGACCGACCGCCTCGACCGCGTGGCGACCCACCCGCTTTGGGGGCTAGCCTTGCTCCTGGGCGTGCTCGCCGGGGTCTTCTGGCTGACCTACACGGCGGCATCGCCGCTCGTGAGCCTCCTGGGTCGGGCGATCGGCGGATCGCTGGCCGGCGCTTCGCGGGCCGCCCTGTCCGGGGCGCCGGCATGGCTCTCGGCGTTCGTGGCGGACGGCCTCATCCGCGGCGCGGGAATGGTCCTCTCGTTCCTGCCGATCCTCGTCTTCTTCTTCGCCCTCATCGGTTTCCTCGAGGACGTGGGCTACATGGCCCGCATGGCCTACGTGATGGACCGCTTCATGCACCGCCTGGGCCTGCACGGGAAGTCCTCTCTCCCGCTCTTCCTCGGCTTCGGCTGCAACATCCCGGCCGTGCTGGGGACGCGGATCATCGAGGACCGCCGCGCCCGCCTGCTGACGCTCCTGCTGGCGCCGCTCGTGCCGTGCACGGCGCGCCTCGCGGTGGTCACCTTCCTGGCGCCGGCGTTCTTCGGGGAGCTGGCGACCTGGGTCATGGTGGGGCTGGTCGCGCTCAACCTCCTGGTCCTCGTGATCGTGGGCGCGGTGCTCAACAGGTTGGCGTTCCGGGGCGCCAAGACGGCGTTCATCATGGAGATGCCCCTCTACCACGTCCCCAACCTCCGCACCATCGGCCTCTTCGTATGGAACAACGTCTGGGCGTTCTTCAAGAAGGCCGGCTCCGTGATCGTCGTCGTCGCGGCCATCGTCTGGGCCCTGAGCAGCTGGCCGGGCCCCGGCATGGAGCACAGCCTCCTCGCCGGCGTCGGTCGCGCGCTCGCACCGATCGGGGCGTGGATCGGCCTCGACGACTGGCGGTTCATCGTCGCGCTGCTCACCAGCTTCGTCGCGAAGGAGAACACGATCGCCACTCTGGGCGTCCTGTTCAGCGCCGGCGAGCGGGGCGTGGGCCTCGCGAGACAGGTCGCCGCCGCCCTGCCGCAGTCCGCGGCGCTCGCGTTCCTTGTGGTGCAGATGCTGTTCGTCCCCTGCGTCGCCACGGTCGCCGCGACCAAGCAGGAGGCCGGCTGGAGGTGGGCGCTCCTCAGCGTCGCGATGCTCCTCGCCCTCTCCCTCGGCGTCGGCACGATCACGTACCAGGTCTTCTCGAGGTTGTGATGCTGGCCCGTCTGCTCGCCCTGATCGCCGAAGGGAACCTGCACACCGCCGGCGATCTTGCCGCCGCGCTCGGGGTCGGCCGCGAGCTGGTCGATGCGATGCTCGCCGAGCTGCAGCGCCAGGGCTACCTTGCCCCTCCCCCGCCGTCCTGCCCCGGCGCGTGCGCCGCGTGTCCGCTGCAGACCGCGTGCGGCCCCGTGGAGACCTCGACCGGCGGCATCAGGGTTCTCGCGCTGCGCGCCGGCAACCGCCGCCCCTCGAACTGAGGCAACGGTCGCGCTTCCGGGATGGGTCACCCCGGAGCCACGGCCGTCAACCCGGGAATTCGCGTCCGGCCCAAGGAATCCAAACGCCGCGCCGCTGACTTGTCGCGCGACAAGGAAACGCTCCCGGCGCAGCCGTACGGTGTGATGCGGGCGCAGCGGGCGCCCATGATTTGGGGGCACGATCTATGGATATCCATATAGACGCACGGACACAGACATGGGATGCCGGGGCCGAACGGCTGCGGCGGCTCGCGCACCCGCTCCGTCTGGCACTGCTCACCCTTCTGCGGCAGCGCGGCGAGCTCTGCGTGTGCGGGATCGCCGCCGCACTCGCGGCGGAACAGGCCACGCTCTCGCGCCACCTCCGCATCCTGAAGGACGGCCAACTCGTGCGCTCACGCCGCGACGGGGCCAACGTCTTCTACTCGCTCGACGGCGAAACCGCGCGCACGCTGCTGCGGCAGCTCGAACAGCTCCTCGGCGGTCGCAACAGGAGTACGAAGCAAATACGATCTCAAACGCATTTACCAGGCCGCCGGCACGACCCGGCAAGGAGGCAGGCATGAAACGGCTTGCAGCGATCCTGATTGCCGCGGCGCTCTTCCCCGTCGGCGCCCGTTCGCTCACGATCGAGGAGGCCACGACGCGCGCGCTGGCCGCCAACCCCAGTCTCCAGGCCGCCAAGCTGGCCGCGCTCGCCGCGGCGCAGCGGGCGCAGGAAGCGGCCGGACGCAGGTACGGCGAGGCGGACCTGGTCGGCTCGTACAACCACTTCGACACCAACCGCTCGCTGGTGCCGATCTCGATCGACCTGTTCAAGACCCCGAGCCTGGGGTTCTACCAGCTGCCGTGGGACCGCAACCAGCTGCACTACGGGGTCGCCTACCAGATCCCGCTGCTGGCCGGCGGCGCCCTGCACGAGGGGCGGCTGATCGCCGAGCTGGCGCAGCGCAGCGGCGAGGACCTCGCGCTCTACGGCGCGGACGAGGTGCGGTACAACGTGCGCGCGGCGTACCGCAACGCGCTCACGCTCACACACGCCCTGGCCGCGGTCACGGCGTACGAGCAGGCGCTGGAGAACGACGCCAAGGATGCCGACCTCAAGGTGAAGGTCGGCACCTGGGCGAGCGTGGACGGCGCCAAGGTCCACTTCGCGCTCTCAAGCGCCCGGGCGCAGCGGGAGGCGGTGCAGGCCGGGATCGGCTCCCTCGACGCGCTGCTCGCCGCGCTCATGGGGGAGGAGCCGCCGCCCGGGGGGTACACCCTGGCCGACGTCCCCGAGACGCCCGCCCCCCCCACCGGCGCGCTCCGCCGCGATGGCAGTGACGCCCTCGCCGGCCGGCGCGACCTCTCCGCCGTCAAGTCCGCGGTGGCGATCGCCGAGCGCAAGCGCATGCTGGCGAAGGAGGCGTTCGGGCCGCAACTCGTGCTCGGCGGCAACGTCATGGCCAACTCCGCGCCGGGGGTCAAGGACCGCATCGACACCAACGAGTTCGGCCTCTACCTCAAGCTACCCCTGTTCGAGGGGCTGCAGCGGATTCACGCGCTGCGCGCGGCCGACTTCGACCTCCAGGCCGCCCAGCGGCAGCAACGGGCCAAGGAGCTGGAGATCCTGGCGCAGGTGCAGGACGCCCTGGGACGGGTGCAGGCGGCGCGCGCCCAACTCGCGGCCGGCGAGGCGCAGCGCTCGCTCGGCGCCGAGGTTGCCCGGGTGGAGCATCTCAAGATCGAGCAGGGCACCGGCAAGATGGAGGACTACCTCGCCGCGCGGGCGCAGGAGATGCAGGGTGAAACCGGCTACTGGCAGGGCCTGTACGCCCTGCAGAGCGCCGTCGATTACCTCGATTTCGTATCGGCCCAGGGAGGCCAGCATGACTAAGAGACTACTCACTGTCGGGTTCGCCGTCATCGTCGTGGTGCTCCTCGCCATGGTTGTCGTGCACAAGAAGCGGCAGCTCGCCCACCTCCCGCTTCCCCCCAACCCGCCCACCCCGGTGCGCACGGCGGCGGTGCGCGACGGGCAGGCGAGCAACAGCGTCGAGACCGTGGCGCTCATCGAGTCGGAGACGGCCGCAACCGTCGCCGCGCAGGTTCCCGGGGCGATCCTCGAGATGCCCTGGCGCGAGGGGGACCGGGTGGCGAAGGGCCAAGTCATGGCGCTCATCGACCCCCGCACCCTCGATGACGCCATGCAGGCGGCGCAGGCGCGCCTGGCCGCCGCCGACGAGGACTACGGCAAGCAGAAGGCGATCTTCGCGCGCGACAAGGCGCTGCTGGACGGGGGCGCGATCGCGCCGCAGGCGTTCGACATCTCCAAGGCACAGCTCGCCGGCGCCGACGCGGCCCGGGTCGGCGCCGAGAAGGCGCTGCAATCCGCCAGGGTCGTGCGCTCCTACGCCTCGACGTCCGCTCCCTACGCGGGCGTCGTGACCGCCCGGCTCGCCGAGCCCGGCGACCTCGCCTTCCCCGGCAAGCCGCTGTACACGATCCAGGTCCCGGGGCCCGTCAAGCTGCTCTCGAAGCTGGCGCAGGACCAGCTGGCGCAACTGCGGGTCGGCGACCGGGTGACGTTCGGCAGCGGCGCCGCCGCCGTGGTGGGGACGACCACCCGAATCTATCCGGCGCTCGACGCCGCCCACCTCGGGTCGGTGGAGACGGTGCTGCCGCGCTCGCCGTTGGACCTGCCTCCGGGCGCCACCGTCAGCGCCCGCTACGCCGCCGCGCCCGCTTCGGGGCTCGTGGTGCCCAACGGGGCGCTCCTCCAAGGCATCGAGGCGACGCTGGTGGTCAAGGTCGAGAACGACACGGCCCGGCCGGTCCCGGTCACCGTCCTGCGCCGCGGCGACGACGGCGCGGTGATCGCGCCGCAGGCCGGCGAGCTGAAGGCGGGCGACACCGTGATCCTGGGCCTGCCGAGCGAGCTGATGGCGCTCACGGCGGGCACTCGTGTCACAGCCCAGGGCGGAGGCGCGTCATGAACTTCGTCGGCTCGTACGTGAAGAAGCCGCACCTGCTGCTCTCCGTCGTGCTGCTGCTCGCGGTGGTGGGGCTCGTCGGGTTCTTCAAGATGCCGGTGAACCTCTTCCCCGACAGCGAGCGGCCGCAGATCGCCGTGGTCACGGTGTGGCCCGGCGCCTCGGCCGGCGACGTGGCGGGCGACGTGAGCCGCGTGATCGAGAAGGAGCTCAAGACGATCGAGCTGGTGCGCCGCGTCACCTCGACTGCCAACGACGAGGTCTCGGTGGTAACCGCCGAGTTCGAGTACAGCAAGGGCCTGGACTCGGCGGCGACCGACGTGTCCAATGCGCTCAACAAGATCCGTCCGTTGCTGCCGCCCGACATCCGCCCGTTCCAGGTGTACAAGGTCTCGTCGGCCACACAGGCGGTCCTCACACTCGCGGTGACGCCGAAGCCCGGTTCGCACTTGGACCTCGCGCAGGTCCGCAGGCTGGCCGAGAACCCGATCAAGGAGACGCTTTTGCGGCTCCCCAGCGTCGAAAACGTCGAGGTGTTCGGCGGCTATCAGAGCGTGGTGCAGGTGGACCTCGACCCCAACCGGCTGCAGGCGTTCCACCTGGGACCGGGCCTGGTCGTCGAAGCGCTCAACACCTGGAACCGCAACACCCCAGAGGGCCTCGTGTTTTCGCAGGGGCGCCAGATCCTGCTCAAGAGCCAGGGCGAGTTCATCCGCCCCGAGGAGGTCGGCGGCATCGTCGTCAGCACCGCCCCTGGGCCGCCCGTCTACCTGCGGGACGTGGCCGACGTCCACGTCGGCATCCAGGAGCGTCAATCGGCGTTCCACGGCAACGGCAAGCCGGCGATCGGCATCAACATCCAGCGCGCCCTCTCCGGCTTCGCGCTGCCGACCATCCAGTCCGTGCTCGGCAACCTGCCGAAGCTGGAGAAGCAGTACCCCGGCCTCGAGTTCACCGTCGCCGACACCCAGGGTGAGCTGATCTCCACCAGCGTGTCGAACATGGTGGACGCGCTGCGCGACGCGATCATCATGACCGTCATCGTCATCTTCCTCTTCCTCGCGGACACCCGCGGCATGCTGCTGGCGGGGATCTCGATCCCCTTCACCTACCTCATCACCTTCGCGTTCATGTGGCTGTTCGGCTTCGAGTTCGACATGGTGACGCTGACCGGCGTCATCCTCGGCGTCGGCATGCTCCTCGACGACGCGATCGTGGTGCTGGAGAACATCGAGCGCCACTACCACAAGCTCGGGGCCAAGCTCGAGGACGCCGTCGTCGGCGGAACGCAGGAGGTCATGCTCGCGATCCTCTCCGGCACCTACGCCACCGTCGTGGTCCTGGTGCCGATCATCTGGATCGGCGGCTTCGTGCAGACCGTGCTGCGGCCGCTCTCGCTGACGCTGTCGATCGCGCTGATCGCGTCGTACCTGGTGTCGGTGACGATCCTGCCGATCCTGGCGCCGTTCATCCTGCGCCTCGGCGGCAAGGTGGAGCGCTTCCGCTGGGAGCTCGCGCTCGACCGCTTCGTCCAGGGCAAGGTGCTTCACCCGATCCAGGAGTTCTTCGTCAAGACGCTCGGCGTGGCGCTGCGCCACAAGGCGCTGTTCATCATGCCGGCGGTGATGCTGCTGGTGTTCTCCGGCCGCGTCGTGATCCCCCTGATCGGCCGCGACCTGATGCCGCCGATGGACACCGGGATCTTCCGCGTCACGTTCGAGAGCTACCCGAACACGTCGCTGGGCCAGACCGAAGCGCTGCTCACCACGGCCGAGAAGGCGATCTGGCGGCAGCCCGGCGTCACCATGACCTCGAGCACCCTGGGCTCCGAGCCCGGCGTGCTCTCGTTCGGCTCCGGCCGCAACCCGCAGCAGGCGTTCGTGACGGTCCACCTGGTCAACCGCTTCCAGCGCAAGGAGACGATGTGGGCGATCGAGGGGAAGGTCCTCGCCCAGCTGCAGGCGATCCCGGGTATCCGCTTCCCGGCGGCGTTCGACTATGGCGCGACGCCGCTCTCCACCATCCGCTCGACGGTGGACCTCATGATCTCCGGGCCGGAACCGGTGGTGCTCGACAACCTGCGCCAGCAGGTGCAGCAGCGGCTCATGACCGCTGGCGGCATCACGTCGGTCGTGCCCACCTGGACGCTCGACCGCGTCGAGTACCGCTTCCTCCCCAACCCCGAGCTCCTGTCCATCTACGGCGTCAACGCCGCCACCGTGGCGGCGCAGGTCGGCGGCCAGGTGCGCGGCTTCCCGGCGACGCTGTTCCGCGTCCCCAACCAGGACTCGTTCGCGGTCTGGGTGCAGGCCGAAGCCGCCCGCCGCGACAGCCCGGCCCGCCTGGAGACGCTCCCCATCCTGACGCCGCGCGGGACCGTGCCGCTCGCCAGTCTCGGCCGCATCGAGACCGCGACGGTGCCGACGCTGTACACCCACCAGGACATCGCGCCGACGGTGGACCTCCTCGGCTACCGCAATGTTCAGGCCGTGACCCACATCAACGACAACGTCGACAAGGCGATGGCCGGCTTGAAGCTGCCGCCCGGGTACACCATCACCGAGGAGGGGGAACGCAAGACCATGGACGAGGCGTTCTCCGCTTTGATGGCGGCGCTCGTGCTCGGCCTGATCCTGCTCTACTTCTCGCTGATCCCGGCGTTCAAGTCTTTCCTGCACCCGCTGACGATCATGGTGGCGATCCCGCTGGGGATGATCGGCGCCACCTGGTCGATGCTGATCGTGGGCAAGCACCAGTGCATGCCCGCGTTCATGGGGATGATCCTGCTCGCCGGCATCGTGGTGAAGAACTCGATCCTGCTGATCGACTTCATCGAGGAGGCCCGGGCGCGCGGCGAGAGCCTGCACGACGCGCTCACCGGCTCCGTCCGGGTGCGGACGCGGCCGATCCTGATGACCGCGGTCGGCACCGCCGTCGGAATGCTGCCGATCGCGCTGCAGTGGGCGATCGGGCTCGAGCGCCTCTCCCCGCTGGCGGTGGTCGCCATCGGCGGCCTGATGGTCTCGACGTTCCTGACGCTGATCTACGTGCCTGTGTTCTACGACATGTTCGAGAACGCCAAGAACTGGCTAACCGGCGGCCGCAAGATCGTCCCCGAGACCGACGAAACCCCGGCCGGCTAGCCGAGCGGCCAAAGGAAGGAAGGCTCCGGTATGGCAAGAGATCTCAGCACCACCGCCTGGCACGGTGTGCCTCGACGCGAAATTCCATGGTTCCCGACGGTTGACGCCGAGGCGTGCATCGGGTGTCAGCTCTGCTTCGTCACCTGTGGGCGGGAGGTGTTCGAGATGACGGCGGACACGCCTCCCCGGGCGGAGGCCGCGCGCCAGTACAACTGCATGGTCGGCTGCTCGACCTGTGCCATGGTCTGCCCGACCGACGCCATCGCATTCCCGGACAAGAATTTGGTCCGCAAAGCCGAGCGCGAACACAGAATCTTCCGTCAGGTAAGACAAGAGGCGACGAGCAAACGGGCGAAGGTCGACGCCGTCGAGGCGCGCGCCGCGGCGGAGAAGAAGCTCGCCGAGACGACGACGCGGGCGCGCGTCAGCATCGCCGGGACGTTCGGCGAGAAGCGCTTCCTCGTCAAACTGGACGAGCTGATCCAGGACCGCCCTTTCGACATCGTCGATCTGAAGCTCGAGGTGCCGACCGTGAAGGGCCTCCGGGAAAAGACCCCGGCTTTCATGGCGTTCGGCGTGACTTCGATCGACGACAGCGATGTCCGTCCCTTCCTCGCCGAGGTCAAGGAATTGGTACGCGTCAACGGCCTGGTCTGGGTGGACGAAACCACTGGGTGAGCGGCTTGCCGCTACACTCGAACGAGAACCTCGTGAGCCCGGCTGTACCTGACGCCGTGGACGCAAAGGAGAGAGCGATGAGCAACCCGACCGCACCCACCCCGGACCAGGTCCTGGCGATGATGAGCCAGAAGATGGGGGATACCCTGCCCGCCTGGCCGAAGCTCCTCGTAAACCTGGCTCCGGACCTGCTCGTGGGCACCGCGATGAACTCGGCCGGGAGCGTCGGCCGCGAGGCCAGCCCGATCCCCGCCAAGTACCGCTCGCTGATCGCGGTGGCGGCCGCGCTCGGGCGCGGTCAGGCGAACTGCGTCCGCTCGCAGGCCTACATGGCGCGGCAGGCGGGGGCGACGGCCGAGGAAATGCTGGACACGGTCCGCATCGCGCGCCACCTCGCCGCGGCCGGCACCCTCGACGCCGCCACTCCCCTGCTCGCCGACCTCGGCGGGACATCGAAAGCCGGCGAGCCGGCGCCGTGAGCCACCGGCACGACCTCCGGCCTGTTGCGGGCGCCGACATGGATCGGCGGCTGTGGGCCAGCGCCGCCCTCAATGTGGCGATCACGGTGGCCGAGCTGTTCGGTGGCTTTCTCTCGGGCAGCCTGGCGCTGCTCTCGGATGCCGCGCACAACTTCAGCGACGTGGCGGCCGTCGCGCTGGCGCTGTGGGCGAGGCGCCTCAGCCGGCGCCCGCCTACGCCCCACCACACCTACGGTTTCAAGCGCGCCGAGGTCATCGCCGCCCTCGCCAACGCCGTCGTGCTGATCGCCGTCTCGGTCGTGATCGCGCGCGAGGCCCTCGTGCGCCTGCTCCACCCCACTCCGGTGGCCCAGGGGCTCATGCTGGCCGTCGCGCTCCTGGCCCTCGCCGCGAACGTCGGCTCCGTGCTGCTCCTGCGCCGTCACGAGAAGGACGATATCAACGTCCGCAGCGCCTTCCTGCACATGGCCCAGGACGCCCTGGCCTCGCTGGCGGTGGTGGCCGCCGCCCTGCTGGCGCACACCCCGGTGGGTCTATACGTGGACCCCGCCGCGGCGCTGATCGTGGTCTTCGCGGTGCTCCGCAGCGGGCTGTCGCTCATCTGGGAGACGCTCTCCACCCTGCTCGAGGGTGCGCCATCGGACGTCTCCCTCGAAGCGCTCCTCGATGACGTCTCGCGGGCTTTCCCAGGCGCCACGCTGCACCACCTCCACCTCTGGCAGAACGGCCCCGGCCAGCGGCTGCTCACGGCCCACGTGGTCGTGAGCGAGACCCTCGACGGCCGCGCGATCGAGGGCCTGTTCGCCGAGATCAAGGCGTTCCTCCACGAGCGCTGGGGCGTGGCGCACGCGACGCTCGAGCCCGAGGTGGAGGGGTGCGGCGAGACCGAAATCCTGGCAAGCTGGGACGAAGAGCGGTCGCCGTGAACTCGGGTGCCGGGCCCGCGGCGGCGTGGGAGGGAGCATGAACCGGAAGCTGCTGGACCTCGCGTCGCGGACGCTCGGCGACACCCTGGCGCACGAGCAGGTATCGCTCTCCGTCGAGGACAAGTTGCGGGAGCTCTCGTTCAACCTGTGGTGGAACTGGCACCCGCAGGTCCTCGAGATGTTCCGCCAGCTCGATCCGGCCGGGTGGTCCGAGACCAACCACAACCCGATCGCCCTCCTCAAGCGCTTCGGACCGGGGGCGCTCGCCGCGCGGGTTGCGGAGCTGTCGCTGGAGAACGCGGTCAGCTTCCACTACCGGCGCCTGCAGGAGTACCTGATCGGCGAGTCGTCGTGGTGCGCCGCCCACGCCGGGGGCTTGCAGGCGACGCCGATCGCCTACTTCTCCGCGGAGTTCGGACTGCACGAGTCGCTCCCCCTGTATTCCGGCGGCCTCGGCGTGCTGGCAGGCGATTACCTGAAGAGCGCCTCCGACCTCGGGCTGCCGGTGGTCGGCGTCGGCCTGTTCTACGCGACCGGGTATTTCCGTCAGCACTTCGACGCCACCGGCTGGCAGACCGAGGAGTACGGCCACATCGACATCGCGGCGCTGCCGCTGCGGAGGCCCGTGGACCCCGACGGCGCGCCGATCACGATCGAGCTGCCGTGCAACGGCGAGGCGCTGCACGCGGCGGTCTGGCTCGCCCGCATCGGCCGCACCTTGCTGCTGCTCCTCGATTCCGACGTCGAGGCCAACCCTCCCTACCTGCGCGAGCTGACGGCGAGGCTGTACGGCGGCGACGAGGTCACGCGCATCCGCCAGGAGGCGCTGCTCGGCATCGGCGGGTTGCGCGCCCTGCGCGCGCTCGAGATCCGGCCGGCGGTCATGCACCTCAACGAAGGCCACAGCGCCTTCGCGATCCTCGAACGGACGCGCGAGCGCCTCGAGGAAGAGGGGATGTCGTTCGACGACGCGTTGCGCGAAACCGCGCTGCAGACCGTGTTCACGACCCACACCCCGGTCGAGGCCGGACACGACCGCTTCTCCGCGGACTTGGTGGAACGCGAGCTCGGCTGGCTGCGCGCGGCGCTGCGCCTCGACCCGGAACGGATGATGGCCCTCGGACGCGTGAACGCGGGCGACGGCGACGAGCCGTTCTGCATGACGGTGCTGGCGATCCGCGGCTCGCGCCGGCGCAACGGCGTCTCGAGCCTGCACGGCCACGTCGCGCGGAAGATGTGGCGGCGCGTCTGGCCGGGGCGCGACGAGGAGGACGTCCCGATCGGGCACATCACCAACGGCGTGCACGTGCGCTCGTGGCTCGCCCTTTCGATGAACCGCATCTTCGACCGCAACCTGGGCGCCGACTGGCCGGCGCGCCAGAGCGAGTGCGCCGCCTGGCGCCCGATCGCGGACGTGGACGACAGCGAGTTGTGGGAGACGCACGAGGTCCTGCGCCGCTACCTCGTCGAGTTCGTCCGCCGGCGGGCTGGGCGGCCGGAGCTGCTGGACGAGCGCGCGCTGACGCTCGGGTTCGCCCGGCGCGTCGCCACCTACAAGCGCGGCACGATCCTGCTGACCGACCTCGACCGGCTGGCGAGGATCCTGGGCGACCCCGCGCGGCCGGTGCAAATCGTCTTCGCCGGCAAGGCGCACCCGCGCGACGATGCGGGGAAGAAGCTCCTCCAGGAGTTGCTCGCCGTCGCGCGAGATCCCCGCTTCGAGGGGCGCATCGTCTTCGTCGAGGACTACGACATCAACGTCGCGCGCCACCTGGTGCAGGGGGTGGACGTGTGGATCAACACGCCGCTGCGGCCGATGGAGGCATGCGGAACGAGCGGCCAGAAGGTCGTCCTCAACGGCGGCCTCAACCTCTCGGTGCTCGACGGTTGGTGGGCCGAGGGCTACGACGGCAAGAACGGCTTCGCCGTCGGCGACGGGATGGTACACGCCGACCCGGCCGTGCAGTGGGCGCGGGACGCCGAGTCGCTCTACCGGCAGCTCGAGGAACAGGTGGTGCCGCTGTTCTACGACCGCGACGGCGCGGCGCCGCCGCGCGGCTGGGTCGAGCGGATGAAGCGGTCGATCATGACGCTCGCGTGGCGATACAACGCCGACCGCATGGTCGCCGACTACGTCCGGCACGGTTACCTGGCCGCCGGGGGCAGGCTCTCCTCCGCCTGAGCGCCGGTGCAGACCGGCCGGTCCCGGCTCCGCCGGGCCGCACCCGCCGGGAGGAAGGCCGGGGCGGAGGTACGATTGGGATGAGGAGGCGAACATGATGGCTGAGACGGCCCTCGCCGTGCTCCTCGCGACGATCCCCGTGCCGCCGGCTGCTGCCGGCGCGGCGGCGGTCGCGCCGAGCGATCCTTCCCTGGCACGCGCGCACCACGCCGCCGCCGCGCTGACCACGGAGCTGCTCGGCCGGTTGCGCAAGGAGCTCGACGCCGGTGGCCCGGCCAAGGCGATCGCGGTGTGCTCCGAGGCCGCGCCGGCGATCGCCGCGCGGCTGTCCGGCGACGGCCTCACGGTGCGCCGGGTCGGCACCAGGGTGCGCAACCCCGGCAACGCCCCCGACCCGTTCGAGGCCGCCGTGCTGTCCCGCTGGCAGGAGGCGATCGGACGCGGTGCCGCGCCTCAGGAGGAGGACGCCTGGGTCGTGGCGGACGGCGCCAGGACGCTGCGGGTGATGCGGCCGATCATGACCGGCAAGCTCTGCCTGGCGTGCCACGGCACCGCGTCGGGTCTCGACCCCGCGGTGCGCGCCGCGCTCGCCGAGCGTTACCCAAAGGACCGCGCCACGGGCTACCGCGAGGGCGACCTGCGCGGCGCGCTCTCGGTCACCGTCGTGCCGTGAACCCCCGGCCCGCCGGCCACCGCGGTCCGTGCGTAACGGCGACTCTTCACAGGGAGTTCACATGCGGACCGTACAAGTGCCACGGCGGCGGCCGGGGAGCCTGCGACTCGGGCAGCCCCGCCGGGCCGAAAGGGAGGATGCGCACGATGACACGGTCCAGCAAGAGTTGGGTCCTGGGTTCGGTGGCCGCGGCTTTGACCCTCGCCGGGGGCCTCGCGTTCGGCCAGACCACGATCACGGGGGCGGGCGCCACGTTCCCCTACCCCGTCTACGCGAAGTGGGCCGACGCATACGCCGCAAAGACCGGCGTCCACCTCAACTATCAGTCGATAGGTTCGGGCGGCGGCATCGCCCAGACGAAGGCCAAGACGGTCGACTTCGGCGCCTCCGACGCGCCGCTCACCCAGCAGCAGCTCGACGAGATCGGCCTGATCCAGTGGCCGATGATCATGGGCGGCGTCGTCCCGGTGCTCAACGTCCCCGGCGTCAAGCCCGGCGAGGTCAGGCTCACGCCCACGCTGCTCGCCGACATCTACCTCGGCAAGGTCGCCAACTGGAACGCGCCGGAGATCGCCGCGGCCAACCCCGGCGTCAAGCTCCCCGACCTGGCGATCACCGTCGTGCACCGCGCGGACGGGTCGGGCACCACGTGGATCTTCACCAACTACCTCGACAAGGTGTCGCCGGAGTGGCACACCAAGGTCGGGACGAGCACCGCGGTCTCCTGGCCGACCGGGGTCGGCGGCAAGGGCAACGAGGGGGTCTCCGCCTACGTGCTGCGCATCAACGGCGCCATCGGCTATGTCGAGTACGCCTACTGCCTGCAGAACCACATGACATACGCGCTGCTGCGCAACGCTGCCGGCAACTTCGTGTCGCCTACCGCCAAGGCGTTCCAGGCCGCGGCCGCCAACGCCGACTGGAAGGACGCCCCCGGCTACTACCTCGTGCTCACCGACCAGCCGGGCGCGGAGAGCTGGCCGATCACCGGCGCCTCGTTCATCCTGTTCTACAAGGAACAGCCGGACGCCGCCAAGGCCAAGGCCGTGCTCTCGTTCTTCGCCTGGTGCTACGCCAACGGCCAGAAGATGGCCGAGGAGCTGGACTACGTCCCGATGCCCAAGAACGTCGCCGAAATGATGGAAGCGAACTGGACGGCGAAGGTGCATTCCGCGGGTCAGGCCATCTGGAAGTGACCGGAATCGAAGATCGTGGCAGGGCGGCCGCCGCTGCGGCGGCCGCTCTCCCCGCGAGGCGTATGGTCCGGCGTACGCACGGTCGGGCGCCACTCGTCGCCGAAGGCGTGTTCCGGGCGGCCGCCTTCACCTGCGCCGGGTTCGTGCTCGTGGTGATGGCAGGCCTGTTCGTCGTCCTGCTGTACCGCTCCCGTCTCTCGATCCACAGGTTCGGCTGGAGCTTCCTGTGGTCCTCGGCGTGGGACCCGGTTCGGGACAACTTCGGCGCCGCGAGCAGCATTTTCGGCACGATCCTTTCCACGGTGATCGCGATGCTGATCGCGGTCCCCTTGAGCTTCATCATCGCCCTCTTTCTCGTCGAGGTCGCCCACCCCCGCATCGCCCGCCCGGTGAGTTACGGCATCGAGTTGCTCGCCGCGGTCCCCAGCATCATCTACGGGATGTGGGGCCTGTTCGTGCTCGCGCCGCTCATGGCCACCTACGTGCAGCCGGAAATGCAGAAGGTGCTGGGCAAGCTGCCGCTGTTCTCGGGCCCACCGATGGGGATCGGGGTCCTCACCGCCGGTCTCGTGCTGGCGCTCATGGTGTTGCCGTTCATCACGGCGGTCGTGCGGGACGTCTTCGCCCTCGTGCCGCCGGTCATGAAGGAGGCGGGCTACGGGTTGGGGGCGACGACCTGGGAGGTGACGCGCAAGGTGACGGTGGGCTACGGCATGAAGGGGATCGTCGGCGGCGTGTTCCTCGGCCTCGGCCGGGCGATCGGCGAGACGATGGCGGTGACGTTCGTGATCGGCAACGACCACCGGATCGCGGCATCGCTGTTCGCTTCCGGCAACTCGATCGCGTCGACGCTGGCCAACGAGTTCACCGAGGCGTCGGAGCCGGTCTACCTGTCGGCGCTGGTCGAGCTGGGACTCATCCTGTTCGTCGTCACGCTCGTCATCCAGGTGCTCGCCCAGCTCTGGCTCACTCGCCTGGCCCGCCAGGCGGGGACACGCTCATGAAGCGCCGTCCGGCCTGGCCCCGCAAGGCGACGGACGCTGCGGTCAAGATTCTCTCTGCGCTCGCTGCGGCGCTCGGCCTCGGGTTCCTGGCATGGATCCTCTTCGTGGTCCTTCGCCACGGCGCCGCCGCGCTGAACTGGACGTTTCTCACTTCGCTGCCGTCCGCGCCCGGCGGGAGCGGCGGCGGACTCGGCAACGCCATCGTCGGCACCGCCGTCATCACGTCTGTTGGCATGCGCCCTCGGCGTCCCAGTCGGCCTGTTGGCGGGCGTCTACCTGGCGGAGTACGGCCGCGGCACCCGGTTCGCCACGGCGGTCCGGTTCCTCGCCAACGTGATGATGGGCATTCCGTCGATCATCATCGGCCTCTTCGTCTACGCGATCCTGGTCCTGCCCACCGGCCACTTCTCGGGGTGGGCGGGCGGGGTCGCGCTGGCGCTCCTGGTTCTGCCGGTCGTCGCGCGGACGACGGAGGACATGCTCGCCCTGGTGCCCAACGCTCTGAGGGAGTCGGCCCTGGCGCTCGGTTCGCCGCACTGGCGCGCGACGGTGCAGATCCTGTTCCGGGCGTGCCAGCGCCGGCCTGCTCACCGGCGTGCTTGCTCGCCGTCGCGCGGGTGAGCGGGGAGACCGCGCCGCTCCTGTTCACCGCCCTCAACAGCCCGTACTGGCCGCGCTCGCTGAGCGGTCCCACGGCGAACCTGACGGTGACGATCTTCAACTACGCGATGTCGCCGTACCCCGCCTGGCAGCAGGCCGCGTGGGGCGCGTCGTTTATCATCGCGATCGGCGTGCTGGCACTCACGGTCGTGTCCCGCGCGCTGGCACGGGAGAGAAAGTGACGAGCTCAACCTCAGCCCGACGTCGCCCCGCCGCGACCCGCGGTTCCGCAGACCACCGAAGGCGTGCGCGGGCCCTCGGCCGCCGCTGCGCAGACGAAGATCTCGGTCCGGGGCCTCAACTTCTACTACGGCGAGCAGCAGGCGCTGCACGACAACTCGCTCGACGTCCCCGCCGGCAGCGTCACCGCGATCATCGGGCCCTCCGGCTGCGGCAAGTCCACGCACATCCGGGTCTACAACAGGATCTTCGAGCTCTACCGCGACCAGCGCGCCACCGGAGAGGTGTGGCTGGACGGCGAGAACGTCCTCGCCCCCGGCGTGGACGTCATCGAGCTGCGGCGCCGGGTCGGGATGATTTTCCAGAAGCCGACGCCCTTCCCGCTGACCGTCTACGAGAACCTGGCGTACGGGTTGCGCCTCCACTACCGCGTGAAGGGATCGGAGCTCGACGGCCGCATCGAGGAGGCGCTGCGCGCGGCGGCGCTCTGGGACGAGGTCAAGGACAAGCTGCACCGGTCCGGGTCGGCGCTCTCGGGCGGCCAGCAGCAGCGCCTCTGCATCGCCCGCGCGATCGCGGTCGAGCCCGAGGTGCTGCTCATGGACGAGCCCACGTCGGCGATCGACCCGGTGGCGACCTCGCGCATCGAGGAACTGGTCGTCCAGCTCAAGGCGAGCTATACGATCGTCATCGTCACGCACAACATGCAGCAGGCCGCCCGCCTCTCGGACTACACGGGGTTCTTCTACCAGGGGCGGATCATCGAGTTCGGGACCACGACGGAGCTGTTCACCAACCCGAAGCAGAAGCAGACCGAGGACTACATCACCGGGCGCTTCGGCTGAGACGGCGAAAGGGGGAGGAACGGTCCTCCCCCTTCATCCGGACGAGCTCGGTCAGCGCCTTCCGCCCCGGCCCCTGGTCAGCGGCAAACCCGTCGTTGCGTCACGCAGAACCACCTCGACGCCCGTCGCGGCATCCTTGATGGCGAGCGCCACCCAGTGGTCCTGGCCATCCAGGCTCACCGGTGCCGCCTCGACCTCGACCTCGGCGCCGACGGCGGGCGTGTACCCTGCCTGCATCAGCGCGCGGTAGGGCGAAAGGACGATCACAACGTCGCCTTGCGCCGACGACATCACCAGCGTCGGAAAGCCCTCGCCCGGGCCGCCGGCGAAACTCTTGACCGCGCCCACGAACGTCTCAGTCCGGCCGAGGTCGGGGCCGTCGGCGCCACAGAGGTGCCGCCCACCGCGCTGCACGGCGCCCATGCCCGGGCCCGCGCCCATCCCCAGGCCCTGCGCCGCGCCGGTGCCGGCCGCGGATCCCACCAGATGGCGGCGGACGCCCTGGCCCGCCGGCCCACTCCACACCGGGGTACCGTCGGCGTTGCGCAGGACGAGGGTGAGCCCGCGAGTCAGGTTCCTCACCCGCTCCACGACGGCGCCCTGATCGCAACTTGCGCACGCCCACCCGCTGACTTCGGCGCGGTCGCCGGCCTGGGCCGAGAAGTTCTGCGCCTGCAGGTAGCGGAACGGCCCAAGCACGAACGTCGTCTCCTTCCCGCCCGCCTCGCGCACGGTGAGCTGCGGCATCGTCTGGCCGAAGCCGGCCTGGAAGCTCGCGACCTCGCCCTGCACGGTGAAGGTCGTGCTGGTGTCCACCCTTAGACCGGTCCCGTCGCCCGCCCCGCTCCGCACCCGTTGCGCCGCCACCGGGTTTGACACGATCAGCGCCATCCCGAGCGCCGCCACCCCTGGAATCAATCTGGTCCTCATCTCCGCACCCCCTTGTCGTCGCTCCAGTGACCGGAGCCGCTCATCACGTACGCATGGGCTGTGCCACGCCCGCTTCAATTTCCAAGTGGTTGATTCGATGAACGTTCCGGAGATCCGAGCCGGGCGCGCGCCGCGTCCGGCTGCAGAGATCTGCAGCCGGCGCGCAAGGCGTTGCAGTCAGGAGATCCCGAAGCGACGGAGGCGGTAGTAGAGGGTGCGGACCGAGACGTCGAGCAGGCGCGCGGCCTCCTGGCGGTTGCCGCCCGCGCGCCGCAGCGCCTCCAGGAGGGCCTCCCGCTCCCGCACCTCCCGGTCGAGCGGAATGGCGCCGCCTTCCCCTGCGGAGGCGGCAGCCACGATCGCGGGCGTGACGTCATCGGCCCGGATCGCCGCTCCGGCCCGCACGATCAGGGCCCGCTCCAGCACGTTGCGCAGCTCGCGCACGTTGCCCGGCCACCGGTGGCGCTGCAGCGCCGCGAACACCGCCGGATCGAGCTCCGGCAACAGGGAGGTGATGGCGGGCCGCGAGGTCCGCGACCAGGTGCCGTGCCAGCACCGGGATGTCGCCCGGCCGCTCGCGCAGGGGAGGCAGGCCGACGGTCACGACCGCCAACCTGAAGTAGAGGTCTTCGCGGAAGCCGCCGCCGGCGACCGCGGCCGAGAGGTCGCGGTTCGTCGCCGCCACCAGCCGCACGTCCACCGGGATGTCGGCCGCGCCGCCGAGCCGCCGCACCACGCGCTCCTCGAGGACGCGGAGGAGCTTGGCCTGCAAAGCGGGCGGCAGGTCGCCAACCTCGTCGAGGAACAGCGTACCGCCGCCGGCCTCCTCGAACCGGCCCTGCCGCTGGCGCTCGGCCCCGGTGAACGCGCCCTTCTCGTGGCCGAACAGCTCGCTCTCGGCAAGCGCCTCGGGCAGCGCCGCGCAGTTGACCGCGACGAACCGGCCCGCCGCGCGGGCGCTCTTCGCGTGCAGCCGGCGCGCCACCAACTCCTTGCCGGTGCCGGATTCGCCGGTGATGAGGACGGACACGTCGCGAGGCGCGACCCGGTCGATCAGGTCGAGCAGCTCCTTCACCGTCGGGTCCTCGGTCACGAACGCCCCGCTTCCCTCTTCGGGAGCGAGCAGGCGGTCAACCGCCGCGAGCAGCGCGGCCGGCGACGGCAGCGGCTTGGTCAGGTAATCGGCGGCGCCGAGGCGCACGGCCTCCACCGCCTCCGGGATCGTGCCGTACGCGGTGAGCATCACCACCGGCGGCGGCGCGGCAAGTTGACGGCTGCGCCGCAGCAGCTCCAGGCCATCCATGCGCGGCATGCGTTGGTCCGCGAGCACGAGGTCGAACGCGCCCCGCTCCAGCGCCGCCAGCGCCTCGGCGCCGTCGCGGGCCTCGACCACCTCGTGGCCGGCGCCTTCCAGGATGTCCGCGAGCAGTTCGCGGAACGAGGGCTCGTCGTCGGCCACCAGGATGCGGGCCACGTCAGCCCTTCCCGGCCGGGAGTTCGAGCCGCGCCACGCAACCGCCGCCGGCTCTCGCGGCCAGCGTGGCCCGTCCCCCGTTCGCGTTCGCCAGAGCGCGAACGATTGCGAGACCGAGGCCGGCGCCCTCGGGTCGGGTGGTCACGTACGGGTTGAACGCCTGCTCCGGTTGGACCGAAAGGCCGGGGCCGCGGTCGCGCACCTCGACCACCGCGACCCTCCCATCCCGCCACACCTCGACTTCCAGCTCGCCCTCCGGGTCGGACGCCCGCGCGTTGCCGAGCAGTTCCTCGACGATGCTCTCGACGTTCTCCCCGTCCGCCCACGCCGGCACCTCACCGCTGGAGGTCACGCGCACGGCACCCGGGGCGCGGCCCGCGACGCGCTCGGCAAGCGCCGCAAGGTCGAGCGTCTCGGGGCTCGGCTCGGGCGGGCGGGCGAACGCCAGGAGCCGTCCGAGCAGCACCTCGATCCGCTCGCTCGCCTCGAGGATGCGCCTGGCCCGCGCCTCGGTCGCCGGCGGCGCGCCCTCGAGGAGGAGCTGCGTCGTCCCCTTGATGCCGGCCAAGGGGTTGCGCAGTCGATGGGCCAGGCCCGCGCCGGCGAGGGCGAGCACCTCCAGACGCTGCCGCTCCGCCTCGGCGGCGGCGAGGCGTTGCCGCTGCGCCAGACCGACCACTCCGAAGAGCGAAAACGCCACGAGACCGACCGCCGCCACCGAGGCCCCCGCCATCATCACGGACGCGAGCCGGTCGGAGGCGCCCAGCGCCTTCGCCGGCTGCAGTCGCAGCGTGCCGAGCGTCCCCCGCCCGGGGCCGGCGCCCCGCCCCATCGTCCCGGCCGCCGGACGCCACCGTGGCCCGAGCAACGCCGGCTGTCCGCTGGCCGTCGGCGCCACCGTGCCCGTCCGGGCGATCACCCCCTGCGGCCCCACCAGTTCCGCGCCCGTCAGCTCCTCCGAATTCGCAGCCAGGAAGCGATCGAGCGTTCCGGCCGCCTCGTCCGGTCCCGCCTCGCGCAGCTCCACCTCAAGCTCGTGGCCGAGACGCAGCAACACCCCCTGCCGGACCGCCTCGTCACGCTCCCGCAGCGTGTGGGCAGCCACTGCGGCCAGCCAGACGAGAGCCGCGCCCAGGACGGCGGCGGCGACGACCGGCACGGCGAGAAGGAGGCGGACGGAGGGCGCTCTCGTCACCAGAACCTCTCGACGTGGACTTCCCCAGGCTGTCGCGGGCTGTGCTCGCGAAAGCCCTCGCCGGCCAACAGCGCCACCATCGTCTCGATCATCGCGGGGTTGCCGCAGAGGAAAACGTGGGTATTGCCGGGACCCAGTCGGACGCCCCAATGCCGTTCGAGGGCCCCCCGCACCCAGAGGTCCTGCACGTAGCCCACCTCGCCCGCCCAGGCGACGGGCTCCTCGTCGGGGCGCGAGACGACGGGCAAATAGAGAAGCTGCCGTTGCAGCCGCTGCATCGTGACCAGCTCTGCGTGGTAGCCGAGGTCCCAGGAGTGGCGCGCCCCGTGCAGCACCGCGACCCGGCGGGCCGCGTCGTGCAGGAGGGTGGTGCGCAGCTGGCTCATGTACGGCGCGAGGCCGGTTCCGGTGGCGATCATCACGATGTCGGCTCGAGCCGGCACCTGCTCGAAGGTGAACAGGCCGGTGATCTTCGGTCCCAGCCAGAGACGGTCGCCGGCTTTCAGGGCGAACAATCTCGGCGTGAGCGAACCCGACCGCACCAGCGTGAGGTAGAACTCCAGGTACTCGCGCTCCACCGAGGAGGACGCGATCGAGTACGACCTCCGGATCAGCGTGCCCGGCTTCGGCGGCGGATCCCCCTCCGGATCGGCCACCGGGTGGCGGTCCGCCTCGGCCGGCAGGCCGAGCACGGCAAACTGGCCAGGCTTGAACGGCGGGAGGTTCCAGCCGTCCGGCGCCACCCTGAGAATGACGAGACCGGGAGCGACCTCGATCCTGGCTGCCACGACCGCATTCATTGCGCTCGCCGTCATCGCCTTCTCCGCTCCAACGGTGCCAACCCCCGGCGAAGCCAAACACGGCCGGCCTCGCGTTTCCTTCCACGCTCCCCGGGAGGCACCGGACCACCCTACCGGAGGCCCGCCCGCGTGCGCAAGTTCCGAGCCTGCGCATCGCTACAATCCCCATATGCCGGCCGGCCAACCCCCGGGCAGCTCGGGGGACCCATCCGGCGGGGAGGCGGGATGCACGACGTACGCACACACCTGCGCGCCTGCGATCTGTTCGCCGGTCTCGACGAGGCCGCGTTGGAGCTGTTGGCGGCCACGGCCCGTCCGCGCGAGGTGCCGGCGGGCGTGATGCTGTACACCCAGGGCTCGCCCCGGCACGCCTGTTTCGTGGTGGTCGAGGGGCAGGCCGAGATCCTGCGCGGCGGCCACGACGAGCTCGAGCGGCTGGCGGTGCTCGGCCCTGGCGACGCGCTGGGCGAGGGCTCGTTCCTGCACGCGTCGGTGCACACGACCTCGGCGCGGGCGCTGACGCCGCTGTCGCTGCTCGTGCTGGAACGGGATGCGGTGCGGACGAGCCTGTCGGCCGACGGCGCCGCCGCCATCGAGGTGCTCAGCCGCGTCGCGCTCGCCATCAGCCGCCGCCTGCAGTACGCGAGCTCCGGCCCGGTGGGGCGCGACAAGGCGTATGCGTCAGGGGCGACCAGGGCCGAGCACGACCTGCTCGGCGACCGGGATGTGCCGGCCGACGCTCTCTACGGCGTGCAGACGCTGCGGGCGGTGGAGAACTTCCCGATCTCCGGCGTGCACCTGTCCCACTTCCCCGCCCTCGTGCGCGCCCTCGCCATGGTGAAGCAGGCCGCGGCGCGCGCCAACCTGCAGCTCGGGCTGCTGGACGGGGAGGTCGCCTCCGCGATCGAGCGGGCGTGCCAGGAGATCGTCGACGGCCACCACCACGGCCACTTCGTCGTCGACGCGGTCCAGGGAGGGGCCGGAACCTCGACGAACATGAACGCCAACGAGGTCATCGCGAACCGCGCGCTCGAGCTCCTGGGCACCCGCCGCGGCGACTACGAGCGCTGCCACCCCAACAACCAGGTCAACCTCTCGCAGTCCACCAACGACGTCTACCCGACGGCGCTCAGGATCGCGACGGTGCTTTCGCTGCGCGCCCTGGTCGCCGCCCTCGAGAAGCTGCGCGCGGCGTTGGCCGCCAAGGGCGAGGAGTTCCGCGCCGTGGTGAAGATGGGACGCACGCAGCTCCAGGACGCGGTCCCGATGACGATGGGGCAGGAGTTCACGGCGTTCGCCGTCACCACGGGCGAGGACATCGCCCGCCTGCGCGAGACCGCCCGGCTCTTCCTCGAGGTCAACATGGGGGGGACCGCGATCGGCACGGGGATCAACGCCGACCCGCGCTACCCTCTGCTCGTGGTCGAACACCTCCGCCGGATCACCGGTCTCGACGTCGTGCCCGCGGAGAACCTCGTCGAAGCGACGCCCGACACCGGCGCGTTCGTGATGTTCTCCGGCGTGCTCAAGCGCACGGCGGTCAAGCTCTCGAAGATGTGCAACGACCTCCGTCTGCTCTCCTCCGGCCCGCGCTGCGGGCTGGCGGAGATCGAGCTCCCCGCGATGCAGCCCGGTTCCTCGATCATGCCCGGCAAGGTGAACCCGGTCATCCCGGAAGTCGTCAACCAGGTCGCGTTCCAGGTGATCGGCAACGACCTGACGATCACGCTCGCGGCCGAGGCCGGCCAGCTCCAGCTCAACGTGATGGAGCCGATCATCGCCTTCGGCCTCTTCCAGTCGCTGCAGATGCTCACCGCCGCCGTGGACACCCTGACGACCCGCTGCATCCGCGGCATCACCGCCAACGCCCAGCGCTGCCGCGAGCTGGTGGAGCGCTCGATCGGGATCGTGACGGCGGTGGTGCCGGCGCTGGGGTACGAGCGGGCGGGCGAGGTCGCCAAGGAAGCTCTCGAAACCGGCAGGTCCGTCCGCGAGATCATCCTGGCCGCCGGCCTGCTCTCGGCCGCCGAGTTGGACGAGCTGCTCTCCCCCGAGGCGATGACCCGGCCGCGCCCGCTCGCGCCACGCGGACCGGCGGCGTAGCCGCCGCACGCCCGGGGGCCCCTCCTTACGACGGCGGCGCCAGAAGCGCGAGCTCGTCCCCGGTCGGCTGGAAGACCGCCGCGCCGACGCAGCCGGGACCGACGTGGGTGCCGACCACCGGCCCGATCTCGCTCTCCAGCAGCTCGGCGATCTCGAAGGCCTCCTGCAGCAGGGCGCGCAGCCTCGCCGCCCACTCCGGGGCGGCGGCGTGCGCGATCCCCGCGATCACCGGCCGGGCGGCGTCGACGCGTTCGGTGAGCAGGGCGACCAGGCGGGCCTGGGCGTTGGCGCCGCCCCGCACCCGGTCCACCGGCACGACCTCGCCGTTCAACACGCCGAGGATCGGCTTGATGCCAAGGAGACCCCCGAACCAAGCCTGCGCCTGGCCGATCCGGCCGCCGCGCGCGAGGTACTCCAGGGTGTCGACGACGAAGAGCAGGTGGATGCGGGACCGCATCGCCTCGACCCGAGCCGCGGATTTCGGACGCCTCGAGACGGCGCATCGCCAGTCGGGCGGCGATCACCGCCAGCAGGCCGAGGCCGGTGCTGACCTGGAGGCTGTCCACGACCTCCACGGCCGGCGCGCCGTCCCCGCGCAGCCTGCGGAAATCGTCGCTGCCTTCCTTGACCGCGGCGCGGGCGTGCGTCACCGTCTTGGACATCTTCTCCGAGATGTGGACGGAAACGACGTCGCTGCGGTCGACGACCTGACGGTAACTGGCGAGGAACTCGCCCCTGGTCGGGGGGCTGGTCTGCGGGTGCCCTCGCCTGTGGTCCCGCAACAGCTCGTAGAACGCCGCCGGCCGCAGGTCGCTGCCGTCCTTGTAGATCTCCTTCCCGAAGACCACGGAGAGCGGCACGACGTGGATGCGGTTGGCCTCCGCCACCTCGGGCGGCAGGTCGGCCGTCGAGTCGGTGACGACCCGCACCCTGATCTCGGGCTCGTCCAACGCCACCAGGCCGAGCTCGCGCAGGTTGGCGATCTCCCCCAGCACCGCGCCGTCGGGTTCGGCGGCGCGGTCGACGACGTCGCGGATGGTGCCGCCGTCGTGGGCCCCCGCCACTATTCCCTGCTGGGCCGGCGTGAACTGCGTGGCGAAGAACGCCGGGCCGATCACCAGGCGCAGCCGGCTCGCCAGGTCGGGGAGGCGGCCGCGAGCCTCGTCGAAGCGGGCCTGGTCCTCCATCGCGAGCGCCATCAGGCTCAGCATGTCCTCCGCAATCTCCCTCGGCACCGAGGCGGGCCCGGGCAGCACACGGAAGCCGCCGAACGTGGTGCGCGCCAGCCTCGCGAACGCCTTGGCCCCGCGCGCGGCGCCGGCGCGGGCGGCCACGGCCTCGCCCTCCTCGATCGTCACCTCGCCGTCGCCGAGGAGCACGCGTCCGCTCACGGCGAGGCGCCGCAGCTTCGGCAGCAACTCCAGCAACGGCAGCGCCAGCAGGTTCCCCTCGAGAGCCTCCAGCCTGGCGTCGGCCCCAATCCCCAGCTCGCGGCCGAGCAAGGCGGTGCGGACCTTGCGGACGACCGCCTCGGGGGCGAGCCCGGCCACGGCCACGACCGGTCCCGGACCGGACTCCGGCGCTACTTCCCTGTCGTCGAGCATGATGCGCAGCGGCCCGGCCTCGCCCGCGGCCGCCGCCATCACGGGCTCGGCGAGGGCGGCCTCGATCACGACCGCATCCGGGCTCAAACCCTCGGCGAACCGCCGGCCCTCATCGCCGTCCGCGGCCGTGACGACCTCGTAGGCGTACGACGCGAGCCCGCGGGCAAGCTCTTTGCGCCGGACTTCCTGCCGATCCACTACAAGGACGGTCAATCGTGCCATTGTCTCCCCCGCGGATCGGACATCCGGCGGCTGCCAATCGAGCGGAATCTGCGGGCCGCGTTCTGCCTTGTAGTATACCGCCATGAGCAAACGCATCCTGACGCTCTTCGCCCACCCCGACGACGCGGAGACGATGGCGGGCGGCACCCTCCTCAAGTGGGCGGCCGAGGGCCACGCCATCACCCTCTGCCTGATCACGGACGGCGACAAGGGCACCGCCGATCCGGCCGACGCCAGCGATGCGGTGATCGCGCGCCGTCGCGCGGAGCAGGCCCGCGCCGCCGCACGCCTCGGCGCCGAGGTCATCACCCTCGGGTACGAGGACGGGATGCTGCAGCCCACCCTCGACCTGCGCCGCGACCTCGTGCGCGTAATGCGGCGGGTCCGGCCGGACATCGTGGTGGCCAACGACCCGACCGTGTGGTTCCGCCACGGGACGTACATCAACCACCCGGACCACCGCGCCGCCGGCCACGCCGCCGTGGAAGCGCTCTACCCGGCGGTCAAGAAGGCGAGCATCTTCCCCGAGCTGATCGCCGAGGGCCTGCAGCCGCACGTGGTCCGGGAGGTCTGGCTGGGCCCCACCGGAGAACCCGACACCTGGGTGGACATCGCCGACGTCTTCGACCGCAAGGTCGAGCTTATCTGCGAGCACGCCTCCCAGTTCTCCCCGGGGCCGGCCCGCGCCGCGTTCGAGCGGATCGCGCGCGAGGCCGGGCGGGAACGCGGGCTGCCGCTGGCGGAGTCGTTCCGCACCCTTCGCCTCGCCGCCAACACGGTGCAGTCGCTCGCCGCCGGGCCCGCGCCCTCGTAGCAACGCCACGGCAGCTACGTCGGCTTTGCGCCGATCCGCGCCAGGCGGACGCCGGCCGCGAGCAACGCGGCGCGCACCGCCCGTGCGACGGCGACCGCCCCGGGCGAGTCGCCGTGGACGCAGATCGTCCGGGCGACGAGCGCGAACTCGAGGCCGCCGAATGCGCTCACCCGACCTTCGACGGCGATGCGCACCGCCTGCGCCGCCGCGGCCGCGGGGTCGGCGTGCAGCGCCCCGGGCAGCGCGCGGGGCCGCAGGGTGCCGTCCGCCTCGTACGCCCGGTCCGCGAACGCTTCGCCGACCGCCTCGAACCCGTGGGTCCGGTAGACCTCCAGACAGCGCGACCCGGCCAGGCCGACAAGCGACGGCCGGGTTTCTCCACCGGGCCACGCCGCGGGCGACCGCGGCGGCGACGTTCTCGTCCCCGGCGGCGTCGTTGTACAGCGCGCCGTGCGGCTTCACGAAGCGCACCTCGACCCCGGCCCGGTCTGCGGCCGCGGCCAGGAGCCGCACCTGTTCGAAGACCGTTTCCTCGATCGCGCGGGGGTCCATCCCGGCCGAGCGGCGGCCGAACGAGGCGCGGTCCGGGTACCCGGGGTGGGCGCCCGCCGCCACGCCGAGTCGTCCCGCGAGGGCGAGCACGCCGGCCATCGTGCGCTCGTCGCCGGCGTGCCCGCCGCACGCGATGTTCGCCGACGTCACCTGGCGGAGCAACTCCTCTTCGCGGCCGTCGTCCAGCGCAGCGGGCAACTCCCCGACGTCCGCGTTGAGGTCGATGGTCGGTGTCGGCAGCGGCGCTTCGCTCATCGCAACGCCTCCCCTCGGGTCTCCGGCAGCAGCAGGATCAGGCCTCCCGCCGCGACGAAGAACGCCGACGTCAGCGCCAGCGCGCTGCCGATCCCGTGCCGGTCCGCGAGCGCGCCGATGACGAACGGCGCCAGCGCGCTCGCCGCCCGGCCGAAGTTGTAGCAGAAACCCTGCGCGGTGGCGCGCACCGACGACGGGAACAGCTCGGCGAGCATCGCGCCGAACAGCGAGAAGTAGCCGTGCCCAAAGAAGCCGATCAGCGGTCCCAGCGCCATCAGCGCCACAGGCTCGGCGGCCATCCGGCCGTACACCGGCACGAGCGCCGCGGCGGCGAGGACGAACGTGCAAGAAGACGGGCCGGCGGCCGAAGCGGTCCGCGAGCACGCCGAACAGCACGTACCCGAAGAACGCCCCGATCTGCATCGGGACGATCCACCCGGCCGAGCGCACCACCCCCATCCCCGCGCCGCCGGCGGCCGCCGGGCTCGCGAGGTACGCCGGAACCCAGGTGAACAGGCCCCAGTACGCGAACAGCAGGCACGACGTGAGCGAGGTCGCGACGGCGACGTTGCGCAGCAGCGGCGGCCGAAAGAGCGCCGTGAACCCGAGCCGAGCGCTCCGCTCGGCGCGCCGCCAGATCTCCGGCTCCGGCACCGTCCGCCGCACCCACCATGCCAGCAACGCCGGCGCCACGCCGATCGCGAACAGCACCCTCCAACCATGAGCCGGGAGGATCGCGGAGGCCAGCAGCGCGGCGAAGATGTAGCCGATCGCCCACCCCGACTGCATCAGCCCGATCGCCTTGCCGCGGTGCTCGGCGGGCCAGCTCTCGGACACCAGGACCGATCCCGCGGCCCACTCCCCGCCGAGGCCGATGCCGACGAGCGAGCGCCACACGATGAGTTCCGCGAGCGAGTGCGCCGTCGCCGTGAGCGCCGTGAACACCGAGTAGATGAGGATCGACCAGACGAGCGACCGCGCGCGGCCGATGCGGTCCGCCAGGACCCCGAACGCGATCCCGCCCACCGCCGACGTCAGCAGCGTCACGGAGGCGAGCCCGCCGGCCGCCGCGGCCGAGAGCGAGAACTCGGCGCGGATCGCGGTGAGGGCGAAGGCGTAGAACATCACGTCCATCGCGTCGAGCATCCAGCCGAGCATCGCCGCGAGCGAGCGTCCGCCACTGCACCGCCGACACCGAGCCGAAGCCGGAGAACGGAGGCATCGGGCTCACGCCCCCCCGAGGTGCGAACGCAGCTCGGCTTCGAGCTCGCGCAGGGCCGCATCGGCCTGGGCGAGGGAAACCTCCACGAACCGGACACCTTCGCGCGCCCGCAGCTGGCCGACCCGGTGCAGGTCGGCGGCGATCACGCAGGCGATCTGCGGGTAGCCGCCGGTCGTCTGGTGCTCGACGAACGAGACGATCGGCCGGCCGTCCCCCGGCACCTGGAGCGCCCCGAGCGACACGCCCTCGGTGAGCATCTCCCCCGGCCGGTCGGCCGCGAGCGGCGCCCCGTCGAGACGCAGCCCCATCCGGCTCGAGTCCTCGCGGACGCAGAACGCGGACGAGAGCAGCGCGCGCCGCGCCTCCGGCGTGAACGCGTCCCACTGGGCGCCCCGCGTCACGCGGATCGTGTAACGATCCATCAAGCGCCCGACGATCCCGAGGTTCGCGGTGCGCGGCCTCGGCCGCGCGGCCGGCGCCCCGATCGCGAGGACGTCGCCGTTGCGGAGCCCGCGCCCGCCCGCGCCGCCGAGCCCCGAGCTGAGGTGCGTGGAGGCGCTGCCGAGCACCGGGGCGACGGCGATGCCTCCGCTCACGCACACCGTGCAGCGGGCACCGCCCCGGGTCGGGCCGATCGCCAGCGTCTGACCGGGACGCATGTCGAGCGCCGTCCACTGCGGGGCCGGGCGCCCGTCGAGCTGTGGCGAGAAGTCGGATCCTGTCACTGCGATCGTCGCAGGCTCCTCGAAGCGCAACGTCGCGCCGACCAGCGTCATCTCGAGCGCGGCGGCACCCTGCGCGTTCCCGACCAGGAGGTTGCCGGCCCGCAACGAGAGCGCGTCGGCCGCGCCCGACGCGGAGACGCCGAGGTGGGCGTGCCCCGGCCGCCCGAGGTCCTGCACGGTCGTCTGGAAGCCGGCCGCGAGCACGCGGATCCCGCCGGACGCTGGCGGGGCCGTCCCGGCCACGCCCGAATCCGCCGCGAACCCCGCCTCCGTCACCGCCACGAACCGGACGCGATCGCCGAGCTCGAGCAGCGCCGGCGGCCTGCGGCGCGGGTCGAACAGCGCGAGCGGCGTGCGGCCGATCACCTGCCAGCCCCCAGGGGAGGCCAGCGGGTAGACGCCCGCCTGGCTGCCGCCGATCGCGACGCTCCCCGCCTCGACGCGCGTCCGCGGCGTCGCGCGGCGCGGGGCGGTGATCTCCGCGGGGAGTCCACCGAGGTACGGAAACCCGGGCGAGAAACCGAGGAACGCGACGTAGTACTCGCCGGCCGCGTGACGCCGCGCGACCTCGTCCGCCGGGAGCCCGCAGTGGGCGGCGACCGCCGCGAGGTCGGGGCCGCAATCTCCGCCGTACACCACCGGGATCTCGTACACCGGCGGGGCGCCGACCTCGAGGCCGGCCGCGGCGCGCACCCGCTCGGCTACGCGGGCCCGCAGGTCGTCGCGGCCGACGGCCGCGGGGTCGTAGGAGATCAGCACCGAGGCGTACGCGGGGTGCAGGTTGGCGACCCCCGGGAGCGGCGAGCGGCGCAGCGCCTCGAACACGCCGCGGACGCGGCGATGCGCCTCGACGGAGATCCCGGCCCCCACCTTGACCAGCATCGAGTGGTCGCTGGCGTCCACGAAGGCGTGCTCGAGGTCGTCCATTCCCGGCGTCCCGTCGCCCGCAGGTTAGGTAGGCGTGAACGGTGCGTCAACCGCGACGGGGTGCGGCGGGAGGCGGGAGTGTGAGGACGGTCGCGCGGCGTCCAGCGTCATCCGGCGTCCGCCATGCCGTGCGGCGCCTCCCCGGGCGAGTGTCGCCTATCGGCGGCGCATCAGAACCATGTCCTGGTGTGCGTTGAGGCCACGGCAGGCGTATTCCAGCACCTCGAACTGGTCCGACCAGCACTCCTCGACGTAGCGCGGCGTGTGGTAGGCGGTCCGGTAGTAGCCGAGACCCGCGTACGGCGCGAAGTAGAACGCCTGCCGGGATCCGACGTCGACGAAACCGTCCCGGTCGAGCCGGCTCCGAAGTGGAGGCGGAACCAACTCCGGCCCGTGAATGCTGACGGCGACCACACCGCCTGGCCGGGTGATCCGGTGCAGCTCGTCGAGCCACCTGTGCTGCATGGCCTCGGTCAGGTGGGTGAGGATCGAGATTCCGTACACGAGGTCGAACTGCCCGGCGGCGTACGGAGTCGGAGGGACCTTTCGGATCCTCTGGAACGACGAGCCTTCGGCGGCTCGGGAGATCCACCGGATCGCCCCACGATCGATGTCGCACCCGAACAGCCGCGCGGGCGGCACCTCCTGATACAGATAGCGGAGTACGCGCCCGCAACCGCAACCCCAGTCCAGGATTCGGTCGAACTCCGGCCAGCCACCGAGGGCCGCGAGAAGCCGTTTCAGGTCGCTGTAGATTCGCCATCCCGTCGCCAGGAAATCGGCCCGTCGCCCGCCGACGGCCTGTTTGAGGAGGCCAGGAGGAACGGGAAAGCGGCCGGGCTCCGGACCCAGGTCGCGGAGCTCGACCGTGACCTTCCCGCGCTCCACGTCAACGCTCCTCGCCACGATCTTGAGCGTCCGTGTCGCCGCGGCACCCGCAGATGTGTCCCACGGTACGACCGCCTCGAACCCGCTCCGCGCCGCGTGCTCGATCTCCGGGTAGAGGTTGCGACGCACGTCGGGTCGCTCCGACAGGGCGACGTCGGTCCGCCATCGGCAGGAATCGATCTGAAGCGTGGCATGAGTGAGCGGATGGTCGCGGTGGACGATCCAACCGCTTACGTGCATGCCGCTGTCGCGCACCTCCATGAGCTGGAGGTTCGCGAGTGGCTGCGTGTCCACGACCCTCATTCGCCCCCCGCTCACCCACCGGCCCGGGTCAGACGACCGGCGGCGCCCAGACCCGCCTTCCCGCTACTTCTCGCCCATGAACGGATAGGCGAAGTGCGCCGGCGGCACGAACAGCTCCTTGATCGCCCGCGGGCTCGTCCAGCGGATCAGGTTCCACAGCGACCCGGCCTTGTCGTTCGTCCCCGAGGCCCGCGCCCCGCCGAACGGCTGCTGGCCCACGACGGCCCCGGTGGGCTTGTCGTTGACGTAGAAGTTCCCGGCCGCGTCGCGCAGCCGCTCGGTCGATCGCCAGGATCGCTTGCCGGTCCGCTGCGAACACCGCGCCCGTGAGCCCGTACGGCGAGCCGGTGTCGCACAGCTCGAGCGCCTTGTCGAGCTCGGCGTCGGGGTAGACGAACACCGTCAGCACGGGCCCGAAGATCTCTTCCTGCATGAGCTTGAACTTCGGGTTGGAGGTCAGCACCACCGTCGGCTCGATGAAGTAGCCCGTGCGGTCGTCGCAGCCGCCGCCGGCGACGATCTCGGCCTCCGGCGAGGCCTTGGCGAAGTCGATGTAGGCCTTGATGTTGTCATAGGCGGGCTTGTCGATCACGGCGCCCATGAAGTTGGTGAAGTCCTCGGGGTCGCCCACCTTGACCTCGGCGAGTTGGGCCAGGAGGGCGGCCTTGAGTTCGGCCACAGCGAGGCCGGGACGTACGCCCGCGACGCCGCCGAGCACTTCTGCCCCTGGAACTCGAACGCGCCGCGCACCAGCGCGGTCGCCAGCGAGTCGACGTCGGCGGAGGCGTGCGCGAAGACGAAGTCCTTGCCGCCGGTCTCGCCGACGATCCGCGGGTACGAGCGGTAGCTCGCGATGGTGTTGCCGATCGTTTTCCACATCTGCTGGAACACCGCGGTGGAGCCGGTGAAGTGGATCCCCGCGAACTCGGGCGAGGCGAGGACCGGGTTGCCCACCTCCCCGCCCGACCCGACCACCATGTTCACGACGCCCGCCGGCAAACCCGCCGCGATCAGCACCTTCATGACGTGGTACGCGGAGTAGACCGCGCTCGACGCCGGCTTCCAGAGGACGGTGTTCCCCATCAGCGCCGGCGACGTCGGCAGGTTGCCGGCGATCGAGGTGAAGTTGAACGGCGTCACCGCGAAGACGAACCCCTCGAGCGGGCGGTACTCGACCCGGTTCCACACCCCGGCGGACGACGCCGGCTGCTCCTCGTAGACCCGCTGCGCGAAGTACGGGTTGAACCGCCAGAAGTCGATCAGCTCGCACGCCGAGTCGATCTCGGCCTGGAACGCCGTCTTCGACTGGCCGAGCATCGTCGCGGCGTTGACCTCGTCGCGGAACGGGCCCGCGAGCATCTCGGCCGCGCGGAGCAGGATCGAGGCCCGCTCCACGAACGGCACTCGCGACCACGTCGCGTGCGCGGCGCGCGCGGCTGCGATCGCCCGCTCCACCTCGGCCTTCCCCGCCTTGTGGTAGGTCGCGAGCACGTGGCCGTGGTCGTGCGGGACGACGCACGTCCCGAGCTTGCCGGTGCGCACCTCCTCGCCGCCGATGATTAGCGGGATCTCGATCTGGCGGCCGCGCATCCCGGCCAGCTTCGCCTTCAACGACCTCTTCTCGGCCGAGCCCGGCCCGTAGCTCCGGATCGGCTCGTTGATCGGTTGGGGAACTCGGAAAACGCCGCTCATCGCTGCCTCCCGCCCGGACAGCGCCGGGCTGTCTTGTGAAGCGCCGGCGCAAAGTCCGGCGCCGCCGAGAATACGGGTTTGCGCGGGTCCGGTCAACCGACTTTCTGTGTCCGGCCTGAGGGCGGCGCGGCGAGCTTTCCTTGCGACGCCGTCGCCGCGAGGCCGGGCGTAGACCCGGCAAGCCGGCAGATAGTACGATGACAGCGTCAGTTTCCAAGCGCTGTAATTCGGAGGAGCGATGTGGAACCGTTCAGACGCCACGAGTCGGGGGATAGCGAGCGACTCGACGGTACCTTTGCCGGCTGGCCAGGTATCGGATCCACCGGCGTGACCTGCGATGCGGTGGTCGCCCTCCGCCAGCAGAATCCCTGCCGCGCCCAACGATGCCGACTGCGGACCGGGCGCCGGTGCGTCGCCGGTTCGGTCCCGGAAGGGCGGAGGAACCCTCTCCGGTGTTCGGCCCTGGCTTGCGCTGTCGGCGGCGCTGCTGAGTGTCGCCGCGGGGTTGATCCCGTGGCAGGACTCGTGCGTGGAACGCACCCACTGGCCATGGCAAGTTGACGTGGCCGGCCTCGAGAACGCGCCTGTAACTCCTGGACGCCACGTCATCGTCGTCCCGCCTCCGGATGCGACCAAGGAAACCAGGGTCTTCTGGGTCTACGAGGCCCGCTGGCGGCGGCCGGACGTCCACTGGTGCCTGCCGGAGGAATGGCCGCTGAAACGAACCCCGAACCTGTGGCTGACCGTCCGCGCCACCGACTCCCCCCCTGACGGATGGACCGCCGTTTGGCGAATGAACGGCTTGAACCTGATCGAGCGGGGTTCGGGCCGGTGACGGTCATCGTCGATTCGCTGGCCCCCGCGATCGCGTGTCTGCTCGGTTACGCCGGATGGCGGCTCTCCCGACCCCTCGGGGCGGCGGGCAGCCCCGTCGTCCTGGTGCCGCTGTACGGGACGGTTGCGCTCGGCTCGCTCCTCTTCCTGTTCGATCTGGCGGGGGCCGCGCCATCGGTGCCGGCGATCCTCGTCGTCACGGTGGCTGCCCTCCTGCTCTCGATGAGCCGCTCTCGGGCGGCGGGATCGCCCGCAACCCGGAGGAGCGGTTGGGCTCTCGTCGCGGCGCTGGCGGCGGTGGGCCGGGCCGCCGCGCTATTCAGCCGGGGAGCGATCGGCTGGGACTTCCGCTACCTCTGGGGTTTGAAGGCGAAGACGTTCGCGCTCACGGGGGCCACGCTCGCCAGCTGGGCCGCCTGGTGGCCGAACGCATGGCACCACCCGGATTATCCGCCCCTCTGGACCGACCTCCTGGCGTTCGGGATCCGCCTCGGGGGCGCGCCCGATCGGGTCGCCAGCGCGTGGGGCGCACTCCTCTTTCTCGGTCTGGTTGCCGCGTGTTGGGAGAACTGCCGCGGGCTCTCGCGCCCGATCCAGCTGACGGCGGCGGCGGTCGGCGTGGCGGCGCCCGTTGTTCTCCAGCGTGGGAACTCGGGCAACGCGGACCTCGCGATCGCCTTCCTGGCCGCGGTCGCCATCGGATCGCTGCACCGCGCGACTCGGCGGTTGCAGCCGGAACGTGCCGCCCTCTTGACCCTCTCGACCGCCATCGTGGGGCTCTGCCTCACCAAGAACGAAGGGGCGGCCCTCGCGTTGGGCTGTGTCGTCGGGGTCGCCGTCACGGCCTCGAGGCGGTCGCTCGTGATCGTGGCGACCGCCCTCGCGGTGCCGCTGATCTGTTGGCACCTGTTCCTCGCGTTGCACGGAATCCCCGTGGAGGCCAGGAGCATGAGCCCTCTCGCCTGGCTGGCCGCGGCAAAGCAGATCGCGTGGTGGCTGAAGGGACATGCCGTGACGGTGGGCGGTCTCTGCATGCTGGCCTGGCTCCTGGCTCTGGCGAGCCTCGCGCGGAGGACCAACATCGGCGTGTTTGTGGCGCTCGCCGTCTGGTGCCTCGCCGTGGGCGCCGCGTATGCCACGACACTCGAGGGCGTCGTATGGCAGCTCGGCACTTCGTTCGACCGGGTGATTGCGGCACCTCTGCCCGGCGTGGTGACACTGGCCCTGGCTGCGGCCGGCCGATTCGCAATTGCTGCTCGGCGAGATCCGCGGCTCCAGGCGCCAGGCTGGGAGACGTCGGCCCGTGCACCAGGGGCGTTGAGGTCGGCTGAATGAAGGGGCGCCCGCGCCGCCACGGAAACTCTTCTGAAGCACTGGCGCAGAGTGCGGCAGCCAGAGAAGGCGGAGCCGCCCCTCCCCGGCCAACAAACCCGCTCTCCTACGGGCGCTTCGCCACAACGAATGCGAAGTCGTGGGAGAGGCTTCCCTCGGTGATCAGGCCTTCCTCGAGGTCGCAGATGGCGTCGAGCAGGGCGCGCACTCCCGGCGTGTCGTCCTGGAAGTTGCCGGCGATCTCGTGCAGCAGCAGGTGGAGCACGGTCCCGCCGTAGCCTTTGAATTCCACCACCTCGAACGAGCGGGGAAGCAGGGACATGATCTCGGCGGACCGAACCGCTTCGGAAGGGTCGATCCGGCCCATCTCGGCGATCGTCGGTCTTTCCACCTTCGACTTAATCCTGCCCTCGTGAGCGCGGTCGCGACGAAGGCGTTCCGGCAGCACCGCCAGCAAGCCGTTGACCACCTCCAGCTGGCGCGCCGTCCACTGGCATCGGGTAGGTCCGACGAACTCGTTCAGGACGAACCATCCGCCGGGTCTGAGCGCCCGCCGAATCTGCGAGAAGACGTGCTCCAGCCGTTCGAGGTGATGCACGGCGTGGATCCCGAAGACGCAGTCATAGGTGGCGGGCTCAAGGTCCACCTCGTTGAGATCGACCACCCCGTAATTGACATGCGAGAGGCCACCTTCCAGCGCCAACCTCCGAGCCTCTTTGATGGCCGTTGGGGCGATGTCGAACGCGTCGTGGCGCGCGATGGTGCCGTACTGCGTCATTCCCACGTTCGAACTCCCCAAAACCACACCCAAGGGTGAGAACGCGGTCCAAGTGGATCGGGAGACCAAGGTACGTCCTGATGAAGTGCAGGTAGGGGTCGATTCCCGGGTCGCCGCTGACGCGCCTGTTGATGCGGCGTTGCACCTGGTCGAGTTCGGTCCAGTGGACTTCGCCCCCGATCCGCCAGGCATTCGCGGCATTCCCCCACACTTCGCAGACGCGCCGCAGACCTCCCGGACGGAAAGCCCGCCGGTTGGCTCGGGCGAGGACCCTGCGTAAGGCTTGAAGCAATCCACCTCCTGCTGTTCATTGTACCCACTCGGACCTCGTCGCCAGCCGACACGCTCGGCAGTCGGGCGAGAAGGCGTCAACAACCCGCCCACGGTATGATGCATCCGTGCACGATCAACCGCTGGTCTCGGTCATTATTCGCACCAAGAACCGGCGGAAACTCCTGTGCCAGGCCCTTGAGAGCGTGGCGCGGCAGGACTATCCGCGAGTCGACGTCGTCGTCGTCAACGATGGCGGCAGAGATGTCACGGAGGCCATCGGCGCAGTCCCCGGACGTGCGAGCGTCCGTCTGATCGACCTTCAGCCCGGGCGCGGCCGCTCCGCTGCGGCCAACGCGGGCATTGCTGGCGCCCGCGGGCACTGGGTGTCCTTCCTCGACGATGACGACTTGCTGACTCCAACCGGATTGACGTGGCTGGTCGAGGCGGGGAACACGGAGAAGGTCGTGCCTTACGGGAGGGTGGACGCTTACCTTCACCGCGAGGGCGAAGTTCCACGTCTCTTCCAGGTCTTCAACCGTCCCTTCGATCTGGACGCGCTCCTGTTCGAGAACTTCATCCCGATCAACGCCTGCCTGATCCCGGCAGACGTCCTCCGCGACATCGGCGGGATGGACGAGCGGCTCGAGTGCTTCGAGGACTGGGACCTCTTCCTCCGGCTCTCCGATCGCCTGCCGTTCCGGCACGTCGAGCGGCAGGTGGCCGAGTACAGGATCTTCGACCAGGCGTTCATCACCGGCCGGGGAGGCCAGGAACGCCAGCACCAGGGGCGTGTGGCGATCTTCTCCAAGCATGCGCACCGCTACACGGCGGAGGCGTTGAGCCGAATGCAATACGCCGTCAAGACGGCACCCGGGGTTACCGAGGTCGTTACGGCGGAGCTCGAATCCAGGCTGCACGAGCGCGAGGCAGAGCTCGCCGCGGCCGCGAACAACCTTGCGCAGCTCTCCAGCCGACTCGCAACCGCCGAGGGCGCTCTGCGCGCGATCGAGTCGTCCCTCGGCTGGCGGTTCTACCAACGGTTGCGGAGGATGCTGGCCCGCCGATGACCGCATCGCCCGATACGCCTCTGGTCTCGGTCGTGGTGGTCAACTTCAACGGCCGCAGTCATCTGGAGCGCTGTCTTCCGGCGCTGTTCGGTACGGCTGGCGTCGGGTTCGAGGTCGTCGTCGTCGACAACGGCTCCACCGACGGGAGCGCCGAGTGGTTGGGCGAGCGCTGGCCCCAGGCGTGCGTGCTCGCGCTCGGCAGGAACCTCGGTTTCGGCCGGGCCAACGGGCGCGGCGTGCAAATGGCTCGCGGGGAGTTCGTCGCGTTCCTCAACAACGACACCGTGGTCGAGCCGGGGTGGCTGACGGCGCTGCTCGAGCCGCTGCGGGCCGACCCCGAGGTCGCGGCGTCGTGCGCCACGCTGCGCCTGCTCGAGTTCCCGGAACTCGTCAACGCCCGCGGCGGCACGATGACCTCCGCTGGCTACGGCTACGACATCGACTTCATGACGCCCGTCGAGCGCGGGCCGGTTGGGGACGAGAGCGCCGCGTGGCACGACGTGCTCTTCCCCACTGCCGCTGCGGCGCTGATCCGCAAGGAGGAGTTCCTGGCGGTCGGTGGCTTCGATCCCGCGATGTTCATGTACCACGAGGACGTGGACCTCGGCCTTCGCCTCAGGCTGATGGGCCGTCGCGTCGTCGTCTGCGAGCGTGCCGTCGTCTATCACGCCTACGGCGGCACGTCCGTTAGGGCGCACGGACTCCGCTGGCGGGAGCGGCTGGGGATGCGCCACAACGTCCGCACGCTGCTCAAGTGCTATCGACCGATCGGTCTCCTCCGCGCGGCTCGGCGCATCGCACGCATCTGGTTCGTGCACCGCGCGTTCGGACAGGCGTTCTGGGTCTGCTGGTGGAACGTCCTCCACCTGCCTACGACCGTGGCGGAGCGACGGCGGTTGCAGGCGCGCAGAGTCCGCAGCGAGGGCGACCTGTATCGGCAGGGGCTCATCACCGGCGCCGGCTGGCCGCCCGCCGCGCCGCAACCGCCGGTGCCCACGGACGCCGAAACGGCCGCCAACTGGATCGTCACCCCGACGCTCCTGCCCGCCCGGCATTCGGCGCTGGGTCGTCTGGGCGCCGGTTGGTACGCCCCCGAGACGCTGAACTCCGACAGGGTCAGATGGACGTGCGGTCTGGCGCATTGCGCGCTCCGGGTCGAGCCGGATCGGCCCGGGTGGGTGGACGTCGAGGTCTCACTGGGTTCCGGATCCCAGGCGGCGACCGTCACGCTCCGGTGCAACGGCACCACCACCCGAGCTCCGGTGGGACGCGAATGGGCAACGGTCTCGCTGCGGACTCGGTCCGACGCTCGGGGGCTCCTCCACATCCAGATCGCTTCGCCCCCGTGGGTGCCGCACGGCACACTCGGCAACTGGGACTTCCGTACGCTGGGTTGCGCCGTCCGGGCGGTCCGCTTTCGCGCCGAGGTCCCCTCCCAGAAACCGCCCAAACCACGCGTCTCCGTCGTCATCCCGACGTTCAACCGCTGGCCGATCCTCGAGCGCGCGCTCGCCGCGCTCGCCGCCCAGACCTACGACGACTTCGAGGTGATCGTAGTCGACGACGGCTCCACCGATGACACTTGGGAGAGTCTGCTGGCATGGCGGCAGGCGCATGCGGACCGCCTCGACCTCAAGGTCTTCCACCAGGCGAACCTCAAGCCCGGTCGGGCCCGCAACCTCGCGCTGCGCCATGCCGGCGGCGATCTCGTCCTCTTCCTCGGTGACGACATCATCGCCGCGCCGACCCTCGTGGCCGAGCACGTAGCGGCCCATCGCCGTCTCGGGGAACCGGCCGGAGTCCTCGGCTTCACCGACTGGGATCGCGAGAACATGCGGGTCACGCCGTTCCTGGAACTGATCAACCGCGACGGGCAACAGTTCTCGTACGGGCACTTCCGCGACGGCGAGGACCTCTTCTTCACCTGTTTCTACACCTCGAACATCTCGCTGCCACGGGATGTGCTCGGCGATGATCCGTTCCACCCGGCGTTCACGTTCGTGGACTGGGAGGACATCGAGCTGGGTTACCGCTTGTCGCGCCGCGGCCTGCGGTTGATCCTCCACACCGCGGCGCGAGCGAGGCACGTCCACCCGATGTCGATGGCCGGATTTCACCGGCGGCAGCGGCACGTCGGCCGCACCGTCGGGGTCCTGCTCGGGCTTCACCCGGAGCTGGCCGCCAACGACGCGATGCCGCCCCTCGAGCCGCGCTGGTGGTATCCGCTGGCGCGGGCTTTCGTGTCGCCGAGCCTGCCGCTCCTGTCGGTGCTCGACCGGTGGGGTGTTCCCTTCCCCATCCGGTTGTACCGCGCGACGCTCCTCACGGCGTTCTTCACCGGACGCCGGCAGGCAGCGCGCGAGGCGGTAGGGCGATGACCTCGGGCCTGCTGCTGCGCCGTGGCCTCGGCTGGCTTCGCCTGCCCGGGGCGCTTCCCGCCAAGCTCCGGCGCACGCTCCGGCGATGGCGCCTCGCGCCGCGGTACCGCGCCGCCGTCGCTGGCGGCGACCTCCTGTTCGAAGCGGGGCCGCTGCCGTCCCCCCGCCTGATCACCGTGGCGATGCCGGTGTTCCGGGTCCCCGAGCCGCACCTGCGAGCGGCGCTGGCTTCGGTCAAGGCGCAGAGCTGGCCGCACTGGGAGCTGGTCATCGTCGACGACGCGGCGCCGGAGCCTCACGTCGCCCGCGTTCTCGCGGAATTTGCGTCGGACCCCCGGGTCCGCGTCGTACACCGGTCGAGCAACGGCGGCATCGCCGTCGCCAGCAACGATGCGGTGGCCAACGCGCGCGGCGAGTTCGTCGCGTTCCTCGACCACGACGACGAGCTGCACCCGCGCGCGCTGGAGCTCGCGGCACGCTTTCTCAACGCGAATCCGGATACCGACTGGCTCTTCACCGACGAGGACAAGCTCGAAGGGCGCGGCCGGCACTGCGAGCCGATCTTCAAGCCGGGGTGGTCGCGGCACCTGCTGCTGGCTCTCAACGTGGCAAGCCACCTGCGTGTCGTCCGCCGCAAGATGATCGAGCGGGTCGGCGGCCACCGGGAGGGCACCGAGGGGGCGCAGGACTACGACCTCGCCTTGCGGGTGCTTCGAGCCGGCGGCCGGTTCGCCCACCTTCCCGGCATCCTCTACCACTGGCGGGCTGCCGCTGGCTCGATGGCGGGCGCAGCGTCGGCCAAGCCTCAGGCCAACGGCCGGGCGCTCGAGGCGCTCCTCGAGCACGTGAGGTCCTTCCCCCGTGGCGGTGAAGCCACGGGCCGGGTGCTCGTACCCAACGCCAGCCTGTTCCGCGTTCGTCGAGCGGCGGACCCGCGCATTTCGTGTGCCGTGGCGACGGCTGACGGCCTCGGATCGGGTCCTCCGGTGCGGACGTCGAACCCCGCTCGTCGGATGGCGGTGGAGGGGGACTCGCCGTCGGCTCTGGTCGCGGCTGCCCGCGCCCGCACGGAAGAGGTCATCGTCTGTCCCCCGCCGGGGGGCGTGAGCGCCGAACAGCTCGACGAGCTGCTCGCCCTCCTGCAGGTGCCCGGAACGGCGGTTGCCGCCGGGCGTCTCGTCACCCGCCGGCGCGTTGCGGCCAGTGGATGGGTTCTGCTCGAAGAAGGCGCCCCTGCCGATCCGTGGCTCGGCCTGCACGTCTCGGATCCGGGCTACCTCAACCTCGCGCTGGTGCCGGGCCGGCGCCTCGCGCCGCCCCCGTTCGGATGGGCCGCCTGGCGGAGCACTCTCCTGGAGGCATGGGACGCGGCCGCCGATGTGGACGAGCCGTGGCGACTCGCGGCCGGGTGGGTTCGGCTCGGCTTGGAGGTCGTGACGACGCCGGACGTGACGCTGCCGGTCATCGCCCGCTCATTCGCTCCTCCGGACGGCCCGGTCCCAGCGGGACTGCCAAGGCCGCCAGCAGCAGGCCTCGCCCTTCTCGCGCCGCTCCCGTAGAATCATTGCGAGGGAGACACACCATGCCGGAAGGCGAGAACAAGATCAAGATCGTCGTTTCCGACCAGCAGGCGCTGGGGACGTACGCCAACTTCGCGTCGATCGTGCACAACTTCGCGGAGTTCCTGATCGACTTCGGCCGCATCGTGCCCGGGCGCGACGAGGTGCAGGTCGTCTCCCGCGTCGTGATGACCCCGGTGCACGCCAAGCAGCTCCTGCGCGCGCTCACCGAAAACGTGGCCATCTACGAGCGCAACTTCGGGGCGATCAACGAGGGGCCGCAGGGAGCCCCGACCACGCACACCATGTAGGGCAGAGCGAAGAGCTAACTTCTCACTCGCAACTCCTCACTTCCCCCGACCCCTGTGATCCACCCCCCGCCCAGCACCCGGTCCCCCTCGTAGAAGACCGCAGCCTGGCCGGGGGCCGCCGCGTGCACGGGCTCTACGAAATCGACCTGGGCCGAGCCCTCGGGGCCGGGCGCCACCGTGGCGGGCTGCGGCCGGTGCCGCGAGCGGACCTGCACCTCGGCGGTCACCGGACCTGGCGGCGTCGGGGCGAGCCAGTTGATCTCGCGCACTCGGAGGCGCCGGTTCGACGCGTCCTCCGCCCTGCCGACGACGACCCGGTTGGAGCTCGGTCTCACCTCGACGACGTAGAGCCGATCCTTCCCGGCCACCCCGAGGCCGCGCCGCTGGCCGACCGTGAAACGGTGGAACCCGCGATGGCGGCCGACGACCCGCCCGTCCAGGTCAACGATCTCCCCGGCGCCCGGCAACCTCTCGGGAGCCAGCCGCTCCAGCACGTCCGTGTACGAGCCGCCCTCGGGCACGAAACAGACCTCCTGGCTGTCGCGTCGGGCGGAGTTGGGCAGGCCGAGGCCGCGCGCGACGGCGCGCACCTCGTCCTTCGTCAGCTCGCCGAGCGGGAAGCGGACGCGCGCGAGCTGCTCGCGCTTCAGGCCGAACAGGAAGTACGACTGGTCCTTCGCGGAGCTGCGGCCGCGGAGAAGCGCCGGGCCGTCCCCACCGCCGGCGATGCGGGCGTAGTGCCCGGTGGCGAGGGCCTCGCTGCCGAACCGCCCGATCACCCGCAGCAGCTCGCCGAACTTCACCCGGGCGTTGCAGCGGGCGCACGGGAGCGGGGTCTCGCCCGCCAGGTAGGACTCGACGAAGGGCTCGAGGACGCCCTCGCGGAACGCTCCCGTCATGTCGAGGACGTGGTGGGAGATGCCGAGACGCCCCGCCACGGCGCGGGCCATTTCGACGTCGATTGGGGCGCAGCAGCGCGAGACGCCGAGGCCGTCGGCCGAGAGGTCCGCGAGCTGGAGGGTGACCCCGACGACGTCGTGTCCCTCCCGCACGAGCAGCGCCGCCGCCACGGCGGAGTCCACGCCGCCCGACATCGCCACCGCGATCCGCATCGTCCGGTCCCGGCCCCTACTCCACCGGGCCGTCGTGCGCGTTGGTGACGATGAACATGACCGTCGTCGTGCCGAGGGAGAACTCCTGGTTGCTGCCGATCGTGGCCTGCCTGATGCGCACCGCCTCGACGTAGGTGCCGTTGGTGGAGCCGAGGTCGGTCACGACGGCCTCGTCGCCGTGGATCTCGAGCATCGCGTGACGGCGGGACACCTCGCTGTCCTGCAGCTGGATGTCGCTTTCGTTCCCGCGTCCGAGCACGACGCGCGGCTGCCGGACGACGTGGATCTGGCCCGCGTTCGCGCCCATGATCACGGCCAGGGAGTAGCGCTTGGAGGGCGGGAGCGGGGCGAGGTGCGGCAGGTTCGCCGGGTCGGCGGCGGCGGACCCCCCGTTCTGGACGAGCTGCGTGGTGGTCCTCCCGGCGCCCCCGGCCGCAACGACTGTCGCCGGCTGCATATCCGGGGCCCCGGGCGCGGGCCTGGTGATTTCGAACACCGTCTCGCAACGGGTGCACTTGAGCCGTTTCGAGGCGGCCTCGCCGAAGCGCGCCTCTTCGAACTGGTACTTCGTCTTGCAGCTCGGGCAGCTCACGATCATGCCGCACCCCCAAAACCCCGGACCCACACGCCTTCGAACGCCGCCACGGGCGGCGCACCTCACCGGCGGCGGCCCGCGCCAACGACGAACCCAGTGTACGCCGGGCGTGCTACGATTTCGAGGTGAGCGCAAACGCGAGGGGACGGGGTCCCGGCAGCAGGTCCGCCGGCTCGCCGGGCGATTCCGGCGGCCAGGCGACTGCCCCACAGATACTCAGGATACCGGCGAACGAGGCCGCGGAGCGAGCTGTGCTGGGCGCCGTCCTGGCCGACGCCAACTGCTTCTACCGCGTGGTGGACGCGATCAACGCCGACGACTTCTACAGCGACGCCAACCGGGCGGTGTTCGAGGCGTTCCGCCAGCTCGCCGGGGACAACCGCGACATCGACCTTCTCACCGCCACCGACCAGCTCGAGCGCAGCGGCACGCTGGCGGCGGCCGGCGGGATCGCCTATGTCGCGAGCCTCGCGGAGGGTCTTCCCGACCCGGCGAACGTCGAGCACTACGCGGCGATCCTGCGGGAGCGCTCGGTCAAGCGCAGCCTCCTGCGGATCTCACAAGAGCTGATGGCCGCATGCGCGCGCGACGAGGGCGAGGCGATGGACGCCCTCGACGCCGCGGAGACCCAGATCCTCTCGATCGCCGAGCGCGCGATGCGGGGGGGCCTGCAGCCGGTGGGCAAGCTCGCCCACGACGAGGTGGCGCACATCGAGCGCGTCTCGAAGTCGAACGCCCCTTACACCGGGATCGAGACCGGTTACTACCGCCTCGACGAACTGACGTCCGGGCTGCAGAAGCAGGACCTCGTGATCCTCGCTGCGCGCCCTGGCGTCGGCAAGACCGCCCTCGCCCTCAACATCGCGTCGCACTGCGCGGTCAAGGGCGGCCTCAAGGTGGCCGTTTTCTCCCTCGAGATGTCGGCCGTCGCCCTGGTCAGGCGGTTGCTCGCGGCGGAGGCGCGCATCAACGTCAAACGCCTCACCCGCGGCCTGCTCTCCAAGAGCGTGGACACCCGGCAGGAGGCCTCGGACTGGCAGAGGCTCGCCGAGGCGGCGGACCGTCTCGCCGAGGCGCCGCTCTGGATCGACGACACCGCCGGCATCTCCGTCCTCGAGCTCCGGGGCAAGTGCCGCAGGATGTTGATGGAGCACGGTCTCGACCTGGTCGTCGTCGATTACCTGCAGCTCATGTCCTCCGGGATGAGAGCCGAGAACCGCACCCAGGAGGTGTCGGCGATCTCCCGCGGCCTCAAGGCGGTGGCGAAGCAGCTCAACGTGCCTCTCCTCGTCCTCTCGCAGCTCTCGCGGAACCCTGACCGGCGCGGCGACCAGCGCCCCCAGCTCTCCGACCTGCGCGAGTCCGGCTCGATCGAGCAGGACGCCGACGTCGTGATGTTCATCAACCGGAAGAACCGCGCCCTGCAGGCCGGGGAAGGGGCCGAGGACGAGGAGGACTGGCGCCTGGCGGAGATCATCATCGCCAAGCAGCGCAACGGTCCCACCGACCTGTTCAAGCTGGTGTTCCTGGAGGAGTTCACGCGGTTCGAGAACCCGGAGTTCTCCAGCTATGAACGGTGAGGTCGCGCACCCGTCCGGAGTCGTCGGCATCCTCGAGGCGTTCGGCAGGAAGGGCCTCGACGTGTTCGAGGAGGTGGGACGGTTCTTCTACATCCTGCACGCGACGATCTACTGGACGTTCCGGCGCCCGTTCGACGCCCGAGAGTGGATGCGGCAGATGGTCCGGGTCGGAGTCGATTCCCTCCCGGTCGTGGGGCTGACCTCCATGTTCACCGGGATGGTGATGGCGCTGCAGACGTACCGCGGCTTCGAGCGCTTCCACGCCGAGGGTTTCGTGGCGTCGGTGGTCTCGCTTTCGCTGACGCGCGAGCTGGCGCCGGTGCTCGCCTCGCTCATGATCGCCGGGCGCGTCGGCTCCTCGCTCGCGGCCGAGCTGGGCACGATGCGCGTGACGGAGCAGATCGACGCCCTGTACGCGATGGCAACCGAACCGATCCAGTACCTCGTCGTGCCCAGGGTGGGCGCCACGACCGTGATGCTGCCGCCGCTCGTCGCGATCGCGAACGGCCTCGGCATCTTCGGCGGCTATGCCATCTCGGTCGCGCTCATGGGCGCCAACCCCGTCACCTACTGGGAGAAGACGTTCCAGTTCCTGGACCTGAACGACGTCTCGTCCGGCCTGATCAAGGCGGCCGTCTTCGGCCTCATCCTGTCGGTGACCGGGTGCAGCAAAGGCTTCTTCACGACCGGCGGCGCCGAGGGCGTCGGCCGGGCGACGACCAGCGCCGTGGTGATGGCCTCGGTCGTGATCCTCGTGTCGGACTTCTTCCTCACGAAGATCCTCTTCTGAGCGCGGGGGGGTGGCGATGGCGGCTGGCGAACCGGACGGCGGCATGGCGGCAGCGGCGGCGAAGGCGCGCCCGAAGATCGCCGTCATCGACCTCTGGAAGAGCTTCGCGGGCCGTGAGGTGCTGCGCGGCATCAACCTCGAGGTCCAGACCGGCGAGTCGCTCGTGATCGTCGGCGGCTCGGGCGCGGGCAAGAGCGTGCTCCTCAAGCACCTCATCGGGCTCATCCCTCCGGAGCGCGGGCACGTGATCGTCGACGGCGAGGACCTCACCAACTGCGAGCCGGCCCGCTGTCTCGAGATCCGGCGCAAGTTCGGCATGTCGTTCCAGGAGGGGGCGCTGTTCGACTCGATGACCGTGTTCGAGAACATCGCCTTCCCGCTGCGACGCCACACGCGTTCGAGCGAGGGCGAAATCGCCGCGCGGGTCCGCGAGTGCCTGGCGCTCGTCCACCTCGAAGGAGTGGAGGCGAAGGCGACGAGCGAGCTGTCGGGCGGGATGCGGCGGCGGGTCGGTTTCGCCCGCGCGATCGCGCTGCAGCCCGAGATCCTGCTCTTCGACGAGCCCAACACCGGCCTCGACCCGATCACCTCGGCCGTCATCGACGCCGTGATCATCGAGATGCGCGAGCGGCTCGACGTCACGATGGTCACGATCACCCACAACATGCAGTCGGCCTTCCGTATCGCCGACCGGATCGCCATGCTTCAGAGCGGGCAGATCACCGCGATCGCCCGGCCGGACGTGTTTCGCTCCCTGGCGGACCCCTACATCCAGAAGTTCCTCGCGGGCGAGCCCCTGGAGGAGGAGGTGGCATGAGTCACACCGCGCGCGTCGGCGCTTTCATGCTGGCAGCCCTGATCGTCCTGGGCGTGTTCATCGTCAAGATCGAGGAGATCCCGATCGGCAGCAGGGGCGGCCGCTTCCGGGTGAACGCCGTCTTCCCCTCGGTTGCCGGTCTCGACGAGAAGAGCGCGGTCCGCATCGCCGGCGTCCGCGTCGGCATCGTCGAGAGCATCAAGCTCCAGGGCGACCGCGCGGTGGCGACGCTGGCGCTCGACCGCGACGTCGTCCTGCACGAGGGGGCGCGCGCGGAAGTGACCAGCCTGGGCATGCTCGGCGACAAGTACGTCGAGCTCTCCCCCGGCCCGTCCACCGGTGCGGTGCTTCCCGCGGGCGCCACGCTCAACGGCACGAGCCCGATCGGCTTCGACGAGGCCCTCAAGAGCTTCAACTCGGCGTTCGCGAACATCGACGCCGTCGCCGGGTCGCTCCGCGGCTCGCTCGCCGGCCCGGAGGGTGAGAAGCGGCTCAACGAGATCCTGGACAACGTCCGGCAGCTCACGGCTTCGGTCCGCGACCTCGTGGCGGCGAACCGCGCCAACGTGGACGCCACGCTGGCCAACGTCCGGGACTTCTCGGCGGCGCTGAAGACCGAGCTTCCGCGCCTGGCCGACAAGCTCGCCGCGTTCGCCGACCACCTCGACGCACTGGTGGCCGAGAACCGCGGCAACCTCGACGCCTCGATCGCCAACGTCAAGCAGGTCACGGCCGAGATGCGGGTGACGGTGGACAACATCAACAAGATCACCGGGAAGATCGCCTCCGGGCAGGGCTCGGTCGGAAAGCTGATCAACGACGACGCCACAGTCGACAACCTCAACTCGACGCTGACTTCGGCCCGCGGTGCGGCCGACTCGCTGAAGAACACCCTCGGTCGGGCCGAACGCTGGCACCTCGACATGAACATTCGGACTGAGGCGTTGCCGGGCCTGACGAAGGACCGCGCCCTCGGCGTGCTCTACAACTCCCGCAGCGCGTTCGGATTCGACCTGCACACCACCCCCGAGCGTTTCTACCGCCTCGAGCTCGTGGACTCGCCCGTCGGACGCGTGAACAACTACACGCAGACGATCACGACGATCTCCCCGGGAGGGCAATCGCAGACCGTGGTCCAGGAGACCCAGCGGATCTCCGACACCAACACCGTCAACGCCCAGGTCGGGTTCGAATACGAAGGCTACACCTTCCGCGCCGGGTTGTTCGAGTCGCGCGGCGGGGTCGGCGTGGACAGGGCGCTCCTCGACCACCGGCTGAACCTGACGCTCGAAGCGTACGACTTCAGCCGCGACGTCAAGGCCCCGCACATTCGCTTCGAGACGCGCTACTTCCTCACCCGCAACCTGTTCGCCTACGCCGGCCTGGACGACCCGGTCTGGGCGCAGCAGCGCTCGGTGCTGTTCGGCGGCGGTGTCACCTGGCGTGACGAGGACATCAAGTACCTGCTCGGCACGGTCTCCTCCATGGGGTCAGGCAAGTAGCCGTGGGACGCGAGCCGGCCGTCTTCGAGTGCACCGCGTGCGGTCAACGCTCGCAGAAGTGGCTCGGACGGTGCCCGGGGTGCGGCGGCTGGAACACCTTCGAGCAGGTTCCCGGCGAGCTGCGCCACGAGCCGCGCGCCCGTGGCGCGGCGGTGGAGCCGGTCCCGCTCTCGGCCGCCGAGCTCTCCGACGCGCCCAGGCTGGCCACCGGGATCGCGGGCCTCGACCGTGTCCTCGGCGGCGGACTGGTCCCGGGGAGCGTCGTCCTCGTGGCCGGCGAGCCGGGCGTCGGGAAGTCCACCCTGCTCCTGCAGGCGGCGGCGCGGCGGCCCGACCTCGGCCGCGTCCTCTACGTGAGCGCCGAGGAATCGGCGCAGCAGGTCGCGCTGCGCGCCCACCGCCTCGGTTGCGTGCAGGACACCGTCCTCCTCCTGGCCGAGCCGTCGGTCGAGGCGGCCGTCGCAGCCGCGCGCCGGCTCCGCCCGGCGCTCGTCATCGTGGACTCCGTGCAGACGATGTACTCCGAGCGCGTGCCGGCGGTGGCCGGGAGCGTGACCCAGGTCCGCGAGGTCGCCGGCCAGCTCCTCGAGCTCGCCAAGCGCGACGGGCCTCCGGTGATCCTCGTCGGCCACGTGACCAAGGAGGGCATGGTCGCCGGCCCGAAGGCGCTCGAGCACCTGGTCGACGCGGTGCTCGAGTTCTCCGGCAGCGGCAACCACCCGCACCGGATCCTGCGCTCGACGAAGAACCGGTTCGGGTCGGCACTCGAGCTCGCCCTGTTCGCCATGAGCGACGCCGGGCTCGAGGAGATCGTCAGCCCCTCCGCCGTGCTGCTCGCGGACCGGCGGCCAGGGGCGCCCGGCTCGGCCGTGGCCGTCGTCCTCGAGGGCTCGACTCCCCTCCTGGTCGAGGTCCAGGCGCTCGTCTCGCGCTCCGGTCTGGCCAACCCGCGCCGCGTGGCCCAGGGTGTGGACCCGGGACGTCTCGCGCTCCTGCTCGCCGTGCTCGAGAAGCGGGCCGGCGGGCGGTTCGGCGACCGTGACGTCTTCGTCAACCTGGTCGGCGGCGTCAGCGTCGAGGAGCCCGCGCTCGACGTCGCGCTCGCGGCGGCGGTCATCTCGTCGGCAGCCGACCGTCCCCTCCCCGACGATCTGGCGTTCTTCGGCGAGGTCGGCCTGCTCGGCGAGATCCGCGCCGTCAGCCGCCCCGCCGAACGGCTGCGGGAGGCCCGCGCCCTCGGTTTCACCCGATGCGCCGTTCCCGCGTCGGTCCAAACCGGAGGCACTACCGAGATCTCGCTCCTCCCCCTGGAAGACGTGCGCGAGCTCGGCCGCCTGCTGCAAGCGCTAGAATCGTAACAGGAACTCTGCCGTGGCCGAACGGGACAGTGCCGCCGCCGTGGTGCGGTTGTTCAGCGACGTGGAGGCGTTGCGCCGCGGGCTGCGTTTGTACCCGCCGTCGCACCCGGCGCTGCAGCCTGCCCGCGCCCGCTTGCGCGACCGAGCGCTCGCCCTGGCCGACCCCGGGGAAGTCGCCACCGCGTCGTTCGGGCCGGATCGGCTCTTCTGGGCCGGCGAGGAGGTCGCCTTGCCGGCGACCGCTCCGGCCGCGCGCCTGGTCCGCCTCCTCTTCCATCTCGGTTTGGCGGCAATCCATCTCTCGTTCCCCCAGGCCGCCGACGGGGTCGTCGAGCTCGCGGACCGGCTCGCGACGCTCAACGACCCGCCGGGCGAGACCGACCGCGCCAGACTCCTCGGCGGCACCGCGCCCGCTGGCGTCGAGTTCGTGCCGATCGACCTTTCGGGTGTGCAGCTTCTCGACGCCGACGACGCCCGGGACGAGAGGGGGTCGCGCCCGGTGTGGGCGGAGCTCGCCCGCCGGCTGTCCCGTGACGGCGCCTTCGCCGCCGCCGGCCGGATCCACCAGGGGGAGTTGAAGCCCGGCGCGGTCGCCGAGCTGCTGGCGAGAGCCCCTGACCCCGAGACGCTGTTCGACCATCTCTTCCTCCAGCTCGCCGAGATCGCCCGCGCCTCTCCGGCGGAACGGCGGCCCGCGGCGCTCGTCGAGGTCCGGGAGTTCTTCGCGGAGCTGCTGCGCCTGCTCGAACCCGAGCGTCGCGCGCTCGCCGTCGTGACGGCCCTTCGCCATCTGCCGCTCGCCAACCCCGACGACCCCTGGGTGGCCGGCGAGCTTCTCCTCGACGCCGTCGAGCGCATGCTGCTCGAGGACGTGCCGGTCCCGGAGACGGTGCAAAAGGTCCTCCACCGCATGGCGGCGCCGCTCTCGGAGCAGCCCGAGGGCGCTCCCAGGGACCTGGCCGTCCGCGCGCGCCACCTCCTGGCCCGCATCCCGGTCACCCCGCCTGACGCCGGGCCTGAGGCCGAGGCCGAAGAGGCACCTTCGCCGGACGTGAATTGGAGAGGCTCCCCGTTCGCCGGGGAGCTCCTCCAAGCTCTCGGCGACGACCAGCTGCGTCTCCACCTCATCCGTGTGCTCCAGGAAACGATCATGCTCTGGCCGGACTCCCCGATCGCCGAGAGCGCCGCCGTCGCGCTCGCCGAGGAGTTCGCGGCGGCGCTCGACGTCGGCGACCTCGAGACGGCCGTCCGTCTGGCCCCGCTCCTGGGCGCGATTCGGGGCCCGCAGGTGCACCAGGCGATCAGGGAGAGCGGCGTGCCGGCGGTGGTGCGGGCGTTCAAGACTCTCGAAAAGGCCCAGTATCCGGACCTCACCGCGGTGCTGGTCGCCCTCGGAGAGCCGGCGCTGCCGGCGATCCTCGAAGCCCTCGCCGAGGAGGAGAGCCTCGCCGTGAGGAAGCGCCTTCTGGAGGCGTTGGCCCGGCAGGGGCGCCGCGCCCTCCCGTACGTGCAGCCGCTGCTCGATGACCCGCGCTGGTACGTCGTCCGAAACGCCGTGTTCCTGCTTCGGCGCATCGGCGGGTCGGACGTCCCCGCGCTGCTCAAGTCCCGCATCGAGGGCGCGCAGCCCAAGGTGCTGCTCGAGATCCTCAAGGCGTTGGTCGAGCTGCAGGACCCGGACTGGTTCAAGCTGCTCTTTCAGACCATCGACGCCGGCGACGAGGAGAGGCGGCGGGTGGCGATCGACGTCGCCTCCCGGATCCGCCACCCCGACGTGGTGGCCGCACTCGTGCGCCGCCTGCGGGAGACCGCCGGCAACCGCCTACGCGAGACTGCCAGCCTGGACCTCATCCGCGCCCTCGGACGCCTCCGCGACCCGGCCGCTCTCGGGGTGCTGCGCGAGATCCTGGCCCTCAAGCAGTGGCGCTACCCGTTCCCCCTGACCGAGCCGCGCCGCGAGGCGGCCGCGGCGATTGCGCGCCTCGAAGGCTCCGAGGCCGGCCGCATCGCGACCGCCCTGGCGCGCAGCGGCGACGCCGACGTCGCCGAGGCGGCGCGCGAAGCGTTGCGCGCCCAACCGGAGGAAAAGGGGGACTACGAGTGAGCGCGCGCACCGAGTGGGAGCTTCAGGTCGACCGCCTCCTCGGCGATCTGGCCGGCGGCGCCACCTCGTTCGGCCTGTACGGCGCCTCGCACCCGCGCGCCATCGAGACCGTCCAGCGCATTTCCTTGCAGCTCGCCAAACTCCTCGCCGCCGAGCCCGAGCTCGCGCTCGTCCTGCTCGGCGAGGAGCTGTTCGTGCAGGGGCGCCCGTTCACCCGCGTCTCGCGGCACTCGGCGTCGCTCATCCGCAGGTTCCGCCGCCGCGACATCGAGCACGCCACCATCCGCGCCGGCGTGACCCGGGAGGAGGTTCACGGCTTCCTCGCGGACCTGGCCCGCACCGACGAAGCCCCGCTGCAGTCCAGGCCCCACATCCAGGTCGGACGGGTCGAGCTTTCCGAGCGTGAGCTGGGCGGGCCGGACGCCACGGCGGGCGGCGCACAGGGACGCAAGCTGGCGATGGTCCGCGACCGTGTCTCCCTCGTCCACGACGACTTTGCCGCGTTCGCCGCCGGAAACGGCCTGGCCGTCGGCGACCTCGCCGGGGTCGCTCGGGCCATCATGGAGGGGCTCGAGGCCGACCCCGACCCTCTCCGCCAGTTTGCGCCATGGGAAGGCGAGGAGCGCTGGCCAGCCGTCCACGCTCACAACGTCGCCGTGTTGAGCACGGGCCTCGCAAACCTGGCGGGAGCCGCCGCCGTCCCCTGCGCGGACCTCGGCCTGGCGGCCCTCGTGCACGACATCGGCAAGCTCCTCCTCCCCCCGGAGATCATGAGCCGGGAGCTGGAGCTTGCCGGCGACGAGCTCGAGATCATCCTCGACCACCCGAAGCTCGGCCTCGAAGCCCTGTTGAAGAACGCCCAGGTCCCACCGCTTGCGCTTATCGTGACGTTCGAGCACCACCTCAACTTCAACGGCACGGGAACGCCGCGGCTGGCCCGGCCGCGACGGCCCCACCCGGCCGTCCGCCTCGTCGCCGTGGCCGACGCGTTCGTGACGCTGTTCACCGCGCGCGGCGGCCGCGGGCTGCTCACGCGCGAGGGGACGATCGCGTGGATCAACGAGCACGCCGGCACCGTGCTCGACCCCGATTGGACCGGCGCCCTCCGCCGGTTGCTCGAGCGCGCCCCGGAAGGGCGGCCTCAGCCTCAACCCCCGGGGTAGTAGCCGGAGATCGTGCGGACCTCCACGTGGCGCCGGCCCACCTTGACCTCGACCTTGCGGAAGACGTCCGGCGGCGCCTCCGAGGTCGACGTGTACGCCAGCAGGTACTGGCTGCGCAGCTCGCGGTTGATGCGGTCGTAAACGGGCTCGAGCGCCGCCCCCGGAGGGAGGAACACCGCCTCACCGCCGGTGGTCTGCGCGAGGCGCGTGAGCTGCGAACGGATCTTGACCTTCGTGATCGGGAGGTCGATCCCGATCGCGTAGATCGTGACGCCGCTCCTCTTCGCGTAATCCAGGGTCCTGTCGAAGTCCATGCGGGACGCGTTGTCCTCGCCGTCGGTCAGGACGACCATCGCCTTGCGGCCGCGGACCCCCGAGAACTGGAACAGCCCGTAGACGGTCGCGTCGTAGAGCGCGGTCTCCCCGTCCGCCCGCAGACCGATCATTGCGGTCTCCAGCGGCTTGAAATCCGCCGTGAAACCGGCGATCAGGCCCGGCCGCTCCGAAAAGGCAACCACGAACGCGCGGTCCCGCGGCTGGAGCAGGTTGCGCAGGAAGCCGATGACGACCCGCTGGACCTCGGGCAGGGTCTTTTCCATCGAGCCCGACGTGTCGAGCACGATGCCCATGCGCACCGGGAGCTCCTGCTGCATGGCGAAGTGCGAGATCGTCTGTTTGACCCCGTCCTCACTTACCTCGAAGTCGGTCTCCCTGAGGCCCTCGACCGGCTTGCCGCCGGGACCGAGGGCGGTCACCGGCAGCTCGACGGTGTGGACGGCCACGCCGGTGAGGAACTGGGGCGCGTTGACGAACTGGACGTCTTCGGCCTGGCCGCCGTCGGCAAGCACCGCGAGCGCGCGCAGGTACCCGATCGAGCCGTCGTCCTTGACCGGCAGCCACGCCTCGAACGGGGGCGTGAAGAGCGTGGCCGTCAGGAGTTCGTTCCAGTACAGCTCCACCCGCGTCAATCGCTTGCCCGGGGGGACGTTGACCGCCACCAGCGCGCGCACCTTGCCGCCCTTCCGGTCCGCGGCGCTCACCGGTTGGAGGCGGACGAAGAAACGCTCCCGGCCGACGTTGAGGTCGAGCTGCTTGCGGTCCAGCTCCTGCCCCTTGGCGTCGAGGGCGACCGCGGCCACGGAGGCCAGGCGCGGCAATGGGCCGAGGTCGAGCTCGACCTCGAACGGGGGCCGGTTCTTGGTCAGGACCGACCGGCCGTCGAGCAGGAACTCGACCCGGGCCACCTTCGGCCCCACGAGCGCAGTGAACCGCTGCACCCCGGTGATCCCCTCGCCCTCGGGACCCTGGAGTGAGAGCGCGGGCTCCTGCCCCTCGGCGACCCTCTTGACCGTGTCCTCGGCCCCGGCGTCCGCCGCCGGAGCGGCCGGCAGCTCGGGGACCGGAACGTCGAAGTCCAGCTCCTGGAGCGCCGCGCGGGCCGAGTTCGCGTCCTGTACCTTCACCCGCAGGTGGTAGCGCCCCGGATGCAGCTCGCGTTCCAGCAGGACCGGGAGAGATGCCGGTCCGGCCGCCGGGAAGGTGAAGGAGTAGCGGAACCTGTCCGCCATCTCCCCGCCTCTGGAAACCTCGCCTGTGACGTCGAGCTGCACGACCTCGACGTCGCCGACCTTGTTGCTCACGAGGCCCGCGAGCGGCACCTTGGCGGCGAAGGTCATCGCGACCTTGCTCCCGCGGCGGGGTCCGGCCGTGGCGGCCAACTCGAAGGCGAACGCCGAAGACCCCTTGGGGATGACGGTCGAGAACTGCAGGAAGCGTGCCGACGCTGACTCCTTGCCTGCAGCGCCCCCGGGCGGAAGCGCGGCGTGCTGCATGAGCTCGCGCGTCCTCTGGTCGCGCAGCCAGTACTCGGCGATGTCGAGCAGGCGCATGATCTCGGGCTGACCGCACCGGTACTCCGGGCGCGAGAGCTCGTAGATGCGGGCGGCGGGGTCCGCGAGCCACGCCTGGAGCTGGCTCCACCCGGTGAAGTTGTAGAGCACGCTGCGGCTCTCGCCGACCGGGTCCCACAGTCGGAAGCGCCCCATCCCGTACGCCTTGTAGAACAGGATGACCACGTTCTGGCCCAGACCCTCGAGGTACCCCCACTGCCAGAACTCGAGCGGGTTGAAGACGGCGTCGCAGTCGATCTCCTTCCGGGCGTCGGGCCGGCCGTGGATCAGGAGCACCCGGGCCCGGTCGTCGATCGTGCTGCGGAACTCGCTGCGGCACTGCTCGAGGCGCTCCTCGTAGTTGCGGCGGAAGCCGGCGCCCAGGCCGTACTGGTCACCCCAGAGGATCCACAAACGGTCCGCGAACGCCTCGCGCTGGGCGTCGTCCTCGAGGGCGAGGAACGCCGTGCGCTGTTCCGAGGTGATGAGCGGGTACACCTCGTCTTCCAGCCACTTCCGCCACCTCTCGGGCAGCTCGGAAACCCTCACCGCCCGGGCCGACGCGGCGAGGAGGACCGCCAGCGCGGCGAGCACGACGACCTGCCTGGCTCTCATCGGCGTTACGCCTTCCTACGCGTCGGACGGGGGCGGCGTGGCGAGCCGCTGGTACGCCTGCCACGCCCGTCCCTTCCCCTGCGCCAGCACCTTGAGGTCGGTCCCCATCCCCGTCGGCAACAGCAGCCGCTTGACCTCCCCGAGCGCGCCCCACTCCGTGGGGGAGAGCGGCTCGCCGCTCGCGACCCTCGCCGGGAGGAGCGACAGCGCGCCGTGGATCGTCAGGAACGACCCCAGCGGCCGTAGCACCCCACGCTCCCAGCCGGCGTCAACGGCCCCCCGCTCGAGGTCGTCGAAGTTCACGTGCGCCGTGATGTCCACCTCGCCCGGGTCCGTCAACACGTCCTCGACGAGAGCATGGTCGCGGTAGCCCACGAGGGATCCTCCCCGCCGTCCGCGCGGGTCGTACAGGCGGCGTCCGGGATGGCCGTAGTCGAGCACTAGCGCCACCCCGCCGTGGCCGCACCAGCGCAAATTACCGGCGTGGAGAGCGCGCGCGGCCGGGCGGATCTCCGCCACCTGCCCCTCGGCGAGCGAGAGGCCGCAGTCGCCGAGGTAGGTCATGATCTCCGGGGCGCTGGGTTCGCCCAGCCGCCACCGCAACCTCCCGTGTTCGTCGGCTTCGACGAAGAACTCCGCGAGCGCCCCGTCCTGCACCGTGATCTTGTGAACGGGAAGCGCGTCGTACAGCTCCGACGCGAACAGCACCACGGGTCCCTCCGGCCAGCGGGCCTCGGCCAGGCTCGCCACCGCCTCCACGCCCTGACAGCGCCCAGCCGTCCGAGCCCGCGCCCACGCCCCCGCCTCCGTCACGATCACCCGCCGGACCGCCGCCGCCCGCCGCTCCCCGAGTTGCTCGAGGAACACCGACAGGAAGAGTCCTTCGCCCCCGCCCAGCTCGACGAACGTCACCGGCTCGCCCAGCTCGGTGGCGAGTTGGAGCACGAGGCTTCCGATGGTGCGGGCGAAGACCGGCGAGGCTGTCGGGGCGGTGAGGAAGTCGCCGCAGCGCCCGGCCGGTCCCGGGCCGCTCCTCTCCCTGGTGTAGTAGCCCGCCTCGGGGTGGTAGAGCGCCAGCTCCATGAACCGGGCGAAGCTCACCCGCCCCCGCCGCCGCACCTCGGCCACGATCGCGTTCACGGCATCAAGACTAGCACCGGCCGGCCGCCTCACTCCCGCTCGGTCGGAGCGCCGCCGCGTTCGAGTGCCACCGCCTCGGCCTCGATCGTCCGCCACGCCTCGGCGACGTGCCGCTCGTCGGTGTTGGTCTGCCCGACGCACAGGCGCAGCGCAAACCGCCCGCCGAGCGTCGTGTGCGTCAGGTACAGCCGGCCGGACGCGTTGAGCCGGTCGAGCAGCTCGCGGTTGAACTCGTCGCCCCCGGTGTGCCGGAAGCAGACCAGGTTGAGCGGCGGGCGCACGGCGAGCTCGAACCTCGGCGACGCCTCGACCCAGCTCGCGAACTCCTGCGCCAGCTCGACGTGCCGGCGGACGTGGTGCTGCAGGCCCTCGACGCCGTAGTGGCGGATCACGAACCAGAGCTTGAGCGCGCGGAAACGCCGGCCGAGCGGGACCTGCCAGTCGCGATAGTCGATGACCGCGCCGGACTCGGTGGCCCGGTTCTTCAGGTACTCGGGCAGGATCGAGAGCGCCCGCATCAGCGCCGCCCGGTCGGCAACGCAGAAGCAGTCGCAGTCGAAGTTGGTGAACATCCACTTGTGCGGGTTGAAGCAGTAGCTGTCGGCCAGCTCGAGGCCGTCCTGCAGGTGGCGGAACTCCGGGCAGAGCGCGGCCGTGCCGGCCATCGCGCCGTCCACGTGCAGCCAGACCCCTGCCGCGCGGCAGATCCGCCCGATCTCAGGCAGCGGGTCGACCGCGTTCGAGGAGGTCGTGCCGACGGTCGCAGCCGCGAAGCAAGGCACCAAGCCGGCCGCCCGGTCGCGGGCGATCGCCTCCGCGAGGGCTTCCGGGCGCATGGCGAACGCCTCGTCCACATCGATCGGCCGCAGGTTGGCCCGGCCGATCCCGGCGATCTTCACGGCCTTCTCGATGGAGGAGTGGGCCTGCGACGAGGCGTAGGCGACCAGGCGCGCCGTCGCAACCGCTCTCGTTGCTGCGCGAGCCGGTCGCGCGCTCACGCGCGGCCAGCAGAGCGCACAGCGCCGCGCTCGACGCGGAGTCCTCGATCACCCCGCCGCCGGCCCCCGAGGAGCGGAACGCCGCCGGCAGGCCGAGCATGTCGACCAGCCAGTCCAGCACGTGCGTCTCGAGCTCGGTGCACGCCGGGCTGGTCGCCCACAGCATCCCCTGCACCCCCAGGCCGGCGGCGAGCAACTCTCCGAGGATCGCCGGGCCCGAGGCGTTCGCGGGGAAGAACGCGAAGAAGTTGGGCGACTGCCAGTGGGTGATGCCCGGCACGATCACCGAGTCGACGTCGCGCAGCATGGCGTCGAACGGCTCTCCCTCTTGGGGCGGGTCCGCCGGCAGCGCGGCTCGGACTTCCCCCGGCCCGACTCGCGACAGCACCGGCAACGATTCGACGCGCTCGTAGTAGTCGGCGATCCAGTCCACGACCTCGCGGCCGTGCCTCCTGAACTCCTCCGGGGTCATGTGAAAGCTCGTCCGCGTTGCGCCCATGCTCCCTCCGCCGGGGCAAGGCCCTGACCGGCGCCCCGAAGCCTACGCTACCACTCCCGCCCCCTCACGCCGGCAGGCGGGCCGCCGACGCGGGCCGGCGGGGGATTAGCGCCCCGCGGAGGGCGAGCCGGCCATCTCCAGCATGCGCTCGAGGGGCATGAGGGCCGCGAGGCGGAGGCCCTCGGGCAGCTCCAGCAGCGGCGCTCCGTCCCGCAGGCAGGCGTGGAGGTTCGCGAGCGTGTTGCGGCGCATGTAGGGGCACACGTTGCACCCGCACTCGCCGCTCCCGCCGGGAACCGGGATGAAGCGTTTGCCCGGAGCGAGCTTCTCCATCTGGTGGATGATCCCGGGCTCGGTGGCGATCAGGAACTCGGGCGCGGGGCTCTCCTGGACGTAGCGCAGGATCGAGGAGGTCGACCCGACGTGGTCCGCCAGGCCGAGGATCGTCTCGGGGCACTCGGGGTGCGCCGCGACGAGCGCCCCCGGGTGTTCGACCTTCAGTTCGACCAACGCCCGGTACGAGAACTGCTCGTGGACGACGCACGTCCCCGGCCACAGCACCATCGTCCGGCCGAGCTTGCGCTCGAGGTACGCGCCGAGGTGACGGTCCGGCGCGAACAGGATCGTCGTCTGGGCCGGGACCTGCCGCAGGATCCGCTCGGCCGACGACGAGGTCACGATCACGTCCGACAGCGCCTTCACCGCCGCCGAGCAGTTGATGTATGTGGCCGCGAACGCGCCGGGGTGATCGGCCCGCCAGCGCGCGTACGCGTCGGACGGGCACGACTCTTCGAGCGAGCACCCGGCCTCGAGGTCGGGGATCAGCACGTCGGCCGCCGGGTTCAGGATCTTCGCGACCTCGGCCATGAAGCGCACGCCGCAGAAGACGATCGTCTTGGCCGCAGCGCGCTGCGCCTCGCGCGCCAGCTCGAGAGAATCCCCGACGAAGTCCGCCAGGTCCTGGATCTCCGGGGCCTGATAGTAGTGTGCCAGCAGCATCGCGCCGCGCTCGCGCTTGAGGCGGAGGATCTCCTCCACGAGCGAAGCGCGTGCGGGGGGAGTCTCGTGGGCGATCACGGGCAAGGCGGTCATCTCCTTCTAGTGCAACGTCGGGCGTGGCATCGCTGTTCCCCGGCTCGGCGGGGCTAGTGGCTCTCCACCAGCGCCTCGATCGCCGCTGCGTCCCGCGGCAGCGCGGCCGAGAGGTTCTCGGCGCCTTCCTCGGTGATCAGGTAGTCGTCCTCGACGCGGATGCCGACGCCCTCGACCGGCAGGTAAACGCCGGGCTCGACGGTCACGACCATCCCGGGTTCCAGTACGGGCCGCTCCCCCCCGGCGTCGTGCGCCTCCAGGCCGAGGAAGTGCCCGAGCCCGTGAATGAAGAAGTTGCCGAGCGTCCGGCCGCCGTCGCCGGTCGCGCCGCTCCCCTCGAACGCGGCGAACGCCGCCTTGCGGGCGGCGGCGATCGTCGAGCCCGGCTGCAGCGTCGCTGCCGCGGCGTCGTACGCGGCCAGCACCGCGCCGTAGAGCTGCCGCTGCCGCGGGGTGAACGCGCCGCTGACCGGGAACGTGCGCGTGAGGTCGCCGCAGTAGTACCCGTGGCGCGCGCCGATGTCCACGACCACGAGCTCGCCGTCCGCCAGCTCGCCGAGGTTCGCGTCGTAATGCAGAACGCACCCCGCCGGCCCGGAACCGACGATCGGCGGGAACGACCAGCCCTCGGCGCCGGTGGCGCGCAGCGCGGCGAACGCCGCGCCTTCCACCTCCCCCTCGGTCCGGCCCGGCGTCACCGTGGCGGCCGCGGCCCGCATGGCGGCCACCGTCGCAGCGACGGCCTTGCGCATCAACGCGATCTCCGTGGGGGACTTGCGCAAGCGCAGCTCGGTCAGCGCCGGCGCCAGGTCGCGCACCGCGAAGCTCGGCAGACGGTCGCGCAGCCCCCGCACCATCCTCTGCTCGGGCGTGAGATCTCCGTCGGCCGAGCCGGGGAGCGCCACCCACAGCGCGCCGCCGCCCTCGAGCGCGGCGGCGAGGCGGTCGAGGTACCCCGGGACGCCGCGACGGCGGGCATCCACGACCACCTCGGAAGGGTCGCGGTCGCACACCTCCTCGAAGCCGAGCTCGCGCGCCGCCTCCCCGCCGGGGCCGAACTTCGGTCCGGTCCACGCTTCGAGCGCCGGCCGCCGCGCGGGCAGCAGCAGCATCTCGCGCTCCTTCTCGAGCAGGAGCACCGCGCCTGGGAGCTCGACCCCGGTGAGGTAGAAGAACCCCGGCTCCTGTCTGAACGTCCCGACGTCCCCATACCCGCGCGCATCGGTGGCGCCGAGAACGACCGCGACATCTCCGGACCCGAGGCGCGAGCGCACCGCATCTCTGCGCGCCCGGTAGGCCTCGGGCGGCTCGAGTTCGGCGGCGTACCGACCGCCGCGGAACACGCGTTCGTCGATCATTAAACCCCTCCCGGGACCTCGCGGGAGAACCCCGCGGCGCCGGCCGGCCGTTGGAGCGCCTTACCGGCGTTCGTCATCGTGGATCGCCTCGATCGTGAGCGCGGCGCGCCGGACGTAGTCGGCGCCCGAGATCACCGTGAACGCCATGGCGATGTAGAAGCACGCCAGCAACGCCCTCTCCGGGACCGGCGTCACGTTCGCGATCAGGACCGCCGCAACCGTGATGATGTGGAGAAACGTCGTCCACTTCCCCCAGACCGAGGGCGGAAACTCCCGCACCCCGGCCGCAAGGTAGAGCAGCAGCGCGACGAGGACGATCAGGAAGTCGCGGGAGAGCGCCATCACGGTAAGCCAGAGCGGCACCCTCACGGAGCCGGGGACCGGGAGCGTGAGCGCGACGTACGCCGTGACGAGCAACGTCTTGTCCGCGATCGGGTCGAGGTAGCTGCCCAGGAGCGAGCGCATCCCGAGCAACCTGGCCAGCAGGCCGTCGAGCGCGTCGGAGATGCCCGCCGCGACGAAGATCCCGAGGGCGAGCCTATGGTTTCCCTCCAGGATGGCGAGCACGAAGAACGGGGTGAGGGCGAGGCGGATGAGGGTGATGCCGTTGGGAATCGTGAACGGCCGCAGCGCGGCCCTCACCTCCTGCGCCGCGCGCTGCGCCACGGCGCCCGCCCGCACCGCCGCCCGCTCGCCGCTCCTGCCGTCCGCGACCGGCAGGCCGTCGCGTTCGCCGGAGGGTTCGCCCGCCCTAGGGTCGTCGCCGGGAGCGCTCAATCCGCCGCCTCCGACAGAACCGATTCCTTGAGGTAGCTCATCTTCCCCTCGTTCACGACGAGACCTCGCTGTTCCAGGTCGTTCATCAGGCGGGTCACGGTCTCGCGCGAGGTGCCGATCGAGTTGGCGATGTCCTGATGCGTCGGGCGCCGGACCGCCACCCAACCGTTGCCGAGGATCTGCCCGTGCTGCCGCGCCAGGTTGATGAAGTACCGGGCAAGCCGCCCGACCACGTCGAGCGTCGCCAACGACTCCATCTGCGCGTTCGACCGCCGCAAACGCAGGGAGAGCTCGCGCAGCAGCTTGCGGGCGATCGCAGGGTGCTGTTCCAGGAGCCGCTCGAAGTCGCTGCGGCGGATGCGGTACGCGACCGTCGCCAGCTGCGCGACGACGCTCGCGGAGCGCGTGGCGTCGTCGAGCAGCGCCATCTCGCCGAAGAACTGGCCGGGGCCGAGCGTGGCCAGGATCAGCTCCTTGCCGCCGGCCGACGAAACGCACACCTTGACCCTGCCGTTCGCGACCACATAGAAGCTGTCGGCGGGCTCGTGCGCCGCGAAGACGGTCTCGTCGCGCTGGAACTCCTGGCGCTCCGCGGCGCGTGCAAGAGCCTCGAGCTCCTGCGGCTCGAGTTCGCCGAACAGCGAGGCCTTGCCGATCAGGTCGGTCAGCGCTGCGCACATGGGTCACCTCCCTCGCCCGCGACTTGGCGCACCAGAGCGGCTGCCGTTTCCCCGTCCACCGTCTGTGGGAGCTGCATGCAACCCCGTTGTCCAGCCGCGTCGCACCACGACGGCGCCGGCCGGCGGAGGGCCGCCGCCAGGCGGTCAAGCGTCGCCGCCAGCTCCCGCGCCGGGACCACCCGGTTCGGGCCAAAACGGCGGGCGATCGGGTCGCCCGGCATCACACCGGCGCGCGCCACGATCACGATGTCGCGGCGCTCCTGCAGTTGGACGACGTCCTCGAACACCGGCACCGCCCCCGCGGCATCCCCGCCCAGCGTGGGCACCTCCCAGGCGACGATCGCCGCCAGGTCCGCGCGGCGCAGCGGCCGCGCCGCGAGGGCCCGCGTCAGGTACGGGGGCGCGTCGCTGAGGCGCAGTCGCCGCCGCGCGTCGGAGATCAGCTCGCAGCGATGGGGGCTGTCGGCCGGCAAGCGGTTGTAGAACTCCAACGCCAGGTCCCACTGACCCAGCGCCCGCGCGACGTTGCCTTTCAGCTCGAGGCCCTCCGCGGAATCCGGCAGCCCGGGGACGAGTTCGGCGGCGCCGCGGTTGTCGTGCAGGGCGAGAAGGGCGCGGACCGCGAGGAACCGGCCATCGACCGCGCCCGGGGCGGTTTGGAGCGCCTCCCGCGCGCGCGCGAGGGCGCCGGCGGCGTCGCCCGAGCGCAGCAACGCCCCCCCCTCGGCGACCAGCCGGCCCACCAGCGCGCTCTCGATCTCGGTGGCTACCCGCCCCCATCCAGCGTCCGCCTGCAACGATTCCGCGGTGCGCGCGGCGGTCAGCGCCGATCGCTCGTCGCCGTCGCGCCGCGCCGCGAGCACGACGAGGCCCCACGCGGACCCATATCCCGGGTTCGCCTTGGCGAGCGCCTGGGCCTGCGCCAGCACGGACTCGCCCCGCAGGAAGCGCAGTTCGAGTCCGGCCAGCGCCCGCACCGGGTGGCCCGCCGGCAGCAGCTGCAGGCTCTCCTCGCCCCTGGATGCCTGGCCGGCCTCAGCGTCCGCGACCGCGGCCCGCGCCGCCTCGAGCTGAGCCGGCGTCAGCGCCGGACCGGCCAGCGGCGGCCGGGTGGGGTCCGGCATCCGGCGGATCTGGGGCGGCGCGGTGCTGCGGCACGCGGCGAGCGCCACCACCGCCGCGAGCGCGAGCTTACTCGCCGCTCTGCGCAAGGTGGTCTCCGTCGCCGCGCGCCAGGCAGACGGTGGCGATCGCGTGCTTGTAGACCAGGTGCTCGAGGCCGTGGCTCTCCACGATGAGGGCGTAGCGGTCGAACCGCTTCAGAATTCCGGTGACCCGCTTGCCGGTGAGAAGATAGACGTGGATCGGCCGCCCGTCCCGCCGTAAGGCGTAGAAGAAGCTGTCCTGCACGTTGACGCTGACCTTAGACCGGTCCTGTCCCTGTTCCACCGCGCGCCTCCCCTCGGCCGATCGCCGCCGCCAGCAACTCGTCGCCGCGGCCGGCCAGCCACTGCACGCCCGTCTCCCCCCGCAGCCAGGTCATCTGCCGTTTCGCGAGCTTCCTGGTCGCCGCCGCCGCCGCCTCGGCCGCCTCGTTCTCGGTCACTTCTCCGGCCAGCACCCGTCGCGACTCCCGGTAGCCGATCGCCTTGAGGGCGTGACACTCCGGCGGGACACCACCCGCAAGAAGCCCTCGCACTTCGTCGACGAGCCCGGCGGCGAACATCCGGTCAACCCGCTCCGCAATCCTAGCATGAAGCTCAGTCCGATTTGGAGCGATGCCGAGCAAGGTGAAGTCGTAGCGCGGCTTACGCCTCGGATGCTCCAACCACAGCTCGGTCATCGCTCGACCGGAAGTCAGGCACACTTCGAGCGCCCGCAGCGTGCGCTGCCGGTCGTTGGCCGCGATGCGCGCCGCGGCGGCGGGGTCGAGACCGACCAGACGCGCCCGCAAAAACGCCCGATCACGCGCCCACTCGCGCTCGAGCTCATCCCGCACCGCGGCGTCCTTCGGCGGCTCGGGGAACAGCCCGAACAAGAGGGCCCGCACGTAGAAGTGCGTGCCGCCCACCACCACCGGCACCTTCCCCCTCGCCCGGATGTCGGCGATGGCAGCATCGGCGTCACGCACGAACATCCCGGCGGAATAGCGCTCGGCCGGATCTGCCACGTCGATCAGGTGGTGGCGGACCGCCGTCCGCAGCGCCGGATCGGGTTTGGCCGTGCCGATGTCGAGCCTGCGGTAGACGGCGAACGCGTCGGCCGACACGACCTCCCCCCCGACCCGCTGCGCGAACGCGACGCCGAGCGCGGTCTTCCCCGACGCCGTCGGACCCACGATCACGACCAGCTCACTCACCGCCCCCCCTCCTCACCCGCGCGACCCGCACCGGCTCGCCGGGGCCGACCGTGAGCGGCCCGACGTCGTCCCACCCGACCCACACCGCGCCCTCATCCTGCACCACCAGGACGGCCGGGACCGCACGAACCCGCCGCGCCACCCCGGGATCAGGGTACGCGAAACGAGGGCGCACCCCGGTCGCCGCCAGCGCGATCAACGGCCGGACCGCCGCGAGGAACGCCGGAGTGGACGATGTCTTCGAGCCGTGGTGTGGCAATTGCAGCACCTCGCCATCGAGCCGGCCGCCCAGCGCGAGCAGCGCCGCTTCGCCGCGCCCCTCGATGTCGCCCGCGATCACCAGGCGGGGCCCACCCAGGTCTACGCGCGCGACCAGGCTCGCGTCGTTGTCGACCCCTTCCATCGTGGCCGGAGGCCACAGGATCTCCCAGGCCGCGTCGCCGAAAACGGCCGCCTGGCCGCGCTCGAGCGGGACCTCCTCCACTCCGCGCAGGCGCGCGATCCTCCTCAGGGGCGCGATTTCGGCCCGGTCTCCGAGCGCGCGGGGAAAGGCGAACCGCCGCACCGGCATCCGCTCGAGCAGCAGCGCCGCCCCGCCGGTGTGATCGGCATCGGGGTGTGTCACCACCAGCGCCGCGAGGCGCCGCACCCGCGCCCGGGCGAGCTCCCGCCACGCTTCGACCGGCGAGCGGCCGGCGTCCACCAGGACCGCGCGCTCGCCGCTGCGGACCAGCAGCGCCATTCCTTCCCTCACGCCCAGAGCCCGGACCTCGTGCCGCCACGCGAGCGCTCCGGGGGCGGCCATCCAGGCGACCGTCGCGGCAACGAGCAGCAGCGCGGCCGGCAGGGCCGCGCGCGAGCGGGTCAGGGCGACCAGTCCGAGGAGCGCCAGCACGAGCGCGAGTGCGGGCGCGAGCGGCGCGAACGGCACGCTCGCCGCCCCGCCCACCGCAGAGGCCCGATCGAGCAGCCACTGACCGGCCGCCACCGCCTCGAGCGCGATGCCGCCGACCGGGGCCGAGACCGACGCCGCGGCGATCGACGCCAGGCTCGCGCCAACCAAGAGCAGTTCCAAAGGCGCCGCCAACAGGCTCGCCACGATCCCCAGGAGGGGCACCAGCGAGAAAGTCGCCCCCACCAGCGGACTCGAGGCGCCCTGCGCCACGGCGGCCACCGCGACCGCCAGCGACAGGCGCTGCGGCAGCGCCCGGAGTGCGAGCGCAAGCGGCTCCACCCAGCGGACCAGCGCAAGGGTGACGAACGCGGAGAGCTCGAAGCCGGGCTGGACGAGCACCGAGGGCTCCAGCAGCGCGAGGGAGGCGACGATCCCCCAGACGGCGGGGAGCGCTTCGAGCGGCCGCCCGAGCTGCCGAGCGAACAGGTACGCAACGGTCCCCGCGGCGGCCCGGCGCACCGGGGCGTTGCCGCCGGCGAGCAGGGCAAACGCGACCACGGCAACCGCCACGAGCCAGCGCCGGGTCGTTGGCGGGACCCCGGCCGCATTCAGCAACGCCCAGACGAGCACCGCGACCAGGCCGACGTGGAGGCCCGACACCGACAGCAGGTGGACCAGCCCCGAGCGCCTCATGCTGGCGATCTCGCCCTCCTGCAGCGACTCCTGGCGCTGCAGCACGAGCGCTGCCGCCAGCCCGGCCGCGCGCAACCGGCGGACGTCGGTCCCGGCGCTCGCTTCGAGCGCCTTGACGCCGGCGTCGCGAATCCGGTCCACACGCGAGCCGCCGGCCGAACGGTGCGCGAGCAGCAGCGTCTTCACCCGCAGGCGCCCGGCCGCCAACGGCAGCGTGCGGTCGAAGACGAGCTCGCCGCTCCCCTCGAGGCGCGAGCCCGGAGCAGGCAGCTCGGCGAGACCGACCGGGGCGGTGACGTCGAGCTCCATCTCCCGCGGCCGCGGGAGCTCGCGCCCTTGCTTCTCGAGGCGCTCGATCCGGACCCGGTTCGCCCAGCCGCGCGCACCGCTCACCCAACCGTCCCGGACCGTGACCACGAAGCGGACCGGCACCGCCTTGCCGGCGAATCCGGCCGGGGTCCGGGCCGCGAACGCGCAGGCGGCGAGTCCGAGCCCGACGCCCGCGATGACCCACCAGCCCCACCGCCGCCCCTCGCCCGCGAGGCCGCGCCACGCCGCCAGCGAGGCGACCGCCGCGAGCGGAACGCCCCACGCCGCGGCCGGAGGGACGAAGTTGCCGAACGCGACCGCCGCGACGGCGCTCGCGCCCAGCGCGATCAGGCGCGATCCCGGGGCCTCAGGATGCGCCGCGAAGAAATGACGCCAGGATTTCCACATGGTGCGAACCGGCGAAAAGGTCCCACAGCTCGACGGACTCCAGACTGTACCCGCCCGCCAGCAGACGGCCGCCGTCGCGGCCGAACCTCGCGGCGTCGCAGGCGAGCAGCACGATCCGTTTCGGACGCCACCGCAGGAGGCCGTCCGCCGCCCACCGCGACAGGCCGGTCCTGGGTGGGTCCACGATCGCGAGCGAGCCGGCCGCCGATCCGGGCGCGGCGAGGTAGGCCTCGGCCGTCCCGGTGGTCACCTTGACCCCCGGCAGGTTCAGGCGCGCCGCCGAGGCGGCCGGTCGGGACGCCTCCACGACCGTCACGTCGGTGGCGCCGCCGTGACGCGCCGCCGCCGCCAGGAACCCGACCCCGCCGTACAGGTCCACGACCCGAACCGGCTGGGCGGCCCGGACCATCCCGGCCATCCGGTTGAAGAGGCCCGGAACGAGGTGGCGGTTTCCCTGGAAGAACACCCCGACCGGCACGCGGAGCGATACCGGCAACCGCATCTCCACACCGGTCTCTCCCCAACCGCCTGGCACGATCGCGCCGTCGGTGGCGATGGGATGAAACCCCGCGAGCCCGCCCAGCGGCCCGCCAGGAACCGCGGTCCCCCGCCAGCCGGCGACCGCCTTGTCCCCCGCCAGGTCCTCGATCCACTCGAGCTCCCCCTCGCCGGCGGCGGCACGGCTGAGCGCGCCGGCAACCTCGGGCAGCGCCCGCAGCAGGAGCGGCGACACGACGCGGCACGGGGCGATCGCCACCACCTCGTGCGAACGCGCGCCCCGGAAACCGAGCACGCTCCGCGCCGGATCCCAGTGAAGCCTGGCCCGCAGCCGCCACCCCAGCTCCGAGAGGCGGACCGGCGCCTCCCTCACCGCGTCCGCCAACGCAGGCGGCGCGTGGCGCAGAGAACCGATCGCGGCGCTGCGCAGGACCTCGGGCGTGGCTGCGCGGCGCAGGTGCGCGAGGTCGCAGCCGCCGCAGGCGCCCGCCACCGGGCACGGATCCGGCTCTCGCCACGGACTCGCGGCGACGACCACCCGCGCGCGGGCCTCCACGATGCCCGCGCGCTCGCGCTCGATCTCGGCGTCCACGACCTCCCCGGGGAGCGCGCCGGCCACGAACCACACCTTGCCGCCGGACCTGGCGACGCCGCGGCCACCGCCCGCGAGCCCGGTGATCTCAAGCCGCACCGGCGTCGAGCTCCAGCCGCGGCACGCCCACCAGCCGGCGCACCGCCTTGACGAGAAGGGCGCGTCGGGTGCGCTCGCGGACGTCCGTCTCGAGGCCGAGACGGTCCAGGCTCTCCCCGACCTCGCTTTCGACGGCCCGCTTCGCGTCGTCCGGGAGCGCGCGCGCGAGCGCGTCGAGCGCTCCGAACTCGAGCTCCGCCAAGGCCTTCTCTATCGCCGCCGGATCCCCGTCCGCGGGCAGGCTCGCGACCCCGCGCCCGAGGTCTGCGAGCACCTCGCGGACGGCTCGGTGGTGGCTCCAGCGCGCCTCGGCGTCCCCGATGGCGGCCAGCAGCGCCGCCAGCGCCGCCGCCACGTCCGGGGCCGGCACCGCCTCGGCGGCGCCGGCGCGCGCCGCCATCAACCGCTTGCCGTGCCGCGCCACCGCGTAGCGACAGTACGACAGGGACGAGACCGGATCCTCCTCGCGTTCCCGCCGCCGCTCCCAGGCCTCCGCGATTCCGGCCAGGACCGCCGCCAGCGGAACACCTTCCCGCCACCACCGTCGCAACAACGCGAAGTCCTTCGGCGAGAACAGGAACGGCGTGCCGCGCAGGGCCGCGAAATGGTCCTCGACCGCGCGGTAGTACGCGATCTCGGCGTCGTCAGGGTCGGTCATCGCGGCCCCGCCCCTCAGGCGCGCTCCGGGCGGTTCCGCTCCCACAGCAGGCGCAGTCCTTTGAGCGTGAGGTCGTCGTCGATGGCGTCGAAGATCTCGGTGTAGCGGGCGATCACCCGGGCGAGGCCGCCGGTCGCGACCACGCGACCGCCCCCGAGCTCGGCGAGCACCCGCCGTGTGAGTCCCTCCGTGAGCCCGACGTACCCGAGCACGATCCCCGCCTGCATCGAGTCCACGGTGCCCTTGCCGATCGCGCGGTCCGGGGCGGCGAGCTCGATGCGCGGCAGCTTTGCGGCGCGCGAGAACAGCGCCTCCGCCGAGATTTCGAGGCCGGGCGCGATCACGCCCCCGATGTACTCGCCCTTGCCGGAGACCACGTCCCAGGTCGTGGCGGTGCCGAAGTCGACGACCACGCATGGACCGCCGTGCTCGGCGAACGCCGCAACCGCGTTGCAGAGGCGGTCCGCCCCGAGCTCGAGCGGGGTGTCGACGCGGAGCGGCATGCCCGACTTGATCCCGGGCGCCACGAACAGCGGCTCGGCGTGCAGGTACGTGGCGATGGCAGCCCGCATGGCGCCGTCGATCTGGGGCACCACCGAGCCCACGATCACGCCGTTGATGTCCGCCGGCTTGATCTCCGCCCACTGGCAGAGCTGCCGCAGGAAGATGCCGAGCTCGTCCACGGTACGCTCGTGCACGGTCGTGAGGCGCCACCGCCGGAGGATCTCGGCGCCGCGGAAGACGCCGATCGTCATGTGGGTGTTTCCGACATCGAGGGCAAGGAGCATCACACGCCTCCGGGAACTCCGTCGGGCACGATCTCGCCGACCGAGTAGCGCCGCACTTCCCCCGCCACCGCGAGTTCGAGGCGGCCGTCGCGCCCCAGGGCGGCGAAGCGACCCTCCACCACCCCGGTCTCCAGCCGCAAACGGATGATGTCGCCCCGGCGGTGGACCGAGCGCGCCTCCCACTCGGCGTGGGTGTCTTCGCTTCGAATGAGAGCCTCGCGAAACCGCGTCAGGAAGCGGCTCGCGATCGCGCGGATGGCGTCCCCGGCGTCCCCGGAGAAGCCGAGCGCCGCGAGCGACACGGGCCGCACGGGGTCGCGCGCGTCGAGCTCGGGGGAGATCGCCACATTGATGCCGAACCCCACCGTGGCCCAAACGCTGTCCCCGCCCCCACGGCTGCGGCAAAGCACGCCGCCGAGCTTGCGCCCATCGACCTCCAGGTCGTTGGGCCACTTCAAGCCGATTGCCACGCCGGGGACGAGACCTTCCACCGCCTCTGCGAGCACCACGCCCGCCGCGATCGGCAGCAGGGCCAGCGCCCCGACTGGGACCGGCCCCAGCCAGTTGGCGTAGAGGCCGCCCGCCGGCGACTCCCAGCGGTTGCCGCCGCGCCCCCGCCCCCCGCTCTGGCGCCCGGCGAGGACGAGGGTCTCGGGCAACGGATCCGCGTCGGCGGTCGGCCAGAACTCCATCAGGCGTTCGGCGAACGATGCGGTGGAGTCGAGCTCGTCGAACCAGACCACGTTGGCGGGCGGCGGCGGCGACAGCAGTCGGATCAAGGCTCCCGTCCCAGGGTCCCTGCGAGCATCCTCGCCTTGTGGGCGAGATCGGCCGCTCGGGTCCGCGCCCCCGCCACCACGTCCTCGGGCGCGCGGGCGGTGAAGGAGTCGTCGGCCAGGCGGGCGGTCGCCGAGGCGAGCTCGCGCTCGACCTGCGCCAGCTCGACGGCAAGCCGGGCCCTTTCGGCCTCGCCGAGCGCGCCGTCGGGGAGCACGATCGCGACGTTGACGCCCCCTGCGATGTCGCGGATCGCCCCGGCCGGGATCGCGTCCGGGTTCAGCTGCAGCGACGACAGGCCGGCCAGACGCCGCATCTCGATCGCGAGCTGCGCCAGGGCCCGGGCGCGCTCCGGCGCGACGCCGGTGAGCGACAGTTCCAGCGGCGTCCCGGGCGGAAGGCCCACCAGGTGGCGGTAGGAGCGGGTCTCCTGGACGACCGCCTGGAACGCGTCGATCAGCGCCAGCGCCTCCTCGTCGATTCGGCGGTTGCCCGGGGCCGGATACGGCGTCGTGATCAGCAGCCTCTCCGAGCCGAGGTACTTGGCGATCTCTTCCGTGATGAAAGGCATCACCGGGTGCAGCAGCTTCAGCGCCTCCAGGAGCACGCCGCGCGCGACCGTCCGCACGTCCTCGCCGCGCCTGGGAGGCGTGCCGCCCGGGGCGGGCGCCTGTCGGGCGCCGTCGTCCTGGAGCGCCGGCTTGGCCATCTCGATGTACCAGTCGCAGTAAGCGTTCCACACGAACTGGTAGAGCGCGCGGCACCCCTCGTCGAAACGGTAGGAGCCCCAGGCGCGGTTGACCGCCGCCGTCGTGCGCTCGAGTTCGGCGAGGATCCACCGCTCCGGCAGCGCGAGCGAGTCGGCGTCGACCGCGTCGAGCGGCGGCTCGGCGCCGTCGAGGTGGATCTGGACGAAGCGCGCCGCGTTCCAGATTTTGGTCGCGAACGCCCGGTATCCCTCCATCCGCTTGTCGTCCAGCGGCAGGTCCCTGCCGGGCGAAGCCAGCGCCGCGAGCGTGAACCGGACCGCGTCCGCGCCGTACTCCCGGACTAGGTCGAGCGGGTCCATCACGTTCCCCTTCGTCTTCGACATCTTCTGGCCGTGCGCGTCGCGCACCAGACCGGTCAGGTGCACCTGCGCGAACGGGGCCTTGCCGGTGAAGTGGCCGCACATCATGATCATGCGGGCGACCCAGAAGAACAGGATGTCGAACCCCGTGATCAGCAGGCTGGTCGGGTAAAACGTCCGCATCTCCGGCGTGTCGTCGGGCCAACCCATCGTGGAGACCGGCCAGAGGCCCGAGGAGAACCAGGTGTCGAGCACGTCGGGGTCCTGCTCGACCGGCCTGCCGCAGGTGGCGCACGCGGTCACGTCGTCCTCGGAAACGGTGGTGTGCCCGTCGGAGCAGTAGAACGCCGGGATGCGGTGCCCCCACCAGAGCTGACGGGAGATGCACCAGTCCATGATGTTCTCGAGCCAGTTCTCGTAGGTGGCGACCCAGAAGTCGGGGACGATGCGAACTTCCCCCGAACGGACCGCCGCGAGCGCCTCGTCCGCCATCCCCCGCATCGAGCAGAACCACTGCATCGAGAGGAACGGCTCCACCACGGTGTCGCAACGCTGGCAGTGGCCCACCGCGTGGCGGTGCGTCTTGTCGCCCCGGCGCAGGCCCCGCTCCGCCAGCGCCGCCAGGACCGCCTTGCGCGCGGCGAAGCGGTCAAGCCCGGCGAACGGCCCGCCGTTGCCGTTGATCGTGCCGTCCTCGGTCAGGATGTTGATCTTGGCGAGGCCGTGCCGCTCGCCGGTGGCGAAGTCGTTGGGATCGTGCGCCGGCGTCACCTTGACCGCGCCCGTCCCGAACGCGGGATCGACCAGGGCAGCGTCGGCGATCACCGGGAAGGTGCGCTCCACGAACGGGTGCCGGACAAGCCTCCCGACCAGGCGCCGGTAGCGCTCGTCGTCCGGGTGGACGGCGACCGCCGTGTCCCCGAGCATCGTCTCCGGCCGGGACGTCGAGACCACGATCTCCCCGCCGTCGGCGAGCGGGTACGCGAAATCCCACATCCCGCCGTCGATGTCCTTGTGAACCACCTCGAGGTCCGAGAGCGCCGTGAGGCAGCGCGGGCACCAGTTGATGAGCCGGTGCGCCCGGTAGATCAACCCCTCGCCGTGCAGCTTCACGAACGCGTGCCGGACCGCCCGGGACAGCATCGGGTCGAGCGTGAATCGTTCGCGGGACCAGTCGCACGACGCCCCCATGGCTTTCGCCTGGTGCGAGATGTTGTCCTTGTACTGCGCCTTCCAGGCCCACATCCGCTCGAGGAAACGCTCGCGGCCGACGTCGCGGCGGCTGCTCCCCTCCTTGGCCAGCTCGCGCTCGACCATCACCTGGGTCGCGATCCCGGCGTGGTCCGTGCCCGGCAGCCAGAGTGCGTTGAAGCCCTGCATCCGCCGCCATCGGATCATCAGGTCCTGGAGCGTGAACTGCAGGGCGTGGCCGATGTGCAGCTTTCCCGTGACGTTCGGCGGCGGGATCAGGATCACGAACGGCGGGCGCTCGGACGGCAGCGCGGGGGCGAACGCTCCAGAGCGTTCCCAGGCGTCGTACCACCGGCCCTCGAACGAGGTCGGGTCGAAGCGAGTCGGCATCGGTTCGGGACGGCTCACGCTCCCCTCCAAACACCACCGCGAAACGCGAGTCTAGCATCTCCCGCCGAGCCGGCAGGGGGGCGCGAAGCGGGCTCCGGGGGACGCCGGTCGCGGCTCAGAACAGCGCCGAAAAAGGGCCCGAGGGTGGCAGCGCCCGCAATTCGGCGAAGACCGCGGCGGCCTCCACGCCGGACACCGGGACGTCGAGGACGACCCCGCCCAAGCGGGGGAGCACCCAACCCACCCGCCCTCCCTCGCGCTTCTTGTCGCGGGCGATGTACGGCGCCACATCGTCCCAGCCCAGCTCCGCGAGGCTCGGGAGCGGGGCGAGGGCGTGGATGCGGTCCGCCCAGGCGAGCGCCTCGGCCGTGGAGAGGAGGCCGCGGTCCCGGGCGAGCCGCAACTCCGCCAGCAGTCCCCACGCCACCGCCTCCCCGTGGAGGAAGCGCGTGTAGGAGGTCGCGCCCTCGATCCCGTGCGCGAGGGTGTGTCCGAGGTTGAGCGCCTGCCGCGGCCCGCTCTCGCGCTCGTCGAGGCTGACCACCTCGCTCTTGACCCGCGCGCACCCGACCACCAGCTCGAGCGCCTGCAGCGGGTCCCCCGCCGCGACCGGCGCAAGATGGCTGTCGAGCACGTGTTCGAGCGAGGACGGCGCGATCATCGCCGCTTTGACGACCTCGGCGAGGCCGGCGCGCAACTGGCGCTGGTCGAGGGTCGCAAGGGCAAGGGTGTCGGCGACGATCGCCCTCGGGTGCCAGAACGCTCCGATCAGGTTCTTGCCCTCGTCGAGGTCGATCCCCGTCTTGCCGCCGAGCGCCGCGTCGACCATCGCGAGCAGCGTGGTCGGGACCGCGGCCCAGCGGATGCCCCGCAACGTGACGGCGGCTGCGAAGCCCACGACGTCGGTGACGACGCCGCCGCCGACCGCCACCAGCAACGCGGAGCGTTCGGCCTCGTGGGCGAGAAGCCACCGCGCGATCCGCTCGACGGACCCCCAGCGCTTGTGCTCCTCGCCGGCGGGCAGCTCCAGATACGGCGCCGCGAGCCGGTTCGCGACGTCGGAACCGTACAACGGACCCACCGTCGTGTCGCTCACCACGAACGCCTGCCTGCCCCTCCGCGCCGGTTCCAACAACTCCGGGACCTGGCCGAGCAGCCCCTCGCCGATGTGGTAGGGGGCGGTCTCGCCCGCGGCGGCGAGCGTGAGCGTGATCACTCGCTCCCCCGCCCGCGCCGCAGGATTCGCACGGCCAGCACGCCCGCGCCGAAACCGTTGTCGATGTTGACCACGCCGACGCCGGGGGCGCAGGCGTTGAGCATGGCGAGCAGCGGCGCCAGGCCGCCGAACGCCGCGCCGTAGCCCACCGAGGTCGGCACCGCCACCACCGCCGCTGCCACGAGCCCGGCCACTACGGCGGGAAGCGCTCCCTCCATCCCCGCGACCGCGATCACCACGTCCGCCTGGCGCAGCGTCTCGAGATGGTTCAGCAGACGGTGCAGGCCGGCGACTCCCACGTCGTGCACGCGGGTGACGGCCGCCCCGAGTGCCTCCGCCGTGACGGCGGCTTCCTCCGCCACGGGGAGATCGGAAGTCCCCGCACAGACGACCGCCACCCTGCCGCGGACCCGTTCGGCGCCCGGCAGCACCACCATCCGCGCCAGCGGGTGGTGCACGACGCCCGCCACCGCCGCGGCGATTGCGCGCGCATGCTCGTCCGTCGCCCTGGTCGCCAGCACTGGGCCACCCGGGCGCGCGAGCGCGGCGAACGCCGCCGCGGCCTGCTCCGGCGTCTTGCCGGGGCAGAACACCGCCTCCGACTCTCCCGTGCGGAGGGCGCGGTGCGTGTCCGCCATGACCCCTTCGCCGAGCGCGAACGGAAGCCCCGCGAACCGTTCGGCGGCCTCGTCGGGCGAGAGCCCTCCGCTCGCCACCTCTTGCAGCAACCGATGGAGGGCGTCGGGGCGCATATGCGGATGATACCTACTCGACGACGGCGCGCACCAGCGCCGGCGAAAGACGCGCCAGGATTTCGTAGTTGATCGTGCCCCCGAGTTCGGCGAGCTCCTCGGCGGTCACGCGCTCGTCGCCGTCGGCCCCGATCAGCGTGGCGACGTCACCCTCCCCGGCGCCCGGAACGTCCGTGACGTCCGCAAGGACGATGTCCATGCAGACGCGACCGACCACGGGCGCGGGCCGCCCGCGCAGGAGGACGCGCGCACGGTTCGAAAGCGCCCGCGGGTAGCCGTCGGCGTAGCCCACCGGCAGCACCGCGATCGCGCTCGGCCGTGTCGGACGGTACGTGAGGCCGTACCCGACCGGTGCGCCGGTCGCGACGCGCTTGATCTGACCGACGCGCGCCCTCCACGCGAGCGCCGGCTCGAGCCTGACGCCGTTGCGCCCGTGCGCCAGCAGCCAGGAGAGCTGCGTCTCTTTCGAGGGCCAGTGGCCGTACAGCGAGATCCCGACGCGGACCATCGTGAAATCCGCCTCGCGGAACAGCAGCGCCGCCGCCGAGCACGCCGCGTGCACGAAACGGACGCGGCCGACGCGGCCCTCGACCGCCGCCACGGCGCCCCGGAAGCGGTCCAGTTGCGCGAACGCGTACGTATGGTCCGTGGTGTCCTCGATGTTGGCGAAGTGGGTCGCCACCCCGACCACCGCGAGCCCCGCATCGCGCGCCGCGGCAGCGAAATCGGCGGCGTCGGCCGGCTCCACACCCTGCCGGTTGGTGCCGGTGTCCACCTTCACGTGCACGGGCAGAGAGGTCCCGAGACGCCTCGCCTGCGCTGCCAGCGCCTCGATGACCGACCGGGACGACGCCAGCACGTGCACGCCAGGGCGCACGACTTCCTCGACCTGGGCGGGCGTGAGGTATCCCATAACGAGCACCGGAAGCTCGTTCCCCGCCCGCGCGAGCGCCGAAACCTCGGCGGCGGTGTGGACGCCGAGCATGTCGGCGCCCTCCTCGGCGCACACCCCGGCGACCTCCTCGATCCCGTGCCCGTACGCGTTCGCCTTGACGACCGCGAGCAGGCCCGTGCTTGGGCCGAGCAGGCCCCTGAAGATCGAGAGGTTGTGCGCCAGGGCGCGGCGCGACACCTCGATCCACGTCGTCAGGCCGGAGAAACGCTCGCTCGCCACGGACGCAAGTGTACCGGATCGTCGCCCCGCGGCGGGCCTCCGGCTAGAATGACGCCGCATGAGGATGCTCGACCCGGACTGGCGCCAGAGACTCAGACGACGGCGGGACAGGACCGCGGCGATCGGCCGCGTGCTGCACCGGCGTTACTCCCGGCTGTTCTGGACGCTCCACTCCACCTGGGCGCTGATCAGCGGCGGAATCGTCCTCGTCCTCGCGCACAACCGCTACGGGTTCCTGCCGTGGGTCGTCGTGTTTCTCACCCTGACCTGGGCCTCGACGCTCTTCTTCTCGCGGTTTGCGGCGCCCGACTCCGAAGGGCTGCGCCTCGCCCGCGGCTTCGTCTCCTACCTCACCCGGGTGATGTACCAGGAGACGCTCTTCTTCCTCCTTCCGTTCTACTTCTACTCGACGACGTTCCCTTCGTGGAACAGTTCGTACGTCGTGGTCCTGGCCGCGCTCGCGGCGCTGTCCTGCTTCGACGCGTTCTTCGGGCGTTTGCTCCTCACCAGCCGGTGGTTCGCCCTCACGTTCTTCGCGTTCGTCACGTATTCGGCGCTCCAGTTCTTCCTGCCGCTCGTCCTGCACGTCCCGATCCACAACGGCGCATATCTCGCCGCCGGCGTTTCGTTCTTCGCGTCGCTGCCGCTCGCCTACTCCGCCGCCGACCTCAAGCAACCCCGCCGGAAGGCGTTGATCTTCGTCGCGCTCGTCGGGATCATCGCCGTCCTCAAGGTTGGCCGCGCCCTCATCCCGCCGGTCCCGCTGCGCCTCGCCTCGCTCTCGTTCGCCGCCGGCATCGACCCCGCCACCCTCCAGCTCCAGAACGAGTTCCCGGAGGACGGCGTGGTGCCGGCGAGCCGCCTGCGCGAGGGGCACCTGATCGTGCGCGCGACGATCTTCTCCCCGGGCCGCCTCCCGGTCCGCATCCAGATCCGGATCGCCCGCGACGGCGCCGTCCTGCACAACTCACGCACCCTCGACCTCGTCGCCCACAGTCACGGGTTCCGGGTCTGGGACTCGCTGCGGATCGGCCCTCGGGGTCTCGCCCCGGGCCGCTACCGGGCCGAGGTGTGGACGGGGGAAGGTCAGCTCGTGGGTCGGGGCGAGATCCGGGTGGCCCCGGACCCCGGACCTGCGGCGCCGCCCGGCGCTACCGCGCGCTCCTGACGGCGGCCAGTGCCGCGTCGTACTCCGGCTCCTGCGCCACCTCCGGTACCAGCTGCAGGTAGCGCAAGGTCCCGTCCTTGCCGATCACCAGCACCGCGCGGGCCAGCAGGCGCAGTTCCTTGATGAGCAGCCCGTAGGCGGTGCCGAAGGAGGCGTCGCGGTGGTCGGACACGGTCTCCAGGTTGGCGATCCCCTCGGTGGAACAGAACCGGCTCTGCGCGAACGGCAAGTCCATCGACACGACGATCACCTTGACGTCGTCGCCGAGGGCCGTCGCCTCCTGGTTGAACCGGCGCGCCTGCGCCGCGCACACCGCCGTGTCCAGCGACGGCACGGAGTTGATCACGACGGTCTTGCCGCTCGTCTGAGCGAGCGTGAACGGCGACAGGTCGCCCCGCAACGCCGTGAACCCAGGCGCCGGCTTGCCGACCTCCGGTGTGGAACCGAGCAGCGTCAGAGGCGTCCCCTTGAAGGTGATGAAGCCGTGCCGTTCGTGCATGTCCAAGCCCTCCTGCGGACGAGCGAGCGCCCGCCCTGTCCGGGAAACGGTTGGAGCGCGGTATCATTCCGCGCCGTGACCCCGGAGCCCTCCGAACCTCTCGTCGTGACCGCCGGTCGAGGGACCCGGCGCCTGGTCGCCGTCGCCTGCCGCGCCGGCGACGACCTCGTGGTGACGCTCACCGGCGGCGAGCGGCCGCACGTCGGGTGCGTCGTGCTCGCCCAGCCGCACGCGACCGGGGGCGGTTCGGCTTGCATCCGCGTCACGAGCACGGTCGTCGCCATCCCGCCGCACCGCGAGGAGGCCCTCGCGCGCCCGCTGGCCGAGCGACTCGCCCGAACCCTCGACGCAACGGTGGTGGTGAGCGCCGGAGTTCACGACGACAACCTCCCGCCCGAGGGCATCGCCGACTACTTGCGGCTGGGGGAGGAGCTGGCGGCGGCGCTGATCGAGGCGCTCGCGCCCTGATCCTCCTCCACACTCAGGCGCTCGCGCAGGAAACGCACGATCTCGCGGGTGTCGGTCCCGGGTGGGAACAGGCGTTCGATCCCCGCCTCGAGGAGGCCCGCGACGTCCTCCTGCGGGATGACGCCGCCGCCGAAAATCACCACGTTGCCGGCCCCCGCCTCGCGGAGGGCGCGCACGACCGCGGGGAAGAGTTCGCGGTGGGCCCCGGAAAGGCTGGAGAGCCCAACGGCGTCCACGTCTTCCTGTACCGCCGCCTGCGCGATCTGCGCCGGGGTCTGACGGAGCCCGGTGTAGATGACCTCGAAGCCGGCGTCACGCAACGCCCGCGCCACCACCTTGGCCCCCCGGTCGTGGCCGTCGAGACCGGGCTTCGCCACCAAAATTCTCTTGGGTGCCGTCACTGCACGCGACCTCCCGCACCAGTATCCACGCCGGCGGGGGCCGCGACAAGACTTGTACCCCCGGGCTTGATTTTCAACTGGCGTCGCCCGTAAGCTCGCCCTCGTCGCCGCGAGGGAGACCACACACAATGGAAACCGCCAAGCGCACCCTTCCCGAGAACGCCTACTCGAAGCTCAAGCCGGGTGAAAGCTACGCGCCGGTGGTCCCCGCTCAGGCGAGCGTGCCGGAGTTCACTGGACGCTCGCTCTGGCTCGGCCTCGCGATGTCCGCGCTCTTCTCCGCCGCCGCGGCGTTCCTCGGCCTCAAGGCCGGGCAGGTGTTCGAGGCCGCGATCCCCATCGCGATCATCGCGGTCGGCATCGGCGTGGTGTTGCCGCGACGCTCGACCCTGCTCGAGAACGTCATCATCCAGTCGATCGGCGCCGCCTCCGGCCTCGTCGTGGCCGGCTCGATCTTCACCCTCCCGGCGCTCTTCATCCTCGGGCTGGACGTCAACCTCTTCAAACTCTTCCTCGTTGCCCTCCTGGGGGGCACCCTCGGGATCCTGTTCCTCGTCCCTCTGCGGCGCTACTTCGTCAGCGAGATGCACGGGGAGTTCCCGTTCCCGGAGGCGACGGCGACGACGGAGGTGCTCATCGCCGGCGAGTCCGGCGGCAACCAGGCGAAGGTGCTCGCCGCCGCGGCCGCGATCGGTGGGGCGTTCGATTTCGTGATCATCCACTTCGAGGGGTGGGCCGAGGTCTTCACCTCGCGCTCGGTGCCGTTCCTCGCGGGCCTCGCCCAGCGGGCCAAGATCGTCTTCCGGGTCGACGTGCTCTCCTCGATCCTCGGCCTCGGGTACATCATCGGGATGAAGTATTCGGCGATCATCTGCGCCGGCTCGTTCCTCTCATGGTTCCTGCTCGTCCCCGTCGTGGGGCACTTCGGCGCCCACCTCGCCGTCGCGGTCCCGCCGGTTTCCGACGGGACCTTGATCGGCGGGATGTCGGCCGAGGACATCTTCCGCAATTACGTGCGCCACATCGGCATCGGCGCCATCGCCGCGGCCGGGATCATGGGCATCCTGCGCTCCTGGCGGGTCATCGCGAAGGCGTTCGCGATGGGGTTCACCGAGCTCTTCCTCCGCCGGAACCGGAGCCTGGCTCCGGCGGCCGCCGTCCGAACGGACCGCGACCTGCGCATGGGGCTCGTCATGGGCGGCATCCTCGCGACCGCCCTGGCGGCCTGGCTGTTCTTCCGCTTCGGCGTGCTGTCTTCGCAGCCGGGGGCGACGAAGCTCTCGCTCATCGCGCTCGCGGTCGTCATCGTCATCTCGTTCCTCTTCACGACCGTCGCGGCGCGGGCAATAGCGACGGTCGGCACCAACCCCGTGTCCGGCATGACCCTGATGACCCTGATCCTCACCTCCGTGTTCCTGGTCGAGGCCGGGTTGTCCGGCAGGGCCGGGATGCTCGCGGCGCTCCTCATCGGCGGCGTCGTCTGCACCGCGCTTTCCATGGCCGGGGGGCTCATCACGGACCTCAAGATCGGTTACTGGCTGGGCGCCACCCCTGCAGTGCAGGAGCGCTCCAAGTTCCTGGGCACCATCGTCGCGGCGGCCACGGTCGGCGCCGTCATCCTCCTCCTCAATCAGGCGTACGGTTTCGTCCCTTCCGCGGCGCACCCGGCGGAGGGAGTGTTCGCCGCCCCGCAGGCCAACGCCATGGCGGCGGTCATCAAGACGCTGATGTCCAACGAGCCGGTGCCCTGGCTGCTCTACGGCGCGGGGGCGCTCATCGCGATGACGATGCAGATGATCGGGGTGCCGGCCCTCGCCTTCGCACTCGGAATGTACATCCCGCTCGAGCTCAACGTGCCGCTCGTCGTTGGCGGGCTGATCGCGCACCTGGTCCAGAAGTCGGCCAAGGGCGACGAGAAGCTGGCCCACGCCCGCGGCACGAGGGGCACCCTGATCGCATCCGGCTTCATCGCCGGCGGCGCGCTCATGGGGGTGGTGGCGGCCGTGCTCAAGATCGCGAACTTCTGGACGGGCGTCAGGGTCGGTTCCGGATTGCTCGGCAACGGCAGCGGCGCGGGCGCCGAGATCCTGGCGCTGGTGATGTACGTCGCCCTCGCGACGTACATGTACTTCGACGCCCGGCGGGGTCAGGTGTAACCGTCGGGTCTGGCCCCGGCTCCCTCTCGCGTCACTTCGGCTGCGACGGGACCTGTGGGGAACTCCCCATCGCCGTCGGGGAAGTGACGGCCATCATATTCGCAGGTAGCGAGTTGGGCGATGACCCAGCGGGCCTCGACCACCCCGGATCCGCGGCCGGAGCGCTCGTCAGCGAGGCCTGGCCTTGCGGCTTCGGCGGGGTGCCGTTCGCGGGGTTCTTGGCCGCCGGTGTCGGCACCGGCTTGATCTCCTGCCACGAGAGGTCCACGGCCACCTGGGGCGGCTCGGTATCCATGGTGACCGGCGCCGTGATCGTGCCCTGCTTGCCCGGGTCCAGCTTCCCCAGCACCGAGCTGGAGCCGGTCGTGACCGGCTTGCCCGTGGCGTCGAGGACACGCACCACGGCACTCACGTTCTGGACGGCGTCCTTGCCCTGGTTTGCGACCGTCGCGGTGATCGTCCACTCGCCCTTCCCGGCCTGCTTCTTCTCGTACCCCACCAGGACCACCTGCCCGCCCAGGGGGGCCTCCTCGTCCTTCTTCTCGGCTTCCTCGCCCGCGGCCTCGGTGTCGATGTGCTTCACGTCCGCGTCGGTGACGACGAGCCCTCCCGGTTTCGACGAGGCCCTGGCCCCGAGGAACGGGCTGTGCGGCCCGGCATCGGCCGCTGCGGCCGCCGGCGCCGCGGCGTGGCCGCTGGCCGCCATGGTCGCCGCGAGGTCAACGGCCGCGAGGGGGTACCACTCCTGGCGACCGTTCGCATAGTGCACCGTCACGTAACTTCCGCTCACCGCGTAGCTGGAGACGTCGAGCCGCTTGCCGCCGGTCAACACCACCGTGGCGGCCTGGGTCCCGACGGCCAGGACGAGCGTCGCCAGGAGCATCGTCACTCTCTTCACGTCGCACCTCCGAGCGTTACCCGACCATGATAGCGCCTGAGCGCAACCCCGGCCATCCGGGCGCGGCGCCCGGGGCCGGAGCGGGCGGACCGCCCCAACAGACGAGCGCCCCGGGGGACACCCCCGGGGCGCAAATCGGACAGAAGCAGAAACCTGGGTCAGTAGAGGACGACCAAGGTCACGCGGCGGTTCTTCGCGCGCCCCTCGGCGGTCTTGTTGTCGGCGATCGGCTTGAACTTCCCGTAGGAAACGGCGCTCATCCGGTTCAGCGGGAAGCCGTGCTGCATGTTGAGGTAGCGCAGCACCGTTTCGGCGCGCGCCTGGCCGAGGACGAGGTTGGCCTTGTCGGACCCGATGCTGTCGGTGTTGCCCTGGATCTCGATGTAGACGTTCTTGTTCTCGTCCTTCACCTTCTGGGCGAAGGCGTCGAGGGCGGCCTTGGCCTCAGCCGAAAGCTCGCTCTTGTTGAACCCGAAGTGCACGGCGTCGTCGGTGAGCGTCACCTCGAAGAGGAACGAGTGGTTCGCGAGCTTGTTGGCCTCGTTGGCGCGGGCCAGGGCTTCCTTGGTGGTGTCCGACAGCTTGGCGAGCTCGTCGTTCTGCATCGCGTCGGACTTCTTGAGGTTCGTGACATCCATCTGGGTCGCCTCGACCTGCTTCTGCACCTCACCGATCTTGGCGTCGGAGCTCTTGGTGGCGGCCGCCACCTGCTCCTGGACGTAGGTCTTCGTGGCGCAACCGGTGGCGCCCAGCGCGGCCACCAACCCCACGGCGAGAACACCCAACAGCGACTTTCTCATGAGCTTCCTCCCTTTGCTCCCGGTCTCGGACATGTTATTGAATCACGCTCGCAGCAACGGGTCTGTTATAGCACAGCATTCCCTCGATCTGTCAAGACCCGTCGCTCTCGTTTCAGGGAAGCGTGCCGCGGTAACCCTGGCGCGCGAGCACCGTGTACCCGCCGTCCACCGTGACTTCGAGCTTGCGCCACTTCACCATCCCCAACCCCGAGGGGTCGAACGTGATGATGTACCGCATCGTCAGCTCCTGCCGCAGCGCGCGGGCGAACTGGGGGAGCTTCGCCGCGGTGTCCACGCGGAGGTAGCGGCCGCCCGATGCCGCCGCGAACCGAGCCAAAGCCTCCTCGTAGCCGTCGGGCGGACCCTCCTCGGCGGGCGGCGGCTCGATACCCAGGGCGTACAGCGGGTCGGTCAGCCCCTCCAGGATCTTCACGGCGTCCGCCGGCGACATCGTTGAAGCGGTGTCCACGCCGTCGGTGAAGAGGAGCACGACCCGCCGGATGTTGTGCGCCCCCTCCATGACTTGCGGCGTGGCGGTCAGCATGTCGTAGAGCGCCGTGGTGCCGTAGCCTTTGAGCGACTCGAGCACCCTGGGCAACAGCCCCGGGTCGGTCCCGAACGCAAGGCGCCGCTTGACCTCGCCGCCTCCGAACGTGATCAGGCACACCTCGTCATCCGGGCGCAACTCCGTCATGAACTCCATGATCGCGTCCCGGGTCATCGCGAGGCGCCGGCCGTTCATCGAGCCCGAGGTGTCGACGACGAACGCGTAGGAGATCGGCAGCCCGCCCTCGCGCCAGAACGACTTGATCGGGAACTCGATGCCGTCCACGAAGAGGTGGAACCGCTCCTTCCCGAGCGTCGCCACCAGGCGGCCGCGGCTGTCCTTGACCGTCACCGGCACCAGGATCGACGACACCTCGGCAGAGGCCCGGAACATTCCCTTTTCGGGCGGCTGCTCCGCCCGGGACACGCCCGCCAGAAATCCGGCGAGTCCGAGGACGCACGCCAGCGCCGCCCGCCGCCGCCGACAGGGTCGCATGCGCGCGTCAGAGGACGAAGGTGAGGCCGAGCCCAACCTCCGTGAACGTCAACCAGTTCCGGTCGTTGGAGCAGTCGCCCCACCAGCCGCAGTCGTTCCGGTTGTCGATGTTGACGCTGTGCCCTCTCCAGTCGAACCGAAGGGCGATCTGAGGCGTGAAGAAGAGCTTCAGGCCGCCGCCGAAGTCCCCGACGAAGCGGGTGTCCGACGAAAGGGTTCCGCCACTGGCGGCGTCGAGCGTCGGTTCGAGCCGCATCGCCCCGATGCCGCCGGCCAGAAACGGCACCAGCCGGCTGTGACCGAAGCTGACCTCCATGTTCGCTTCGGCCGTCGTCATGTCCATCCTCCCGACCCGGTTCTGCCCACCGAAGAGCTCCCGGTTCCCGGTGATGAGGTCGGCGCGGCCGCGCGCGAGGAACCCTTCGAACGCCCAGTTGGGCGTGAACCTGTACCCGATCCGAAGGCCATACGACGGGGCGTCGTCAACGGTGACGTCGAACGGCACGGTGTTGATCGTTCCGCGCGAGATCGTGTCGCCGAACCAGTACCCGACCGTGGGGGTCAGTTCCACCGTGTTCGGCGTCCCCTGCGCAAACGCCCAAGGCGCTACGAAAACCAGGCAGAGCACGAAGAGTAGTCGGCGCATGTCACTTCCCTCCCTTTCCGGAGCGCTCGGCCAGCAGCCCGAGCAATTGGCGGCGCATGTCCTGCACCGACTCCGGCGAGTAGCCGGGGTAGACCCGTACGACTCCCCCGTCGCGATCGAGCAACACCGAGAACGGAATCTGATTGATCCCCAGCGCCATCTGGGTCTTCCCGTCGACGACGAAGACCGGAAGGGTGATGCCTGACCGCTGCAGGAAACCCTCGATGCGCGGCTTCAGCACCGCGAGCTCGCCCCCCGCCCCCACGTCGTCCGGCGCCGGCGGCAGGTCCACGTCGACCGCCAGGACGACGAACCCCTTTCCGCCCAGCTCGTTGGAGAGCTTCTGCAGCTCCGGCATCTCCTGCCGGCAGGGCCCGCACCAGGTGGCCCAGAAGTTGAGGACCGTCGCCGTGCCGAGCACGTTCTTGAGCGGGACGGTCTGGCCGGACAGGTCGGTCAGTTCTATCGAGGGGAACTCCGGGCGCGCCGGCTCGGCCGCAACCGCGAGGGCGGCCGCGAGCAGGAGGCCGAAGACGGCAGCGAGGATCGAGCGTTCCTTCATCGATCGAATGCTACCACGGCGTTGACAGCCGGACGCGCTTGCGCTAGATTTCACAATATGAGCGAACGTGAGCTGCACCGCATCGCGGTCGTCGGCGGCGGGATGATGGGCCGCTCGATCGCCACTCGGGTCTCCCAGGCCGGCCTCGGCGTCATCGTCCGGGACATCAGCCCGGAGCGCACCGACAAGGTCGCCGAGCTCCTCGGGTCCGACCTCGACCGCGAGATCGAACGGTGGGGGCTGACGCAGTCCGAGAAGAAGGCGATCCTGGCCCGCATCGAGTTCACCACCGAGCTGCCGAAGACGGCGGGCTGCGACCTGCTCATCGAGACGATCAACGAGGACTACGACGCGAAGAGGCAGCTGCTCCTCGAGCTCGACGCCGTTCTCGAACCCGGGATCCCGATCATCATCAACACCTCCACCCTTTCGATCAGCGAACTCGCCCAGGGCCTGCAGCACCCCGCGCGCGTCCTCGGGATGCACTTCCTCTATCCCGTCACCACCACCAGGGTCGTCGAGGTCGTCAAGGGCCAGGTGACGAGCGACGACGCGTTCGAGACCGCGCGACGTTTCGTCCGGATCCTGGGCAAGGTCCCGATCCAGGAGTTCGAGTCGCCGGGGTTCATCACGACGCGCGTCATCATGCCGCTCATCAACGAGGCGGCCCACGTCGTGATGGAAGGCGTGGCCAGCGCCGGCGAGGTGGACCTCGCGATCAAGCTCGGGTACGACTTCAGGTACGGACCGCTGGAGTGGGCCGACCGGATCGGACTGCACCGCATCCTCAATTGGCTCGAGCACCTCTTCCACGAGACCGGCGAACCCAAGTTCAGGCCGTGCCCGGTCATCCGGAAGCTCGTCCGGGCCGGCCACACCGGCGCCAGGGTCGGGAAGGGGTTCTTCACCTACGACAGCGAGCGCAGCCGGCTCGACCGGCTCCCCGACGACACCCCAAAGCTCTCCTGAACGATCAGGTTCCGATCACGCTGCACGACGCTGGGAGCTGACAAATGAAAGTCCTCGTCCTCAACTGCGGCTCTTCCTCGGTGAAGTTCCAGGTCATCGAAACCTCGCTCGAGATGATCGAGGCCAATACCGACGTCACCCTCGCCCGCGGCGCCGTGGAGAAGATCGGTCTGTCCGACTCCCGGCTGTCTCTCGACGTCCCCGGCCGCAAGCCGCACCAGGAGATCGCCGAGATCCTCGAGCACCGCGCGGCGGTCGAGAGAGTCCTCAAGGTGCTCGTCAACCCCGAGCACGGCGTCCTCGGCAACGTCGCCGAGATCGAGGCGGTGGGCCACAGGATGGTGCACGGCGGCGAGAAGTTCGCCTCCTCGGTCCTGGTGAACCCCGAGGTCGAGGCGATGATCGAGGAGTGCGTCGTCTTGGCGCCGCTGCACAACCCGCACAACCTGCGCGGCCTCACGGCGGCCCGCAGCCTGCTCCCGGGCGTCCCGCACATTGCCGTCTTCGACACGGCCTTCCACCAGTCGATGCCGCCGAAGGCCTTCGTCTACGGCCTCCCCTACGAGCTTTACACCCGCCAGGCGATCCGGCGCTACGGTTTCCACGGCACGTCGCACCGCTTCGTTTCGATCCGGACCGCCAATCTGCTCCGCCGTCCGATCGAGGACCTCAGGATCGTCACCTGCCACCTCGGCAACGGCTGCTCGATGGCCGCCGTGGACCGCGGCCACTCCGTGGACACCTCGATGGGGTTCACGCCTCTCGAAGGTTTGCTCATGGGGACCCGCTGCGGCGATCTCGACGCGGCCATCGTGCCGTGGGTCCTGGCGATGGAGGAGGTCACGCTCGCGCAGCTCAACGCTATGCTGAACAAGCACTCCGGCCTGTACGGCGTCTCCGGCGTTTCTTCGGACATGCGGGAGATCGAAGCGGCGTGCGCGACGGGGAACAGGCGCGCCTGCCTGGCGCTCGACATCTTCTGCTACCGGATCAGGAAGTACGTCGGGGCGTACGCGGCGGCCATGGGCGGTCTCGATGCCGTGACCTTCACCGGCGGCATCGGCGAGAACTCGGCGCTCGTGCGCGCGACCACGCTCGCGGGGATGGACTTCTTCGGGATCGAACTGGACGAGGGCGCCAACAGCAACGCTCCGCGCGGCGAGGAGGTCCTGGTGTCGCGTCCCGGCGCGCGCGTCGCCGTTGCGGTCATCCCGACGAACGAGGAGCGCGTCATCGCCCGCGACACCGTCCGCGTCCTCGGGGGCGTCATGCCCTCGTTCGCGGTCGCGGGCACCGAGGCTCCCCGGTAGCGCTGCCGCCCTCCCCCACCGAGTTCCGCTACCGCCACTCGGGACGCGCCAGGAACTCGCGCGCCGCCGCCCGCCCGGCGGCCACGGCCTCGTCCATCGCCTCGTAGTCAGCCCAGTGCAAGTGGTTGACCGCGGGTGCGATGACCGCGTCGGCATCCGCCAGGATCCGCCGCCGCAACTCCTGCCAGCCCATCGCCGCCACCCGGAACAACACCGTCGGGACCTGGACGGCCCGGCCGTTCAGCGGGGGCAGTCCCTCGCTCACCTCGACCGCCACGACCGGACCGCCGAGGTCGCGAGCCGCGCCCACCGGTATCTCGGCGACCGCGCCGCCGTCCTGCAGCTGACGGCCACCCCAGAGAACGGGATGGGCGAGGCCCGGCATCGCGGAGCTGGCGGCGACCGCGAGCCGGAGCGGGCCGCGCGTCAGTCGCACCTCGGCGCCGGTGGCGCTGTCGGTCGCGACGACGGCGAACGGCCGCGGCAACGCCTCGATCGAGGTGTCGGGCAGGAGCTGCGCGACCCGCGCGACGAGCTCGCTCGCCGTCACCGACGGCCCCCAGGCCATCGCCTTGAGCAGCGTCGCGGCGTGCGTGAGACGCCCCCAGACCCCCGGTCCGCGCCCGCCCATGCTTCCCTCGAGGTCGGGAGGGCCATCGCCCGTCATCGCCGCGGCAAACGCGCCCACGGCCCGGAGGGCGGGCTCCGCGCCGCTGAGCAGCCAGAGCGCCCCCATCATGGCGCCGGAGCTCGTGCCCGCGATCCCCGACACCTCCACACCAGCGCGCTCGAACTCGGCAAGCACTCCCAGGTGGGCGATCCCTCGCACGCCCCCGCCGCCGAGGGCGAGCACCACCCCGCCGGCCAGGTCCAGCTCCCTCATATGCGCGCAGCTTCTCTCGGCTGAACCCGGTCCTTGTTGAGGACGATCGCCTCGAGGACACCCTCCGCCACCCGTTGGGCCTTGTCGGAGATGTGTTCGAGGTCGTCGGTGACGCCCCGGGGGTCGACGTCGCCGATCTTGTCCCCCGTCTCCACCGGTACCCCGTCGCGCAGCAGCCCGCGAATCACGCCGGAGATGCGGGCCACCACCGGGTACTCCGAGTCCACCGGCACGCCGCGGTAGAGGTCTTCCCGGGTCAGGAGCAGCACGACGACGCCGATCTTCTCGCCGCGTTCGATGCGATGGCCGATGTCGTGGTTGGTCCGGAAGATCCCCGGCCGCTGCGCCTTGATCACGCGTTCCTGGGTGAAACCCATGATCTCGGCCGGAGGCTCCGGGACCAACGACTGCCCCCCCAGGAGCACGCGGCCGAGTTGCGGGCCGCGCACCGTCTCGACCACGGCGTGGCAGTCCCGGCCCGCCTGGTACCCCGGCCCGAGGGCGATCACGAGTGGCGCGAACTCCCGGGAGAGCCCCCAGTTGACGCGCAGCATCGCCGCGTCGACGAAGACGTCGGGCGGCCAGGCGGCGAGCACTTCGGGGAGAGGCTGGGTCGTAATCGCCAGGTCGCCGAGCTCGTGCACGAGGTCGACCTCGGACAGCAGCATCACGAAACGGGCGGTGACGCCGTCCACCGTCTTGCCGTGGTCGAACACCGCTTCGGAGAAGCAGACGTGGCGCCGCACCGCCTTCGGAAACGCCCGCTCGACCATGAGGACGCGGCCGAACCCTTGCCGCGCCAGGTGCGCGGCCACGCCGCTCCCCAACTCCCCGGCGCCCCGAACCAGCACGCGGGCCTGATGCAACAACTCCACTAGCGTGCCGCCACGGCTTCGACCTCGACCTGGGCGCCGCGCGGCAAGGCGGCCACCCCGATCACCGCTCGCGCAGGGCGGTGCGAGCCGAAGAACTTCGCGTAGATCTCGTTGAACTCGCCGAAACGGGCAAGGTCGGTCAGGTACACCGTCACCTTCGCCACCGCCGTCCGGTCGCATCCGGCCGCACCCAGCACCGCATCGAGGTTGGCCAGCGCCCGGGCGGCCTGGTCGGCGAAGCCGCCGCCCACCAGCTCGCCGCTGCCCGGGTCGAGGGGGATCTGCCCCGAGAGGAACACCCACCCCCCGACCGCGAGCGCCTGGCTGTAGGGTCCGATCGCCTTGGGCGCCGCGTCCGTCTGAACGACCTCCGCTCCGACCTTCATCGTGTCGCCTCCTCGTCCGGAACGAACTCCCGAATCTCCGGAAGGTTACGGAAGCGCTCGGCAAAGTCAAGGCCGAAGCCGACCACGAACCGGTCCTCGATCTCGAAGCCGACGAAATCGAGCCTCACCTGGACCTTGCGGCGCGACGGCTTGGAGAGCAGCGCGACGACCTGCACGGAGCGGGGGTGCCGCGCGGCCAGGAGCGCGACCACGTCGGCGAGGGTCAAGCCGGTGTCGACGATGTCCTCGACGACGTAGACGTCCTTGCCGGAGATGTCCACCGTCACGTCCTTGATCAGGGTGACGGTGCCGGAGGACTCGGTCGTGGCGCCGTACGACGAGGCCTGGATGAAGTCCACGACCACCTGATGCTTGATCCGCTGCGTGAGTGCCGTGAAGAAGTACACTGCTCCCTTGAGGACGCAGATGAAGACCGGATCCCGTCCCTCCAGGTCGGCTTCGATCTCCCGGGCGAGGACCGTCACCGCCCGTTCGACCTCCTCGTGCGTGATCACCGTCTCACCGAGCACCCGCCACCTCCCCTTTTCATTCGTTCCCGTCCCTGGTGTAAACTCTCGATCGGAAGTCTCAAGATGAGCGAATTCGGCCTGCACGAACTGAACCAACGTTACGTCCGGCTGACCGACCGATGTCGGTCGCAGTGGACGTTCTACCAGTACCTGCAGGGTCTGTTCAAGCACCTCTTCAACTCGCCTTGCCCGATCGAAATAGATTTCCCGTCTCTGTTCAACGAGTTCCGCCAGCTCGGATCGGAGCTCGGCCATCCCGAACCGGGCCGCACCGAAAAGAAGATGACGCAACTCGGCGTCAGGCTCGACACCCAGGGTCGCAAGCTCCTCGAAGTCGACGAGCAGATCCAGCCGTCGCTGCTGCGCCGCTTCTTCGACCGGCTCCGTAACCAGGACGAGAAAGTCCTGCTGGCGATCATCAAATTCTACCTCGACGGGAGTCACGACGGCGAGGACACGCTCGACAAGCTGGACATCCTGTTCACGCGCCTCGCCGAGATCCCGCGCGGGGACAGCGGCAGCCTCGTGCGCGAGCGCCACGAGATCCACAGGCTCGTCCAGCCGCTGCTCCAGCTGCTGCCGCCGAACCAAGCCTCCGAACAGGAGCTCGAGGTCCTCGTTCACGCCCTCGCGGACCTCAAGAGCGAGGTCCTGGGGTGCCGCACCTTCACGGCGCTCGCGGGGGGCGGCGCGCTCGACCGCTTTCGCACCCTCAAGCGGCGCCTCGGCGAGACGATGCTGCACCCGCAGCTCCTGCCGGTCCTGCTGGAGACCACGGTCGCGATCAAGAACCGCTTCCGCGAACTCTGGGAGGACGAGGAGGCTGCGCTGCTCGCCGACACCAACAAGGTGCGGGAGCTGGAGAAGCAGCTCTCGGGCCATCCCGAGATCGCGACGCCGGACCTGCGCGAGATGCTCGAGGTGTTCGCCTCCGCGCAGCAGCGCTTCGACCACGGCAGGCAGACCGAGAACCTCCGCCGCGACGACGCCCTCAAGCTGAGGATGGCGCTCAACCGGATCCTCGAGCAGTTCGACGTCACCCAGTTCGGCGGGATCTTCCCAGCCCCGATCGAGAGTGAGGCCGTGTCGTCCTCTGGCGGGGACCCCGATTCCGCGGCCGCGGCGGGCGAGGTCCCGGCCTCTCCGTTCCAGGCGGACGGGCTGCTGCAGGAGTACGTGAGCAAAATCCTCTTCGCTCTCGAACTGGTGGGTGGCGACCTGCCCGCGGCTGAAACGGTGACCGCCAAGGAGCTGGCGTCCCTCAGGCTCGAGGCGTGCGAGGTCGAGGCGTGCCGGAGGCTCCTCGACGGGCAGCCGCCATCCGCCTCGATCGGGTACGAGCGGGCGCGCCTGCTCGTGCAAGCCGCGGCGCTCCGAATCCGCATGGACGAGGAAGCGCGAGAGATCGACCGGCTGCACCGCAGGGGTTCCGACCATCTCGCCGAGACGCTCGAGCGCGGCTCGCAATCGCTCCAGCGCGCTTCGGAAATCGACCGGCGCTTCGGCTGGCTGGTGGACGACGCGCTCTACCGCGGCGACACCAATCGCCTCGAACAGCTCTACCGCTGCCGTTTCCGCCTGCTGCGCGCGTACTCGGGGCTGTGGCTCATCCACAACGAGCGTGGTGGAATCTCGCCCTTCTGAGCCCGTCCGCCTGCGCCTCCGGCTGGGCGAGACGACGTTCGCGCTCGACTGCGAGAAGGTCGTCATCGGCCGCAGTCGCTCGTGCGACGTCCGCTTGCGGCAAGACACGGTCTCGCGGCTGCACGCGGCGTTCGTCCTGCGGGACGGTGCGCTGGTGCTCGAGGACCTGGGATCCTCCAACGGCACCTACCTCAACGGCGAGCGCGTGCTGACGCCGCGCGCCGTGGCGGCCGGGGACGGCGTCCGTTTTGGGTCCCTGCGCGGCACTCTCGAGCCCGCCGACGCGCCGCCCCCGCGATCCCGGACAGGAGAGGACGTTACCGGGGACCGGTTCACCTCCGACCTGGCCGACGCCAGGCCGGCCGGTTTCGGCTGGCGGGCGCTGGCGGTCGGGGCCGACGCCGTCCTCCTCGCCCTCGGGTCCGTCGCGCCGTTCGCCCCGCTGCTTGCGACCCTGGCCGTCGAGCGCTACCTGCTCCCGGCGGACGCCGTGCCCCCGAGCCTGGAGGCCAAGTCCATTCTGGCCGGGGCCTGCGGCGCGCTGTGGCTCGTGTATGCCTTCTTTTACTTCGTGCAGAGTTGGGCCCGCCGCGGCGGCACGCCGGGAATGAAGCTCTGCGGGCTTCGCCTCCTCGACTGGCGCCAACGCCTTCCGATCGGCTACGGCCGGGCGTCCCTCCGTTTGGCAGCCGGCCTGGTGACGGTCCTCACACTCGGGCTCGGGTTTCTCCTCGTGCCGCTGCGCAGGGACCGCAAGAGCCTGCACGACCTCCTGGCGGGCACCATGGTCGTCCGGCGCCGGCGGGTTGGCGGGGCGGCGCCGCCCGCGTAGAATCCTCTCCGTGAACGAAATCGCGCAGGCGTTCGCCGCTACCGGCCCGGTCGCCAAGTTGGTGCTCGCCGTCCTGGCCGTGTTTTCCCTGATCTCGTGGACCTTGATGTTGCTCAAGCTGGTTCAGCTCCGGCGCGCCGACGCCGAGAACCGCTCGTTCATCGAGGAGTTCCGCCGCGCCACCCGCCTCGCCGACGTCCAGGCTGCGGCCAACAAGAGCCCGGAGGCGCCGCTCGCGGGCGTGTTCCGCTCCGGCTACCTCGAGCTCGAGGCCCAGGTTCGCGTGATGGAGCGTGCGGGGCAGACCTCAGGCCAGATCAAGAGCCTGGCCGCGGTGGAGCGTGCGCTGCAGCGGGCGATCGGCGTCGAGGGGGCCAAGCTCCTGCGCTACCTTCCCTTTCTCGCGACGACCGCGTCGGCGACGCCGTTCATCGGGTTGTTCGGGACGGTGTGGGGAATCATGACGACGTTCCACGCGATCGCCGCGTCCGGCTCCACGTCGATCGTGACGGTGGCGCCCGGCATTGCCGAGTCTCTGGTCAACACCGCCGCCGGCCTCGCGGCGGCGATCCCGGCGGTCATCGCGTACAACGCTTTCCTCGGCGCGTTGCGGCGCCAGCGTGGGATCATGGAGGACTTCCTGCTCGAGTTCCTCAACCTCACCGAGCGCACGTTCACGTAGTCCGGCGTCAGGCGGCCGGGTCGACAGGGGGGCGAATGGCGTTCAAGGGCTCGTCCGAGGAGTTCGAGAACATGGCGGAGATCAACATCACGCCGCTCGTCGACGTGATGCTCGTGCTGCTCATCATCTTCATCGTCACTGCCCCGATGCTCGTCCAGGGCTTGCAAGTCCAGCTCCCCCGCGAGGCGGCGGCCCCACTGGTGCACAAGGGCGCCGAGCCGATCATCCTCACCCTCACCCGCGACCAGCTCGTGCTGGTCGGGGACCAACCGGTGCACCCCAGGCTCCTCGCCGCCAAGCTCGGCCCGCTGCTGGCCGGCGGCCCGCGCCCCGTCTACCTCAAGGGCGACCAACGCCTCCCGTACGGCTTCGTCGTGGACGTCCTGGCGACCCTGAACCGGATCGGCGTGGAGGAGATCGGGATGGTCACGGTCCCATCCGAAAAGCGATGAACGACCCGGTCTCCCTCGAGCTCGAGCACCGTGCCCGCCTCGACCTCCCCTGGCGCTGGGCCGTCGCCGGGGCCCTCGGCGTCCACCTCGCGGTGGCCGGGTTGCTGCTCCTCTCTCCCTCCCATCACCGCCGCGCCCTCACCCTCCCCAGCGTCGAGGTCCGCATCCTGGCCGCCCCGGCTGCAGGCCTCCCCCGCCCCGCGGCGGCGTCGGCTCCAGCAGCCGCCGCACCGAAACCCCGCGTCCAGAGCCACCCGGCGAGGGTCAAGCCTGCGGAGCCGCCGGCCAGGCACGTCGTTCCGAACCCCGCTGCGGCCCGCCACGCCCCGATCCCACCGCCGGCGGCGGTGGCGGGCGAGGCGCCTAGCCCGGCGACCGCGGGCGCCGCCGGCGCCCCCCCGGGCGGCGCCACTCAGATCGCTTCGGCGTCCGGCGGCATCGCGCTCGGGGCGGGAGGCGCCGGCGAGGAACCGTTCCCGTTCTCGTACTACCTCAACCGCGTGCTGGCGGTCATCGAGGGCAACTGGTTCCGGCCTCCAGCCGCCGCCGGGACGGTGTGCCAGGTCCGCTGCGTGATCGATCGCAGCGGCCGCCTCGCGGAGGCCGGCCTGGAATCGGCGAGCGCCTCGCCGGCGTTTGACCGGGCGGCGCTGAGGGCGGTGTATGCTGCGGCACCGTTCCCCCCGCTCCCGGAAGGGTTCGGAGGGACCGAACTGACTTTGCACCTGGAGTTTGGCCCTTGACGAAGAGGACTCTGGCGTTCCTCGCGCTCACGTTCGCGGGGGCGGCTGTCGCCGCCGCCCAGGACGAGGTCTACCTCAAGGTCACGAGCCCCGGCCTGTCCCGGGTGGTGATCGCCGTCCCGGATTTCGCGTCCCGCCCCGGGACCGACCCCGCGGCGGCGGCGCTCCTCCTCGGGACGCTGCAGGAAGGACCTCGACGAGACGGCGGTGGTCGGCGTCGTCCCGGCGGAGAACGCCAGGCTCGTCGTCGTCGACCCGGCCAACCCGACCCTGACCCGCCAGCGCTGGCGCGCCGTGGGCGCCCAGTTCCTCCTGGACGGCAGCTTCGCCGGGGCCGGCAACCAGCTCGTGCTCGAGACCCGGCTCTGGGATCTCACCTCGGGCGAGGTCGCCTACTCGCGGCGGATCCAGGGCACCGTCAGCCTGGCCGCGACGATGGCCCACACGCTGGCCAACGAGCTGGTGCACCTGTTCACCGGCCGGCCGGGCCCGTTCCTGTCGCGCATCGCGTTCGTTTCCGACCGAACGGGCGCCAAGGAGCTGTGGGTGATGCGCTGGGACGGCACCGACGCGCAGCAGCTCACGACGTATCGGTCGATCGCGCTCTCGCCGGCGTGGTCGCCCGACGGCGAGTGGCTCGCCTTCACGAGCTTCCTGCGCGGCCCGCCGCAGCTCTTCGTCCTCCGCCCCACCCAGGGGTATCTGAAGACGCTCTCGACCCTCCCCGGAGTCAACTCGTCTCCCAACTTCTCGCCGGACGGGAAGACCGTCGCGTTCGCCGCCGGCGCGGACGGCGTGACCGACATCTACGTCGTTCCGGTCGAAGCGGGGACGCCGATGCGGCTGACCCACACTCTCGGGATCAGCACGCAACCCGCATGGTCGCCCAGCGGCCGGCAGATCGCATTCACCTCCAACGCGGGCGGCTCCCCCCAGCTCTACGTCATGGACGCCGAGGGGACGAACGTCCGCCGGCTCACGTTCGAGGACACGTACGCCGACGAGGCCGCGTGGGCTCCGAACGGCGTCGAGCTCGCCTACACGACGCGCGTCGGCGACCGCTTCCAGATCGCGACCCTAGACCTGCGGACGAGCGTGCGCACGATCATCCCCGGTCCCGGCAACAACGAGTCGCCGTGCTGGTCGCCGGACGGGACCGTCCTCGCGTTCGTCTCCGACCGCACGGGTGAGAGGGAGATCTTCATCACCGACCCGTCCGGCAGGCCGCGCCAGATCACGACCAAGGGGAACAACATCCAGCCCGCCTGGGTTGCCCAGGTCCAGTGAGACGAGGTGGCAAGTTCACCGGCCTTGGTGTAAAGTCCGCACGTCGAAAGGAGGCTTTGTGTCTAGTCTCTGGAACAACAAGACCTTAGGTGTCGTTGTGCTCGGCGTTCTCCTGCTCGCCCCGGGCTGCGCGCACCGCCAGGCGGTCGTCGCCCCGGAGCCCGAGAGCGTCCCCGCCCCGGCGGCGGCTGCGCCCACGACAGAGGCCCCGGGCGCCGGCACGACGACGGTCTCGCCCGAGCCCCGGATCAGCCCCGCCGAGAACCCCGAGAGCGGGATCAAGACCAGCGAGCTCCCCGCCGACCTCGAGCAGCTGAACAAGGCGGGGTACCTGAAGGACGCGTTCTTCGACACCAACAAGTCCGAGCTGCGCCCGGACGCGCGCGACGCCCTCGCCGCCGACGCCGCCTGGCTCAAGGAGCACCCCACGGTCAAGGTCACGATCGAAGGTCACTGTGACGAACGCAACACAGAGGAGTACAATCTTGCGCTCGGCTGGCGCCGCGCCAACGCCGCCAAGGATTACCTGACCTCGCTCGGCGTGGGCGCCGGTCAGATCACGACGATCAGCTACGGGGAGGAGAAGCCGTTCGCCACATGTCACAACGAGAGCTGCTGGTCGCAGAACCGGCGGGCGCACTTCGTGATCACGGCACGATGAGGGGGTGGCGTATGCGATGGCTGATCGTTTCCTGCCTGGCCGTCACCGCAGGGGGGTGCGTCTCCAGCGGTGACATCACGCTCCTGCACCGCGAGATCACGGACGTCTCGCGCCAGGTCGAGAACCTCGGCAAGCAGTCCTCCGGGAAGCAGGACCTGCAGGCGATGAGCGCGAAGCTCGCGGACCAGAACGCCGAGGTCCTCAAGTCCAACGCGGACATCCAGCTCGAGCTGCGCCAGCTGCGCGACCAGATCCAGGCGCTGCAATCGAACCTCGACGCGACCAACCAGCGGCTCGGTTCACTCTCCGCCGACCTGGCCGCGACGCGCGACAAGTTGGCTGCTGCGGCCGCTCCGCCGCCGCCCGCCCAGCCCGGACCGGCCGGTGCCGCGCCAGGCGCCAGCCAGCCTCCGGCCAAGCCGGCGTCGGCGACCCTGGAACCGGCGCAGCTCTACAACGACGCGTACGCGGACTATCTGCGCGGTAACTTCGACCTGGCGATCCAGGGTTTCTCGGAGTACGCCAAGCGCTACCCGGCGACCGACCTCGCCGACAACGCGCTCTACTGGATCGGCGAGTGCTACTACTCGAAGAAGCAGTTCAAGGAGGCGATCGACGCGTTCACCCAGCTGATCAACACCTACAAGACGTCCGACAAGGCGGCCGCCGCGCTGCTCAAGAAGGGCCTCGCCTATCTCGAGCTCGGCGACCGATCCCAGGCGGTGATCAACCTGCAGTACGTGCTTTACGAACACCCGGGCACCAAGGAGGCGGAGCTGGCACGCTCCCGCCTCGCTGCCCTCGGGGTCAAGGTGAAGTGAGTCGGAAGGATTCAAGGGAGATTTCATGGCAAAGAGGATCAAGTCGGGACTGAAGCGTCGTCGTCAGAACGAGGTCCGCCGCAACCGAAACCGCGCCGTGCGCACCCGCGTGCGCAACGCGATCAAGGTGCTGCGCGCCGCCATCACGTCCGGCGATGCCGGCCAGGTCAAGGAGTTGCTGCCCCGCACGGTGTCCGTCATCGAGGGCGGCGTCCGCAAGGGCGTTTTCCAGCGCAACACCGCGTCGAGGTACAAGTCGCGCCTGACCGTGCAGGCCAACGCGGTGCTGCAGCCCAAGTAGAGCCAGTCCGGTGGCGACGCTCGCGCCGTTTCCGTCCGCCCCACTCTTCCCCGGACGGTTGCTCCGGCGGGGCAAGGTGCGCGACGTCTACCAGGCGGACGACGAGCGGCTGATCATCGTCGCGAGCGACCGTATCAGCGCCTTCGATGCCGTGCTCGACCCGGGCGTTCCGGGAAAGGGCGTCGTACTGACCCAGCTCTCGAACTTCTGGTTCGAGAAGCTGGCGGACGTCGTCCCCAACCATCTGGTCGCGACCCGGCTCGCGGATTTCCCCCGGCCGTTTTCCGGGGAGGCGCTGCTCGAAGGGCGCACCTGCCTCGCGAGGGCGGTCCGCATCGCTCCCGTCGAGTGCGTCGTCCGCGGGTTCATCGTCGGATCGGGGTGGAAGGAGTACCAGGCGCACGGGAGCGTGTGCGGGGTCCGTTTGCCCGCCGGCCTGCGGCAGGCCGACCGCCTCCCCGCTCCTGTCTTCACTCCGTCCACCAAGGCCGAGGTCGGCCATGACGAAAACATCCCGTTCGACGAGGTCGTCCGCCTCGTCGGGGGCGGGCTCGCCGAACAACTCCGGACCGTCTCGCTCGAGCTGTACCGCAGGGCGGCCGGGCTCGCCGAGGCCCGCGGCATCATCATCGCCGACACAAAGTTCGAGTTCGGCCTCGACGGCGAGGGCGGGCTGGTTTGGGCCGACGAGGCGCTGACGCCCGACTCCTCACGCTTCTGGCCCGCCGACCTCTACCGGCCCGGGAGCAACCCACCCTCGTTCGACAAGCAGTTCGTCCGCGACTGGCTCGAAGGGTGCGGCTGGGACAAGCGGCCGCCCGCCCCGGTGCTCCCGCCCGACGTCGTCGCCCGGACGCGTGCCCTCTACCTGGAAGCGTACCGCCGCCTCACCGGACGGGAGCTGGCGCTCGGGTAGGACGAACCGGGACTGTTTCCCCTTCGCCCGTCTCCTACGCCTTTTGGGCCTCAAGGCTCGAGCCCTGAACTCCTGTCGTTGCTGACCACGGACCATGAACGGACCATTGACCACGGACCACGTCTTCCGCTGGCCGAGCCACGAACCCCGAGCTCTTGCTTCTCGGCGCTTCCGTTTCCCGCGGTCGCTGGATATACTTCCCGGACTCTTCGCGACGGGAGGTCGCCCGATCATGGCAGCAAGCCCATCCCCCAGTGAAAAGATCAGAAACGTGGCGGTCGTCGGTCACTCCTCGACGGGAAAGACCACCCTGATTTCTTCGATCCTGTACGACGCCAAGGCCGTCAACCGGCTCGGCAAGGTCGACAGGGGCACCGCCGTCACCGACTTCGACGAGGAGGCGGTGGAGCGGAAGATCACGATCGGCGACGCGCTCGCGTACGCCCACCACCGCGACTGCAAGCTGAACCTGATCGACACTCCCGGGTACGCCATTTTCACGACCGAGGCCGTCCAGGGAATCAAGGTGGCGGAGGCGGCGCTCATGCTGGTCTCGGCGGTGGCCGGGCCGGAGGTCCAGACCGACAAGATCTGGAAGGTGTGCGCCAACACCGGGAAGCCCGTGATATTCGCCGCGAACAGCATGGACCGCGAACGCGCCTCGGCCTCGCGCACGTTGCAGCAGCTCCAGAAGAGGTACGGCCGCGAGGTGCTGCCGATCCAGCTCCCTATCGGCGAGGAGGCCGGCTTCTCCGGCGTCGTCGACCTGCTGCGCGGCAAGGCGTACACCTTTGCCGGCGACGAGAGCGGCACGATGCAGGAGGTGGCGATCCCTGCCGACATGAAGGACGAGGCCGCCGCAGCCCGCAACGCGATCATCGAGATGGTCGCCGAGCAGGACGAGGCGCTGCTGGAGAAGTTCTTCACCGAGGGAACGCTCCCGGACGAAGACCTGGTCGCCGGCCTCACCAAGGCGGTGGCCGCTCGGAAGTTCTTCCCGCTCGTCTTCTGCTCCGCGGGCCGCAACCAGGCCGTCCAGCCGCTCATGAGCGCGCTCGTCGAGCTCGTCCCGAACCCGTTGGCATCGCCGATCCGCGCGAAGAACGTTGCGGGGGAGGAACTCGAGCTCGCCCCCGGCGGCGACACGCCGGTCGCGTACGTGTTCAAGACCATCGCCGACCCGTACGCCGGGCGGATCACGCTCCTGCGGGTGTTCTCCGGCGCGTTCGCGTCGGACGGTACGTACTACAACCGCCAGCGCGACGTCGCGGAGCGCTTCGGCCCGGTAAACTGGATGCAGGGCAAGGATCTCCTGGCGGTCGAGAAGCTCGCCGCCGGCGACATCGGGGCGGTCGCGAAGCTCAAGGAGACGCACACCGGCGATACGCTGACCAGCAAGGACGGCGCGATCCTCGTGCCGCCGGTCCCGATCCCGGAGGCCGCGATCTCGTTCGCCATCGCGGCGAAGGCCAAGGGGGACGAGGACAAGATTGCCCAGGGCCTCGCCAAGCTCAAGGACGAGGACCCCACCCTTCACATCGGCCGCGATGCGCAGACCAAGGAGCAGCTCGTCGCCGGCGCCGGCCAGCTCCACGTCGAGATCGCCGTGGCCCGCCTGCACAAGCGGTACAAGGTGGATGTCACCCTGCAGGCCCCCAAGGTCCCGTACCGCGAGACGATCACGAGGTCGGTCGAGATCACCGCCCGCCACAAGAAGCAGACCGGCGGCCACGGCCAGTTCGCCGAGGCCAAGGTCCGGCTGGAGCCCAAGCCTCGCGGCGGCGGTTACGAGTTCGTGGACAAGATCTACGGCGGCTCGATCCCGAACAACTACAGACCCTCGATCGACAAGGGCATCGTCGACGCCGCCGAGCGCGGCGCGATCTCCGGCAACCCGATGGTGGACTTCTCGGTCACGCTCCTGGACGGCAAGTTCCATCCCGTGGACTCTTCCGACATGGCGTTCAGGACGTGCGGGCGCAAGGCGTTCCGCGAAGGCGTGAAGCAGGCCGGGCCGACCATCCTCGAGCCGGTCATGCACGTGGAGATCACGACCCCGGACGAGTTCCTGGGAGACATCATGGGCGACCTGAACTCACGGCGCGGCCGCGTCCAGGGGATGGAACCCGGCGACGGCCAGACGGTCGTGAAGGCGCAGGTGCCGCTTGCCGAGATGCTCACGTACTCCCAGACCCTGCGCTCGATCACCGGCGGGAGGGGCGACTTCCACATGGAGTACTCGCACTACGACGAGGTCCCGCGTCAGATCCAGGAGAAGATCATCGCGGCCGCGGCCGGAGGTGAGACCGAGGAGGACGAGGAGTAGCGGGGGCTTGACAACCCCGGATCTTCGTGCCAACATCCCAGTGTGAGTTTTTTCGGCAGTTGCGGAGCAACGCAGAGTTGAGGTAAACCCGCCGCAAGGGGCAGCGTCCTTGCGGCTTTTTGGCGTACGCCGGGACGCTCCCGGCACAGAGAAGGGCGGCATTCGAAGGCCGCCAGCAACAAGGAGAAAGCAGCATGGCGCAGGGAACTGTCAAGTGGTTCAACGATACCAAGGGCTTTGGCTTCATCACCCAGGAGGGCGGCGAGGACGTGTTCGTCCACTACACCGCCATCGCCGGCGAGGGCTTCCGCACTCTCAAGGAGGGCGCGAGGGTCGAGTTCGACGTCGTGCGTGGCCCCAAGGGCCTGCAGGCGGCGAACGTCCGCGCGATCTGACGATCGGCTCAGGCGACAAGCCAGGGGCGGCGCTTCGGCGCCGCCCCACGTTTTTTCGGCGCTGCCCCGTGTCCCGCCTCCCAGGCCGGGAACCCCGGCCGTCGGCGGCGTCCGGCCGCCGGGCCTCAGCGCGGCGGCTGCGAGGCCCTGACCGGGATCGGCAGCTCGATCCGGCTGCGAGGAGCGCCGAAGTACGGCCGGTAGCCCAGGTCGAGCTTTTCGTAGGGACCCTTCTGCAGCAACTCCTCGAGCCCGACCACGGCCTCGGCGCGCCCGGCGAACGCCATCTCGTGCGTGCGCGACATCACGATCGCCTCCTTGGGGCAGGCGTCGACGCAGAAGCCGCAGTAGACGCAGCGCAGGAGGTCGATCGTGAATACCCTCGGGCGCTTCTCGTATTCGATCGTCGGGCTCGCCGGGTCCTCTTCCGCCTCGATGTGGATGCACGCCGCCGGGCAAGCCTCCTCGCACATGTAGCAGGCGACGCACCGAGGCGATCCGTCCGGCTTCGCCAGCAGGATATGACGCCCCCGGAGGCGCTCGGAGTACTCCCGCTTGACCTCGGGCCACTCGACGGTGACCGTGTATTTGCGGGCGAACAGGTTGCCGAGAAAGTGGCGCAGCGTCACGGACAGGCCCTTCGCCACCTCGAACAGGTAGACCCGCTGTCTCAGGGTGAGCGGCTTCGGATCGCACACGACAACGTCGCGGGTCATCATCGGTCCAACTCCCCGGCGATCACGTTGAAGCTGCCCAGCATGGCTACCGCGTCGGACACCGTGTGGCCCTCGAGCATGTGGGGATAGGCCTGGAAGATCGCGAAGCACGGCGGCCGGACCTTGATGCGGTACGGTCTGCCTCCCCCGTCCGATACGATGTAGTAGCCGAGCTCGCCGTTCGCCCCTTCGGTGAAGCCGTACGCCTCTCCGGCAGGGACCTTCATCCCCTCCATGATGAGCTTGAAGTGCCAGATCAGGGACTCCATCTCGGTGTAGACCTTCTCCTTCGGAGGCAGGGCGACGTTGTGGTCATCGACGATGACCGGCCCCGGCTCGAGGCGCCCCAACGCCTGCTCCACGAGCGCGAGCGACTGCTTGATCTCCTCGACCCGAACGAGGTACCGCGCGTAGGTGTCGCCGCCGTGGGACACGGGAACCTTGAAGTCGTACGTCTCGTAGCCAAGGTATGGGTAGGCCTTCCGGACGTCGTACGCGACGCCGCTGGCGCGCAGACAGGGCCCGGTCCATCCCCAGTCCACCGCGTCCTCGGCCGAGAGCCTGCCGATCCCCTCGGTGCGGTCGCGGAAGATCCGGTTCTCGGTGATCAGCGTCTCCATGTCGCCGATGAGCGTCGGGATCCGTTTCAGGAGGTATCGCACGGAGTCCGCGAAGTCGTGTGGCACGTCGTGCGAGACCCCCCCGATGCGCACGTACGACATCGTCAGGCGGCTGCCGCAGCACGCCTCGAGCAGCGAGTAGATCTCCTCCCGCGCCTCGTACATGTACAGGAACGGCGTCATGGCGCCGAGGTCGTTGAGGTTCGCCCCGATGTCGACGATGTGGTCCATGATCCGCGAGAGCTCGGAGAGGATGAGACGGATCGTCTGCGCCCGCGGCGGCGCCGGCACCCCGAGCATGTTCTCGACGGCGAGCGCGTACCCGACCCCGTTCATCATCGCCGAACAGTAGTTGAGGCGGTCGGTGTACGGGATCACCTGGTTCCAGGTGTGGCTCTCCGCCATCTTCTCGAAGCACCGGTGCAGGTAGCCGATCTCGACTTCGGCCTTGGTGATGACCTCGCCGTCCAGCCTGACGACCGTGCGCAGGGTGCCGTGCGTAGCGGGGTGCGAAGGGCCGAGGTTGAGCACTTGGGTCTCGAAGTGGTCGCCGTCCTCCGGATGCTCCTTCGCCCACGCCGGCATGTCGTCCTGCTCCGCCTCGCGGAGAAGCCAGCGCTGGCCGGGGTCGTAGTCCTTGCGCAGGGCATGCCCTTGAAACGCCTGGTGGCACAGGATGCGCTTGAGGTTGGGGTGGCCCTCGAAGCGGATGCCGAACATGTCGAACGCCTCGCGCTCGAACCAGTCCGCCGCCCGCCAGACGCCGTAGACCGAAGGGACGACGGGGTCGTCCTCGCGAACCGGCACCTTGAGGCGGATCCGCTGGCCGCGTTCGAGCGAGGCTGCGTGGTACACGACCTCGAACCGCTCGTCGCGGCCGGGGTAGTCGACGCCGCAGACGTCGAGGAGGAGCTTGAAATCCAGCGCCGGATCGTTCTTGAGGCGGCGGGCGAGCTCCGGAAGCACCCGCCGATCGACCAGAAACGTCTGCATCTCCCCGCCTGGGACTTCTTCCACGCCCGCGCCCTCAGGAAACGTGCTGCGGATCGCGGCCACAGTCTGTTCGCGGCTCTCCATTCGCTCCCCCGCTGGGCTCACGCGCCCGCCGCCTTCGCCGCCGCCAGCGCCCGCTGGTAGCGCGTCTCGCCCCTGGCGATCATCTCCTGCAGCTTCACGACGCCTTGCAGCAGCGCCTCGGGCGTCGGCGGGCACCCCGGCACGTACACGTCCACGGGGATGAACTCGTCGATCCCCTGGACCACGTGGTAGGCCCGGTAGAAACCTCCGGTGCACGCGCACACGCCCATCGAGATGACGTACTTCGGTTCGGCCATCTGCTCGTAAATCCGCACCATCACGGGAGCCATCTTGTCCGTCACGGTCCCGGCGACGATCAGCAGGTCCGACTGCCTGGGCGAGAAGCGCACGACCTCCGCCCCGAAGCGCGAGATGTCGTAGTGCGACATCATGAACGACATGAACTCGATGGCGCAGCATGCGGTGCCGAACGGGAACGGCCACAGGCTGTTCTTGCGCGCCGCGTCGATCCAGGCGTCCACCCGGGTCGTGAGAAACGCCGGGTCGCCGTCCTTCTCGTGGACCGCGGCCCCGCGCCCCCCGGCGACGGGCAACGACAGCTTCGGTTCAGGCTCGCGCATCGATCCCTCCCGCACACCCTGTTCAACCGCCGGATCCGGCCCGCTGTTCCGTGCCAGACGATGCACGTGCATTATACGTGCAATCACAACTCAACCGGCACCGGCACGCGGCGTGCCTGGACAGAACCGCCCGAGCACCCGGCGCACGAAGTCGCGGGTCTCCCGGTAGGGAGGGACGCCGCCGGCCTTGACCACCGTCGCGATGCCCGCGTTGTACGCCGCCAGCGCCAGCGTCAGGTCGCCGAAGCGGTCGAGGAGCGCCCTCAGGTGGTGGCAGCCGGCCCGCAAGTTGGCGGCCGGCTCGTACGGGCTGGCGACCCCCTGCTCCAGCCACACCGAGGGCATGAGCTGCATCAACCCCCCGGCACCGACCCTCGAGACCGCCCACGGCTTGAACGCCGACTCCGCCTCAACCACGGCCGCGACGAGGACCGGGGAGAGGTTGGCGCGCTTGCTGGCGCGCCGGATCTGGGCCGCAAACGGGGTGTTCGGGGGCAGCGCCTGGCCGCCGAAGTCGGAGCGGCACGACGGCTCCGGAATCGGCGCCGGCTTCGCCTCCACTTCGTCGGCGATCACGCGGTCGAGGCGCGCCAGCGGGATCTCGATCGACCCGCCGCCCGGCAGGTCGAGCCGGATTCTCGAGGCGCCGACGAGGGCGGCGCCGGAGACCTTGAGCAGCCGGCCGTCGACGAACACCGCCAGGTACTGCGCCTGGGCGGTCCCCCGCCCGCCCAGCACGCACGTCGCGGCGGCCGCCACCACGACGGCGACGCGGGCCGAGAGCTTCCAATGGCGGAGGCTGCGCGCGGGCTGCGGTGCGTCTCTCATGCTCGCGGGTGCTTGCTGTCGTACAACGATCGCAGCCGCTCGCGCGTGATGTGGGTGTAGATCTCCGTCGTCGAGATGTCGGCGTGCCCGAGCATCGCTTGCACCGCGCGCAGGTCGGCGCCGTGCTCGAGCAGGTGCGTCGCGAACGAGTGCCGCAGGACGTGCGGCGAGAGGTGCGTCGCGATCGCCGCCTTCCGCCCGTGCGCCTTGATCAGCTGCCAGAAGCACTGGCGCGTCATCCCCTCGCCTCTCACCGTCAGAAAGAGCTCGTCGCAGCGCCTGGTGTCCAGAGCGGGCCGGGCTTCCTCGAGGTACCGGGCCAGCCACTCGCGCGCGCCCGACCCGACCGGCACGATGCGCTCCTTCCCGCCCTTGCCCCAGACGCGCACGTACCCGGGGTCGAGGCGGAGCTGGCCCAGCGTGAGTCCCACCAGTTCTGACACGCGGACGCCGGTCGCGTAGAGGGTCTCGATCATGGCCCGGTCGCGCAGGCCGAGAGGGCGCGAGACGTCGGGCGCGGCCAGGAGCGCATCCACTTCCTCGGCGGAGAGGAAGTGAGGCAACCCCGGCATCAGCTTCGGCGACTCGAGGTCCAGCGTCGGGTCGTGCGTGCAGGCGCCGCGTTCGACCAGGTACCGGTAGAGCCCGCGCAACGCCGCCAGGGCCCTCGCCGCCGACCGCGCCGCCAGACCCCGCCCGCGCAGGACGGTGAGGTAGCGTCTGAGGTCGGAGCGCTCGCACGCCTCGGCATCGAGGCCGCGCCCGGCCAACCACCTGCCGAAGCTTTCGAGGTCGCGGCGGTACGACGCCACCGAATTCGACGCGAGGCCCCTCTCCACGAGCAGAACCGCCAGGTAGTCCGGCAGGACAAGCTGGAAGAACCGGGTGGCGGGAACGGAAGCGCCCATGCGGTGCGATTCTAGACCCAGAGCGCGTCGCTCCCGCTCAGGGTCGCACGCGCACCCTCCGCACAAGCGGCTCGTGCCGGAAGCGTGCAAGATCGAGCGTGCCGTCGAGCCGAAACTCTACGCCCTCGGCCTCGAGAAGGCTCCGCTGCAAGCCGGGGGGCAGGTCCCCCCGCCGGTCGGTCGCGCAGCGCCCAAGGGCGTTGACGACGCGCTGCCACGGCACGTCGTCCGGGCACGCGTGCATCGCCCAGCCGACGGCCTTCGGTGAGATCACGTTTCCCAGCAGGGCGGCGATCTGGCCGTAGGTCATCACCCGCCCCGGCGGGATCGCCCGCACCAATGCGTACACCCGCTCCCACGCACCCCCACCGGAAGGAACCGCAACCTCGCCGTGCACCCGCACGTTCTGGGCCCGACGCCGGAGCTGCGGCGAGGAGGTCGGCCCGGTCGGGAAGGCGCCGCTGGGCCGCCTCGGCGGACGTTGCGCACGGGACGTAGGCGCCCCCCGTCTCAGCGCTGCACCCGCGGCGGGGCCGGCGGAGCGGCTGCAGCCCCCCTCGGCAACCCCGGATCGTCCTTGACCGCCTGTGCCTGGCTCAAGTGCCGGCGCTCATGCGCTGCGATGACCAGCAAGAGCTCGTACAGGTTGAGCCTGAAGACCTTTGCCCCGAACGCCGCCACCTTGGGACGCGCGATGTCGAGGCCGCTGGCCGCCCTGACGCGGGTCCCGAGCTGCCGGTTGAGATCGAGCAGCGCCGGGAGCACGAGGCTGATCGTCTGGTCCCCAGCCGCCACGTGTTCGGGGCGGGCCCTGCGCTTTCGCCGGACCGGTGGTTCCGTGGCCGCGATCAGCCGCCGGCCGACGAAACCCACCACGAGTGGTCCATGCCGGTACCACGCGTGCCCCCGCGCCTCGCCGATGGCGGCGTCGATGAGCGGAAGAAGCTCCGAGCCGATGATGTTGAGGTGCCCGAAACACTCCGCGATCGACCAGCGGCCCGAACTGGAGCGCCAGTTGAACTGCCGCTCCGAGAGACCCCCGGCGATGCGTTCCGCGTTCCGGCCGACGTCCTCGAACTGACGGACAAGGCCGTTCAGCTCCGGCGTCAACCCTCCCGGGGCCGCATTCGGGAGGCCGCCGCCGGCGGTCGACCGGCGACCGGGTCGCCCGAACAGCGCGTCGAGATCCCCTGCGCCTGACCCCTTGCTCACCATGTCAGTTCCTCTCGTCGTCCCGGAGCGTTCGCCGGATGCGACCGGGCCGCCCGCCTCTGCGACGGCTCACGAGCTCCTGAACCCCCGTCTGCTCGCGAGGTCGATCAGCGCCAGGCGGTGGCGCTCGTCGGCGGCGTGCAGGTTGCCGAGCGTGCGGGCGACGTCCGGGTTTGCCTTCGCGATCGCCGGCCGCGCGTGGAGCTCCGCGACCCCGCCTTCGAACTGGATCGCGATCACCAGCGCTTCGCGCAACGAGAAACGCGGCGCCGCCTCGAGCGCCTTCTCCAGCTCTTCGACCTCGCGCGCGAGCACGTCGGGGTCGATCTCGACGTCACCGAAGTGGGCCCCATTCTGGCGCGCCAGCCGGCGCAGGAACTGCACCTGGCTGAGGTGGGAGCCCTCCTCGAACGCGAGCTTCGAGAACAACCCCGCCGCCTCGGCGTCTTCCGAGAAGACGTCGGCGAGCTCGTTGTAGATCTCGTGCATAAGCCTCTCGAACTGCTCGAGCGGCCGCAGCACGCTCTGGATCTCCGCCAAGAAGCCTCCCCGGTGTCGGTCCTCCGGCCCGTCTGCAGCATGCTGTCCCGCGCCGGCCCCCGACCATTCTAGCGTGGCGGGGTGCCCGTCGCCAACCGCTTCCGCCCAGGCGAACAGGGCGCTAGCCGGCCGGATCGCCGCCCAGAGGCAGAGCGGTCAAGATGAACACCATCGTAGGGATGACCGGGTAGAACACTTTCTGGAGAGGCGCCGGGGCCACCAGCAACCGTCTGATCCACGGCGAGGGGGCCTCGACTGCGGCCATGATGCGCATCGCATGGAAGGTGAATTGCTCATGCTTCAGGCGTGCCTCTCGGAACATGCCCACGAGTCTGCGGTGACTGGGCGGATTGCAGTCGTAGCACGTTCCGCGACCGAGGAGGCGCAGGTACGCGGAGCGCACCTCGGCCGGGACCCAGCTCAGGAAAGGCAGTCGGAAGTGGGGTTCGACAACCGTCCAGCGATTGGGCACCGCAAAATACGCGAAGCCGTCGTCCCGCAAGACCCGCCGGACCTCCCGAAGGTGTGCCGCCTGCTGCTCGAGGTCCCCGAGATGCTCGAACACGTGATTCGAAACCACGGCATCGAACGTGGCATCCGGGAAAGGAAGCTGGCTGTCCTCGACCAGTTTGAAATCGTAGCCGCCGGTGATCTGGCGTTGGTCGGCGACATCCACCGCCATCACCCTGCCGCCGCTGCCGACAGCTTCCGAGATGCAGTGCGCGATGATGCCGGACCCGCTGCCGACCTCGAGCACGTTCCGTCCCGTGAGGTCCATCTTGCTCTGCAGCGCGACGACGATCTTCCTCCCCTTCTTCGTTCTCGACTCGCAGTCCAATATCGCGTGGGGAAGACGTGCCATCACGACCCACACTATCTCAGTATTGCCGATGGCAGCAACGCCCGCAGTCCCCGAACACGCCCTTGCGGGCCAGCTCCTTCCGATAGCCGCGGAAGCGCGGGCCGTTCCACACCTGCGCGAACGTCCCGGACTTGGTGGTCACGTTGTCCACGACGAACCCCCGGCACGGCGTGATGTTGCCGAAGGTGTCGACATGGATCACGTACCAGGGGAAGACGCACTTGCGCTTCAGATCGCGCTCGTCGCCGCCGTAATACGCCCGGAGCTGTCTGTCGCCCATCCTGGGGAATAGCGTCATGGGCAGGCCGGCGGCTCGGGACGCCTGCCTCAAGAGGGGGATCGTCACCAGCAGCCGCTCCAGATCGGGCACGGTCGCCCCACCCTCGGCGGCGCAACCCGAGAAGATCAGGTGCTGATAGCTCAATGCGTCGGCGCCGGCGGTCTTGGCGATGTCGATCATCTCCGGCAGGCGGGCCAGGTTTTCGCCCGTGATGACGGTGTTGATCGTGATCGCGGGTCTGCAGGACGCGGCGGCAGAGCGCGCAGCCACCAACGCCTGAATCCCCGAGACCGCCAGATCGTAGGCACCGCGGACGCCGCGCTCCGCGTCGTGCACTTCCCGCGGCCCGTCGATCGAAACGTTGATCCGGTCCAGGCCGAGCTCGACCAGCTCCTGGGCGTGGCGCTGCAACAGCACGCCGTTGGTGGTCAGGGAACACTGAAAACCGCGCGCCTTGATGTAGCCTGCCAGCGTGATCGCGTCCCGGCGCAGCAACGTCTCGCCCCCGATGAGGTGAATCAACGGTCGGATCGGGAACGAGGCGCGCAGGTCGTCCACGACCGCTTCGAGCTGCTCCAACGTCAGCTCGGGGTACTCCGTCCCTTCCCGCATCTGCACCTGCGGGCACATCTGGCAGGCGAGGTTGCAGCGCATCGTGAGCGAGAGGACGACGCCCATGGGGAAAGGGGTCCAGCCACCCAGGCACCGAATGAGGTTGGGAACGCCCAGGTGCTGGGCGTTCTCCATCGCCTTCAAGCTCAGCCGGCGAACACGCAATGCCACAGTCAATCCTCCTCAGGTGCTATCTGACCGATTGGAGCGTCCAGGCTCACGATCTCGAGGATGGATGGAATCCGCAAACGGAAAAGTCCTTGCCCCCGATCGCGGCAACACTAGCACTACTGGACATGCGGGGTGGTGTCAGGGCGAACGTATGCCGGGTGAGCCGCCGCCTCCTTCGCCGGCCCGATCGCGAGCCACTCGATGGTGAGGCCGAGGACGCGGGTGTCGTCGTTGAGCCCGACGCTCTTCGGGGAGTGGGCGTCCGGCAGCTCGAAACGGATGACGTTGCTCTCCGCGAGCAGGGATGCCGGGAGCGGCACGATGTGGACCACGAACCGGCTACCGTCGTGCGCGACGTCCTCGAGGAGGGTGCCGTTGAGGAGGACTCGCACGCGCTCGCGCTGGAAGGTATTGGCCTTCAGGGTGAGGCTCAGGGGCTCGATCCTGGCCAGCGAGAACGCGAGCTCCGCGGCGTGACCGCTGGAAGATCGGTATCTCCTCTCGTACCCGCCCCAGCCGCTGCGCAGGTACTCCGCCGCTGCAGGATCGCCCATCTCGAGCCGACCGACCGGCAGCGGCGGCGGCACGAACGGAAGCGTCAGCTTCACTCCCGCTTCCTTGTCGACAAGGCCACGCCACTCCGGTTTCTTGGGGATGAACTCGAGGCGTCCGAAGGGCGTGCCGGTCGCCACGGCGACCGGCGTTCCAAAGCGACGGTGGAAACCTTCGACCGTACTGGCCGGCAGCCGGTCGGTGTAGAGCAGCACTCCGCAGAAGTCGTCGAGGACGAAGAAGCGCTGGAGGAACTCCCACTCCTGGGGCAGGAAGTCGCGGCGCTGGTGGCTGGCCTGAAACGGGTCGGGCTTGTCGGCGAAGAACATGCGTGGCCAACCCGCCGCGAAGTACGGCCGGATCTGCTCGGGATGGAGGCGGCCGAAGTAGTTGGCGACCGCCTTCTTCTTGTCCAGCTGTTGCATGAACATCGTGTTCCCGGCCTCATAGGCGTAGAAGGGACAGAGCTCCCCGGTTCCGACCCCGTTGCCCCCGGCGAGGCAGAACGGCCAGTCGAGCACGGCTTCCCCTGGTGCGGAGCGGATCGCCTCCACGAGCCGTGTGAACGCGGCGTCCGGGTGGTAGAAAGCGCGGCGCGGCTGGAGGAGCGCGATGCTGTAGGCGGTCACGCCCTCGACGGTGAGCAGGATCGCGCCGGCGGCGGCGAGCAGGACCCCGCGGCGCCCCCGGAAGGCGACGGCGCCGGTTCCCAGGCCAAGGATGGCGAGGAGGGTCGGGTACGCGGTCGAGAAGCGGCCGCCGATGCGGGCCATGGCGAACCACGGGAGCACCCGAAGAACAGCGAAGCGAGCGGGATCGAAGGAGAGGAAGATCGCGAGCAGCACGACGAACGGCACCCAGGCGAGCACTCGTTTGCGCCCGCCGATCACGCCTGCGAGGGCGAAGAGCACGAAGAAGATCCCCGGGCTGGCGGCGAACCACGCCTCCGGGCGATCATCGAACGCGTGCGCCTGGGAAACCGGGTTGAAGCCGGGAAACACCGGGATGAGCATGCGGAGCGGATTGACCCAATCGCCGCCGCTGGGCATCTGTGAGAAGTCGAAGGCGTGCGCGGCATGGTTGATCTGGAGGACGATGGGGATCCAGAAGAAGCCGGCAAACAGGGTCGCGCCGACCAGCATGGAGGTCTGAACCCTGTGCGCGGCAAACGAAGCGCGTAACTGCTCCAGCCACTCGAGCGCCTGTCCGGCGAGGCGGGCCGGCCGGAAGCGGGCGCGGACGGCAACGGCGAGAAACAAGGCGATGGCGCAGACGGAAAACGATGTCAGCGCGATCCCGGCCAGGTAGCTGAGGTCCTGGCCGAGGACGAGCACCAAGAGGAGAGCACGCAGCGCGACCAACCGGGCCGTCCACGGCCGGCCGTGGGCGAACCGGTGGACCAGCACCCAGTCGGCGAGAAGGTTCAGGGTGAGCCAGCCGTTGCAGGCGACGCCGAAGTGGCCGGCGAACTTCGCGATGGCGTAGTAACTGCAAAACGAGACCGCGATCGCGACCAACGAGGCGCGGTAGGCCCCGTGGTCACGGACCAGCAGCAGGAACCCTCCGACGGCGACGATCAGCACCGAGAAGAGGAAATAGAGCTGATACCAGGGACCCGGACCGATGAGGTGGTCAACCATTGCCGAGAGCAAAGCCGGTTCGAGCACCCATCCCTGAAAGACATTGTTGCCACCGTAGGGGTAGAAGAGCTGATCGTTCACGAGGTCGAACCTGGGCAGCGGCGTGAACGACAGGTTGTGGCCGAGGTAGTACCCCTGGTGTGTCCAGATTGCGCCGTCGCCCCCCTCGAGCATCGGACCGTGGAAATCGCTGATGACGAAGCGCGCGAACCCCAACCCGAGCACCGCGACGATCGCGAGGTGGACGAGGAAAGCCCGGCGGAGGTCGCGGCCGGACGGGGGACTTGCCTCGACCGCCGAGGCCGTCAACCGGTCCAGCCCGTGGCGGCGGGCGGCCGCATCGAGGCGCGCGGGCAGCGGCTTGACCCGCCGGCGCCACCCCAGCGTCAGACGGCTCAGGCCGCCGGAAATCCACGCCAGACCGCGCGCGACGCGGCTGCGCAGACGGATCGCCTCGGCGGCCACGGCCGGAACGCCGACGACCAGGAGGAAGCTGAAGGGCAGACAGACGGGGCGGGGGCCGCCTGCCGCGCAGACGAGGCCGCCAACCCCGAGCACGCCGACGCCGGGGAGGAGCTCGAGGACCGCGCCACGGAGCGCGGCGGTTCCATCGATGACGCCCGTCCGGCGCCGCCACGCGACGAGCAGAGCAAGCAGCGCCGGCGCCGCCATGGCGAGCAGCCACGGCACCTGGCGATTGGTCGGCGCAGGGGCCGGTGCAGTCGCCGGCAGCAGGTAGAGGTTCACCGGGCCCTCGACGAAACCGACCACGTTGGTCGCGGAGATCCTCGAGACGTGCACGGGGACAGGCGGGCCGCCTCCGAGCTCGAGTCGGAGCAGGCGGCCGCCGACTCGAGCCCTCACTTCCTGCTGGCGCCAGGTCTCGTCGATCTCGATCTCGGCAACCCTCTGGCCATCGAGAAAGATGGTCACCGGACGGCGCCCCGCGAAATAACCCAGGCGCAGCTTGAGCTTGAAGACGTCGCCCGGCAGAACCGGTCCGAGTCGGGCGTCGAGAGGCCCGATTCCCGTCCATGTCAACATGCCCAGCGTTCCGGGAGTGACAACGTTGGGATCGACCGCCCAGGCCTTCGGGTGCTTGAGGTCGAGGGAGTGCGTCGTGCGGACGAACCCCGGCTCCACCTGGCGCAGCGCGCACCAGGCGGCGACCAGACCGAGCGCGACCGCCGCGGCGACCCACCGACGCGCAGTCCGGCTCATGCGAACGCCCGCTGGGAAGGCGGCGAGACCTGAGGTTGGCGTGAAATGCTCGTGGCGCCAACCCCTCGACCGGCGGGAACGCGGTGAGCGGGCTTGTGCGTGACGGCTCGCCCTGGCGCGCCGGCGAGCGATGCCAAGCGCCAGCCCCGGCGAACCGCTGCGTCGGCAAACCGTTCGAGGCCGATGCGTACGATGATTCCCGACATCGCCGGGGAGTATACCTACGCAGCCGTACGATCGGTGGGGCGCCGTTTGAACAGCATGGGGCCCAGCGTCCGACGTGCGCTTGCCATGCCCCGCCTGCGCGATTGCGGGTTGCCCCGTAGGCTCGGGTGCTGGGGCCCGTGAAGACATTGAGTGACGGGCAACGGCGTTCCTTGGTTGACAGCCCAGAGACGGACCGGCACCATGGCGCACGTGCAATTCGCTTCCAAGTTGCGCCACCTCGGCCGGGAGTCATGTGTCGTGGCCGCCGGAGCGTCACTGGTCTGCTTGGCGGCTCTTCGCCTCCGCTCCGGTTGGCTTGACGGGGTGATAGGCGGCGGCGACGCCTGGCAGAACCTGTGGAACCTCAACCATGTGGACCGGGCGCTGCGTTCGGGCGGACCTCTCCTCTACACGCACGAACTGTGGGCTCCCGAGGGCGCCAGCTTGGTGGCCCATACCCTCTCGCTTACGAACACGGTCCCAGGCGCACTCGTTGGCCGATTGGTCGGCTTTGCGCCTGCCTATAACCTTCTCGTTGCGTTGTCGTTCGTACTCGCCGCGGTCGCCTCTTACCGACTGGCGCGGCGGCTCGGGGCTGGCGTCCTTGGTTCGTGTCTTGGCGCCTTTGTGTTCGCGTTTGCGCCACAGCGCATGGCTCGCACCCTCGGACACCTCAACTTGCTTGGTTCAGGCTGGATTCCTTTGGCGCTCGAGGGGCTGCTGATAGCCTCCTCCGAGTCAACGCGACATCGGTGGCGCGGGGTAGCGGTCGCAAGTGCTGCGCTGGTGGCGCTGGTCTACTGCGATTGGTACCTGGCAATCCTCGGGGCACTTGCGTCGGTGGCTTTCGGCGCCTTTGAGCTCTCCCGTGCGCGCCCTGGCCGGCGCGGACGCACCGCTGTGCCGCTTCTGGCGGTTGCCGCAATCGCTCTGGCCGCCTCTGTCCCCGTCGCTGTTCCACTCGCGCGTGCCTCTACAGGCGAGTACGGCGCCGCGCATCAGGCACGGTACTGCTCTGTGGCCGTCACGTCGCTCGTCGTGCCCGGGCGAATGCAGTGGGTCTCCCGTTTCACCCGGCCGCTCACTCAGCTGAATTCGCAGGGAATCGCCGAGGGTGCCGGGTACCTGGGCCTGGTCCCGCTTGCGGCGACGATCTGGCTGGTGTCCACAAGACAACGGCGACCCCGCCAGATCGATTTCGCCCTGGCGGCGGGGGCTGTCGCGCTCGTTCTTTCTCTCGGTCCACAACCGCGGTTCTTCGACCATTGGGTGCGGGTGCCTCTTCCCTACGGCTGGATCGAGAGCATCTTCCCGGCGCTTCGCATGGGGGGCTGTGTGAGCCGCTTGGAGCAGCTCGTCTCCCTCCCACTTGGGCTTGGCGTCGCCTTCGCCTCCGACCGGTTGCTTGCCATGCGATCACGGACCCCTCGCGCGGTCATAACGCTCGGCGCTCTCGTGCTTGTCGCCGAGTACGCTCCGATCGACCCCGGCGTCTCCCGGCGACCGTACAGCCCCGCCGACCCCGCGATGGAGGCCGTTGCCGCCTCTCCTGTCCCTGGCGGCGTCCTCGACCTCGACACCGGCGTTGGGGCGCTGATCCGGCAATTGCGGCACGGGCGACCGCAAACGTTTGGATACCTATCCCGGGTCCCGCGTTCGCGGCTTGCGCCACGCCTCGCCGACCCCGTTCTCGGACCCATTCTCGACGATTCACGACCGGCGGCCGGGTTGCCGCGTGCGGCGGTCGCCGAGTTGTTGCGACACCGATGGGGCGTTGCGTTTGTCATTGCGCCAGCCAACTCCCCGTTATCCGAGCGCGCGAAGGAAATGGGCTTTGACCTCTTTTCGGCCAGCGACGCCTCCGTCGCGTATCGCGTGCCAGACGAGGCCCCTGAAGCCGTCGAGGGCGTCGACACGCAGGCGCTTTCGTCCCCATCTCTCGCCGCCCGCCGAGGCGTGTTCGTGTGGGGGTGCTACGGCTTGGAGACGGTTGGGGTTCCCGCGGGGACTCTCAGAGGGAAGTGGACTTCCCGTGAGGCATCGATCCTCGCGCCACTGAGACCCGGGCCTTACACCCTGGTGCTGGCAGCACCGCGGCCCTCACCCGCTACGGTTCACGTCGAGTGGGGCCGCCTGCGGCATGCCGACGTCACGGTCAAGGACGTCTCCGAGGTGCCGATCGACGTTCGAGCGGCTGATCTCGCGGATGACGGAACCCTGTGGCTGAGGATTCGCGCGTCGACCTTTCGCCCTGAGAAGGACGACCGCGACCTGGGCGTTTTTCTGGTCGGGCTGCACGCCGACCATCGTGAGGCCGCCGGGGGCGGTGAGGCGCTCCGACCGGACGCACAAGCTCCCGAGCAGGTATCCTCCGACGCCGGGTTGCCGGGACCTCACCGACACGACGCCGTCGCGCTTCCTTGCCCCTGCGCTCCGGAGTAGCCGGGATCGACCACGCCGCTGATTGGATTCCTTCTGGGCGGCTGGAGGGCATCGGCGCGACCGCTTGGGCAGGGGCTCCAGCCGGGGGGTGAAGGAAGCGAGCAGGGCGGCGAGGCTCGGCCCGGCACGCCCGCCGGACGAGGTTTCGCAATGCCCCCGTCACAGACGCGGCATGGGTGCCGATGCGCCCGAGCGACCAACGCTCGAGGCCGAAGCCGGACGCGCGCACCGCGGCCGCCTGCAGTCCGCGGCGGCGCGTAGAATGCCGCCGGTGGCAGTCCGCATCGATCTCGACGCCCGGCAGGTGACGTGCTCCGTCCACGATCTCCTTCCCGAGACGCTCCGCCCCGGTCTCGGCGGCCTCGGGGAGGGTTTTGCCCGCCTCTCGGTGGGCGCCGAGCTGCACCGGACCGTTCAAGCCCAGCGTCACGCCTCCGACCCCCGCTACGCGAGCGAAGTCGCGGTCGATGCCGCCTTTGCGGTGGACGGTTGGGAAATGCGGGTGCTCGGGCGCGCCGACGGCCTCACCCGCGGGGACGACGGCAGACCGGTCGTCGAGGAGATCAAGACGCTGAGCTTCAAGAGCGAACTGCACCATCCCCTCGCGCATGAGCGGCTCGAACGATTCCGCTGGCAGGCGCGGCTGTACGGATGGTGCCTGTTCCCGGACGGCGGCGCGGCCGTCCGACTCCTGCTCGTCGACCTCGGCGGCGACGAACACCGCGTCGAAGAGGTCCCCTGGTCGGCGCGCGAGGTCGAAGCCTACCTGCGTACGCGGCTGCACGTGCTGGTCGCGGCGGAGCAGGCGCGGGAGCGCACGCGCGCCGCCTGGCGCGAGGCGGCGCTCTCGCTCCCGTTTCCGTTCTCGGGGGTACGCCCGGTGCAGGCCGAGGCGATGGCGGCGGTCGAGGAGGCCCTCGGGGCGGGCCGCCACCTCCTGCTCGCCGCGCCGACCGGCGTCGGCAAGACCGCCGCTGCCCTCTACCCCGCCGTCAAGCTCGCCCTCGCCACCGGACGTCGCGTCGCGTTCCTCACGGCTAAGACGCTGCAGCAGCAGCTCGCGGTCGCGACGCTTCAGGCGATGCAGACCGGCGGCTGGCGCTCGATCCAGATCCGCGCCAAGGCCAGGATGTGCGCCAACCAGGAGGTGGTCTGCCACGAGGACTTCTGCCTCCACGCACGCGATTACGGCCCCAAGTTGGCGCAACGCGGCGTGCTCCCGGCCCTGCTCTCGGGTCCGCCGCACCTCGACCCGGACCGGACCTTCGCGGTCGCCCACGCGGCCGAGGTGTGCCCTTTCGAGGTTTCCCTCGAACTCGCGCGCGAAACCAGCGCCGTCGTGTGCGACTACAACTACGTCTTCGACCCCGCCATCGCCCTGTTCGGCCTCGCGGACGAGGGCGCGCTCGAGGACACGATCCTGGTGGTTGACGAGGCGCACAACCTCGTCGACCGGGCGCGGGAGTACTTCTCCCCGCGTCTCGGCCGCGGCGCGGTCCGGAATGCGCGCCGTGTCGTCGAGGGCCATCGCCAGAAGGTGTGCCGCGAGCTTGACGAGCTCCTGGGCGGTCTCGACGAGCTGATAGCGCGCGAAGCCTCGGGGGCCCTCGGCGCCCGGGAGGGGAGCTGTCGCATCGAGCTGGACCCCCGCCCGCTCGCCGAGTTCCGGCTCGCGCTCGATGCGCTCGTCGCTCCCTACTTCACCTTCAAGCGCAATTCCGAGATCTGGCTCGCCAAGGACCCCGTGGTCGACGTCCTGCTGTCGCTCGCTCGCGTCACGGACCTGCTCCAGGACGGCGGGCGCGAACTCGTCCCCCTGGCCGAGCGCTCGGGCGGCAACGAGCCCGACGAGCGGCTGCGCGTCTTTTGCCTGGACGCCGCACGCTTCACCGGCGCGACGATCGCGCGCTCGGCGGGTTGCGTCGCGATGTCCGCGACCCTCGAGCCGTTCGAGTTCTACCGCGACCTCCTCGGCTTCGACCCCGACCGCACCGACACCGTGAGCCTGCCCTCGCCGTTCCCGACGGAGAACCGGCTGATCGTGGCGGTGGACGAGGTGGACACGACCTATCGCGCCCGCTCGCGCTGGTACGGGCGGATCGCGGAGCTCGTCACCGAGCTGGCACCGCCCAACCGGAACGGCCTGGTGCTCTTCCCTTCCTACGCGTTCCTCCAGGAGGTCGCCAATCGGCTCTTCGCCCCGGGCCACGACGTCGAGATCCAGCGAGGCGACGATTCCGACCGGCTGCGCCGCGAAATCCTGGCGCGGCTGCGGCGCGGCGACAAGCCCGTCCTCCTGCTCGCGGTCCTGGGAGGGGTATTCGCCGAGGGGGTGGACTACCCCGGGGAGATGCTCTCGGAGGTGGTCGTGGTTTCCCCGGCGCTCCCCCAGGTCGGACCCGAGCGCGAGCTGCTCAAGGCGTACTTCGACGACCGCTACGAGCGCGGGTTCGAGTACGCCTACCTCGTCCCGGGAATGACCCGAGTCGTGCAGGCGGCCGGCCGACTCATCCGCTCGGCCGAGGACTGCGGGGTCATCGCCTTGATCTGCAAGCGCTTCCTCGCCGATCCCTACCGTTCGCTCCTGCCGGAGGCGTGGACCGGCGGGGATCCGGCGTCTCTCCGGCGCGAGGACCCGGCGGCCGCGGTGCGCGAGTTCTTCGTCAGCCTGGACGAGCGTCCGTGATATCGTTGCGCGGGTAACCGAACGCAGCGGGGGGGACCATGGAGACCGTCGGCAACATCCTCGGCGACAAGGGAACTCAGGTCTACAAGGTGAAGCCCGACACCACGGTCCTGCACGCCGTCCAGGAGATGTGCGCCATGCGCGTTGGCGCCGTCCTCGTCTGCGACGGGACGACGTGCTCCGGGATCTTCACGGAGCGCGACCTCATGGCCCGCGTGATCCTGAACGGGCTCGACCCCACGACGACCCGGGTGGCCGAGGTGATGACGGCCGACGTCGCCTGCGTCCAGCCCTCGACCCCCGCCAACGAAGCGATGGCGATCATGACCGAACGGCGATGCCGTCACCTGCCGGTCGTCGAAGGCGGCGAGATCGTGGGCGTCGTCTCGATCGGCGACCTGGTGCGCTGGGACAGCCGCAACCAGGCGTTCGAGTTGCGGATACTCACCGATTACATTCACGGCAAGTACCCCGGTTGAGGCCGGCGCGCGCTCCCGGGTGCCTCGGCGCCGCCACGCTGCTCGAGGTCGAGGCCGGCCCCGACCGGCTACTCCCGGCGCCCGCCGCTACCGCGCCCAGAGGTTGAACTTCAGGATGCACCAGATCGCCTCGATGCCGTCGGTCCAGCCGATCTTCTTCCCCTCGGCGTAGGTCCGCCCGTTGTACGAGATCGGGACCTCGTAGACCCTGACGCCCAGCCTCGCGACCCGGGCGGTGAACTCGGGCTCGAAGCCGAAGCGCTCGGAGGTCAGGCGGAGGCGGTCCTTCACCTCCCGGGTGAACACCTTGTAGCACGTTTCCATGTCGGACATGTTGAGTCCCGTGAACATGTTCGACAGCAACGTCAGAAACCTGTTGCCGACCAGGTGCCAGAAGAACAGGACCCGGTGCGGCCCGCCGAGAAAGCGGCTTCCGATGACCACTTCGGCCTTCCCCGCCAAGATCGGCGCGAACAGCGCCGGATAGTCCGCCGGGTCGTACTCGAGATCCGCGTCCTGGATCACGATGACGTCGCCGGTCGCCTGCGCGAACCCCGTCCGCAGCGCCGCGCCCTTGCCGCGGTTGGCCTCGTGCCGGAACCAGCTGAACCGGCACTGACGGGCCGCCGCCGGCGGCCGGTACGCCGCCAGCCGCGCGGCCGTTCCGTCGACCGAGCAGTCGTCCACCGCCACGATCTCGACCTCGGACACTTCGTCCGGGTACGGCGCCCCGGCCACCCGGTCCAGCACCTCGGTGATGGTGCGCTCCTCGTTGTAGGCCGGTACGACGATCGAAACCCTCACCGCGCCCCTCCCCTTGCCGCGTCGCTCCCACGCCCCTTGCACGCCTGCCGCCGCGACGATAAGGTACGGCCATGCGGGGGTTGCTGTCCCTTCCGGCGTTGATCCTCCTCGGCTGGAGCATGGCCGGCCTGCTCTGGTGGCACCTCCGCCGCGGGGCCGCCATCACGGCGATGGTGCCGTGGACGATGGCCGGCATGGCGCTCGTGGCGATTGCGATGGGGCTCCTGCTCGCGGCCGTACCGGCGCCGGCCTCCGGCCAGCTGGTGCGGATCGTTCTCCTTCTCGAGGGCGTCCTCGGGTTCTGGCTGCTCGCCCGGCACACCCCCGCCGGACCCGGGCATGGACGACGCTGACCGGTTCGTCCACCTGCCCGTCGAGGACACCCTCGACCTCCACGCCTTCGCCCCGCGGGACGTTCCCTCGCTGGTAGCCGAGTACCTTTCTGCCGCCCGCGTCGCGGGCCTGAGGGAGGTCAGGTTGATCCACGGCCGGGGCCGCGGCGTGCAACGCGCCGCCGTGCACGCGGTGCTCGCATCGCTGCCGTTCGTCGTGGCGGCGCGCGAGGCCCCGCCCGAACGCGGCGGATGGGGCGCCACCGTGGTCGTCCTCGATCCCGCTGGGCCCGTCGACACCGTCGCGCCCGGCTAGTCCAGGTCCACGTCGCGGACCGGTTTGACCACCGGCTCGCCCTTGGCCACCTCGAGGAGCTTCTTGAACTTCTCCTCGCGGATCGTGGCGCCGGCCTTCTCGACGCGCATCGCCTCGTCCATCTTCGCGCGGGCCGCCGCCCTCTCGTCAGAGAGCGCTTGCAGGCGCCCCTCCAGCGAGGGCGCCGTCTTCGGCTCCTCGTGCGGCTTCGAGCCGACGACCACCTGGCGCTCGCCGTCGACCTCGATCAACGCGCGGCAATGCGGGCACGTCACCGAAAAGCTCGCCATCGTCGCCCCTCCGGGCCGATTGTACCCGCCCCGCAGCCCCGTTGCCGAAGACCGCCTCAGGCGCCCGCCCGAGCCGGGACCAGCTGGTCGAGCGCGGCGAGGAAGCGCACGTTCTCCGCGTGGGTCCCCACCGACACGCGGCCGCAGTTGACCAGGCCCGGCCCGCCGACCGGCCGGATGATCACGCCGCGTTTCTGGAACTCGAGGAACAGCTCGCCGATGTTCGCCCAGAACTCCACCAACACGAAGTTGGTCACCGAGGGGGTGAAGGGCACGCCCCGGCGCCCGAGTTCCCCTTGCAGGAAACCCAGCTCCCTCAGGTTGTGCTCGCGGGAACCCCGCACCCACTCGGCGTCGCCGAGCGCGGCGAGCGCCGCGGCCTGGGCGAGCGAGGACGTGTTGAACGGCGACCTGACGCGGTTCACCGTGGCCACGACGTCCGGCGAAGCGACGCCGTAGCCGATGCGCAGTCCGGCAAGCCCGTACACCTTGGAGAAGGTGCGCAGCACCATGACGTGCCGCCCGGCCTTGACATCATCGATCGCGTCGGGAAAGTCGGACCGTGCGACGTAGTCGTGGTACGCCTCGTCCATCACGACCAGCGCGCGGTCCCCGACCTCGGAAAGGAACCGGTCGAGCTCGGCCCGGGAGAAGTAGGTCCCGGTGGGGTTGCAGGGGTTGGCCAGGAAGATGAGCTTCGTGCGGTCGCCGACCGCCAGCGCGAGCGCCGGCAGGTCATGGCCACGCCCGCTGGTCGCGGGCGTGGTGACCGCGCGGCCGTTCACCTGGTTGACCGCAAGCTGGTAGGAGACGAACGACTGCTGCGAGAAGACCGCCTCGTCGGCGTCCGCCATGAAGGCGCGCGCCAGCATCTCGATGATTTCGACCGAGCCGGCGCCGAGGATCACCTGCTCGATGTCAACGCCGTGGCGAGCGGCGAGCGCCTTGCGGAGGGCGAACCCGCTTCCGTCCGGGTACCGGTGCAGCGTGGGCAGTGCCTTCTTGACGGCGGCCACCGCCTTCGGCGACGGGCCGAGGGGGTTTTCGTTCGACGCGAGCTTGACGATGTCGCTCAGCCCCAGCTCCCGCTCCACCTCCTCGATCGGCTTTCCGGGGACGTAGACGGCCAGCTTGCGGATGTACTCCGGCACCTGTGGTCCGCGCATGCTCACCTCTCTCGGCCGGCCGCCCCCCGCGGCGGAGATTCTCGATCTCCTCGGCCGTCAGCTCCCGCCACCCCCCGGCCTTGAGCGCGGGGTCGCGCACCGGTCCGATCGCGACCCGCATCAACCGCTGGACCGGGTGGCCGATGCGCCCGAACATCTCCCGCACCTCGTGGGTCTTCCCCTCGCCGACCACCACCCGCCACCACGAGTTCGACCCGGAGGCGGTCGGCCGCACCAGCGCGAGGTCGTGGGGGACCACACGCTGGCCCTCGATGAACGTGCCTCCTGCGAGCTTGGCCCGGTCGACCTCGTCGGGCACGCCCTTCACCTTTGCGAGGTACTCCCGCAACACGCCGTAGCGCGGGTGGGCCACGCGCAGCGCGAACTCCCCGTCGTTGGTGAGGATCACCAGGCCCTCAGAACCGTAGTCGAGGCGGCCGACGGGAAACACGCGCTCCCCCACCTTGCCGCCGAGCGCATCGAGCACCGTGGGGCGGCCCTCGGGGTCGTCGTTGGTCGTGACCATCCCCGGCGGCTTGTAAAGAAGGATGTAGCGCAGCGGCTGCGCCGGCCGGAGGCGTTTGCCGTCGACCTTGACGGAGTCGGTGGCGAGGTCGGCCTGGTCGCCGAGTACTGCCTGACGACCGTTGACGGTGACCCTTCCTTCCCGGATCCACTCCTCCGCGTCGCGGCGGGAACACACGCCGGCGCGGGCGATCAGCTTCTGGATCCGCTCAAGGCTCACTGACACCTTCCCCGGCAACCTGCTCCGCCTCTTCCGGAGTCGGCAGGGAGGAGAGGTCGGACAAGCCGAAGTGTACCAGGAACTCCTTGCTCGTCCGGTACAGGAGAGGTGTTCCCACGACCTGCTTCCGCCCCGCCACGACGATCAGCTTGCGCTCGACCAGCGTCCTGACGACGCCGACGGAGTTGACGCCGCGCAGGAAGTTGACCTCGGGCAGGGTGATCGGCTGCCGGTATGCGACGATCGCCAGGGTCTCCAGCGCCGCCTGCGACAGCCGCGCTCGCGACCGGAACCCCAGGTACTCGCGCAGCGCCCCCTCGTGCTCGGGCCTGGTCGCGAGCCGCCACCCACCCGCGACGTGTTCGACCTGGAGCCCGCTCCCCTCCTGCTCGTGCCTCTGTTTGACGAACTCGACCGCGGTCTCGAGGAGGCCGCGATCGACCCCCTCCCCGGCCGCGGCGAGCAGGGCCTCGAGCGTGACCGGTTCCCCCGCCACCGCGAGGACGGCCTCGACCACCGCCGCGAGATCCTTGACCTCAGGCATCGGTGAGGGCATCCATCGGCAGCGGGACGCCGGTCGGCGTCAGGTAGATCTCGGCGAACGGCTGCCGCTGGTGCGCCGTCGCGGTGCCGAGCCGCACCAGTTCCAGGGCCGCGAGCAGCAGGGTCACGCCCTCGAGCCGGTCGGGGCGCGTCAGCAGGTGGGAGAGCAGCGGAAAGCTGCGCTGCCGGCTCACCAGCTCGAACAGCTCCATGATCTTCTCCCGCACCGAGAAACGGATCGGCGCGAGCTGCATCGCCGCCGGGTGGTCGCGAAGGTGGCGTTCCATCACCTCGCGAAGCGCCCTTGCGAGCGCAAGCACGTCCACCTCCTCGAGATCCAGCTCGACCTCGGCCGGGGCGCCCGGCGCGGCGCACCGGACGGGTTCCACGCCCCGCCGAACCTCCGCGAGGCCCGCCAGCTCCGCCGCCGCGGCCTTCACCTTCTCGTACTCGATCAGCCGCTCGACCAGCTCCTGGCGCGGGTCCTTCTCCTCCCCGCCGTGACGCGGCAGCAGCATCCGGGACTTGATCAGCAGGAGCCACGCGGCGTACACGAGGTACTCCCCGGCCACTTCCAGGTCGAGCCGCTCCATCCGATGGAGCACCTCGTGGTACTGGTCGCAGATCTTGAGGATGGGGATGTCCCAAATCGAGACCTTCTCCTCGCGGACGAGGTGCAGGAGCAGGTCGAGCGGGCCCTCGAACGCCGGCAGCACGACCGACGGACGGGCGGGCTCCTCGCCCCCTAGGAGAGCAGGATCCATAGCAGTCCCGTCACGAACGGCCGCAGGATGACGCTCAGGAACCCCGTCCAAAGCAGGGCGAACAGCAACAGGAACCCGTAGCGCTCGAGCTGAGCCCACCGCCAGTGCCACGCCGGCGGCAACAGCGCGCCCACGACGTGGCTGCCGTCGAGCGGAGGGATCGGGATCAGGTTGAAAACACAGAGCACGATGTTGATCATCGCGAGGGAGAACAGCAAGTAGATGAGCGGCGCGGCAACCCCGTTCGCACCCTGGGCGCCGTGCTCCAGCATCGCCATCAGCACCGGGCGGAACGACGGCATCAGCGTCTTGACCGCCAGCAAGACCCCGGTCACGACCGCCGCCAGCGCCAGGTTTGCGGCCGGTCCGGCCAGGCCAACGAGGGCCGGGTCGCGCCTTGGGTTGCGCAGGTTCCGGCTCACGAACGGGACCGGTTTCGCCCAGCCGATGATCGGGGCGCCGACAGCCGCGAGCATCAACGGAAAAAGCACCGTCCCGATCGGGTCGATGTGCTTGAGCGGGTTGAGCGTGATGCGGCCCAGCCAGCGCGCCGTCGGGTCGCCGAGGCGCTCCGCCACCCAGCCGTGGGCCGACTCGTGGACGGAGATCGCCACGGCGAACGCGAGCAGCTGGATGACGATCTCAGGCAGCCGGGCGACCAGGTTCTCCATGGCGCGGCATGGTAGCAGACGAGGCCCCGGCCCCAATGCCTCCGCCTCATCTGCGATAATCACGAGGGGCGCTGCCGTGCGGCGCGGGCCGGCGGCCGCCTTCCCGCGGGAGGGGGATCGTGCCGCACCGCCTGGCCTCGAAGCTCATCCTTGCCCTCGCACTCATCGTCCTGATCGTCAAGACCTTCGCGATGTACATCAACGTCACGAACCAGGAGGCGCGTCTGCTCGAGAGCATGACTCTGGGCGCCGACCAGCTCTCCCGCAGCATCACCTCGGCGACGTGGCAGATGATGCTCGCCGACCGACGCGACGCGGCGTACTCGGTGATGCACACGATCGCGCTCAAGCAGGGCATCGACCGCATCCGCATGTTCAACAAGGACGGCGAGCTGATGTTCTCGACGGCGCCCGGGGAATCCGTCCTGGTGGACAAGCGCGCCGAGGTGTGCAACCCCTGCCATGCTTCGTCGAAGCCGCTGGTCAAGGTCGACGTCCCGAACCGGGCGAGGACCTATCGGGACGCCGACGGCCGGCGGAAGATGGCGATGATCACGCCGATCTACAACGAGCCCTCGTGCAGCAACGCCTCGTGCCACGCCCACCCGCCCGGTGTCAGCGTCCTCGGCGTGCTCGACCTCGGAATCAACTTGTCGGGGGTGGACCAGGAGATCGCCTCGATCCGCGCCCGCACGCTCGGTCTCGGTCTGGTGGAGGTGGTCCTCATCGGCGTCTTCATCGTCTTCTTCACCCGCCACTTCGTGGAGACTCCGATCCAGCGGTTGATCGACGGCACCAGGGCGATCAGTGACATGAAGCTCGACCAGCCGATCACGATCCGCTCGAGCGTGGAGCTCGAGGAGCTGTCGCACTCGCTCAACGTCATGCGCGAGCACCTGCAGGCCGCGATGGCGGAGAAGGCGCAGTTCACCCAGCGCCTGGAAACCAAGGTCGAAGAGCGCACCGCCCAGCTCCGGGCCGCGCAGCAGAAGCTGATCCGGGCCGACCGTCTCGCTTCTCTGGGCCAGCTGGCGGCGAGCGTTGCGCACGAGATCAACAACCCGGTCTCCGGCGTGCTCAACCTCGCGATGCTGATGCAACGCATCCTCAAGGAGGACGGCGTCCCACCGGGGCGGATCGAGGAGTTCCGCCGCTACTTGGGCCAGGTCGCCACCGAGACCTCACGCGTCGGACGGATCGTCTCCGACCTGCTCTCGTTCTCGCGCCGGTCCAAACCGCAGAGCGCGGACGCCGACCTCAACGCGATCATCACGACCACGACTTCGCTCATCGCCCACAAACTCGATCTGGCCGGTGTCGCGATCGACCTCGAGCTTGCCGAGGGGCTCCCCACCATCCGCTGCGACGCCTCGCAGATCCAGCAGGTCGTCATGAACCTGGTGCTCAACGGCGCCGAGGCGATCAAGGGCGGCGGCCGGGTCACCGTCCGGACGCGGACCGCCGCGAACGCCGCGGCGGTCGTGCTCGAGGTCGCCGACACCGGGTCCGGGATCCCGCAGGAGTTGGTGGCGAAGATCTTCGACCCGTTCTTCACCACCAAGGAGGAGGGAAAAGGGGTCGGACTGGGCCTCGCCGTCGTGTACGGCATCGTCAACGCTCACGGCGGCGAGATCGAGGTCGCGACCAGCGTCGGCGAAGGCAGCACCTTCCGCGTGACGTTGCCGCTGAAGCCGCCGGAGCCTCCGCCGGGACCTGGAGACCCAGGTGCAGGGACGCCGGCGAGCCCGCGCTGACAACGGCCGGGGAGGCGGGCGGCCGGCCTACGATCCGGGCTCAGGCGTGTCGCGTCCGAGCTCCGCGTCGCCGCCGGCCGTATCCGGTCGTTGCGCGCCCCGCGAAAGGCGCACGGCGCGGCGAACTCGCCCCCGCGTTCGGGTTGACGCTTTCCGGCAACCTCTTGCGCACGCCGAGCCCCTCCAGCGACATCAGCCGGCTCGCCCAAGAGGTGGCGGCCTCGACGCGAGCTGTGCCATCCTCTCGAGCGGCGCCGTCGCGGCCGGGCACGACGCGACACTCGGCTCGGAGCGCACTGGGGGCGTGACGTGAAGAAACACTGGACGATCCTGGTCGTCGACGACGAGGCGGTGATGCGGGAGTCCCTCGCCGCGTGGCTCGCCGAGGACGGCTACACCGTCGAGGCGGCAGCCTCCGGGCGCGAGGCGATCGCGCTCGCGGCCGCGAAGGACTACGCGATCTACTTCGTCGACCTCAAGATGCCGCCGGGCATCGACGGCCTCGAGACGATGACCCAGATCTGCGCGCTGCGCCCGGAGGCCTCCGTCATCATCATGACCGCGTACGCGACCGTAGACACCGCGATCTCGGCGATGAAGGAGGGGGCGCAGGAGTACATCGTCAAGCCGTTTCACCCCGAGGAGATCTCGCTGCTGGTCGGACGGATCATCAAGGTCAAGTCCCTCCAGCGCGAGAACCTGATCCTGCGGCGGCGGCTCGCCAAGCGGTACAGCTTCCACGACATCATCTCGAAGAACCCGAAGATGCACGAGATCTTCGAACTCGTCCGTGAGGTCGCCAGCCTCAGGAGCACGGTGCTGATCCAGGGCGAGAGCGGCACCGGCAAGGAGCTGGTTGCCCGCGCGATCCACTTCTCCGGTGACCGCGCCGGGAAGCCGTTCATCGCGGTGTCGTGCGCCGCGCTCGCCGAGAGTTTGCTCGAGTCGGAGCTGTTCGGGCACGAGAGGGGCTCATTCACCGGCGCCACGGAGCGCAAGCGCGGCAAGTTCGAGCAGGCCGAGGGTGGAACGCTCTTTCTCGACGAGATCGGCGACATCTCGCCGAAGCTCCAGGTGGACCTGCTTCGCGCTCTCCAGGAGCGCGCGTTCTTCCGCGTCGGCGGCCACGAGGAAGTCAGGGTCGACGTGCGGGTGATCGCGGCCACGCGGATCGCCCTCAAGGAGGCCGTCGCTGCCGGCACCTTCCGCGACGACCTGTACTACCGCCTCAACGTCATCAACATCCGGATCCCGCCCTTGCGCGAGCGGCGTGAGGATGTCCCCCTGCTCGCCCGCGCCTTCGTCGAGCGCCTTTCGCAGGAGACCCGCAAGGACGTCGGCGAGCTCTCGGAAGGGGCGCTCAGCCTGCTGATCGGCAACGATTGGGCGGGCAACGTTCGCGAGCTGGAGAACGCCGTGGAGCGCGCCATCGTGACCGCGAAGGGGCACGTCCTCACGGAAGCGGATTTCGCGTTCCTCCGGAGCGCTCACCCCGGTGCCGACGGCTGGGTCGCACCCGACTCCCTTCCCCTCGACGAGGTCGAGAGGCAGGTGATCCTGGCGACGCTGCGCCGCACCGGCGGGAACGTCAAGGAAGCGGCTGGAATCCTCGGGATCGACCGTTCGACTCTTTACGACCGGCTCAAGCGATACGGCGTGAACCGGTGAGCGTCCGCCCCTCCCCGCCCTTCCATCGACGGGCACGGGCCGTCCCCTCTCCCCCGCCGGCCGCCGCCGGCCCAAACAGCCTCACACCGCCATCCGCCGCGTCAGATGGGGTGAGAAGAACTCGTTGAACAGGCTGATCCGCAACTCCCGTTGGAGGCGCCCGGCCAGGCCTGCCTCGATCCGCCCGCCGTCGACCAACAGGCGCGCTCCGACCGCTTCCGGCTGCGCGATCCTGTCGTGGACGAACTCCAGCAGGCGGGTCCCCTCGGCGGCGAACCAGCGCGCCGCCCTCTCACCTCGGATCAGTCCGGCCTGCACCGCGGCGCCGACGGGGGCGCCGGGCGTCGCCGGTTCGACGCCCTCGAACAGCCAACCGGCGCCGTACGGATCCGCGGTGAGCTTGGCCGGGTCGGTGCGGAGGTGCGCGTTGGCCGCCACCTCCGCCAGCGGGTGCGGAAAGACCAGCTGCAGGTCCACGCCGTTCACGGTCAGCACCACGACCGGGCGGCCCGGCCCTCGCCCGGGCGTGACGAATCTGATCATGTCCACGTGGCCCACCACCCTGGCGAGGAACGCGTCGATCCCGACGTGGCAGCGACCGTCCTCGTCGACATCGAGCCACATGTGGTTGGGGGAGTACGACAGGCGCCCTGGAACCGGGATCCCGTCCACGACGACCATCGGGCGCCCCGGCGACGAGGGCCTGGCGAGTCCAGCGTTCCCGGGCAGTCGTTCACCCCGAGGGTCGGTGGTCGCCAGGTAGAGCTCGCAGTAGAGATGTCCGCCGCAGTTGCAGCGCGAGAGCGGTGCGTCGTTCCCCGGCACGTACCTCCGCACCGGTGCGGCGCCGCAGTACTCCGCCGTCGCGTCCCGCAGGTGCGGGCAAGACGGCCCGATCGCCTGGCCCGTCACCCTCGCCGGGACCGCGGGGCAGCCGACGTAGGCTGTCGAGGAGCAACGCTCGTGCCCGACGTCGCGCGCGCTTTCCAGGATCATCGTGCGGAACGCCGTCGCCTGACAGAATTTCACTCGCACTTCACGGAGGAACGGACATCTCATCGCCGACTCGTCCTGTCGCGGGCGCGGCCCCGGCGCGCGCCCGGGCCGCGTGCGGTCACGCCTTCCCTCTGCCCTCTGCCCTCCTGCCCCCGTCAGCGATGGCCACGCCAAGGGCTCGCGACGAATTGGTCGTCCGGACGGAGCCCGAAGCCCCACCGCTTCCGCAGGCGTGCGAGGGCCGCGGTCGCCGCTCCCCACCCAATGACCACGAAGCACAGGAGCGTCAGCGCTCCGAGCGCGACGTTCGTGATCGTGAGCCACAAGGTCTTTGGGTCGCCAAGGTCGACGTCGAACACGTTGGGCCTCCATCCGCTCGGATCCGGTCCGCCTGTGCGAGCTGCTCTCGGTGAGGATGGAGCAAGACCCGTGCCGCCTGCGGCGTAAACGGCATGTGGCCGGGAAGAAACGAGTTCCGAATTTGAGGAGCAGCCTGGTTCGGGCACCTCGTGTTGGAATTGCCGACACGCAGTCGGGAATTCCAACACCCCGCCCACACCGTCCCAACCCAGGGCGGTGTGGCAACCGGCGTTCGATTTCTTGTTACTCTGGCAATCAGGAGGCCGGATGAGCGACCGGGTTTTCGTGCAGGGGCTGGAGCTGTACTGCGTCATCGGCGTGCAGCCGTGGGAAAGGCAGGTCATGCAGAGGGTCCGCATCGACCTCGAGGTCGAGACCGACTGCCGCCCCGCCGGCGCCGCCGACGACCCGGCGCTCGCACTCGACTACAAGGCCGTCTCCAAGCGGGTGCAGCACCTCGTGGAAGGGTCGGCGTTTCAGCTCGTGGAAGCCCTGGCCGAGCGAATCGCCGATGCCGTCCTCGCCGATTTCGCCGGCGCGGACGCCGTCCGGGTGCGCGTCGCCAAGCCGGGCGCCGTGCGCTTCGCCGAGTCGGTCGGCGTCGGGATCGAGCGTCGGCGCGAGGGGCCCGGCCGCTGATGCGCATGTTCCTCTCCATCGGCTCCAACGTCGAGCCGCGGAAGAACCTCGCGCTTGCCCTGGTCGAGCTGGCGCGCCGGTTCGAGGTGGTGGCGGTATCTCCGGCGTACCGCACCGCCCCGGTCGGCGACGCCGACCAGCCGGACTTCTGGAACCTCGCGGCCGAGCTGGCGACCGAGGAAACCCCGCAGCGTGTGCACCGGGAGCTGCGCGCCATCGAGAACGCCCTCGGACGCCGGCGGGACCCGGCGCGCCCGTTCGGACCACGCACCGTCGACCTCGACCTCGTGCTCGCCGGCGGGCTCGCCGGCCGGTTCGGCGACCTGGAGCTTCCTTCCGGCCTCGTGCAGCGCGAAGCGTTCGTCGCCGTCCCCCTCGCCGACATCGCCCCGGAGTTTCCGCATCCGTTGTTGGGGACAACGATGGCCGAACTCGCCCGAGCGGCGTTGGCGACCGCCGCCTCCCCGCCGGAACCGCTTGACGTGGAGCTTGTCCGATGAACACCGCAGCGAAGGTCGTCCTCGTGACCGGCGGCGCCGTCCGCGTCGGCCGCGCGATTGCGCTCGAGTTCGCGCACGCCGGCTGGGCGCTGGCGTTCACGTACCGCTCTTCCGCGGCGGCGGCGCGGGAGCTCGAGGTGGAACTGGGCGCCGCCGGCACCCCGGCGCTGGCGATCGCCGCCGACCTTGCCGACCACGGCGCCCGAGCGCTCGTCGCCGAGCGTGTCCAACGCGAGTTCGGCGGCCTCGACGCCCTGGTCAACAGCGCGGCCATCTTCCCGCGCACACCGTTTGAGGACCTCACCCCCGCCCTCCTCGCGGACGCGATGCGGACCAACCTCGAGGCGCCGTTGTTCCTGACGCAGGCGTGCGCCCCCGCCCTGCGGCGCCGGCGCGGGGCGGTCGTGAACATCGCGGATATCTACGGGATCTTCCCCCTGCCCCACCACCTCGCGTACTCGGTTTCCAAGGCCGCGCTGATCGCCGCCACCCGCGCGCTCGCGGTGGAGATGGCGCCCGAGGTGCGGGTGAACGCCGTCGCCCCCGGGATAGCGGTCTTCCCCGACGGGTACGACGACGCGGCCCGCGAGCGGCTGCTCGCCAGGACGCTGTTGCGGCGGGAGGGCGGGGCCGCCGAGATCGCACGCACCGTGCGCTTCCTCGTGGAGAGCGTGGACACCGTCACGGGTCAGGTCCTCACGGTTGACGGAGGACGAACGGTGGCGTTGTGAGCCGCGGGCCGGTTCGGCGCAGCGCCCCCGCGAGTCCTGCCCCGTGCGTCAACCGACCAGCATGGACTCGGCAGGCCGCATCGGTGGCGCGACCAGCCAGTACGGCGCCAGGGCCAGCAGCGCCGCCAGCGCCCGCGCGGGCGACACGGTGCCCGCGATCATCCCAGCGAAGACGGCGTTGACCGCCCGGTTTCGCGCCCCGAACCGGAAACCCAGGCGCGGCGAAGCGTAGAACAGCCGCGCCGCCAACCGCGCGGCGGCAAGCTCGAACCGCAGCCCAGCGATCGCTCGGTCGTACGCCGCCAGGGGAAGGCCCGGTCCGAGATGGCCCAGGATCGAGCTGGCGGCGAGATTTCCGCTGCGGACCGCGTAGTAGATCCCCTCCCCGAAGAGGGCGTCGGAGAGGCCGGCGGCATCGCCCACCAGCACCACGTTGTCGCGAACGAGCGTCGCCGAGGCCGGCCTGACGGGGATGAACAGAGCTTTCACCTGGATCCGCTCGGGACGCCGCAGAATCCGGTAGCTCGCGATGAACGCGTCGAGCAACCCCTTCATGTCGCGGTTCCCCGGCCGCCTCGCAAACCGGTACAACCCGACGTTGAGATGGTCGCGCTTGGGGAACACCCAGCCGTAGCCCGCCGGGATTACTCCAAGGTCGAAGATGCAGCTGTCGCCCACCATGTCGAGGACGGCGGGACCCGGCCACAGCAACGCCTCGATCGCCGGCACCATGAGCGGCTTCGCGCCCGGGAAGAGCTGGCTGCGCACACGGCTGTAGACGCCGTCCGCCCCGACCAGCACGCGCCCCGTGACCGTGCCGCTCCCGGTCGTGATCCGGATCCGGCCGCCCTCGATCTCGAAGCGCTCGAAGGTCTCGCCCTCCCGCAGTGAAGCGCCGGCCGCGACCGCCTGCTGCGCCATGAACGCATCGAGGGCCGCCCGTTGCGACATCGCGCCGATCCCCGGGAACTCGCGCGCAACGGGTCGCGAACCGGCATACGCGATCACGACGCGCCTGATCTCGCGCTCGATCACGGGGTCGAGGGAGAACGGCACCTCGCGCAGCGCCTTGGCGGACAAGCCGCCCCCGCACACCTTGTCGCGGGGCAGCTTCCCTTTCTCGAGCAGCAGCACGCGGGCGCCGGCGCGGGCGAGGCGGTACGCTGCCGCGTTCCCGGCCGGCCCGCACCCCACGACCACGACGTCGAACTCGGAGGTCACCGGGACATGATAGCCCGTCGCGAGCGGGTCTCGCTCGCAAGAGAACGCGCGGGCTCGCGTCCCGTATACTCCTTGGATGATCGTGATCGTGAACCCGGCGGCCGCCGGCGGCCGCCTCGGCAAGAGCTGGCCGCGCCTGCGCCGGCGTCTCCAGGATGCCGGCTTCGACCCTCCACTCGTCTTCACCGAGGCGCCGGGCCACGCGACCGCCCTCGCGGCCGACGCCGTGCGCCGCGGCGAGGGTCTCGTCGTGGCCGCAGGCGGCGACGGCACGATCTGCGAGGTCGTGCAGGGGCTGCACGATGCCGGAGGCGCCACGCTCGGCATCCTCCCTCTCGGGACCGGCAACGACGCCGCCAGGACTCTCGGCCTGCCGCTGCGGCTCGAGGGGGCCGCGCAGGCGATCCTGGACGGTCACACTCGCACGGTCGACCTGATCCTCGCCGGCGACCGCGTCGTCCTCAACGCGATCGGCATCGGCCTGCTCGGCGCGATCAACGTCAACGCCGCCTCGATCAAGCTCGTCCGCGGCATCGCGGCGTACCTCGGCGCGGCGGCCGGCACGCTTTTCCGCTACCGCTGCCCCGAGATCGTGCTCACCAACGGCGCGTTCTCGTACCGGGGCGCCATGACGATCCTCGCCGTCCACAACGGCGTCACCACCGGCGGCGGCTTCCCCCTCACCCCGGCGGCCGTTCCCGACGACGGCGCTCTCGATGCGTGCCTGGTCGAGGGGACCGGGGTGCCGGCGCGCCTCTCCCGCCTCGTCGCCGGCGTGCGCGGCACGCTCGCGCACAAACCGGGTTCGCACGAGCTGCGCTTCACCCGCCTCGAGCTCCGGACCGACGTTCCCATCCCCTGCCACCTCGACGGCAACCCCTGGTCGATCGAGCCGCCCGGGATGACGTTTTCGGTGCTGCCGCGCGCCCAAACCGTGGTCACCGCCACCGGCGCGTGACGGCCCCCGGCTCAATCCCACGCGAACGCGGCGAGCGAGAGCACGCCGTGGTCGAAGGCGCGGTGCAGGACCCGGCCGCGCGGGCTCGCCGCCGCCCCCAGCGGCACGAACAACGGCAGGAAGTGCTCCTGCGTCGGGTGGTTGCGTCTCGCGTCCGGACCCTCGGCGAGGTAATCGACGAGCGCGTCCTCGGCGCCCGACGCGACGCCGTCGCACAACCAGCTTTCGAACGCGGCGACGTAGGGCGGGACGCGCGCGTCGGCCGTTGTGCCGAAATACTCGCGCAGGTTGTGCGTCGCCCCGCCGCTCCCGAGCACCAGCACCCCCGCCGATCGCAACGGGGCGAGCGCCCGCCCGAGATCGAGGTGGTGCCGCGCGCCCAACCGCGTCTGGACGGAGAGCTGGACGACGGGCACGTCGGCGTCCGGGTACATGAGACCGAGCGGGACCCAGGCGCCGTGGTCGAGACCGCGGGACGGGTCGCGGCCCGCCGGAAGCCCGGCGGCCCGAAGGAGCTCCACGATCCGACCCGCCAGCGCCGGGTCGCCGGCTGCAGGGTACGCGACGCGATCGAGCTCCTCCGGGAAACCGGAAAAGTCGTGGACCGTCGCCGGTCTGGCCGCCGCGGAGACCGTCGGGGCTCCCGCCTCCCAGTGGGCGGAGACACATACGATCGCTCGCGGCTTGCCCAGCTCCCCGCCCAGGCCAGCCAGGAACGCGTGTGTCGCCCCAGGTAGGAGGAACGTCGTCGGCGCGCCGTGCGATACGAACACCGTTGGAAACGCCGTTGCCACGCCCCACCTCCTGGACGGTAAACCCGCGACGCGGCCGGGCTATTGCCGGGGCGCCTTGGCCGGGACGCACTCGGCGGTGCGCAGCAGGTCCAGAGCCATCGCCCGGGCCGCCGAGCCCGGGTCCTCCGCGAGCACGGTCACCGCGAGCCGGAGCGGGCCTACGGCCATGATCCCCTGCGTCAGGTACCGGGGCTCGCCCCCGGGTTGCTGCGGCCGGGAATCCGTCAGCGAGTAGAAGAAACCGGAACCGTCGCTGCCTTCCACGCGTTCGAGCGCGAGCTTCTTCTCGGCCGAGCCGGGCAGCCGCGCCTCGCCCATCTCCCGCACCGCGGCCTTGATCTCCCCCGTGGTCCTCACCGGGCGACCCAGGTGGGGAACGGGCGCCTCCATCGTGACCTCGGCCCGTGGCCCCGATTCCGGAGCGATTCGGACCTCGGCCCCACCCGGGACCGGCCTCGCCAGCCGCGCGTTCCAACCCTGTGG
>CAVVEO010000010.1:0-45775 GCA_963747245.1 uncultured Acidobacteriota bacterium
GCGGCGGGCCGCGATGATCGCCGGCGGCGTCGCGCTCGCGCTGTCGCTCGCCAACCTCGGCGCCCTCGCCCACCTTTCCCTCCGCCAGGCGGCCTCGATCCGGACGTTCGCGCTCGCGATGACCGCGTTCGGCGCCTACCTCACGCTGCACCGCGCGACGCCCGAGCGGCACCGCCGCCCGCTCCTGCTCGCCACCTTCGCGTTCGCGCTCGTCGCGGGGTGCGAGTTCGTGTTCGTCTGGGACCGCATGAACACGGTGTTCAAGTTCTACCTCGAGGCGTGGCTCCTCTTCGGGCTCGCGTCCGGCACCGTGCTCTGCGAGCTCTTCCGCGGCGGAGGGCGCGCTCCCGCTGGCGGCTCGCCTGGAAGGCGGCCGTCGGCGCGGCCGTCGCGGTGGCCGCATTCACATCGGTCTCCGGCGCATGGGGCGCCGTGACGCACCGGCACGCCGCGGGCCCGCGCTGGACGCTCGACGGCACCGCTTACCTCCGGAGAACACCCGCAGGAGCTGGCGGCGTTCCAGTGGATCAACCACAACGTGACCGGGCTGCCGGTCCTCGTCGAAGCGTACGGGCCGTCGTACGGCGAATACGCCCGGGTCGCCATGAACACCGGGCTGCCGATCGTGCTGGGTTGGGACTACCACGTCTTTCAGCGCGGCCACGGCTGGGCCGAGATCAACCGCCGCAAGGCCGACCTCGAGACGATCTTCACCTCGAAGGACGAACCAGGGGTGGCCGCGCTGCTGCGGCACTACCACGCCGCCCTGGTCTACGTCGGTCCGCTCGAACGCAGGACATACGCCGGGGGGAACCTCGCCGACTTCACGAAGTGGACCGACCTGCTGACCCCGGTCTACCGGAACCCGGCCGTCACGATCTTCGCGGTCAACGGCAGTCCTTCGGAGCCCCGCCGCCGCTCACCGTCGAGACCGCGGAGGAGCCTCAGGCCGCGGCGCCGCCGGCCGCGGCCCAGGACCCGCTCGGCGTCCTCCGCCAGCCGCGGGGCATCGCCTGCGACCGCGCCGGCAACGTCTACGTCGCCGACTTCGGCAACTGCCGCATCCAGAAGTTCGACCGCGACCTCAAGCCGGTGGCGGCGTGGGGCCGGCGCGGGACCGCCGCGGGCGAGTTCCAGGACCCGTGCGGCGTCGCGGTCGGCCCGGACGGCAACGTCTACGTCGCCGACACCTGGAACGGCCGCGTCCAGGTGTTCGACCCCGCCGGCCACTACCTCCGCGAGTTCGGCACCAACCTCTACGGCCCCCGTGGGATCGCGGTGGACGCGAGCGGCGCGGTCTTCGTCGCGGACACCGGCAACGCGCGGGTGGTGCGCTTTTCGAACGAGGGTCACGTGGAAACGGAGTGGGGCGGTCGCGGAAGCGAGCCCGGTAAGCTCGACGGGCCGGTGGGCATCTGCCTCAGCCCAGACGGCACCGTCCTGGTCTGCGACAACGGGAACTCCAGGCTCGCGGTCTTTGACCGTAACGGGACCCTGCTGCAGACTATCAAAGTGAGCGATTGGCGCAGTGAGGTGTTCCAGACCCGTATGGCCGCCGCAGGAGACGGCACGCTCTGGCTCACCGTTCCACTTCGCAACGAGGTTCGCCACCTCACCCAGCGCGGCAGTCTGGTGCAAACGGTCGCCAGCCGGAGCGACGGAGGGCCGGCGATGGACAGGCCCACAGGGATCACGATCCCGCCCGGCGGCGGGGTTCTCGTGTCGACCCTCGGCGGGCGCATCGTGCGCATCGGAGTCCCGGCAACGACGAAACCAGCCGAAGCAAAGGCAATCGGGCAGCGGCGAGCCTCCGCCCGGCCAGTGAGGAGCGAGTGACACCCGGGCGCCCTACGGTCGCACTGCACCGTGCTCCGGCCGGTGCCGTCCAGGCAGCGGTTCACGACGCCATGGAGGCCGCCTCGTGGCGACGATTCGTTTCCGCCGGTGCGGACGTGGCGCTCAAGGTCAACCTTGGTTGGGATGTCTTCCTTCCGGGCGCCGTGAGCGCTCCATGGGTCGTGGAGGGGGTCATAAGGGCAATCCGTGACCACGTCTCACGGATATTCGTCGTCGAGTCCGACCAGGTTGTCGCCGATGCCGACCGGGCGCTCCACCAGACCGGCATCGACGAGGTGTGTCAAGTAGGGCGCGACCTGGGTGAACATGTCGCGAGGGGGGTTCGTTCGTATCGAGGACCCGTCGCGCCTCGTGTTGCGCTCGGTCGACCTGCCGGAGATTCTCACCAGGACACAAGCTGATAACGCTTCCGGTGATGAAAACCCACAACAAGACCGTGATCACGGGCGCGATCAAGAACCAGTGGGGGTGCCCGTGGATGCTTCGCCACAACTTCCATCCGGTGCTCCCCCAGGCGCTGGTGATGTGAACACCCTTGTCCGGCCGCGCTTCGCGGTCATGGACGGTACGATCGGCCTCGAGGGCGACGGACCCAAGTCGGGGACGCCGAAGGAGATGGGACTCGTGCTGGCGTCCGCCGACCCGGTAGCTTTGGATGCCGTCGCCGCCCGGGTGATGGGGTTCGACCCCGGCCTCATCGGCCATCTCCAGATGGCCGCGGCTCACGGCCTCGGCGTGGCCGACGTCGATGGGATTGACGTCGTCGGCGAGAGCCTCGCCGCCGCTACCCGACCTTTCCGACCGGCGCACCACAATGCCGTTTCCTGGTTCGAGATGGTGCTGCGCCGCTCGCTATTCCGGCGGCTGGTGTTCCAGACGCCTGCATTCCATCTTTTCTGCTGGGGCGCGCGGCGCTACTACGACACGTGGGATTTGACCGTCGGCCGCCGCCTGCGCGCTGCGGTCTTACGCGACTCCCCTACCGGGCGCAGTGGCCCATGTAGAATCCGATATGCACGTCGTAATCATCGGTGGGGGCATCGCCGGCCTGGTGGCTGCGTACACACTCGCCAAGGAGGGAGCGCGGATCACGCTCTTGGAAGCGGCTGACCGCCTTGGCGGCCTCGCGGGCGCATTCACCATCGAGCCAGGGGTCGAGATCGAGCGCTACTACCACTTCATCTGCAAGCCCGACAAGCACTACTTCGAAATGCTGAACGAGTTGGGGATCGGCGACCGTCTACGCTGGGTGACCACCGACATGGGGTTGTTCCACAACGGCGCACTCCGCCGGTTCGGCGATCCCCTCAGCCTCTTCGCCCACCCCGACCTCTCGCCCGCGGCTAAGCTGCGCTTCGCGATGGCATCGGTTCGCGCCAAGCTGCGATCCACCCGGGGCTGGTCCGACCTCGAGGACCGGACAGCGGTCGAGTGGCTGGTCGGGACTTTCGGCGGGCAGGTCTACGACCTGCTGTACCGACCGCTGCTGGAGAAGAAGTTCCGCACGTACGCTCCGCGCATCTACAGCAGCCTGGATGTGGTCACGCCTGAACCGTCTCGGCAATTCCCGTACCGTCACGCAGCGCGAAAGAATCGGCTACCTCGTCGGGGGCAGCCAGTCGTACATCGACGGATTGACCGCGGCGCTGACTTCCGCCGGCGTCGACATCCGCGTTGGCGCAACAGCCAGGGAGGTGGTCCTCGAAGGGTCGCGTGTGAGCGGGGTCCGGCACGACAGGGGTTCGCTTCCCGCGGACTTCGTGCTCCTGACGGTGCCGATACCTCATGCCGCGCCGCTGCTCGCAGGCCTCGACCACGAGTACTTCGCCAACCTCCGTTCCCTCGCCTACCTCAACGTCCTCGTCGTCGTACTTCGGCTCTCGCGGCAGTTCTCCTCCCACTTCTGGACCAACGTCAGCGATCCGCGGATCGACCTCCCCGGCTTCATCGAATTCACCAACCTCAACCCGCGCCCGGAGTTGCGCGGCGACGCCATCCTCTACATGCCGCAATACCTCATGGACGACCAACCCTTTCTGGCGCACCGACGACAACGAGTTGGTCAGGCTCTTCTGCGGCTACCTCGCGATGGTGCGCCCCGACTTCTCGATGGAGTGGGTGCGGCAGAGTTGGGTGTTCCGCAGCCGCTTCGCTCAGCCGATCTGCGAGACCGGCTTCTCCCGCCGCATCCCCGCCATGGAGACGCCGGTCCCGAACCTCTTTTTGACCGACTCGTACCAGCTCCACCCGCACGATCGCACGATCTCCAACAGCACCTTTCTCGGGAGCGAAGCCGCCCGCTTGATCCTCGCCCGGGCGCGCAGCGAGGGCGTGGCCTGAACGATGGCGGCGATCAAGAGTCACCGGCTTGCGGTCATCGGGGTCGCAGGCTTCGCTCTGGCCGCCACCGTGACGGCACAGGTGCTCTTCGACGTCAAGCGGTCCTTTGGGCTGGCGGTCGGCTTGTACGTCGGCGGCCTGGCGTTGCTCGCGATCATCCTCGCGCGTCCGCTGCGTCGCCTGGTGCCAAGAGCGGACTCGCCAGCCCAACCCCTGGCCGACGGCCGCGAGGCTGCGCCGCCCCTTTCGCGCCGGACGGAGGTGCTCGCCTTCCTCGTGGTGATGACTGTCGCGGCGTTCTTCCGCTTCTACAAGCTCGACACCATCCCGCCTGGGTTCAATCACGACGCCGCCATGCACTGCCAGTACGCGATCGACTTTCTCCGCGGAAAGGAGCCACTCGCTCCCTACTTTGTCCCGGCGAGCCACTACCCGATCGGCTACGAGACGTTCCAGCCTCTCGTCACCGCGTTCTTCATGTCGATCGTCGGGATCGTCCCCCTCGCGAGCAAGCTCTCGTCGGCGACGTCCAGCCTCGCCGCCCTGGTCGTCCTGTATTTCTTCCTGCGCTATCTGTTCGGGCAGCGCATGGCGGTCGTCACGTCGCTCCTCGGCGCGGTGTGCGCCTGGCACTTCATCTTCGCCCGGGTCGGCTGGCACTGCATCGCCGTGCCGCTCTGGGAGACGACTGCCGTATTCCTGCTGCTCGCCGCGATCAAGACCCGGCGCAAAGGGCTCTTTGCGCTTGCCGGCGCCGCGACTGCGGTCAATCTGATGACCTACTCCATCAGCCGGCTGCTCGTCGCCAAGGAAGGCCTGCTGACCGCGTACCTGTGGCTCAAGGGGCTCGTTGGGCGAAGACCCACGGGAGGGGCTTTCTGCTCGCGGTCACCGTCCTGCTGATCTGCAGCGTCCCCGTCATTTGGTACGCCGCTCACCACTGGGACGCGTTCCAGGGGCGCACACGGGCGCTCCTGATCCTGGGGCGCGCGGACGAATCGGGCGTGTCCCCGCTCGTCGACAACCTGAAGAAGACGCTGTTGAACATCAATTACCGCGCCAACGGCGACGACTTCTTTATCGACGCGCCGCTCCTCGACTTTCCGCTTTCCTGGCTTTTCGCCGTCGGTTTCGTGATCTGCGGCATCCTCTTCGACCGCCCGCGCTACGGCATCGTCCTGCTCTGGTTCGCAAGCTCCATGATCCCAGGAGTTCTCTCGGCGCCCAACCCAAACCACAACATGTCCGCGTTGGTCCCGGCTCTGATCATCGCGGGCGTCGCGGCGGACTTCATGATTGACGCCGTTCGCCGCCGAGCGGCCCTTCTCGGACGCTTCGCGAGGCGCGGCGCGGTCCTGATCGGAGCGACCGCGGCCATCGCGACCGTGTGGTGGAACGTCCGTTCCTATATTGATCCCCAGACGCGCCGCGATCTCTGGGGGTTCTATCCGGAGACCAGGGTCGTCGGCGAATACATGCGGGGCATCTTGGACCACTACGACGTCTACGTAGCCGACAACTACCCGATCGACTCCCTTATCTTCCTCACGTATCGCGGCGGGGACTTCGTCCCCGCGTTCCATCACCTCTGGAACGACGGCGCCACGATCCTCACCCTCCCCCTGAGACCGCCGGCCGGGAAAGGCGTAGCGTTCATCGCGAAGCCGGAAGCCGAGAACGAGCCGGTCTTCCGAGGGCTGGTGGCAAGGTTCCCGGGGGCGCGCGTCGAGCAGTTGCGCGATACGATCGAACCCCTCCACCCGAACAGGATCGCGGCGACCGTCGTGCTCATCGGACCGGAAGCGCTGGCCTCCGCGCCCAAGCTCCCGCAAACGCCCGCTCCCGCCACCACGGGCCGGCCGGCCGCAAACGCGTTCGTCGGCGGAAGCGGCGACGAACCTGGCCATTTTGCCGACGCGATGGGGATCGCGGTCGGCGCGGACGGCTCGATCTACGTCGCCGACATGCACAACGACAGGGTCCAGAAGTTCGACCGCGACGGCCGCTTTCTCATGACGATCGGCGGGCCGGGGGCGGGCGACGGCCAGTTCAACGAGCCCAGGGACGTCGCGCTGGATGGCGGCGGCAATCTCTATGTCGTGGACACCTGGAACGCCAGAGTGCAGAAGTTCGACCCGGAGGGCCGCTATGTCGCCTCGTTTCGGACGCAGGGGGGCTGTTTGGGCCCAAGGGCGTGGCGGTCGACGGCAATCGTGTGCTGGTCACCGACACCGGCAACGGGAAGATCGAAGTGTTCGACACAACCGGCCGCCACCTGGCCACGTGGGGCCGGGCAGGAGGCGGCCCCGGCGAGTTCCGCGAACCGGTGGGCGTCGCTGCCGACGGCCGCGGCAACTGGTTCGTCGTCGACTCCGGCAACGGCCGCATCCAACTTCTCGACTCTCGAGGCCGGCCGGTGAGGTCGTGGCCGGTCGAGGCCTGGGGAAACCACCGTCTGCACGAGGCGTACGTCGCCTGCGACCCGGCCGGGTCGCTCCTCCTCGCGCTCCCCGAGACCGGAACGGTCGCGCGGTACTCCTTCGCCGGGCGGCAGCTCGCCAGCCTGGGAGCCGATCTGGCCGGCCCCACCGGGGTCGCGCTATGGCGAGACGAAGTGTTCGTCAGCGAGAGAGGGGCGAATCGGGTGCGCCGGCTGCGTTGAGACCTGGGCGAGCCTCGAACCACGCGCACGACTGACCCAGAGGCCGGCCGGAGGACATCGGCGGCCAGGTGTTATCATTTCTCGCTGTCATGTCTAGCTTAGCCACTGTCTTGCTGGCTCGAGGCGACACCGCGGTCCGCGCGCCGCGGCGCTCATTCTCTTCGGGAAGCTGACCGTGGTTGAGACGGACCCGATCATCCCGGCCTCCGCGGCGACCGCCGAACCCGAGCAGGGAGACCGCCCACAACCACCGGCACGCTTGGCGCCATGGGAGAAGCGCCTTCTCCTGGGGGTCCTCGCGCTCTACCTCGCGACCCGCTTCATCGGCCTCACCAGGTTTCCCATCTACTTCTTCTGCGACGAGGCGGTGCAGGCCAATAAAGCGGCCGATCTGGTGGCGGGCGGCTTGAAGCTCTATGGAACGTTCCTCCCCCCGTACTTCCGCAACGACCAGCGATGGAATCTCAGCCTTTCCGTGTACCTTCAGGTGATCCCGGTCGTGCTGTTCGGAAAGTCCGTGCTGGTTACCCGCGCGACTTCGGTGATCTTCAGCACACTCGGGGTGATCGCGATCGCCCTCATGCTCCGCCGCTCGTTTTGCGTCCGCACCTGGTGGCTCAGCGTTCTCCTGCTGGCCGGCACCCCGGTGTGGTTTCTTCACACGCGAACCGCGTTCGAGGTCGTTCTCATGGTTTCCTTCTACGCGTGCTTCCTCGCGGCGTACCTCGCCTACCGGATGGGCTCGCCGAAGTACCTGCCGCTCGCCGTCGTCTTCGGCGCCGCGACGTTCTACTCGTACGCCAACGGCCAGGGCGTCATGCTCGTTACCGGCACTCTCCTGCTGCTCCTGGATTTCAGGTACCACGTACGAACGATCCGCTCCTCGCCGCGGGGCGCGGCGCTCTCGCTTGCCCTCCTGGTTCTCGTAGCCGTGCCGTACGTCCGGTTCCGCCTCCTCAACCCGGCCGCGGTCGAGGCGGAACTGCGAACGCTCAACTCGTACTGGCTCACCGACCTGCCGCTCACCACCAAGCTTTCGACGTTCCTGAAGCTCTACGGCCAGGCCTTGAACCCAGACTACTGGTTCCGCTGGCACGAGACGGACGCGATCCGCCATGTGATCAAGGGCACCGGCTTCGTACCCTGGTTCTTCGCCCCGTTTGCCGCCGTAGGCTTCGGGCTTGCCCTCTGGCGCTCGCGCGTGTCGCCACCCCATCGCACCATGTTCGTGGCCATCGCGGCATCACCGTTTTCCGCTTCGCTTGTCGGCCTCCACATCCTCCGGATCCTCGCGCTCGTCGTACCGATCATCGTCCTGACCAGCCTCGGGCTGGACGCCTTGATCGAACGCCTTCCGCGCCGCATCCCCCGAGCTCCGCTCGAGCTGACCCTCGCGTTGCTCCTCGCAGTTCAATCCGCGACGCTGCTCGTCTCTTCGCTCCGCAACGGTCCCACGTGGTTCAACGACTACGGACTCTACGGCATGCAATGGGGCGCCGAGCCGCTGTTCACCCGGATCCGGGAGGAACTGGAGCGCAATCCGAGTTCCACTTTCCGCGTGTCGAGCAGTTGGGCCAACAACCCGAATGAGTTTGTCCCATTCTTCATCCCCGAGAAGCTGGAGGGGCGCGTCAGGTTCTACGGTCTCGGCGAGGCCGCCGAGCGGCGAGAGGACCTCGGGAACGGCGTCACGTACGTTCTCCCACCGGACGAATTCGAAGCCGCAAGACGCTCCGGAAAGTTCGAGATCAGCGTGCTGCGCACGCTGACATTCCCCGACGATCAGCCCAGATTCTACTTCTGCCGGGTCCGGTACGTGGAGGGGATCGATGGCATCTTTGCGCGGGAAGCCGCCGCGCGGCACACGCTCGTCTCGACGACCGCCAGCCTCGACGGGGAGAGAGTCGTCGTTCGCCACTCCCTTCTCGACCTCGGCACGATTCAGGGCGTTCTCGGCGCGTCGCCGGGCAGCGTAGCCCGCAGCAAGGAAGCGAATCCATTCATCATCGAGGTCGATTTCCCCGAGCCCCGGCTGATCCACAGCGTCGCCATGGAGGTCGGGGCGCCGAACGTGACAGTCACCGTGCGCGTCGCGAGCGGAGCCGCACAACCGGTCACCGTGAGTCGGACGTTCCGAGACCGGCCGCCCAACCTGCCTGTCGAGGTCCCCCTCCCCCCGGGAGGCGAGGCGGCCACCACGATCCGCATCGAGATCCTCAACGACTTCGAGAACGAGCCCGCGCACGTGCAGGTCTCCGGGATCCGCCTCAGATAGGCGGCCGTCCGGCACCGCGACCCGGAGATTCGAAACAGAGCATTTGCGCGGAGTTGTTCACCGGGAACGGCGCCAGCCGGCCCGGACGTCCCGCTATCATCTTCGCGAACGCGGCCTCGTCGAATTCCGGTTCGTAGCAGACGACCGCACCGGAGAGCAGTGCGGCAGACAGGCGAGTCGAGCTCAGCTCCGGCTCCACGACCACGTTTCTGACGAGATCGTACTCATTCCGGAAGAACGAGTCCGGGCCGAGCACGACCTGCCCGAACCCTGGACGCGATGAAAAGAGAACGACCGTCCTATCGGCATGCTGCTGCCTGAGCTCGATCAGGCCGTCGAACACGTTGAAACCGAATGTCCCGGCCCTGGGGGCGGCGATCAGCCACAGGTTCGCCGCGCCATAGACGGTAAGTATGGCTACCATTGCCGCCGCCGAGAGCCGGCTCCAGAGCGGCCGCGAACGCGCCCAGGCATCGGCGACTACGAGAGGCAGAAGCGCGAGAAACACCTGGTGCGGGAGCAGGTGGTACGTCCGCTTGAGCGAAGGCTCGCCGTACCCGTTGTTCGTCATCGCGATGAGGGCGCCATCGAGGACAAGGAGAGCGAGGATGAATGGCGCAACCAACGGCACCTTGAACCGCCGCCGCACTGCCGGAACAATCGCGAGCAGGGCGATGACCGCACCAACCGGATAGAGCCAGCCGAGGGGAAAGCGGAGGATCGCTCCCTGCGCTCCCTGTTCGGAAAGACCGGATCGCACGGGTTGGATCAGGATCGCGGAGAAGATGTGCCATAGATAGGGCCAACTGAGCTGCATTCGCGCCTTGGCGCTGGCGGCCAGGATGAAGTCGTGGAATTGGAGGAGCACGGGTGATGCGCCGAGCGCAAATGACAGACCGCACAAACCCAGGTGACGCCAGCGTCGGGTCCCTGAGGCGAAAGCCATCAGGCCGAGCCCCACGACTGCAACCTCTCCCCATGCCGTTGGGGTGAAGAACAGCGAGACACCCGCGGCCAGCCCGGTGGCCGCCCAGGCCAGCTCGCGGTCCGGGGCGAGGAGCACGACGAGCGCCAGTGACATGATCCCGAAAGCAAAGAGGTGGCTGTCGATATGCGTGTAGCTGACGAAGGAGAACCAGAGCCACACGGAGTTCGTTGCGACGGCGACCGTGACCCCCACCGCGGCGCGCCTGGTCGTGGCAAGCCGGAAGAAGATGTAGATTGCGGCAAGTGCAAGACAGCTTGCGGCGAGTTTTCCGACTCGGTGCCAGAACAACGTTGGCGAGATGAGGAACATCAGCGCGTTCCAGCAGAGTGCCTGGGGGTAGCTGTGGATGTCATAGACTCCGTGCACGCTGAGTAAGCTGCGGTCGAGGCCTCGCGTCGCTGCTTCATAGGGCAACTGGAAGAACGCGATCGAGTCCCCACAGAACGCCCACCGCCAGTTCGTGGCGAAGGGGAGCCACGCAGCGGCGAACACCGTAAGGAGGAGGATCAGCGCCATTCCGTCCTGCCACCTGAAGCCCAGGGCAGCCGGGGCGCCACGCCGTCGCAGGCCCAACCAGACGAACCACAGCACGATGGATGCGACCCAGAGGGCCACGACCCCCCACTGGCAGGCCTCAGGTCGGAACGACACCACGAACCCCAGGGCGCTGGCGCTCGACGCAAACAACCACGCGTCCCTAGGGACGAGTCTCAAGCCTCCCGCGCCATTCATTGCTCAGCAGGCTAACACAGGCACTCAACGCCGAAATATGTGCGGGGGCTGCGGCGGCCCCGCACCGCGCTACTGCGCGCGCTCCGGCAACGGGTCGGCGACGAGCCTTGGAGCAGCGGGATCGAAGATCGCGGGCTTGCTCAGCCCCATGCGGGCCAGGCGGTAGCGGAGGCTGGTGCCAATGACGCCTGTCCCGTAGCGCACCGATCTCCAGAAGCTGATCGACGACGAGTCGGGGAGATAGCGGGTCGGGCAGGAGACCTCGCCGACGCGGAAGCCGAAAAAGAGCGCCTGCGCCAGCATCTGGTTGTCGAACACGAAGTCGTCCGAGTCGGCCGCGAGGGGGAGCGTCTCGAGGACCCGGCGCGAGAACGCGCGGCACCCGGTGTGGTACTCGGTGAGCTTCTCGCCGAGCAGCAGGTTCTGGACCAGGGTCAGGACCCGGTTCGCGACGTACTTGTAGCGCGGCATCCCGCCCCGCCGCGCGCCCTTGCCGATGATCCTGCTGCCGAGGACCGCGTCGTACACCCCGAGGGCGATGAGGGAGGCCATCGCCGGAACCAGCCGCGGCTCGTACTGGTAGTCGGGATGGATCATCACGACGATGTCGGCGTCACGGGCGAGCGCCGCCGCGTAGCAGGTCTTCTGGTTGCCGCCGTACCCGAGGTTCCTCTCGTGGACGAGAGTCGGCAGGCCCAGCTCCCGGCTCACCTGAACCGTGTCGTCTTGACTGGCGTCGTCGACCAGGATGACCTCGTCGACCACGTCGCGGGGGATCTCGGAGCAGGTCCGCTCGAGCGTCCTCTCGGCGTTGTACGCCGGCAGGACGACCAGCAGCCTCTTGCCGTGGATCACCGCGCGCCCTCCGGGGGCCCCACGGGGAGCGCCGCCCGGCGGTCCGCCGCTGCGTCTGCGCCGTCACCCAGGCATCTTGACCGATGCGCGCGGCGGCGGCAAGAGCGCCGGCCGGGCTCACGCCGAGACGGGCCGGTCCAGCCGCTTGGGCCCGGCCGCGAGCTTGGGGAAGAACGCCCGCGCCCGCCGCACGATCCCCTCGACGTCGAGGTCGAGGCGGGCGCGCAGGATCTCCTGGCTGCCGTGCGGCTGGAACTCGTCCGGCACGCCGAGGCGGTCGATCAGCACGTCCGGCACCTTCAGCGCGGCGACAACCTCCTCGACGGCGGAGCCGAAACCGCCCGCGAGCGCGCCTTCCTCCACGGTCATCAGGCGCGCGCCGGGACGGATTTGGGCGGCCAGCAGCTCGGCGTCGAGAGGCTTTACGAACCGGGCGTTGACGACCGTGAGGTCGGGGCCGGACTCGGCGGCCAGGCGCTCGGCGGCCCGCAGCGCCTCGCTCGCCATCGTGCCGATCGCCCAGACCAGCCCGTCGCGGCCCTGGCGCAGCACCTCGGCCTTGCCGACCGGCAGCGCGCGCGGGGGGGCGTCCATCGCGACCCCGTAGCCGTTGCCGCGCGGGAACCGCAGCGCCACCGGGCGGCCCGCGGCGAGGGCGGTGGCGAGCATGTGCCGGAGCTCGTCCTCGTCTTTCGGCGCCATCAGGATCATCTCGGGGAAGATCCGGAGGTAGGCAAGGTCGAACACGCCGTGGTGGGTCGGGCCGTCGGCGCCGACGAGGCCGCCGCGGTCGAGGGCGAACACCACCGGGAGGTGCATCAGGCAGACGTCGTGGAAGATCTGGTCGTAGGCGCGCTGCAGGAACGTCGAGTAGATCGCGACCACCGGCAGGAGACCGCGGGTCGCGAGGCCGGCGGCGAACGTCACCGCGTGCTGCTCGCAGATCCCGACGTCGAAGAAACGTTCCGGGATCGCCTTCGCGAAGACGTCCAGTCCGGTCCCCTCCGACATCGCCGCCGTGATCGCGACGATGCGCGGGTCGGCGGTCGCGAGCTGGGTGAGGGTCTGGGCGAACACCTTGGTGTACGAGGGCGGACCGGGCTTCTTCTTCGCGACCTCCCCGGTGGCGACCGAGAACGGCGTCGCGCCGTGCCAGAACACCGGGTCGGCCTCCGCCGGCTCGTACCCCTTGCCCTTGCGCGTGGCGACGTGGAGGAGCACCGGGTGCGGGTGGTCGCGGTACTCGCGCAGCGTCGCCAGCAGCTGCGGCATCGAGTGGCCGTTGATCGGCCCGACGTACTTGAACCCCAGCTCCTCGAACAGCAGGCCCGGCACGACGAGCTGCTTGGCCATCTGCTCGGCCTGCTTGGCGAGCTTGAGCATCCCCTCCCCCACCCGCGGGATGAGCCGGAGGAACTTTTCGACGTCGTCCTTCAGCCGCCGGTACGCCTGGCCGTGGATGATGCGGTTCAGGTAGCCCTGCCAGGCGCCGACGTTGGGCGAGATCGACATCTCGTTGTCGTTGAGGATGATCATGAGCTTGCGGCCGAGGTAGCCCGCCTGGTTGAGCCCTTCCATCGCCATCCCGCCGGTGAGGCCGCCGTCGCCGATGATCGCAACGACGCGGTAGTCCTCGCCTTTGAGGTCGCGCGCGACGGCCATCCCGAGCGCGGCCGAGATCGAGGTCGAAGCGTGGCCGGCGTTGAACGCGTCGTACTCGCTCTCCTCGCGCTTGAGGAACCCCGAGACGCCGCCGTAGGTCCGCAGCGTCGCGAACCGCTCGCGGCGTCCGGTGATCACCTTGTGCGGGTAGCACTGGTGCCCGACGTCCCACACCAACAGGTCGCGGGGGGTGTCGAGCACGTAGTGCAGCGCCAGCGTCAGTTCCAGCGCACCCAGGCCCGAGGCCAGGTGGCCGCCGGTCTGAGACACCGAGGAGAGGAGAAAAGCGCGCAGCTCCTCCGCGAGGTCCGGCAACGCCTCCTCCGGGATCCGGCGCAGGTCCACCGGGCTCCGATCTTCTCCAGCAGTCCCATGGCCCCTAGCGGTCGCGCCGCGCCACGTAGCTCACGAGCGCGCCCAACGTCCCCGCTCCCCCCTCCAGTTCCTCCGCCTCTCGGACGAGAGAACCCGCCAACGCGTCGAGCTCTTTCCGAGCGGCTTCCAGCCCCCAGACCGCAGGGTAGGTGAGCTTTCCGGCGGCGGCGTCCTTCCCCGGGCTCTTCCCCAGGCTGGCCGCCGTTCCGGTTACGTCGAGGATATCATCCGCGATCTGGAACAGGAGTCCCAGGCGCCGCCCGAAGCGGCCGAACGCCTGCCGGCGAGCGGCGTCCGTTCCGGCCAGCAGCGGGCCCAGTTCCACCGCGGCGCCGATGAGGGCGCCGGTCTTCGCGCCGTGGATGCGCTCGAGGCGGGCGCCGTCCGGCGCCGCGCCCGTGGCCTCCAGGTCCTCGACCTGCCCGCCCACCATGCCGCGGGAGCCGACCGCCTCGGCCACCATCCGGCAGGCCTCGGCGCGGCGCCCGGCGAAGCCCTCCCCCTCGGGGAACCGGCCCAGGACCGCGAACGCCTCGGTGAGCAGCGCGTCGCCGGCCAGCAGGGCGAGCGCCTCGTCGAACGCGACGTGCACCGTGGCCCGGCCGCGCCGCAGCGTGTCGTCGTCGAGGGCCGGCAGGTCGTCGTGGATCAGCGAGTAGGTGTGGATCATCTCGAGCGCGCACGCCGCCTCGAGCGCGACCTCCGGGTCGCCGCCCGCGGCGCGGCACGCCGCCCGCGCCAGGACCGGCCGGACCCGCTTGCCGCCGCCGAACACTGCGTAGCGCATCGCCTCGTGCAGGCGCGCGGGCCAGGCGCCGGCCACCGGGAGCAGCCGGTCGAGCGCCGCGTCGATGCGGGCGCGCTCGCCGGCGAGCAGCGCCGCGAGTTCCACGCTCACCCCTCCTCGGAGGCGAACGGGGCGGTCCGGGGCTCCTCGCCCTCGTCGCCCTCCGCGAGCAACTGCTCGACCCGGCGCTCGACCCCTTCGAGTTGCGTGCGGCAACGTTTGGCGAGCCTGACGCCGCGTTCGAACAGCTTGAGCGCCTCCTCCAGACCGACGCTCTCGTCCTCGAGCTTCGCCACGACCTCCTCGAGCTCGGCCAGCGCGTGCTCGAACGTTTCCTTCGTCATCGACCCCCTCCCTTCCGCCCCGGGCACAGGGCACGGGGCACTGGGCGCCACCAGCACAGGACCAGGACGACTCCCCTCATGCCTCGCCCCCATCCCCGCCTTCAGGCGTCTGCCGCCTGGCGTCCTGGGCTTGCCCTTCGGTGCCCGGGGCCCGGAGCCCGACCCCCGGTTCTTCGAACAACGACCCCTGGGTCCCGTTGCTGCGGCCCACGACGAGCGAGCGCAGCTGGCCGCGCGCGAGCATCGTCACGAGCCGCTCGCCCGCGTTCACCGCGGCGGCGTCCCTGACCGGCCGCGGGTCGCCCTCACGAGCCGTGATCGAGTAACCCCGCTCCAACACGTTGCGCGGCGACAACGCCGACAGCGCCCGCTCCCTCGCCCCGAGCTCCAGCGTCCGCCGCGCGAGCAGCGAGCGCAGGCGTTCCCCCGCGACGGCGAGACGGACCGCCACCAGCTCGCGCCGGCGCGGCGCCCCGAAACGCACCGGCCAGTGGAAGAGGCGGGAGCCGGCGCCGTCGGCGCGCCGGCGCCGGCCCGCCACCAGGGCGCGCAGCAGCTGGGGCAGCGCCTCGAGGCGCCGGAGCTTCTGCTCCAGCTCCCGCAGGCGCGACGGCAGGCGAGCCAGGCCGCGGGCGCCCTCGAGCCCCCGCAGCCGCAACCGCGCGTGCTCCAGCTTGCGGGTAAAGGCGGCCGCGATCTCGTCCTGCCCCGACTCGACCCGGCGCTGCTGCCCCTCCAGGGCGGCGACCACGATCTCCGCCGCCTGGGTCGGCGTGGCGGCGCGCACGTCCGCCACGAAATCCGCGATCGTGAAGTCGACCTCGTGCCCGACGCCGGAAACCACCGGCACGCCGCACCCGGCGATCGCCCGCGCGACGACCTCCTCGTTGAACGCCCACAGGTCCTCGAGCGAGCCGCCGCCGCGCACGACGAGCACGACGTCCACGAGGCCCGAGCGTCCCAGGTAGGCGACCGCGCGGGCGATCTCCCCCTCGGCGCCTTTCCCCTGCACCCGCACGGGGGCGAGCAGCACCGCGAGGTGCTCCCAGCGCGAGAGCACCTTGAGCACGTCGCGCACCGCGGCGCCGCTCGGGGAGGTCACGATGCCCAGCCGCTGCGGCAGGCCGGGGAGCGGGCGCTTGCGCTCGGCGGCGAACAGCCCCTCCGCTTCCAGCTTGGCCTTGAGCTGCTCGAAGGCGAGCTGCAGCTCCCCGACGCCCTCGGGCTGCAGCTCCTCGACGATCAGCGACAGCGAGCCGCGCTGGGCGTACACCTCGAGGCGGCCCCGCACCAGGACCGCCTGCCCGTCCACCAGCTCGAACCGGAGCCGGTCGGCCCGCTTTGCCCACATCGCGCACGAGAGCTGCCCCTCGGCGTCCTTGATCTGGAAGTACCGGTGGCCCGAACTCGCCACCTTGACCCCCGACAGCTCGCCGCGCACCCACACGTCGCCGAACCCCTGCAGGGCCGCGTTGACCTCGCGGACCAGCTCGCCCACCCCGTACGTGCGTTCGCTCACGCCGTCCCCTCCTCCACGCGGCCGACGCCCGCGCCGAGCAGCACGAGCATGAGGTACTGGATGTTGGCGAACCAGAAGTTGTACTCGAACAGGCCGGCGATCGAGATCGCGACCGCCGACGCGAGCGACGCCGCCACCGCGGCCCGGTGCCTCCCCGAGAGGCGCGGCAGCGCGCGCCACGTCACCGTGAAGAACGCCCCCATCAGCCAGAGGTACGCCCCGAGCGCCGGAAGACCGCGCTCCGCGGCGATCTGCATGATGTTGTTGTGCAGGTGGGGAACGCGCCAGCGCGGGGCGTCGTCCCGCCGGTAGAGCGGGTACATCCGCTCCACCATGTCGAGCCCGACGCCGGTGATCGGGTAGTCGCGGATCATCTGGACGCCCGAGAGCGTCATGCAGACGCGGTCGTAGTTGGAGGCCTGCCTCAGGTCGAAAACCGACACGACCCGGTCCAGCACCGAACGCGGGAAGACGAGCCAGAGCGCCAGAGCCAGGACCGGGTACAGGAGCAGCAGGCGGCGGCGCCACACCGCCGCGAGCACCAGCAGCGCGGCCGCGAGCCCGACCCACGCGTTGCGCGTGTACGACAGCAGCAGGGCGACCGTCCCGAGCACCGCGGGCGGCAACAGCAGCCACACGCGCCGGACGGGGTTGAGGAGCAGCTCGGCGAGCACGACCACCACGCCCAGCAGCACCCAGCCCGCGAACAACATGTAGTGCGAGAGGGGCCCGGTGATGCGGTGTTCGAGGTCGTTGAAGCCGCGGGCGTACTGGACGAGCCCCCAAACCGCGAGGATCGTGGTCGCGACCGCCAGGCTCGCCACCAGGCGTCGCCACCACACCTCGTCGATGAGGGCCGCCGAGAGGGGCACGAGCAGCAGCACCGCGAGACGCGGCAGCTTGTCGAAGCTGTCGAGCGGGTCGAGGGAGAACACCGCCGAGGCCAGCGAGGCGACGGCGAACAGCAGCAGCGGTGGCACGAGCACCCTGGCGTGGGGACGGCCGCGCAGCTCGCCTGCTCGCCACGCCCGCCACGCCGCGATCCCGCCGATCACCAGCAACGGGTTCGCGATCCCCAGGCGGGTCGAGGTGGCCGCGGCCGCCACGATCGCGCCCGCGGCCAGCGCCCTCGCGCGGCCAGGGCGGAGCGGGACTCGATCCTCCAAAGGGCCTCACCCCTCGGCGGGGAGCGCCTCGTCGATCAGCATCACCGGGATGTCGCTGACGATCGGGTACACGCGCCGGCAGCTGGCGCACTTGAGCCCTTCACTGACCTCCGGCGTCTCGTCGCGGAACTTCTCGCGGTAGCGCTCCACCAGCATGGCGCAGGTCTCTGAAGCGAGCGGAACCAGCTCCACGTCCGCCTTGCACTCCGGACAGACAAGGATCTCCAACAGCTGCGGATCGACGGGCATGGCAGCCTCCGCGGGAATGCTACCACTGGAGCGCCGGCCGACCACTCCCTACGTCGTGCCCACCCCGCTCACGACCCACGACCCACGATCCACGATCCACGACCTGGGCGAACGTCGCCGATGGGTTGGCGGCCGGCTGCCGGCCGGACGCTCTCAGTTAGTATTACCCCGATGCGGGTGCTCCAGCTCGTCGCCGCCGACCGTTGGACCGGCGCCGCCGCCACCGCCCTCCAGCTCGCCGAGGCGCTGCGCGCGGCCGGCCACGAGTGCGTCTTCGCCTATCGCCCGGGGCGCAACCTCGAGGAGCGGCTGCGGGACGTCGAGTGGTGCCGGCCGGCTCTCGCCAAGGAGCGGACGCTCGGCGACGTGCGCGCCGCAATCGCTCGGGTGCGGGGGCTTGCCGCCGGCTGCGACGTCGTCCACGCCCACCTTCCCCACGACCACCTGCTCGCGCGCCAGGCCCTCAGGGGCGCGGCCACGCCCCTGGTGCGCGGCGTCCACCACCTCGGCCATCTCCGGCCCGACCCCTACCACCGGTGGCTGTTCCGCGGTGTCGCCGGCCTCGGCCTCGCCAACTCGGCGATGCTGCCGGCGCGCGGCCGGCTGGCGGCGGTTCGGGGCGCGCCGGCCCGCGTGCTGCCCGTGGCGCTCGAGGGCCGGTTCCGCCCCGGCGGCGGGGGCGCCACCCGTGAGCGCCTCGGGATCCCCCCGGGCGCCGTCGTCGTGGGCACGATCGGCAAGCTCAACCGCGGCCGCGGCCACGATCTCTTCATCCACGCCCTCAGCGCCGCCCCCGGGGTCTGGGGGATGATCATCGGCAAGGGGCCGTATCTCGACCCTCTCCACACGCTCGCAGCCAGGCTGCGCGTGACCGACCGCCTCGTCTTCCCGGGCTATGTCGAGGTCGGGCTCGAGGAGCTGTACGCCGCCATGGACATCTTCGTGTTCCCCGCCGCCGGCTCCGACCACGCCCACCGGGCGATCGCCGAGGCGGCCGGGTGCGGCGTCCCGTCCCTCGCGGCCGACCTGCCCGGCGTGCGCGACCTCGTCGAGCCGGGCGTAACCGGCGACCTCTACCAGGCGAGCGACGCGGCGGCCCTCGCCGTCCTGATGGGCGCCTGGGCCCGCGACCCGACCCGCCGCAAAGCCGCGTCCGCGGCTGCGGCGGCGCGCGCCCGGGAGCTGTGGACGCCCGCGCGCCTCACCGCTACCGCCCTCGACCTCTACGGCTCGCTTCGCCGCTGACCCGGCCGCGGCTGCGGACCGCGGCTCAGTTTGCGGGGGCGTCGAGCACGGCCTTCGCGGCGGCGAGCAGCTCCCCGAGCTTTTGCAGCTCGCTGACCGGAATCACCGCGGCGGCGCGGTCCGTCCACCCCGCCGAGAGCGCGGCAACACCGGGCTGGCCGCGGCCGAACGTCGCGACCTCGAAGCCGCCGTGGGTTCGGTAGCTCGCCTGGTAGTCCTGGAGGCGGGTGACCGCGCGGCCCGACCTCCAGATCGCGTCGACGCCGCGCACCAGGGGCTCGATCTCGTCGTAGTCCACGAGCGCGACACGCGGGGGCTGATCGCGTCCGCCCGGTCTGATGGCAACGGCGATCCCTCTCTCCCTCGCACCGGTCGCCGCGTTCGTGTACTCCTGCGCTTCGACGCCGATCTCGGTGCCGGCGGCGCCCGTGATCCCGCCGACGCGCGTGAAACCGCGGAAGATCACCGCGCCTTCCTCGCTTCGCAACGCTTCCAGCTTCGTCGGCGGCGGAATCGGCTCAGACACCGGAGCCGGCACCTGTCCCAGCGCCGCGGCCGCCAGCCCCGCGCCCGCCCAGACCACTGTCGCGACCCTCTTGAACTTCGTCACCGTATCCCCTCTCCCCGGCTGGTCGCCGGCTCGCGCTCCCCACAGGCCTTTCTTCCCCTTCATACGTGCGCGCCAGTCCGGACCGTTGGGGGCGGGGCACCGCCCGCTTCCCGTGCCCCGCGCGATTCGCGCCTCGACCGGGAGCGCCCGCCAGGAGCGTCGCCGTCACCTCCGGCGTCGCCGCCTGCCGCCCGCCGGCGGCCGAACGCGTGGCGATCGGGCCGCAGCGACCGGACCGGTCATGAGAACACGTCTTCTTTCAGGCCACCCCTCTTGACACCCGTGGAACGCGGGGCTAGAGTCGGCATCGGAAAACAAATCGAGCGTTCGTTTTTTTGAAGGGGTGAGGATGAACCGAAAGTACCGAAGGCAGACCCGGCTTTCGCGCGACGGCTCCGCTGGCCGCGTGCGTGAGCGCGGGGAACCGTCGACTCGCGCCTGTCAACACTCAAGCGTCAACTCGGAACTTCTTTTTGGATCGGGGCGCAGCGCGCCCAGGAGGAGACAACCATGGTGATGCGAACGCTTCCCAACCACGCGTGGCCGCGGCGAGCCGCCGCGGTCGCGGCCGCCTGCCTGATCGGCCTGCTCTTTGCCGGGCCGGTCGCCGCGCAGGTCAGCAACGCCCAGATCGAGCTTCGGGTCGCGGACACCGGCAAGCTGCCGTTGCCCGGCGTGACGGTGAAGCTCACGAACTCAGCGACCGGCCTGGAACGGACGCTGCCGACCGACGCCGCGGGCATCGTGCGCTTCGCCGCGCTGCCGCCGGGCACGTACGCGATCCGCCTCGACCTCGACGGGTTCGCGCCGGTCGCCGAGGAGAACCTCGCGCTGCGGGTCGGCCAGGTGCTGCGGGTCAACGCCGTGATGCAGCAGGCCACGACCAAAACCGAAGCGGTGACGGTCACCGGCGAGGTGCCGCTCGTCGACGTCGTGAAGACCGACTCCTCGACCAACATCATCCCGCAGCAGATCCAGTCGCTGCCGGTGCCAGACCGCGATTTCCAGAAGCTGGCGTTCATCGCCCCCGGCGTGGAGCGCGAGCGCGGCGGCTACCGTTTCATCAGCGGCGACCCCGTGATCGGCGCCGGCGGCAACGCTTCGGACGCCACGATCATGGTGGACGGCGTGGACTTCACCGACCCAGCCCTCGGCCTGGCCCGGGTGCAGTTCTCGCAGGACGCGATCGCCGAGTTCCGCGTCATCACCAACCGGTTCGACACCGAGATCGGCGGCTCCGCGGGCGGCGCGCTCTCCGTCGTGACGCGCTCGGGAACCAACAACCTCCTGGGGACGGTGTTCGCGTACTACCGCTCCGACAAGCTGCGCGCGAAGGGAGCGCTCGAAACGGGCGACCTCCCCTTCGACCGCGGGCAGTACGGCTTCACCCTCGGCGGACCGATCGTCAAGGACAAGACCCACTTCTTCCTGTCGGCGGAGTACGTCAAGACCCACGACCTCCCGCTGTCGTTCCGTCCCGGCGGCGCGTTCGCCTCGCAGGCGAAGGACATCCCGCACCCGTGGGATCAGACGATGACGTTCGCCAGCATCGACCACTCGATGTCCGACAGCCAGCGGGTGACCGCGAAGTTCACCTACGAGCGCTACCGCGAGGACAACTTCCACGTCGGCGGCGTTTCCGACGAGTCGTGGGGCAACCAACTCAACCGCGACAACTGGAACCTCACCCTCCAGCACACCCTCGCGCCCAGCCCCAATTACCTGAACGAACTCTACCTCCAGGTGGGTGGCCGAAAGTACGACGAGCCCACGAACTCGAGCGCTGTCGAGGAGTGGTTCTCGTCGGGCAACACGCTCAAGACCGGCACCAACACTACCGGTGACATCGTCGGCGACGGCACGCAGTGGGAGATCCGCGACACGGCCCACCTGTACGGCGACAAGCACGAGTTCAAGATGGGGTTCTCGTTCCAGCACCTGAACGAGGAGTCCGACATCCCCACGTTCACGAACGGAACGTTCGTCTACTACAACGACACGCGGGCACTCCCGATCTCCTACCTCTACGGCGTGGGCTCGGCCGACGTCAAGATCAGCGACAACATCTATGGCGTCTTCCTCCAGGACGACTGGCGGATGGCCCCCAACTTCACGCTCGAGTACGGCCTGCGCTGGGACCTCGACACGAACGGCAACGACCCCGACATCCGGACCCCACTCCTCCCCAACGGCCGCAAGCGCGACTACGACAACTACCAGCCGCGCCTCGGCTTCTCCTGGGACGTTTCGGGTGACGGGCGTAACCTGGTCCGCGGCGGCGTCGGCCGGTTCACCGGCCGCTTCCTGCTCGTGCCGGCGTTCAGCGAGCTGCAGCAGAACGGCGTCACCGGCCGCAAGTTGTACACCCGCGTCAACGGGGTTTTTTACTGGCCCCTCTGCCCGGCGCTCGGCATTACCGACCCCAACGTGTGCCACGCGGTGTTCCCGGCGCTCGACCCTGCGAACCCGAGCACGACAGGCATCCCTCAGAAGCTCTCGATCAGCATGCTCGCCCCCGACTACAAGAACCCGTACGCGGACCAGGCCACTCTCGGGTGGACGACGCGGCTGGGCGGAACCGGGTTGTTCTTCGACACCGAAGCGATCTACGTCAAGGGCCACGACGAGATTTTCACCCGCGACGCCAACTGGTCCGGGAACGCGACCCACACGCGTCCGAACACCAACTACTCGACCATCGCCACCTACACGAACCTCGGTCACTCCGAGTACAAGGCGCTCGTCCTCAGCCTCAACGGTACGATCAAGGGCGGGCACCTGATCACGGCGTCACTCACGTTCGCGGACAAGAAGAACCTCTCCGACGACTTCAGCCCGGTGTACACCGCCGGCTACCCCAACGACCCGGCGAACCCCGAGGGCGAGTGGGGGCGCAGCCAGTCTGACGAGCGCTACCACCTCGTCGTGTCCGGCGTGTTTAATCTGGGGTGGAACCTGACCGCGGCGCCGATCATCGAGTACGGCTCGGGCCAGCCGTGGACCAAGCGGCTCGGGTACGACTACAACGGCGACAGCTACCTCGGCGATCGCGCCCCTGGCGTCAAGCGCAACGGTGAGGATGGTCCGGTCTATCGCAGCGTTTCGCTGCGGCTCACCAAGGCCCTCCACCTCGCGGGCGCGGGCCGGATCGAGGTGATCGCCGAGGCGTTCAACCTCTTCAATACCGTCAACTACGACGTCAACTCGATGAACTCCGGCCAGTATCTTTCCGGACCGACGATCACGAACCCGAGCGCCCCGTACGTGGCCAACCCGCGGTTCGGCAAGTACAGCGCGACGCTTCCCGCTCGGGAGGTCCAGCTCGGCTTGAGGTGGTCGTTCTAGAGACCGGGATCCGGGGTCAGGGGTCCGGGGTCCGAGCCCCCGCCCTGCCCCCGAACTCACCCTAAGGCCAGATAGGGCCGGCGAGATCCGGCCCTGAAGAGAGGCGAGCCATGGCTATCGAAACAGGGTTGCAGGGGAAGGTTGTGATCGTGACCGGGGCGGCCGCCGGGATCGGGCGCGCCACGGCGCGAAGGTTCGCGCAGGAAGGGGCGAGGGTCGCGGCGTGGGACGTGACCGACGGCAAGGCCGCCGATGTCACGGCGGAGATCCAGGGGGCGGGCGCCGAGGCGATGTTCGCCAGGGTCAACGTCGCCGACGGCGGGGCCGTCGCCGAGGCGGTCGCCGCCGTGATCGCCCGCTGGGGCCGGATCGACGTCCTGGTCAACAACGCGGGGATCGTGCGCGACGCTCAGCTCGTCAAGGTCAAGGACGGAGCCGTGGTCTCCACGATGACCGACGACGCCTGGGATGCCGTCGTCGGCGTGAACCTGAAGGGCGTGTTCCTGTGCACCCGTGCCGCGGTCCCCCACATGATCGCGGGCGGGGGCGGCGTGGTGCTGTCGGCGTCCTCCGTCGTCGGCCTGTACGGCAACTTCGGCCAGACCAACTACGCCGCCACCAAGGGCGGCCTGATCACGATGACGAGGACGTGGGCGCGGGAGCTGGGCAAGTTCAAGATCAGGGTCAACGCCGTGGCGCCCGGGTTCATCGCGACCGAAATGGTCTCCGCCATGCCGGAGAAGGTGATCGACGCGATGGTTTCCCACACCCCGATGGGACGGATGGGGAAGCCCGAGGACATCGCGAACGCGTACGTCTGGCTCGCGTCCGACGCGGCGTCGTTCGTCCACGGGGCGGTGATCTCGGTGGACGGCGGCATCGTTTTGGGAACCTGAGCTCGCGCCGCCCTCGGCCGGCTCAAGGTGGGCGGGCAAGGGCGCCCGCCCCACGGAAGAGGAAGAGGGAACGACATGAACCGATACGCCAACATCGTGGCAACCGGGCGCTACCTGCCCGAACGCGAGGTGACCAACGACGAGCTGCGGGCGCACTTCGACGCTGCGGTGCCCGAGTTCGTCGACAAGATGGAGGCGTCCACCGGAATCAAGAGCCGCTGGTGGGCACCAGACGACTGGGCGACGTCGGACGTCGCGCTGCCGGCCGCGCGGCAGGCGCTCGAGCGCGCCGGGCGGAAGGCCGAGGAGGTGGACCTCATCATCCTCGGCACCGACTCCCCCGACTACATCACCCCGGCGACCTCGGTCGTGCTGCAACACAAGCTCGGGGCGAAGAACGCCGGCACCTTCGACGTCGGCTGCGCGTGCGCCTCGTTCCCGACCGGGCTCGCGATCGGCGCCGGCATGATCGCCACCAACCCGGGACTCAAGGTCGTGCTGGTCGTCGGCGCCTACATGATGCACAAGCTCACCGACCCCAACGACCCGATGATCTTCCTCTACGGCGACGGCGCAGGGGCGGCGGTGCTCGAGCCCGGGGACGCCCCCGGTTTCATCTCCTCGGTCAGCGAGGCCGGTGGCGAGTACCACCGTCACTCGGGGATCTACTCGGGAGGGACGTTCGAGCCCGCCACGGTGGAGTCGGTCAAGGCGGGCCGCACCACGACCAAGATCCTCGTCCGGTACCCGCCGGAACTCAACCACAAGGCGTGGCCGCGACTGGCAAGGCGGGTCGCGAAGGAGGGCGGCTTCGCGGTCGACGATATCGATCTCATCATCTTCACGCAGGTGCGCAAGCCTTCCATCGAGCTGGTGATGAACGACCTCGGGCTGCCGATGGGAAAGACCCACACGATCATGGAGCGGTGGGGTTACACCGGGTCCGCCTGCATCCCGATGGCGCTCGACGACGCTCGCGAGCGAGGCAAGCTCCATCCTGGCGACCTGGCCGTGTTCATCGCCTCCGGAGTGGGCTACAACCTCGCGGCGGCGGCGTTTCGGATGTCATAGCGGGTGCGAGCGTGAAAGAAGGAAGAAGGCAGGATGTGAACGCGACGACAAAGCCGGGCGGGCCCCACGGCCAACGGGCCGGACGATGCTCCGCACCCCGCGGTCCCGGTCTTCCCCGGCCCTTGACCCTTTGATGTTCGACCCTTGACCAGAGAACCGAGGTGACCATGGCCAGAAGCGCCAACATCGTGGCAACCGGGCGCTACCTGCCCGAACGCGAGGTGACCAACGACGAGCTGCGGGCGCACTTCGACGCCGCGGTGCCCGAGTTCGTAGACAAGATGGAGGCGTCGAGCGGGATCACGAGCCGCTGGTGGGCGCCCGACGACTGGGCGACGTCGGACGTCGCGCTGCCGGCCGCGCGGCAGGCGCTCGAGCGCGCCGGGCGGAAGGCCGAGGAGGTGGACCTCATCATCCTCGGCACCGACTCCCCCGACTACATCACCCCGGCGACCTCGGTCGTGCTGCAACACAAGCTCGGGGCGAAGAACGCCGGCACCTTCGACGTCGGCTGCGCGTGCGCCTCGTTCCCGACCGGGCTCGCGATCGGCGCCGGCATGATCGCCACCAACCCGGGACTCAAGGTCGTGCTGGTCGTCGGCGCCTACATGATGCACAAGCTCACCGACCCCAACGACCCGATGATCTTCTTCTACGGCGACGGCGCCGGCGCCGCGGTCCTCGAGCCGCGCGAAACGCCGGGGTTTGTGTCCTCCGCGTCGCAGGCCGGCGGCGAGTACCACCGGCACTGGGGGATCTACTCGGGCGCCACCTTCGAGCCCGCCACGGTGGAGTCGGTCGAGGCGGGCCGGACCACCGTCAAGATCCTCGACCGCTACCCCCCCGAGATCAACCACGAGGGGTGGCCGCGCCTGGCACGGCGGGTCGCCAAGGAGGGCGGCTTCGCGCTGGGGGAGATCGATTTCATCATCTTCACCCAGGTGCGCAAGCCTTCAATCGAGCTGGTGATGGGCGATTTGGGCTTGCCGATGGAGAAGACCCACACGATCATGGAACGGTGGGGGTACACGGGCTCCGCCTGCATCCCGATGGCGCTCGACGACGCCATCGCGAAGGGTAAGATCGGTTCGAACGACCTCGTCGTGATGGTCGGCTCGGGCGTGGGGTACAACCAGGCCGGGGTCGCATTCAGGATGCCGTGACGACCGTGGATCGTGGTTCGTGGATCGTGAGCAGGGCGGCGTTCGCCGCCCGGCGATGCGGCTGGCCGGTCTTCGAACCACCACCCACGAGCCACGAACCACGGGAGGGTCCATGCGGGTGAGGATGACCGTGCTGGTTGTGATCGTGGCGGTTGTGGTGGCGGCGGGGGCGTGGGTCGGATGGATGGTCAGGTACCGGCCGCTCACCGTCTTCGCCTGGCAGACGCGGGCCGCGCTGCGCATGGCGGGACTGCGGAAGGTGCACGTCGCCGCCCCGGCCGGGGAGCAGACCGTGTTCGTCGGCGGGAGGGGTCCCGTGGTCGTTCTCCTGCACGGCGCCGGCGACAACGCGGGCACCTGGTTCAACGTCGTGCCGGAGTTGATCGGGTCACACCGGCTCATCGTCCCCGACCTCGCCGGCCATGGCGACAGCGCCCCGCGCTCGGGACCGATCGACTTCTCGGCGGTGCTCGACGGCGTCAACGCGGTCCTCGACGCGCTCGCCCCGCGGCAGAAGGTCATCATCGTCGGCAACTCGCTTGGCGCCTGGATCGCGATGGTCGTGGCGCGCGACCGGCCGGATCGCGTGGCGCTTGCCGTGTGCGTCGACGGTGGGGCGCTGCTCGGCAGCAACGCGCGCGCCCGAATCCTGCCGAAAGACCGGCAGGAGGCCCGCGAGTCGGTCGCCCAGACCCGCGACCCGGCGAGCGCGCCGGTGCCCGGCTTCGTGCTCGACGACATCGTCCGCCATGCCCGTGTCGGGTCGCTCGCCCGCTTCGCCGCCACCGAGGCGACGATGGACCGCTGGGTGCTCGACGAGGCCCAGCTGCGGGAGATCGCGGTGCCAGTCCGCCTGATCTGGGGTCGTTCCGATCGCCTCGTTCCCCTGGACTACGCAGAGAAGCTGCGCGCGGCGCTTCCGGCGGCCGAACTCGTCGTCCTCGACAGGTGCGGCCACGTGCCGCAGATCGAGTGCCCCGACGCGTTCCTCGCTGCCCTCAAGCAGACGTTGGAGTCGAGACCTTGAAGAGTCCGCAGGAAAATCGGCTGGTCGCGCGCATCCGGGTGGCCGGAGAGCGAGCAACGGGGTTCGGGGCTCGGGACTCGGGGCTCGATGAGAGCCCATCAGAGATCCCACACTACGAAACGAACCCCGAACCCCGAGATCCGAGCCCCGGGGAGGGAGGGTCCGATGCTGCACGGTGACGTGCTGGGCGAACGGGCGCGGCTGACGCCGGAGAAAACCGCCCTGGTGTTCGTCCCGACCGGCGAGCGGTTCACGTACCGGCAGCTCGACGCCCGCGCGGCCTCGTGCGCAGTCGCCTGGCGGAATCGGCTCGGCCTGGCCAGAGGCGACCGCATCGGCCTCCTCGCCCACAACCGGGTCGAGTTCCTCGACAACTTCTTCGCCGCCGGCAAGAGCGGCGCCATCATCGTGCCCCTGGGCACGCGCCACACGGCGAACGAGCTCGCCTTCATGGTCCGCGATTCCGGCATGCGCGCGCTGGTCTACGACGGCGCGTTCGCCCCCGTGATCCGCGAGCTCAAGGGGCTGGTCGAGCTCGACCACTGGGTCGCCCTCGACGACCCCATCGATCCAGGCGATCTCCGGTACGCCGATCTCCTTTCCCGAACCCCGAGTCCCGAGCCCCGAACTCCGGTCTCTCCTGAGGATACGTACTGTCTCCTCTACACCAGCGGCACGACCGGCAAGCCCAAGGGCGTCATGCTCCCCCACCGGATGATCGCGTGGAACGCCTACAACACAGTGATCTCGTGGCAACTCCGCGAAGACGACGTCTCCCCAATTTTCACCCCGTTGTACCACGCCGGGGGCCTGGGCGCGTTTCTTCTGCCGATCTTCGCCATCGGCGGGACGATCGTGTTGCACGCCGGCTTCGATCCCACCGAGATCTGCCACATCATCGAAAGTGAACGCTGCACCGTGGTCCTCGGCGTCCCGACGATCTGGAAGCTGTTGATGGAGACGCCCGAGTTCGCCTCCCTTGACCTCTCGCACGTGCGATGGCTGGCCTCGGGTGGGGCGCCGTTGCCCCTCTACCTGATCGAGGCGTTCCAGAAGCGCGGGATCGTCTTTCGCCAGGGGTACGGCCTCACCGAGGTTGGGGTCAACTGCTTCGCGATGTCGAACGAGGAGTCGGTGCAAAAGAAGGGTTCGATCGGGCGCCCCCTGATGTTCACCCAGGCCAGCCTGGTCGAAGCCGACGGAAGCGAGACTCCGGTCGGCGAGGTTGGCGAGCTCCTCCTGCGGGGACCCCACGTGTGCACCGGGTACTGGAACAACCCCGAGGCCACCGCCGCCGCTCTCGACCCCGATGGCTGGTTCCACACCGGGGACCTGGCGCGACGCGACGAGGACGGGTTCTTCACCATCGCGGGCCGGCGAAAGGACATGTTCATCTCGGGCGGCGTCAACGTCTACCCGGCCGAGATCGAAGGGGAGCTGTTGCTCCACCCGGCGGTCAAGGATGCGGCGGTGATCGGTATCCCCCACCCGACGTGGGGCGAGGTCGGGGTCGCGTTCGTGGTGTCGCGGAGCGAGCTCGCGCCGGCCGCCGACGAGCTCGCCGCGTTCCTTGCCCGGCGCATCGCAAAGTACAAGATCCCGAAGGAGTTCATCTCGACCGACGCCCTTCCCCGAACGGCCTACGGGAAGGTGGTCAAGGGGGAACTGCAGGCGCGTTACGCTCGCCTGCGGGGCGCGGGGCACGAAACGCCTGAAGAAGGCAAGGGGTGAACGTGGAACGAGCGGGCGTGTTGGCGCACCGGTTGGACGGCGACGGCGAGCCGCTGTTGCTGCTCAACGGCGGGATGATGAGCATCTCGTCGTGGGACCCGTTCATCCAGCCGTTCGTCGAACGGTACCGCGTCGTCCGCTGCGACTTCCGCGGCCAGCTGCGCTCGCACGAGCCGCCGCACCGGACCTTCGACGGCCACGTCGCCGACTTGATCGCGCTGCTCGACTCCCTGCAGATCGCGCGCACCCGTGTGATCGGGGCTTCGTTCGGGGCCGAGGTCGGCCTGCTCCTCGCCGCCACCCATCCCGCCCGGGTCGCTTCGATGGTGGTCGCCACCGCCACGGACGTCGCCACCCCGCTCATGCGTGACGGCGGCGCCGAGTTGGGACGCGCGTGCCGCGACGCCGCCGCCGGCCGAGCCCCCGCGTCCGTGGGCGAAATCCTGGTGCCGCACTTCTACTCGCCGGCGTACGTCGCCGCGCACCGGGACGAGCTGGCGGCCCGGTCCGCTCAGATCGCGCTGCTGCCGCCGTGGTGGTTCGCGGCGGCGGCCGAGCTGCTCACCTCGATCGAGGACCTCGACCTGCGGCCCGTGCTCGGGAAGATCACGTGCCCGGTCCTCGTGTTGGCGGCGGGCGAGGATCTCGTCATGCCGCTCGACCATGCGCGGGCGCTGGCGGCCGCGATCTCGGGCGCGCGGCTGGAGATCATCGCCGGCAGCGGCCACGTGCTCGTGGTCGAGCAGCCGGAGCGGTTCGTGAGGTCGTGCCTCGACTTTCTCGCCTCGGTGTCACGCTATGATGGGCGGGTCGACCGTGCGCCGCAGCGTATCGGCGCCGTCACGAACCGCCGGGAGGACAGCATGAGGAAACCAGTCTATATCGCCGCCTACCACCAGTCGAAGTTCGGCAAGCTCATGGGGATGCAGCCGCCTGAGATCATCGCGAACGCGGTCAGAGAGGTGTGCGCCGAGATCAAGGCGGACCCCGCCGCCATCGACGTCGGCTCGGTCGGCGCCGTCTGCAACGTCTCCCTCAACAAGCAGGGGCTGCTCTCCGGGCTGATGGCGATGGTGCCGGGTCTCGCCGCGAAGCCGATCGACGCGGTCGAGAACGCGTGCGCCACCGGCGGACAGGCGATCCTCTCGGTGATCCACAAGCTCCTCGTCGGCGACGGCGAGGTCGGGATCGCGGTCGGCTACGAGAAGATGCGCGATGCCGACGGCAAGATGGACGGCAAGCTCATCGGCGAGGTTTTGGGCTACTTCTCGCACCCCGACGAGCGCGCCGGAAAGGTGTTCATCTTTCCCCACCTCTTCGCCGAGGTCATGGAGCTGTACATGAAGACGTACGGCGTCAAGGAGGAGCACCTCGCCCAGATCGCCGTCAACGAGTACGGCAACGCCAAGTACAACCCGTACGCGCAGATGCAGAAGGTGCAACCCACCATCGAGCAGGCGATGAAGATCGAGGGGATCAACCGCTACGTCGTCGAGGGGCTGCCGCTGAAGACGTACGACTGCTCGCAGATCACCGACGGCTACGCCGCGATGATCGTCGCCACCGAGGAGGGCCTCAAGCGCCTGGGCGTGGCCAAGGCCGACGCGGTCGAGATCGCCGGCTACGCGCAGGCCACCGACCCGCTCATGAAAGCGGGCCGCGACGTCCTTCGCCCGGCCGCCGCCTACGCCGCGATGGGCAAGGCGTACGCGATGGCCGGGGCCACCTCGTCCGACGCCAACGTCGCCGAGGTGCACGACTGCTTCACGGTGATGGCTGCGATCGCGGCCGAGGTGCTGGGCAAGGCGCCTGTCGGGAAGGGCGCGCAGTACTGGGTGGACGGCAAAGCGGCCGTCGGCGGCGAGTGCGGCATCAACACCTCCGGCGGCCTCATCGCCAAGGGCCACCCGATCGGCGCCACCGGCGTCGCGATGATCGGCTGGTCGGCGTGGCAGCTCCTCGGAAAGGTGCCGCCCGAGCTCCAGGTGAAGAACGCCAAGGTCGCCGCGACGTTCAACATCGGCGGCCCGATCTGCGCATCGGTGTGCACGGTGCTCAAGCGCGCGTCGTAGGTCGAGCGCGCTCGCACGAGCGTGGCGATGCTAGAACAGCCCGCCACGCCGGCGGCGCGAGGGCGTCCCGAGGAGCGCGCCGAGGAGCCCGCGGGTGACTTCCCGGGCGACGGTGCGGGTCACCGGTGACTTGAGGATCTGCTCGATAGTGGATGGCGGCTCCTTGCCGGCGCGACGCGGGGCGGGCGGCACCTGCACGTCCCAGCCGCCGTCACCCGGCGCCCGCTGGGGCGCGACGTCCGCGGCGGGCGTCATCCGGCGGGCGAGGACCTCGCGGGCGCTGTCGCGGTCGACCGCCTGAGCGTACCTGCGGACCTGGTCGGAGGCCGCGAGCCTGGGGGCGAACTCGGCGTCCGTGAGCGGACTCATTCGGGAGGACGGCGGGATCAGCCGCGTGGCGAACGGCGGCGTCGGCACGCCGCTCGGCGCCAGCACCGTGATCAGGGCCTCGCCGATGCCCAGGCTCGTGAGCGTCGTCTCGATGTCGTAGAACTCGGTCCTCGGGAACGTGCGCGCCGCGGCCTTCAGGGCCTTCTCGTCGTCGGGCGTGAACGCGCGCAGCGCGTGCTGCACGCGGTGGCCGAGCTGGCCGAGGATCGCCGGCGGCACGTCCTTGGGGCTCTGGGTGACGAAGAAGATCCCCACCCCCTTGGAGCGAATGAGGCGGACGACCTGCTCGATCTGAGCGAGGAACTCCTTGCTGGCGTCGTTGAACAGCAGGTGCGCTTCGTCGAAGAAGAACACCAGCTTGGGCCGGTCCACGTCCCCCACCTCGGGGAGGTCGTGGTAGAGGCGGGCCAGCATCCACATCATGAACGTGGAGAACAGGGCGGGCTTGTCTTGCACGTCTGTGAGCTCGAGGACGGATACGAGCCCCTGGCCGTTCACGGTGCGGATCATGTCTTCGAGTTCGAACTCCGGCTCGCCGAAGAAAGCGAGCGCGCCCTGCTGTTCGAGCTCCACCATCTCGCGCAGCAACACGCCCACCGTGGCCTTGGACATGCCTCCGAAATCCTTGAGGTCCGCCGCCCCGTCGCCCGAGAGGTACTGCAGGACCGAGCGCAGGTCGGGAAGGTCGAGCAGGGGCAGCTTGCGGTCGTCACAGTACTTGAACACCAGCGACAGCACGCTCGACTGGGTGTCGTTGAGCTCCAGCACCTTCGCGAGCAACAGCGGACCGAACGAGGAGACGGTGGCGCGGAGCTGCGCGCCCCGCTGGCCGGTCAGGCTCAGGAACTCCACCGGGAACCCCTTGGCCGTCCAGGCGTAGCCCGTGTCCTTTGCGCGCTGGGCGACCCGGTCGCCGGATGTGCCGGCCACGGCGACCCCGGAGAGGTCGCCCTTGAGGTCGGCCATGAACACCGGCACGCCGGCGGCGGAAAGCTGCTCGGCGATGAGTTGGAGGGTCTTGGTCTTGCCGGTCCCGGTGGCCCCCGCGATCAGGCCGTGCCGGTTGGTCATCGCGAGGGGAAGCGTGACCAGCGGCTCGGGATGGCATACCCCGTCGTGCACGACCGCCCCCAACGTGACCGCACCGGCCGGTGCGCCGAACGCCTTTCGCGCCGACTCCACGACCCTCCCATCCATCGGTGCTGCACCGCCCGCGCTCGCCGCCATGGCCGCCCTCCCCGTCCCGAGGCTCCTGGCCCCGAACCGTGTTCGTCGGAAACATCTTACCCGGTCGGAACGGCGGCTCTCCGCGACGGGGACGCCGCCACGGGTGCGGTCGGTGCCGCCACCTTGCTGCTGCGATGCACTTTCACAGGATCTCTTGCTATGATAGTTACGGTCGGTTTTGGCGGGGGGAGTTTCCGGCGCCGATCGGAGTGGGCACCAACCAGGGGAGGTATCGGCATGAGTGTCTTGGTGTACTTGGCACTTTGCGCGGGTGGTGCGGTCTTCGCAGTCGCCACCGTTGCCAGAGCGTGGATGTACGCACGGGCCCCGATCCACCTGCGGTGGGAACTCTACCCCGTGCCCCACGAGGATCCCGAGAAGGTGAAGCACGGGGGATCCTATTTCGAGGACAAGGACTGGTGGACCCGAAAGCACGCGTTCAATTTGGCGGGCGAGCTTCGGGTCATGGTCCCGGAGATGCTCTTCCTCAACGCACTCCGCGAGTTCAACCGCAAGCTCTGGTACCGCTCGTTCCCCTTCCACTTCGGGCTCTACACGCTGGCGGGGACGTGCGGCCTCGTGCTGATCGCGGCGCTCGGGGGCATCTTCGTCCCGGGCCTTGTGGCGGGACCTGTGGGCATCGCCCTCCGATGGGTCTACACGGTGTCCGGGGTCGCGGGCATGGTGCTGGCCATGCTCGGCGCCCTGGGTCTCCTGCACCGGCGCCTTACGGACCCCGACCTGAAGACCTACACCACCGCAGGGGACGTCTTCAACCTGCTCTTCTTCATCGTCGCTTTCGGGGTTCTGACCGCGGGCCTCGTGCTGAGGGCGCCCGGGGAGCCGGGCGCGGTCGGCCTGGTTCGAGGCCTCCTGACCTTCGACCGGACGCTCCAGGTGCCGGGGCTGCTCGCCGCCGGCATCGTGCTCTGCGCGCTCCTGGCAGCGTACATCCCCCTCACCCACATGTCGCACTTCGTCGGCAAGTACTTCACCTATCACGAGGTGCGGTGGAACGACAAGGTCAACCTCCGGGGCAGCGCGATCGAGACGAAGCTCGCGGAGTACCTGACTTACAGGCCAACCTGGTCCGCGGCCCATGTGGGCGCCGACGGCAAGCGGACCTGGGCGGACATCGCCACCACCAACCCCTGGGAAGGGGCCAAGAAATGAAGGACAGGCTCAAGCTCACCGACATGTCCCGCCGGGACAGGAAACCCCTGGCGCACCTCGAAAACCAGGACCTCATGCCGCTTCCCTACCCTCTCGACTCGCCCGAGAAGGACCACGCCTGGGCGATCCTCTCGGAGAAGGTCATGGGCGCGGTGGAGTGCGGGCTCGACGACACCTGCGCCATCAACATCCCCCAGCCCAAGTCCAAGGAGGAGGAGGACGAGCTGGTCAAGAAGTTCCTGGCGGGGCTGGACAAGCTCTTCACCCGGGAGAACAACTGGACGTTCCTGCAGCCGCTGGTCCTCTCCATGGAGCACTGCGCCAAGTGCCAGACCTGCTCCGATGCCTGCCACATCTTCGAGGCCAGCGGCGACAACGAGCTCTACCGCCCGACGTTCCGTTCCGAGATCGTCCGCCGGCTCTACTTCAAGAGCGTCAAGCACGGCGGCGCGCTCTCGGCCTGGCAGCACGGCGACATCGAGATCAACTGGCCGCTGGTCGCGCGCCTCGCCGAGCTGGCCTACCGGTGCAACCTCTGCCGCCGGTGCGCCCAGACCTGCCCCATCGGCGCGGACAACGGCCTGGTCGCCCACGAGCTCCGCAAGCTCTTCAGCCAGGAGATGGGGATCAACGCCAAGGAGTGCCACGACAACGGCTCCGTCCTCCAGCTCAAGGTGGGGTCCTCCACGGGCATGAGCTCGCTCGTGGTCAAGGACAACATCGAGTTCATCGACGAGGACATGATGGACAGAACGGGAATCAAGGTGGAGACCCCGTGGGACGTGGAAGGCGCGGACGTCCTTCTGATCCACAACGCGGGGGAGATCATGGCCTGGCCCGAGAACCCCGGCGCCTTCGCGTTGATCCTGAGCGCCGCGGGCATCAAGTGGACGCTCTCCTCCGAACTGGCGGGGTACGACGCGATCAACTACGGGCTCTGGTACGACGACGCCCAGTTCGCCCGGGTGGCGATCAAGCACGCTCAGGCGGCCAAGAAGCTCGGCGTGAAGAAGATCGTGCTGGGCGAGTGCGGCCACGCGCACAAGGCACTCTCGGTCATCGCCGACCGCGTCCTCACCGGCGACCTGAACATCCCGCGCGAAAGCTCGATGACGCTCCTGCGGGACATCGTCATGAACGGCCGCCTCAAGCTCGATCCCAGCCGGAACGACTTCCCGGTCACCCTCCACGACCCCTGCAACCTGGTCCGGCTCATGGGCGTGGTGGAGCCGCAGCGCGAGATCGTCCGCAAGATCTGCCCGCAGTTCCGCGAAATGGAGCCCCACGGCGTGGACAACTACTGCTGCGGCGGCGGCTGGGGCTTCGCCATCATGAGCGGCAACAACTTCCAGGACTGGCGCTTCCACGTCTCGGGCCGGAAGAAGATGGAGCAGGTCCTCAACGCGTTCTCGGAGTGCCTGGACCCGTCCGTCAACAAGTACATCTGCGCCCCGTGCAGCAACTGCAAGGGGCAGTTCCGCGACATGCTCGCCTACTACGACCTGTGGAACAAGAACCGGATCCTGTACGGCGGGCTGGTGGAGCTGATCGTGAACTGCATGGTGGATGCCAAGCCCGGCTTCATCGACTGGGAGTGGCACTGAGAGGGGGTCCCTTATGAGCAAGACGGTTCTGGTGGTGGACGACGAGCCGGACGTGGTGACCTACCTCAGCACGGTCCTGCGGGACGCGGGCTACGCCACGCTCGAAGCCTCCAACGGCGAGGAGGCCCTGGAGCAAGCCAGGAAGGGCCACCCCGACCTCATCACCCTGGACATCACGATGCCCGAGATGACAGGCGTGAAGACCTACCGGCAACTCAAGGAGGACGAGGCGTTCAGGAAGATCCCGGTCATCATCGTCACGGGCGTAACCCACGACTTCAAGCAGTTCATCTCCTCCCGGGCGCAGGTCCCTGCCCCGGAAGGGTACCTGGAGAAGCCCGTGAAGCCCGAGGACCTTCTCGCCGAGGTCGGGCGCCTCGTGGGCGATCCCGCCACCGCCACGGTGTCGCCGAACTGACCCTCCGTTGCCGTCACGGCGAAACCGCGGCCGTCCCCTCGCGCCCACGCAGGCCGCCGCATCGCCCCGAAGCTTCGGTGCGGGTCATGAACGAAGCGAGCACCCGCGCACCCCGGCGTCAGGACTTCGACTTGAGCAGGCGCAACGCCTGCGCGAGGGCCTCGGGATCGGCGGTTCGAGCCAGCCGTTCGAGCTCGCTCCGCAGGTCTACCGGCGAGGGCTCGCCCTCCCCGCCCTCGGGCAGCTCGACGCCCGCCGCCGCCGCCACGGCCCGGACGAACTTCTCCGCGGTCACCGGCTTCTCCAGGTAAGTCGCCGGGCCCGACATCGTGCTCTGCGCGAGGGACGCGGCGGCGTCCAGGTCGCCCTTGACCCTTTCGTCCTTCGCGTGGCCCGTCACGAAGAGCACGGGGATCTTGGACCATGCGGGGTTCTTGTGAAGCTCGTGGAACAGGACGATGCCGGACTTCCCGGGCATGACCATGTCGAGGGAAATGCAATCGGGGGGCGAGACCCTGACCTTGTCGAGAGCCTCGTCGACGCTGTGGGCCGAGTCGGTCTGGAAACCGGCGTCCTCGAGCGCCATGGTCAGGAACGTGATCACGTCCTCCTCGTCATCCACCACCAGAACGCGCCTCTCACTGGGTCTCGCCACGGGATGCCCCCTCCTTCTGACCCTCGTTCACAGCCGCGCCGACCGCCGTCACGACGGGGAGCCGCTCGCGCGGCAGGACGATGCGGAATCTGGTGCCCTTGTCCGGATCGGATTCTACCAGGATCTTGCCGCCGTGCTCTTGCACGATTTTCCGCGTGGTCAGGAGCCCGACCCCCGTGCCTCCGGCTCCCTTGGTGGTGAAGAACGTCGTGAAGATCTTCTTCTTGACCTCGTAGTCCATGCCGCAACCGTTGTCCGCCACCTCGTACACCAGCGCCCCATCGACCTCCGAGGTCGTGAGCACCACCTCGCGATCCTTCTTCTCGCTCGCCAGGCATGCATCCACGGCGTTGGAGACGAGGTTGGTGAGACAGGCGTGGATCCCTTCCGCGTCCAGGGCGGCCGGCGCCAGGCCCTCCTCGAGGACACCCTCGAGGACGACACCCGCCTGGCGGGCCATCCCGGAGTAGAGATCGAGGACCTCGCGAGCGGGGGCGTTTGGATCGACGACCTTCACGCAAGGCTGCCTGCCCTTGGAGAAGCTCAGCAGGTTCTTCACCAGCGACGAGATCTTCTCGACGTTGCGCTTGAGCATCTGGACGCCGCGGTCCACCCGGTCGATCTGGCCCTTGCGCATCCCCGATTCCATGACGTAGATGCCGCCCTCCACGCCCATGAGGATGTTCTTGATCCCGTGCGCCAACCCCGCCACGGTCTGGCCCACCGCCGCCAGCCGCTCGGCCTCGATCTTCTCGTGCTCCAGCGTTCGCAGGTGCGTGACATCGGTGGCGATCTCGATGACGAAGTTCACCTGCCCGTTCGGCGAGCCCCCCTCGCGGGAGAGAGGTGACGCCGTCACGACGTAGTGAGCCGCCTCCCCGTTCGCGGTGACCCCGATCTGTTCGGCCGTGTGCTCCTGCCCGTCCTCGAATACCAGAAGGGCCGGGCACTTCCGGCAGGGCCGGTCGCGCCGTTTGTAGGCCTCGTAGCACTTCTTGCCCGGAGCCTTCCCGAAGGTGTCTCGCATGCGGCGGTTGGCCCGGATCACCTCCAGGTCCCGGTCGAGGACCGTGACGTAGCACGGCACCCCCTCGAAGAGAATGTCGTTCTCGCGTTGCAGGATGCTGGCCTCGTTGACCTTCGAGGCCATCCACAGGAGGTACGGGCCGCCCCCGCCCTCGGGCTGCGCCAGGGGTGCGACGCGGACGATGAACTGGGAGACGGTGTCCCGGGCGACGGTCAGGAGTTCGTCGCACAGCCTGGCCTTCCCGTCGGCGAACGCCAGCGACACCTGACACTGCTCGCATTGCGACTCGCGCCCCTTCATGAGTTCGAAGCAGCGCTTGCCCCGCCACTCGCCGAAGAGCCGGGCGAACGCCGCGTTCGCCTCCACGATCCGGAACTCCGCGTCCAGCGCCACCATCATGACCGGCGCCAGGTCGAAGAGGCGATCGCTCAGGAGCCTTCGGACCTCATCCTGTTCCGCTTCGGGTCTCATCGCGCTCCAGGAGCCTCCGCAATGTGGCGAGCAACGTGGGCACCGTGATGGGCTTCTCCAGGTACCCGTCGGGGGGAGGCAGCCGCCCCGACTCCAGCTCGTCCAGCCCCATCTTCGAGAAATCGTCCTTCCGCGCGTAGCCGCTGATGATGACCACGGGGATCCGCTTCGTCGCCTCGCCCTCGCGCATCGCCCTGTAGAGGGAGAGGCCGGTGTGGCCGGGCATCATCACGTCCAGCAGGACCAGGTCGGGTCTCTCGGCTGCGATCCACTCGAGGGCGCCCTCCGTGCCCGCCAACCCCGCAGCCCTGAAACCCGCGTCTTCGAGGGCCATGGACAGGTATTCCACGATGTCGCGCTCATCGTCGATGACGAGGATCTTCGCCGGTCCACTCTTGGCTTTCGGGCGGTCGCTCATGTCCGGTCACCGCCTCTCCGGGCGTCTTGGGCCTGCCGGGGACAACGGACCCTCCCCGATGCCCCGGACGCGTGCGCCGGGCGTGAGCCGGCCCGAGGCCCCTCGATTCCGTTCGAGCGGGGGGGCGGAAGCGGAGGAGGGACGGCGACCTGCCACGAAGGGCATACTACCACCTGTCACCCGGCGCAGCGGAGTGCGCACGGGCGCCGGCTACGCGCGCTCGAAGTCGATGAAGCCGCGCTCGACGTCGGTGCGCACGAGGCGGACGCGCAGGCGATGGCCGACATCCGCCCCCTCGAACCCGCGCATCACGCGCCCCTCGACCGGCGGTTGGAACACCCGCACCCACGTTCCCTTCTCGGAGGCGCCCGTCACGATGCCGTCGAACTCCTGGCCGATCTTCCCCGCGAGGAGCATCGCGGCGGCCGACTTGGCCACCTGGCGCTCGACCTTGTTGGCGGCGTCCTCCTGCTGGGTGCAGTGGGTCGCCAACTCCGCGAGCTCCGCGTCGGCGTACGGCGGCGGCGCGCCGGCGAGCGCGGCCTTGAGCAGGCGCTGCGTGACGAGGTCGGGGAATCGCCGGTTGGGCGCCGTGGCGTGCGTGTAGTCCTTGACCGCGAGCCCGAAGTGGCCGGGCGCGTCCTGCCCCGGCCGCTCGACGACGTACTCGCCGGCGCCCAGCAGCTTGATCACCGTGAGCGAGAGGTCGGGAAAACGCAGCGGGTCGGCAACTCGCCGCTTGCCGAGAAAAGCGGCCAGCGTCCTGGCGTCGGGTTGCGCGGGCAACGCCTCGCCGAAGTGCGCCGCCACCTCCACGATGCGCTCCCACCGCTTGGGCGTCCGTACGACCCGGCGCAGCGACGGCAGTTCCTTCGCCGCGAGGAAGCGCGCGGTCACGCCGTTGGCCGCGATCATGAGGTCCTCGATCAGCTCCTTCGCGCGGTTGCGCTCGTCGGGGCGCAGGTCCGAGATTTCGCCCGCCTCGAACACCGGCCGCGCCTCGATCGTCTGCAGGTCGAGGGCGCCGTGCTCGTGCCGCGACTCGCGCAGCCGTTGCGCCGCCCCGTCCTGCATCCGGAGGTTGGCGTCGAGACCCGCCACCGCGGCGAGCGCCGGCGGAACCGGGCCTGTCCCTTCCAGCCACGCCGCCACCGCGTCGTACGCGAGCTTGGCGTGGTTCGTGACGACCGCGCGGTACACGTCCGACCGCGTGATCGAACCCTCCGCGCTCACCGTCATCTCGACCACGACCGCGGGCCGGTCCTGGCGGTCGGCGAGCGAGGTGAGGTCGGTCGAGAGCTTCTCCGGCAGCATCGGGAAGATCTCCGCGGCCGTGTACACCGAGGTCGTGTTGGTGCGGGCGTGGGCGTCCACCGGCGACCCCTTCCCGACCAGGGCGTCCACGTCGGCGACCGCGACCAGCACCTGCACCGCCCCGCCGTCCGCCCGGCGCGCGACCGAGAGCTGGTCGAGGTCCATCGAGTCGTCGTTGTCGATCGAGCACCACAAGAGGGCGCGCAGGTCGCGCGTCCCGTTGCCGTCTCCCGCCGGCGCCTGGAGGGCGGCGACCTGGGCGAGAACCGCGGGGGAGAAGTCGGGCTCGAGTCCGCGCTCGCGCATCGCCCGGTGAGCGATGCGCTGCAGGGTGGCGCGCTGGTGTCCGTCGTTCGAGTTCATGCCAGCACTCTACCGCAGCCGCGTTCGGCCGGCGGCGAAACGCGGGTGGCGCCGAGAGGTTACAATTGGCCGCTCGCCGCACCGGTAATCGACGCCGGGGCGCCTCGCGGGCACGGCCCTTTCACCCGACTACGAGGAGGTACGTATGTGCGGAATCTTCGGCATCGTCTGCGCGAGCGAGCGCCCTCTGGGCGAGACCCTGACCGCGGCTGCGAAGCGGCTCGCCTATCGCGGCTACGACTCCGTCGGCGCCGCGACGGTGGAGGCGAGCGGCCGCATCGACCTGCGCAAGGACGTCGGCCGGGTGCAGGAGGTGGCCGACAAGCTGCGTTTCGCCGAGCTTGCCGGCCTGCGCGGCATCACCCAGCTGCGCTGGGCGACGTTCGGCGCCCCTTCCATTCCGAACGCCCAGCCGCACCTCGATTCCGAGGGCACCATGGTCGGCGCCCACAACGGCAACGTGGTCAACAACGCCTCGCTGCGCCGGCAGTTCATCGCCGAGGGAATGACCGTCCGCGGCACCAACGACGGCGAGTCGTGCGTCCACGCCGTCGAGCGCCACGTCAAGCGCGGCCTGCCGCTCCCCGAGGCGGTGCGGGCCGCCGCCGGCGACCTCGCCGGCGACTTCGCCTTCGTCGTCACCGACCGCGAGCACAACCGGCTCGTCGCGGTGAAGAAGGGCTCGGGCCTGGTCGTCGGGATCGGCCCCGACTTCACCTGCTGCTCCTCCGACCTGCCCTCGATCCTGCCGCTGACCACCACGGTCATCCCGGTCGAGGACGGCGAGATGGCCGTCCTCGAGCCCGACCGCGTGCGCCTGTTCAAGGTCTCCGACGGAAGCGAGGTGATCCGGCCGCCGAAGCAGGCGACCGAGGGGATGGGCTCGTCGGAGAAGGGCGGCTACGCCCACTTCATGCTCAAGGAGATCCACGAGCAGCCCGACACCGCGCGGGCGCTCCTCCACCTGCTCGAGGCCTCCGAGCACCTGCCGCGCATGGTGGACGTGCTGCGCCGCGCCCAGCGGGTGTTCCTGGTCGGCTCGGGCTCGTCGTACCACGCCTGCGTGCTCGGCTCCACCTTCTGGTCGCGCCTCGCCGGCACGATCGCGGTCCCGGTGCTGCCGCAGCAGTTCCAGGAGCAGTTCGGCCCCGCGCTGCGCGCCGGCGACGTGGCGCTCTACGTCTCTCAGAGCGGCGAGACCAAGGACGTGCTCAACGCCATCAACTTCGCCACGCCGAAGGCGGTCGTGCCGCTCGGCCTCGTCAACGTCCTCGGCTCGACGATGACCCGCAAGGTGCAGGTCTACCTGCCGCTCGCGTGCGGCTGGGAGATCTCGGTCCCGGCCACCAAGACGTACACCAACCAGGTGATCGCTCTGATCGCGCTCGCCGCCGCCGTCGGCGGCCACCCGGTCGAGGAGCTGGACGCAGCGCCCGCGTGGATCGAGCGCGCGATCGCCAAGACGGACGTTCCGATGGCCAAGCTCGCGCAGCAGTTCGCCGCCTGCGACCGGCTCTTCATCCTCGGGTACGGCCTCGGCCACGCCGTCGCCCTCGAAGGCGCGCTCAAGTGCAAGGAGGTCACCGGTCTGCCGTGCGAGGGCCTGTTTTCCTCCGAGTTCAAGCACGGGCCGCTCGCCATGGTCGAGCGCGACACACCGGTGTTCTTCACCGCCCCACCCTCCGGCGCCGAGATGCTCACCAACCACGTCACCGAGGTGACGTGCCGCGCCGGCCACGCCGTCGTGCTTGCCGCCCCGAACCCGCAGCTCCAGGCCGAGGCCTCGCAGTTCATCCCGCTCCCCGTCGGCTCCGACCTCGAGTACGCGGTCGCCGGCGCGGTGCCGTTCCAGCTCCTCGCCTACTACCTCTCGGTCGCAAGGGGAATGGACCCGGACTACCCGCGCAACCTCTCGAAGACGCTGACGGTGGACTGACGAGACTGGGGTCCGGGGACCGGGCACCGGGGTCCGGACGCCCGCCAGACCGGTTGCGCCCGGTCTTCGGCGGACTCATATTGTCTGCACAAGCTCAGTGGAGATTGGAGGCCAGCCATGGGGTCCGGGAGCGTCGTCGGGTCGTCGTCTCCGCGCCTGGTTTGGTCCACCCTCGTCGTGCTCGTGGGACTCGCCGCCCTGAGCGCGGCGCCCGCCCCGGGCGCAGACGACCAGCAGCAGCGCGGGACGGCGTTGATCGTCCGCGCGGCCCAGCTCGAGAACCTGCTCTCGCCGGATGTCGGGCGGTTCCACCTGCGCGTCCACGTCAAGCTCTTCGGTCTCGTGAGCGGGACGCGCGAGGGTGAGGTCCTGCTCCTGGCGGCATCATCCTCGCAGTGGTTCGAGGTGGTCCGGTTCCCCGGGTACACCGAGACCACCGGTCTCAACGATGGCCAGCGCTGGCGCAAGCGCACCGCCATCGACCAGCCGTACCGGTTCCACGAGGTGTCGCAACTCCTTGACCTCGGGTCGCACCTCACGCTGGCGCCGAACGCCGAGGTCAAGAGCATCACGCAACAGACGGTCGCCGGCAGGCCCGCGTTCTGCGTGGAGGCCGGACCCACCGCGGCGCTCTGGCAGCACGACGTCGCCGGCAGGGCGGCAATTTCCGAGGTGGCGCGCTGGAAGGACAGCCGGGCCACGCTCTGCTTCGATGACGGCAACGGCGCCCTTCTTTCCGCCGGGTACGGGAAGGAGCTGCCGCGCTTCGAGTACGAGGACCACGTCAGTCTCGGTACCAAGGTCTACCCCAGGACGATGCGCTGTTTCGAGGGGAAGGAACTTGTGGTCGAAGCGACTGTTGTGGAGTTAGTTGCCGATTCAGGTCCCCAGACTGAGGGCGGCTTCGCGGCGGCCGCCGGCGCCGAACGGTGGCCGGAGTGCGAGGCGCCGACGCCTCCCAGGCCGATCGCGAAGAGGGATGCCGGCGTTGATGACTACGCCAAGGCCAGACGGAAGTTTGGGACGGTTATCGCCCGCGCTGAGGTGGGCACCGATGGCCTGATCCACGACCTCACCTTCGTCCAGGCGCGAGGGGGGCTGAATTCCAACGTCGAGAAGGCGGTGAAGGAGTGGAGGTACGCGCCGGCGACCTGTAACGGCGTCCCGGTGCCCTCCGAGATCTATCTCGCGTACGCCTTCATGCCGTAGCCTCTGACACCGCACGGCGCAGGGGACGAGCGTGCTTCACGCCACCTTGAGCCAGCGCCAGAGTTCGGCCGGACTCGGCCGCTTGCCGTACGACAGGATCCCGATCCGGAAGATCTTCGCCGTCATCCAGAAGAACACGTAGATCGTGGCGACCGAGAGCGCGATCGAGAGGCCAACCTGCCACATCGGCGGCTCGCTCACGATGATGCGCATGAACATCGTGATCGGCGTGAACACGGGGATCAGCGACAGCACGGTCGCAAGCGTCGACTCGGGGTTCTGCAGGATCGGGAACGCCAGCATCCAGGGGACCATCGCCACCATCATGATCGGCCCCATGAACTGCTGCGCCTCCTTCTCGGAGTTGGAGATCGCGCCGCCGACGGCGTAGATGCACACGAACGTCAGGTACCCGAGCAGGAAGAAAACGAAGAACCACGGGATGACCCGCAGGTCCACGTACTGGAAGACGTTGACCCCCGCCACCAGGGCGGCGCCGCCGGAGTAGAGGGCCATCGCGCCGCCCATCGCGAGCCAGGCGCCGACCTGAGTGAGCCCGACGAGGGCGAGGCCAGCGACCTTGCCCGAGAGCAGGTCGAACGACGGCATCGAGGAGATCAGGATCTCGACCACGCGCTCGGTCTTCTCCTGCACGATCCCGCGCATCACCTCCTGGCCGTGGATCATCGTCGGGAACAGCAGCAGCGCCGCGAAGATGAACCCCACCAGGAACGAAAGCTCGCCGCCCTTCTTCTCCTTGCCGCTCTTCGAGAGCTGGACGCCCTCGAGGTCGAGACGCTTGAGCAGCCGGTCCGCGTCGGCGGCGTCGATGCCCCGTCCCGCGAGCCTGCCCCGCGCCAGCGCGTGGTTGACCGCGCTCGCGAGGCGCTCCTGGGTCATGATGTCGGACGCGGCGCGGCTGTAGTAGACGAGCTTGGCGGAGTCGTCGGTGAACGCGTCGGACGGGATCACCAGCACGCCGTCGAGCCGCGCCTGCGTGTCGTCATTCTCCCTGAGGCGGTCGAGGTAGGGTTGGGCCGCGGACTTCACGTCGCCCGACGCCGGCACGTACACCGTGGTGAGCGCGGCCACCTTGGCTCCCTGCGACCCCTCGGCCTGCTTTGCGAGCTCTCGGCCGGCCTTGCTCGCGGGCTGGGGCGGCGCATCCGGAAGATGGGTGCCGAACGCGTCCTGCAGCTTCCCCGTGCCGTCCACGACGACCACGCGCTTGCCCTCGATCCCCTTCATCATCAGGAGCGTGGGGACGAACATCAGAGCCGCCATCAGGAACGGGAAGATCAGGGTCATGATGATGAATGACTTCTTGCGGACGACCTCGACGTACTCCCGCTTCAGCACCGCCAGCGCCTTGCTCATACCGCCGCCTCGGCCGGCCTGCGCCCGAGCGCGCCGGCGCCGACCCGGTCGATGAAGATCTCCTCCAGCGACGGCGCGGCGATCTCGAACCGGCTGACCCTGACCCGCGTCACGGCGGCCGCCAGGACCGCCTGCGCGTCGGCGCCGGGGCCGAGGCGCAGCTCGGCGGTATTCGTGTCCACCCGCGCGGCGGCGACGCCGGGCAGGGCGGAGAGGAAGGCGCCGTCCCCCTCGAAGACGAGGTGCACCGTGTCGAGCCGAACGAGGCCCGCACCTGTTCGAGCTCCCCCGCCAGCACCGCCCTGCCCTCGTGGATGAGGACGATCTCGTCCACGAGCTTCTCCGCTTCCCCCATCATGTGGGTCGAGAGCAGGATCGTCCGCCCTTCGGCCTTCAGCTCCTTCAGGATCGTGCGCACGAGGACGACGTTGACGGGATCGAGCCCGGACATCGGCTCGTCGAGGATCACGAGTTCGGGATCGTGGAGCAACGCGCCGATGAGCTGCACCTTCTGCTGGTTCCCCTTGGAGAGCTCCTCGAGCTTGCCCGCGCGCTTGTCCCAGAGGTCGAAGCGCTTGAGCCACGCCTCGGCGCGCGCCCTGGCCACGGCGGGCCTCTGCCCCTTGATTTCGGCCAGGAACAGGAGCTGGTCGGAGACGCGCATCTTGCGGTACAGGCCGCGCTCCTCCGGGAGGTAGCCGATCCGGTCGCGCACGGTGGCCGCGTCCGCGGCACCCCACAACTCGATCGTCCCCGCATCGGGCAGGAAGATCCCGTTGATCATGCGCAGCGTCGTGGTCTTCCCTGCGCCGTTGCGGCCAAGCAGTCCGGTGATCGCGCCGCGGCGCGACCGCGAACGACAGCCGGTCCACGGCGCGGACCTGGCCGAAGGTCTTGGTCACCTCTCGCACCCAGAGAACGGCGTCAGCACCCACGCGTTGCCTCCCCGGAAGGGCTGCGGCCCGGACCGCGACGGCGCCGGGCGTTGCAGCGGCGCACCGGGCGAGGATAGCAGGCGGGTTTCCAGCGGCAGGGCGCCGAAACCGGCTTCAGGCTCCGGGACGCAGCATGCCGTGGCGCAGGATCTCGGCGGTCTCGCGGACCACGGCCTCGCTGTCCTTGCCGAAGTGGTTCGGCACGCCGAACAGGATCTCCACGGCGAAGTAGTTGATGTAAAAACGGGTCGCGAACATCGCCGCGGAGGCCGGCGAAACCCCGGGGC
>CAVVEO010000011.1:0-15748 GCA_963747245.1 uncultured Acidobacteriota bacterium
CTGGCGTCCCCTGCGGCATGCGACCACGGCGGCGGGGCGCCTGTCAATGCCGCCCGCGGGCCGCCGGCGATCAGTCCGGTGGCCGCGCGTCCGCCGGCGGCGCCGGCTTCCCTCCGCCACCGCCGCTTCGATCAACGCTTTCGCGTAGCGCCAGAGCTCCTCGGAGCCCTCCCGCATCCGGCTGTTGCGGGCGATCACCCGGTCGGCGGTGATGCCGTGCTCGCGCCACGACCTCCCGCCGGTGTGGACGTTGTGCAGCACGGGCATCAGCCGGTCGAGCGCGGCGGCGAAGCGCGCGTCGGCGGTCGCCGCGGCCTCGAACTCGTCCCACAGCGCCCGCAGCTCGCCCTCCTGGTCGGGGGGGAGGAGCCCGAAGAGACGCTCCGCGGCGCGGCGCTCGCGCTCGGCCTTGTCGGCGCCACCGGCCGGGTCGTAGACGTAGGTGTCGCCCGCGTCCACCTCGACGACGTCGTGGACGAGCAACATCGTGACGACCCGCGCCACGTCCACCGGCGCGTTGGCGTGCTCGGCGAGCAGCAGCGCCATCACCGCCACGTGCCAGGAGTGCTCGGCGGAGTTCTCGCGCCGGTCGGCCCCCACCAGGTACGACTGCCGCACCACCCCCTTGAGCTTGTCGATCTCGAGGATGAAACGCAGCTGGCGCTGCAAGCGGTCGTCGGTCATCGTCCCCCCGGCGCCGCGGTGCGCGGCGTGCCCAAGGATAGCCCGCCCGGCGGCGCTACGGCGCGTGGCGGACGAGGTACTCCCGCAGCCGCAGCTTGCGCGCGGCGTTGGCCGAGGACATGTAGCGCACGGTGCCGAGCACCGGCCGTTCGGGGCCCCAGGGGCGGTCGTAGCGGCCCAGGCACCAGCAGACCCCGGACGTCGAGTTCGGGTCGCGCCCGTCGAGCGCCCAGCGGTTGTTGAGCTCGACGAGTGCGGCGAGCGCCGCCGCCGGCGATGGCGACCACTCCAGCACCTTCTTCCCCCACAGCATCCGCAGGTAGCCGTGGACCGTGCCCTCGCGCACGAGCTGGCGCTGGCAGGCGTTCCAGAGCGCGTCGTGGGTCTCGGCCCGCTCGAGCTGTTCGGGGGAGTAGAGCTGCGGCCGCGGGTCGGCGGCGTGCGCGGCGAGCGTCGCCAGCGCCCACGACGGCAGCGCCTCGTAGCGCTCGCCGTCGTCGCGCCTGGCGGCGAAGTTGCAGCCGAGCTCGCGCCAGGTCACCATCTGGTCGAGGAACGCCTCCGCCCCTCCGCCCATCCCCCACCAGCCGGCGCGCCGCCCCGAGGCGTTCGCCGCCAGCCTCTCCTGCGTCCAACCGTCCCGCGCCGCCACTGCCGCGAACACCTCGTGCGCCGCCACGTGGCCGAAGTGCAGGTAGGGCGAGAGTCCGCTGCCGCCTTCGTCGTCCGGGTGGTTGCGCGCCTCCGGGTAACGGTCGAGGCGGTCGGCCACGAAGCGCGCGAGCCGGTCGCGGCCGGCCTCGCCGCCGCCGCGCGTCCCCGGCACCGGCGCGACCGCGTGGTCGAGCGGCAGCGCCGCGAGCGCCGCCGGATCGCCCGCGAGCAGCGCCGGCGGCGCCGGCGGCCAGCGCCGCACGACCTCTTCCGGGAGCGCGGCGAGCCGCGGCAAGCGGACCCCCGCGAGCGGGTCGGCGGCGGGGGGCCGATCGAGCTGCGCCGGCAGCGTGGCCTGGAGGAAGCGGCGGAACGCGAACGCGGTCTGGAAAACCCGTTCGGTCGCCGCGAACGGCAGCAGCCCGTTGGAGTCCACCGCCTCGAGACGCACGCTCACCCGCGCCGCGGCCGCCGCGAGGGCGCGCGGCAGGAAGGACACCGGCGCGTCGTCGGCGACCACGACGCACGCCCGGGTGGCCAGCGCCTCGAGCAGGCCGCGCCCGGCCCCAGGCTCGGGCTCGACGTACGGCAGGTAGGTGACGCCCCTTCCTCGCAGCGCCCGCGCGTTCTCGGCCATCCCCTGGAGCACGAACGCGTGCAGGCGGTCCGAGGCCCAGCGGTCGTCGCAGCGCAACGCCTCGAGCACGACCAGCGGCCGGCCGAGGGCCCGCGCGTGCTCCACCGCCCGCTCGAGAGCGAAGTTCCACCCGGTGCGGCGGAACGCGGTCATCCAGTAGAGGACGTGGGCGCCGCCCGGCCGCAGCGGCCGGGCGTTGGCCGCACGCACCCTGATCGCGGGAACGGTCCCGCCGCCGCCTCGCTGCGCCATGCCGACAGTCTATCCATTTCCGGGGCGGGAACGCGACGGCCCACGATTGCGTTGCAGGTGGGGTGCGGCGCCGCCGCGAGGGCCCACGCCGGCCGTTCATTCGCGGCGGGACCGGAGCTAGAATCGAGCGATCCACGAGGATGGGAGCCAGAGATGAAAGCCGTCGCCGTCTTCCCCGCCGAGCGCCAGGTCCGCCTGGTCGATCACCCCGAGCCTGTCCTCGCCTCGCCCACCGGCGTCCGGTTGCGGATGCTCGAGGTCGGCGTCTGCGGTACCGACCGTGAGATCGTGACGTTCCAGTACGGCACGCCGCCGCCGGGCTCGCCGTACCTTGTGATCGGCCACGAGTCGCTGGGGGAGGTCGTCGAGGTCGGCTCCGCCGTGACGCGCGTCAAACCCGGGGACCTCGCGGTCCCGATGGTGCGCCGGCCGTGCGCGGATCCCACGTGCCTCGCGTGCCGCGCGGGACGCCAGGACTTCTGCACGTCCGGAGGGTTCACCGAGCGCGGCATCTCCGGGGCGCACGGTTTCATGACCGAGTTCGTGGTCGACGACGAGCGCTACATGAACCCGGTCCCGCGGACGCTGCGCGACGTCGCGGTCCTCACCGAGCCGCTGACCATCGCCGAGAAGGCGATCGCCCAGGTCTGGCAGGTGCAGCAGCGGCTGCCGTGGGTCACCCCGCCCCAGCCCGGCGTTGCGCCGGCGCACGGCCTGCGGGCCGTGGTGCTCGGGGCGGGCCCGGTCGGGCTGCTCGGGGCGATGGTGCTGGTCAACGCCGGCTTCGCGACGACCGTGTACTCCCGCGCCTCGGGGCCGCACGACAAGGCCGGCCTCGTCAGGGCGATGGACGCCACGTACCTCGCCGCCGAGGACCACACCCTCGCCCAGCTCGCGGCGGCGGTCGGCAACATCGACCTCGTCTACGAGGCCACCGGCGCCTCGAAGGTGGCGTTCGAGCTGATGGAGGTGCTCGGCACGAACGGGGTGTTCGTCTTCACCGGCGTGCCCGGGCGCAAGGGGCCGGTCGAGCTCGACACCGACCTGATCATGCGCAACCTGGTGCTCAAGAACCAGGTCGTGTTCGGCACCGTCAACGCGGGCCGCGACGCGTACGAGCGCGCGATCGCGGACCTCGCGGCGTTCACGGCGCTCTGGCCCGGGGCCGTGCGCCGTCTCATCACGGGACGCTACCCGATCGTGGACGCGCCCGGCGTCCTCGTCGGCGCGCCCGCCGGGATCAAGAGTGTCGTTACCATCGCCTGAGACGAGCCCGGTCCCGGCCGAGCGGCGGCGCCTCGAGGAGGACGCCGCGCGCGAGCGGAACTGGAAGCGCTGGGGACCCTACCTCGCCGAGCGGCAGTGGGGCACCGTGCGCGAGGACTACTCCGCGGACGGCGACAGCTGGACGTATTTCCCCCACGACCACGCCCGCAGCCGCGCCTACCGCTGGGGGGAGGACGGGTTGCTCGGCATCTGCGACCGCGAGGCGCGCCTGTGCTTCGCGCTCGCGCTCTGGAACGGCAGCGACCCGATCCTGAAGGAGCGCCTGTTCGGCCTCGCCAACGAGGAGGGCAACCACGGCGAGGACGTCAAGGAGGCCTACTTCTTCCTCGACGGCACGCCGACCGCCTCGTACCTCAAGGCGCTGTACAAGTACCCGCAGGCGGAGTTCCCGTACGAGCGGTTGCGCCGGGAGAACCGTGCGAGGACCCGCCGCGACCCGGAGTTCGAGCTGGCCGACACCGGCGTGTTCGACGGCGGCCGCCTCTTCGACGTGCAGGTGGAGTACGCCAAGGCGAGCTGCGACGACATCCTGGTCCGGATTTCGGTCGGCAACCTCAGCGGGGACGCGGCCACGCTGCACCTCCTCCCGACGCTGTGGTTCCGCAACACCTGGAGCTGGGGGCGCAGCGGCGACGAGTACCCCGCCCGGCCCGCGATCGCCGCCACCGGTCCCGGGGCGCTCGAGGCCGTCCATCCCACCCTCGGCCGCTTCACGCTGGTCGCAGGGGCGGGCCCCGACGGTCTTCTGCCCGAGCTGCTGCTCACCGACAACGAGACCAACACCGAGCGCTTGTTCGGCAAGCCCAACCGGACGCCGTTCGTCAAGGACGCGTTCCACGACCGCGTCGTCGGCGGGCGGGAGGGCGCCGTCAACCCGGCGCGTACCGGCACCAAGGCGGCCGCGTGGTACCGCCTCGCGCTGCCGGCCGGAGCAAACGCCACGCTGCGTCTGCGCCTCGCCCCCGTGGGCCAGATGCCTCCCGACCCGCTCGGAGCCGGCTTCGACGCGACGTTCGCCGCCCGCGTCGGCGAGGCCGACGAGTTCTACGCCGCCGTCGTCCCGGCCGGTCTCGGGCCCGCCGAGCGCGCGGTGGCCCGCCAGGCGTACGCCGGCCTCGTCTGGTCGAGACAGTTCTACAACCTGGTCGTGCCCGAGTGGCTCGACGGCGACCCCACGCAACCGCCGCCGCCGGCTTCCCGCCTGACGGGGCGCAACGCGGACTGGCCCTACCTCCACGCCCGCGACGTGCTGTCGATGCCCGACACCTGGGAGTACCCGTGGTTCGCGGCGTGGGACCTGGCGTTCCACATGCTGCCGCTGGCGCGCCTCGACCCCGAGGCTGCCAAGGGCCAGCTCGTCCTCCTCCTGCGCGAGTGGTACATGCAGCCGAACGGCCAGCTGCCCGCGTACGAGTGGGGGTTCGACGACGTCAACCCGCCGGTGCACGCGTGGGCGGCGTGGCGCGTCTACAAGATGACCGGCCCGCGCGGCGGGCGCGACCGGCTCTTCCTGGAGCGCGTCTTCCAGAAGCTGCTGCTCAACTTCACCTGGTGGGTCAACCGCAAGGACGTCGAGGGCCGCAACCTGTTCGGCGGCGGGTTCCTGGGCCTCGACAACATCGGGGTGTTCGACCGCTCCAAGCCGCTGCCGACCGGAGGAATGCTCGAACAGGCGGACGGCACCTCGTGGATGGCGTTCTACTGCGGCACGATGCTCTCGATCGCCCTCGAGCTCGCGTCGGCGGACCCGGCGTACGAGGACGTCGCGTCGAAGTTCTTCGAGCACTACGTCGCGATCGCGGACGCGGTCAACGGTTTGGGCGGCGTCGGCCTCTGGGACGAGCAGGACGGCTTCTACTACGACCAGGTCCACGTCGACGGCCAGCACCTGCCGATCCGCCTGCGCTCGATGGTCGGCCTCATCCCGTTGCTCGCGTGCGAGGTGCTCGAGCAGGACGTGATCGACCGGCTGCCGGGGTTCGCGAAGCGGCTGGGCTGGTTCCTCGATCACCGCGCCGACCTCATGGGCCTGATCAGCTGCACGGGGTCCGGTCCCCGCGGGGGCGGGGCACGACGCCTGCTCGCGATCCCCTCGCGCGAGCGCCTGCTGCGGGTGCTGCGCGTCCTCCTCGACGAAGGCGAGTTCCTCTCGCCGTTCGGGATCCGCTCGCTTTCGCGGGCCTATCGCGACCACCCCTTTGCATTCACACTCGCCGGCGAGACCCACACCGTGGCGTACGCGCCGGGGGAGTCGGACAGCGCCATGTTCGGCGGCAACTCGAACTGGCGCGGACCGGTGTGGTTCCCCGTCAACTTCCTCCTGATCGAGGCGCTCGAACGCTACCACCACTTCTACGGCGACACAGTCAGGGTCGAGTGCCCGACCGGCTCGGGAAACCTTGTCACCCTCGCGCAGGCCGCCGCCGAGGTCGAGCGCCGCCTGGTCAGTCTCTTCGTGCCGGACGCCGCCGGCCGGCGCCCGTGCCACGGCGGCGACCCCCGCTTCGCCGCCGACCCGCATTGGCGCGACCTGGTCCTCTTCTACGAGTACTTCCACGCCGAGACCGGGCGCGGCTGCGGCGCCTCGCACCAGACCGGATGGACGGCGCTCGTCACGCACTGCCTCGAGACGCTCGCGGCCAGGCGCGCCTCCTCACCCCTTTGACGGCGCCGTCCGCACGATCGCCTCGAGCCTGCTCCGCAGCCCGCCGGCGAGCGCCGGATCGGCCAGCACGGCGTCCAGGTCGTCGCGCGTGTCGATGTCGCGGACCGGCTCGAGCTCCTCGTGGCCGACGCCGAGCCGCCCCAGGCGAGCGCGCGTCGCCGCCAGCGTGTCCGGCGACGACCACGGGACGCCGGCGAACATCGCGACGCCGGGCGCCCGCTGCGCGACGAGCACGTAGCCACCGTCCAAGGCGGGGCCGAGCACGACCGGGACGCGGCCGCACGCCGCGGCCGCGCCGCGGATCATCGTCGCGTCGAGCCGCGGGACGTCCGAGCCGATCAGAACGACGTTCCCGGCGCCGGCGGCGAAGTGCGCCGCGAACGCCGCCGCCATCCGCGCGCCGAGGCCCCCGACCGCCTGCAGCTCGACCCCGACCCCCGGCGGCGGGGCCCACTCCACCCCGGGACCGGCGGTTTCGGCGAGCGCGAGCGTCACCGGGAACCCCGACGCGACCGCCTCGCCCAGGGTGTGCTCGAGGACCGCTTGGTACGCCTTCGCCGCGGCCCCGGGGCCGAGCGCCGCCGCCAGGCGCGTCTTGACCCGCCCCGCCTGCGGCGGCCGCCCGAACACGACGACGTCGGTCCTCACCGCACCTCTCCGTACCAGCGGGCGAGGCGGTGCGGGCTGACGCCGAGCCGGTAGAGGAGCGGGAAGGTCGCCGTGCACAGTCGCGCCCGGAGCGGGCGGCAGGCGAAGCGCCGCGCCGTCGTCCGGACGGCCAGGGGCAGACGCGCCAGGCGACCGCGCCGCAGGCAGCGGCGGACGAACTCCACGTCCTCCATCAGCGGGATCTCGGGGAAGCCGCCCACCGCCTCGAACACCTCCCGGCGCACGAACAGCGCCTGGTCGCCGTACGGCAGGCCCAGGCCGCGGCCGCGGAGGTCGAGCAGGCGCCACCACCAGCGCGCCGGCGTGCCGCCGCCGCTCCCCTCGGCCGGCTCCGTGTGCAGCCTGAAGCACCCGAGCGCCACAGCCGGGTCGCCGAGTGCGGCCCCGACCTCCGCCACCCACCCCTCCGGCAACCTGCAGTCGGCGTGGACGAACACGTACGCGTCCGCCGGGAGGGCGGCCGCGCCCCGGTTGAGCTGAACGCCGCGGCCGGCGGCGCCAACGACCACGCGGGCGCGGGGGAACTCCCGGCGCACGACGGCGACGGTGGCGTCGCGGCTGCCGCCGTCGGAGACCACCACCTCGACGCCCGCGGCGTCCGCGACCGCGGTCAGGCAAGACCGGATCGTGCGCTCCTCGTTGAGGGTCGGAACCACCACCGCGACCGAACGGGGGCCGGAACCGGCCGGGACGGCGGCTGCGCGTCGTGCCATGAGCGCATACTACTGAATCGCGGCGGCGCGCCCCGGCAACCTTTGGCGGCCCGGGTGCGTATTATCGTCGGATCCGCGGCTCGGCCATTGGCTTGACCGTGGCGGCCGAGGGGTGGAGGAGCGAGGCATGAAGCGGCGCACGAAGGTCCTCATCGGGGTGCTCGCGGTGGTCGTCGTGGCCGCCGTGGCTGCGGGCGTGGTCGCGAGCCGCAAGGGGAAGGGAATCCTGGTCACCACCGCGAAGGTGGGCCGCAAGGACCTGGTCCAGCTGGTGACGGCCAACGGCACCGTGCAGGCCAAGACCAAGGTCGAGCTCTCCGCCAACATCATGGGGCAGGTCACCGAGCTCAACGTGCAGGAGGGCGACCGCGTCAAGAAGGGCGACCTGCTGGCGGTGATCGACCAGGCCCGCTACGCGGCGGCGGTCAACAGCGCGAAGTTCAACTTGCAGGCGCTCGAGTCCGAGCTGACCCGCTCGCAGGAGGCCACGGCCCAGGCCAAGCGGGACCTGGACCGCGCCAACCAGCAGTTCAAGGACGGGATCCTCGCCGAGGCCGACCACGAGCACACGCGCAGCACGTACGAGCAGGCGGTGGCGTCGACGCAACGCGCCAAGCGGCAGGTCGAGCAGGCGCGCGCCGACCTCGCGTCGGCCGACGATTCCCTCGTGAAGACCGAGATCCGCGCCCCGATGGACGGGACCGTCACCCGCCGCAACATCGAGAAAGGCGAGGTGATCGTCACCGGCACGATGAACAACCCGGGGACGGTGCTGATGACGATCTCCGACATGTCCACGATCGAGGCCGACCTCGAGGTGGACCAGACCGACGTGCCGCAGCTCCGCATCGGGCAACCCGCTCTCGTCAGGATCGACGCGTTCCCGGACGAGCGTTTCCCCGGCGAGGTGTCGGAGATCGGGTCGAGTCCGATTCAGGGGACCTCGGCTCTCGGCGGCGCCGCGACCGGCACCGACTACACCGTCAAGGTCACTCTCCTCAGGCACCCCGAGCGGATCCGGCCGGGCCTGACCGTCACGGCCGACATCACCACCGCGACACGTACCGACGCCCTCACGGTCCCGATCGGGGCGCTCGTGCTGCGGCAGCCGGACGCGAAGAGCGCGCCCACGCCGGCCACGGGCGAGGCGCCGGCGAGCAGCTCGACCAAGAAGGAGTCCGTCGCCTCCCGCGCCCGGGAGATCGAGGGCGTGTACGTCGTCGCCGGCAACAAGGCCGAGTTCCGGCCGGTCGTGACCGGGATCCGGGGCGAGCTCGACGTCGAGGTCGCGAGCGGGCTCAAAGAAGGCGAGGTGGTGGTCGTCGGGCCGTTCAAGGCGCTGCGCGACCTCACGCCGGGGGCGGCCGTCCTCGTGGACAAGAGCGCGAAAGCCGGGAGTGAATGACGGCACCGCCGATGTTTTCCGACCTGCGGTGCCCAAAGGGGGGAATCCAATGACGCATCGCCGTCTCGCACTCGCGTCTCTCACGTTGATCGTCGCCGCCGTCGCCGCAGCGCAACCCGCGCCCGCCGCCTATCACCTCGCGGGCACCATCGCGCTCGGCGGCGAGGGCTTCTGGGACTACCTCACCGCAGACCCCGCGGCGCACCGCCTCTACGTCTCGCACGGGACCAGGGTGCAGGTCGTGGACACCGCAACCGGCGCCGTCGCCGGCGAGATCCCCGACACCCCGGGGGTGCACGGCGTCGCGATCGCCCCGGAGCTCGGGCGGGGGTTCACGAGCAACGGCCGCGCCGGCACGGTGACCGTGTTCGACCTCAAGACGCTGGCCCCGCTCGCGACCGTGACGGTGACCGGCAGCAACCCCGACGCGATCCTGTACGAACCGACCTCGCGCCGCGTCTTCACCTTCAACGGCGGGAGCAAGGACGCCACCGCGATCGACGCGGCGAGCGCCAAGGTCGTCGGCACGCTCCCCCTGGGGGGCAAGCCCGAGTTCGCGGCGACCGACGGCAAGGGCCGCGTCTGGGTCAACATCGAGGACACGAGCGAGATCCTCGCGTTCGACGCCGCCACCTTGAAGGTCGTGGGACGGTGGCCGCTCGCACCGTGCGAGGAACCGAGCGGGCTCGCCATCGACCCTCGGCACCGGCGTCTGTTCACCGTCTGCCGCAACCGGCTCATGGCTGTCGTCGACGGTGACAGCGGGCGCGTCCTCGCAACCGTGCCGACCGGCGCGGGCACCGACGGCGCGGCGTTCGACCCCGCGGCCGGCCTGGCCTTCGCCTCCAACGGCGAGGGCACCCTGACCGTCGTGCGCGAGGACTCGCCGGAGAAGTTCACCCTGGTCGGCAACGTGCCGACCAGGCGCGGCGCCCGCACCATCGCGCTGGATCCGGCGACGCACCGGATCTACCTGCCAACGGCCGAGTTCGGCCCCGCGCCCGCGGCGACGGCAGAGCGCCCGCACCCGCGCCCGAGCATCGTGCCCGGCACGTTCGAGGTGCTGGTGCTCGAGCGCTGACGGGGTCTCGCGTCGAGAGCTGAGCGCCATGGCCCGTTTCCGACCCGCCGTCCTCGGTCCGCCCCCCCACGGGATCGCTCACCCGTGGGACGGCCGCGGGAGTCGTCAACCGTGGACCGCCAACGGCCGCCCGGGGGGGCGGGGGCGCCGATGATCCTCGGCGACATCGCCCGTATCGGCCTGGGCTCGCTCACCGCCCACAAGCTGCGCTTGTTCCTCAACCTGCTCGGCATCATCATCGCCGTCGCCACGATCGTGGCGGTGATCTCGGTGGTCTCGGGCCTCAACAAGTACGCCGCCGACGTGATCTCCGGCCTCGGCCCGAACACCGTGATCTTCACCAAGTTCGGGATCATCCGCAGCCGCGAGGCGTACCTCGAGGCGCTCAAGCGCAAGGACATCACCGACGCCGACCTCGATGCGGTGCGCCGGCTGGTGCCGCAGGCGCGCCGGGTCGCCGGACGCGTGTTCTCGACCCGGCCGGTGTACGCCGAGGGGCGTCGGCTCGCCGACACCTTCGTGCTCGGCGCCGAAGCGGAGCTGCCGTGGATGATCGGCCTCGAGCTCGCCGACGGGCGCTTCTTCACCCAGACCGAAGCGGACGGCGGGAGGGCGGTGGCGGTGATCGGCTGGGACGTCAAGGAGGAGCTGTTCCCCCACGTGGACCCGGTGGGACGGGAGATCAAGGTCGAGGGGAAGCCGTTCCGGGTCATCGGCACGATGGCCAAGCAGGGCAGCACCTTCGGCCAGAGCCAGGACCGCTTCGTGCTGGTGCCGCTGGCGGCGTACCAGCATGCCTTCGGCATGGTGCGCAGCCTCGACATCTTCGTCGAGGCCCCGGACTCGGCCTCGGTGCCGGCGCTCGAGGACGACGTGCGGGTGGTGCTGCGCTCCCGCCGCGGCACCCCGTTCTCGGCCCCGGACCCGTTCGGGATCGTGGACGCCGAGACGCTGAACACCCTGTGGAAGAGCATCACGCGGTCCGCCTTCCTGCTGGTGATCTTCATCTCCTCGATTTCGCTCGTCGTCGGCGGCGTCGCGATCGCGAACACGATGTTCGCCTCGATCGTCGAGCGCACCCGCGAGATCGGCCTGCGCAAGGCGCTCGGCGCCCGCCGCCGCGACCTCCACCGCCAGTTCCTCTTCGAGGCGGTGGCGCAGAGCTTCGTCGGCGGCGTGGCCGGCGCCGCCCTCGGATGGCTGGTGGCGCTTGCCGTCGGCCACTGGAGCCCGTTCCCCGCCCGCGTGACGCCGTTCTTGGTCACGACCGGGCTCACGGTCGCGACCTTGGCGGGGGTCCTGGCAGGGTGGCTGCCGGCGATGCGCGCCGCCCGCCTCGACCCGATCGTCGCCCTGAGGGAGGAGTGATGCCTCCCGCTCTCCCCCTCCTGTCTCTTCCACGGACCCCGGACCCCGGACCCCGAACCCCGGTCCTCCGGGTGGGGGCCTGAATGGGCCGCTGGGACAAGGTCGTCGCCGCCTGGCGCGAGAACGTGCTCACCGCGCTGCGCACGATCCGGGCGCAGAAGCTGCGCTCGTTCCTCACCTGCCTCGGCATCATCATCGGCGTCGCCACCGTGATCGTGATGGTCTCGCTGATCCAGGGGTTCAACCGGACGTTCATCGCCCAGTTCGAGAACTTCGGCGCGACGTTGGTTCAGTTCCAGCGTCTCGACGACCGCTTCGGCGGCGGCGGCCCGCTCCCCGAGGAGCAGCGCCTGCGCCCGGTCCTCACCCTCGAGGACGCGGAGGCGATCAAGGAGTACGCGCCGGCGATCGCCTTCGTGTCGCCGGAGCGCTGGACCTCCACCGACATCGACGTCCGCTACCGCGGCAGCCGCACCAACGCCGCCACCGTCGGCGGCGTCACCCACTCCTACCCCGACGCCAACAACCACTTCGTCGCGCACGGCCGGTTCTTCTCGGCCGGCGAGGAGCTGCACTCGGCGCCGGTCGCGGTGATCGGGGCCGGCATCGTCGAGGCGCTCTTCCCCCACATCGACCCGCTCGGGCGGCAGATCGAGATCAACGGGCGGCCGTTCCGCGTCGTCGGCGTGATGGAGAAGAAGGGCGGCTTCTTCGACTCCGGCGCCGACCAGCAGATCGAGATCCCGGTCGGGATCTTCGACCGCATCTGGCCGGACGTGAAGCGCACGTACGGCTGCGTCATCGCCACCGTGCCGAAGAAACCGGAGTGGGTGAACCTCGCCATCGAGCAGGGCACCGAGATCCTGCGCGAGCGCCGCGGCCTGCGCTTCTCCCAGCCCAACAACTTCGGCGTGCGCACCCCGGAGCGCACGATCAGGACCTTCCGCCAGATCACTGGCGGCGTCTCCGCCGCGATGCTGGTGATCGCCGGCATCTCGCTGATCATCGGCGGGGTCGGCGTGATGAACATCATGCTGATGAACGTCACCCAGCGCACGCGCGAGATCGGCGTCCGCCGCGCGCTCGGAGCGCGCCGGGCCGACATCCGGCAGCAGTTCGTCACCGAGGCGATCACCCTCGCCCTGGTGGGGGGCGCGACCGGCGTCCTGATCGGCATCGCCCTGTCCCACCTGGTCGGGGCCGTGAGCCCGTTCCCCACCAGCATCTCGCTCTGGGCGATCGCGGCCGGGTTCGGCGTTTCGGGCCTCGTCGGCTTCTTCTTCGGCACCTACCCGGCGTACAAGGCCGCGCGGCTCGACCCGATCGAAGCCCTGCGCTACGAGTGACCGCCGGTGCGGCGCCTGCGGGATAATGAGCGCATGGCGCCGACCGGCGGACGCGTCCGCCCCGTGTACTCCACCGAGGCCGGGAAGCTCTGCCCGACGTGCGGGTGGCCCGCCGCCGAGTGCCGGTGCTCGAGCCGGCTCGAGGAGGCGGTCCCGGACCGGGTCACGGCTCGGCTGCGCCTGGAGAGCAAGGGGCGCGGCGGCAAGAGCGTCACGGTCGTAGACGGCCTGCCGCGCAACACCGCGTTCGTCGAGGAGTTGCTGCGCGCGCTCAAGCGCTCGCTCGGCACCGGCGGCACCGCGCGCGACGGGGCGCTCGAGCTGCAGGGTGACCGCCGCGACGCGCTGCGCACCCTGCTCGCTGCGCGCGGCTTCACGGTCAAGGGCTGACGCCGGCGTCGCCCCGGTCGGACGAGGGAGGTCACGATGAGGATCGCTTTTGCGGGCTTGGGCCGGATGGGGACGCCGATGGCGGCCAACCTGGTGCGGGCGGGGCACGCCGTCGCCGTCTACAACCGCAGCGCCGGTCGCGCCGCCGAACTGGAGGCGCTCGGGGCGACGGTCGCGGCCACCCCCGCCGCCGCGGCGGCGGACGCCGAGCTCGCCGTCACGATGCTTGCGGACGACCCGGCGGTCGAGCAGGTCGTGCTCGGCGCCGACGGCCTCCTCGGCGCGCTGCCGCGCGGCGCGGCGCACGCCTCGATGAGCACGATCTCGGTCGCGCTCTCGCGCCGGCTCGCCGCCGCCCACGCCGCCGCCGGCCAGCGCTACGTGGCGGCGCCGGTGTTCGGCCGGCCGGAAGCCGCCGCCGCGGCGAAGCTGTGGATCGTAGCGGGCGGCGACGAGGCCGCGATCGCCGCCTGCCGCCGCGCGTTCGACGCGATCGGACAGGGCGTGTTCGTCGCCGGGCGCGAGCCCGAGGCCGCCAACGCGGTCAAGCTCGCCGGCAACTTCATGCTCGCGTCCACGATCGAGGCGCTGGCGGAGGCGCAGACGCTGGCGCGCGCCTGGGGCGTGGAACCCGGCGCGTTCATGACGGTGATGAACGCCCTCTTCCGCTCGCCCGTCGTCGAGAACTACGGCGGCGCGATCGCCGCGCGGCGCTTCGAGCCCGCCGGCTTCGCCCTGGCGCTCGGCCTCAAGGACATGCGCCTCGCGCTGGCCGCCGCCGACGCGCGGTCGGTGCCGATGCCGTTCGCGAGCATGCTGCACGACCGCTTCCTCGCGGCTGCGGGGCGCGGCATGGGCGGGATCGACTGGTCGGGGATCGCCCGCCTCGCCGCCGCGGACGCCGGCCTGCCGGAGTGAGCGGCCCGCGCAGCTTGTGAAACGTCGTATCATGGCGGCGCCGCATTCGGCGGGGCCGGCGGCCCGGCCGGGAAGGACCCATCGATGCCTGTGACCCTGGACGGACAGCACCTGAGGATCGAAGACGTCGTCAACGTCGCGCGCCACGGCGCCAAGGTCGAGCTCGCGCCCGCCGCGGTCGAGCGCATCAAGACGTGCCGCGGCATGCTCGAGCGGAAGATCTCGGCGCACGAGATCATGTACGGCGTCAACACCGGCATCGGCGAGTTCTCCGAGGTCGTGCTCTCCGACGAGCAGGTCAAGCAGTTCCAGCGCTACCTGATCTACAACCACGCCGCCGGCATCGGCGCGCCCGCGCCGGTCGAGCACGTGCGCGCGGCGATGGTCTCGCGCGTCAACGTCCACGCCCGCGGCTACTCCGGCTGCCGCCCCGAGATCCCGCTGACCTACGTCGCGCTGCTCAACGCCGGCGTCACGCCGGTGGTGTGCGAGAAGGGGAGCGTCGGGGCCTGCGGCGACCTCGCGCCGATGAGCCAGCTCGCGCTCTCGCTCATGGGCGAGGGGGAGGCGTTCTACCGCGGCGAGCGCATGCCGACCGCGAAGGCGATGGAGCTGGCCGGCGTCCCGGTGCCGGGGTTGCAGGCGCGCGACGGCCTCGCCGCGATCAACGGCTCCAACCTGATCACCGGGATGGGCTGCCTGCTGCTGTACGACATCGAGCGCTGGATCAAGCAGGCCGAGATCGCGGCCGCGATGTCGCTCGAGGCGCTGCTCGCCAACATGAAGCCGTACCAGGCGATGCTGCACGAGCTGCGCGGCTTCCCCGGCGCCGTGACCTGCGCCGCCAACCTGCGCAAGGTCATGGACGGCTCCGACCTCGTCACCGGCAAGCTCAAGGTCAAGGTGCAGGACGCCTACTCGATGCGCGCGACGCCGCAGGTGATCGGCGCGCTGCGCGACATGATGGCGTACGCGCGCAAGCAGTTCGAGATCGAGCTCAACGGCGTCGCCGACAACCCGATCTTCGTCGCCGAGGAGAACCGCGTGCTCACCGGCGCCAACTTCCAGGGCACGCCGGTGTCGCTGCCGCTCGACACCGTCGGCGCCGGCGTCACCATGGTCTCGGTGCTCTCCGAGCGCCGCCTCAACCGCCTCCTGAACCCCGCCCTCTCGGTCGGGCTGCCGGCGTTCCTCACCAAGGGCGCCGGCATGTTCTCCGGCCACATGCTCTCGCAGTACACCGCCGACATGCTGATCGTCGAGCAGCGCATCCTCTCGGCGCCCTCGTTCGTCCAGTCGATCCCGGCGGCGGCCGACCAGGAGGACTTCGTCAGCATGGGGATGAACGCGGCGCTCAAGACCAAGCAGATCCTGACGAACGCCTTCGGCGTGCTCGGGATCGAGATGATCGCCGCGGCGCAGGCGCTCGACTTCCGCGAGTTCACCCCCGGCAAGGGCACGCAGGCCGCCAAGGCCGCCGTGCGCAAGGTCGTCGAGCACCTCGAGGTCGACCGCCCGCTGTTCGCCGACCACAACGCGATGATGGCCGCCGTCGAGCGCTGCGACGTCCTCGCCGCGGTGGAGGGTGAGATCGGACCGCTCGCGAGCTCCTGGTAGAGAGACGGGGGTTCGGGGCTCGGGGTTCGAAACTCAAGGTCTCGGGGCGTCCCCTGCGCCAA
>CAVVEO010000012.1:0-11528 GCA_963747245.1 uncultured Acidobacteriota bacterium
CGTGCGGCTCCCGCCTTTTCGACGGCCGGCGCAGCTTCGCGAACGCGGTCGGCGCACCGGCGGACAAGTTGACACCCGGCCGCGCTCTTGCTAGCTTTCCACTCCCTGGTGGGGCCGTAGCTCAGTTGGGAGAGCGCTTGAATGGCATTCAAGAGGTCGACGGTTCGATCCCGTTCGGCTCCACCACTTTACGAATCTTGAAACCTAACGGGTCGCAGCGGGGTCACACACCTGAAAAGAAACGGGGCGCCCGTAGGCGCCCCGTGGTGCATCGTGAGCGGCGGTCCTACTGGAAGTCGTGGATATCCTGCCTCACAGCATCGAAGTCCTGCAGGTAGGCCAAGCGGTCGAGCACGTCGTCAAGGGCCTCGCGCACGCTCCCTCCCAATGTCGAGGTGAGAGCTTCCGAAACCCACCGCTCAACCGTGTACGTTGTGCCGTCGTCGGCGGTCTCGATCACGACCGCTTGGGCCTCGGCCCCCGCCAGGTCGCCGGCGATGGCGCACAGCCGCGGCTTGAGCACCCCCAGCTCGTCGATGATCGCCTGCAGCCCGGTGCTGGCCTGCTCGAGTGCCTTGCTCTCCGGTTTCTTCGTCATGCTCACCCCCACAGTTCCCGCAGCACCCGCACCGCGTCCCCGAAACGAGCGCCTGGGGGCAGCCGGAGCGTCTCGCAGGCCGCAGGCGGTAGCGGCGCCTGGTCGTGCTCAAGGTTGTCGGCGAGACGCCGCAGGGTGATCCCGGCCTCGGCATAGCCCTCCGGCGGTGGTACCGACACCAGGTCTGCCGGCGTGCGCTTCCCGGCCGCGATCGCGTCGGCGAGCGCCGCCCTCCATTGCCGCGTGGTTTCGATCATCGCTTGCCGCCCTTCTTGGGTTCCACGTCCGGGAGGTCTGCCAGGCCGGTCAGGATCAGCACGCGCGCCAGCGTCGCCGCGCTGATGCCGTTCTGCCTCGCCTTGACAGCCACCGCCTGGTACTCCGCCGGCGTCATTCGAACCGAGAGCAGCCGGTCGCGTTTGGCCTGCCCCTTCTCCACTTCGAGCGCCGCCAAGAGACTCTCTTTCGTCATTGTCACCCCCATGGGATAACATAGTGTCATCAAATGGAGATGTCAAGAGGGTGCCACTCGCGCGGGCGGGCTAGACCGCGAACCTCATGCGGGCGCCCTTCCCGGGGTCATGCGGGCGCGCCCGGAGAGTGCGTCGGCGATCGCGTTGTTGAGGTCGGACGTGTCGAACCTCAGCTTGATGGGGCGCCCCTCGACGTCGGCGATGAACGCGTCGAGTTGCTGCTTGCCGAAGTTCGTGCCCGACTCGATGCCGCGCCCGAACCCTCCGGAGATCGAACCCTCGAGCCTCTTGCCCATCTCGTCGAGGGATGCGCCCGCCACCTTGGCCGCGTCGGCCGCCTCCTTGGGGATCCCGGGCAGGGTGCGCAGGAGGTCCCCGACCCACAGGTTGTTCTTCGTCTTGATCGCGTCAGCCATGTCGCCGAGGATTAGCGGCACGTCCACACCGACCAGTTTCGCCTTGTCGATCACCTCGAGGATCGCGGGACCGGCGGCGGCGATCACCTGCTCGGCTTCGATGCCTTCCTTCTGCATGACGCGGAGATCGAGCAGCGTCGTCTTCAACTTCGCGGTGACGTCGGATTTCGTGACGATGCCGTACGTCTCGTTCACCTTGGCGGTGTAGTCGGCGAGGATCTTCTGATTCGCACGGATCTTGTCGCCGAGGTCAATGAAACTTTGGGTGTAGCCATCGCGCACGTTCTTCGTCTGCATGACCACGCGGCCGTGTTGCGTGATCTGCTCTACCATCGCGGCGAGTTGTGTCGCGCTTTCCTTCGTCCGAGTCGTGTTGACCGCCCACTCCGGCCCTGAAAGGTGGAGCTGCGTCTTCAGGTGTTCGACCTGGTCGACGGTGGTACGGAAGAGGGTCTCGTCCTTGGCGAGGGAGTCGCCGAAGTCCTTGGTTGGCCCATGGGCGATATCCTGCAACAGGTAACCCAGCCCGGCGAACTTGTTGAACACCGTGCCGACGGCGCCACCCAGGGCGAGCGAGGCTAGGATCGCGCCCGCGACCGGACCCGCACCAAACCCCTTGATGACCACACCGACCGCTTGCGTGGCGACCCCTAATTTGGTCACCGCACCCGCGCCCTCGAGGACACTCCGTCCCATCTCCAACGCGGAATGACCAACGACGATGTAGCCCGCGCTATTGGATCCGGTGACTTGATCGACAATCGTTCCCATGGCACTGACGCGACGCGCCACCTGGCCGGCGGTGGCGCCGGCTTGCCCGAGGCCGGTCGACGCGCTACGACCGAAGGTGTCAGTGTCTTTGGCAAACCTGCCAAGCGACGTGTTCGCCTGGGCGAGCTTCGCCTGGAGGTCGCTCGTGTCCGCACCGATGCGGGCGTAGATCGAGCCTATCGAGGCGCCGGCGGCCATCAGTTCTCCCTTGCCGGCGCTTCGAGCAGCCGGCCGAAGCTCTTCCCGAGGTCTGCGCACACAGTGGCAACACCGGCGAGGGTGGCCGACACCGACTCAATGACGCGCCGATCGTCCTCGTTCAGGGTAGTCGGGATTGGAAGAGCCTCGACTACTCCAAGAAAGTCCCGAAGGCCACGGAGGGCCTCCGTGGTCGTGTCGTCGAAGTCCCGGATGGTGTTGGTAACGAGTTCGTCCATCGCCGCTCTCCCTCCCGCCTGAGGTGTTGCGGTGAAGCCCCCCGGGACGGTCAGGCGCCCGTCCCGGGGGTGACACCAAGCCCCCCGAGCGGCTCGAAACGCCCGGGAGAAGGAGGATGCGCCGGGGACTTCAACGCGCCCCGGCCCGCGCTCGTGGCCTTATGGCCGGATGCCGGACACGTTGACGAAGAACTTGGGCCGCAGCACGGCAACGTCGGCCCGGAGGTACGCTCGGATGGAAACCTGCAACTTCGAGAATGCGGAGCTCATCGAGGTGGCGGACTCGCGGGAGACCTCGAGACGCAACTGCGAACGGGTGCCGATCACCATTTGGCTGAAATCGCCGGCGAAAGCCAACGAGCAATCCGCGCTCCCGCCGACATTGAGGTTGACCGGGATCGCGGTCGTCGCGAGCTTGGGGGAGAACTTCGACCACGACGGCGGCCCCACGAGGAACGGCCCGGTGCCGGCCCCGCCCTCGTCGGTGCGGAGCGCGTCGAGTGATGCGAAGGTGCGGGGGTGCGAGATGAACGCGAGCGCGTCCTCGGGCGCATTCGCGGTTTGGAGCGTGCTGTAGACGGCTGCGAAGTCCTCGTACGTCGGTGAAGCGCCAGCGCCGCTCCCGAGCGCCGCCGTACCGACCAAGGGCCAGTTCAGGAGCCCGAGCGGTTCGAGGTTGCCGGCGCCGAGCAGGCCCTTCATGTCCAGTGCTTGAGCGAGCGCCTTCTTGATGAGGTCGGTGAGGGTGTACGCGATGTTTGGGGCGTCTTCGAACAACTCGATGCTCAACGTCACCAGGGCCGCGACGGTCTTCGCCTCGAGCGTCACGTCGCCAAACGTCGGGTCGCTCGGGGTCACCTCGGCGTTTTCCTGGTGCCACACCGCCGTCGGGTCGGACTCGACGGAGGCGAACCGCACGGTTGGGGTGTTCATCAGGTAGGTGAGCGCGCCGGCACGGGTCAGCACCATCGCGCTCCGAGCCAGGTCGATCACGCGGGAGGAGAGTATCTCCGGGAGCACCATGTAGCCGCCCCCCGGGTCTGAGGTGCGGGTGAGCGTGGCGAGCATCTCCCGCTCCGCCTCGGCGTCCTTCCAGTTCCCGGTCACCTGCGCCTTGACCAAGCGGCCGATGTCGAGGTCCGCGCCGGCACCTTCCACCCGCGACGAAAGCTGCTCGTCCGGGCGGTAGAAGCCCTCGGCCATGCGCGACGGAGTGCGGGGACGGGCGCCCCCCGGCGGGGCCGGCGCGATGAAGCGGTTGAGCGCGCTGCCGACGGGCGTCTCGAGCGAGTCGAGCAGCGCCTCGCCGCTCAGGTCGGCGCGACGCGGGCTCGGCGCGGCAGCGGGGCCCATCTCGGCCGCGCACACCTGCGCGTTGATCGCCTCGATCTCGGCGATGATGGAATCGACCGTGGCCTGCTCTGAGGGAAAAATTGCGCGCCCCTCGGCGGTGGCTTGGCGGACGATTCGTTTTCCGTTTTCGAGGATCGCGTGCCGCTTCTGCAACAGATCCAGCATCTTGTTAGCCATGTGTGGGTCTCCCGGTGCCCGGGTGCGGGCGAGCCGCCAGCGGGCACAGTCGTGACGCTTGCGCGTCGTGAATGTGGGCCGCGGCGGGCTCCAGCCTGCCACGCTTTCCCCCGGCGGTCGCCGGCTCCTGCCCTGCTTCCGTGCTCCGGGGTGAGCATGTTTGCCGTTCTGGCCGTGGTGGGCGCCAGCCCATCACAGGTTCCAGCGGCAGTTCCATCGTACCCCCCGAGTGCCGGCGACGCAACCCGGGCCTCGAGGACGGCTCTCTCATAGGGGGCCGCGAATTAAGTGCCATTTTCGGGCCATTTTTCCGCGCGACCCGCAAGAATTTGCCGGGTTCGGTACGGATTGGGTCGTTGGCCGGTCCCCGGGTTGCTTCGAGCCCGTTCCCCAGATTGCCGTGTGTGTTGAAATACCCCATGCGCCGCTTCGAAGGGGTCTCTCGTTTAAGGTTGGACCGGCCCCCCACCCGACTAGTCCTCGTCTTCCGGTTCGGCCGGCCGCGGCGGCACGTGGCCAAGGGTGAGTCGGTTCGTCGCAAGCCGTTCCTCATCCAAGACATACGAGATTGCCGCGCGCGGGATGATCGCGTCGCCACCGGCACGGCGAGCGAGGTAGAGATACCCGGCATCGAGTGCCCGCAGTTCGCCGCGGACACTCCCGCCGCCGCTCGTTCTCACCTCGACTGCATGATGCAACAGACCATCTAACCCGTTTGTCTCCTGCTTCTTAGGCATTTGCTCTTCTCCTCTGGCCGCCGGCTGGGCGGCTCGTCTTTCTCTGTCTCAACTCGTTCAAAGTCGTTGCGGTTGTGGTACTTGCGGACTCGGAACCGCGTCTGTTTCCGTGTATGACTGTTCCCGGTCGTTGACCACTTTGGTCTGCTACCGCCTGCGTTCTCTCGGGTTCATGGGTGCGCTGTTGTGACACCTCGAGGCGGCGAGTACCCGGAGCGCCCTCGGCCGCACGTCCCCGTGTTCGCAACAATTCGGAAGTGTTTACAGCGGCGTGTACTTCCGTCCCGTTGCCGATCATTGTTCCCAAAATGGGGTTTTCGGTCGATTGGCCCGGGGATGCAGTTCGCAGCGGGACCGTCTCAGATTGGAGGTTGGTTATTTTGCGTGAAACCACACCCTGGCCTTGTGGCCCGGTTGGCCCGGTTGGCACTCTTGCTGCTACCAGTTGGCTTTTCCAAGGGGGCCAGCAAGGGGGCCATTGGCCCTCTTCAAGGGGGCCAAGGGGGCCATTGGCCCTCTTCTGTAACCCCCCAACTATGTAAGTAGTAGTTGAAAGAGTGCCAAGGGGGCCAAGGGGGCCAAGGTCAGAAGGCGACAAGGTCGTCCTCCCCGGGTTCCCGTCCACCTGGTAGCTCGAGCAACCAAGCACCACCACCACCAATCAACTTTCGACTGCGCACGCCCAAGGTTGCGCGCGCCCGCTTGATGGTGCGCTCCGAGAGTGCCAGCTCGCGCGCCTGGCGCGTGATTTCCCGGGCCGACACCGGCCCTGCGCCGAGAGCTGACCTTAGGAACTCGACGGCATCGGCCATGGCCGAACGCTCGTCAGAGTCGCCGGCGGCCGCGGCGAGCAGGCCCGCGGCGGTGTGGTGTGAATCGCCGAGCCAGCGGACGCGTGGAACGCCGGTCGCACCGTCGATCGTGAACGACAGCGCACGCGCCATCGGGGCAAGGTTGGACTTGGTCATCGCCAGCACCCGGCGCGTATCGTCCTCGGGATCCCGCGAGACCAGGAGCCCGGCCCGCGCGGCGCCGATGAACGCGATCGAACCGCCACCGCGGTACAGGGGGTTCCCCATCGCCGTCTTGTTCAGGTGGCGGATCCCGAGGACCGCCGGCCCCAGGCGGGTTGCCATCGCCGCCAGGGGCGCAAGGGCTCGCCGGACGTCGGCGTCGCGGTTCGCGTTCGTGGCCCCGGCGAGGTACGCCACCAGGGGGTCGAGGATCACCAGGATGGCACCTATCTCGCCGATCGCATCCTCGAGTGCGGGTAGGTCAGCTGGGATCTCCGGCGGGTGGTCCCCGTCCTGGTCCGGGACATATTCGACAGCGAGGACCCGCGAGAGATCGGCGCCGGCGGCCTCGAGCCGTGGTCGGATGGTGTCGCCGAGCCCATCCTCGGCCGTGAGGATCACGACGCCGGCAGGGGCCGTCTGTGCCCCGTCTGGCATTGGTAGGCCACAACTGACGCGCGCGGCCAGGTCGAGGGCCACGAGCGTCTTCCCGAGTCCGGGGTCACCATCCAGCAGCGTGAACTTCCCCAGCGGTATCCGCGAGGGCCAGAGCCACGTCACCGGCTCCGGCTTGACGTCCGACATGCGGACGCCGATCGGCCGCGAGGTAACGGCGCGCAGCGGAGGCGTCGTCATCGGCCGCCCCGTGCGGCCCGCACGCCGCGCTCGCGCCTGCGCGCTCTTTCGGCCTCCACCGCTCTGAACCGCTCGAGGACCCAGGGTACGGGTTCGGGATCGAGCACGATCCGAAGGCGCGACCGTTCGCCTTCGCGCCAGAGGTCGGCGTCGCTCATGGCCGCCAGGTCGCGGTGTTCAGCGCGAGCAGCCGCCGTCGAGGACTGAAACGCATCCGGCACCGGCAGGACGGCCCGCGCGATCGCCGCCAGGTCGACGGGGGTAGAGGTAGAACTCTCGGCGTAGGGGTCCTCGGCCGCGCCGGCGCCCTGAAGGAGATCCATCCGGTGGCTCATCGGAACACCGACCAGACCGCGGCCACCGCGATCACGACCAGCACGAGCAGGAGCGCGACGCCGAGCGCCTCGTCGAAGAGACGCCGCCACACTGGACAACGTGGTGCGGGAGAGCTATCGTGAAGGTGTTGGGGTTGTTCGGGCGGGCGCTTCACGGGCGCCCGTTCGTCGTCTGGCGCGCTCATGTCTGACCTCCGGTTTCGGGCTGAGCGTCACCACCCGGGACTACGCGATCCCGCTCCACCCACGCGATGATCTCTGACCGCTTGTAGAGGACCCGGGAACCCACCTTGTAGTACGGCGGCCCGCCGCCGTGGGTCCTGAGTTTGCGGAGGGTTTGGGGTTGCTTCCTCACCAGCGCCGCGACCTCTTGGGTGACCAGGTAATCGTCCATGCCCCAAGGATCGACGCCCCGACACGCGAGCGGAAGGGCACCGGTAAGGTGTTACTGGCGCCCCCCCTACACGAGCCCCAGCAAGTCCGCGAGGACTCTGGCCTCGCGCCGCAGGTTGCGCTCCTCGATCATGGCGCCGTCGGCGATCGCTTCCCACGAAACCCCAAGACAGTTGTGCTTCACAAGCGCGACGAGGCGGTCGCCGGATACGCCGCGATCCACCACAGCGAGCCCGCGCCGCACGAGATCCTCCCCGTGCTCGAGCACGGCCTCCCGCTGGCGTCGCCGGAACGCCGCGGGGGTCTCGTCGGGATCGGGCAGGAGCATTGGAGGGCGCGGCATGGTGTCGGTGTTCCAGACCGCCAGGATGCGCCAAGGCAGGAGCGACCTCGCCTCGAGGGCGGCGGTGTCGAGACTCCAGAAGCGCAGGGTCTCGACGGTCAGCGCGTAGATCCAGGCCGGCTGCAAGCCGTCAGCACCGACCAGGCCGAAGCGGGTCGCCCAGCCGAGCAGCGCCGCAGCGGACGGAGGACCCGTCGCGCACAACCCGGCGAGGTCATCAAAAACGTCGGGGGCGTGTTCCCTGACCAGGCGCCAGAACCGCTCCTGCAGCAGCGGTAGCGGCGTGACCGGCTCGTGCCGCCGCCTGGTCGTCACTTGGCCCTCGTCATCGTGAGCACCTTCCCGCGCTTCTCCCGCTGGCGGGCGACCTTCTCGCTTGCCTTGCGCAGCTCGTCGATCCCGAGCGGCGCGTAGACCCGCTCGGTGACGCTCACCCGCGAATGCCGAAGGAGGCGACTGGCGACGTGCAGGCCGGCACTGCGGGCGGCCTCGAGCCCGAATGATCGGCGCAGGTCGTGCACCGTCACGTCCTCGACGCCGGCGCGGCTGTCCTCGTCACCGTCCCGTAGCTTGACCGTCGCCGCGGTACGGACGCACGCCCAAACCGTCCGCAGGTCGGCCCTGCGGGTGCCCCTATGACGGCCGGGGAACACCCACTCGCCAAGGTGGGGCAGGTTGCGCAGCATCGCCACGGTCCCCCTCGCAAGCGGGACCGTCTGCGGGTGCCCCGCCTTCGGGCTCGGGATGCGCCACTCGCCGGCGGGCAAGTCGACGTCCTCCCACCGGGCCCCGAGCGCCTCGCTCTTGCGGCAGCCGGTCTCGATGATGAGCGTGATCGCCGCCCGCTCCCACGGGTCCACCAACTCGGCGACGGCCTCGAGGACGGCTTGCAATTCGTCAGCGTCGAGGACGCGGGCGCGGGGGGGGTTCTCGGGCAGGAAGGGCACCTTGGCGGCCGTGTTCTCGACGACCTTAGACAGCCGCCACGCTTGCTGCAGGCAGGCGCGCACCGATGCAAGGAAACGGTTGGCGCTGATGCGCCCGCGGTCCTTGCGCGTCTGTTGGAACGCCTTCTCGACCAACTCGGTCGTGATCTGGCTGAGCTTGAGGTGCCCCCACCATTCGCCGGCGCGACCGAGGTAGCGCACGTCGTCGGCCCAGGACTTCTTCCGCTCCTTCACCATCTCGAGGTAGGTCTCCACCCACTCCGAGAAGATAGGCTCCTTCCGACGTACAGCGCGCTCCGTCACCGGGTCGGCGCCCTGTTCGATCTCCCCGAGTTTGATTCGGGCGGCGCTGCGGGCGTCGTCGAGGGTCATGTTCCCCGGCGGCTTGCGCTTCCCGATGAGGACCCGGCGCCGGTGCTGGCGCGGGCCGTAGTCGAGGGTAAAATGGATCTCGCCGGAGGGTAACTTGACGGCCGCGAAGCCGGTAGCTCCCACGTCGTACACGCGCACCCGCTTGCCGGCGGGCGGGGTCGGGAGTGCCTTCAGCAGCTTGTCGGTCAGCGGGGCTCGCACGGGTCACCTCCCCATGAGGACGGTGTGACCGGCTGGGGGCTGGTCGCACCCGGGTCGCACGGCCGATCCGGGTCACACCCGGGTCGCGCGGAAAATTCTACCGGGTCACACCTCAATTCCATCTGCATCACCTGAAATCTACGATGCTTGCGAACGGAAGTCAACAGCATTGGTTCAAGGGTCAACACCTTTTCACTGGTATGGCATTCAAGAGGTCGACGGTTCGATCCCGTTCGGCTCCACCAACTCCCCCCCGGCTCTCCGGCGGCCGGTCCCGGCGCCGCACCTCCGGACTCCCCCGTCGGGCCCGCTGTCCCTTCCGGGAGCTATACTTCCGACGCACTCAACGGCCGGCGGGGCACGGCCGTATACGGTGCGGAGGTTGGAATTGAGATGGGCGTCCTGCGTCTCCTGGTCCGGGAAAAGGTGAGCGTCGAGCACGACGATCGGCAACTCGCGGCGCTTGCGCGCGGCGGGGACGAAGCCGCGTTCGCGCTGCTCGTCCGCCGTCACCAGGCCGGAGTGCGACGCTGCGCCGCCCGCATCCTGGGCGACGACGAGGAGGCCCGCGACATCGCGCAACTCGCCTTCGTGCGCGCCTGGGAGAACCTCGCCAAGTACGATGCGGCTTGGGCGTTCTCCACCTGGGTGTACCGGATCGCGTCGAACCTCGCGATCGACGTGCTGCGCTCGCGCGACAGCCGCGACCGCACCCACGCCGCCCACCTCCGGCTGGTCGGCGAATCCGTCGGACCGAGCGCGCCGCGCGACCTTGCGGAGGGCGAGGTGAGGCGCATCTTCGCCGAGCTGGCGTCGTTTCTCACGCCGCACCAGCGGGCGGCGTTCGTGCTGCGCGAGGTGGAGGGGCTCGCCACCGCGGAGGTGGCCGAGGCGCTCGGTTGCAGCGAGGCAACGGTCCGCAACCACGTGTTCCAGGCGCGGGTGACGCTGCGCAAGGAGCTTGCGGCGCGCTACCCGGAGTACCTCCCCAAGGGAGGCGCCCGGTGAACTGCCTCGAGGCCCACAGGCTCATGCCCCGACTCGAGGCGATGGACCTGCCCCGGCAGGTCGAAGTGGCTCTGCGCGAGCACTTGGCGGTTTGCCCGGCGTGCCGGCAGACGGCGGCCGAGCGCGAGCCCGGCTTCGATCTGGCCGCGGCGCTGGCATCCAGCCCCGGCCTCGAGGACGATCGCTTCGTCGGCGAGGTGATGGCCGAGATCCATCAACGCCGGCTGGAGCGGTCGCTCGGCAGGCGCCGCTCCCGGCTGCTGGCGGCCGCCGCGGTGGTGCTGGCGCTGCTCGGCGGCGCGACCGTGGTCAGGCAGGTCGCGCGGCCGGCGCGGCAGGTCGTCGCGCGCGCCCCGGTCACGATCGCGCACCCGCCGGCTCGGGTGGCGACGATGGAGCCGGCGTTCGTCGAGGTGGACAACGCCGGAGTGCGACTGTATCAGCTCACCCCGGCATCCAATTCGCGCGGGGCGATCCAGGTGGCCTTCATCGTGGATCCGCATCTGGAGCTCTAGTTGGTCAGGTCGGCGGTTGCGGTGCTGATGATGGCGGCGAGCACGGTGCTCGCCGCCGAACAGGAGCTGCGGGTTTTTCAGCTCCACTTCCGGCCGGCCCGGGAGGCCGCGGCGTTGGTGGAGCCGCTGCTCTCGTCCGAGGGGAGCGTTTTGCTGCAGCCGAGCTTGAACGCCATCACGGTGCGCGATACGCCGGAGGTGTTGCAGCGCGTGGCCCAGGCGCTGTCGAGCTGGGACGTGGCTCCGGCCTCGTACAAGGTGCGCGTCCGGGTGCTGCTGGCCACCACCGACCCGCAACCGCCGGGCAAGCCGGCGCCGCTCATCGAGGGGATCGGTTCGGAGCTCAAGGAGCTGTTCCACTTCACGAACTACCAGGAGGTCGCGACGCTTCAGGCGACGGCCTCCGACGGGAGCGTCGTGGAGATGGCCGCCGGCGAGCGCTACCACCTGCGGTTCACCGTGCGGGGCGTCCCGCAGGACCCGGACCGCGTTCAACTCGCACAGCTCCAGCTTTCGCGGCGCGACCGCGGTGCGGACAACGCCGAGGTCCTGCGCCCGCTCGTGCGCGCCACCGTGACGCTGCTGGTCAAGCAGCCCTCCGTGCTGGGGGGCGCCCGGGCCGAGAACGCCAACCAGGCGCTCTTCCTGGTGCTGTGGGCCGAGCGGGAGGAGAAGCCTTGAGCGAGTTCGCCGTGCGGCTGGGGACCCCCGAAGGCGCGGTGGTCGAGCAGCGCCACCGAGCCGAGCAATCTGGTACTGTTGACGTCTACCCTTTCCAACAGGTTCAGGTACCGTATTGCTGG
>CAVVEO010000013.1:0-86444 GCA_963747245.1 uncultured Acidobacteriota bacterium
ATCCGCAGCGTACAGACGCCCGGGATCGTCAGCTCCTGCCACTCGACGAGCGCCTGGGCGCCGGCGCTACCTCCGGCCAGCAGCGCCGCGAGGGCCGCCGCGATGACCTTGCCGCGTTTCATGTTCAGCCTCCTCGCTCCGGGCCCGGCCGCGGCCGCACCCGCGAACCTATGCCCGATCCAGGAGCTTGACGTAGCGGAGCGTCTCCGGAAGGTAGCCGAGGTGCTCGTAGACCGCGCGCGCACGGGCGTTGCCCTCGAACACCGTCAGCGTCAACCTGGCAAAACCCGCGTCCCGCGCCCAGCGCTCAGCCTCCCGCATGAGGGCCCCAGCGACGCCGCGACCCTCCGTGTGCGCCGCGACCGCGATGATGCCCACGTGCCCGTGCTCCTCCCCGGTAAAGTAATCGCGGGTCCGCTCCAAGAAGACGAAGCCGAGCGCCTCCCCCTCCCCCGCAGTCGCCACGAAGACGACCGTCCCGGGCGGCGGCGCCGCGAAGTAGCCGCGGACCGCGCGCGCCTCGCCCTCGACCAGCTCCGCGGGCGTGCGCCACGACGGCGGCCCGAACTCGGGGAGCCTCTCCACCGCCCGGAGGAGGAAGGTGCGGTCGTCCGCCCGTGCGGGTCGGACGATGACGTCGTCCAAGGTATCGCGCATTCCCTACCGTACCAGGAACCACGAGCCGTCGCCACGCCGGCGCGGACGGTGCCGCGACCCGGATGGACGAAGCGCGATCAACGGGATGTCGAACAGAGGCGCCCCCTGAGGTCGGTCCAGGTTGACAGTGACGGCTCAAGCGTGTGGTCCGTTGGGGAGACCCTCGTCGAGGGGCGCAGCGCCCGTGCTCCGATCAGGCCGTCATGGGCGCGGCCGGCAGCGTCACCAGGAAGCATGTCCCCCGCCCCGGCGTGCTGCGGACCTCGACCCGTCCACCGTGCTGCTCTGCCGCCGCCTTGACGATCGCGAGCCCGAGGCCGGTCCCCTCGCTGCTGTGACTGCGGGCGTTGGGGGAGCGGTAGAACTCCTCGAAGACGCGCCCGAGGTCCGCCGCCGGGATGCCGATCCCCGTGTCCTCCACAGCGAGCTCGATCGCCCCGCCGCGCCGTTCCAGGCGGACCTCCACGTTTCCGCCGCGCGGCGTATAGCGGATCGCGTTGCCGACCAGGTTGCCGGCCAGCTCGCGCAGGGCGACGGCGTCGCCGACGATCGTGGCGATCTCACCGGTGATACGGACCTTCAGCCTCACCCCGGCGCGATCCGCGGCCGGGCGCGCCTCCTCGCTCACCTCGCACACGGTCGCCGCCAGGTCAACCGGCGCCAGCTCGACCGCCAGCCTTCCCTCGCGTGCACGCGAGAGCGTCAGCAGGTCGGCGGTCACCTTCGCGAGGTCCCCGGTCCGAGCCTCGATCCGCCGGATCAGCTCGACGGCCGGCGGGGGCAGCTCGCCCGCCGCGCCGGCGAGCAGCGCGCTCATCGTCGTGCGCATGGTTCCCAGGGGTCCGCGCAGCTCGTGCGCGACCTTGCGCAGGTACTGCGACTTGGCCTGCTCCGCCTGGCTCACCCGATCGAGCGCCACGGCGAGGGTGTCCGCCTTGCGCGAGACCTCGAGCGAGAGCACGACCACCTCGCCTTCGCGCCGCCGCAGCCGGTCGGCGATCGTGCTGCCGATGTACGCCGAGAGGTAGAGGGTGGTCGCGAAGACCAGCAGTTGCGCCGACACCACCGCCGGATCGCGGTACGCCGCCGGCGCCCAGGCGCCGCCCAGATGCCAGTGGCGGACGAGGCCGAGGCCCTCGGAGGTCGCCACCACGGCGATCAGCGCCACGCTCCAGCTCGCGTGCACGAACGTCGCCTGGCGCGAAAACAGGATCGCAGCGACGATCACGTGGAAGATGAAGAAGTAGAGGAACGGGTTCTCGACCCCCCCGGAGAAGTGAAGCAGCACCGCCAGGAGCATCAGGTCGATCGCGACCTGGAGGTTCGCGAAAAGGACAGCCGGTCCGGCCGACCGGAGATCGCCCGCCACACCCGGTGACGCCGGCAGCAGGAAGCGGACGAGCGGCCGCGTCCACGACCATTCGCGGCGCACCTCGCCGGCGTGCAGCCGCCGCAGCCAGAGCCAGTAGAGCCCGTTGCTGAGCGCCAACGCGGCGAACGTCAGGTATAGGCGACCGAGCGGCAGGTGGACCGGGAAGACCCTGCGGGCCACCTCCACGAAGAGCGCGACGCCGGCCACGGCGAGCCAGCGAAGGCGGATCAGCCACCCCAGCCGCTCGCCCAATTCGGCGGAAACCGGCAGCGAGCTCGAGATCGGTGCGGTCACGTCCATCCGCCGCTACCCTCCCACGGTGGGCCCCCGGTCGGTCTCCGGCAGTCTTCAGCCCTTGTGAACCAGTTCGAGCGCCCTGGCGACGACGCGCAGCAGCTCGACCGGGGCCACCGGCTTGTCCAAGAACTCCTGGATCGGCAGGTACTCGCCGGCACGATAGCTGCCGTCCCCGCTCTCGGGGTAGAAGCGAAGATCGGTCTTCGAGTGGATCGCGGAGACGATGACGATCGGCACCTCACGGAAGTACGAACCGGGCTTCTGCCTCAAGTTCCAGACGAAGTGAAAACCCTCGGTGGCGTCCGGCATCATCACGTCGAGCAGGATCAGGTCCGGCCTCTCGGCCTCCACCGTGGCGATCCCCTCGACGGGGCCTGCCGCGTCCACGACCCGATAGCCCTCCTTCTGCAGCACCAGACGCATTACGGCGACCAGGTCGCGGTCGTCGTCGACGATCAGGATCTTGGCCTTTTCGCTCATCCCTGCGCCTCTTTCTGCAGTATCCCACCCTCCGCGAGCTGGTCAAGCGACTCCTGCGTGAGGTGCTCCTCGGCTACCTGCTTCGGCACGAGGCCGAGCGCCAGCGCCACCCCGTAGAGGATCGCCTCGGGGCGGGGCGGGCAGCCGGGCACGTAGAAGTCGACCGGGATCACCTTGTCGGCGCCGCCGAGGACGTTGTACGAGTCGAACCACGCGCCCCCGCCGCAGGCGCACGAGCCGATCGCGAACACCAGGCGCGGACGCGGCACCGCCTCGAGCAGCCGCCTGAGCGCGGGCGCCACCTGGCGGGTGACCGGCCCGCTTACGACGACCGCGTCGGCGTGGCGCGGGGAACCGACGAGCTTGATGCCGAAGCGCTCCGCGTCGTAGTAAGGGGTGAGGACGTTGATCACCTCGATGTCGCATCCGTTGCAGGCGCCGGCATTGGCGTGGTAGACCCAGAGGGCCTTGCCGAACGCCTTCTTGCACGCCTTCTCGAGGAACGCCATCCTCACCTCCCCAGCGTGGCCAGCACGTTCGCGGCACGATCGAGCAGCGGGAAGGTCAGCCGCGGAAACACGCCGAGGACCACGCATGCAACCGCCAGCGCCACCATCGGCCCCCACATCGTCGCCGGGACCTCGCGGACCGCGACCGCGGTCGCGGGAGCGCGCCCCCAGAACACCGTCCGCGCCGCGCGCAGCAGCACCACCATGGTCAGGAGGCCCGCGGCGATCGCGATCGCCAACGCCCACCACATTCCGGCCTTCGCCAGCGCAAGGTAGACGGTGAGCTTGCTCAGGAACCCGTTGAACGGCGGCAGCCCGGCGATCGCGAGCGTCCCGATCACGAAGCACGCGCCGGTGATCGGCATCCGGTCGCGCATCCCGGACAGCTCGCTGATCCGCCGCGTGCCGGTGGCGTAGATCAACGCGCCGACGCACATGAACAGCAGTGCCTTGATCAGCGCGTGGTTGAGCAGGTGGAACAACCCCCCGTAGCAGCCCAGGTAGGTGCCCAGCCCGATGCCGGCCACGACGTAGCCGATCTGACTGACCGACGAGTAGGCGAGCAGCCGCTTGAGGTCGTCCTGCGCCAGCGCCATGACGATCCCCAGCACCATCGTGAACACCCCGAGCGCGACCACGAACACCGCGAGCGTCGGCCAGCGCGGGTAGAAGATGCTCACCGTCCGCGCCAGCGCGTACACCGCCATCTTGATCATCACGCCCGACAGCAGCACCGATATCGGCGTCGGCGCCTCGGCGTGCGCGTCCGGCAGCCAGGGGTGGAACGGCGCGATCCCCGCCTTGGTGCCGAAGCCCACGACCAGGAAAGCAACGGCGATCAGCGCGGTCGCGGGCGGGATCAGGTGGGCGACGCCGCGCACCTCGCTGATCAGTAGCGCCTGGCTGCCGGTAAGCCGGTTGGTCGCCGCCGCCGCCGCGTACGTGAGGACGCACCCGAAGAGCGCGAAGGTGATGCCGATCGTGAGGAGCATGAGGTACTTGTAGCCGGCCTCGAGGGCCCGCTTGTCCCAGTGGAAGGCGACCAGGAGGCCCGAGGTCAGCGTGGTCGCTTCGACCGCGACGTACAGCATCACGATGTTGTTGGTGACGCACCCCCACACCATCGTCGCGATGAACCAGAGGAAGAGCCCGTAGAAGGTGGGCAGGCGCTGCGCCGCCGCCGCTCCGACCCGCGTCAGCAGGCCCGGCTGCTTGACGTAGCGCAGCGAGTAGAACGCGGTCAGCGTGCCGACGATGCCGATGGCGAGAACCAGCAGGACCGAGAGCCCGTCGACGCGCAGCTCGTTGCCCCAGCCCGTGAGCACCGCGCCGCCCACGACGCGCCGCGCCATCTCGAAGCCCAACAGCGTCACGATCAGCGGCGCCGAGACGCCCAGGAATTGCGTGAACCGGGCGCCTAACCACCGGCCGAAGAAGGCGAGCACGCCGGCGGCGAACGGCACCAGGAACGCCCACGCCGGCATGCTCGAAGCGATGGTCGCCACCTGCTCGCTCATGTTGCGCTCCCCGCTCCTTCCAGCTCCGTCCTTCGCCTTGGCCGAACACGCCCTAGCGCTGCAGCTCGCGCAGGGCGAACGTGTCGGTCGTGCCGAACTCCTTGCGTACCCCGGCGATCACGTACAGCAACAGGAAGACCGTGACGACGACCTCGGTGGCGACGCCGAACAGCGCGGTCTCGGGCAGCTCGGGCGCCAGGCTCACCAGGCTCAGGTGCACGCCGTTTTCGAGCAGGCAAAGGCCGATCACCGTCTTGGTCGCGTCGCGGCGCGTCAGCACGCAGTAAAGCCCGAGCGCGAAAACCGTCGAGGCCACCGCCAGGTTGGTGCGGAAAACCCCTTCCTGCGCCAGCGTCGTCGGGGCGAACAGCGCAACGTGACCGTGGGTGAAACGGTAGAAGCCGGTCATCAGCAGCGCCGCCACCACCACCGAGGGGCCAAAGCCGATCAGCGGCTTGATCTCGCGGTCCTCGCCATGGCCGATGAAGCGGAACAGGAACCACGGCGTCAGCACCGCCTTGGTGACCAGCGCCACCGCCGCCCACCAGTAGAGCGACGGGTTGACCGCCGCGAAACTGGCGAGCAGGCCGACGATCAGCAGCGCCTGCGCCGAGTACGCCATCGCCGCGAAGCGCAGGCGCCGCACCTCGACCGCGACGACCGAGGTGATCACCACCACCATCGAGAGCGTCTGGATCAGCTCGCCGTTGAGCCCCGCGGCGCTCACGATCTGCCTCCGTCACCGGTACGAAACCCGGTCCTGTCCATGCGGTCGAGCGGCGTCGGCGGCGTGTAGCAGCGACCGCAGCGCTGGCACGGACCCATGAACACCTCGAGCCGCATCACCATGTCGTCGCCGCGGTCGGTCGCCGTCTCGAACTGCTGGCTCATGGTGATCGCCTGCTCCGGGCACACCTCCTCGCAACGGCCGCAGTAGGTGCACCGCCGCCACTGGAACTCGAGCACGCGGAGGAGCTGGCCGGCGTCGCGCACCTGGATGACGCCGGCAGGACAGACGTTGGCGCAGCCGCCGCAGCCGAAGCAGCGGTCGGGATCCAGCGTGATCTTGCCGCGGAACCCCGGAGCCGGATCGTGGGGCGCGAACGGATACGGCAGCGTCACCCGCCCCGCCTTGAAGCAGATCAGCGCCTCGCGCAGCTTGGCTGTCAGCACAGATCGCCTCCTACATCCCGATCACGGCGAAGGCGAGGGCCGCGAGCGCGGAGAGCGCCACCCTCATGTAGTAGCCCATCGCCTGCTCGATCCGCAACCGCGGGTTGACCGCGTCGATCACCCCCACCAGGACGAGCACGACCAGCGCCTTGACCAGCGTCAGCGCAGCGTCGAGCGGCACGATGCCGAGGTGCGGCCACGGCACGAACACCTGCACGAGCAGCAGAGCGAAGATCAACTGCTTGGCCCACAGCGCCCAGCGGAAGATGGCCAGCCGCGGGCCGCTCTGCTCGATCAGAGGGCCGCCCATGATCTCCTGGTCCGCCTCGGGGATGTCGAACGGCAGCTTGCCGGCTTGCGCCTGCAGCGCGAGGAACAGGGCGACGGCGGCGATCGCCATGCTGATGGTCGGGCCGTGCTCGGCGTTCCAGGCGAAGATGCCGCCGACCGAAAGCGTCCCCGCTTTGACCGCGCCGACCACCAGCGCCACCGCCAGGACCGGCTCGACCGAGAGCAGCATCATCATCTCGCGCGAGCCGCCGACCGCCGCGTACGGGCTGCCGCTCGCGAAGGCGGTGAGGATCAGCGCCACAGCGCTGGTCGCCGCGACGTAGATCAGCACGATGAGGTCGCCGGCGAACCCCAACGGCGGCGCGGCGCCGAGCGGCACCAGCGTCGCCAGCAGCAGCACCGAGCCCAGCGTGAGGGCGGGTGCGAGCGCGTACGGCAGACCGCCGGTGGTGCGCAGGTCCTCCTTGCCGAGGAGCTTGAGCAGGTCGACGTAGGGCTGGGTGAGCGGCGGCCCTTGACGCGAGTGGACGATCGCCTTGAGCTTGCGCATCACTCCCTCGGCCAGCGGCGAGAGCAGCAGCGCCACCGCCACGTTGAGCAGGGCGAGTGCGAGCGCGAGCAGCGGCGCGGTCGTCATCGGCGTCCTCCCCGGCGCGTCAGGTCGCGCGACATCGCGAGGAGCTCCTGGCGCGAGTAGACCCGGCGCGCCCGCGTCCGCACGTCGATCGCTTCGACCCGCTCGGTGCAGGAGAAGCAGGGGTCGAGGCTGCCGAGCGTGATCGGCACGTCGGCGATCGCGGCGTGGTCGATCATCGCCGGCATCGCCTGCAGGTTCGGGTAGGTCGGCGCGCGCACCCGCCAGCGGTAGGGGCGGTTGTCCCCGCCGGTCATGACGAAATGCACGGCCTCGCCGCGCGGCGCCTCGACCACCGAGATGCCGATCCGGTCGCGCGGGATCTCGTCCTTGACCTCCACCAGCACCTCGCCGTCGGGGAGCCTGGCCAGGCCCTCGCGCACCTGGCGAATCGAGTCGAGCAACTCCTCGACGCGGACCAACACGCGCGACCAGGTGTCGCCCGCCTGTTGCGCGCACAGGCGCGGCGGCACCTCGTCGTAGGCGGCGTACGGGTGATCGAGGCGCGCGTCGATCGGCACGCCGGAGGCACGCGCCGGCGGCCCGACCACGCACACCTGTCGCGCCCACTCGCCCGTCAACACCCCGACGTTCTTCGTCCGCGCAAGCAGCGTGGTGTCGCCGACGATCGCGTCGCGCACCGCAACCGACTCGCGCTCGACCTCGTCGACCACCTTGAGGATCTTCGGGATCACGGCCGCCGGCAGGTCCCGGCGCAGTCCGCCGATGGTGTTCATGCCGTACGTCTTGCGGTTGCCGCTGATCTCCTCCGCGAGCCACATCACCGGCTCGCGCATGCGCCACGTCTGCATCAGAACGGTGTCGAAGCCGAGGATGTGGCCGGCGATCCCGAGCCACAACAGGTGCGAGTGGACGCGCTCGAGCTCGAGCATGATCGAGCGGATGTAGCGGGCGCGCCGCGGCACCTCGATGCCGGCGGCCTTCTCCACCGCCTGGCAGTACGCGGTCGAGTGGATGAACCCGCAGATGCCGCAGATGCGCTCGGCAAGGTACGGGATCTCGTTGTAGGTGAGCACGCTTTCGCCCAGCTTTTCGATGCCGCGGTGGTTGTAGAAGCCGCGATAGTCGCAGCCGACCACCGTCTCCCCCTCGACGAACAGCCGCCAGTACGATGGCTCCTCGAGCACCGGGAAGAACGGACCGATGGGCAGCACGCTCGCGCCCTCCGGCGGCGGCTTCGGGACGGGCGCCACACCCTCGGCCGCGGGCGGGCGGTAGTCGTAAGGGAAGTCGCGGCGCAGCGGGAAGAGGCCTTCCGGCCAGTCGTCGGCGAGCATCAGGCGGCGCGGGTCGGGATGGCCGTCCGGCGTGACGCCGACCGCGTCTCGGCACTCCCGCTCCGCCCAGTTGGCACCCGGGACCAGCGCCGCAATCGAGTCGACGTGCGGGTCATCGGGGCCCACCGCGCACTCGAGCACCACGAACAGGTGCTCGGCATCGAGCGAGAAGAGGTAGAGGACGCGATAGTCCGCGGTCAGCGGCCGGGTGTCGATCCCCGCCGTGATCAGGAAGCGCGCCCGCAGCCGCAGCAGCTCCTCGGTCGCGCTGCGGAGTTTCTCGGGGGCTACGACGAGGCGGAGAGTGTCGGGTGGCCCCTGCGACGCCGCTCGCAGGCCCGCGCCGATCCTCCCGGCCACCGCCTCCTTCACCTGCGCCGCGACTCCTTGAACGCTCGCCATCGTCCGCTCCTCACCCGACCAGCCCGAGCACGATCGCCACCACGGCGACCGCGCCGACGACGATCCACAGCAGGTACACCTGCGGCACGCCGACATGGCTGCGGCTCACCGCGCCCGCGGACCGCTCGACCAGCCTGGCGACCGGTTGGTAGGCCCACGAGTCGACATCGAAGACGCGCCGGAGGCCGGCAGGGAACGCCGGCACCCGCCAGCGGATGCGCGGGTAGATCCCTTCGAAGGCGTGCTTGAACGGCAGGTAGAAGCTCGACGCCGGGTAGCGCACGGCGCCCGCGGCGTGCTCCTCGCCGCCGGTCCATACCGCGACCTCGCGGGTACCGGCGCCGCCGGCGCGCTGCAGGCCGTAAGCGACGAGGGCGAGCAGGGCCATCCCGACCACCAGCGCCAGCGGCGACCACAGCGCGAGCGCGACCCCGCCGCCCGCGACCGACAGGCCCCACGGGCCGCCGAGCAGCTCGGAGGCGCTCGGCACCGCAATCGGGACGCTTGCCGCCACCGCCTCGCGGATGAAGCGCAGCGGCCAGAACGGGAGCACGCCGAGCAGCACGCAGAGCGCCGCCAGCACGATCTGCGCCGTCGCCATGGTGGCCGGCACCTCGCTCACCTGGCGCTCCGGGTTTGGCTCCCCGAGGAAAACAGCCCCGAGCACCTTCAGGAACGACGCCAGGGTGGCGAGCGAGATGAACATCGCCACCAAGCCGAGGATCAGGAAGAGCGGCTGTCTCATCCCCGCCAGCAAGCAGGCGGCGACGATCAGCCACTTGCTGGCGAACCCGTTGAGCGGCGGCACGCCGGCGATCGCCAGCGACGCCACCGTGGATGACCCCGCCGTCAGCGGCATCGCGGCGGCCAGCCCGCCGAGCCGGTTCATGTCGCGCTCGCCGGTGCGGTACAGAACGGCCCCGGCGCCGAGGAACAGGCACGCCTTGAAGCAAGCGTGGTTGGCGGCGTGGAACAGTGCGCCCATGATCGCGAGCGCGCCCAGGGTCGGAGCCGACCGCAGACAGGCGATGCCGACACCGAGACCGAGGCAGATGTAGCCGATCTGGCCGATGGTGTGGAACGCCATCAGGCGCTTGCTGTCGGTCTGGCTCAGCGCCGTCAGGGTGCCGACGAACAGCGATGCCGTACCCGCCAGCGCGATTGCGATCCCCCACCCGACCGCGGCGGTCGAGGCCGGCAGCGGCGCGCAGAAGAAGCGCACCAATCCGTAGATCCCCAACTTCACCAGGGCGCCGGAGAGAGCCGCGCTCATCCCGGAAGGCGCCACCGGGTGGGCGTCGGGCAGCCAGTCGCCCATCGGCAGCACGCCGGCCTTGGTGGCGAAGCCGATGAAGAGCAGAGCGAGCACCACGTGTGCCAGGATCGGCCGCACAACGAGCAACTGCGCGAGCGCCGCCAGCAGATCGGGGAAGTGGAACGAGCCGCCCTCCCGCCAGAGCACCAGCGCCGCCACCACCAGGCACAGCGTCGCGGCGTGGGTGATCACGAAGTACTTCAGCCCGGCGCGTTGGCTGGCGGCGTTCTCCCGCTCGAAGGTGACCAGGAAGAACGAGGTCAGCGTCATGAGCTCCCAGAACACCAGGAAGAAGAGGAAGTCTGAGACCACCAGCACGCCGACGATCGCCGCGAAGAACACCAGCAGGATGGGATAGAACTTCGCCAGCGTGTTGCCCGCGAAGTGCGTCATGTAGTCGACCGAGTAGAGCGTGGCAACCACGGCGACCGTCGCGACGATCGCCAGGAAAAACCCCGAAAGCGGGTCGACCGCCACCGACAGCCGGGCCCCGAGGCCCGGCAGCACGAGCACGGTCGCCTCGCCCTCCACCGCCGACGAGAACGCCCGCACGACAACGACCCAGATGGCTGTGGCCGCCGCCGCCACGAACGCCGTGCTCACCCACCCGGCGAGCCTGCGGCGGCTCGCCAGCGCCAGGCTCGCGACGGCGCCGACCAGCAACAAGGTGACCGCGACGGCGAGCAGTTCCGCGGTGCTCATATCCTCACCTTCCGATCCACTGGACGAGCGGGATGCCGATCGCCGGGGCGACCAGGCAACCGAGCATCAGCACGATGAGCACGGCCGACATCGCCGGCGGCGGGTCCGAGTTGACGCACGCCACCGGCGTGGTCTTGCCGAGAAACACCCTCTGCGCCACGTGCAGCAGCCAGGCGAACGAGATCAGGCTCTCGAGGAGCACCAGCGTCACCACGACCGGCCCGACCGCGCCGGCGAGCCGCATCGCGCCCGCCACGATCATGAACTTGCTCCAAAAGCTGCCGAACGGGGGCACGCCGGCGACCGCCATCACGCCGACGAAGAACGCCGTGGCGGTGAGCGGCATCGTGCGCGCCAGCCCGCCGAGCGCGGAGATGCTGCGCGAGCCCGTGATGTACGCCACCGCCCCGACGCACAGGAACAACGTCGCCTTGCCGAAGCCGTGGCAGAGGATGTGCAGCGCGGCGCCGCGCAAAGCGGTGACCGAGCCGAGCGCACCGAGCGCGACGCCGAGCATCACGTACCCGAGGTTGGCGATCGTCGAGTAGGCGAGCAGGCGCTTGAGGTCGTCCTGGATGAAGTAGTACGACAGCGCGATGAACATCGTCAGGATCGCCATCGCCCCCAGCAGCAGCGCCACCTTGGGCGGCACGGCCGAAGCCGAGACGACGCTGCGCGCCATCAGGTAGACGCCCGCCTTGACCATGGCGGCGGCGTGCAGGTACGCCGAAACCGGCGTCGGCGCCTCCATCGCGTCGGGCAGCCAGGTGTGGAACGGCACCTGGGCGGCCTTCGCCCAGGCAGCGATCATCAGCATCACGAACACCGCGCTGCGCCAGTGGCCGGGGAGCTCCCCCAGCGCCGCGAACTCGAACGAGCCTGTCTTGGCGAACAGCACGCAGACGGCGCCGAGGAAGAACAGCCCGCCGGCGCCGGTCATCACCAGCGCCTTGAACCCGGCGGCGAGGCTCTTCGGCGTTCCGTAGTAGGAGATCAGCGCCCACGAGCAAACCGTCGTCATCTCCCAGAAAATGAAAAGCTGAAGGAAGTTGGGCGAGATCGCCACGCCTACCATGCTGGCCAGGAAGAGGAGTAGCCAGAAGTAGTAGCGGCCCTGCGCCTCGGGGCCCTCGGGGTGATCCCGATTGGCCGTTGACAGGTAGCGCGTCGAGTACAAAACGGTGAGGAAGCCGATCACCGTCACCACCAGAAGCAGGATGCAGCCGAGCGGGTCGAGCAGCACGCCGAACACCGGCGCGGGCAGGTTCTCGGCCAGCCAGGGCAGGTCGCCGAGAGCAACCCGATAGCTGACACCGTAGCTGGCGAGGCAGCACCACACCGCGAGCACGGCCACCAGCGCCGCTGCCATCGCCGCGACCCAGCGGGCGAGCGCTCCCTTCACCACCGCTGCGACCGCTGCAGCCAGCGCCGGCAGGAAGACCATCAGCACGAGCATCCGGCTCAACATGACGCCGCCCTCTGGGCCCCTGTCGGCCCACCCAGCGCGCCGCGCCGCGGCGGCAGCACGTCGATCAGCAGCTCGGCCAGGCTCGTCACGCTCGCCGCGACTTCGGGGCTCGGCGGCATCGCGAGCTCGGTGTGCCGGGGCTGCACCGCGAGCACCGCGACGCGCGCGCCGGTCTCCCGCCCCACGATCTCCATCAGCATGGAAAGCGGCATGCGGTGGGTCGACGGCATGTACGACGACACCTCGCCGGCGCCCAGCAGCGCGGCGGCGCCCGGCGCCTCGCCGAGGTCGATCGCGTCGAGAAACAGCACCGCCTCCGGCGAGCCGGCGATGACGGTGCAGACGAAACTCTCCGGCACGTCCTCGGCGTTGATGACGCTCGCGCCCACACGTCCGGCGAGCCGGCGGGCGAGCAGCGGGCCGAAGGCGTCGTCGCCGCGCATCGGGTTGCCGACGCCGACGATCGTGACGGCGCCGGAGAGGAGCTCCGCGAGCGCGGCGCGCATGTTCACTCGGTCATCTCCCGGATCTGCCGGTAGGTGAAGACCGGCCCGTCGCGGCAGACGTAGCGGTGGCCGATGCAGCAGTGGTTGCACTTACCGACCCCGCACTGCATCGTCCGCTCCAGCGTCGAGATCACGGAGTCGGGGCTGAACCCCCGCATCAGCAGGTCCTGGACGACGAACTTGATCATGATCGGCGGCCCGCAGACGTAGGCCAGCGACGTGGCGGGCCTGAGCTCGGTCCGGTCGAAGAGGATCGGCACCATGCCGACGTTGCCGGTCCAGCCGGCCTCGCTGCGGTCGACGGTGACGTGGAGTTCAACGTCCCCCCGCCGTGCCCACTCGTCCAGCTCGGCCTTGTAGACGAGGTCGGTGGGCGTGCGGGCGCCGTAGAGGATCGTCACCTTGCCGAAGCGGTCGCGCTGGTCGAGCACGTTCCAGATCAGCCCGCGCAGTGGCGGCAGCCCGATGCCGCCGCCGATGAACAGCAGGTCCTTGGCCGTGGCGGCGGCCACGTCGAAACCGTTGCCGCACGGCCCGCGCAGGCCGACTTCGTCCCCGGCCGCCAACATGTGCATCGCATCGGTCAGCAAGCCGGTGCGGCGCACCGTGGTCTGGATGCACTCCGCCCGGGTGGGGCTCGAGGCGAAGCAGAACGGCGCCTCGCCGACGCCGAACACCGACAGCTCCATGAACTGGCCCGGTGAGAACGTGAAGTCGCGCCGCTCGCCGCCGTCGCGCAGGACGAGGTCGAACGTCTTCGTGTCCGGCGTCTCGTCGCGAACGGCGGCGATGCGCGCCACACGCGGCAGGAACAGGTTATCCACGCCACGCTCCTTTGCGAATTGCGGTCACGACGGCCGGCATGTCGCTGGTCCCCAGGCAGACCTTCACGCAGCGGCCGCAGCCGACGCAGCCAACCGCGCCGTCGCGCCGGAAGTACTGGGCGCTCACCTTGTGGAAGAAGCGCCGTTTGACCCGCTCCCGGTGCGCCTCGCGTGGGTTGTGGCCGGACGCCTCCAAGGTGAAGGCGCGGAACTGGCAGGAGTCCCAGGTCCGGCAGCGAACCCAGCGCCCGTCGCGACCCCGGTCCCTCACCGAAAAGCAGTAACAGGTCGGGCAGACGAAGTTGCAGGCGCCGCACTCGAGGCAGGTGCCGGCGATCGCGTCCCACAGCTCGGGGCTCACCCGGCCGACCGACACGCGCCGCATCGCCGAGGCGAAGTGGCAGGTCTCGGGACCGAACGCGCGCTTCGCCGCCTCCTCGAGGTCCTGCCGCCGCGCCACCTCCGCAGCCGCCGCGGTCCGGAACAGGTCCGCCGACGGTTCGACCAGACGACCGCCCTTTTCGCTCCCCACCTCGGCGAGGAAGCGATCGCCGAGATCGGTGAGCTGGACGTCGAACGACTCGGCCAGGAACGGCCCGGCGTCACAGCAGACGCAGAAGCCGAGCGGGCAGGGCGTGATGCACGTCACGCTCACCGAGGTCAGCGCGGCGGCGCGCCGCAGGTACGCCGTGTCGGCGAGGTCGTACTCGTGCATCCGCGTGAGGAAGGCGATCCCCTTGACGTCGCAACTCCGCGCCCCGAAGAGCACCCGCGGCCGCTCGTCCCAGACCGCCTCGACCGCGAACCCGTCGGCGCCGCGGCCGATCGTGACGAGCGGGTCCGTCTGCGGCAGCACCAGCTGTTTCGGCGGGAGCAACGGGTTGTCTCCTCCCCACTGGACCTCGGCGGGAGAGGAGATCGTGCGGAAGATCACGTCGCCGGCCTGGGCCGCCGTCGGCGCGACGACCTCGGCGTTCTCGATGAGGCGGCCGATCCACTCGCCCACCCTCTCCTTGCCGATCGTGCGTGCCGAGCCCGCCTGCATCTGCGCCCCCGAAAGTCGTTCAGACCCGTTCGACGGCCACGTTGGCGAACCCGTGGCCACCCATCACCGACGCGAGCCCCTCGCGGAGCGCGAACGGCACCACGACCACGCCCGCCGCCAAGTCGGCACGCGTCACCGCCGGCGCCACCGCCTCCCCGCCCGCAGACCTGAGCCTCACCGGCCACCCCTGGCGCACGCCGAGCCGGTCCATTGCCTCCTTCGACAGCTCCACGAAACCGCCCGGGAAGAGCTTGCGCTGCGCGGCCGAGTCGCGGCACAGGGTCGGGGAGTGGCGCACGAGCGGATCACTGCCCCAGTCGAACACGCCGTCCAGGACCGCCACGAACGGCGCGAGTTCGACCGGCTCGCACGGCGCCAGCGGCCCGAGCGATGGGCGCCGGCCGCCGTTTCGCTCGGCTCCCGGCACCACCCGGGACTCGTCGACGTCCCGCCAACGGGCGCCGAACTCGGGAGGCATCGCCCGCGCGATCTCCCGCCGCACCTCCTCGGCGCCGCGGTACTGCGCAGGAGGCCTGAGGCGACCGAGCATCGCCGCGAGAACGGCCCACCCCGGCCGCGCTTTTCCGGGCGGGCTGACCGCCGCCCGGACCCGCCGCACGCGCCCGTCCAGGCCGGTCACGGTGCCGTCGTTCTCGGCGAAGCTCGCGATCGGCAGCACCACGGTGGCGAGTTCCAGCGCCGGCGTCGCGAATGCGTCGAGCAAAACCACGCAATCCATCGCCCTGAGCGCCTCGCGCGCGAGGGCGCCAGCCGGCATCACCGCGGTCGGATCCTCCGCCACGATCACCATCCCTCGCGCCGCGGGCAGCATCTGGGCGGCGCCCAGGCCGGATTCACGCACGGGCGGCACGCCCCAGACACCTTCGAGGCGGCCGGCGGCCCCGTCATCGCACAGCGGCGCGAACCCCGGCAGGAAGCTCGGCGACGCCCCGACCTCGCAGGCGCCCCGCAGGTTGCCGCGAGCCGGCAGGATCAGCAGGGGGCTTCCGTCTCGATCCAGGTGGCCGGTCGCCGCCGCCAGGGTCGCGAGGTCGCCCGCGAGGCGCCGCAGCTCGGGAGCGTCAGCCACCAGCGGGGCGACCACGACCGCCGCCCGCTCCGCCTGCGCGTACCACTCCGCCGCGCGCGCCGCCGCCTCGCTCACCTCCGCCCCGGCGAGACTGCGGCGCAGGGCGTCGAAGGAGGCGCCGGCGGCGACGATGGCCGCCGTGTCGAGCCGCCCCGCCGCGAGCGCCGCCGCCACCAGCGCGAACGTCACTGCGCGCTCGCGCCCGGGCGTGGCGGTGATCGACACCGCCGCGAGCCCCGTCATCTGGGAGGCGACCGCGCCGATCGTCACCAGCCGGCACCCCGCCTTCCGGGCGCGGACGATCGCGCCCGCGACCTGCGGGTGGGTCACGGCAACGTCGCCCTCCACGAGGATGATCACGTTGCAGCGCTCGAGGTCGGCCACCGTACCGCTCCCCGCGTAGCGCCCGGTGACGTCGTGGAGGCCGTCGAGCAGCGGCTGGTAGGCCGCCGTCAGGCACGAGTCGACGTGCGGGGTCTGCAGCACCGACCGCGCCAGCCGCACCGCCAGGTAGTTCTCCTCGTTGGTGGCGCGCGCGGAGCCGAGCACACCGACCGTCCGGCCCGCGCGCCGCATCGCGGACAGGCTCTCGGCTGCCGCTTCGAGGGCCGCCTCCCACGACACGGGATGCAGCCGTCCGTCGTGGCGCACCAGCGGCTCGGTGAGACGCTCGCCCCACGCCGGCGCCTCGTGGCTTCCCCAACCGCGGGCGCACAGCCTCCCCCGCGACACCGGGTCACCCTCGCTGGGGACGACGCCCTCCGTCCTTTCCTCGTGTGCATGCAGGTAGAAACCGCAACCGCAGGAGCAGAACGGGCAGGTGGTGAGGACGGGGCCCACTGCCTTCCCCTCCCGACCGGTCACCGCGCCGGCGTCCGCGGATGGCGTGCGCGCCCGCGCACGCTCGCTCCCGGCGCTCTGGCGACCTCGTTCCCCGAAGCACTCCTCGGAGGCTACAGCCGGCGCGAGGCAAGGGTCCGCCGACACCCCAAACCTGTGGGGGCCTTCACTCCCGGACTTTGCGCCGTCTGCCTCTCATGTGAAAATCCTAACAATAACGTAACCGCTTCCCCTGCGCCTGTCAAGCCCACCGGCCGGTGATCCGGTCCACCTTCGAAACCGGGCCAAGCGCACACGGCAAGGGCCGCACCCCCGGGAACCGAGACGCCTCATCGGTGCGGCGAACCCGGCGCCACGCCGTACTTCTCGCGCAGGATGCCGAGGTGGTGGGCGACGTGGCCGGCCATGACGAACGCGAGCGCCCGCACCGAGATCTCCTTCCCACTCGCGACCCCCCTTCGCTGCCAGGCCACCGGCGGCAGGTGCCGCAGCAGGTGCAGGGAGGCGGCGCGGACGGCCGCGAACTCGTCGAGGAGTTCCGGCAGGGGGACCGCGTCGTGCCCCGCCAGGCGGGCGAACTCGTTCTCGTCGAACGGCGGCAGCGCCGCCTTCGCGTCGCGCGCGAACGCCAGCGCCCGATAGGCGAACACCCGCTCGGCGTCGGCGCAGTGCCCGACGACCTCGCGGACGCTCCACTTCCCGGGCGCATACCGGAAACCGGCGCGGGCCTCCGGCAGCCCCTGCAGCGTCCGGCCCACCGTCACCGCCTGCGCCTCCAGTGCCGCCACCGGGTCCTCTCCGGGCGCCAGCGCAACGTAGCGTTCGAAGTACGGCGCCAACTCTCCGGCCTCGGGCCTCCCGACATTGACCATGGCGTTCCTCCTTCCATCCCAAGGTACCAGCGCGACCGCGCTCGGGCCGCTGCTCCCGGCAACCGGGCCTCCGGCCCGACCGCTCGGCCCGTCACAAATGAGAAAAGGGGCGGAGAGAACCTCCGCCCCTTCGGACCACCCGCCACGGACCACTGACCGTGTCCCTCTACTTCACCACCTTGCGAACCAACTCCTCGATGACCCCGGGTTCGATCTCCTCGAGTTCGTACGTGACCTCGGCGATCGGCTTGTTGGTCTTGAGCACGCGCGTGAGGTCGATCGGCGTACCCTCGACCACGACATCGCAGGGAGTCGCGTTGATCGTCGCCTCGAGGTCCGCGATCTGCTGGTCGGAGTAGCCCATCGCCGGCAGGATCGCCCCGGAGTTCGGGTATTTCTTGTAGGTCGCGGCGATCGTCCCGACGGCGTACGGCTTGGCGTCCACGATCTCGGAGGCGCCCGCGCTCTTGGCCGCGAACCAGCCGGCCCCGTAGGTCATGCCCCCGTGGGTCAGCGTCGGGCCATCCTCGACCACCAGCGCGCGCTTGCCCTTGATCAGCTCCGGCTTGTCCACGGTGATCTTCGAGGCGCACTTGATGGTGCGCGCCTTCGGGTTGAACTTCTTGCAGTTCTCCAGCACCTCTTCGACCTTGACCGGGTCGGCCGTCTGCACCTTGTTGATGATCAGGAGGTCGGCCATCAAGAAGTTGGACTCCCCCGGGTAGTACGTCAGCTCGTGACCGGGACGGTGCGGGTCCACCAGCGTGATCATGAGGTCGGGCTTGTAGAACGGGGTGTCGTTGTTGCCTCCGTCCCAGAGGATCACGTCGGCTTCCTTCTCCGCCTCGCGCAGGATCATCTCGTAGTCCACGCCGGCGTAGACGATGAAGCCGTTGTCGATGTGCGGCTCGTACTCCTCGCGCTCCTCGATCGTGCACTCGTGCTTGACGAGGTCCGCATACGTCTCGAACCTCTGGCACGCCTGCTTCGCGAGGTCCCCGTACGGCATCGGGTGGCGGATCGCCACGACCTTCTTGCCCATCGCCTTGAGGATGTGCGACACGTAGCGGGTGGTCTGCGACTTGCCGACGCCGGTGCGCACGGCGCAGACCGCGATCACGGGCTTGGTCGATGCGATCATCGTGCGCTGCACCGAGCAGACGCCGAAGTTCGCGCCCCAGGCGATGACGTGGCTTCCCTTGTCCATCACGTACTGGTGCGGCACGTCGGAATAGGAGAACCACACGTCGTCGATCGCGTTCTCCTTGACCAGCTTCTCGAGATCGCTCTCCGGAAAGATCGGAATCCCCTTCGGGTACAGCTTGCCCGCCAGAGACGGCGGGTACACCCGACCTTCGATGTCGGGGATTTGGGTGGCGGTGAACGCCACCACTTCCGCCTCCGGGTTGTTCCGGAAGAGGCAGTTGAAGTTGTGGAAGTCCCGTCCTGCGGCTCCCATGATCACGACCTTACGCTTCGCCATATCCACCTCCTGTAGGTGCCGGCGTCTCCAGAACGCCGGGGCTCGGCATGGCGTACCGAGCTGCTCCGCCGGGTAAGGCTGAACCGGCGGCGATTTTCGGATCTCGGGGTTCGGGGTCCGGGGTCCGGGAACAACGAATCCCGGGCCCCGAGCCCCGAGCCCCGTCTCTCACTCCCACTCGATCGTGCCCGGGGGCTTCGACGTGACGTCGTACACCACTCGGTTGATCCCCCGCACGTCGTTGACGATCCGCCGCGCCACCCGGTCGAGAACGTCGGGCGGAAAGCGGTACCAGTCCGCGGTCATGAAATCCTCGGTGGTCACGGCGCGCAACGCCGCGACGTTCTCGTAGGTGCGTTGGTCGCCCATGACGCCGACGCTGCGCACCGGCAGAAGCACGGTGAGCGCCTGGGCGATCCCGCGGTAGAGTCCGGCCGCGCGGATCTCCTCCATGAAGATCGCGTCCGCCCGTTGCAGCAGCGACACCCGCTCGGGCGTCACTTGGCCCAGGATGCGCACGCCGAGCCCCGGCCCCGGAAACGGGTGCCGCCACACGAACTCCTCCGGCAGCCCGAGCGCCTCGCCGAGCCGGCGGACCTCGTCCTTGAACAGGTCGCGCAGCGGTTCCACCAGCGCAAGCCCCAGGCGCTCGGGAAGGCCGCCGACGTTGTGGTGCGTCTTGATCGTGGCCGACGGCCCGCGAACCGAGGTGGACTCGATCACGTCCGGGTAGAGCGTGCCCTGGGCGAGGAACCTCGCGTCGGGGAACCGCTTCGCCTCCTCCTCGAACACCGCGATGAACTGGTGGCCGATCCGGCGCCGCTTCTCCTCCGGGTCCTCGACCCCGGCCAGCGCCGCGAAGAACCTCTCCGCGGCGTTGACGCGGTCGACCCCGAGGCCGAACGCGGCGAAGCGCGCCTCGACCTTGTCCCCCTCGCCGAGGCGCAGCAGACCCGTGTCGACGAAGATCGGGGCGGTCCGCTCCCCCACCGCCTCGCGGCACAACAGGGCGGTGACGGAGGAGTCCACGCCGCCGGAGAGCGCGACGATTATCCGGCCCTCGGGAACCTGTTCGCGGATTCGCGCCACCGAGTCCCGGCGGATCTCCGCCGGCGTCCAGTCGCGGCGGGCGCCGCAGATGTTGACGAAGTTGAGCAGGATCCGGCGCCCCAACTCGGTGTGCTTCACCTCGGGGTGAAACTGGATCCCGTAGAAGCGGCGCGCCTCGTCGGCCATGGCCGCCGCCGGCGCGTTGTCCGTCCTGCCGACCGCCGTGAAGCCCGCGGGCAGTCGCGTGACGCGGTCGCCGTGCGACATCCACACCCGCTGCGTCGCTCTGGTGCCGGCGAACAGCGGGCACGCCAGGTCCGCGTCCAGGTCGGCGGCGCCGTACTCGCGGCTGCCGGCCGGCTCGACCTGCCCGCCGAGCAGTTGCGCCATCGCCTGCTGCCCGTAGCACAGGCCGAGCACCGGCACCCCGAGCGCAAAGACCCCGGGGTCGGGCCGGATCGCGCCATCCTCGTAGATCGAGGCCGGCCCACCTGAGAGCACGACCCCGATCGGGGCGACCGCCCCGATCTCGGCGACCGGTGCGTCGCCGCGGCGGATCTCGCTGAAAACGCCCAACTCGCGCACCCGGCGCGCGATGAGCTGGGTGTACTGGGAGCCGAAGTCGAGGATCAGCAGCGTTTCATGGGCCATAGACGGGCTGCAGAACAGCCCGCGTCATGCTAGCAGTCGCGTCGCGGCCGGGCAAGCGCAGACAACGGCCCGCCGAACCGCGACGTTTGCCTCCCGTCCGGTCCGGCCGTATCATTGGGCAAGCGTTCATCGGGCGAATCTCAACATGGAGGTGCACCGTGGCCGTTCGTCCCCGTCTGGCGAGAAACGTCGCTTCCACCCACCGGTGCGTCTGGGCGCTCCTCCTCGGCGCCGCCGCGGCCGCGGCCGTCCCCGCCCGCGCCGCCGATGACGCTCACCCGTTCTACTTCACGGTGTACGTCCAGGACGCGTGGCCGAAGCAGAGCGTCACCAACACCCAGATCCAGCAGATCAACCAGATGTTCGGCACGAACTTCGACGACTGGAGCGACGTCGCGAACCTCAGCGTGGGCGCGCAGCTGTTCAAGAAGGTCTCCCCCCGCTGGAAGCTCGGCCTGCAGGTGGACTACAGCCAGGGGTCGATCAAGGGGCACGCCACGGTCGCCACCGAGGCGGGACCGGCCCGTCTCGCGTTCGAGCAGAGGTACAGCACGTACGCGGACCTGTATCTCATCGCCCACTACCTGCCGTGCCCCTCGTGCACGCGAGTGGTCCCGTTCCTCTACGGCGGCGGCGGCTTCGGATACGAGAAGGACAGGACCACGCTCGCCCTCGCCAACGACTATGTCGCCCAAGCCCTCGTCGTCGACAACGACGGCTGGTTTCCGACTTTCTCCGCAGGCATCGGGGCCGACGTCCCCCTCGCCGCCGCAAGTCCGTGGTACGTCGAGGTCGGCGCCGCGTACGTCTGGGCCAGGATGACGCACACGGTCCCGGCCAGCGGCGCGCTCGCGCCTGCTCCGCGGGTGACCGCGGACACCGACTTCACCGGGCCAAACGTCTGGATCGGCGTCGGAAAGCGGTTCTGACGGCAGCTTTCCGCCGGGTTACAGGTCCCGCAACGCGGACGCGACCGGACGGCGCGCAGCGCGGAGCGCCGGGGGGACGCCGCCGACCAAACCCATGAGCAAAGCGAACACGATCCCCTCGGCGAGCAGCGCCGGCGTGACCCGGAAGGCGAACGCCAGGTGCGAGAACGTCTGCCAGTTCATCGTGCCGGTCGTGAGCCCGTTGACGGGGAGCACCGCGAGGCACCCGAGCACGCCGCCAACGAGCGCGATGAAGAGGGCCTCGAACAGGAACGAGAGAACCACCGCTGCGCTGCCGAAACCGAGGGCGCGCATGGTCGCGATCTCGCGCGAGCGCTCCGCCACCGCCGAGTACATCGTGTTGAGCGCGCCGAAGACGGCCCCGATCCCCATCACGATGGCGACCAGAAAACCCAGCACCCGGATGAGCCGCGTGAGGGCGCGCGACTGCCGCTCGTAGTACGAGGTCTCGCGCTCCACCTGCACCGAGAGCCGCGGGTCGGCGGTGAGCGCGTCCTTGAACTTGGCGAACGCCGCCGGCGTACCCAGGCGCGCCGTCACCGACTGGAAGACGTTGCCGGGGCGCTTGTAGACCTGGTTCAGGACGTTGGCGTCGCACCAGATCTCCGAGTCGAAAGCGCTGCCGCCGGCGTCGAACACCCCGACCACGGTCCACGTCCCGCCCCCGAACCGCACGGTCGAGCCGAGGTCGAATCCCGCGTACGAGTCGAGCGCGTTGCGGCCGACTACGAGCTCGGCCAGGCCGGGCTCGAAGAACCTGCCCTTGACGATCCTGACGTTGTCCCGGACCTGCAACGCCCTCGCCGAGACGCCGCGCACCTGCGCGTTGGCCACCGTCCCGCTCGACTTGAGGCGGAAGCCCGCGATGACGACGACCTCCCCCGAAACGAGCGGCCCGCGGGGGTCGCGGGCCACGCCGGGCGCGTCCTCGATGACGTGCAGCTCGTCGAGAGTGACCGCGCTGACCATCTCCGAGTCGGCGCCCGCCCGCCGGACGATCGCGTTGCTCGGCGACCCCGACGCGACGAGGGTGGCCCTGAACCCATGCGCCATCGCCAGCATCGCCACGAACACGCCGACCGTTCCGGCGATGCCGAGCACCGCGACCACCGCCGACGTCCAGCGCTGGAGCACGCTGCGGACGTTGTACGCAAGGGGGATCGCCATCGCTCAGACCCTCCCCAACGCGTCCGCGACCCGGAGCCGCATCGCCGAGATCGCCGGCAGCGCGCCGGCGACCGCGCCGACGAGGAGGGCGAGGCCGAGCCCGAGGCCGATCGAGCTCCACGGCAGGTAGAACGAGGCCAACATGCCGCGGGTCGGGTCGCCGCCGAGGGTGAACAGTTTGGCGAGCGCCAGGCCGATCGCCCCGCCCTGGCCGGCGATGAGGACCGACTCGCCGAGTACGAGTCCGAGGACCGCCACGTCCGGGAACCCGACGGTCTTGAGCACGGCAAACTCGGCTGTCCGTTCGCGGACGGCGATCGCCATCGTGTTCCCGGTGACCAGGAGGAGGGTGAAGAACACCACCGCGCCGATCGTCATGACGAGGAGCCCGATGTTCCCCATCTGCTTGGCGAAGGACGCGGCGAACGCCTTCTCGGTCTGCGTGAGCGTCTCGTACGGCGAGTTGGCGAAAGCGCCATCGATCGCCGCGGCCGCCTTGACGGCGTCGTCCGGGTTCGCGAGCTTCACGACGTACCAGCCGACCGTGCCCTTGCCGAACCGCCGTTGCTCCTCGAGGTAGTCGTAGCGGAACAACATCTGCGAGGTGTCCACGTCCGGCCGGTCTCCCCCGTAGATGCCGTCGAGGTTGAACTCCCACGTCCCGGTCCAGATCGTGCCCCGCAGCGGGATCCGGTCGCCGACCTTCCACCCGAAGCGCTGGGCCAGGGAACGCCCGGCGAGGCACCCCTGGCGATCGCGCAGAAAGCTCGCGAGTTGCTCTTGCGGGACCACGTACTCCGAGTACACCCGGAACCACGTGTCCGTGTCCACCGCGAACTGGGGGAAGAAGTTGCGCTCGTCCTGGTAGACGCCGCCGAACCAGGTCGCGAACGTCACCGCGGCCACGCCCGGCACCTGCAGGAGCCGGTCGCGGTACGAGTGCGGCAGCGGCATGATCAGCGACGTCTTGTTGATCACCGTGAGCCGGTCCACCCCGGCGACGTCGGCCCCGCCGGAGAACGCGCCGCGGATCGTGACGAGCAGGCCGAAGAGGAAGAGCGCCACCGCGAACGACCCCACCGTCAACGTGGTGCGGAGCTTCTTCCGCACCAGGTTCGCCCAAACCAGGCCGAGGAACTTCATGCCCCGACCCCCGCCGTCGCGGCGCCTTCCACGAGGACGCCCTTGTCGAGGTGGAGCACGACCCCGGCCCGCTCCGCGGCGCGGGGGTCGTGCGTCACCATCAGGATCGTCGTCCCGTGCTCGCGCACGAGACGGCCGAGCAGCTCCATGATCTCGTCGGCGCTCCTGCGGTCCAGGTCGCCGGTAGGCTCGTCGGCGAGCAGGAACGTCGCGTCGGCTACGATCGCCCGGGCGATCGCGACGCGCTGCTCCTGGCCGCCCGAGAGCTGGCGCGGGTAGTGGTCGGTCCGGTCCAGGAGGCCGACCACACCGAGGGCGGCCTCGACGTGCTTCCGGCGATCCGCCTTCGAGAGCCTGGTGAGGAGCAGCGGCAGCTCGACGTTGCCGAACGCCGTCAGCACGGGGATCAGGTTGTACATCTGGAAGATGAAGCCGACGTGGCGGGCCCGCCACGCGGTGAGTCTGGCCGCCGCCATGCGGGTGATCTCGTCGCCTGCCACCGTGATGCTCCCCGCCGTCGGCAGGTCGAGGCCGCCGAGCAGGTTCAGCAGCGTGGTCTTGCCCGAACCGGACGGACCCATGAACGCCACAAACTCGCCCTTCTCGACGTCCAGGTTGAGACCCTGCAGGACGTGGATCTCCTCGCTGCCGCGCCGGTACTTCTTGTCCAGGTCCCGCACCCGGATGAGGCCGCTGCCGTTCCCCTTGCCGTCCACTCTCACCATGCCGACCTCCGTCTCCCGGCGCCGAGGCCCGACCCCGCGCCCTCGCCCTACTTCACCTTCACCTCTTGCCCGTCGCGCAGCCCGGCGGGGGAACTCACCACCACCACGTCGCCGGCGGCAACGCCGGCCGTCACCTCGACGTCCGAGCCTGCCGCCGCGCCCACGCTCACCGCGCGCCGCTCCAGCACGCCGTCGCGGACCAGGAAGACGACCTGCTTGCCGTCCGCCAGATGCACCGCGGCGGCCGGGACCAGCACGCCGGAGGCGGCCTTTGCGCCCGCGGCCTCGTCGGCGAGGAACGACACCTTCACCCCCATGTCCGGCAGGATCCTGGGATCGAGCTTGTCGAGCGAGATGCGGACCTTCACGGTGGCTTTCTGCCTGTCGGCCGTCGGGATCACGGTTCGCACCTTCGCCGGGATGTGCCACTCGGGGTAGGCGTCGAGCACGGCGTCCACCCGCTGTCCCGGCGCGACCCGGGCGATGTAGGACTCGTTCACGTCGACCTCGATCTCCAGGGAGGCCATGTCCACGATCGTCGCGATCCCCGTGCGGGTGAAACCGCCCCCGGCCGAGACCGGCGAGACCATCTCGCCGCGTTGCGCGTCCTTCGAAACCACCATCCCCGAGAATGGCGCCCGCACCGTGCAGTTCTCCACGTCCTGCTGCGCCACTCCGATCTCGGCGTCGGCCGCGTGCACCTGCGCCCTCGCCGCGGCGACCTGGGCGCGCAGGCTCTGGGCGGCCGTGCGCGCGGCGTCCAGCGCCTCGACCGTGGTGACGCCGCCCTTCTCCAGGTCGTGCTGCCGCCTCGCCTCGCGCTCGGCGTTGGCGAGGTTCACCTCCAGGCTCTCGATCTGGGCGGCGGTCGCGTCTCGCGCCGTTCGCGCGGCCAGCAGGCGGGCGTCGGCGTCCGACGCGTCGAGGCGGGCCAGGAGCTGCCCCTCGGCGACCTCCATCCCCTCGTCGACGTAGACGTCCACGACGCGCGCCGTGATCTTGGCGGCCACGGTGGCGCGCCGGCGCGGAGTGATGTACCCGCTGGCGTTCAGCAGCGCGACCGCACCGCCGGGGCCCGCGGGCCTCGCGGTCGCGGTCTCCACGACCGCGGTCCGGCCGAACAGCGCGAGCGCCGCCGCTGTCGCCAGCGCCAACGCGATCGCCGCGAGAGCCGCCAGCACCCACCCCTTCCCGCCGCCCTTCGGAGTGCGAGCGCCATCGTCGATCCTCAGCGCGGAAAGGTCCGCACCCCCGGAACCCGTGCTCTCGGCCATCCTGCCGCTCCTCCCCGTCACGGCCGCGGGCGCCCACCGCCCTCCGGCCTCCCCTGCCCCGCCGCGACGCCCCGCCATGATACGCACACGCCGGCGGCTTGGGTTCGCGTCAGGAACTCGAGGACCGCGGGCGCCGCGCGCCGCCAGTCCGACCAGCGGTGGCGGGCGCCGGGGATCGAGGCCGCATCCACCGCGATTCCGCGCGTCCTCATCGCCGCGACCAGCCGTAGGGCGCCCGCTTCCCACTTGTCCTCCGACCCGGTCCTGACGTAGAGGGGCGGCACCAGGCGTGGGTCGACGGCCGCGGCCATGCGGAAGAGGTCATTGGCCTCGAACCGGCTCTCGGCGCGGCTGCGGCCGAAGACCGGCTCGAGCAAGCGCCTGCTCCACCAGGTGCGGTCCTTCTCGTAGCTGTCCCAGGCCAGGGGCTGCACCCACGGCGCCAGCGCGCCGGCGCGGCCGAACACACCGGGGTGGCGGAGCGCCATCTTGAGCGCCCCGTAGCCACCCAACGAGATCCCCCACACCGACCGGCGCGCGGGGCTCCCTCCCGCGCCCGGGAAGCGCCGCTCCAGGTCCGGCACGAGGTCCTCGGCGACGAAGCTCTCCATTCCGGCACGCGGGCTGTCCACGAGGAACGTCCCCCGGTGGCGCGGGCTGGCGATGACCACCGCCGGGATCGCGCCGCCCCGCATCATCCCGGCCGCGAGGTCGGCGAGGCCGTGCCTCCTGAACGAGGTCTCGCTCCCCCAGCCGTCGTGCAGGAAGACCATCAGCAGGGCGGGCTCGCCGGGCCTCCAACCGGCCGGCAGGAGGACCTCCGTCGGCACGCCGCCGCCCGCGTGCGGGCCGTGCAGCACCACCCGCACGGCGCGCAGGCCCGCGCCGGCACTCGCCCGCGAAGCCGCCAGCAACGCCGCGCCCGTGAGGAGCCACCGCCCCATTGAAATCGGGAAGCGACTCGGCAGTCGCGGCATTCCACTCTCTCGGCCCGGCTCGCGCCGGCGCACACGGGCTCGTCCGCGGCGCTGCGCGGGAGGCGGCGGGACCGGAGGTCGTCCGGGCGCTCCCCAGGTTCGGCGCGCCGCGGCCCGGCCGCCCTCGGCCGAGCCACAGGCTAGAATGCCTGAGCCGTGAGTCTTGTCCGAGGGAGGGTGCATGTCGCTCGAGCTGGCGCGTGAGGTGCTGACGACGGAGGCTGAAGCGATCCTGCGCCTGCGGGATCGGCTCGACGACACCTTCCTTCAAGCGGTGGAGCTGCTCGTCGGCTGCCAGGGGCGGGTCGTATGGACCGGAATGGGCAAGTCCGGGATCATCTGCCGCAAGCTCGCGGCCACGATGGCCTCGACCGGCACGCCGGCGCTGTTCCTGCACCCCGCCGAGGCGATCCACGGCGACATCGGCATGGTCGCGACGCGGCGACGTCGTGGTGGCGATCTCGAACTCCGGCGAGACCGGCGAGCTCGTCCAGCTCGTGGAGTACCTCAAGCGCCTCGACAACCGTTTGATCGCGATCACCTCGAACCCGTCCTCCGCACTCGCGGGGCATGCGGACGTCCACCTCAACCTGGGGGTGGACCGGGAGGCGTGCCCACTCAACCTGGCGCCGACGGCCTCGACGACCGCGGCGCTGGCCCTCGGCGACGCCCTCGCGATGACCGTCTCCGTCCGCAAGGGCTTCAAGCCAGAGGACTTCGCCCAGCTCCATCCGGGCGGGAAGCTGGGCAAGAAGCTGCTCACGGCGGGCGACCTCATGCACGCCGGCGAGGAGGTCCCGCGGGTGGCCGCGGACACGCCGATGAAGGACGTGATCTACGAGATGTCGCGGAAGGGGCTCGGGATCACGACCGTGCAGGACCGCGATGGCCGCCTGCTCGGAGTGATCACCGACGGGGACCTGCGGCGCCTGATGGAGGCCGACCCCGACCCCCTCGCCCGTCGCGCCGCCGAGGTGATGCACTCGGGGGGCGTGACGATCGCGCCCGGAACGCTCGCGACCGGCGCCCTCCGCCTGCTCGAGACCAGGCGGATCACGTCGCTCATCGTGACCGGCCCCGACGGCCGCGTGGCCGGGATGGTGCACATCCACGACCTCTGGGGCGTCGGCCTGTTCTGACCGTTCGCAGGGCGGGCGAGCCCAAGGGCCGCCGGCAACCGGGAAGCGGCAGGGACTGACCACTTGTCAGACGGCGCCATCCGAGGCACAATGAACGGGCGTTCAGTCGCGGCGGTTTTGGGGGAGTCCACATCCGCTGGCCGGCCGGGACAGGCAAAGGAGATATCCATGCACAGGGAGATCCGCAAGGTCGGAGTGCTGGGTGCAGGCGTGATGGGCTCCGGGATCGCCGCCCACCTCGCAAACGCCAACGTGCCGGTGCTGCTGCTCGACATCGTCCCTCCCGAGCTCACGCCGGAGGACGAGAAGGCCGGGCTCACCCGCACCGACAGGCGATTCCGCAACAAGCTGGCGCTCGCCGGCATCGAGAACATCAGGACGTCGAGGCCTTCCCTGCTCTACTCCAAGCGCTTCCTGCCTCTGGTCTCGGCCGGCAACTTCGAGGACGACTGGGGCAAGCTCGCCGAGTGCGACTGGATCGTCGAGGTGGTCGTCGAGCGCCTCGACGTCAAGAAGCAGGTGTTCGAGCGCCTGGAGGCGGTGCGCCGGCCCGGCACGATCGTCTCCTCCAACACCTCCGGCCTCCCGATCAAGAAGATGGTCGAGGGCCGCTCCGACGACTTCCGCAAGAACTTCCTCGTGACGCACTTCTTCAACCCCGTCCGCTACATGCGCCTGCTGGAGGTGATCGCCGGCGAGGAGACCGATCCCGAGGTCGTCTCGTTCATGAGCGACTACGGCCAGTTCCTCCTCGGCAAGGGGATCGTGTTCGGAAAGGACACGCCGAACTTCGTCGCCAACCGGATCGGCGTCTACGGCCTCATGGCCACCGTCCACGCGATGGTCGAGATGGGGTACCAGGTGGACGAGGTGGACGCGATCACCGGCCCCGCGATGGGGCGGCCGAAGAGCGCCTCGTTCGGCACCGTGGACCTCGTGGGCCTCGACACGATGGTGCACGTGGTGCGCACCCTGCGCGAGGAGTGCCCCGACGACGAGTGCCAGTCGGCGTTCGCCGTCCCCGAGTTCGTCACCAAGATGGTCGAGAACAAGCAGCTCGGCCGCAAGACGAAGGCCGGCTTCTTCAAGCGCGAGAAGGGCGCCAAGGGCGAGAACGTCGACTTCACCCTCGACTGGCGGACCGGCCAGTACCGCCCCAAGGCCAAGCTCGACGCCCCGTCGCTCAAGCAGACCAAGGGGATCCACGACTCCGGGACGCGCATCAAGACGCTCGTGAACGCCGACGACCGCGCCGGCGCCTTCGCGTGGCGGGTGACGCGCGACGCCCTCGCCTACTCCTCCCGCCGCCTCGGCGAGATCTCCGACACGATCGTGGACATCGACCACGGCCTCACCTGGGGCTTCAACTGGGACCTCGGCCCGTTCGAGATCTGGGACGCGCTCGGCGTCGCCGAGACGGTCAAGCGCATGAAGGCCGAGGGCGTCGAGCCGGCGGCGTGGGTCGGCAAGATGCTGGAGTCCGGCGCCGGGAGCTTCTACCGCGACGGCCTCGACGGCCGCGAGTTCTACGACGCGCGCAGCAACTCCTACCGGCTCGTGCCGCGACCCTCGAGCTTCCTCGTCCTGCGCGAGATCAAGCGGCGCACGCCGGCGGTGTTCGAGAACCCCGGCGCGTCGGTCGTGGACCTCGGCGACGGGGTGGCGTGCGTCGAGTTCCACTCCAAGCTGCAGCCCAAGCTGAACCCGATCGACGACGACATCATGGACGCGGTCCACCAGGCGATCGGAATCGCCGAGAAGGAGTTCCGCGGCCTCGTGATCCACCACCAGGGGGAGCAGTTCTGCGCCGGCGCGAACCTCCTGATGATCCTCGAGGGCGCGATGAGCCAGCAGTGGAAGGCCATCGACACGATGGTTCGGAAATTCCAGTCGATGACCCTGGGGCTGCAGCACGCGCGCGTGCCGGTGGTCACCGCCCCGTTCGGCTTCACCTTCGGCGGCGGCGCCGAGATCACGATGTCCGGCGACCGCGTCTGCGCCCTGGCGGAGACGTACATGGGCCTCATCGAAGTCGGCGTCGGCCTGGTCCCCGCCGGCGGAGGCCACGTCTTCATGCTCGAGCGCGTGCTCGACGGCCTCGACGAGCCGGTCCTGTCGAACATGCCGTTCCTGCGCAAGGCGTTCGAGGCGATCGCCATGGCCAAGGTCGGGACGTCGGCGGAGGAGGCCCGCGAGCTCAAGTACCTGCGCCCGTTCGACCACGTCGAGATGAACCGCGACCAACAGCTCTGGACGGCCAAGCGCATGGCGATCGCCATGGCCGAGGAGGGGTACCGCCCGCCGCTTCCGCGCACGTTCTACCTCCCCGGCCGCGACGGGCTCGCGACCATCCAGACGCTGCTCCACAACATGAAGATCACCCACTGGATCTCCTCGCACGACGAGAAGATCGCGACGCACGTCGGCAACATCCTCTGCGGCGGCGACACGACGATCAACAACCCGGTGACCGAGCAGGCGATCCTCGACCTCGAACGCGAGGCGTTCCTCTCACTCCTCGGCGAGCCCAAGACGCTGGAACGGATCCAGTACATGCTGATCAACAACAAGCCGTTGAGGAACTGATGCGCCGCCAATTCCCGACTCTCATCCCAAGAGCCTCAAACCGCAGTCGGAGGTGACCATGCCCAAAGCCGTGATCGTTTCCTACGCCCGCACCCCAATCGGCCGCGCCAAGAAGGGCAGCCTCAAGGACACCCGGCCGGAGGAGTTCGCCGCGCCGGTGCTCCAGGCGCTCATCAAGCGCACGCCCGGACTCGAACCTGCCATGGTGGACGACGTCATGCTCGGCTGCGCGATGCCCGAGGCCGAGCAGGGCATGAACGTCGCCCGCATGATCACGCTCCTCGCCGGATTCCCGGTCGAGGTCCCCGCGACGACGCTGAACCGCTTCTGCTCCTCGGGGTCGCAGTCGATCGCGTGGGCCGCCGACGTCATCCGCTCCGGCAACGCCGAGGTGATCATCGCCGGCGGCGTGGAGTCGATGTCGATGGTGCCGATGGGCGGCAACAAGATCATCGCGGACCCGCCGCTCGTCGACGCCATGGCAAACGCCTACGCCTCGATGGGCACGACGGCCGAGATCGTCGCCCGTCAGTTCGGGATCGGCCGCGAGGAGCAGGACGCGTTCGCCCTGCGCTCGCACCAGCGCGCCGCAGCCGCGATCGCCGCCGGGAAGTTCAAGGACGAGATCGTGCCGCTGCGCGTCCGCACCATGGACAACGGCGCGTGGCGCGAGTTCGACTTCGACACCGACGAGGGCCCGCGCGCCGACACCTCGCTCGAGGCGCTGGCCAAGCTCAAGCCGGCGTTCGACCCGCGCGGCACCGTCACCGCCGGCAACTCCTCGCAGATCAACGACGGCGCCGGCGCCGTCGTGATGATGTCGGACACGAAGGCGGCCGAGCTCGGCCTCGAGCCGATCGCGTTCGTGCAGAGCTGGGCGGTCGCCGGAGTGCCCCCGGACATCATGGGGATCGGCCCGGCCAAGGCGGTGCCGAAGCTCCTCGAAAAGACCGGGCTCTCCCTGGCCGACATCGACCTCGTCGAGATCAACGAGGCGTTCGCCAGCCAGTCGATCTACTGCACCCGCGAGCTCGGCCTCGACCCCGAGAAGACGAACGTCAACGGCGGCGCGATCGCGACCGGCCACCCGCTCGGGGCGACCGGCGCCGTGCTGACGTGCAAGATCCTCGGCGAGATGAAACGGCGCAACGCCAAGCGCGGCATCGTCACGATGTGCATCGGCGGCGGGATGGGGTTCGCCTACCTTCTCGAGCGGCCGTAGCTGCCGCGACCGTTGCTCCCGTGAAGCTGAGGGGCCCGCGGTCGCGGGCCCCTCGCCTTCAGCTGCCGCGCACGGCGCCCAGTCGCTACTTGGGGTTGTAGGGCTCGTAGCACTTGCCCTGTAGGTCGTACGTGATCCGGAAGACGTTGTTGGACTCGCCGTTTGGCGGCATCTCGGCCACGTTGTTGTCGTTGTCCAGCCACAGGCTCAGAGTGTGCTTCCCGATCGGCAGGTACGCCTGAGTGTTGACCTGCCTCGCCTCGTTGGCTGCGAGGCTCAGCATGCTCTGGATCGAGACGACCTTCGAGTCCGCCCTAATCCGGTTGAGGAACTTCGCCGGCCCCGTCGGAGTGCCCGTGAGGTTCACCATGTCGTACGACAGGTTGAACGCGCACTCGGAGTTGGGGGAGCCGTGCATCGCGTCACCCTCGGAGAGGATCACGCTCCCTCCCCACGGAACGAACTTGCCCCCCGCCCCGCCGATCGCGCCACCGATCGTGATCCCCTTCTGGCTCGTGATGTCCGGCATCGGCTTCGGCGCCAGGATCTCGAAGTCCTTCCAGCCGCTGCTGAAGGTCGTGACCCCCGGTTGGAGCTCCTCACAGTAGACGCCGACCTTGTAAAGGCCCGGCCCGAGGGTTGCGGGGATCTTCACGGTCAGCTTCGTCGCTGTCCAGCTCACGACCTGGAGGTGGTTCTCCCCGCCCTTGTTGATGCATGGGACCTTCGCCCCCTGCGTGGGGCCCCAGGTCCCGTTCATCTCGAACGTGTCGCCGGGGAAGCCCGAGGTCTTGCTCAGCGAGGCGAGGCTGATCCCGCAGTTCTGCCCCGGGCCGCCGGGCGGCGGGCCGAGCGTCCCGCCGGTCTTGAAGCTGAACGCGCACCACGGGCTCCAGGGCCCGGCCTGGATGGCGCTCATCCCCGGCGCGGACGCGGTTTGCGTCCCCCGCACCCTCCAGCGCCCCTTGTTGTCGCCCGGGAAGGTGAACGTCGCCGTGGTGGCGCCCGACGTCGAGACGAACTGCGGCGGCCCGACCTCGCTGTCCCAGTGCCCCACCTGACGGCAGTCGAAGCAGTCCACCTCTACCTGATAGCCGTTGGCGGGCGGCGCCGCGTTCCAGACGAACGTGATGACGCGGGGAAAGTTGTGAAGCACGGCGCCACAGGGCGGCTTGACCTGCACCGGCGCGCCGAGGCCGGCCGGCCTCACGACCGGCGGGGCGGCGAGACCCACTCCTACCGCGAGAAACACCAGCGCCGGTGCGAGGCCAAGCGCCATCCCCACCCTCCCACTGTGCTCTTCGACTCCCATCTTGCGACTCCTTTCTCCTCCGGGCATCTCCTGGAGAGAGCTCGGAGGGGTTCGCAACGGGTGCGTCCTCGTTGCGCCAGCTTGGATCGCGACGCGGTTTGCCCCGGGCGACTCAGGTTATGAGCGACCTGTCGAAGCACCTGTACGCCCCCGTGTCCCTGTTCCTCCCCGGAGGGGCGGTTCGCCCTTCCACCTCCAACAGGACAAACGACGTGGCGGCTCCGGACCGCACAGGTCCGACCTCAAACCGTTCGTCTCGGGTGCGCGGGATCGGGCGATGGCGGTCTTGGACCGGGGCCCAAAGACCAGACTAGGTCATTCCGTCCGCGCGGAAGGCAGCCCGGAGGTGCCGGAGGCGCGGGATGCACCCCCGGCCCTCCACTGCGATCACGTCGAAACGGCACGGGGGCGGATCGCGACGAGCTTTGGCCAAGTACGCCTGAGCGAGCCGCGCCAGCCGCCGCTGCTTCCCCGGCGTGACGGCGTCCTCGGGCGTCCCGGCGCCGCGCCCGGTCCTGGTCTTGACCTCGACGAACACCAGCGTGCCTCGGTCCCAGGCGACGATGTCGATTTCGCCGAGCGGGCAGCGCCAGTTGCGCGCCTCGATCCGATACCCCTTGAGCCTCAGGAACAAGGCTGCCAGCGATTCCCCGCCCCTGCCGACGCGGCCGCGGCGACCACCGGAGCTGCCCATCGCCATTCGCCCTCGGCCCGATCCTCCCCGGTCAGCTGTCGGGGGTGAGCGCCCGAGGGTCGCTCCCGAGCGCCTGCGCCGCGAGCGTGATCACGTCCACCGTCCGCGCGTCCTCCATCCCCAGCTCCTGTTGCGCGTTCCCCACCATGACGGCGCAGAACGGGCAGGCCACGGCGACGTCCGCAACGCCGGACTCCTGCAACTGGTGCATCCGGGTCTGGTTGATCCGCGAGCCGAGCTTCTCCTCGAGCCACATCCGCCCGCCGCCGGCGCCGCAGCACATCGCCTTCTCGCGCGAAAGCGGCGCCTCCTTGAGGGTCAGCCCCGGGATCGCCTGCAGGATCGCGCGCGGGCGCGTCGTATTCGTGGTTCGTTCGGCCCAGGTAGCACGGGTCGTGGAACGTCAGCTCGCGCCGCAGCTCGGTCGTGAGCGTCAGGCGGCCCTCAGCCACGAGCTCGGCGATCAGCTGCGTGCCGTGCTTGACCTCGTATTTCCCGCCGAAGTCCGGGTACTCGTGCGCCAGCGTGTTGAAGCAGTGCGGGCAGTTGGTGACGATCTTCCTGACGCCGCGCCCGTTCAGGGTCTCCACGTTGGCCGCCGCCAGCGTCTGGAACAGGTACTCGTTGCCGAGCCTGCGCGCCGCATCGCCGGTGCAGCGCTCCTCGGGACCGAGGATCGCGAACTTCACGCCCGCGGCGTGCAACAGTTTGACCAAAGCTTGCGAGGTCCGCTTGCCCGCGTCGTCGTACGACCCGGCGCACCCCGCCCAGAACAGGAACTCGAACTCGCCCCCGTCCGACGCCAGCGGCACGTCCAACCCCTTGGCCCAGTCGCCGCGGGTCTCCGGCGGCAGCTGCCAGGGGTTGCCGTTGACCTCCATGCCGCGGAACGCGGGTTCGGCCTCGCCGGGGAAATCGGCCTTCTCGAGCACGAGGTGGCGCCGCATCTCCACGATCTTGTCCACGTAGGAGATGAACAGCGGGCAAGCCTCCTCGCACCACCGGCAGGTCGTGCACGCCCACACGACCTCGGGATCGATCACGTCGCCCGCCAGCTCGCGGCTGGGCGTTCCGGGGGACCGCCCCGGGTCGCCGATGATCTCGCCGGACGACGCCTTGAGGTGGTCGCGGAGCGCGATGGTGAGGTCGCGCGGGATGAGCGGCTTCTTGGTGATCGTCGTCGGGCAGACGACCGTGCAGCGGCCGCACTCGGTGCAGGTGTAGAGGTCGAGAAGCTGCTTCCAGGTCAGGTCGGTGACCTTGGCGGCGCCGAGCGCCGTGCCCTCGGCGATGTTCTCGAGGTCCATCTTGCCCAGCCGGCCCGGCTCGTCGAGCGGCCTGAGCAGCACGTTCGGCAGCGAGGTGTAGACGTGGAAGTGCTTGGAGTACGGCAGGTAGTTGGCGAACACGTAGAGCGCCGCCACGTGCACCCACCACGCGCCGACGTAGAGCCTGTGCAGCGCCGCAGCCGACGTCCCCTCGAGCCAGGCGCCGGCGGCAGCCGAGGCCGGCGTCCACGCCCACGGGCCCGGCGAGCCCCCGGCGATCCTCGCCCCGTCCGACAGCAGGTCGGTCACCATCAACGCCGCGATCAGACCGAGGATCACCCAGGCGTCCGGGCTGTATTCGAGCCGCGCCGGCCTGCTGACGAGGCGCCGCCACGCGGCGATCGCGACCCCCACGAGCACGAGGACCGCAAAAAGGTCCTTGGTGAGCAGGTAGCCGTGGCCCGCCCAGGTGTGCAGGAACGGCAGCTCCCACCCGCGCGTGAGACCCTCCACCACCATCGAGAGCGACCGCACCGAGAAGACCAGGAAGCCCCAGAAGATCAGCGCGTGCATGACCCCCGGGAGCGGCTCGAGGAACATCCGACGCTGCCCGAGGAAGTAGACGAGCACACCGCGGACCCGCTCCCCCCACCGGTCCAGGACCACGCCTTTCCGGCCCGACATCATGAGGGAGTACCTGCGTGAGAGAGACCACACAACTCCGGCCACGGCCGCCACAGTGAGCAGCACGAACCAGAGCGTGTCCGCCACCCCAAGGAAGTGGCCCGCGGTCGCGTGGTGAGACATCATCGGCATCCTCCGTTCCAATTTGCATTTTGCCACACCGGAGCGTTCGTTTGGCGGCGGCAGTGAGCGCGGCTGCTACAATCCGGGCCTCGGTTGGCCGGGGGCGCAACACCTGCGGGCGCCGGCAGGAGGTCTTGAGATGACGGGGAAGATCAAGGTGCAGCCGGTCTCGCGCGTCGGCATGGATCCGCTGGTGGCGATGGCCGAGCAGCTGCGCTCCTCCCTTCCCGGCTGGGAGGACACCGCCCCCGTCATCGCCCGCGGCCAGGCGCCGAGCGACCTCGCCCTCGACCTCCGCCATCTCGCGCTCCACGACGGCGACGGCTTCCTCACCGTCAGCGTCGGCGACGAGGTCGTCGGCTTCGCCCCCGGCTACGTGCGCTCGCGCCAGCTCAACATCGCCCAGCCATGGTTGCTCCCGGAGTATCAAAGCGGCGAGGTTGCGGAGCAACTGGTCCGCCGGGCGCTGGCCTACGGGGAGCGGTCGGGCGCCGGCGAGAGCGCCGCCCTCGTCCACGGCGGGGCGCCGTGGCACGGACTCTTCTTCCGCTTCGGGCTGCGCGCCCGCTATTCGGTCTACCGCCTCGCGCTCCCGGCCGAGACCGCGCGCGCCGTCGGTCACGCGCTCGCCAGGCTCCTTCCCGGCGGCGAGCTGACGGAAGACGCCATCAAGCGCCGTGCGGGGTCGGCCGACCTCGAGCGCCTCGACCGCCTCGTGCGCGGCGTCTCGCGCCCGATGGACCACGAGCACTGGTTGATCGATCGCCGCCTGCGGCTGGCCAAGGTGCGGGACGGCCAGCGGGTCGCCGCCTACGCCTACGGCGGGCCGGGGCAATGCGGACCGGTGGCCGCGGCCACACCCGAGGCCGCTCTGGCCGGTCTGGGGTGGGCGCTCCAGCTGGCGGCCGCCGGGGCCGAAACCGACGTCCACCTGCTCGTCCCCGCGCCGTTCGAAGCCGGCGTCGAGCACCTGCTCGAGGCCGGCGCGCGGTGTCTCGCAGAATCGGTGTGGATGAGCCGCAGCCCCGGCACTTCTTTCGACCGCTACGTCCTGCCGTCCGCGACGATCAGCTAGGGCGACGGCCCCGGCGGCGCCGCGCGGGCGGCCCGCCGCGGCGAGGCGCCGGCGCCTTGGCGCGCGGCCTCGGCGCCTGGCGGGAGCTTCGCGCCCGCTCCCCGTCCGGCTTCCCCGGCGGTAGGATCGGTTCGAGGTTGACCTCCATGAACTCCTCGTTGATCCCCTTCACCCGCACCCGCACCGCGTCGCCGAGGCGCAGGACCCGTCCGCCGCGCTGGCCCACCAGCCGGTGCCCGGTCTCGTCGTAGCGGTAGTAGTCGTCCTTGAGGTCGGCCACGTGGACGAGACCCTCGACGAACGCCTCCTCGAGCTGGACGAAGATCCCGAACGCCACGACGCCGGTCACGTGCCCCGAGAACTCCTCGCCCACGTGCGCCCGCATGAACTCAAGCTGCTTCCACTTGACCACCTCGCGCTCCGCCTCGTCGGCGCGCCGCTCGGTGAACGAGCAGTGCTGCGCGAGGTCCTCGAGGTCAGCCTCGGCGAGCGCCCGCTCCGCCCCGGAGAGCATCCCCGCCGCCAGCATCCGGCCGAGGAAGCGGTGCACCACGAGGTCCGGGTAGCGCCGGATCGGCGAGGTGAAATGGAGATAGAACTCGGTGGCCAACGCGTAGTGCCCCTTGCACGCCGGCGCGTACGCCGCCCGCGCCAGCGAGCGCAGCACCAGCGCCTGCAGGAAGCGCTCCTCCGGCTTGCCCGCGATCTCGTCGAGGACGCGCTGGAGCTCCCGCGGCGGCAGCTCGTCGAGGTCGCCCTTGAGCGCCACCCCGAACTCCCCGAGCACCGCCTGCAGCTCGGCCAGCCTTCCGGCCGAGGGACGTTCGTGGACGCGGAACAGCCCCGGCTGCCGCCCCCAGACCAGCATGCGGGCGACGCACTCGTTCGCGGCGATCATCAGTTCCTCGATGAGGCGGTGGGCCCGGTTGCGCGGCGCGGCTTGCACGCCGGTCATGAACCCGTCCGGGTCGAGCAGGATCTCCGGCTCGGGGAGGTCGAAGTCGATCGAGCCGCGCTCGCGCCGCCGCCGGCCGAGGCGCTGGGCCGCGAGGTCGAGGAGTTCCAGCGAGCGACGGACTCCGGGCGGCAGGTCGGCGGGGAACCCGCCGCCTTCCAGCCATCCGAAGACCTCGGTGTAGGTGCAGCGCCGGCGGGAGCGAAAGACGCTGCGTTCCGCGCGGTACCCCTCCACCGCGCCGGCCGCGGTCACGAGGAACCGGACGGAAAACACCAGACGGTCCTCGGCGGCGAGGAGCGAGCAGAGGTGGTTGGAGAGCTTTTCCGGCAGCATCGGCACGCAGCGGCCGGGCAGGTAGACGCTCGTCCCGCGGTCGCGCGCCGCCGCGTCGAGCCCATCGCCCGGGCGGACGTAGTGGGACACGTCGGCGATATGGACGAAGACCTCGATCGCATCGTCGCGCGCCGGGAACGCCGCGACCGCGTCGTCGAAGTCCCGCGCGGTCTCACCGTCGATCGTGACCGCCGGATGGTCGCGGTGGTCGGCCCTGCCCTCGAGGTCCTCGAGACGCACGCCGTCGGGAAGGGCCGCGGCGGCGCGCTCGGCCTCGGGCGGGAACTCCACGGGGATGGCGAGCTCCGCCAGCACGACGTCCTCGTCGACGCCGCTCTCCCCCGCGACGCCCAGCGAACGCAGCAGCCGGCCCCGCACCGGCCCCTCGCCCGGGACCTCGTCCACCGCGACCTCGACGAACTCGCCCGGTCTCGGCAGCTCGGCCGGGACGGGGTCGAGCACGACGTGCACCCCGACGCGGCGGGCGTACGGATCGACCCACGGATGGAGCGGGTCGGGGACGAACCGGCCGACCAGGGTGGGACGCCGACGGCGCAGGACGCGCACGACCTCGCCGTGGTCATCCTGCACGAGGGCGCCGCGCTTGCGCCGTGCGCCGCGGTGGACGAGGACCTGGTCGCCGTCCATCGCCGTGGAGAGCTTTTCGGCCGGGACGACGATGTCGGGCAAGTCGCGCTCGCCCTGCCGGACGATCCCGAACCCGCGCGAAGTCACCCGCAGCTCGCCGACGTAGTAGTCCGAGTACTCGACCGCGATCACGCGGCCCTTCGCGCGCACGACTTCGCCGCGCTCCTCGGCCTCGGCCAACAGCGCCGCCAGCTCGCGGTGAGCGACGTCGTGCTCCAGCGCGGCCGCGAGACGGCGCTCGAGCTGCGCCGCCGTGACGCCGTCGCCACGCGCCGACCTCACCTCGGCGACGACCTGCCTACGGTGCATCGCGTTCCTCCCCTTCCTCGCCCCGGCCGCGGCGCGCATTGACACTTTCCGTGACCGCCGGTACACTCCCGGCGGCGCGTGCGAAAGTGGCGGAACTGGCAGACGCGCAAGGCTCAGGACCTTGTGAGCGCAAGCTCATGGGGGTTCAAATCCCCCCTTTCGCACCATTCAACCTGACGTTTCCTTCGGTTCCTTCCCGGGTGCCGCAGCCGCCGCGGCCGGCCCAAGCGGCCCACCTGCGGCGCTGAGCGTCCGGTCAATCGGCGGCGCCGCGAACGAACCGCAGCGCGTCCTCGCGCTCCCAGAAGATCGGAAAGATCGTCTCGAGACGCGTCAGCTTCAGCAGCGCCTCGAGGCGGTGGTGCGGGCGGAAGAGCGCGACCCTCCGGTTGGCGCGCGTGAAGCGTTGCAGGTAGCCGACCAGCTCGCCGATGCCGGTGGAATCGACGTAGTCGATGCGCGCGAAGTCGATCACGACGCCGCCCGCCGTCTTGTCGAACACTTCCTGCAGCTCCTTGGCGAACAGCTGCGCCGACTCGCCGAGCTTGATCGTCCCCTCCACCTCGACGATCGTCACGCCGCCCTCGTCCGACCTGTTGACGCGCATGGCTGGCTCCCCCGCTTCGCTCATCCCCGTCACCCCGAGACCGTCACGTCCGCGACCGCGGCGAGCCCGCCGCCGCGTAACCCCCGGCACCGGTACCGCCGCAGGGCGCCAAACGCCCCCAGCTCGCGGACCTCGACCTCGAGCCGGTCGCCCGGCCTCAACGGCTGGAACACCGCGACTCCGTCGAGGCCCACGAGGCGCAGCGCGCCGCGCACCGCCGGGGACGCCACGATCAGGATCGCCTGCGCCAACGCCTCGGCCACCAGCGTCGCCGGCCACAAACCGGCGCCGGTGGCGGCGCCGTTCGCGGTCCCGAGCACGATCGCGACCCTCTCCGACCCGCCTTCGTCCGCCCGCTCGACGAGCCGGGCCGGAAAGCGGTGGGGGACGGGATCAGGCCCCTTCGACGACACCTTTGCTCCGCATGAAATCGACGAGCGCGTTCACCGAAGCCAGGGCCTTGGCGCCGACCTCCTCGTCCTGGATGCGAACGCCGAAGACCTTTTCGATACCGATCACGAGCTCGAGCGCATCGATCGAATCGAGACCCAGGCCGTCGCCGAACAGCGGCGCCGCGTCGTCGATGTCGCCGGGCGTCACCCCGTCCAGCTGGAGCCTGTCGATGATCAGCTGCTTGACCTTTGCGTGCAATGAACTCCCGCTTGTCGCCACCAACGCCCTCCCGTCGCGCGCCAAGTATAGCCGAGCGTCTCAACCGGAGCGCCGCAGAGGAAGCGAGAGCCCCAGTTCGGCCCACGAGCTCGACCGCCCCGCGAACCCGATCGAGCACCGCTCGTGGTCCACGGTGACCGGCAGCCGCCGCTCCCAGGTGAGGGCGGCCAGCTCCGCGAGCCGGGCCGGGTCCCGCGTGAGGTTGACGACCTCGAAGGCCACCCGCCTTCTCGCGAGATCGGCCAGCAGATCGGCACAGTGGCTGCAGCCGTCGGCCACGTAGACGGTGACGCTCAACCCTCGTCGTCCCCGTCGGCGGGCGGGCTCCAGGGGGCTTCCACCTGCTCCAACTCGGAGAGGAACCTGGGGTCCTCGCGCCACCCCGGCCGGGCCTTCACCCGCAGGTCGAGGTACACCCGGACGCCGAGCAACGACTCGATGCGGGCGCGGGCCGCGGTGCCGATCTCCTTGATCATTGCGCCCGCCCTGCCGACGACGATGCCCTTCTGGCTGTCGCGGTCCACGACGATGTCGGCGAAGATCCGCAGGAGGGTGTCCGGCCCGGCCCCCTGCTCCTCGAACTGGCGCAGGTGCACGGTCGAGGTGAACGGGAGCTCCTTCTCGACCCGCTCGAGCACCGCCTCGCGGATCAACTCGGTCACGAAGAAGCGCTCGCTCTGGGTGGTGGTGAGCGAGGGGTCGAGCAGCGGCTCGCCCTCCGGAAGCAGCCCGAAAACGGTGTCCCGGAGCTCCGCCAGACCGTCGCCGTTGAGCGCCGAGATCGGCACCACGGCCGCATAGGCGTGCCTGGCCGAGTAGAACGCGGTGCGCTCCGCCAGGCGGCTCGAAACGCCCGCAAGGTCCACCTTGTTGGGCAGCAGGACGGCCGGGGCCTCGATCCCGTCCAACAGGCCGACGACGAACCCCTCGCCGCCGCCGGGATCCGCGCTGGCGTCGAACAGCTCCAGGATCAGATCGACTTCCGCCAGAGTGTCGCGGAGCGCGTGCATCATCTGGACGTTGAGCCGGTGCAGCGGCCGGTGCACTCCCGGGAGGTCGAAAAGGACGGCCTGCCCGCGCTCCTCCGTGAGGACGCCGGTGATGCGGTGCCGCGTCGTCTGGGGCTTGGCCGAGACGATCGCCACCTTCTCGCCGAGCAGCGCGTTGACGAGCGTGCTCTTGCCCGCGTTCGGGCGGCCGAGCAGCGCGACCGTGCCCGAGCGCCTCATGCCGCGCCCTCCCCCTGGCGCCGAACGCGGACGCGGCGCAGCCGCCGGCGGTCGACGTCGACCACCTCGATGTCCAGGCCCCGCCAGAGCGTCCGCTCCCCGGGGCGGGGCACGTGGCCGAGCTGCTCCAGCACCAGCCCCGCCACGGAATCGAACCCCAGCTCGCCCACCTCCACCCCGAAGAGGTCCTCGAGCACCTCGACGTGGGCGGCTCCGTCCACGAGATAGACGCCGCTCGCCTCCTCCGCCACCTCGGGCGTCTCCCGCTGGTGCTCGTCCTGGATCTCCCCGACGATCTCCTCGAGGATGTCCTCGAGCGTCACGATGCCCGCGGTGCCGCCGTACTCGTCGACCACCACCGCGATCTGCTGGTGCGCCGCCTGGAACTCGCGCAGCAGCTCGCGCAGCGGCTTCGTCTCCGGAACGATGAGCACCGGCCGCAGCAGGTCGGCGGCGGCGCCCGCCTGTCCGTTCGCCACGGCGCGGAGGACGTCCTTGACGTGCACCACCCCTTCGATCCGGTCCAGGGTCTCCCGGTACACGGGGATCCTGGTGAACATCGAGTCGGCGAACAGGCGCTCGACCTCCGCGAAGCCCGCGGCCGCAGGGAGCGCCACCATGTCGGTGCGGGGGGTCATGATCTCGCGCGCCACGGTGTCGGACAGCTCGACGATCGATGCGACGAGTTCGGCGTCGTCCTCTTCCAGGATCCCCGCTTCCTCGCCGGCGCCGATGAACGCCTGCACGTCGTGCTCGCCGACCTCCTCCTCGTCGCCCGTCCCGGCCTGGTCCTGGCTCCCCTCGAACCTCGCCAGCACGCGCAAGAGCGCGGTCCACGGCCGGATGGCGACGAGCGTCGCCACGGCCAGGCGCTCCACGCGCGCGCCCCGGGCGAACAGCAGGCCGATGCCCACCGCCGCGAGCCAGCCCGCGGCGAGGACCGCGACGAGCACAACCTGCGACGCGCCGACCAGGCGCCCGGCCCGGACGGCGACGAGGGAGAACAGCACCAGCACGAGCCCCGTCCCCGCTTGGAGGAAGACGATCACGCTCGCCTGCGCATCGGACCGTCGCGGCAGGCCCGGCAGCAGCCTCCCCCGTTGCACGAGCAAGCCTCCGAGCTGGATCGCGCCCAGACGCACGACGGCCAGCATCCCGGTCGCGGCGAGCACCAGCAGAACGAGCAGCGCCAAGCGCGGTGAGAACCGCGGTCACCGGGTTCGCCCACCACAGCGCCAGCGCGCTCACCCGATCAGCTCCGAGCGCAGCCGCGCCTCGAGCGCGGCCATCTCGCCGCCGTCGGTTTCGTGGTCGAAGCCGCAGAGGTGGACGAGAGCGTGCACCAGCAGCGTCTCGAGCTCGCGATCGAGGTCGACTTTCGCCTGGTCGGCCTGGCGCCGGGCGGTTTCGAGGGAGATCGCCACGTCGCCCAGGTAGACCGGGCCGTCGGGCTGCGCGAAACCGGCCGGGAACGACAGCACGTCGGTCGGCGCGTCCTTGCCGCGGAAGTGCCGGTTGAGCGTCCGGATCGTGGCGTCGTCGCAGACCAGCACCCCGACCTCCACCGGCCCCGCGTCTAGACGCTTGAGCGCCGCGACCGCAAGCCGCCGCAGCGCCGCGGTACGGCGCCCCGGAGCCCGCAGCTGCCACCGGAAGGTGACCCGCGCTCTAGCCACGGCGCTTCCGGTTGAAGTCGAAGCCCGGGTAGTCGATGCGGTGGTGGAACGCGTTGGTGAGCACCCAGAAGAAGGCGGCTCCGATCTTCTCGATGTCCTTCAGGGTGAGCTCGCACTCGTCGAGCTGGCCGTCCTCGAGAATGTTCTTGACCATCTGATCGATCATCGACTGGATCCGGCCCGGGGTGGCGTCCGACAGCGTGCGGCTGGCCGCCTCCACCGCGTCGGCGAGCATCAGGATCCCCATCTCCTTGCTGCGGGGACGCGGGCCCGGGTAGCGGAACTCGGTCTCCTGCACCTCGCCGTGGTCGGGGTCCTCCTTCGCCTTGGCCTGCGAGTAGAAGTACCGGATCAGCTTGGTCCCGTGATGGGTGGTGATCGCGTCCCGGATCGGCTCCGGCAGCTTGTACTGCCGCGCCAGCTCGAGGCCCGCCTTGACGTGGTTCGACACCACCAGCGCCGACATCCAGGGGGTCAGGTTGTCGTGCGGGTTCTCGCCGCGCTGGTTCTCGACGAAGTACTCGGGCTTGGCAAGCTTGCCGATGTCGTGGTAGTAGCAACAGACCCGTGCGAGCAGCGGGTTGGCCCCGATCGCCTCGGCCGCCGCCTCGGCGAAGTTCGCCATCGCGAGCGAATGCTGGAACGTCCCCGGGGCCTCGAGCGACATCCTCTTGAGGAGCGGCAGGTTCGGGTTCGAGAGCTCGAGCAGGCGGATGTCCGTGATCGTCCCGGTGGCGGATTCGAGGACCGGGAGCAGGAAGCTCGCCAGCGCCGCCGCGACCACGCCTCCGAGCGCCGCCGACGCCATCTGCGCCGCGAGCACCGACCCGTCCGCCACCTTGCCGTGCCACAGCGCGAGACCGAGTACGGCGACCGCGTTCACCCCGGCGACCACGGCCCCGACCCGCGCCAGCACGTAGCGCTCCTTGAGGCGCTGGGAAGCGAAGCTCGCGGCGATCCCCGCGATGAGGGCGTAGACGGCGAGGCCGGCGTCGCCCCCGAGCATGAGCGCCACGAGCACGCTCTGGCCCACGGCGAACAGCACCCCCACCGGAAGACCGAACATCAGGCTGGCGATGATCGGCCCGGCGCCGTGCGGCAGGGCCGGCAGGTAGATCTCGATGTGCCCGAAGGTGTCGCGCACCAGGCTCGCGGCGACGCCCCGCGCGAGAAAGGCGAAGAACCGCTCCAGCACGAGGGTCGCCAGCGTGAGGGCGATCAGGGCGCCGAACCTGACCCGCGCCTCCTCGACCGAGGGGCTCTGTCGGCGCAGGTAGAAGAGCCAGGCGGCGCCGACCAGGGCCAGCAGGAGCGCGGCGCCGCCGAGCGGCAGGGCGGTCTGCGTCGGCGTGTTCCGCTCCGCGAGCGCGGCCAGCAGACGCGCCGTCTGGGTGTTCACCTCGTCGCCGCGGCGGACCAGGATCTTCCCCCTCGGGAGGCGAACCGACACCTCCTCGACGGAGCTGGCGGCCTTCAGCCGCCTGGCCAGGGTCTGCCCCCGGTCGAGCACGACGTTGGGGACGATCGCGCGTGCCAGCATCGCGGCGAGAGGCGCCCGCCACGCGCGCGGGACCGAGGGCTCGCCCGAGAGGCGTTGCTCGACCACCTCGGCGAGCCCGGGACCACCGTCCACGAACCGGTAGACGTCGAGCTCGACCCGTTCCTCGTTCTTGCCTGCGGTGCGCAGCGTGATGCCCCGGTCCGCCGAGTGCAGCAATTCCGTCCGGTCGCTCACCACCCCTTGCCGGTACAACCCCTGCACCACCTCGCGCAGCACGCCCAGGAGCTCCGGCGAGAAGCGGGAGGCGCGCAGCACCGCCGCCTCGCGCGGCTGGATCACCAACGAGCCGACCTCGCCGAGACGCTCGGCGAGGTCGACGTCGTCGCCGCCGGGCTGCCTGCGGCCCTCCTGGAACACCCGGTCGAGCTTGTCCCCGAGCGCTCCGGCCATCGCCGGGTCGTAGACGTAGACCGGCAGCACCTCGAAACTGGCGCGCCGCCGTTTCTCCTCGGTGGACTCGGCGTCCGGGAGCACGACATCGCGGTCCACGACGACGTCGGACGGCGCGATTTCCCCCGGCTTGAGCAGCGGAATCCTGGTCGCGCGGCCGGGGACCACGAGCAGCGACCCGAGGATGAGGAAGCAGCCATACCACGCCCACGTCTTGCCGAGCAACCGCCGGCGCAGCTGCACGAACTCGCCCCGCCGCACTGCGATCCGCGCCGCTGTGGTGCGGGCCTCCTTGGCCTCCTTGCCGCTCATGAGCCGTTCCCGCGCTTCGCCTCGTCCCAAGCCTCGTACGCCGCGACCACCTTCTCCACGAGCCGGTGGCGCACGACGTCCTCCTTCGCGAAGTCGAAGAAGCAGATCCCCGGCAGCTGGCCGAGAATCTGGCGCGCCTGCACCAGGCCGGAGCCTCGTTCGTTGGGCAGGTCGATTTGCGTGACGTCCCCGGTGATCGCCGCCCTGGAGTGGAACCCGAGCCTGGTGAGGAACATCTTCATCTGTTCCGGGGTCGTGTTCTGGGCTTCGTCGAGGAGCATGAACGAGTCGTTGAGCGTCCGCCCCCGCATGAACGCCAGCGGCGCGATCTCGATCACCCCGCGCTCGATGTGGCGCGCCACGCGGTCGTACCCGAGGATGTCGTAGAGCGCGTCGTACACCGGCCGCAGGTACGGGTTCACTTTCTCGACGAGGTCCCCGGGCAGAAACCCGAGGCGTTCGCCGGCCTCGACGGCCGGCCTCGTGAGCACGATGCGCTTGACCCGGTGCTCGGCGAGCGCCGCCGCCGCCATCGCGACCGCCAGGTAGGTCTTACCGGTCCCGGCGGGCCCCACCGCGAACACGATGTCGAACTTGATGAGCGCCTGGATGAACAGGCGCTGTTTGAGGTTGCGGGGCACGACAAGGCGCTTGACGGCGTCCGGGATCGAGGCGTCGGTGAAGAACTGGACGAGGTCCGCGTCGGGATCCTCCTCGATCACCCGCAGCGCCGTCCGGAACTCCTCCTTCCCCACCGAGTAGCCGCTCGCGACGAGCTTTCCGAGTTCCGTGACGAGCTTGCCCGCCGCGGCGACCGCCTCGGGCTCGCCTTCCAGCGACACCGTGTCGCCCCGCGCCGCCACCCGCACCCGCAGGCGCTCGGCCAGGTACTTGAAGTTCTCCTCGAGCGTGCCGGAGAGGATCTCGAGGTCCCGTTCGGGAAGCGTGATCGTCGTCATGCCTCCCTCGAGACTCCACTCATCGTGCCAAACGCTCCGGTGTCGGCCATGGCTTTGATCAGGCGCGGCCCTGCCACAGCGCGTCAGCCACCCCGGCCCGGAGGTTCAGCCACCGCGCCAGCACGAAGAGCGCGTCGGAGAAGCGGTTCAACAGCGGGATCACCGCGCCGACCTCCTCGCCCCCGTCCCGCAGCAGGACCACCTCCCGCTCGGCCCGCCGGCACGCCGTGCGGGCCAGGTGCGCAAGCGCCGCGGCGCGCACCCCGGACGGGAGCACGAAGTTGCGAAGCGGGGGAAGGTCGTTTTCCATCTCGTCGATCCAGCGCTCCAGCCAGCCCGGACGAAGCACATCCTCGGAGAGAGCGAAACGCCCCCGAGGGTCCGACAGGAACGCTCCCACCTCGAAGAGGAGCGCCTGGATGTGTGTCAACTCGGCCGCGCCAGGCGAGGGGATAACCTCGGCCCGCAAGACCCCGACAACCGCGTTCAACTCGTCGACGGCCCCGTACGCTCCGACCCGCCGGCTGCCCTTCGAAACCCTCGAACCGTCTCCCAAGCCAGTCGACCCGTCATCGCCGGTCCGCGTGTAAACCTTCACTGGCTTATGGTACCACCGTGGCGCCCGCCCCACCCGTCCCCGTCAGCTCGGACACCTTCGCCAGGAACTCGGCGAGCGAGAACGGCTTGATCAGAAGGCCCGCCGCGGCCAGGACGTCGTCTCCCGCGGGGTCGTAGCCGGTGCAGATGACCACCGGGACTCCCGGCGCGCTCGCGCGCAGGCGCCGCAGCGCCTCGCGCCCGTCCATCACGGGCATGACGAGGTCGAGTACGACGAGGGCGAACCGCTCCGGGGCCGCCAGGACTTTCTCGACCGCCTCGAGACCGTTTGCGGCCTCCACCACCTCGTGACCGGCGGCGCGGAGGGCGGTTGCGAGCGGCGTGCGCACCATCTCCTCGTCGTCGGCCACCAGGACGGCCCCGGCGCGGTGCCGCACCGGCGCCTCCTCCTCGGCGGCCGACTCCGTTGACCGGCCCGGCAGCTCGACCCAGCTCCGCCCACTCATCTCGCCGGCCAGCGCCCCGCCGGTGCGGCCGCCATGGCGCATCGCGATCAGCTCCGCCAGCGCCCGCGCGGTCCGACGGGAGGCAAAGTGCTCGCGGTCGACCTCCCCCTCGGCGCCGGCCCCAGCGGCCGTCGCCCCGGTGTCGGAGAAAACCACGCGAACGGACCCCGGGGCGCTCCCCTCCAACAGACTCACCTCGACGGCGCCGCCCAGTTCCATCCCGCCGAGCGCCGCCGCGAGGCTGACCTCGAGCCAGAGCACGATCTGGGCGGCGTCCGCCAACACCCGGTCGTCCTGCACCTCGCGGCGGGATGTCAGGCGCACCCTTGGGGGCAGCGCCGGAGCAGCCTTCTCGAGCCAGCGCTCGATGACCGGCCCCAGCCGCACGGGCCGCAACGCGCCGCTCCCGCTGCGGGACACCGCGACGAACCTGCGCAGGTCCTCGACTGCGCCGGCGACCAACCGCTGCGCCGCCTCGACCCTTCCTGGCGCCGGAGCGCCGGCCTCGATCGCGTCCAGGATCCCCAGCAACGCCTGGAAGTTGTTGCTGATCTTGTGCGCCAGGGAGGTCCCGAGCTGCGAGAGCGCCCGGTCGCGCGCGGCGGCCGGGAAGTCGCGCCCGTCGCTGCGCTGCCCTCCCACCTCCGAGGCGACGAACAGGACCCCCGTCGGCTCCGCGCCGGACCGGACGGGGAACGCCTTGAACTCCACGGTCAGCGCGTCGCCATCCTCGCGCCGGATCCGCGCCTGTCCGCCGCTGGGGGTCCCTCGGCGAGCCTTGGCCAGCGCCGCCACGACGACTCGCCGGTACGACGTCTCGACGACCGCCAGCAGCGGCCGTCCCTGGAAGCGGCGCATGTCATACCCGGTCCGCTCGGCCAGCGCCGCATTCGCCCATGCCAGGTTCCCGGAAGTGTCGGTGACCACGAGGACGAGGGGCGCGGCGGCCGCGATCGCCTCGAGAACCGCCTCGGCCCGGTGGCGCAGCTGCAAACCTTGCCACGAGACGTACACCACCGCCTCGTCGAACTCGTGCACCGAGGTTGCCGTCACCTCCGCGGCGAACGTGCGCCCATCGCTCGTTACCAGGCGCGCCACGACCGTCGCGCTCCCCCCGACCTGGACCCGGCGATCGCCGACGTACGCGGCGAACAGGTCGTGGTCGGCAGCCGCCACGAATTTCAGGAAGTCGGTTCCGAGCAGGCTGTCGCTGTCGCCGCGCGCGAGTTCCTGGGCGGCGCGGAGGTTCGCTCCCACGATCCGGTGGCCCGCGAGGCACACCACCGGCGATCCGGCGTGGTCGGCCAGACCGCGCCACCGCGTCTCGCGCATCCGGCGCTGGGCCAGGGCTTGCCAGCGCTGAGCCTCGCGCACCGCCGCCTGCCGCTCCGCGTTGGCCCGCTTCCAAGCGGCGACCCCCACCACCCCCCCCGCAGCCAGAAGAGCAAGCAGCGCCACACCCCCGAAGACCAACGGCCGTCCCCCTCGCATGGCCCACCGCTCCGGAACCGCACCGCCCACGATCCACCGGGTTCCCGCCGCCGTGACCGGCTCAAGAACCCAGAGCATCGGCTCGCGCTGGACGCCGGCGCCCTGGGACCACGACCATCGTCCGGCGCTGGCGGCGGGTACCGGCCCCGACAACGCCTCGGCCCAGTCCGGGCCGGCGACATCGGCCAGCGACGCCGGCGTCTGCCCCCTCCCGCTGCCGGAGATCGCCAGCAGCGTCCCGTCCTCGCTCGCCAGGAACGCATAGCCATGGCTCTCGGACACCACGTTTTCGAGCATTGCCGCAGCGAGGCGACCGGCATCGACCAAGACGGCGGCCGCACCCACACCGGCCTGAGGCGCGCCCGCGACCCCGGCGGCGGCGACGATGGTTCTGCCCCGGCGCACGACGCCGAAGGAGGCATTCGCTCCCTGCCCGGCGCCGCCCACGGCCCTCCGGCCGGCCTCCTCGGCGGCCGCGAGGTCGTCGCCCCGCGGCATCCCCGGCGGCGCCGCCGCGAGCAGGCGGCCGTCGCGGTCGAAGAGCAGCGCCGCGACCAGCAGCCTAGGCTCCAGCCGCCGCAGGCGGTCGAGATCGGCCCCGTACGCTCCGGCGGCGGCCGCTTCCCGCGACGGGCAGTCCAGAGCCGTCGTCCGCAATGCCCGGACCAGGTCCTCGACCTGCCCGCGCACGCGCGCCCCCAGCAGGTGGACCGACCCCCGCAACTGCGAGACGCTGGCGTCCTCGAACAGGAGATCGGCCGAGCGCTGCAGGGCGAGATACCCGAGGACGACGGCCAGGGCCGCCGCAGCGACGGCGGCGGACCTCCACACGAGACGGCGTGAGCGTTCGATATGCATCGGCCTGAGCTATTCTAATGGGAGTGGGCGCCGTACTGCATCGGAGAAGCGGCGGCGGGCCTTGCGGCGGCGCCGCCCGTGCGGATGGGCGCTGGTTCGCGACCCGTTCGGTCACGGTCGCCCGCCATGGGATGGTTGCGGCGGCACACCCGCTCGCGGTCCAGGTCGGGATCGATGTGCTCAAGCGCGGCGGCAGCGCCGTGGACGCCGCAATCGCGGTCAACGCTGCCCTCGGCCTCATGGAGCCGGTGTCGGCAGGCCTCGGAGGCGACCTCTTCGCCATGGTCTGGGACCCAACGACCGGCAAGCTGATCGGTCTCAACGGATCGGGGCGCGCCCCACTTGCGCTGACCCCCGACGCGGTGCCGCCCCAGGCCGACGGCACCATTCCGCCGTACTCGCCGTACTCGTGGACCGTCCCGGGCTGCGCCGACGCATGGTTCGAGCTGCACGAGCGCTTCGGCCGACTGCCGATGCTCGACCTGCTCGCGCCCACGATCGCGTACGCGAAGGAGGGCGTCCCCGTGCCTCAGGTGATCGCGGGCTCCTGGACGCGCGGCGCCGCCCTTTTCAAGGACAAACCGGGGTTCGCCGAGGTCTTCCTCCCCGGCGGCAAGCCTCCGGCCGAGGGCGAGCCGTTCGCCAACCCCGCCCTCGGCCGCACCCTCGGAATCCTCGCGGCGGTCGGCCGCGACGCCTACTACCGCGGCGAGCTCGCCGAGAAGATCGTGGCGTTCTCGAAGAGAGTCGGCGGCTTCTTCTCGATGGAGGACTTCGCCCGCCACGGCAGCGAGTGGCAGGAGCCGGTGTCCGCCTCGTATCGCGACGTCACCGTCTGGGAGCTGCCGCCCAACGGCCAGGGGCTGGCGGCGCTGCAAATGCTCAACATCCTCGAGTGTTTCGACCTCGGGGCGCTGGGCCGCGACAACCCCGACTTCTGGCAGGTCATGGTCGAGGCCAAGAAGCTCGCGTTCGCCGACCGGGCGCGGTACTACGCCGACCCCGTGTTCTCCCCCGCACCGGTCGCGGCGCTCCTGGACAAGCGGTACGCGGCGGAGCAGGCGGCGCGGATCGACATGCGGCAGGCAGCCGGCTCGGTCGAACCCGGCAACCCGGCGCTCCGGCACGGCGACACCACATTCCTCGTCACCGCCGACGACCGCGGCATGATGGTGGCGTTGATCCAGTCCAACTACACCGGCTTCGGCTCCGGCTACGTGGTCCCCGAGCTCGGCTTCGGGCTGCAGGACCGGGGCGCGCTGTTCTCGCTCATTGCCGGGCACCCCAACGTCCTGGCCCCCGGCAAGCGCCCGTTCCACACGATCATCCCTGCGTTCTTGGGAAGAGATGGAGAGCCGCAGATGGCGTTCGGCGTCATGGGCGGCGACATGCAGCCGCAGGGCCACGCCCAGATCGTCGTGAACCTCGTGGACTTCGGGATGAACCTGCAGGAAGCGGGCGACGCGCCGCGCTTCTACCACACCGAGGACTCGGAGCCCACCGGCACGGTGATGACGAACGGCGGGATCCTGAGCCTGGAGCCCGGCGTCCCCGGGGACGTGCGCCAGGCGCTGCTGCGGCGCGGCCACACGCTCGTCGAGGCGAGCGCCGGCGTCTTCGGCGGCTATCAGGCGGTCTGGCGCGACCCCTCGACCGGCGTCTACTTCGGCGCGAGCGAGTCCCGCAAGGACGGCTGCGCGATGGGGTATTGAGGCGAATGAACACCTCATTGCGGGACCTGTTCCTCTTGCGGCCAGACGTGGTCTACCTGAACCACGGGTCGTTCGGGGCCTGCCCGCGCCCGGTGTTCGAGCGCTATCAGGCGTGGCAGAGGGAGCTCGAGGCCGAGCCCGTCGAGCTCCTCGGCCGGCGCTTCGCGGAGCTGATGCGCGACGCCCGCGGCGCCCTGGCCGCGTTCGTCGGCGCCGGCCCCGACGATCTCGTGTTCGTGCCCAACGCCACGACCGGCCTCAACGCCGTGGCCCGCTCGCTCCGCCTCGAGCCGGGCGACGAGGTGCTCGCGACCGACCACGAGTACGGCGCCCTCGATCGGACCTGGACGTTCATCTGCGAGAAGCGCGGCGCGCGGTACGTGCGCCGGCCCCTGCCGCTCCCGATCGTGTCGGCCGGGGAGACCGTCGAGGCCTTGTGGTCCGGCGTCGGCGACCGCACGAGGGTCCTCTTCCTGAGCCACGTCACCTCGACCACCGCAATCGCGCTTCCCGTGGCTGAACTCGTCCGCCGCGCCCGCGAGCGCGGCATCCTCACGGTGATCGACGGCGCCCACGCCCCCGGCCAGGTCCCGCTCGACCTCGCGGCGCTCGGCGCCGACTTCTACGCCGGCAACTGCCACAAGTGGATGAACGCGCCGAAGGGCTCGGCGTTCCTCTACGCGCGCCGGGAGGCCCAGGCGCTCCTGGAGCCGCTCGTCGTGAGCTGGGGGTGGCGCAGCGACCGCCCCGGCCAGTCGCGCTTCGTGGACGAGCACGAGTGGCAAGGGACGCGCGACGTCGCGGCGTACCTGACGGTCCCGGCGGCGATCGAGTTCATGCGCGAGCACGACTGGCCGGAGGTCCAACGGGCCTGCCACGACCTCGTCGCCGCCGCCCGCGACCGCATCAACGCGATCACCGGGCTGGCTCCGCTGACCCCGGCCGGCGACGGCTGGTTCGGCCAGATGGCCACCGTCGCGCTGCCGCCCTGCGACCACGAGGCGCTGCAGCGCCGCCTCTTCGACGAGTTCGGAATCGAGGTCCCGACGTTCGCGTGGAACGGAGGTTCATACCTCCGGGTCTCGATCCAGGCGTACAACGACGAGGCCGACGTCGACGCGCTCGCCGCCGCGCTCTCCTACCTGCTTCCCCAGCTCCCGAAGAACGGTTGAGGTCCCACCGAACCGAACCCTCCCGAAGCCTGGTCGTAACGCCTTTCTACGGCTCAGCGTTGCCCGCCCGCCATGCGGCCGACCCCGTCGCAGCCGTGGGTCACGAGACTCAACACTGCTGTCAAAGATGACCTTGCCATTTGCAGTCAAGGGACGTAAATTGAAAGAAACGAAATTCTGGGAATGGTTTCCATGGCCTGTCGCGTGGTGCCGCGTCTGCCGCCGGGTTTCTCTCTTCGCCGAATAACGAGGGGGGCGCCGCCGGCGCGGCTGCGGACTTGGTCGCCACGAGGCCAACATCCCCTCCGACCCGACCGCCGAAGGAAGGACGACCCCATGAGAACGAGATGCGTGTCCGCCGTGTTCGCGTTCGCGCTCCTGCTGGCGGGCGCGGCCACGGGGCAGACGATCCCGACCGGCACCCTGACCGGCAACCTATCGGACGGCAAGGCGCCGCTTCCGGGGGTCACGATCACGGCGACGTCGCCCAACCAGCAGGGGGGCCGCACGGCTACCAGCACGATCAACGGCGACTACATCTTCGACCTGCTGCCGCCGGGCCTCTACACCCTCAAGTTCGAGCTTGCCGGGTTCCAGACAGTGGACGCCGTGGTCAAGGTTTCGGCAGCCCAGGCCTCGACGGTGAACGCCGTTATGCCGCTGGTCAGGGTGGCCGAGGAGGTCACCGTGACCGGCAACCTCGAGACGATCTCCACGACCGCCACCGGCGCCGCGACGTACGAGTCGCACCTCATCCAGACCCTGCCGGTCAGCCGCGACGCGTCCAGTTACGTCAACCTCACCCCCGGCACGGTGCAGTTCGGCAACGCGGGGGGAGCGCAGCAGATCGCCGGGGCCGTCCCCTCCGAGAACCTTTACCTAATCAACGGCGTGGCCGCCGGGGAGAACATCTCCGGACGTTTCATCCCGCTCTACATCGAGGACGCCATCCAGGAAACCACAACCACGGTCAGCAGCGTGTCCGCCGAGTACGGCCGTTTCACCGGCGGCGTGGTCAGCGCCCTGACGAAGTCGGGCGGCAACGAGTTCCACGGCTCGCTGCGATTGGCTCTGTCGAACCCCAAGTGGACTGCGGCAACGCCGGCGACCATCGAACGCAGCGACGCGCTCGACAAGCTCTGGGAGGGCACGCTCGGCGGGTATATCCTGAAGGACACCCTATGGTTCTTCCTCGGAGGCCGACACACCTCGCAAACCACCTCGATGCAGACGTACCCGCCGGTGAGCATTCCTTTCGACTTTATCCAGGTCGAGAATCGCTACGAGGGCAAGCTGACGTTCTCGCTCACCCCGAACCACCGGGTCATCGGCTCGTACCTTCACGTGGACACCGACCAGAAGAACTACGTGTACCCGATCGCCTCCTATGACCTGGATAGCGCGTACCCGCGGCAGATCCCGCAGAACACTTACGCGCTCAACTACGGCGGCGTGCTCTCGAACACGTTCTTCGTCGAGGGGCAGTATTCGAGCCGCGACATGACGTGGCTGAACTCGGGCTCGCGCTACACCGACCCGGAGCGCGGGACGCCGGTGTGGGACAGCCTCAACTGGGTCATCTACAACTCGCCGGTCTTCTGCGCCGTCTGCCCCGGCGGCGCGGAGACCCGCGGCAACACCGACGCCTTCGCCAAGGTCTCGCTGTTCCTCTCGACCGAGAAGGCCGGATCGCACGACCTGCGCTTCGGCGTGGACCTCTTCGACGACCTGCGCAAGGCGAACAACTGGCAGTCTGGCTCCGGGTACTTCCTCGACGCCGACGAGGTCATCATCCTCGGCACCGGGACGGGCGCCACGTACTACCCGGTCATCGTCCCGGGCAGCTCGTACATGGAGTACTGGCCGATCTTCCAGATGAGCAAGGGCACCCACTTCAAGACGCAGTCGGCCTTCCTCAACGACGTTTGGCGCCTGAACAACCAAGTCACGTTCAACATCGGCCTGCGCTACGACAAGAACGACGGCAGCGACGCCTCCGGCACCAAGGTGGTGAAGGACTCGAAATGGAGCCCGCGCCTGTCCGCCACCTGGGACGCCAAGGGCGACGGGGATACGCAGGTCGTCCTCGGCTACGCCGAGTACGTGGCGGCGATCCAGAACGGCATCGCCGACAGCCAGTCCGTGGGAGGCCAGCCCGCCGGCATCTACTACTTTTACGAGGGTCCGCCGATCAACGTGGACGGCCCCCAGGTCGAGACGCAGCGAGGCGCTGCGGCAGGTGTTCGCCTGGCTCGACAGCATCGGCGGACCGATGGCGAACCCGCAGCTGTGGTTCCTTGCGAATGTCCCCGGATACCAGGTCTTCATCGGCGACGACCTCAAGTCGCCGAGCACGACCGAGTGGACGGCCGGCGTCTCCAAGCGCCTGGGCAGCCGGGGCATGTTCCGGCTCGACTACATCAACAGGAAGTGGAAGGACTTCTACGTTGCCCGGGTGGACCGGACGACCGGCACCAGCGAGGACCCGTACGGCAACGTGTACGACAGGACGGTCATCGCGAACGACAGCTCGCTGCTCCACCGCAAGTACTGGGGCCTGCTGCTGCAGGGGGACTACCGCGCCAGCGACCGCCTGCAAGTCGGGGGAAATTACACCTACTCCAAGCTCTACGGAAACGACTTCAACTACGCAGGCTCCTATGCCGACAGCGTCGCCTCATACCCCGAGTACCACGAGCTGAGGTGGTACAACCCGATGGGTTACCTCCAGGGCGACTACCGCCACAAGGTCAACCTCTACGCGTCCTGGGACGCCGTGAGCGCCAAGGCCTTCTCGGTGAACGTGAGCGTCCTCCAGCGCTATCTCTCGGGCCGGCCCTACTATGCGGCGTCCGATTTCGTGCTAGTCGGCCCCTACGTGACCAACCCCGGATACGTCTTGCCTCCGACTTTCACCTTCTACGCGTTCACCCCGATCGACGCTTACCGGACCGGCGCCCTGCGCTCGACCGACCTCGCGATGACGTTCTCCTTCAAGCTCGCGGGCCTCGAACTCTACCTGAACCCGCGCGTTACCAACCTGTTCAACAACCAGGCCGTGATCAACCCGAACACGACCGTGTTCACCCGCTACAACAAAGGGTACCTGAACTGGTTCGACCCGTTCACCCAGACCCCGAAGGAGTGCCCGCAGGGCACGACGTGCAATCTGGCCGACGGTTACAACTGGCAGAAAGGACCAAACTTCGGCAAAGCCGTCCAGCCGACCGACTACCAGACCCCGCGCACGTTCACGGTCAACCTCGGCGTGAGGTTCTAGCGTGTCCTTGTCGGGTGGGCGCTTGCCCGCGTCCCCTTTCCCCGATTACGGCTGCCACTCCGGGACCTTGGCCCAGCCGGGGAAGGGGCCGACCTCGATCTTCCAGCCGGTGTCGGAGGCGGAGTCGCGCACGGCACGCAGGTTGGTCAGCGAGCGCAGCTTGGCCACCAGCTCGTCGTGCGGCAGGGTGTGCAGCGGCGGCTTCGAGAGGTCCGGCATCGGCCAGAGGCGGATGGTTCCGTCGTCGCTGGCGGACGCGATCGTTCGTCCGTCGGGAGAGACCGCGACGCTCACCACCGGCCCGGTGTGTCCGTAGAGCAGGTGCGGCTCCTCACCGGTCAGCGGCCCGACGCGCACGACGCCATCCGCGCCACCGGTCACGAGTGCGGTACCGACGGGGTCGCGGGCGAAACACTCGAGTCTGTTCCCGTGCGAGAGGATCTCGCGAGTCGTGCCCGCCGGAAGGTCGAACGCCGTCAGTGTCGAGGTCTCGCCGGTTGCGCTCACCAGGTCGAGGCGCAGGAGCGTCCGGGAGTCCGGGGTTGCGACCAGTTGAATTCCGTTGCCCGGCATCAACTTGCATGGCCGCAGCTGGCGGCTGGTGCCCGTCTCGAGGTCCCAGACCCGGAGGCCCGCGTCGCCGTCCGTTACCAGGCGCCCGTCGGGAAGCCATACAGGAACCGCCGACCCCTCGCCGGTTCCCCCTTTCCTCTCGCAGCCATCGTGCCCCCGAGCGTGGCTGTCGAGGCTCCGCTCGAGACCGGTCGCGAGGTCCAGGATTCGGATCGAGGCCGCCGCCGGATTTCCCAAATCCACATACCCGACGGCCAGGCGTCGTCTCGCGGGGTCGAGCGTCGTGTAACCGGCGACTGGTCCTCCACCCGGAGCGACCTTCAACTGATGAACCGACGCGGGGGACCCATCCAAGGGCACGAGGAGGACCTTGCCCGCGAAACGCTCGCACACGACCGCAAAGCGTCCGCCGGTGTCAATGTCCAAAGACCAGCCGAGCAGGGCACCCGGCCGCGACCAGATCTCCCGCATACCATCCTCCGCAGCGGCAGCGAGCGGCCAGACCCTCACGACCCCCTCGTCCGACGTGGAGACGAGGCGCCCGTCGCGCGTGAAGGCCACCGCCGCGAACGGCGGCTTCTGTCGGCCGACCACGACCGGGTGCGGGCCCGTCACGTTCCACAGCGTGGCCGGGCCGGGGTTGGACATGCTGGCGAGCCACGATCCGTCGGGGCTGAACGTCATGGCGTTGAGATAGTTGACCTCGCTGTTGAGCAGCGGCACCGGTTCCGCGCTGCGAGGAGCGAGGAGGTCGAACAGGAACTGCGAACGGGGGCTCATTCCGCCAGCCGGCCCGACGGCGATGAAGCGTCCCGCGGGGTCGAGCGCGATTTGGCGGGCGTCCGCGGGGCTTTTGAGCGTCCGCTCCACGCGGGCGGCAGGCACGTCCCAGATCCGCACCTCGCCGCCGCTGTCGCCCGTCGCGACCTTGTCCCGCCATGGCCCCACCCAGACGCGAGCGTTTCCATCGTGGGTCCCGACCGTCCGTTCCGGGCCGGTGAGCGCGTCGAGGCGTTGCTGCACGATGCGGCCGCCCTGCATCGAGAAGATCCACGTCCCGGTCGGATCGACCCCGCAGAATCCGCGGAGACCCCGTGGCTTCCACCGACCGAGCGATTCCTCGGCGAAGCCCGCGAGCGGGAAGCGGCGCACCGGCCCCGACCACGGCCCTTTCGCTGCCTCCGGACCCCGGGAGAAGATCAGCACGCGGTCGGCCGCGAGGAACCCCCCGGATTCCTCGGCATTCTCGAGCGTGCGCTCAAGGCGACCCTCCGGGATCGTCCAGATGTGCACGACCGTAGCCGGCACGCCGTAGATCCCGCTGACGAGACGCCGGCCGTCGGAGCTGAAGCCCATCGGCAACTCAAGCCCGGGAAGGAGCTGGCGTCGCTCTCCCGTGTCTCGGTCCAGGAGCGCGAGGCCCTGGGTGCCTCCCAGGGCGAGCCAGCGCTCATCCCGGCTCCACTGAAGACCCGCGGGGAAGACCGTGTCAGGCAGGTAGAGCGCCGATGGCCCCTGCCAGAGGGCTTCGACGGCGAAGCGCCGCGCGCCGTCGTTGTCCGCGCACTCCAGACTCGCGATCGCGTACGCCAGGGCCGCGTTCGGATGCTCGCCCAGTCGCAGGCGCCCCAGGGCCAGGACCTGGGCCGCCTGGGCCCGGCGTGTCTGGGCAACGGCCTGCTGACGCGATACGCCGACCGCGCCCGCCACAGCCAGAACGATGACGAACGCCGCCGCCACCGCAAACCGCCGCACCCTGCGACGGTGGCCGGCCCTCGCGGCCATCGCGCGGCCGAACGTCTCCTCCGCCTCCGACAGCCCGCCCGGGTAGCGGGAGCGCCACACCTGGTACTCCTGGTACGACGTGCCGGTCCACAGGAGATCGTCCGGCTTCCCCTTCTCCTCCCACAGGTGCGCCGCCAGGCGGAGCTGGTCGCGCAGCTGCGCCCCACCCTCGTCCTCGGTCCGCCAGCGCACCAGCCGCGGCCACGCCGACAGCAACGACTCGTGCACGATCTCGACGCGGTGACGGTGGCTGTCCGTCGGGCGCTTCGACCTCGAAGCTCGTCAGCAGCCTGCGCATCCACGAGCTGGGCGAGCACGCGGCGGGCGTCGGCGCGCTGGTCCTCGGCGAAGACCGACGCCAATTCCTCGCCGTCCAGCACCGCCCGGGTCCCCTGCGCCGTGACGAGGTTGCGGAAGATCTCCCGGACGAGCCGACCTTGGCCTCGGTACCGATCCGCTCCAGCGTCGCCTCGGCGTGCTGCGCGAGCGCCCCGGCCACACCGCCGATCCGCCCGTACGCCTCCCGGGTGAGCAGCTTCGTCTCCCGATCGCGCTCTTCCCACAACCGCGCGACGGCGAACGCCAGCAGCGGCAACGCACCACGCTCGCCCTCGACCGCCGTCGAGCATCTCCTCGACCAGCGCCGTCGTCCTCGAAGGCAAAGCCCAAGCGCCTCCGCCGGCTTGACGAGGGCGTCACGCAAGGCCTCGCGCGTCAGCGGGCGCAGCGGGGTGACCGCGCTGAAGACTCCCGTCAACCCCTCGTGCGAGGAGCACAGGAAGAAGAAGTCGTCCCGGATCGCCAGCAGGACGTGGAGTCCATCGAGTACCGCGATCCTCCCGAGCAGCGTCGGCGAACCTGGCTTGCACCTCATCCGAGTTGAGGGTGAACAACTCCTCGAACTGGTCCACGACGATCAGCGCGTGGTCGCAGCGGAGCCTCCAGCGTGCGGCCACTCGGAGCGCCACCTCCGGGTCGTGGATCTGGAAGAGCCGGCCCGTGCCTTCGGTGTCGCCAGCGAACTGTGGCAGAAGGGCCTGTGCCATGCCGCCGAACGGCGACTGGCCCGGCGTGCAGATGACGACCCGCCACCCGGCCGGGGCGTGCGGGATCATCCCCGCGCGCAGGAAGCTGGTCTTGCCCGCGCCCGACGGACCGATGACCGCGAGCAGCGGCCGCTCCGCGATCCGCCTCCACAGCTCCCCCACCTCGGCATCCCGCCCGAAGAAGTGCTCGGCATCCGCCTCCGTGAACGCCGCAAGCCCCGGGTACGGACGCGGCTCCTTTGGCCGCCTCAGGGCCTCTCGGGGTACAGCCTCCACGACTGCCTGGAGAGCAAACCCGAGGTCCCGCGCCGAGGAGAACCGGTCCTCCGGACGTTTCTCCAGGCACCGGGTGACGATCCCCTCGAGAGCCGGCGGAATCTCCCTCCCGATCCCCGCCAACGCCGGAGGATCGTCGTGGAGGATCGCCGTCATCGTCTCCGCGGTCGTCTCCTTGCGAAACGGCGACCTGCCCGAGAACATCTCGTACAGCACGCACCCGAACGAGAAGATGTCCGTCCGGTGATCGGCGGGTAGCCCACGCACCTGCTCCGGCGACATGTACCCCACGGTGCCCATCACCGCACCGGTCTCGGTGGAGGGCTCCGGGGTCAGGGTGGTGGCCTGTGGCCCCGGATCCGGTCGCGTCAGCTTGGCGATCCCGAAGTCCAGGATCTTGACGTGGCCGTCCTTGGTGACGAAGACGTTGGCCGGCTTGAGGTCCCGGTGGACGATCCCCTTCTCGTGCGCTGCCGCAAGACCCTGCACGATCTGGACGGCCGTCTCGACGGCCTTGCGGACGGTGAGGCCTCCCCCCCTCAGCCGGTCCCGCAGTGTCTCCCCTTCGAGCAGCTCGGTGACGATGTAGGGAACCGGTGTGCCTTGAGTCGATGTAGGGGCGGGGCTTGCCCCCGCCCGGGAGGGCGCAAGGCTCTCCCCTACATTTGGCTCGATCAGGCCAACGTCGTACAAGGCGAGGATGTTGGGGTGCGTGAGGGCGGCGACCGCCCGCGCCTCCTGCTCGAACCGCCGAAGCCGCTCAGGATCGGAGGCGAACTGTGCCGGCAGAACTTTGATCGCGACGTCGCGCCCGAGCCTCGTGTCCCGTGCGCGGTAAACCTCCCCCATCCCGCCCGCGCCGAGCATGGCCACGATTTCATAGGGACCGAGAACGGCCCTGGCCGGGAGCGCCATCACGTCACCTCAGCCCCTCGACAAGGTTGAGGGTCGAAAGAATCCGGTGATAGCCGTAGACGGCGTTCCGACCATCCGGGGTCATCATGACGTATGAGGTGGCGAGGCCAAGGCCGGCTCGGTCGGCCAGCGCGAACTCCCGGAACGGCGCGCGCACGCCACTCCGCAGGTCCACTCGGAAGACCCTGAGCGGAACCACCTTGTATTGGTACACGAAGGCCGACTGCCCATCCGGTGCGAAGGCAGCGATCCATTCGTCCTCGTGCACGCCGTTCAATGTTCGCGGCTCCCCGCCCGCCAGCGGGTACAGCACGGTCGCTCCGTTGAGCCTCGCAACGCCATACCGCCCGTCGGCGGTGAAGTAGGGAGGGAAGCCGCGTACGCCCTCGGGCGAGACCGGCTTGGGCTTCGAGCCCCCGACATCAGTCACCCAGACCCTCTCCCCGCGCGACGGCTCGCTCCCCCAGAAGTACACCGCCGTCCCGTCGGAGAGAACATGGGAACCCGCCCGGATCTCCGCGAAGCCGGAAAGGGAGACAGTTCGCCGGGTGCCAGGCCCGGTCGGGTACACCACGATCTCGGTGAAGTTCTTGTTGGCGTCCCAATGAACCGCGGCGACGAAACGTCCGTCAGGCGATAGCTTCGGAAACAGGCCCTCGCCCAGTTTCACGGGCGGCGCGCCGTTCGTGTTGCGCAGGAACACAGTCGGGACTTCGCCGACCCCCAGGTCGGACTCGCCGAACGCGATTGTCCGTCCGTCAGCGGACAGATCATTGGCAAGGGACCAGTCGAGCCAGGTGAGATCGCGTTCGCCGGCGTCCTTGTCGCCCCTGAAGACGATCCGCGTCTCCCCTCTGGTGATCGTCACGAGCGCACGGCCATTCCTCGCCACGTCCTGCAAGAACAGGCCGCCGGACGGCGAGTAGATGGCCCGCTGCCGCCCGGAGAGCGCCACGGCGCGCAACCTTGTGCGCGAAAGCTGCCCGTCGGCAAACCAGACCTCGTCCCCCTCCGGGGACCACGCCAGCCCTGCAGGGTAGTCGGCGGTGGCAAGCGTCCTGGAGCCACCGTTCAAGTCGAGGACGACCACCTCTCCGCTGTCCTTGAAGTACGCGAGCCTTCGGCCGTCCGGTGAGATGCGGGCCACAGAGTTAACACATAGGCGCGAGCGGAGAGCGGAGGCGAAGACCGCCGCCGCTTTCACAGTGCCGATCGGGTACTCGAGCCGCGCGTGTTCTTTAGTCTTGCGCGCAACCGCCAGCGAGCGTCCGTCCGGTGCGTAGTCCGCCGCCAACACGGCCTCCTCGAGGTCGCGCGGCGTCCCCGCTGAGAAAGGTGCCACCGCAAGGGTCGCAGAACCGAGCTGCCAGGGCGACTCGGGGTTGCGGAGAAGCGCCAACTCACCGACCCGTGACACCGCTAGCAGGTCCGCGTGAGTGTAGCCAAGGGCCGCCGACTCCGGGCTCCCGAGCCTGGCGGAGAAGATTTCGGCCGGCGCCCCATCCCAGGACGCGCTGTAGACCACCGTCTGGCCGTCCGCCGTGAATCGCGCCGAGCTCACCAGACCCCGCCGGAACGTCAGCGGCGTGAACCGCACCTCCGACGAGCCTGGCGAGCGCTTCGCCAGCAGCGCCCCGGCCACAAACGCCGCGACGACAGTCGCCAGCCCCGCTGCCGGCACGAGCCAGCGCCACATCACGTGCCCCGCCGGAGCGACCGCCGCCGCCTGTGGTCCCCACGGCGCCGAAGCGACCTCGAGCGCCAACGCCAAATCGTGCGCCGAAGTGAACCTCTGGCTTGCCTCCTTCTCCAAACACCGCTTGACGACACGTTCGAGGGCGGGTGACACGCCCAGCTCCGGACGCGCCAGCTCCTCGGGCTCCTCGTGCAGGATCGCGGTCATGGTCTCCGCGGTGGTGTCTTTGTGGAACGGTGATTTCCCAGAGAGCATCTCGTACAGCACGCACCCGAACGAGAAGATGTCCGTCCGGTGATCCGCAGGCAGCCCACGGACCTGCTCCGGCGACATGTACCCCGCCGTGCCCAGCAACGCGCCCGTCTCGGTGGACGGCTCCGGGGTCAGGGTGGTGGCCCATGCGGCCCCGGATCCGGCCGCGTCAGCTTCGCGATCCCGAAGTCGAGGATCTTGACGTGGCCGTCCTTGGTGACGAACACGTTCGCCGGCTTGAGGTCCCGGTGGATGATCCCCTTCTCGTGCGCTGCCGCCAAGACCCTGCGCAATCTGCACCGCAGTGTCGACGGCCTTGCGGACGGTGAGCCCGCCGCTCTTGAGCCGGTCGCGCAGCGTGTCCCCTTCGAGCAGCTCCGAGACGATGTACGGGACGCCCTCATGGGTGCCGACATCGTGAACCGCCAGGATGTTGGGGTGATCAAGCGCGGCGACCGCCCGAGCCTCCTGCTCGAACCGGCGCAACCGATCAGGGTCGGAGGCGAACTCCACCGGCAGCACCTTGATCGCCACCTCGCGGCCCAGGCGAGTGTCGCGCGCGCAGTACACCTCGCCCATCCCCCCGGCGCCCAGCGGGCCGACGATCTCGTACGGACCAAAGTGGCAACCGGCGCTCAGCATGCGCTTCCTCCGTTCCTCCGGGCGCCATCCAAGGGGTGGCCGCAAGAGCCGACATCCTCCTCACGCCCGCAAGACGGCCGACACTCGTGTGGGCCGGGGCGCGGGCTCTGGTCCGCGCCGGTCATGGCGGCTCGCCGGTCATCGTCGTCCCCGCGGGGTAGCAGAATCTGAACACCATGACATCACGGCCGAAGCAGATCTCGTCGCCGTCGACAAGCTCGACGGGCCGGCGGACCCTCTGGCCCCGCAGATAGGTCCCGTTCTTGCTCCCCAGGTCCTCGAGAACCGCCCGGCCGCCGGTGACCACGATGCGGGCGTGGCGCCGTGAGACGCGCGCGGAACTGATCCTCACAGCCGCTTCGCTGGTCCTGCCGATGACGTTCTCGCCCTCCTCCAGCGGGATCTCCTGTTCACCCCAACAGAGGCCGCAGCTACGTTTCCCCAGCGACGACGGCTCTCTTGCCGGTTCTGAACGCTCGGGGCTCCCGGGCTCGGACGGGCGCGCTCCAGCGAACTCCACCGGGGCTATCAGCCGGTACCCGCGCTTGGTGATCGTCTCGATGAAGCAAGGTTGGCGAGCGTCGTCCCCAAGGTTTCGGCGGAGTTCGGCGATCGACCGACTCAGCACCGACTCCGCCAGGAACGGCTTCGCCCAGATCGCTGCGATGACCGCGTCCTTCGAGACGACCTCGCCCTGGTGCTCGGCTAGGAACGAGAGGACATCCATGAGCCTGGGCCGGATCTGGATGCAGACCTTGTCCCTGGAGAGCCGGTTGAGTTTCGGCTCCACCGACCAACCGCCAACGCGAAACGACACATCAACCGCCGTTGCCATGGCGTTAATCTTTAGGTTCCTTAAATAATATCGCACTAACCACCATAAATGCAAGCCCTCACACGAGTTTGTCGAGAGGCTCAGCCGGGGTCGCGGGAGGACGCGGAGGGCCGGGAGCGGCCTCGCGGGCGGTGGAGCGGCCGCGCCCCCCGTCAGGATTGCGGTCCGCCATCGGCGGCGCCGTCCTTCACTGGGCGAGGCGGCAGCCGAGGGCGATGGAGAAGAACTTCGACTCTTCCGAATCCGCCCGGCTCGTCAAGACGCACGGCGCCGAGCTCCCGACGACGACCGCCGCCAGGCGCGCCCCACCCAGGATCGTGGCCGACTTGTAGAACACGTTGCCGGTCTCGATGTTGGGGAAGATGAGCACGTCCGCGTCGCCTGCGACGGCGGAGCGCAGCCCCTTGATCTCGCACGCCTCGGGCGAGAGGGCCACGTCGAGGGCGAGCGGCCCGTCCACGATCGCGCCCTTGATCTGGCCCCGCTCCGCCATCTTGGCGATGACCGCGGCGTCCGTGGTCGCGGGCATCTTCTCGGAGATCTTCTCGCTGGCGGCGAGCAGGGCCACCCTGGGGGTCTCGATCCCGAACGAGTGCGCGGCGTCCACGGCGTAGGCCACGATCTTGACCTTCGTGGCCAGGTCGGGCGCCGGAATGACCGCCACGTCGGAGACGAGCAGCAGCTTGCCGTGCGTCGCCTGGTAGGCCGGCACGTCGAGGACCGTGATGTGGGTGAGCACGGCGCCTTTCGGCAGCAGTCCCCTGTCCTTGTCGAGGATCAGGCGCATGTATTTCTCGGTGCCGATGAGCCCCTTCATCAGGACGTCGGCGTCTCCGTCCCGGACCATGTCCCGCGCCCTGACGCCGGCCAGGTACTCGTCGCGCTCGTCGATCACGGTGAGCAGGCCCGAATCGAGCTTGAATCGGCTGCACAGCGCCGCGATGCGAGGCGCGTCCCCCACCAGCGTGACCTCGGCGATCCTCTCCTTGGCGGCGCGCGCGGCCGCTTGGATCGTGTTTTCGTCGTGCCCGGCGGCGACCACCAGCCGCCGCGGCGGAATGCCTTTCACGTTCTCGACGAGCTGCTCGAGCGTCCGGATCGGTGCCATCGTCCCTCCCCAACTGCTGCCGCGGCTGCGCCTTTGGCGCTTGCCAGCGCCAGCTCCCCGCGCCGTGTGGTTCCGTGCCCGGAGCCCGGTCCCCTGTGCCCGGTCTCTATCCCTCGGGCTGATACTCGCGCGCCGCCTCCTTGTGGTTGAGCACGCGCAGGGCCCCCTTCACCAGGGCGAACATCTCGTTCTCACCGGGGTACACGGTGACCCCGCAGCCGACCGCGGCGACGAGCCCGGTGATCGCATCCACCAGCGCCCGCGAGCGCGCCATCCCGCCGGTGAGCAGGATGCGGTCCACCGGCTCGCCGTCGAACGCGGGGATGAGCGCGGTGATGCCCTTGCCGATCTGGTACGCCATCGCCTCGAACACCGCCGCGGATGTCGCGTCGCCCCCCGCGATGCGGCGCTCGACCTCCCGCAGATCGGAGGTTCCGAGCAAGTCCACGAGTCCGCCGCGGCCGTTGTTCAGCGCCTTCAGCTCGTCCCTGGTCAAGGTACCGGAGAAGCTGAGGTCGAGGAGCTGGCCGACCGGCAGCGACCCCGAGCGCTGCGGGGTGAATGGTCCCTCCCCGTCGAGGCCGTTGTTGACGTCGATGTACCGGCCCCGCTTGTGCGCGCCGATCGTGATGCCGCCGCCCATGTGCGCGACGATCACGTTGACCTTGTCGTAAAAGGTCTCGTTCTCCTCGGCGTACCGGCGGGCGGTGGCGATCTGGTTGAGAGCGTGGCTGATGATCCTGCGCCGGATCGCCTTGACGCCGGTGATCTTGACCCGCTCCGGCGCCTCGTCGACGACCACGGGGTCCACGATGAACGCCGGCTTCCCGTTCCCCGCCGCGAGCTCTTTGGCGATCAGAGCGCCGAGGTTGGAGGCGTGCTCGCCGAACGCGCCCGACCTGAGGTCGTCGAGCATCGCCTCCCCGACCATGTAGGTGCCGTGGGCGATCGGGCGCAGCAGTCCGCCGCGGGCGGCGATCGCGTCCATATCGGCCACCGTGAGGCCGTGCTTGGCGAGCGCCTTCGCGATGACCTCCTTGCGGAACGCAAACTGCTCGGTGATCCGCTGCCCCTGGAACGGCGCGAGCTCCCCTGCGGTGTGCTGCAACTCGGCCGTGAAGTTCTCGTGCTCCCCCTCGTAGACGCTGATCTTCGTCGAGGTGGAGCCCGGGTTGACGGCCAGCACCCTGTGCCGCCGGAAGAAGGTGTCCTTCGGCGTCTGCGTCCAGTCCCCGAAGCGGTGCAGGCGCAGCACCGAGGCCTTGACGCTCAGGCGCACGTCCTCGGGGGTGCAGTCCATCGCCAGGTCGACGCCGCGGGATTTGAGGCCGATCATGGCGGTGAACTTCTTGGCGTCGGGGTAGCGGGTCGCGTAGAGGTGGTAGAGCAGGTTCCCCATATCGAGGTTGGGGCAGACGATCACGTTCGTACCGCCGGCCCAGTCCTCGCCCCCGTGTCCGCCGTAGTACGTCGCAGAGCGCTGCGACAGCGCCACGCTCATCTTCACCTCGGCCGCGATCTTGATCGAGGCGTAGCGGGAGCCGTGCCGGACGCGGTCCGCCAGTACCCCGGGGATCAGCTCGGCGGCGCGGCGCACGAGGTCGGCGGAGGGGCCTTCGTCCGAACCGCGATGGGAATAGGAGACGATCGCACCGTGGATCTCCGGCAGCACGTCCTCCGGGATGATGTCGCGGGCGATCGCGCAGGTCCCGACGGCGACATGCGCGAGCGCCTCGGGGGTCATCGTGGCGTTAACCCCGACGTCGCCGAACACCACGATGTTGTGGGGAAAGATCGTTTCGGGGTGCGCGTCCGAGAGGACGAAGACGCCGGCCTCGCTCGGCATGTCGCGGATCGTCAACGCCCGCACCATCGGGCGGAAGAAATCCATGGGCTCGTGCGTCGCCCCGCCGACCACCATGTCGGCGTGGCCAAACCTCGCGGCGAGGATCCCGAACTGCGCCGGGTCCGAGGCCACCCGCCGGGCTTCGGCCGCCGACCGCTGCTGGCCCCCCTCGCGGCACTCCTCGAGGTAGTGGCTCGCGAACCCGGCGACCAGCTTCTCCTCCTTGGCGGGTTCGATGAAGACGCTCTCGGAGAGGGTGAACTCGATCCGGGTGGGATCAACGTGCAGGAGGTCTCGCGCCGCGACATCGCGCACTTCCGCTTCGGAGGCGAGGAAGACCGGCCGGACGAACCGCGCCAGGTAGCACGCCCCCTCCAGCACTCTCGGGTCGAGCGGTTCGACGAACACCACCGTCGGCCGCGTGCGGGCAACCGCGAGGATCTGGCGGTCGAGCGACGCCTCGATGTCGAACATTCTCCCCTCCCGGCCCGACGCGCGAGTCCAGCGCGAGGACCCTCCCGTGGCCCGATTCTAGCAGGAGAATGTGACGGAACGGAACAAGCTCGCCGCGCCGGCGGGGTTCCGCCGCCGTCCGAACGCTAGGCTCTCGTGACGCGGCCGAGCCAGATCTCGCGCAGCAGGCGCCGGACGACGGCGAGCACCCCCCCGATCCCTTCGCCGGCCAGCTCGACGTAGGGCTGGATCCCCGTCGCCAGGGCCTCCGTGCGCGCCTCCTCGCCGCCGTCGTCCTCGACGAGGACGCAGCGCATTTCGGGGTTGGCCCGCACCAGGCGCGCAAGGGCGCCCCAAAACGTCGCGTCCGGGTGGCACGAGGTCGCGGCCAGCAGGAGGTCGGGCGCGGCCGGAGGAGGCGTGTCGCCGTAGGCCGCGAGGCTGGCCCACTCGGCGACGAAAAGACTCCTCAGGTAGGGGTGGTCGGCGGCGGCCGCCGGCCTCATCAGCGCCGCGCCCACGACCTTCTCGGTGGCCTGTTTCTCCGGGTCGAAGGCGTAGTCGGCCCCCGCTCGCACCGCGTCCTGCTTCTCGGTGAGGAACGCCCCGGCCGCCAGGACCTTGCCGGCGAAGCCGTTGCGCCGCAGGCCGGCGATCGCCTCCAGCCTCCGCTCGTGGGTTGCGATCGGCCCCTTGAGCAATAGCGCGACGTCGTAGCTGCCCCCGAGCGCGCGTTCCGCGAGCTCCCACGCTTGCGCGACGCTTTCCACGTGCAGGCCGGGGTGGCGCTCGGCGAGGAGCCGTTCCGCCTCGTACCGGGCGGGCAGATCACCGCAGACGATGACCCGGCCGGCCACCGTCAGTTCTCCCCGGAAATGAAGCGGTCGTGCTCGCGCTCGAGCAGTTCGAAGTGCTTTCCTTCCTCGCGCGCCAGGAACTCGAACATCTTCTTGACGCCGGGATCCCCGACGATCCGGGCGCAGGTGAGGTAGAACTCCCGCGCCTTCTGCTCCCGGTCCATCGCGATGCGCACCGCTTCCTCGGGACGGGTGTTTTCGTTCACTCCGAAGTCGTCCTTGCCGCTCATGGCCACTCCCCCACTCTCTTCCGGAACGTTAACGCAGATTTCCGCCTCGCGCCAGTGCGCCGCCCAGCCGATGAGGCCCCCCCAACGCCTGGGCCGGCCGCGCGCCGCGCTCAGCCGCGCGGCATCGGCAGCAGGGCGCCGCCCGAAACCGGGAGGTCGAGGCCCGTGAGGTGGCGCTGGCGCTCGTCGGCGAGGAACAGCACCGCCGACGCGACGTCCTCCGGCTCGGCGATCCGGCGCAGGGGCACCACGCCGACGATCGCGTCCAGCCTCCCCGGCGCGGCGAGCGCTTCCCTCGCCATCGCGGTGTTCACCCACCCCGGGGAGACCAGGTTGACGCGGACGTCGGGCGCGAGCTCCTGCGCCAGCGACTGCACGAGCCCCCAGAGCGCGGCCTTCGAGCCCGCGTAGTGGCTGTGCTCCGGCTCGCCCCGCTCCCCGGCCGTGGAGCCGATGAACACCATGCTGCCGCGTCTGATCGCCTTCGCGCCCTCGCGGGCCAGAAAGTACGCAGAGAAGGTGTTGGTGCGGAACATCCGTTCGAGGTTCTCCGCGGTCAGGGTGCGGATTGCCCCGTCGTTCCAGATCCCCGCCGAGTGCACGAGGACGTCGAACGCTCCGGCCGCGCGCACCAGCAGCACGCACCCTTCCTCGGTCGCGAGGTCCGCCGCGACCGGCACGACGCGCTCGGGCCCGAACTCGCGCCGCAGATCCTCGATCGCGGCGCGGTTGGTACGGCCGTGCGCCACCACCGCGTCGCCGCCGGCAAGGAACGCGCGCGCACAGGCCATCCCGATCCCGCTCGAGGCCCCCGTCACGATCACGCGCCGCATGCGTCCTCTCCGCGATGCACCGCCAGAGCCTCGCCGTACCCCGCCACGCTCACCAGCGCCTTCAGCGTGACCCAGCGCGAAGGCTCCCCCACGGGCTCGCCGAAGGGGACCGCCTGCTGCTGCGACCACCGGCCGCTGCCGTCCTGCCGGGCAAGCACCCCGAGCAACGCCCGCAGGATGGGCGGTTCGGCCGGCCAGCCGTTGCGGGCGAGGACGAAGAGCGCGTCCAGCAGGTCCGTCCGCCCCAGGTTCGGATGCGCGAACGCCCACCACCCCCGCGGCGCGTTCCCCTCGAGCCAGAGGCCGGCCTCCATCAGCGCCCCGGCGGCGCGCTTCGCCATGCCGGCGAGCGGAGCGCGCTCCGCCGGCGCCAACTCGGCGAGGAAGCGCAGCGCCGCGACGCAGGCGACCGGGCAGGCGCCGGCCACGAGGTGGCGCAGCTCCGGGCACGACCACCCTCCCGCCCCGCCGTTGCGCTCGGCAAGCCATGAAACCGCCTCCCGCACCCGCGGATGGTGGGCGAATCCGAAACGCGCGAGGGCCGCGCACGCCTCCGCGGTGAAGCACGCCGAAGGCGGGCGGCCGCGTGCCGCCGAGAAGCCACCGGCGCGCGGTTGCAGCGACTCGAGCAGCTTCTCGGCGGCACGCTGGGCGCGCGGGTCCTCGGGGTCGGCGCCGAGCGCGGCAAGGGCGATCACGTGCCAGGCGGTCCCGCCCCAGCGAGCGCCGTAACCGACCGGCGACCCCCAGTAGCCGAACGGGTTCTGCTGTGCCAGCAGGCCCGCGGCCGTGCCCGTCTCCCGCGCCGCCAACCTGGCCCGCACGACGGCGGGGCTGTCCGTGGGGCGCTCCAGCAGCGCCGTCAGCGCGCGCCACACGACGCCCGGCTCGTCATCGCCGAGCAGGAAACGGGTGGGGTCGCCCCGCAGGTGGCGCCACCACGCCGCCTCGCTCACGCGCTTCGCCTCCGCTTCGACTTCGTCATCTGGATTTGCTGCAGCGCGCCCGTGAGGCGCGTCATCCTGCGCTGCCGCGCCTGGATCGCGGGGATGTCGTCGAGGTCGACCACGACGGAGCGGAGGTCGCGGAGCATCTTCTCGAGCTCCGCGTGAAGCAGGTCCAGCTCGGGGTCGGTGAGGCGCTTGAGCTGCACGGCGCTGACCAGCGTGTAGCCGTCGGCCACTTGAGAAGCCATCGCCGGTGCCGACCCGCCCATGTATGGACTCATGCCGCCCTCCCGCCGCCGAGCTTTCCACCGCTGCGCAAAGCCATCGTACCACCCCGGTTGCGTTCCGGGCACGAGCGTGACGGGCGCGGGCCGGGAGTGGTAGGGTGCGCCGGTCCAAAGGACGGGAGGGACGACCGATGGCGCCCGAGAGCCTGGACCTGTTCGCGGTCGGCGAGCTCCTCACCGATGAGGAGCGGATGGTGCGCGACACCGTGCGCGACTGGGTGCGCGAGCGGGTGATGCCGCACATCGAGGCCTGGGCGTGGGAGGGCCGGTTCCCCCGCGAGCTCGTCCCCGAGATGGCCAGCCTCAACCTTTTCGGCGCCACCCTCAAGGAGTACGGCCTGCCCGGGCTCTCGAACGTCGCCTACGGCCTGGTGATGCAGGAGCTCGAGCGCGGCGACTCCGGTCTGCGCTCGTTCGTCTCGGTCCAGTCCGCGCTCGTGATGCACCCGATCGCGACCTGGGGATCGCAGGCGCAGAAGGACCGCTGGCTGCCGCTCCTCGCGCACGGCGAGGCGATCGGCTGCTTCGGCCTCACCGAGCCCGATTTCGGCTCCAACCCCGGCGCGATGCGCACCCGGGCCCGGCGCGCCGGCGACGCCTGGCTGCTCTCCGGCGAGAAGGCGTGGATCACCAACGGCTCGATCGCGGACGTCGCGGTGGTGTGGGCAAAGGACGACGACGGCGTCGTGCGCGGATTCCTCGTCGAGCGCGGCGCCCCGGGCTTTTCGACCGTGGACCACAAGGGCAAGTACTCGCTCCGCGCGTCGGTGACCTCGCAGCTCGTCCTCTCCGACTGCCGCGTCCCCGAGGCCAACCGCCTGCCCGGCGCCGCCGGGCTCAAGTGCCCTCTCGGCTGCCTGACCCAGGCCCGCTACGGGATCGCGTGGGGCGCGCTCGGCTCGGCGCTTGCCACTTTTCACGCGGCGCTCGCCTACGCCAAGGCGCGGGTCCAGTTCGGCGGGCGCCCGATCGCCGCCCACCAGATCATCCAGGAGCGCCTCGTCTGGATGGCCAACGAGATCACCAAGGGACAGCTCATGGTCTGGCGCCTCGGCCGGCTCAAGGACGAGGGGAAGGCCACGTTCGTACAGGTGTCGCAGGCCAAGCGCAACTCGTGCTGGGTGGCGCGCGAGTGCGCGCGGCTCTCGCGCGAGGTCCACGGCGCCAACGGTGTCGTGAACGAGTTCCCGGTGATGCGCCATCTGATGAACATCGAGTCCGTCTACACCTACGAGGGGACCCACGACATGCACACGCTGATCCTCGGCGAGCACCTCACGGGGATCCCAGCGTTCATGCCACCCTCCGAAGACGGCTGATCCCGCCCCGCCGCTGGGGCCTCCAGGCTCCGGATCACCGCGCGGCGCCGCCCACCAGCACCTCGAGGTTGAACACGTTCTTCAGGATGAACAGGCCGACGAACGCCAACAGCGCGGCCAACGCCGGCGCCACGACCCACCCGACGACGACCTCCCAGAGCTGGCGGAACCGCACCGTCTGCGTCCCCTTCACCAGGCCGATCCCGATCAGCGCCCCGATGAACGCCTGGCTGGCGGAGACGGGCACGAGCGGAAAATGCGGCAGGTGGCGGGAGGCCAGGAACGTCTCGAGGTCCTGGGAGGAGAACAGGAACAGGACGAGCGATTCGGCGAGGACGACCACGAGCGCGGCCAGGGGCGACAGCTCCGACACGGTCTTCGTCACCCGATCGATCACCCTCTTGGAGTATGTGTACAACCCCACCGCGATTGCAACGCCGCCGAGAAAGAAGATCTCCTGCGCACCGGAAACCTCTCCGAACCACGGCAACCGGAGGCCGGGGATCGCAAGCGCCGGCACGAAGACCCCCATCACGGTCGAGATGTTGTTGGAGCCGAGGGAGTACGCCGCGAACGCTCCGACGGCGAGGAGAGCCACCCGCGTGATCGCGTCGAGCCGCAGCATGTGAACCGGGGCCCGGCGCAGCAACGCCGCGAGCCCGACGAAGAGCACGGCCGCAAACGCAGCCGCGAGCAGGGGCGAGAGTACCCAACTCAGGACGATACGCTTCAGGGTCGTGATCTCCGTGGGCCGGCCGGAGAACAAGTTCCACCCGACGATCGCGCCGACGATCGCCTGCGGAGTCGACACCGGCAAGGCGAGCCGCCGAAGCACCGCGTAGACGGCCGCCCCGGCCGCGAGCGCGACCATGAACGCTCCACCGGCGGTATTGACGGTCCCCAGCTCGGCGAGCGTGTGCGTCGTCCCGGCCCCGCTCAGGGTGGCCCCGAGGATCGCGAACAGGCCGCACACGACGGCCGCCGTCTCGAACCGGAGCATCCGCGTGCGCACTGCCGTGCCGAAGAGGTTCGCGGCGTTGTTGGCGCCGAGCGCCCAGCCCAGAAAGAGGCCACTCGACAGAAAGAGGAGGACCATCGCCGCCTACATCGTCCGCTTGATCGTCGAGATGGCGAGGCGGTCCGCCACCCTCTCCGCCTCGTCGGAGAGGTTCTCGATGTGCAGGCTGAAGTACCGGAGGTGGATCTTTTGAGCCAGGTCGAGGTCCCGCCCGAAGATGTCCCGCTTCAACCGGTCCGAGAGCCGGTCGGCCTCCTTCTCGAAGAAGTACACCTTGTGCAGGTGGTCGTGCACGGCCTTGAGGTCGCGGAAGAAGGCGCGCGAGGCGGCCACCACGGCCTCGACAGCCGCCGCGCAGGCGTTGGCCAGTTCCTGGTACTGCGGGTTCAGGTCGTGCGGGATGGCCGGGCGCTCGACTTCGAACTGGCTCAGCGTCTTCTTCTCGGTGTCGATCACGTCGTCGATGGTTTCGAGCAAGCCGAGGACATCGCCGCGGTGCTCCGGGATCAGCGAGTGGGCGTAGAGCTGCGTCTCGATGTCGTGGCGCAACTCGTCGGCGGTCCGTTCCAGATCCCTCACCGCCTTGATGCGGGCCTCGAACTCGGCGCTCTCCCCGGCGAGGTAGTCCTTGATCCCGAGCTGGAACAGCAGCGCCCCCTGCGCCACCGCGTCGAGGAACTGGTCGAGCTTCCCCTCGATCATCTTCGTCTGCCGAAACAGGAGTGCCATGCGCCCTTCCCTCCTAGCCTCCGGCCCCGGGGCCTGGGGGCTTGCCGACCAGGTCCCTGAACCACACCAGGTACGCCAGGGCGACGAGGAGGCCGCCGCCGAGCAGCAGGACCGACTTGTCGCCGCTCTTGAACTTGAACCGGATCAGCCCCTCGTCGCCGATCGCGAGGTGCTGTGCCGAAAGCCGAACCCCGTTGCGGTCACCGTCGCGGACGATCTGAAACGGCGGCACGGGGTTCTTCTCCGACGGCGCCGGGATGCTCTCCTCGACCGCGCTGACGACGAACCCCTTCGGAAGCACGAGCTCACACTCGTAATGAGCGATGACGGCCGGTTGCGTGTTGACGAAACGGTAGCCGACGCTCCGGTTCCCGAAGCCTGCGGGCTTCGCCCCGGCCCAGTCGTAGAAGGAGGCCACCGTGGTGCGCACCCTCAGCGGCGCGTTCACCGGGCACCCCTCGCCGCGCTCGATGACGAGCCGCCGCGCGCCGCCCCCGTCGTCGATCGTTGCGCTTGCCATGGCGCAGCCCTCGGCGGTGACCTCCTCCAGCGTCTCGACCCCGATCGGGATCGCGAGCCGGGTCCCCACAGGCCGACCCTCGACGATCGTCCGCTCGATCCGGGCGCTCCCATCGGTCGCCAGGGCAATGCGCTCGCGTAATCGCTCGATGGCGGAGGCGTCGCCCGGACCGGCCCAAAGCGTCCCGACGAGCGACAGGGCGAAGTAGATTCCTGTGCGGCGGGCTGCGGTCCTCATGGCAGCACCCCCGGCGTGATCCCGAGCCAGCGGAACCAGGTGAACCCGGCGGCCGCGAGCACGATGACGCCGATCGTCGTCACGATGATCCCGTACTTGGCGTTGTCGAGGACCGAGTACTGGCCGGTGGTGAAGAGGATCACGTTGGGCTTCGCGGAGATCGGCAGCCCGACCACCCAGTCGATCGTGAAGGCGGCGGGAAGCGCCAGGGACAGGGGCTTGAAGCCGAGCTGCTGGGCGATAGCGATGATGAAGGGGATCAGGATGATGGTCCGCATCGTCTTGCTCGTGAAGAAGAGGTGGGAGTACGCCATCACCGCGATCACCACCACGTAGACGACCCAGAAGTTCGCGTTGCCGGAGAAGTGGAGCGCGTCAAAGATCTTCTGGATCAGGAAGCGCGCCGCGCCGGTGCTCTCCAGCGCCAGCCCACCTGCGTAGGCGCCGCAGGAGAAGATCATCAGGTGCCAGGGGATGTCGGCATCGTTCCAGCTCAGGAGCCCGACCTTGGGCAGGAACGTGAGGATCACGCCGAGCATCGCCGCCATCACCGGGTTGATCTCGAAGCCGAACCACCCCATGTGGAAGCGGTCGGTTACCCAGAGGAACACGACCAAACCGAAGATCAGCGCGCCGCGCTTCTCGGCCCGGGACATCGGGCCGATTCCCTTGAGGTGCTCGGCGAGGGCCGCGATCCCGCCCGGGATCGCGGGCTGGCGGTCGGCAGGCTTGAGCCGGAAGAGCAGGTACGGTCCGATGGCCCAGGCGATCAGCATCGTGACGAGCACCACCGGGAGGTTCGCGAACATCCAGTCGGTGTAGTAGACCTTGCTGCCGCCCATGTTCAGGATGAACGCGATGGCGATGAGGTTCGCCGTCGAGCCCGTCATGAACCCGGAGGAGAAGATGTTGATGCCCAGGAGGTTCTGCAGGAACAGGTTGCGCCCGAACGCGGTCGGCTTCTCCGCCGACGAGCCGTAGATTGCGGCGACCACCAGCATGAGGGGCAGCGTCATGATGGCTCGCGCGGCCGTCGCAGGGATCAGCGGCGCCAGCGCCAGCTGGAGGACCACGAACGCCAGCAGGGTCGGCAGCGCGCTGTGCCCGAACCTCACGAGCAGGGTGAGCGCGGCGCGCTTGGCGAGGTTCGTCTTGAGGAGGATCGAGCTGAGGATGAACGCCATGACGTTGAGCCAGATGACGTCGAGCCCCAGCACGCCGAGCACGTTCTCGCTGTCCCAGCCGTCGAGGAACACGAGCGAGACCATCAGGCAGAGCGAGGTGACGTACGTGGGGAATGGCTCGGCGATCCACCAGACGAGCGCCATCGCGAAGCTCGCGAGCACGGACTGCCCGGCGGCCGTCAGGCCTGCCGGCGCCGGCATGAAGTAGAGCGCCAGGAACGCCAGGATCCCCGCCGGGAACCCCAGGTACTTCATCCAGCGCTCGCTGGGGGACGACGGCCTGCTGACCACCTTGGAGAGCTTGTACTTGTCCAGGTCGAGCAGGCCGTTCAGCTCGCGGCCCTGCTCCTCCGAGACCGTGCTCCCAGCGCAGGCCTGCGGCACGACCGCCGTTGCAGCGGCATCTCCCATCCGTTCTCTCCCGCTTCTCCGGTTGTGTGCCGGCGCTCCCCGAGGCGCGCGGCCCCGCCTCACCTCACCTCACCAACGAGTGAACGGGTTCCTGGTCAAGTTCGAGTTGAAGAAGCGGGGGTCGTCGGACACCTCCTCGCCCACCCAGCTCGGCAGGTCGATCCTCTGTCCTTCGTCCGCGAGTTCCACCTCCGCGATCACCAACCCCCGGTTCTCGCCGAAGAACTCGTCCACCTCCCACACCAGTCCCCCGTGCTCGATCCGATAGCGGCTCTTCTCGATCAGCGGCCGTTCGCAGAGGCCGTCGAGCATGGCGTTGGCTTCCGTGACCGGGATCTCGTACTCGAACTCGGCGCGAGTCACGCCGGTCGTGACGCCCTTGATCGTGAGGAAGCCCTTCCCGCCTACGGTGCGCACCCGCACCGTGCGTTCCTTGACGGTCGACAGGTACCCCTGCCGGTACATCGTCCCGCTCGCGAGGCTCCGCCACCCGTCGTTCTTGATCAGGAACTTGCGCTCGATCTCTTTCCCCATACCCCCCCCGGGACGCAGGTGCCGGGCGGGGGGCCGGTTCTACCGGCCCGCCGCCCGGCGAGGCGCCGACTTGCTAGAAGTTGAGCTGGAACCGCATCTGCGCGTAATTGTAGGTGTCGTTGGGGGTATAGGGACGGTCGCCGATCGCGTACCTGTCGGTCTGCACGCGCGCGACGTCGAACATGATCCGACTGTTGTAGTTGACGTACCAGTTGAGCCCGAGCGACGTCACCTTCGCGCTGCCGCCCTTGATGTTGGCGGCGAGGTCGTTGAGGTCGAGCGTGCTGTAGCGCGCGAGCACCTCGACGGCGCCCCACTTGCCCTTGGGGATCACGCGGTCGATCTCGCCACTCTGCGGCTCGTACGGACGGTGGTCATTGGTCAGGAAGTAGCCGACGTTGGCGTACCACCCCGAGAAGCTCGGCTCCGGCAGGCCGCCAAGACGCTTGACGTCGTCCTTCGCGTACTCCGCCTCCAGGTAGAACGGCCCGTGGGTGGCCGCCGCCTCCAGGCCGAGCACCTGGTTCTTGTCCACGTTCGAGATCTTCTTGGTCGTGAGGATCTTCGCGAGGTCCTGCGTCCCCTCGTTCGAGGCCTTGAGGCTGACGGTGTTCCCGGACGCGGCTTTGGGCGTCTTCACCACACCCGACACGCCGAAGTGGACGACGGAGGTTTCGGTGAGGATCGGGGCGACGCTGAACCGGGCGCCGTACCCGTACCCCATGTCCTCGCCGTTGGTGTCCACGTCGCCGGCGCCCTGGTTGAAGACGTTGACCGTGCCTTGCCAGTGCTTGCCCCACCTCGAGTACGCGAAGCCGATGTTGCGGCCCGGCTTGAACGCCTGGCTCACCATCGGCCGCTCCATGAACGAGATGTAGCGAGACGAGATCAGGTTCTCGAGGCCGTACGGACCCTTGAAGTGGCCGACGCGGATGAGCGAGTTCTTGAACCCGGTGTAGCCGATCCAGATGTCCTTCAACTCCGTCGCGTTGCCGTAGTAGGAGACGTCGATCTGGGAAACCCAGTCCTTGTTGTACGTGAAGTTGAGGGCCATCCGCGCTTCGTTGATGGAGCTGCCGTTGGAGAAGTTGTTGCCCCGGTCGCTGCCCCAGTACCCGCCGAAGTCGATGTACAGCCTCGCGTCCGTGAACCACTGAAACTTGCCGTCGTTGGTCTGAAGCGTGAGGATCCCGAGGTTGTTGTACACGAACACACGGTCACCCTCGCTCGGCTGGCTGCTCGGCTCCTGTGCGACCGCCGGAACCACGACCGCGAGGACCAGCGCCACGGCTGCCACCCACCGCATCATGTTTCTCATTCCTTCCTCCCTCTCTCGTTGCCCTTCCTCTTTCCCAGGAACTTCAGGCGTTGGGAATCCCCTTGAAGCGTTTGAGCGCCTTGACGTAGTTGACGTTCTCGAACCGCTCGAGGCCGAGCTTCCGCACCGCCGCGGTCACCGCGGCGGGGTCCTCCTGCTCGACCGCGATCGTCCTGACCGGTGTCCCGTCGAACCAGAGGTTCGCGATCTCGACGATGCACCCGCGCGCCACGAACCCGTGGCGCTCCTTTTCGAACCTCCACGGCGGCGAGCGACGGGTTGGGCTTGACCAGGTCCCTGACGAACTCCTCGAAGCCGTACGCTTCTTTCGTGAGTTTCGGCCTGACCACGTTCCAGGCCCGGAAGACGTCGAGAAGGACCATCGGCGCGAGGGGGAATTCGGCCTTCATCACCGGCAGCCACTGCTCGAGTCCCTGCTCGTCGACCTGCTGGAGTCGCTTGATGTCCATGAGCCCGTCGCGCACCTTGGTGTTCGCGGACCCGGCGCTGGACACGATGTAGGTCTCCGAGCTCGCCCGGACCTTGGCGGGGCCGTACGCGAGGATCGCGCTCTCGGCTGCGCCGAACTCGGCCCCGAACGTCCGCCACTCCCAACGAGGAACGATCACCGCCATCCCGCCGCCCCCTCCTTGCCGCCGGCGAGCGACGCCGCGCCGGACGGCGCTCACCTCGGCTCGCCGTTTTGCACGTTCGATGCCACCTCGACCCCACCGCTCCCCGACCCGGGGAGGTGCACCGATCCCACTGAGGCCCGTCGGGTTGAGCACCGCGCTTGGCGCGGACCGACGGCGTCCCGACGCTGATTCGTCAGTCTGTTGGCGGTATTTCGCCGCAGCTGGCGAATTTTCGTTGACGAGTGGGTTACGCTTCGGTACCCTTGGACGCCCGCTTCCGCCTCGGCGGAAGGCGGACTGCCGACGCCCGCGCCGGCGAACAAACGGGGGCGGGCTGGAGGCACGGATCTTGCTCGACACCCAAGGCGGGAAGGTGCGGGCGCTGGCCTCGTCCCCCGCACCCGGAGGAAAGAGGGCGTTGCGCACGGCGGTACTCAGCCTCGCCTTGGTTGTCGCCGTCGCGCTCGTCGGCTTCGGAGTGGTCTTCCTCGCCTACGTGCGCGACATCGCGACGCGGCCCTCGCCCCAGGCGTCGGTGCCCGCGGCGGCACGCCCGGCCAAACCGGTCGTGCGCATCGGCGTCGTCTCGCGCTTCGCGCCCACGATGATCTACCACGGCTACCAGCCGATCATGGACTACCTGACGGCCGCCGGCCCTTACGTCTTCGAGCTGAGGGTCGGCGCCTCCTACCAGCAGACGGTTCAGGACCTGGTGGAGGGCAAGGTCGCGGCGGCCTTCCTCGGCACGTTCATCTACGTCGCCGCGCACGACCGCTACGGCGTGGTCCCAATCCTCGAGCCGCTCAACGACCGTATGCAACCGACGTTCCAGGCCGTTCTGGTGGTTCGCGACGACAGCCCGATCCGCTCCATCGCCGACCTGAAGGGTAAGGCCGTCGCGCTGCCGTCACCGGAGTCGTTCTCGGGGAACTGGCTGACCATGCTCGCGCTCGGCGCCCACGGGCTGACGCTGCAGGATCTCCGGGCCGTCCGCTACTTCGAGCACCACCACACCGTCATCTTCCAGGTGCTCCGCGGCGCGTGCGACGCCGGGGTCGTCAAAGACCGCGTCGCTGCGGAGTACGTCGGCCGGGGGATCAGGGAGGTCGAGCGCTCCGAGACCATGCCCGGGTCCCCCATCGTCGTGGCGCCTGCGGCCGACCCCAAGGTGGTGGCGTTTCTCTCGGACACCCTGCTCGCCGTCGACCCGCGGAAACCGGAGCACGCCGAGATGCTCCGGCAGTGGGACCAGGAGTTCAGGCACGGGTTCGTACCCGCGCACGACGACGACTACCGTCAGCTCCGTCGTCTCTCCTCGGCCACGGCGAGGAAACCGTGAGCTTGAGGCTCCGCCTGCTGCTGTTGGTCGGCGGGACGGTCACCGGCCTCGTCCTCGTCCTCTCCGTCCTCGCCATGCTCCAGTGGCGGTCGATGATCCTGCACGACCAGGAGCAGCAGGCGCTCTCGATCGCCCGCGCCCTGTCGGCCTCCGTCCTGGAGAACCTGATCTACCTGGAGAGCGGCGCGCCGCGGGAGCACGACCAGCTCGACAACTACATCGACTACTTCGTCCGGGAGGAGCCCCGGGTCCGCGCGGTGACGCTGTTCGACACCGGCGGCCGGGTGATCTCGGCCAGCAACCTCTACGAGCTGCGCTACGTGGCGGGACCGGGCTCGCCGCCCTCGCTGGCGGGGCTCAAGGCGCCGTACGTCGCCATCTACCGCCACCCCGGGTACGGCTGGGTCACGGAGGCCCTCCTGCCTTTGCGCACCGGCGAGAAGACCTGGGGCTTCCTGCAGGTCCTCCTCGAGGCGGAAACCGCGCGTCGCGAGGTCACCTCCGTGTTCTGGGCCCTGACGGCCGCGACCATGGTCGTGGCCGCGGGCCTGCTCGCGACGCTCTTTGGGCTGCTGAGCCGAGCCACCAACTCCCTGAGGGGTCTCGTCCGCGAGATGGACCGCCTCGACCCGAGCGCGCCGCGGCCCGTGAGCCTGCCGGTGACCGGCGACGAGCCGGGCACGCTGGTTCACCATTTCAACCTGCTGGCGGAGCGGCTCGCCCAGTCGCGCCGCGAGCTCGTCGAGGCCCACCTGCAGATCTACCAGGCGGAGAAGCTCGCGTCGATCGGGCGGCTGGCATCCGGCGTCGCGCACGAGATCAACAACCCGTTGAACGGGATCAAGAGCTGCCTGTACCTGATCCAGCAGGAGCCCGGAGACTCGGCCCAGAACGCCGAGTACCTCGGCCTGGTCGGCGAGGGGCTCGACCACATCGAGGCCGTGGTCGACAAGCTGCTCGGGTTCTCGCGGCAGCAGTCCGGCCGTCGGGTCGATGTCGACGTCAACGAGGCGATCACGACCGTCCTCTCCCTCCTGGCCTACCGCCTCAAATCGGGTTCGGTCAAGGTCGTGCTCAACCTCGACCCGAAGCTCGGCACCGTCGCCGCCGACCCGCACCTCATCCAGGAGGTCATGATGAACCTTCTCCTCAACGGCCTCGACGCCGTCGGTGAGGACGGCCGCATCGAGGTCGAGACCGCGACGGTCGGCGACGCCGTTCGGGTCCGCGTCACCGACAACGGTGCGGGGATCCCGGAGGAGAACCTGGTTAGGGTCTTCGAGCCGTTCTTCAGCACGAAGGAACCCGGCAAGGGCACCGGCCTCGGCCTGTCGGTGGCCCTCGGCATCGTCGAGGCGCACGGCGGGACGCTCTCGGTCCAGAGCCCTCCGGGCGAGGGTGCCACGTTCATCCTGTCGCTGCCGAAGGGAGCCGCCGCATGAGGATCCTGCTTGTCGAGGACGAGAAGATCACCAGGGTCACGCTTTCCACGGCCCTGCACCGCGAGAAGCACGAAGTCGCCGCCTGCGAGAGCGGCGTCGAGGCGATCGAGAAGATCCACGAGCAGGGGTTCGACGTGGTGATCACCGACCTCCGGCTTCCCGGCGTGGGTGGCATCGAGGTGCTGCGCGAGGCCAAGCTCACGGATCCGGACTGCGTCGTGATCGTGGTGACCGCGTTCGGCACCGTGGAGACCGCCGTCGAGGCGCTCAAGCTGGGGGCGTACGACTACCTCAGAAAGCCCTACTCGCCCGAGAAGGTCATCAACATGCTGGCCAAGATCAACGAACTCCGGGACGTCCGCTCGGAAAACACGCTGCTCAAGCGCAGGCTCGAGCGCTACGAGAGCCGGACCATCGTCGGCGACTCCGCGCCGATGCGCAAGCTGCTCGAGACGGTCCGGGTCCTCGCCTCCCGCGACGTCGCCGTCCTGATCGAGGGGGAGAGCGGCACCGGGAAGGAGCTCGTCGCCCGGGCCCTCCACGATCAGAGCCCGCGGCGCGCGATGCCGTTCGTGCCGATCGCGTGCGGGGCGATCCCGGAGACGCTGCTCGAGAGCGAGCTCTTCGGCCACGAGAAGGGCTCGTTCTCCGGCGCGACCAGCCGGCAGGTCGGCTACTTCGAGAGGGCGGACCGCGGCACCGCCTTCATCGACGATGTCGACGACCTCCCGCTCGCCATGCAGGTCAAGCTGCTCAGGGCGCTGCAGGAGCACGAGTTCGCCCGCGTCGGAGGCCAGGCGCCCCTCAGGCTGGACATCCGCGTCGTCTGCGCGACGAAGGTCAACCTCGGCGACCTCGTGCGGGCTGGGCGGTTCCGCGAAGATCTCTACTACCGCCTCAATATCGTTCCCCTGCGCCTCCCCCCCTTGCGCCAGAGGCCTGGGGACATCCCCTCGCTCGTCGAGCACTTCCTCTCGAAGCACGGCGCGTCCGAAGCGGCGCGAAACGGGCCGCTGACCTCCTGCCCGAGATGACGCGCCACGCCTGGCCAGGCAACGTCCGCGAGCTCGAGAACGTCGTCCAGAGGATCGTGGTCCTGCCGGAGAGCCTGGACTTCGGCATCGACGGGACCCAGCTCCGCCAAGCGGCGCTGCGGCAGCCCGCCCAGGTCGAGGGCATCGACCTTCCCTTCGCCTACGAGGAATACCTGGAGGCGATCGACCGGGAGATCATCACCCGTGCGCTGGCGCAGGCCGCGAACAACATCAGCGCTGGGGCAAAACTGCTCGGCATCCCCCGCACTACGCTGCGCAGCAAGATGGAGAAGTACGGGATCTCCGCCGCCCCCTGACGGCGTCTTCGGGCGGCGCGCCGTCCCTTCCCTCACCGCTTCATGATCGAATCGAGGATCATCATGAACGCGGCTTGCTGCTCGGGCTCCGCCTTCTCGATCACCGCGAGGCAGCCGGAGGCGTCGAACGCCCGGTGCAGCTCATCGGCGGGGTGCGAGGACGAGACGATGATGCGCTTGAGGTTGACGCCGCGCCGGCGCGCCTGCTCGAGCACGGCCGCGCCGTCAATGCCCGGCATCTCCCAGTCGAGCAACATGAGGTGGATGTCCGGCCGCAGCTCGTTCAGCGCCGCCTGCGGGTCGGAGTACGTCTCGACCGCGGCCCTCGCGCCGTAGCGCCGCTCCAGCAGCTGCCTCCAGAAGGCGCACTGGAGCGGCGAGTCGTCCACGACGACGACGCGGCGCGGGCTACCTTCGCTCACGCCTCCACACCGCCTTGCCGCCGACGAGGGTGGCGGCCGGCCAGCCCTTGAGTCGCTGGCCCGCGAACGGCGTGTTGCGCGAGAGCGACCGGAAACGGTCGGGGTTCACGGTCAAGCCGCGCCTCGAGGTCGAGCAGCGTGATGTCGGCCGGGCTCCCCACCTTGAGCGAGCCGCCCGGCAGGCCGAACACCCGGGCCGGGTTGCTCGACCATAGCGCGATGAACATGCGCAGCGGCAGCTTGTGGCGCCGCACGAGCAGGTCGTAGGTGACGGGGATCGCCGTCTCCAGGCCGACGACGCCGAACGGGGCGAGGTCGAACTCGAGCACTTTCTCGTCGGCGTGGTGCGGGGCGTGGTCGGTCGCGAGGCAGTCCACGGCGCCGTCGAGCACGCCCTGCACGAGCGCCGCGACGTGGTCGGCGCTGCGCAGCGGCGGGTTCATCTTGGTGTCGGTGTCGTACTCGCTGTCGGCCACGGCCTGGTCGGTGAGCGCGAGGTGGTGCGGCGTGACCTCGCACGTCACCGCGACGCCCTTCGCCTTCCCCTCCCGGACGCGGTCGAGCGCGCCGCTGGTCGAGACATGCGCGACGTGGAGGCGCCCGCCGGTCAGACCCGCGAGCACGACGTCGCGCGCGACCATCGACCTCCTCGGCGGCGGCCGGGATCCCGCGCAGCCCGAGGCGGGTCGCCACCGCCCCCTCGTGCATGACGCCCTTGGCCGCGAGGCTCGGGTCCTCGCAGTGGTCCACGACGGGGACGTCGAACAGCTGCGCGTACTCGAGGGCGCGGCGCATCAGGTAGGCGTTGTGGACCGGCTTGCCGTCGTCCGAGAAGGCGACCGCGCCGGCCCGCGCCATCTCGCCCATCTCCGCCAGCTCCTCGCCCTGCAGCCCCTTGGAGACGGCGCCGATCGGGTAGACCCGGGCGAGGCCGGTGGCGGCCGCGCGGCCGCGGATGAACTCGGTCACGGCCGCGTTGTCGTTGACCGGTTGCGTGTTGGGCATGCAGCAAACCGCCGTGAAGCCGCCCGCCACCGCGGCCGCGCTCCCCGTTGCGATCGTTTCCTTGTACTCGAAACCCGGCTCGCGCAGGTGGGTGTGGACGTCCACGAAACCGGGCGCGACCACCAGGCCCGGTGGCGTCGAACACCTCCGCGTCGCGGTCCTCGATCCGTTCCGCGACGCGCGCCACCTTCCCGTCCGCGATCAGGACCCACAGCCCCTCGTCCAGCCGCTGGGTTGGGTCCACCACCCGCCCGTGTTTAATCAACAGTCGGCTCACCGTGTCCTCCAGCCAGCAGGTACAGCACCGCCATGCGCACCGCCACCCCGTTCGTCACCTGCTCCAGGATCACCGACTGGGGGCCGTCCGCGACCCGGGAGTCGATCTCCACGCCGCGGTTCATCGGGCCAGGGTGCATCACCAGGCAGTCCTTCTTCGCGAGCTTCAGCCGCTCCGGGGTGAGCGCGAAGAAGTCGTAGTACTCGCGCACCGTCGGGAAGTTCATCCGGCCCTGGCGCTCGAGCTGGATCCGGAGCATCATCACGACGTCGGCCCCGGCGATCGCGTCCTCGATGCGGCGGTGCACCTCGCACCCGAGCTTCTCCATCTCGAGCGGGATCAGGCTGGGCGGCGCCGCCACGCGCACCGTCGCCCCCATGCGCGAGAGCAGGAGCACGTTCGAGCGCACGACGCGGGAGTGCTGCAGATCGCCGACGATCGCGACCACCTGGCCTTCGAGCGTGCCGCGGTGCAGCCTCATCGTGAGGGCGTCCAGCAGCGCTTGCGTCGGGTGCTCGTGCGCCCCGTCGCCGGCGTTGATCACCGAGGACTTCAGGATCCTGGCGAGCTGGTGCGGCGCGCCCGCGTGAAAGTGTCGGATCACGATGAAATCCGGCTGCATCGCCTCGAGGTTGAGCGCCGTGTCCACGAGCGTCTCGCCCTTGCTCACCGAAGACGCCGCCGCCGAGAAGCTCAACGAGTCGGCGGAGAGGCGCTTCTCCGCGACCTCGAACGAGAAAGCGCGTCCGGGTCGAGGCCTCCATGAAGAGGTTCACGACCGTCTTGCCGCGCAGCGCCGGCACCTTCTTGATCGGGCGGGCGGCGATGTCGCGCATCTGGTCGGCGGTGTCGAGGATGAGCTGGATCTCCCCCGGCGAAAGCGGATCGATCCCCACCAGGTCCTTGCGGCGCAGCCGCTCCGCCGGTTTCACGCTCATCCCGCCACCTCCTTCGCGATCCACACGCCTTCCTCGCCGTCGCACTCCTGCACGTGGACCTGGACGTCCTCGCTGCGGGAGGTCGGCACCGCGCGCCCGACGAAGTCGGCCGCGATCGGCAGCTCCCGGTGGCCGCGGTCCACGAGCACCGCAAGCCGGATCGCGCGCGGCCGGCCGTAGTCCATCAGCGTGTCGAGCGCCGCGCGGACGGTGCGCCCCGTGTAGAGCACGTCGTCCACGAGGCAGACCACCTTGTCGTCCACGCCGACGGGCAGTTCGGTGTCGCGCAGCACGGGCTGCTGGTGCGCGGGCCGCCAGGGGCCGACGTCGTCGCGGTAGAGCGCGATGTCGAGCGCGCCGACCGGCGGCTGGTGCCCGGTCTTGGCGGCGATCAGGCGCGCGAGCCGGCGGGCCAGGGGGACGCCCCTGGTCTGCACACCGACCAGGTAGAGCAGCGTCTCGTCCCCCGCGTGCTCGATCAGCTCCGCCGCCATCCGTTCCAGTGCGCGCGCCACGCCGCGCGCGTCGAGGACCTGCACCCTGGTCATGGCGCCTCCTTGGGGACTCGGGGACCGGCTCGCATCGGGACTCGATGCTAGCACACGCAGGCATCGCGGCCCGGGCGCGGAACGCAGAGGAATCCGCGGCATCACCGCGCTCTTCCGCCGTGAAGGCGGCAGCGGGCGCCGCCCTCCCGGACCGTGCGCCGGCGGACGGAATCTGCGCTACCATGGTCCGGAAGGGGATAGAAGATGAGAATCGTGTTTTCTTGTCTCGCCCTGCTCGTCGCCGTCGCTGCGTTCGCAGCCCCGGCCGAGGAGCCACCGTCCGCCACCGTCGTGGTGTGCACGTCGATCCAGGACAATTCCTGCGCCGGGGCGGCCATCAAGTTCTCCTGCCGACGTCGGCAAGCTGTGGGGGTTCTCCCAGGTGACCAACGTCCCGGACAAGATCGTCCACGTGTGGTTCTTCGGCGACAAGGAACTCGGGCGCGTCGAGCTGCCGGTCAAGGCGGCGCACTGGCGCACCTGGTCCAACATCACGGTCTCGAAGGATTTGGTGGGTCCGTGCCGGCTCGAGGCGCGAGACGCCGACCGGCAAGGTTCTCGCAAGCTATAGCTTCACCATCACCCCGTGA
>CAVVEO010000014.1:0-47382 GCA_963747245.1 uncultured Acidobacteriota bacterium
CGAACCAACCCTGCCGGTGCGGCACGCGCCGACCGCAACCAGCGCAGACGCGGGTGTTTCCCCCCTGCTTCCGCCCGGACACGGCGTGACACTCTACCCGACTAGCGAAAACCATGCCAATCCCCACGGCTCGACCCGGATAGTCACGCGCCGCGCCCCTCTCTTTCCGGCTGACGCCCATGCCGACCAGCAGGGCTTCCCAGAACGGGAGGGTGGGGGTCAAGGCCGCCCCGGGGGCGGAGGGCGGCGCTCGATGCGCCGCCCGAGCGACGTGGCCTCGGCCCGCGGGGCAAAGATGAGGATGGTCGGGGCGAGAGGATTTGAACCTCCGACCACACGGTCCCGAACCGTGTGCTCTACCAGGCTGAGCTACGCCCCGACCTGACGAGCGCGGAGCTTACACCATGCCCGGGCAGCCCGCAACCGGTTCGTGGGCCTGCGCGCTCACTGTGCGAACGAACTGAGCGCGCCCTTGATGTCGAGGAAGGTGCCGAGGCCGGTGAGATCGATCGAGATGCGGTAGTCGCGGGTCTTGTACGGCTGGATCCGGTAGTCGTGCAGCTCGAACATCGCGTTCCAGCAGCTGCCGCGCCAGCGGAACACGTAGCGCTGTTCCAGGAGTTGGTGCTGGTGGACGTCGTAGGAGATCTGGCTCTCGAGGCGCCAGTGCGCGTTGCCCGGAGCAAAGCCGAAGAAGAGGCGGGTCTGTGACGACGTCACCTGGCCGGTCGGATCGTAGCTCGAGTACCAGGTCAGATTGAGCGCGTTCGCCCCTTTGCTGTAGCCGCCGGAGAGCGACGTGCTCTGCAGGCTGTGCGTCACCGGGTCGAAGTCGGCGCGAGTGTCGAGGGTCGCCGTCGGGACCGGGAGCACCCGCAGCCAGAGGTCGAGTGGCCCCTTCAGGCTCGCGGGCAGCGGCTGGCCGGGCTGGCCGGTCGCAGGGTCGACCGTGTTCCGAACGGGGGTCAGCGGGTCGGACAGCGAGTAGGGCTGCGAGATCTCGAAGCTCGCGACCTCGCGACTCCCTGCCGGGCCGGTCTTGACGAGGAGGTAGTTGCCGAGCGTCCACTTCACCTGGTTGGACACCAGTACGGAGTCGCGCTGGTCGAACACCGGAATCGGCGAGCTGGCCGGGTTGTCGAGGGTGCCGCCGGGGTTCGAGATGTAGGTGTAGTCGATGCGAGGCTCGAAGAGGTGCTTGAACTTCGTCCCGTCGTGCTTCGTCCAGATGCGGGAGAGGGACGGCCCCACGATCGAGACCCCCGCGGTTCCGTAATGGCGGGAGATCGGCTTGTTGACCAACGACTGGCCGCTGGCCGAGTACTGCGAGGTGTAGTACGTCTCCCGCGCGCCGATCGTCGGCGTGATGTTGAGCCAGGCGAAGCCGGGGGTGAGCAGGGACAGGGTGGGGAAGATGTCGAGGCGTCCGTACCGCCCGCGCAACGACGCCGAGCGGTTGACCTGGAGCTCGTCGAGGAGGCCGTCGGCCGACACATAGAGCGGGGTCTTCCCGATGCGGGTCGAGCGCAGGAGGTACTCCACCTCCCCGAGGCGGTCGAGCGAGACCTGGGACGTGGTGACGCCGGTGGGGTCGGTGAAGAACGTCTTGAGGTGATCGATCCGGAAGGTGAGCGCCTGCGGGCCCCACGTCCGCGAGAGGTTGACGTAGGAGTAGAGGGTGCGCGAGCCGGTCGAGTTCGTCGTGCCCTCGAAGCGCTGGAAGAAGTCGATGTCGGAGATCTGCTGCAGCTCGGCGTGCAGCGCCCAGCCGCCCGCAAAGAGCTGGTTGTGCTTGCCGTTGGCCTTCCACTTCCAGCTCTTGCTTGCGGGGTCCCAGACGAACTCGTCCGCGATCTCGCCGAACGCGTTTTCGGCCGGGGCCCAGCGTGCCTCCTGGCCGAGGCCGAGGTAGTTCTTGGTGAAGAGGTCGACGAAGAACGTGGTGTCGAACGAGCGCGAGACCGGCCAGAAGAACGAGTTGCCGAGATAGGCGCCGCGCTGGCTGGAGTACCCGAACGTCGGGACCAGGAACCCGGCGGCGCGGTCGCGCTTGACCGGCCAGAGCAGCCTCGGGGTGTAGAAGATCGGTACGCCGCGGACCTTGATCTCGGCATCGCGGAAGTGCCCGTACCCTTCGAGCTGCACGACCGCGTCGCGCACCTCGATGCTCCACGGCGGCGCCTTGTCGGTGAGGTCGCAGCTCGTGAACACGCCGCGGGTGAAGTGGTACTTATCCTCGCTCAACTTCTGCAGCTTCTCGCCCCGGAAGTGGTAAGTCGGCGGGAAGAACGCGTCCACCTTGTACATTGTTCCGAGCTTCGTGCGCAGGTCGAAGTCCATCCGGTCGCAGGCGATGCGCGTCTGGCCCTGATCGAGGATGACGTTCCCCTCGGCGTGGAGGTGCATCGTCTTGAGGTCGACCTCGACCTCGTCGCAGCGCAACGAGATGTCCTGGTAGTGGAGCTGCACGTCGCCCTGGGCGCACCAGAGCTGGTCCTGGACCCACTGCTGCTGCGCGGCATCGACCGTGACCTGCTCGCCGAGCGTCGGCGGCGCGCCGGCAGCCCCGGCCGGCCACCGGCCCAGCAGGACCGAGGCCAAGGCGGCCAGCACGATGAGTCTGCCGCGGGAACAGCGCACCGCCGCGCCCCCCAGACGTTTCCACAGCCGTAGCGCCAACGGCCCTCCTCGCCTGCGGCCGCATTCTAGCTTGGAGTTTACGCTTGCAGGGGTATTCTCGTCGCGATGCGGTGGCTGGCGCTCGACGTGGGATCACGGCGTGTCGGGGTGGCGGTGTGCGACGCGGACGAGCGGGTCGCTTCCCCCCTGCGCGCGATCGAGTACACCGGCCCGGAGGGGCTGGCGAACGCGGTGGCCGCCCTGGTGCGAACCTGGGAGGCCGAGGGGGTCGTGGTCGGAGTGCCGGTGACCCGCTCCGGCCAGGGGCGGGGAGAGCGCAGGGTGGCGGGGCTGGTGGCCTCGCTGCGGCGCGCGCTCGCGATTCCGGTCGAAACCACCGACGAGCGCGGGACGACCAGGGCGGCCGAGGAACTGCTGGCGGCAGCCGGCGTACCGCGGCGGAGATGGCCGGACGTGGTGGACGGCGTCGCCGCCCGTCTCATCCTCGAACGTCACCTCGCGACCCGCGCGGGCTCCCCTTCGCAGCGTTGACCTCGCCGGTGCCGGGTGTTAGCGTGACCGCAGTCCGGGAGGGCCTGCGATGGCCGACACCTATTCGAACTTCGGAACGTTTCTCCTCCTCAAGCAGCGGAGCCAGGACGGCCTCGGCACGCTCTGGCGCGCGGGGGAGATGGAGCGCGACAGCTTTCGCAGGATCGTCTGGCTGCGGCGCTTCGATCAGGCGGGGTTGAACCGGGCCGCGTTGGCCGCGGAGACCGCGGCGGCCAACCAGGTGTCGCAGGTCCTGAAGGCGACCAACGTCGTCCGGAACAGCGTCTGCGGCAGCGAGGACGGCGTGCCGTACGTGGCGTGGGACTACGTGCCGGCGCAACCCCTCGACCAACTGATGGCGCGCGCGGCTTCCGAACAGTTCCCGATCGCGCTCGACAACGCCCTGCTGATCGTCGAGAAGCTGGCGGCCGCGCTGGCCGCGGCGGGGGCAGTCGAACTCCAGGGGGCACCGCTGGTGCACGGCTTCCTCGTGCCGCACCTCGTCATGGTGGGAAACGACGGCGAGGCGATGGTGGCCGGCTTCGGCCTCGCGCGCGGCCTGCGGGCGAACCTCGATCGCGTCGCCGTGAAGCGGACCGCCGCGCCGTACCTCGCGCCCGAGGTACTGGCGAACGCGCCCGCCACCCGCCGCTCCGACGTCTACTCGCTGGGAGCTATCCTGTTCCAGCTGCTCTGCGGCCAGCCGCTCCCCGCGGACCCGGCCGGCCGGGCCGCCGCTCTCGAGCACCCGGCACTCGCCTTCGACGAGGGGCCGGTTCCCGCCGACGTGCTCGCGATCCTGGCGAAGACTCTGTCGCCCAAGCCGGACGACCGCTTCGCGTCGGCCGCCGACTTCAAGCGCGAGCTGGAGAAACTCCTGTACGGCGGCGCCTACTCGCCCACGACGTTCAACCTCGCGCTGTTCATGGACCGCCTGTACCGCAACGAGATCGAGCAGGAGGACCGCGAAGTCCAGCGCGAGCGTGCCCTCGACGTCGCGGCGCACTACGAGCCTCCGAAGGCCGAGGAGCCCGAGACTCTGCCGCCGACCCCGAGCCGCACCGGGATGCTCGCCGCGGTCATCGGCGGCGCCGTGGTCCTGCTCGGCGTGATCGGGTATCTCGTCCTGAGCCGGCCGGCGTCGCCGCCCCCAGTCGACCAGGACGCGCAAAAGAAGATGCTGCAGGAACTGGTGAACACGCAGGTGGCGCAGGCGCTCAAGGAGAAGGAAGACCAGCTGAGCCAAGAGCTCCAGGCGGAGAAGGCAAAGACCGAGGAGTTGCGCAAGCAGCTCGCCACGCAAAAGCAGGGCCCGGCGGCCAAACAGATCTCGCCCGAGGAGCAACAGAAGCTGCAGCGGGAGCTGGCCGCTCGTGAGGCGGAGCAAAAGAAGAAAGAGGACGAACTGGCGAAGGTGAAGCAGCAGCAAGAGGCCGAGGCGGCGAAGGCCCGCCAGCAGCAGGCGCAGGCGAGCATGAGGCTCGCGCTGCAGCCGACTGCGGTTCCGACCGCAGTGCCCGCGCCGGTTGCGGCGCCTCCGGCTGCTCCAACTCAGGCGCCGGCGCCCGCCGCGCCGCCGCAAGTGGCCACGGCGCCCCCGGCCGCGCCGCCTCCTGCGCCCGCGACCGCCGAGGTGCCGGTCACGACGGGTCTGGGGTCCGGAGTGCGCGAGGGCGACCTGGTGGACTTCACCCAGGTCGACGTGCCCCCGCAAAACCTCGTCGAGACGAAGGTGACGCTGCCGCGCACCACGATGCTCACGAGGTCGCCGGTCAGCGGCTACGTGATCCTCAGGGTGCTGGTCAACGAGAAGGGCGGTGTGGACCAGGCCCAGGTCCTGCGAGGGCTGCAGCCGCCGCGGCCCGAGATCGACAACGCGTGCATCGAGGCCGCCAGGCAGAACCGTTACCGGCCGGCGATGAAGGACGGCAAGCAGGTCAAGACCTGGATCACGGTGACGTACCACATCGTGATCCAGCCGCCCCGATAGGCGCTCCGATCCCGCGGACGTCCGGCCCGCCCTCGCGGCGGGCCTTTCCGTGCGCGGCCCGAGAGCGCCGCACGCGGCGCACCCGGCCGGCCGAGAAGCCGCTACCGCGCGCCGGTCTGGATGTTCGCGAGGAACTCTTCGTTGGTGCGGTACTGCTTGAGCTTGGTGAGCATGACCTGCATCGCCTCGTGGGGAGGCAGCGCGGCGAGTGCGCGCCGCAACAGGTAGATCCGCTCCACCTGATCCTTCGAGTAGAGCTTCTCCTCTTTCCGCGTGCCGGACTGAGGGATGTTCATGCACGGGAAGATCCGGCGCTCGAAGAGGTCGCGCGTGAGGACGATCTCCATATTGCCGGTGCCCTTGAACTCCTGGAAGATCACCTCGTCCATGCGCGAGCCGGTGTCCACCAGGCAGGTGGCGATGATGGTCAGCGAGCCGCCGTGCTCGATGTTTCGCGCGGAACCGAAGAACCGCCGCGGCTTCTCCATGGTGCGGGCGTCGATGCCGCCCGAGAGGATGCGCCCCGAGCTCTTCTGGTTGTTGTTGTACGCGCGCGACATGCGGGTGAGGGAGTCCATCAACACCACGACGTCACCGCCGAGTTCGACCAGGCGGCGGGAGCGCTCGAGGACCATCTCGGAGATCTCGATGTGGCTCTGGATCGACTCATCGGATGAGGATGCGTAAACCTCGCCCTTGATGATGTTGCGCTTCCAGTCGGTGACCTCCTCCGGCCTCTCGTCCACCAGCAGGACGAAGATCTGGACCTCGGGGTGGTTGACCCCGATCGCGTGGGCGAGTTGCTGCAGAAGCGTGGTCTTGCCTGCCTTTGGCGGAGCGACGATCAGGCAGCGCTGGCCCTTGCCGATCGGCGCCATGAGCTCGATCACGCGGGGCTCGAGCACGCCGGGGTCGGTCTCGAGCTTGAAGCGCGGGGTGGGGTCGATCGAGGTGAGGTCGGAGAACGGCATCGCGCGCTGACGGTATTCGTCGGGCGGCATCCCCTCGATCGCCGTGATCTCGACGACCGTCGGGCGCTGGTGCCCGTTGGGCGGCTGCACCGACGCGGTCAGGCGCAGCCCGCTCTCGAGGTGCAGGCGGGACAGCAAGGCGGCGTCGAGCGCCGGGTCCTCGCCGGTCGGGTGAAACCTCGTGGTCGCCGGGAGGAGGAACGCCTTGCCGTCGTCACGTCGCCAGAGGTAGCCCTCGTACGGCGCAGCCGGCGCCGCGGACGAGGGGGGGTGACGGCGACCGCGCCGCCTGCGCGGCCGGCGTCGCCGGCCCGAGCCGGCAGCCTCATTGGACTCCTGGGCAGGGGACGCGGGAGCGTCGTTGAACTCTTCGGCCATACTTGTCAGGCTCCTTGACTCACCCAGCCACCGCCTGCACAGCCACGGCGCAGCGGCGACGGGGGCAAGTCAGCACGCGACGCGCGGGAACCGGCGGGAGTGGACACCGCATCCGCACCATCGCGTCACCGGCAGTGTAGCGCACAACCCGGGGCCTGCCAACCCGTCAACCCCTTTGTCAACCCTCCGGCTGCCCGATCATGGTCGCGAACGCCGCGAGGACCTCGCCGTCCCACCAGCCACGCGTCTCCTCCTCCCGCTGCACGGCCAGCGCGTCTTCGGCGGAGAGCCGCTTGCGGTACGGGCGGTCGTTGGTGAGAGCGTCGAACACGTCCACCACCTGGAAGACGCGGGCGAGCTTCGGGATGTCGTCGCCGGACAGCCCGTCCGGATAACCGCTGCCGTCGCGCCGCTCATGGTGGTGACGGATGATCGGCAGCACCGGCCGCAGCGTGCGCAGAGGCGCGCAGATCTGCACCCCGATCTCGACGTGGGAGCGCATGACCGTCCATTCGGCGTCGTCGAGCTTTCCCGGCTTGAGGAGGACCGCATCGGGGATGCCGATCTTCCCGATGTCGTGGAGGTAGCCGGCTCGCCGCAGCGTCTTGACCGACTCGGGATCGAGGCCCATGTGCTGGCCGAGCCTGGCCCCGAGCAGCGACAGTCGGTCACAGTGGTCGCCCGTGCCCTCGTCGCGCGCCTCGACCGCACGCGCGACGGCAAACAGCATCTTCTCCGCGTCGTCGAGGTCCTGCGTGAGGCGCCGGAAGCTCACCAGGTTGCGGACGCGGACCTCGAGCTCGACCAGGTCGAACGGCTTGGTCAGGAAGTCGGTCGCTCCGGCTTCCAGGCCGCGCAGGCGGGCGTCCCTGGAGTCGAGACCGGTGAGGAACACGACCGGCAGCAGCCGTGTCTCCTCGTCGGCCTTGAGCCTGCGGCATACTTCGAAGCCGTCGATGCCGGGCATCATGACGTCGAGGAGGATCACGTCGGGCTGGCGCTCGCGCGCCAGCAGCAGCCCGCTTTCCCCTTCGAGCGCCTGCCAGACCTCGAAGCCCAGCGGCAGAAGCGCGTCCCGCATCGCCTCGAGGCTCTGGGGTTGGTCATCGACGATCAGCACCGTGCCGGCTGCGGACATGACTACCAATGATCTTACACGATGGCGCGACCGCGCAAGCCCGGCAAACAAGAGGGCCGCCCGGTCGGGCGGCCCTTTGAGCCAGGATGGAAGACTCCTACGGCAGGCGCAGGAACACGAAGCTCTTCTGCTCGGCCTGCGGCCGGTAGACGTAGAGGCGCACCATCGTGCCGGACTTCAGCGCCGAGAGCGCGTCCGTGAACTCCTGCCGCGAACTCACGTCGTGCGAGTCGACGCGCATGACGATGTCGCCGGGCCGCAGCCCCGCTTCGTCGGCGGGCGAGGAGTCGGAGACGTCGGTCACGACCACGCCCTCGATCTCCCTGGGCACCTCGAACTGCCGCCTGGCGCGGTCCGAGAGATCATCGACCTTGAGGCCGAGCTTGGAGCTTGGGGTGTTGTCCGTCGGAGTCGAGGCCGTCTGGTCGCCCTCTGCATCCGGCCGCTCCCCGAGCACAACGGAGACCGTCAAGCGCTTGCCGTCACGGATCAACTCGAGCTCGGTCTTGCTGCCGGGGGCGATCGCCGAAACGTGGTCGATGAGCTGGCGGGTTTCCTTCACCGGCATGCCGTCCACGGCGACGATCACGTCGCCGGCTTTGACGCCGGCTTTGTCCGCCGGACCGGGCTTGCTGACGCTCTCGACCAGCGCGCCGTTGCGGGAGGACAGCTTGAACGCTTCCTGGGCCTTTTGGTCGAGGTTCGTGATCGTCACGCCGAGGTAGCCGCGGACGACCTTGCCCGTCTTCTCGAGCTGCGGGAGCACCGACTTGATGGTGTTGACCGGGATCGCGAACCCGAGGTTCTGCCCGGCCGCGTTGATCGCCGTGTTCATCCCGACGACCTGGCCGCACAGGTTCACGAGCGGTCCGCCCGAGTTGCCGAGGTTGATCGCGGCGTCGGTCTGGATGAAGTCCTCGAACGAGCGCGTGGCCTCGGAAAGGCCGAGCGTGCGGTTCTTCGCCGACACCACGCCGACGGTCACGGTGTGTTCCATGGCCAGCGGGTTCCCCACCGCCATGACCCAGTCGCCCACCCGCAGCGTGCTGGAATCGCCAAGCGGCAGCGGCGTGTACGGCTTCTTCGCGTCGATCTTGATGAGGGCGACGTCCGTGGCGGGGTCGCGGCCCACGATCTTGGCTTCGACCCGGTCGCTGCCCTCCGCGACCCGCACCCACACCTTGTCGGCGCCCTCGACGACGTGGTTGTTGGTGACGATCAGGCCGTCGCTCGAGATGAAGAACCCGCTGCCGGCCCCGGCTCGCTTCTGCGGCTGCCCCATGTTCGGGCCGGGGAAGCCCGGGCCGAAGAAGAACTCGAACGGATCCATATCGCCGTGGAAGCGGCGCATCTGCTGCGGCTTGACCACTTCCTCGGTGTAGACGGACACCACCGCGGGGTTGACCTTCTCGGCGAGGGTGGCGAAGTCGGGATAGCCCGCCTGCACGGTGCACGGGGCGGTCACGGCGGCCGCCGGCGCGGCCTCGCGGGCGACGGTGTGCGGCGTCAAGCCCAACCCTCCCGCCAACACCAGACCCAAGACGGTTGCGCCGACCGCAACCGCGCTCATCGAGAGAACTCGTTGACGTTTGTTGGATGTGTTCATTCCAGGCTCCTCTCGGGGTCGGGCGTGCCCGCCCCGTCGGTGGTGGCAGCAAGTTCCGTGCCACTCCTTACACGACTGGGGCCGTCACGCCGTCGGTGAGGGCGTCATTTTGACGTGGTCAGTTCCGGGGTGCTCAGCACGACCCGGTCCTTGCCGGCGGCCTTGGCCGCGTACATCGCCTGGTCGGAGGCGCGCAGGAGCTGGTTGCGGCGGTGGTCGGAACTGCCGAGGCGGGGCACGTGGTCGGGGTAGACGGCCACCCCCACCGAGCAGGTGAGCGGCCCGCGGAAGTCCACCGGGCCGCTCGCCCAGGAAAACCTCCCGCGCAGGAACGCCTGCGAGCGGATCGCCCCCCGGATCTCTTCGGCCACCTGGACCGCCGCCGGCGTGTCGAACCCGGGCAGGATGATCACGAACTCGTCGCCGCCGTAGCGGGCGAGAGTGACGCGCGGCGAGCGGACGACCCGCCGGAGGACGTACCCGACCTCCTTGAGGACCTGGGAGCCTGCGAGGTGTCCGTGGCGGTCGTTGACGCCCTTGAAGTTGTCGAGGTCCATGAACAGCAGCGCCACCCGCCCGGAGGCGGCGTCGGCGTGCTCCAGGTCCTCCGCGAGGCGCCGGTGGAAGAAGCGGTCGTTGGCGAGGCTCGTGAGATCGTCGCTGCGCGCGGCGGCGCCCGCACGCCGCGCGTCGAGGAGGTTCTGGATCGACACCGACGTGTAGGACGCGAAGATCTCGAGAAGCGCTCGGTCACGTTCGTCGAACGGCTTTCCGTCGAGGCGGTTCACCATCTCGAGCACGCCGCAGACGCTGTTCTCGATCCGGATCGGGACCGCGAGCAGGCTCGCGGTCCGGAACGCGTGCGTCTCGTCGAAGCGCGAGTAGAAGAACCTGTCGCTGCTGGATTCGGCGACGAGGTGCGACTCGCCCTTGCGGTAGACGTGGCCGACCACGCCTTCAGTCGTAGGGATGCTGGCGCCCAGGAGCGCGTCGGCCGAAGGACCGAACGTGGCAATGAAGTAGAGCTGTGTCCCCACGGCGTCGCCGGCGCGCTCGAACGGGTGGTCGAGCAGCACCGAGCCCGCCTCGGACGGGACGAACGCGTTGGCGCGCTGCAGCACTTCCTCGATGAAGCTCCCCGGGTCCATCGTCTCGGGGACGCCGGTGTCGTGCCGGTAGCGTTCCAGAAAGGTCTCGAGTTCCGCCGCCGGCAGCACGCAAATCCTTGGCGGGGTTGTCGTCACCCTTCAAGTTTAGCAGCGGCCCGTGCGGCTGTCGCGGTCAGCCGGCCGACCCGCAGGCGCAGGTCCGGGATGGTATCGGCCGGATCGCCGAGACCCGGGGCGACCCGGAGCCGCTCGCAGGCGCTGGCGATGGCGGCGGCCTCCGCCGCGTCGGCCGGCGGGCAGCCGGCCGCGGTCAGGGCGCCCGGCGTGTCCACCGCGGCGACGCCGTAGCGCGACCGCGCCCACGCCTGCACCGCGAGCTGCAGCTCGCGCAGCTCGGCGGCCGCGCCGGTGCTCGAACGCGTGCGGCGGCCGCCGCGGCCGCGCCACGCCCGCGCCGCGAGGACGGTTCCCGCCCCTGCCAGGAACGCAGCGACCGCGATCGCCGCGGCCGGCAGCGGCGGCGCCGGCACGCGGCGGTCCGGCGGCGGGGCGACCGGGGGGGCGCCGGCGGGGCGCCGCACCGCGAGAGTGAGCGCCGGCAGCGTCTGGCTGGCATAGCTGCGGCCGGGGCGGTAGGTGCAGAACGTGACTTCAGGCAGCTCGTACGTGCCCGGTCGCGCCTCGATCGGGATCCGCCAGCGCCGCCACCCCACGAGCCCGTGCCGGGACGGTTTCCACGCGTGCGACTCCTCGGGCTCGAAGCGGCGCACGCCGGCCGGGAGCGGCAGCGGCGGCGGCTCGAGGAGCGGGAGGTTCCCGGCGCCGCGCACGCTGACCTCGACTGAGGCGAGGTCGCCGCCGGCGTCGGCCTCGACGAGCCGACGCGAGAACTCGAGGTCGCCGACCGCCCCGAAGAACGGTCCGGGCGCGGGTGGAAGGTCCGAGACCTCGACGTCCAGCGACCGCGAGGTGGCGGAAAGCGCCGGCGTTCCCGGGTTGTCCGTCTCCGCGCCCCAGTCGGCGGCGCGGGCGACGGCCGGCGGGATCTCCAGGCGTCCGGCGTGGACCGGGATCACCAGCCAGCCGGCCAGCGGCAGCAGCCCCGGCGGCGGCCCGCCAGGTTCGGCCGCCGGCGCGTCGCCCGCGGGGAGGCGCTCGCTCCAGCTGTCGGGGAACGACGCCTGAACATCCCACCCCTCGCCACTCGCCTCGGGCGGCGCCGCCACGAAGAACTGGACGACCAGCGGTTCGCCCACCGCGACCTTCGCGCTCGAGAGCTGCGTGAACAGCTCCGGACGCTCGCCCCCGCGGCGGCCGCCGGCGAGGGCGTTACCGCTGACCGCGTTGGTGAACACCTCGCTGTCGCCGAAGCGGATCCGGGTCGGGCCCACCGCAATCGGGCCGAGCGTTCGGGCGCGCAGCACCCAGGTCAAGACGGTGGTCGCGGCCGGCTGCGCCCCGCGCCAGGTGATCTCCTGGGCGAGCACTGGACCGGCGAGCACCTCCAGGTTGGTGAGGTCGCCGAGCGTGCCGCTGATGTCGCCGGCGGTGGGACCCTGGCTCTCCACCTGGTAGCGGATCGTCCCCGGGATCGTGCCCTGGGCGAAGTGAGCCACCAGCGCGGCCGAGGCGGGGGCGGGGAGGCATGCGACCGCGAGCGCCATCAGGGCGGCGCGCATCACCAGTCCTCTCCGGCCGCCGCAACGGGCAGGGCCGTGGCGGCGCGCGGTGCCGGAACGAGCGCGGCCTGGGCCGCGGCTTCGACGAGTCTCGCCCGGCTGCGCGCGTCGTTCGGGTGGGGGGCGGGTTCGGCGTCCGCCTGCGCGCGGCTGCGCGTGAGCGCGAGTTCGAGGTTGCGCCACGCCTCCGCGCGGGCCGGGTCCGCCTGCACGGCCCGCCGCAGCGACGGTACGGCGCCGGCCGGATCGCCGCGCAGCAACCGCACCGTCCCGAGGTTGTACCACGCGGTAGCCGCGAGCGATGGGACCCGCGCGAGGTCTTCGAGCGCGGCCTCGCCGGCGGCTTCGCCCGCGAGCGCCGCCGCCGTGGCCCACGCCAGCCGCAGCCCGTGGTCGCCCGGCCGCAGGGCCAAAGCCCCGGCATAGGCTCTGCTCGCCTCGCCCCACGCGTTGCGCTCGAGCGCGGCCTCGCCCCGCCGCGCCAACACCGCGGCGCTCCCGGGGAGGACCCGCTGCCAGAACGGCGGGGCCGGTGCCGGCCGCGGCGCCGCGCCGAGCGTGGCCGGGACAAGAAGCAGCAGCGCGGCGGCGCCGCGGCGCCACGGCCAGAGCAGGAACGACGCGGTCGCCAGCAGAGCCGCGGCGAGCGCCGGCGGCGCGGAGCGGACCGGCGTGGTTTCGCGCACGCTCGTCTGGACCGCTTGCGCGAGCGCGTCGGCGAGGGAACGCGCGGCGTAGGGCGAGCCGGCGTCGATGGCGTCGGCGGGAGAGGCGCAGAGGCCGCGCATCAGCTCCGGATGGGCACGCGAGCGCACCAACGCCCCCGCCGGGTCCCGCACGTAGACGGCGGCGCCGTCCGGCGCCCGGCGCGGCACCGGCGCGCCGTTCTCGGTGCCCGCCAGCAGCGTCACGATCGCGACCCCGCTGCGCCGCAGGCCCTGCGCCATCGCTGCCGCGTCCCCCTCGAGCTGCTCGCCGTCGGAGACGAGGACGACGGCGCGGGCGGGGCCGCCGGCGTCGAGCATCGAGGCCGCCGTCGCGAGCAGCAGCGCGAGGTTCGAGCCCGGGGTCAGCCCCTGGCCCAGGTTGGGGTCGGCGAGGGCCGCAGCGACGGACCCGGCGTCGGTGGTGAGCGGCACCTCCCGGCGCGCGCTCCCGGCCCCCACGGCGAGCGCCCACGTCGCCTGCGGCGTCCGCTCGAGCGCCTGGCGCACCACGTGCGTGGCCTGGTCGAGGCGGTCGGGGGCGACGTCGGCGCAGCGCATCGAGGCCGACACGTCGAGCGCGATCACGGCGTCCAGCCGGCGGCCCGTCGCGAGCTCCGCCTTGCCCCACCTGGGGCCGGCGGCGGCGACCGCGGCGGCGGCGGCGGCGAGCAGCCACAGCGCGGCCCGTGCGGCGCCGGTCGCAGGGACCCCGCCCAGCCAACGTGCCCAGAGGGGCCGGCTCGCCAGGCGCGCCTGCTGCAGCGCCCGCCAGCGCAAAAGCCACGGCACGGCCGCCGCGGCCCCGAGCGCCGCAACCGCGAGCACGAGCCAACCCGGATCGTTCCAGCTCACGCCCACGCCCTCCGTCCGGCGGCGTCGAGCAACGCCGCCGCGACCAGCATGCAGGCGGCCCATCGCGCCGGGACGGCGCTGCGGTCCTCGGCGGCGACCCTGGGGGCGGCCGCCCGTTCGACGGGTTGCAGGCGGGCCAGGTCCGCGAACGCGGCCGCGAGCGCAGCGCCGTCGCGGGCGCGGACGAACCGGCCGCCGGTGCGGGATGCGATCGCCCGCAGCAGCGCCTCGTTCACTCGCCCCGAGCCCCCCTCCGCCTCGCCCCCCGACACGGCCACCGTGTCCACCGGGATCCCGCGATCGGCGGCGGCCTCGGCCGCCGTGAGCGGGTCGAGCGCGCCCGCGTTGCTCTCGCCGTCGGTGACGAGCACGATGCCCGCGCTGCCGCGGGCGCTCCCGCGCAACAGCTCGAGCGCCACCGCGAGCCCGTCGCCGAGTGCGGTGCGGGGCCCCAGCGCGGCCGGCTCGAGGTTCGACATCAGCCCGATCAGCGTCGCGTGATCGCGGGTAAGGGGCGACACCACGGCCGCGTGGGCGCCGAAAGCAACGAGCGCCAACCGGTCGTCGCGGCGGGCTGCGGCCAGGGTCTGCACGGCGCGCCGGGCCGCCGCGAGCGCGTCGCCCCCCTCTCCGCGGGCGCCCATCGAAGCGGAGACGTCCAGCAGAACGACGACGTCCCGCCCGCTGGACGGCGCCCGGCTCATGAAGAGGCGAGCCGGCCCGGCGGCTGCCGCCCAGGCCGCCGCAACGCCGAGCAGGGCAAGCACCGGCGCCGCCTGTGCAAGGCGGAGGCGCCGGCCCGAAGTCGCGAGCGCCGGCACGCGCTGGTGGCGGTTGCGGCGCGCGGTCAGCCAGGCGAGGAGCAGCGGCGCCACCGCCGCGAGCGGCAGCAGCCACGGGTGCGCAAAGCCGTTCATCGCGCCGTCCCGGCCGCCGCCGGCACTGCGGCGAGCACTTCGTTGACCAGAAGCGCGGCGTCGTCCGGCGCCGGCGCGCAACTGGCGTAGCGCGCCTCGTCGGCGAGCACGAGCGCAAGGCCGAACGGGCGCGCCGCCGCCGGATCGAGCCTGGCGGCAAGCAGGCGGGACAGCTCCCGCGTGGTCATCGCGGCGCACGGCGCGCCGGTGACGTTCTGGAGGAACTCACGGCAGGTGCGGGCGAGCCGGTCGGCGGCGTCGGGCCCGCTCCAGCCCGCCGCGAGTGTCAGCGGGCGCAACGCTCTCGCGAGCGCGGTGGCGGGATCCGGGCGTCGCCAGCGGCGAACGGCCCCGGCCGCGAGCGCCGCGGCTGCGACTGCGAGCACCGCTGTTGCGGCGGCGAGCCACGGCAGCGGGGGCGGCGCCGGGATCACGAGGGGAGCGACGGCGGCCCGCGCCCCCAGCGCCGGCTGCACCACGACGACGTCAGGGTCCGGCGCACCGGCCAGCGGCACCGTGAGCGTTCCGAGGGCAAGCGGCCTGAGCACCACGGTGCCGCCCGTCGCCGCGGGCCGAGGGGCGGCGGCGACGAGGAAGTCGCCGATCACGGCGCCCTCCCGCAGCGCCGCGACAGGGCCGGCGAGGTGGACCGGCACCGGCGCGCCGAACGGGACCGTGAGGGCCGCGGCCAGAAGGGGGAGGGCGAAGCTAGGCACCGCGCCTCCGACCGCGGGCGAGGAAGGCGCGCGCCAGCACGGGCCCCAGGTTGGTGTCCGGCGTCGCGGTGACCACGTCCGCCCGCACGCCTTCGAACTCGGGGGCGTAAAGCCCCGGGGGCGCGGCGCTCCACCCGGCGGCGCCCGAAGGGGCGCGGGCGGGGATCAGGGCGCGCGCCGTGCCGATCCCGGCGCGGTCGTCCCACAGCCGCACGACGAGCAGCTCGTGCCGCCGCGCGAGCGCGGCTAGGCGCCTGCCGTACCCCCGTCCGAGCAGCGGCGAGATCACGACCAGGATCCCGGGACGGGGCAACAACCTTGGCGCTTCGGCGAGCGCGCCGGCAAGATCGCCCGCACTCGCGGCGGGCCGCAGCCGGAGGACGGCCTGCACCATGCGCAGCAGCGCCGCCGGGTCGCGCCCAGGGGCCAACAGCAGCTCCATGTGGTCGCTCCACGCCGCCAGCGTCACCCGGTCGCCCCCGGCGATCGCAGCGCTGCCGACGAGCGCGACCGCGTCCGCGGCCACGTCGAGCAGGCAACGGTCGCCGCTGCCGGCGGCGAGGGCGGCCCCGACGTCGAGGAGGAGCAGCACCGTCCGGTTGCGCTCCTCGACGTAGCGCCGGACCGCGAGCCGCCCGGTGCGTGCCGCGACGCGCCAGTCGATGGCGCGCACGTCGTCCCCGGGCTGGTACTCGCGGACGCCGGAGAACTCGATCCCCTCGCCCTTGAACGCGGATCGGTACGCGCCCGCCCACGCCGGCGCCAGACGCCTGGCGGCCTGCAGCTGAACGCGCGCCAGGCGCCTGGCGAGGTCGGGCGGCGCGGCGGCGCGGGACTCGCCCTGGCCGAGGTACCGGCGCCAGAGCTCGGCCAGCGTCACGGCACCTCCACCGCGAGCAGGAGCTCGCGCACCAGCTGCTCGACGTCGATCCCGTCGGCCTGCGCGTCGAGCGTCAGCACGAGGCGGTGGCGCAGGATCGGCGGGGCGACCTCCTTGACGTCCTCGGGGATCGCGTAACTGCGGCCACGGAGGAGCGCGAGCGCCTGCGCCGCGCGGGCGAGCGCGATCGAGGCGCGCGGCGACGCGCCGTACCGGACCCAGTTGGTGAGGGCCGCGGTGTTCTCCCCGCCGCCGTGGCGGGTGGCGCGCGCGATCCGCACGGCGTACTCGCGGATGCGGGCGTCGACGTGGACCTCCTTCGCCGTCGCGGCGACCTCGGCAAGCTGCGCGGTGGTGAGGCTCGGCCGCGGCGGCGCGGCCTCGGCGGCCAGATGCGCGTCCACGACCGCGCGCTCGTCCGCGTGGGCCGGGTAGTCGACGAGCACCTTGAAGAGAAAGCGGTCCACCTGTGCTTCGGGCAGCGGGTACGTCCCCTCGATCTCGATCGGGTTCTCGGTGGCGAGCACGAGGAACGGCCGCGGCAGCGGGAAGGTGCGGCCGCCGATCGTGACCTGGCGTTCCTCCATCGCCTCGAGCAGCGCCGACTGCACTTTCGCCGGCGCGCGGTTGATCTCGTCGGCGAGCAGGACGTTGGTCACGACCGGGCCGAGCCGGGGGACGAACTGCCGCCCATCGGGGTCGAAAACCTCCGTCCCGGTGAGGTCGCCGGGCAGCAGGTCGGGGGTGAACTGGATGCGCGTGAACGTGCCCTGAATCGCCGCGGCGAAGCTGCGGGCGGCGAGGGTCTTGCCGAGCCCAGGCACGCCCTCGAGGAGGACGTGCCCCTCGCACACGGCGCCCAGCAGCATGTCCTCGACGAGGGCGCGCTGGCCAACCACCGTGCGGCTCACCTCGGCAACCAGGGCGCGGCACCTGCCGCTGTCCCTTTCGACCCTCTCGCGCAACTCGGCGGCGTCCACCATCGACACTCCTCCATGCACCGTCCAAGCAAGGGCCGTGCCCACCTGCCGTGCGCAGGGACGGGCCAATGGCGTTCGCCGCTGCCGTTTTGACGTGCACGCCCCTTGACTTTGGGCGTGCGACGGCTACAATCCACGGGCTGGAGTGACGCGGGGTGGAGCAGTCCGGTAGCTCGTTGGGCTCATAACCCAAAGGTCGCAGGTTCAAATCCTGCCCCCGCAACCAAACCAATCCAATGAGCCACGCGGACCCGCGTGGCTCATCGTCTTTCCGGAAGCGTCGCGCAGGATTTGGTCCCGCCCCCGCCCACCCGCCTCCGGGGTCAACCCCTGCCCCCGCAACCAAACCAATTGAAAGAGCCACACGGAATCGCGTGGCTCTTTGTCGTTCGGGAGGCGTCGCGCAGGACTTGGTCCCGCCTCCAACCGCCACCCTCCGGGGTCAAATCCTGCCCCCGCAACCAAACTAGTTCGAAGGGCCACGCGATCGGCGTGGCCCTTTGCTCTTCGGGTCGCGGTGCCGGGTAGGATTGATGACCCGTCCGGCACCCGGATCGGCGGGAACGAAGAACGCCCGAACTCAAACCCCGCTCGTGCGGCGGGCTGGTGTTGCAGCGGACGGACCTTCCACCGCCTCGCCGGTCGCGGGCTTGACACAGGCATATAGCGAGCGTTATACCTGTGTTGTGACGGGCCGCGTTCGCGTGGCCGGGTGGGAGCGATGCCAGGAAGACCACACACACAAGAAGCAGCCAACGGAGGACGGGAGCGGCTGCTTGCCGCGGCCGCGGAGCTATTCGCAGTCAAGGGATACGCGGCGACGAGCGTGCGCGAGATCCTCAAGGTTGCAAACGTGACGGCGCCCGTCCTGTACTACCACTTCGGCAGCAAAGAGGGGCTGTTCGCCGGCCTCATCCGCCAGGGACTCGAAGCGCTTAGCGCAGAGGAAGAGAGGGCGCTGGCAGGTGCGATCACCACGGTCGACAAGGTGCGTGCGTTCTGCCGCGCTCGCGTGGCCTTCGACCAGCGATACCCGCACGTGAGGTGGGTGGCGGAAGAAATGCTCGCGGGCCCTACCGGGGTGGCGCCGAGCTTCGACCTCAAGGGGCCAATCGCCAAGAGAATCCAATGGCTGGCGGACTTGGTGGGCGCTGGTGTTGATGAGGGAGAGTTCCGCCCCTGCGACCCGACCGCGGCGGCGCTCGTGCTGCTTGGGGCGGTCCAGATGACCTGGCGTCTCCGCTTGATCCAGCAGCACCTTCCGCACCCAGCAACCCCGCCCGAACGGGTCCTCGAGACGGCCCTCGATGGCCTCCGCGCCCTGCCGCGAGCCGTCCGTACGAAACGGCCAACGCGCCGGAAGCGCAGCACTCCCAATTAGTTGCGATCGCTGACCGGGAGGCCTTGACATTCCCTCAATCAGGATATATAACGTACGTTAGATATAGACCTAGCGTCACGCACGCCAGGTCAAGGGAAGCGAACGACGATGGACCAGGCCACCACACATGCCCATGACTCAAGGAAGCGGATGCTCGCCGTGGCGCGTCCGCTCCTCACGTGGTGCGGTCGCTTTGCGGCTGGCGTCCGTGGCCTCGTGCGAGCTGCGTCGCGAGGGGGCCGGCACACGACGAAGCCCGCCAAGGGATCGCTCATAGATCACGAGAGGAACGAGTCGCCGACTTCTGCCGAAGGCGCGCCTCCCTTCGCGCGCTTCACGCGGAGCCTGCTCGAAGCGAGCTTCGACCCGATGGTCGCCATCACGCCAGACGGGCGGATCACCGACGTCAACGCGGCTGCCGTGAAGATCACCGGTGTCCCTCGGGAACAACTCTTAGGCAGCGACGTCAACGCCTACCTCACCGAGCCGGAGCAAGCGCGGGTCGCCTGCACCGAGGTTTCCCGCGGTGGCTCGGTGAGCAGCCTCCCCCTCCAGGTCCGCCATTTCGACGGTCATCTCACGGCGGCGCTTTGCAGCGCCGAGGTCGTCCGCAACGATGCGGGCGAGGTCGAGGGCGTCGTTGTCGCCGCCCGCGACGTCACCGAGCGCCAGAAGGCGGAGGAGTCGCTGAGGCTGTACCGCGAATTGATCGACCATGCCAACGACGCGATTGAGGTCGTTGACCCGGAGAGTGGGCGTTATCTGGACGTCAACAGGAAGGGCTGCGAGCTTCACGGTTACACCCGAGAGGAGTATCTCGCGCTTTCGACTTCGGACATGGACCCGCGATTCGCCGTACCCGACGGTCCCATGGTCAGGGCAGATCAAGGGCAACTGCGAAAGGCCGGTTCAACTCGGTTCGAAGCCGAGCACCGGCGCAAGGACGGCTCCGTCTTTCCGGTTGAGATCAACCTCAGTTTCGTCCGCCTCGATCGCGACTACCTGGTCGCCGTGGTTCGCGACATTACGCAGCGAAGGCGCGCCGAGAAAGCGCTGCAGGATAGTGAAGGCCGCCTGCGTCGGTTCTACGAGGCAGGCCTAGTCGGCATGTTCTTCTGGAACGTTGATGGCGACATCACCGACGCCAACGACAAGTTCCTGGAGATGGTGGGTTACACGCGCGACGACCTGGCGAAAGGTCTACTCGACTGGGTGGAGATGACGCCTCCCGAGCAGCGATTTCACGATGAACGCTCGGTGGTGGAGCTAAGGGCCACGGGTGTCAACGAGGCCCCGTTCGAAAAAGAGTTCATTCGCAAGGATGGCCGTCGCATTTCGGTCGTGATCAGCGGAGCGATGCTGAACGAGGAGCGCCGCTACGGCGTGTCTCTGGTCCTGGATGTTACCGAGCGCAGGCGCGCCGAGGGGGAACGTAGGCGCCTCGCCGCGGCGATCGAGCAGGCGGCCGAGGGCGTCATGATCACCGACGCGGACGGGGTGATCGAGTACGTCAACCCCGCCTTCGAGGAGAAGAGCGGCTACTCCCCGGCGGAGGCGGTGGGCCGGGACTTGCACTCCTTTGCGACCGCAGGACATTTGGACGGGTTCTATCGCGGCACGTTGGAAGCGGGCCGGCAGGGAGGGACCTGGCAGGATCGCTTTCGCTGGCGCCGGAGGGACGGTAGGACCATCGAGGGGGAGGCGACCATCTCACCGCTGCGCGACGCCGGTGGCGCCATCGTCAACCTTGTCGTGACCCTGCGTGACGTGACCGAGCATGTGGCGCTCGAGGCTCAGCTCCGCCAGGCGCAGAAGATGGAAGCAGTCGGCCGGCTGGCCGCCGGCGTGGCGCACGACTTCAACAACCTTCTCCAGGCGATGTTGAGCCTCACGCAGCTCATCAGCAGCCAGCGCCACGACCCCGAGCGCGTCGCGACGCTGGTGCGCGACCTCGAGCACGAGGTCAAGCGCGGGGCCTCGCTGACGCGCCAGCTGCTGCTGTTTTCGCGGCGGGAGGCCGCAAGGCCGGAGCGGCTGGACCTCAACGAGGTGGTGGGGAGCGCGGCCACGCTGCTGCGCCGTCTCGTCCGCGAGAACGTTATCGTCGCGGTGGAACTTGCTCGCGACGCCTTGCCGATCGACGCGGACCGCGGGCAGCTCGACCAAGTCCTCATGAACTTCGCGGTGAACGCTTCCGACGCGATGCCAGAGGGGGGCAAACTCACGATCAGAACCGGCGTTCACGATCACACGCAGGTGTGGCTCGCGGTGGAGGATACCGGCAGCGGCATCCCCGAGGAGGTCCGCGAACACATCTTCGAACCTTTCTTCACGACCAAGGAGACGGGGAAAGGCACCGGCCTCGGGCTCTCGGTGGCGCACGGCATCGTCACGCAGCACGGCGGGCGGATCGAGGTGGGAGGCAGAGTCGGTCAAGGCAGCACCTTCACGGTCTTCCTGCCACGGGCGGGCTCAGGCGAACATCCCCCGGCTGAGGCGCCCTGTCCGGCGGGCCCGGAGCTACCACTTGGGAAGGGCGAGCGCGTGCTGGTCGTGGAGGACGAGGAAGCGGTGCGCGAGGCGGTGCGGAACATCCTGGCGAGCCTCGGCTACGAGACGAAGGCGGTGGCCAGCGGCGAAGACGCGGGAAAGCTACCCACCGAGCCGCCCTTCGATGTGCTGCTGACCGACCTCTTACTGCCTGGGATCGCCGGCCCGGACCTTGCGCGCGGCCTGAAGGAGCGGTGGCCCGCGCTACGCGTGATCCTGATGTCCGGTTACACCGAGGACGAGGTGCTGCGCCGCGGAATGGACGAAGCGTCGGTGCGCTTCCTCCAAAAGCCGTTCGGCATGGCGAGCCTGGCGCGCGAGCTCCAGTCGGCCCTCGAGGAGCGCCACGGCAGCGGGGGACCATCACGATGAGCGCTCTACCGGGTGAACCTCGGGCACGAGCCACCTCGCTTGCGCAGGACTGTAGGTTCTCTGCCTGGGTGAGAACTCGTGGACCACTCAGTTCGCGATCGGATGTCCGCCGGCGAGGCCTTTGGCGCAATTCCCGGCAGTGCCGGACTTGAGGAGGAGCCATGCTGGCTTACAAGAGAATCCTCCGTCCCGTCGACTTCTCGGAATTCTCGAGGGGCGCTCTTGCCTTCGCCGGGTCGATCGCGGGCCGCTACCGATCCAGGCTCTCTCTGCAGCACGTCGTCGAGGTGCAGAACAAGATCGAGGCCGGGTTCGCCGCGGCGGGACGCCTCCCGACGACCCGCGGGGGCAAGATCCTCCTGTGCACGGACCTGTCTGATCCAACGCGGCGAGCGTTCGACGATTTCTGCCTTCGGCCAGGTGACCAGGCGAAGCCGAGGACTTGAAAGGTGGAGGTGTGTATGGCGGAGAACAATGGTCCGAACGAGGTGTTGCGGGCGAGCGACAGCACGGCGCCCGAAGAACCGGGGGTGAAAAGGCACGACCCCCTGTTCAAGCCATTGAACAGGAGACAGTTCCATTTTGCGCTCTGGTACTTCCTACTCACCCTCATCGGCCTCTTCGTGGTCAACACCTGGCTTTTGCGCCCGAAGATCGAGTCCATCGATTACAGCGAGTTCAAGGCCAAGATCGAGTCGGGCGCGATCACGCGTGTCGAGATCGGCGACGAGTACCTCACGGGCTTCTCCCTGAAGAAAGCTCAGCTTGAAGGGTACGAGCGGGCCCGGCTCAACAACGAGACCCCCGCCGCGCCACTCAGGACTTACCGTGCGGTCCGGACCTCCGACCCCACTTTCATCCCACTCATGGACAAGAAGGGTCTCGAGTACTACGCCCAGGCCCCGCAGCACAACTCCTGGATGGGGACTCTCCTTTCCTGGGTACTTCCGCTTTTGCTGATGGTTCTGGTGTGGAACTACCTCAGCAAGAGGATCGGCCAAGCCGGCGCGGGCGTCATGTCTTTCGGCGCGAACCGGGCGAAGCTCGTCGCCGAAGGCGACACCGGCGTCACGTTCGGGGACGTCGCCGGCGTTGACGAGGCCAAGGCGGAGCTCGTCGAGGTGGTGGACTTCCTCGGGAACCCGAAGAAGTACGAAACCGTCGGCGGCCGGATCCCCAAGGGCGTCCTCCTCGTCGGTCCGCCGGGGACCGGCAAGACGCTCCTGGCCAGGGCCGTCGCCGGTGAGGCCAAGGTCCCGTTCTTCAGAATCAGCGGGGCGGACTTCGTGGAGATGTTCGTCGGCGTCGGCGCAGCTCGGGTCCGCGACCTCTTCAAGCAGGCCCGCGAGAAGGCACCGTGCCTCGTGTTCATCGACGAGCTGGACGCCATCGGCAAGAGCCGCGCCATTGCGCTCGGCGGGAACGACGAACGCGAGCAGACGCTGAACCAGCTCCTGGTCGAGATGGACGGGTTCGACAGCCGATCCGGCGTCATCATCCTCGCCGCGACCAATCGCCCCGAGATCCTCGACCCCGCGCTCTTGCGGCCCGGACGGTTCGACCGCCAGGTCCTGGTCGACAGGCCCGACCTCAAGGGGCGGCTGGACATTCTGCGCATCCACTCGCACCGCGTGAAGCTCGACCCTGTCGTGGACCTGGAGAAGGTAGCTCAAGGCACGCCCGGGTTCACCGGAGCGGACCTGGCCAACATCGTCAACGAAGCGGCGTTGCTGGCCGTGCGTGCAGGTCGCGAGGTGGTCATGCCCGGCGACTTCGACGACGCCATCGAAAGGGTCGTCGCCGGCCTGGAGAAGAAGAACCGCCTGCTCAACCCAAAGGAACGCACGACCGTCGCCTATCACGAGACCGGCCATGCCATGATCGCCGCCTTCACGAAGGGCGCCGATCCGGTGCACAAGATCTCGATCATCCCCCGAGGGATCGGCGCCTTGGGGTACACGATCCAACTCCCCACCGAGGAGCGCTTTCTCCTCACGGAAGAGGAGCTCCTCGGCAAGATCGACGTGCTCCTCGGCGGTCGGGCCAGCGAGCAGGTCTTCTTCGGCGAAATCTCGACCGGCGCCTCGAACGACATCGCACGGGCGACCGACATCGCCCGCACGATGATCAGCGACTACGGCATGAGCGAGAGGTTCCAGAACGTCGTCCTGCCCTCCCAGAGAAGCCCTCTCTTCCTAGCCGGGGAGGCAGGCCCCGGGCAGCGCGAGTACTCCGAGTCGACCCAGCAGTACATCGACGAGGAGATCACCCGCATCATCAGGGTCCGATACGAGAAGGCGGTGGGGTTCCTGGAGGAGAACAAGGCGACCGTCGAGAGGATCGCGCAGAGGCTTCTGGAGGTCGAGACAATCGGCGAGGAGGAGTTCAAGGCGCTGGCCGGCGTGGGCGCAACGCCGGGAAGTTGAGCGTCACCTCGTTCTGGACAGCAGAGGGCCCGCCTCGGAGAGAGCGTGGGCGACCCTCTCGAACGCGCGCCTGCCTTCCTCGATCGCCTCCTTCGCCAGGTGGTAATCGAGCAGGCCGAAGTGAGCGAGCCTCGGCGCCACCAGGATGTCGGGCGGGTCGCCTGCGAGACGGCTCCGCGTGATCCGCACCTGCATGATGTTGAGGCTGGAGGCGAACACCTCGCGTGGCGACGGCGCCGGTGCGTCACTGCGGCCGGTTCGCGCCCTCAGGTGTCGCCCCGTAAGGTCGGAGTTGAGGTCCACGGCGATCACGAAGCCGGCGCCCATGGCGCGTGCCAGCGACACGGGCACGGGGTTGACCAGGCCGCCGTCCACGAGCAGTGATCCTTCGTGCTGCACAGGTGCCAGTAGCCCGGGTATCGCGATGGAAGCCCGGATCGCAGCGAGCGTCGAGCCTTGGCGGAGCCACACCTCGGTGCCGGTCTCCAGCGACGTGGCCACCGCGGCAAACGGAAGCGTGAGCTCCTCGATCGGCTGGTCGCGGAAGTTGCCCCGGAAGAAGCTCATGATGCGGTCGCCCTTGACCAGGCCTCGACCGAGGCTCACATCCAGGAACTTGATCACCTCGCCGGGCCGCAAGCTGAGCGCCCACTGCTCGAGGCGATCGAGTTCGCCCGCCGCGTAGGCGGCACCAACCAATGAGCCGATGGACGTGCCACACACCAGGTCGGGCCTCACGCCGGCCTGCTCCAGGGCGCGGATCACCCCGATATGCGCCCAGCCGCGCGCCGAGCCGCTTCCTAGCGCCAGCCCCACGCGGGGAGCAGGCTGCGCTGTCACAGGCAGGTTCCTTTGTCGCATCTCGCTCTTCCCCTACCGGAGCCCGCCGTCGCGACGACCACCTGCCTTCTCATGCTCCTCGCATCGTATCAATAAAGCCGATGCGGAGGGGACCGGCGAGGATGGAGATCTGGGCGGGAGACCCGGTTAAGAAGGCGAGAGGATACTGGCTGAACGATATCGTGCTTACGGGAGGTCGATTGCGATGATGAAGACGGCAAAGTCGTCTATTTCGGCGTTGCGAGCTCCTGCAACCAAACCAGTTCGAAGCGCCACGCGATCGTCGTGGCCCTTTGTCGGCTGCTTCATCCGCCTATGATGCGGTGCGTCCGGTTGCGTGTCGGCGTGCGGTCACGCCGGCAGCGACGGCGCGCCAGGGGACGGCAACCCTCCCTGCCTACGTGGCAGTCGAGGGCGGTCGAGCCCAGAGGGTCGCCAGGATTCCCCCTGGACGCGCGATGAGTGTCGCCTCGCGCCGTGAACTCCCACCTTCGACGCCGTGAAGGTCGAGAGTGAATGGGATCGTCTGAGCACGCCCCCAACCCGGCAGGTCGAGGTGGCCGCCGGGAGTCCCGCTCCCCGGATGCAAACTCGTTCACACGTCCTTCAAACCCGCTCGATAGGTATGAGGCGGGCCAATTGGTGGGCGGCGCCCTTTTTCGTGCCCTGGGACAGCGTGGCGGAGGGGACGTCGGCGGACCTTCAGGTCACCGTGACCGCCAAAGGCGGCAGCCTGAAGATGTCCGAGCCCTTCCGCGAGATGGCGAGGCGGACCATGTTCGAAGAAGTCGACGAGTCACCGGTGACGGACGTGCTGTTCGGGCCGATCGAGAGTCGTACGCGGGCGATGGATTTGGCACGTCTGCTGGGTCTTGTCGTCCTAGCCATCGCGGGCGCCGAAAGTGTCCTTTCGTTCTGGTTCGGGCCAGGCGCCGCCGCGGTGGCCGTGCTCGAGGCTGGGCTCGGCGTCGTCGTTTGGTGGAAAAAGAGTGCAACCGCTGCCGCGGCGCTTCTCGCGGTCACCCTCGCTGCGAGCTTCGTCGTACTGCTTGGGGTTCTGCGAGGGGGAGGCGTGGCTGCCGCCTGGGCGCTCCTCGTTGCCCAGGTCGGCGTTTGGGCCGGTGGGCGTGCCGTGCACTGCGCCATGGTCTTCCGGCGCCTTTCCAAGTCGTCAGAACGCCCTGCAACGGCGGGCGGTTGACGACCCAGGAGCGAACTGCCTGCGACATCGTCCGAGTCGCTGGCCGGCCTCTCGGCCCGGCCGTCGGCTTGAGCTGGGTGAGGCCCGAAACGGCCGTCCTTGTCCCCAGGGCAGGCGCAGGGCGTAAACTCATCAACCCGGGGGCTGCGAAATGGGACGACGACTCGTGTGCGTACTCCTTTTCCTCTCGACGGCGGCGGTCGTGACGGCGCAGATGCGGACCGAAAAGCCGCCCCTGCACGCTCTGCACTGGATGGCGGTCACGGGGAAGCCGCTGTCCGCGACGGTGGGCGCCATGATCTTCGACCGGGGCGGCAACGCGGTGGACGCGGCGGTCGCGATGATCGCCGCCGGCTGCACGATGTGGGACACCCTGAGTTGGGGCGGCGAGACCCAGGCGCTCATCTACAACCCGAAGACGCGCAAGGTCATCGGCATCGACGCCCTGGGCGTGGCGCCGACCGGGGCGACGCCGGAGTTCTTCAAGGCCAAGGGGATGAAGGTCCCACCCGAGTACGGCCCGCTGGCGGCGGTGACGCCCGGGACTCCCGGCGGCATCATGGTGATGCTCGCGGAGTACGGGACGATGTCGCTCAAGCAGGTGCTCGCGCCGGCGATCGAGATGGCGGACGGCTACCCGATCGAGGCGCAGGCCGCGGACACCATCGAGCACGACAAGAAGTGGCTCGAGCAGTGGCCATACTCGCGGGCGCTGTTCCTCCTCCACCGCAAGGGGGCAGGAGCGCCCGGGGCGGTGCCGGAAGGCGGCGAAGGCGAAGGGCCGACGCCGGCGCACGACCGTGCCGTCGCGGGCGTGTCCGTGTCGCACCGCGAGGGGCCCGAGCCCGGCGAAGTCTTCCGCCAGCCCGATCTCGCCGCGACGCTGCGCGCGCTCGTGGCCACCGAGCAGGAGGCGCTCACGCAGGGCAAGTCGCGCAAGCAGGCGATCTACGCCGCCTACGGCCGCTTCTACAAAGGCGACATCGCGCAGGAGATCGCGCGCAGCACCCAGGAGCAGGGCGGGCTCATCACCGCCAAGGACCTGGCCGACTGGCAGGTGAAGATCGAGGAGCCGGTCAGCACGAGCTACAAGGGCATCGACGTCTACAAGCTCACGGTGTGGACGCAGGGCCCGGCGATGCTGCAGACGCTCAACATCCTCGAGAACTTCGATCTCAAGCCGATGGGCTACGACTCCTCCCGCTACATCAACACCCTCTACCAGGCGATGAGCCTGGCGTTCGCCGACCGCGACTTCTACTACGGCGACCCCTACTTCCCGCCGACGTCGCCGGTGGAGGGTCTGCTCTCCAAGGCGTACGCGAAGGAGCGCGCCAAGCTCATCGACCCGGCGCGCAGCAACCCCGGGATCATGCCCGGCGACCCGTACCCGTTCCAGGGCGGCGTGAACCCCTACGCGCAGCTGCTCGCGCGCTGGAAGATCGCGCAAGCCGCCGGCCCCGGCACCGGCGGCACGCTCGCCGCCTCGGTGGACGGCGCCGAGTTCGCGCGCTTCCGCGAGGGGTTCACGGCGGGCACCACCTCGGTGGAAGCGGCCGACTCCGAGGGCTGGGTGGTGTCGGTGACGCCCTCGGGCGGGTGGCTGCCGGCGGTGATCGCGGGCCACACCGGCATCGGCCTGTCGCAGCGCATGCAGTCGTTCGACCTCGACCCCGCCGAGTCGCCGTTCAACGTGGTGGCGCCGGGCCGCCGCCCGCGGGTGACGCTGACGCCCACCCTGGCGCTCAAGGGCGGCAAGCCGTTCCTCTGCTTCTCGGTGCAGGGCGGCGACAGCCAGGACCAGAACCTGCTGCAGTTCTTCCTCGACGTGGTCGAGTTCGGGATGACGGTGCAGCAGGCCACCGAGGCGGCGAACTTCAACAGCTTCCAGATGCACAGCTCGTTCGGCGACCACGAGGCGATCCCCGGCAAGGTGCTGCTCAACGACGAGGTGCCGCCGTGGGTGCGCTCCGAGCTGCGCCGCATGGGGTACACGGAGGTGTTCGAGCGGCGCACGTCGGGCCCGATCAACGCGATCCTGTTCGACCTCAAGCACGGCACGATGTGGGGCGGCTCGAGCAACCACGGCGAGGACTACGGCATCGGCTGGTAGCCGCGGGCGGCGTGCGAACCGGAGCGGGCCTGGACGGCCGTTGGATCCCCGGGCACCTGACAACCCGCGCGCAAAAGCGTTAGACTGACGCGTCGAGTTGCGACAAACAAACCCTGCCACGAGGACGGACCATGACAACCACAACCAAGATCATCTGGACCAAGGTCGACGAGGCGCCGGCGCTGGCGAGCTACGCCCTGCTCCCGGTCGTTCGCGCGTACACCAACGGCTCCGGCATCGAGTTCGAGACGCGCGACATCTCCCTCGCCGGCAGGATCGTCGCCAACTTCCCGGAGAAGCTGACCGCGGCGCAGAGGCGCCCCGACCACCTCTCGGAGCTCGGCGAGCTCACCAAGCGGCCGGAGGCGAACATCATCAAGCTGCCCAACGTCAGCGCCTCCATCCCGCAGCTCCGCGCCGCCATCAAGGAGCTGCAGGGGAAGGGGTACGACATCCCGGACTACCCCGAGGAGCCCGCCAGCGACGCCGAGAGGGCGTTGCAGCAGAGGTTCGCCAAGTGCCTCGGGTCGGCCGTGAACCCGGTGCTGCGCGAGGGCAACGCCGACCGCCGGCCGGCGGCCGCGGTCAAGAAGTTCGCGCAGAAGAACCCGCACAAGATGATGAAGCCGTGGCCGGCGTCGGGCTCCAAGGCGCGAGTCGCGCACATGACCGACGGGGACTTCTACGGCACCGAGACGTCGCTCACCCTGGAGAAGCCGACCGACGTGAAGATCGTCTTCTTCGGCGCCGACGGAAAAACCGTCGTGCTGAAGGAGAAGCTGGCCCTCCTGGCGGGCGAGGTCATCGACTCGGCGGTGATGCGCGTCGCGGCGCTGCGGAAGTTTTACGCCGAGCAGATCGAGGCCGCGAAGCGGGACGGCGTGCTGCTCTCGTTGCACCTCAAGGCGACCATGATGAAGATCTCCGATCCCATCATGTTCGGCCACTGCGTGTCCGTGTTCTACAAGGACGCGCTCGACAAGCACGCCGAGACGCTCAAGTCGGTCGGGGCGAACGTCAACAACGGTCTCGCCGACATCCTCGCCAAGCTGGACCGGCTGCCGGCCGGGAAGAAGGCCGAGATCGAGGCGGACATCGCCGGGGTCTACGCCAACCGGCCCGCCCTGGCCATGGTCGACTCCCGAAAGGGCATCACGAACCTGCACGTGCCCAACGACGTCATCGTCGACGCCTCGATGCCGAACGTCATCCGCGACGGCGGCAAGATGTGGAACAAGGACGACCAACTCCAGGACTGCGTCGCCATGGTGCCGGACCGCTGCTACGCGACGATCTACGCCGAGATCATGGAGAACGCCAAGCGCAACGGCCAGTTCGACCCCGCGACAATGGGCGACGTCTCCAACGTCGGCCTGATGGCGCAGAAGGCCGAGGAGTACGGCTCGCACGACAAGACGTTCGAGGTGCCGGCCGCCGGCACGGTCCGGATCGTCGATGCCGGGGGCGCCACGCTCCTCGAACAGACGGTCGCGGCCGGCGACATCTTCAGGATGTGCCAGGCGAAGGACGCCCCGATCCAGAACTGGGTCGGCCTCGCCGTGGCGCGGGCGCGCGCGACCGGGTCGCCGGCGATCTTCTGGCTCGACGACCGCCGGGCCCACGACGCCGAGATGATCAAGAAGGTGAAGCAGTATCTGCCGCAGCACGACACCACCGGCCTCGACATCCGCGTCATGCGGCCGGTCGACGCCATGAAGTTCTCCCTCGAGAGGATCCGGCGCGGCGAGGACACGATCTCGGTCACCGGCAACGTCATGCGCGACTACCTGACGGACCTGTTCCCGATCCTCGAGCTCGGCACCAGCGCGCGCATGCTCTCGATCGTGCGCCTGATGAACGGCGGCGGACTGTTCGAGACCGGCGCCGGTGGCTCGGCGCCGAAGCACGTGCAGCAGTTCCTCAAGGAAGGCCACCTGCGGTGGGATTCGCTCGGCGAGTACTGCGCGCTCGTGCCGTCGCTCGAGCTGGCGGCCGAAGCCACGACCAACGAGAAGGTCAAGCTCCTCGCCGCGACGCTCGAGGAGGCGATCGCCACCTACCTGGAGGCCGGAAGGCTGCCGTCCCGTAAGGTGAACGAGATCGACAACCGCGGCGCGACGTTCTACCTGGCGCTGTACTGGGCGCAGGCGCTGGCGGCGCAGACCAAGGACCAGGCGATGCGGGCCCGCTTCGCGCCGGTGGCGAAGGCGCTCGCCCAGAACGAGGCGAAGATCGCGGGCGAGCTGCTGGCCGCGCAAGGCAAGCCGGTCGATCTCGGCGGGTACTACCTCCCCGACGACCCCACGGCCGAGAAGGAGATGCGCCCCTCCCCAACGTTCAACGCGATCATCGACGCGATGGCGTAGTCCGAGCAACGGCCACGGATCGACTCGCCTCTACCGCCGAACGTCGTCTTTGAAGGCGGCCAAGTCGGCAGGTGTATTGATATTGCGCCAACACCGGCGCAGGTCGGCTGGGGGTTCCGCAACGGCGACTCTTTCGTCGGCGGCAATGAGCCGGGGGGCGCGGTGACCCGACGCTGCGAGCGCCTCCAGCAGCCCCCGCGCCTGTGGTTCGTAGAGCGCGAGGAGCGGCTCAATGCCCTGCCCACAATCAGGGAAGACCGCCCAGCGGCCGGGCGCGCGTTGCTCAACCAACCAATTGACGGCGGCCGGCGACAGTTCGGGAAGGTCACACGCGACGAAGATCCAGGCACATCCGGGTGCCCACCGCAAGGCGGCCAGCATCCCGGCCAGTGGGCCCTCGAGCGCCGGGGGGTCGGCGAGGCGGGGGAGGTCCTCGCAGTACCCGTGGGTCGAACCGTTCCCCAGGATGATCACCCGTTGCAGGCTCGACTTGAGAGCTGCGGCGATCGTCTCGAGGAACGTCACCTGGCCGTGCATCAGCAAATGCTTCGGCCTGCCCATGCGCACGCTGCCACCACCTACCAGGATGCCGCCCAGAACCGGCACGGCTCGCCAGGCGGGCAGGAGCCAGTGCTCGAGGATCTCGAGCAGGCGGGCGGGCCGTCCCTCGCCCCAAGACAGGACCTCGAGGCATTCCATTAGACCCGGCGGCGGTTCCGGGCCGCGCTCGCTCGCCAGCCACACCTTCGGCAGCGGTGTGTCCTTGTGCCCTTCGACCAGAACGAGATCGTTGTGTTCCAAGAGGGTGGCAAGCGTCCCCTGGAGTTCGCCGACTCCATCGGTGTGCATGCGCCGCAACGCCTCTCCCGGGCCGAGCAGGAATACCTCGGCACCCGCTCGAAACAAGCGATCCGAGTCCTTCCCGGCGCGATCGATGCTCAGGCCGTGGACATCGTGTTTCAAAACCGCCACGGCGAGGCCGCGTCGCCTCAACTCGGGGATGATGGACTCCAGCAACGTAGTCTTGCCGGCGCCGGTCCAACCGCAGACCGCGAGAACGGGAGAAGGGCCAGGGGTGGTCGCCGCCGCTGTCATGGCACTCGCACCCTCAGCCTGCGAACTGCGACGAAATCGGAAACCGTGGGAGCGTTGCGCCGGGTCCAACCTCGGCGCCACTGCGATCGGCGTGCCGCGTCGCGGCAAGACGACACTCCCGGGTCAGAAACCACGGCGGAAGCCGACAACCTTGCCCAGGGTCGGGGAAGCGCCCGGGCGTCGGCACGACTCGACATCAACAAATCATAGCATCGAGAGCTGATGGTTCCCGCGCTCGCGCGTCGCCGCACGCGCTAAAATGGCGCATGAAACGCCGCGATCAACAGTTGCTGGACCTGCTGGCACGAAGCCCGTTCGGCGAGGCGGGCGAGGTCGCGACGCAGCAACTTGCGCCGTTGTTCCTGCCGCAACGAATCGACAAGGGTGAGGTCGTCTTTCTCGAGGGTGAGGCGGGCGGGCGACTCTTCTTGATCGGAGAGGGCCGGCTGAAAGCTTTTCGCACCCTCCCTGGGGGGCGCTCCATCACGGTGTTCATTCTGACTGCCGGGGACTACTTTGGTTTCATCCCCCTATTGGACGGCGGACCCTTTCCCCTTTCCGTCTCCGCTCTTGCCCCCTCAGTCGTTTACGCCCTGACCCGCGCGGACCTGGTGCGCGTGGTCAGGGAGAACGCGGACCTCGGTCTCTCGCTTCTGGGATACATGGCCCACCGGCTCCGGGGATGTGTCGACCAGGTGGGGCAACTCGGGCGGCAGGGCGCGGCCAATCGGGCCGCAAATGCGCTCCTGGGGTTGCTGCCCGCACCCGACCGGCGAACTGGGAGCGAGGAGGTCGTGCTCCCGTTCAGCCAGGTGGAGCTGGCGAGGACGTTGGATGTTTCGCCCGAGAACCTCTCGCGGGCGCTGGCACGACTGTGCCGTGAGGGCGTGATCCGGCGGACCGGTCCACGTCGGTTCCACATCGTCGACGTGGCGACCCTGAGGCGCATGGGGGATACCGGCTGATCGCGTCGGCGGAGGGGGAACGTCGCCCCCACGAACCCTGAGGTAGTGCGTTTCGGGGTCCAGGTGTGCCCTCGACGCCGGTGCAGCCGGGCACGGCGACCCGAAAAACTTGCCGTTCGACAATGACACGACGCCGCCAAAGCCTTACGTTCTTTGAGACACGTGTCGTGCCGCAGGCTTCGGGCAGGAGCAGGGCTATCGCTCAGATTCGGAGAGGAGGGTGGTTGTGACGTTGGGTCGACCGTTGGCGCCGGCACCAGTGCTTGTTTAACGCCGAGCTTGTGAAAGTGAATATCAACCCAATATCGAACAGTGACAAGGAGGAGGAAGCATGAGGATCACTCGAACTGCAACGCACGCCGTGATCGCGATCGCCGCGCTGGTCATCGTCCTCGCGACGGCCTCACCGGCCATGGCCGCCGACCCGACCTTCAACTTCGAGGTCAAGGGTCAGGTCTTCTCGGAGACCACGAACTTCGGGACCGGGGTGGATCGGACGGGCTCGCGGACCGACCTCCACTTCCAGCGGTTGCGGCTCGTCGTCACCGGGATGTTCGACGACACCTACGGCTTCAAGTTTCAGACGTGCGGAGCCTGCGGCACCTCAAAGCAGGGCGCCCTCGGCTACGCGCTGACGGCGCAAGGCGTCAGCGAAGACGACCGCGACATCCGCATCATCGACGGGTACGCGATCGCCAACTACTCCGAGCAGTTCAACCTCAAAGTCGGCCTCACGAAGATCCCGCTCACCCGTGCGAACCTCGACGATTGCTTCGCGCCCCTTTCGCAGGACCGCTCGATGTTCGCCTACACCGCCTACGGCACCTCGCCCGCCAAGTTCAGCCGCGATATCGGCGGGGTCGCCTGGGGCGGTTTCTTCGACGACAAGCTGCGCTACTTCGCCGGCTTCTTCCAGGGACGCGAGGGGATCACCAAGCGATCAACCCGTTCGGCGGCGCGACGGTCACCTCCTCCCCCGAGCCCAAGAGCACCCTCGAATTCGTCGGCCGCATGCACTACGCCTTCCTGGACGCTGAACCCGGCGCGGGGTATCAAGGCTCGTACCTGGGTGAGTTGAAGGTCCTGACATCGGCGGTGGCTCGCCTACCAGCCGGGATGCGGTCTACAGGAACGTGACCTCCGCGGGGGTCGTCCAGGACAACCAGACCGCCAACTACACGGCGTACGCGGCCGACATCATGTTCGAGTACCCGACGAAGGCCGGCACATTCACAGCCACCGGCCAGTACCTCAAGGTCGACTTCGACGACGCGTACAAGACCAACTTCAACCCCGGCGACCGTCTCGTTAACATCGGCGGGCTGAACGGCCAGAAGAACGGCGGGTACGTGAAGGCCGCCTACATTCTCCCCATCAAGATCGGCAAGGATGGCAAGCTGCAGCCGTACGTCCTTTACGAGGACTGGAAGTTCGCCTACCTGCTCGGGGTCACCGATCAGAAGATCAAGCAGACCGGTGGCGGCATCAACTACTACATCCACGGGCAGAACGTCCGTTTGACGGCTCGAGTATCTCACCACCGAGTTCGACAAGTTGACGGGCTTTGTCGGCGCCCGCGTCAACCCGGTCACCTTCGCCCCCATCGACAAGATCAAGAAGTACAACACGTTCCGGATGATGTTCCAAGTCGGGGCGTTCTAGCTCTATTTGGACGGATGGACCGCAAGGGAAAGGAAGGTAGCTCATGAATAAGCGAATGACGCTGGTTCTCCTCCTAGTCGTGGTTTGCGGGGTCGCCGCCGTCCTGGCCGCGCCCGCGCCGCAGGCCTCGGGAAAGGTCGTCGCGGTCGGCGAGGGCACGGTCAAGATCGCCGTCCAGGGCGAGAAGCCCGCCTGGATCAAGAAGAACGCGCCGGTGAAGTTCACCGACGGCGTCGGCAAGATCCTCGAGGTTTCCGCCGAGGAGGTCACGCCGGTCGTCATCACGGTCAAGACCAAGCTGGCCTCGACGATGAAGGTGGACGACGTCGTCACGTTCCAAAAGGGCCGATCCATGGCGGGTTGCTGAGGGTCGTCGCAATCGAAGTTGCCAAGAGTGGGTCTTCGGGCGCCGCCATTCACCGCCCGCGGACCGCATCCGGTGGCGAGGGTAGGGCGCCCGGAGCCCACGCTTGGCTGGTCGCGAAGCCGTTCACGGTCTGGTATCGCGGATGTTAATCGAAGCGAGGACGACACGATGACGAGCGAGATCACGAGAAGGCGCTTCCTGGGAACAACCGCCACCCTGGGCGCAGCGGCGGCCGTGGCGCCCGCGTCGGCGAGCCCCAAGGTCCACCCGCCGGGATGGAGGGGCACCGAACGTGTCGACAAGATCCCGACCACCTGCGAAATGTGCTTCTGGCGGTGTGGCGTCGTGGCGTCGGTGGCGGGCGGCAAGGTCGTTCGGGTCGCAGGGCATCCGGAGCACCCGCAGAACCAGGGCCGTCTTTGTGCCAGGGGGAACGCCGGAACGGGGTTGCTCTACGACCCGGACCGCCTGAAGACTCCGCTGCTCCGTATCGGCGAGCGCGGCGAGGGGCGCTTCAAGCGCGTCAGCTGGGACGAGGCACTGGAGTTCCTGGCCGGGAAACTGCTCAAACTCCGCCAGGAGCATGGCCCGGAAAGCGTCGCCCTGTTTCCGCACGGGAACGGCCCGCGATTCTTCGCGACCTTGATGCAGGCGTACGGCACCCCCAACAGCGCCGAACCCTCCTTCGCCCAGTGCCGCGGCCCGAGGGAGGTGGGTTACTCCTTGACGTTCGGGCGTGGGCTCGGCTCCCCGGAGCCGGTCGACCTCGAAGAGGCGCGCCTCATCGTCCTGATCGGCAGCCATCTGGGGGAGAACGTATTCACGTCCCAGATCACCGCCTTCGCCACGGGTCTGGCCCACGGCGCGAAGCTGATAGCGGTGGACCCGCGCTTTTCCACCGCCGCTGCCAAGGCGGACTGGTGGTTGCCGATCCGCCCTGGGACCGACATTGCGCTCCTGCTGGCCTGGATGAACGTGCTGATCGGCGAACGGCTCTACGATCGGGAATACATCGAGACCTACGCCAAGGGGTTTGACCAACTCGAGCAGCATGTCAAAGAGTTCACCCCGGAGTGGGCCGCGCCGATCACCGACCTGCCTGCGGCGAAGATCCGGGAGACCGCCCGGGCGATGGGCGCGGCGAAACCAGCCGTCGCCGTGCACCCCGGGAGGCACGTCACCTGGTACGGGGACGACACCCAGCGCGCGCGGGCGATGGCGATCCTCACGGCGCTGCTCGGCAGTTGGGGGCGCCGCGGGGGGATCTTCCTGCCGACGCCGGTTCCGAGGGGAAGCTTCGACTTGCCGGAGTTTCCCGAGCCGAAACGGGGGCGGGCCGACGGCGCGGGCACCCGCTTTCCGCTGGCCCCGGAAGAGCTGGGTGTCACCAACGGCCTGATCGACGCGACCCTCTCGGGCGACCCTTATCCGATCAAGGCGTGGATCGTATACGGGCAGAACGTGCTCGAAAGCATCCCCCAGCGGGCCCGGACGCTCGCGGCGATCGGCAAGCTGGACTTGATGGTCGTGGTCGACGTCCTGCCGGTCGAACAGATCAAGTACGCAGATCTTGTGCTGCCCGAGGCGACGTACCTCGAGCGCTACGATCCGCCGACATTGTCGAATCTGCGAAGCGGCCGTTCATCGCCGTCAGGTCACCCGCCTGCGAGCCGCTGTACGAGTCGAAGCCCGGTTGGTGGATCGCCAGGGAGCTGGCAAAGCGGCTCGACCTGTTGGCCTACTTTCCGTGGGAGACGCCCGAGCAGCACCTCGAGACGATCCTCGCCCCGACGGGGATCAACGCCAACGAGCTCCGCAACTGCGGCGTGGTGGCGTTCCCCGGCAAGCCGTACCTCGAGGACCGCGCGCCCCAAGATCGCTCGTTCGACACGGCGAGCGGCAAGATCGAGCTCTTCTCCCAGGACCTCGCCGATCTCGGCGCGGATCCGTTGCCCAGGTACACGCCGCCCGCGGAGCCGCCCGCCGGCTTCCTGCGGCTGATCTACGGGCGCGCGCCGGTCCACTCCTTCGCCCGCAGCCAGAACAACAAGATCCTCAACGCCCTGATGCCCGAGAACGAAGTCTGGCTGCACACGAGCGTGGCGCGCGACTTCGGCGTGGCCGAGGGGCAGCGCGTCATCCTCGAGAACGGCGACGGTGTGCGCGGCAACCCCGTCCTGGTGAAGGTCACGGAGGGGATCCGTCGCGACTGCGCCTATCTCGTCCACGGCTTCGGTCAGCGGTCGCGGGCCCTCCGGCGCGCCTTCGGGCGCGGCGCCTCCGACAACGCGCTGATGAGCCGCGTGAGCGTCGATCCGTTGACCGGGGGCACGGGGATGCGCGTGAACTTCGTGCGTCCGGTTAAGGCGTGAGAGAGGAGTTGATGGCCAGATATGCCATGGTGACGGACCTGCGCAAGTGCGTGGCGTGCAAGGCCTGTACGGTGGCCTGCAGCGCCGAGTGGGACGTCCCCACCGGGTAGGCGCGGACTCACGTGCGGACGACGCCGCTGGCCGGGAGTTTCCGGAGCTGATGTCCAGCCCCTTTGTCGCGCAGTGCAACCACTGCGATCACCCCCCCTGCGTGGAGCCGTGCCCGTCGGGAGCGACGTTCCAGGGCGACGACGGGATCGTCCGCGTGGACGGTGACGTTTGCATCGGCTGCGGTTTTTGCGTCGACGCCTGTCCCTACGAGGCCCGGTACATCAGCCCGCGGACCCGGAAGGTCGACAAGTGCGACTTCTGTCGGCCGCGCATCGAGCGGGGGGAGGAACCCGCGTGCGTGGCGACCTGCACGGCCCACGCCAAGTACTTCGGGGATCTCGAGGACCGCAACGGCGAGGTGCATCGCCTGGTCTTCCACGACGGGGCCCGGCGGCTGGAACCCGGCGGTCGCCGTAGGCCCGAACGTGTACTACCTCGGCCGCCCGGAACAACTCGACCTGGTGCTCGCGAGCTTCCCGCCGCGGCCGCCGCAGCTCCTCACCGCGGGGGAGGCGTGGAAGAGGCTCGCGAGGCCGCTCGTGATCGGCGTGGTGGGTGTGACCCTCCTCGGCCAGGCCGTCGCGTTCTTCACGCAGCTGCATAAGGGGGAGGGCGACTTCGATGAGTAGCGTGATTCCGGTTGCTCCAGTGCCGCTCACCACGGAGCAGGCCGAGGCGATGCTCCAGCACCAGATCAAGAAGCATCACGTGGCCGATCATTCTCGTGCACTGGTTCAACGCGATGACCTGGATCCTCGAGGTGTCGACCGGGGCGGCTCTCATCTCCTCGCGCGTATTTCCGCGTTGCGCCGGACTGGTACATCGCGATGTTCAACGGCCTGTTCGGCGGGCGAGCCAACCTGCTCCAGTTCCACATCGCCCTCGGCGTCACGTGGATCTTCGTCTTGCTGCCATACGGGTTCTTCGGTTTCCGCACCTACCTCCGTGGCGAGATGCTGAAGGTCACGCGATCGGGACGACATGCGATGGTTGCTCATCCGCGCCCTCCGGATCCTCGGGAAAACCGACGAGCCGCTCCCGCCGCAGGGCAGCTACAACGCCGGGCAGAAGGCCTTCTCGATGGTGGTCTGGGTGATGACGCCCCTGGTGATGGTTACGGGCGTGACATGGCGTTCCGGCTGCTCTCCCCATGGGTGGTGGGCTGGGCCGTGGTCCTGCACTTCCTCGCGGTGGGGATGATCGTGGCCGGGCTGGTGGTCCACGTGTACATGGGCGCCGTCTTCCCCGAAGAGAAGCCTGCCTTCTTCTCCATGATCACCGGGACGGTCAACGAGCTCTTCGCCTACAACCATCATTTCAAGTGGTGGCGAGAGATGAAGGTGGCGCACCTGGCCTGGGAGCAGAAGCGAACGCCTAAGGCCGATGGAATCGCCCCCGGCGACGTTGAGGGGGAGCCGGCGGAGAAGCCGCCCACGGGCTCTCCGGGCTAGGAAGCGTGGTCAGCTTGGCCGAAAGGAGATTCGACTCCAGAACCCAGACGGTGCTTCGAACCGCGTTGGGCATCTCGTTGCCTGAGGCCAGATCGCTCCGGTGGCCGATCCTCGGCGTCCTCCTGGTTCTGCTCGGCGTGCTCGCCGGCTGCCGGGGTGGCGCCGAGGTGGGGGAGACCTGCCTTCACTGTCACCGCGGCCTCGAACTGGCCTCGCGCTCACACGCCGGCTGTGTCTCATGCCACGGCGGGGACCCGACGGCGTCCGTTCAGGCGGCCGCGCACCGGGGCATGTACGGTAGCGACAGGCCTTTGGGTGCCGACAGGTGGGACGAAGCCTGCGGTTCCTGTCATAGGGACCAAGTCGGCCGCATGGCCGGCAGCCAGATGTTCACCAACGCCGGAATGATCGCGCAGATCCAGGCGACCTGGGAAGGCGAGCGGCCGGACGTCGCCTTCGCCGCCCGGAGCGGCCGCCAGTTCGCCCCCGACGGTTCCGAACTGGCGCAAGCTTCGGTCGCCGGTCTCGAGAACCTTTCGGGTGAGCTGTATCGGAAGTTCTGCTCGCGTTGTCACCTTGCGTCGGCGGACGACGATCCGACGTCCGCCGGGCATGGGGCAGGTTGCGCGGCGTGCCATTTTCCCTACGGCGACGGCGACACCTACCAGGGCGGCGACCGGACGGTACGTGGCCGGGGCCCCCACAGTGCGACCCATGCGCTCCAGGGCCTCCCTCCGATGGGGGCGTGCGAGCGTTGCCACCACCGTAGCGGGCGAACCGCGTTGACGTTTCAGGGGCTGCAGGACGGCAACAACGCGCTCGTCCCGACCAGCCGCGGCCGTCCCGGGCCGGTCGCGGGCAGCGACGGACGGTCGTTCACCCACATCGCCCCGGACGTCCACTTCGAAGCCGGCATGGAGTGCATCGACTGCCACACCTCGCGCGAGGTCATGGGAGACGGCTACGCCCACGCCGGCATGGAGGGCCAGCTCGAGATTCGCTGCGAGGATTGCCACGGCGACGGCACCCGCCGGCCGCAGGCCGTCGAGTTCGCCCGCGAGAGCGACGCTCCCGTGCGGGAGTCGCGCCAGTACGCCCGCCCCATGGCGCCGGGCGTGCGCGTGGTCCTGACCGGCAGGGGGCGGCCGTATGCGAACGTCTTCGAGAGCGACGGCCGGGTGGTCCTGGCGACCAAGCGCACCGGCAGGCTGCTGCCCAGCCCCTTGATTACGGGGACCCCCGCGCACACCATCGCCGGTCACGGCCGAATGGAGTGTTCCGCCTGCCACTCCCGCGCGGTGCCCCAGTGCTACGGCTGCCACACGAGCTACGACAAGCGGGAGTCGAGCTGGGACTTCGTGAAAGACGAAGACACCGCCGGGGCGTTCTCCGAAACCGAGGACGTCCGCACCCTGTACCCGTTTCCTCTGGCGATCGACGGCCGCGGCCGGATCTCGCCCGTGACCCCCGGTTGCCAGACGTTCGTGAATGTGATCGAGGCCGACGGGCACCTCTCGAAGAACGAGTCGGTGGCCCGCTACCGCGGCAAGCAGCAGATGCGCTTCGCGCCGTTCTACGCCCACAACACCGGCCGGCGCGCCGTGGGTTGCGGCGAGTGCCACGGCGACCCGACGTTCCTGGGGTTCGGTCAGTACCTCCTGGAGAACGGTGCCGTCCGCAGCACGCTCCTGTGCGAGCGCAACCCGCGCAAGGCGCTTGATGGTTTTCTGTCGATGGACGCCGGCCGTGTGATGTCCTACGCGGCGATCTCACGGACCGGCGCTCGCCCCCTCGACCACGACGAGGTCCTCGGCGCGCTGGCCGTGAATCTCTGCCTTCCGTGCCACGAAAGGAACGATGATCCGATCTACCGAGCGAGGCTCGACTATGGCGCGCTGGACGATCCTCTGCATCGTCGGCTGCTGGCTGATCGTCGTTAGCCCGGTTGGGCGGGCTGCGGTCGCCCCGGCTGCCGGAGGTCCGACGGCGGCCTCCAGGGAGTGTCTCCGCTGCCACGAATCCGAGGGAAAGATTCTGACGGCCTCATGGCCTCGCGGTCGGGCGAGCGCGCCTTCGCGCGCCGCGCGTTGGGCGAGGAGGGCGACCGTTTCTTCGCAGAAGCCTGTGGCGGGTGCCACGTCGCGGGCTGCGCCGATTGCCACGGCGCCGACCCGCATCGTGCCGGGCGGCCCCGGGACGAAGCGTGCCTGCGCTGTCATCGCGGCTACTCGGCGGGCTGGGAGTACGAGGGGAAGGCGCCGCGAGAGGACCACGAGCGTTACCAGCGCGGGGCGATTTCACAAGGCGAGCGGTACCTGACGATGCTCCCGGACGTGCACTTCGAGCGCGGCATGTCCTGCGGCGATTGCCACCCGATGCGGTCGCTCCACACCGGGCGGCAGGGCGCGAAGGGTTGCCGGGACTGTCACCAGGCGGCGGCGACGGGGAACCCCGACCACGCCATCGCCGGACACCTGGAGAAGGTGGAGTGCGTCGCCTGCCACGCCGCCTGGGCCTCGCAGGAGTACGGCACGTTCCTGGTCCGGCCCCAGACCGAAGCCGAGGACGGCGCCTTCGCGCCCCTGCCTAGGTGGGGGCCTTGGCGCAAGAGCAGTCACCTCAAGCGGCAGGACGCGCCCCCGCTGGGGCTCGACGCCAGGGGTCTGGTCGCGCCGATTCGCCCGCGATACGTGCTTTTCGCGACCGACCCTGGCCGGAGTTGGGAAAACCAACTGCTCGCAGCGGAGTGGCGGGCCTTCTCACCGCACACCGTGCGCCGTGGCAGCGTCGCCTGCGGCGGCTGTCACGAGAACCCGCGGCGCTTCCTGTTGGAGCCGGACGCCGAGCGCCTCTACCTGTTGGAGAAGGATGGCCTGACACTGCGCTCATACTGGAACCGGGACGGGCAGCGTGTGGTCAACGGCTCGTTTCTGCCGCTTGCCCGTCACGAACTGATGAACCGGAAGACCCCGGAATTTGCACGCCAGGAACTCAAACAATGGCAGAGACTGCTCGAACACGCCGCTCCGCGCTCCAGGCGATAGGCCTCGCCCTCGCCGGGGCCGCGGGGCTGTGGCGGTTTCTGACGCCGCGCCCCGGGCCGCGGGGGAGGTCCGCCAAACGGATGATCTCCCTCGCGGAGAGCGAGATCCCGGCTGACGGGGCTCTGGTGCTTCCTCAGTCCGGGATCGCCGTGGTCCGGGTGGGCGCTGCCCTGCTGGCCCTCGACCTCGCCTGTACCCATCTGGGCTGCACCGTCACCGCGACCGAGAGCGGCTTTGCCTGTCCCTGTCACGGCAGCCGGTTCTCGAGCGCCGGAGCGGTGACGGCCGGTCCCGCCCCGCGCCCTCTTCGTCAACTCGAGGTGACGGTGGAGGGCGGCGTCGTCCGGGTGTGCCGAAACCGGCGCCCGAACGAGACGACCTCGCGGCATCTCCACACCGGCGTCAACGTCCGAGGGGGATGATGGTGAGAGACCTGATCCGGCATCTCTTCCCGAGGGCGGTCGCGAGCGACACCCTGCGGGTCACCTACACGTTCTGTCTCGGGGGACTCGCGTTCACCTGTCTGCTCGTGCTGGCCTCGAGCGGTCTGCTGTTGCTCTTCTACTACAGCCCGTCGCCTTCCGGGGCGCACGCTTCGATCCAGTTCCTCGAGGGTTCGGTCTGGGGCGGACGATACCTTCGCAGCCTCCACCGGCTGGCCTCGCACACCCTCCTGGTTCTGCTCGCTCTGCATGCCCTCCGGGTGATTCTCACCGGGGCGTTCCGGAACCCGAGGAGGCTCAACTGGGTCGTCGGCTGCCTGCTGCTCTTCGCATGCGTCTTCGAGGCCTACACCGGGTACCTCTTGCCGATGGACCAGCTCGCCTACTGGGCGACGCAGACGGGGATGGAGTTGCTGCGGGCGCTCCCGTTCGGCGAAGCGGCACGGTCATTGCTGGTACCCGACTCGGTCGGGGGCCCGCTCTCGCTGCTTCGGTTCTTCGCCCTTCACGTCGCGGTTGTGCCGCTCGCGACGTTCGGTCTTTCGATGCTTCACTTCTTCGTCGTCCGCAGGCAGAAAGGACTGCTTCCCTACTTGTGAGGCGTTTCGTCCCTTCCTCCCCGTTCTTCTTTCGACCGGTCAAGCGCTCGCTGCTGGCCGGTCTGGCCGTGCTGCTCGTGTTTGCGGCTTGGATCCCGGCCCCGCTTGAAGTCGCAGCCGATCCGGCGAGCCCGCCAAACCCCGCCAAGTCGGCGTGGTTCCTGCTTGGGATCCAGGAGCTCGTGAGCTGGGGCACGCCGGCGATCTACATCGTCGTTGCGCTCGCCTCGCTCCTCGTCGTTCTCCCCTGGCTCCCACTCCCGCCGCTGGAACACGCCTGCTGGTCCGAGCCGACACAGAGATGGGTGACCGTGTGGGTCCTGCTGATCTCCTTGGGTTTCATCGCCCTGACGGCCGTGGGGCTATTCTTCAGAGGTCCGGATTGGCGCCTCGCCTTGCCCTTCTGATCGCGCCGATCCTCCTCTGTCTTGGAGGCTGCGTGAAGACGGCCCCGCGAGTTGGGGAGGAGGGGAACTGTCGGCCCTGTCATGCGCCGCATTACCTCGAGCGGGGTCCTTGTGCCTCCTGCCACCGCGGGGATCCAGGCGCCTCCCGTCAAACGCTCGCGCATCAACGGCTGATTTCCGGGCGGGCGGCCGAAAACGGGCTGGCGAACGGCCCGGCGGTGGTCGAGGGGCGGGAACGCGTGGAAAGTCTCGCGTGCCGCCGCTGCCACCGGGTCGGCGGCGCGGGCAATCGGCTCGCCACCAACCTCGACCACGTGGTGTGGAGGCGCGACCAGGGCGCGCTCGTGCGGTCGATCGGTGACCCGGTCGTCAACATGCCGAGGTTCGGCATGAATGCTTCTCAGACCGAGGCGGTCATCGCGTTTCTCCTGCGCAGCGCCAAGCCCGAGTTGGCGGAGGCGACCTACCGCGTCCGTTTCGCCCGCCGAGATGGGCCGACGCGATCAGGTTTCGACGAGCGGTGCGGCGGGTGCCACCGGGCGCTGCTTGCGGACGGCCCGGCAGGTCGCGGGTCGGCCGGTCCCAACCTCTCGGGTCTCTTCACCCGTGAATACCCCGCAACCGCCGCGGGGAATCGACCCTGGACGCCGGCCCAGCTGAGAAGTTGGGTGCAGAACCCCCGCGCGCTTCGGCCTCGGACGACGATGCGGCCCTTGCGCCTCGAGGAGGGCGAGTGGCTTCGCCTCGTCGACGAGCTTGTTTCGCCCGCCCCAATCGAGCGTCCGTCGGCGCCCTGAAGACCCGTCGACGACCACGCCCGAACCGAAACGAATGGCGCCGGTGCTGCGGCGGGCTCGCGACGCGGACCCCGCCGAAGCCGGCGACTAGATCTTCGACCAGAAGTCCACGAACACGACCGTGGAGAGGAAGAACCCCAGCGGGACGTTCACCAGGACGCCCGCGGTGAACGCCCAGAACGGCTTCATCCCGAACGTCAACAGCTCGGCGAAGCGGGTCGAGAGCCCGATACAGAGGAAGCAGAGCACGAACGCCCAGGAGCGCAATTTCTTGATCGGCGCGATGACGCGGGGTTGGAGGACGCTGTCGAACCAGCTGGAGGCGGTGACGAGTTGGCCCAGGGCGAACTTCTGGTCCTGCGTCGTGGCGGCCGCCTGCAGCGTGCGCATGTCGTCGCGGCTGAGCATCCCCTTCGCCGTCAGCGTGCCCTTCTGCACGTCGATGCTGACTCGGTCACGCAGCCCCTCGGGCACCGTGTAGGCGGAGAAGTCGGCGTCGTACTTCACGCCCTGCAGGCTGCCCTTCGCCTTGGTCACGCCGACGTGTCCGGCCGGCACCCGCGCCGCGACGAAGCTCATGACCACCGACGCGGCCAGGAAGCCGATCACGAACTTCGGGAAACGGTCCCAGATGATGCCGGCCCCGACCGCTCGCTTCGACGCGTCCTTCTTCTCCCAGAACACGACCGAGACGACGGCGAGGATGAGGCACCAGATGCCGATCCAGATGTCGCGGCCGATCACCTTCATCAGGGTGAAGGCGTTGATCGGCGCGTCGCCGAAGCGGGTGGCGAGCTCGGCCACGACCGCGAAGCCGGCGGCGTCGGCGAACTCGGAGGTGCCGACCCAGGCGCCGGCGACGCCGGGGGCGATGGTGTTCGGCACGAGCTGCTTGAGCGCGACGGTCAGGGTGAGGATCATGACGATCGCCCAGATCGTCACGACCGCGATGGCGATCGAGATGTGGTCCTTCTTGGCGCGCACCGCGCCGCCGACGGCGATCGACGCGGACACTCCGCACACGGCGCCGGCGGCGCCCAGGGTCGCCCCGAACTGCGGCTCGAGCTTGAACACCTTGGTCGCCACCAGGAAGATCGTCAACCAGGTGCAGACCGAGACGATCGTCGCCTGGAGAAAAGCGATCGGCCCGGCCGAAAAGATCAGAGTGAGGGGTAGGGTGGCGCCCAGGAGCACGATGCCGGTCTTGATGTAGTACTCGGTGCGCAGTGCGCTTCTGACCCACTCCGGGATCTTGAACAGGTTCGAGACGACGAGGCCGACGAGGAGGGCCAGCAGCGGGGCCTCGATGTTCAGGTCCTCCATCACCTTCCAGCCGGAGATGACGGAGATCAGGAGCGAGCCGACGAAGAGCGTGACGAAACCGGGGATGAACTGCTTGAGCTTCGCGCCCATGATCCCCATCGAGATCGCGAAGACGACCCCGAACATCAGGAAGATCGCCAGGTACCCGCCCGCATTCTTGCTCAAGTCGGCGAGCGCGCCGCCGGCCGTGGTCCACTTCGAGGGTGTGACCGCCCAGCCCTTGATGCTCGCCCCGGACCAGAACGTCACCAGCGCCATGACGACGATCCCGAGGCCGAACCACACCGACCACCAGTCCTCGGTCTTCCAGAGTTTCGCCAGCCCGTCCTTGCCCATCGTTCCCCCTCCGCGCCGTCGAGGCATACCTTCGCTGCCGGGTTGGGGTGCAACCCTTGTGCCAGTCGCCATACGGCCTCTCGCGGCGAGAAAACACTGTATCAATAAGATTTAGAGGTGAGACTCCTGGCCCGATGGGGCAGTCGGCCGGCGTCTGCGTTACACCGCTGTAACGGGGGGCTGCGGTGCGGCGCACCGGGCTTCGGATGCCGGCCGAGGCCTCTGCTGGTCGACGCGCGGCTGCGCGTGGATGACCGACGGCCCTTCGAGCACGGTGTACTCGGCCTCCTCGAAGAGGCGGCGGCAAGCGGCGACGTCCATGCCGCGGCCGCGCTCGGTCTGGCTGTCGGTGTCGCGCGGGTTGGGGCCGACCTCGGCCCAGAAGAGGTTCGCGCCAGCGCAGGCGCCGGGGACGTTGGGCTCGTGAGTGCAGTTGCCGATCAGGAACCGTCCCATCGCCAGGCGCGCGACCGCGACGAGGTAGGCGAGGCGCAACTCGGAGATCTGGCCGTGGCGGGCGAGGTCGGTGCCCGGGACGTTGATGCGCCGCATGGCGCCGGAGAAGCACGGCTCGGCGGCGCGGTGGATGAGGATCTTCTCCAGGATCTCGTCGGTCGAATGCTCCGGGCCGACCGGTTCGACGCAGGTGCCGAGCTGCAGCCCCGCGTCCTTGGCGATCCGAAACGTGCGCAGGCGCTTCTCGAGCGGTATTGCGGTATCGCGCCCTTCGCCCATGCGGGCGGCGTGGTAGACGGCGCAGAAGCCGGCGTCCTTGATGCGACGGGCGGTGGCCGGGGTGAGGTCACCGACGTTGGCGACGAGCGGAGTCTCGGGGCGGAGGTGACGGCGCACCTCCTGGCCGACCTCGATGAAGCGGGCCATCGGATAGTCGCCGGTACCCATCAGGTAGATCGAGTTGGCGCCGTCCGCCTCGGAGCGCACGGCGCGCTCGACGACTTCCTCCACCGGCAGCTCGCCGGGCTCGGCGAAGAGGCCGTTGACCGCCGCGAACGAGCAGAAGCGGCAGTTCATCGGACACGGCGACACGTTGAGCCCGATCTGGACGCAGATCTCGGCGCGGTTGTCGCACGCCTCGCGCGCAAGTTCCCGGGCGACGGCCATCACCTCGCCGGCGGCGGCGGAGATGTGCGGCACCTCGAGCAGGACGCGGAGGTCGCCCTCGTCGGGGAGGCGGCCGTCGTTGACCTTGGCGATGATCTCGGCAATGCGGTTCGGCACACTCATGGCGCAACCCCTTCCCCTGAGCTGCTCGCCGTCCTCTGGGCGCGACGGCTACTTGGTGATGTCCACGGCGCCGGCGTAGCGCCTCTTCACCCACCCCGGGATGAGCGAGAGCAGGACGAAGAATACCGCCGCGATCGCCAGGTACATCATCGTCTTCTTGACGGCGTCGGGTTGACCGCCGGAGAGGATCACCTCGCGCGCGGAGCCGGCGGCGAAGTTGAACGCGATGGTGCCGGGCACCATGCACACCACCGAGACCAGCGCGTAGGTCGCGAACGAGATGTTGGTAAGGCCGTAGACGTAGTTCTGGATGTTGAACGGGAACACGGGCACCAGGCGCGTGATCATCAGCATCCGCCACCCCTGCTGCCGGACGCCTTCGTCGATCTTTCTTAGCGCCTTGTTCTTTTCGACCCAGCCGCTGACCATGTCGCGGGCGGCGTAGCGGCCGATCAGGAAGGCGAGACAGGCGCCGAGGTTGGCCCCGACCGTGCTCCAGACGGTGCCCCACACCGCGCCGAACACGAGGCCGCCGGCGATGGCGATCGGCAAGCCGGGGAGCATGGTGACGCAGGCGGCGATCCAGATCAGGATGAAGACGACCGGCGCCCAGGCGCCGAGCCCGCGGAACAGGACATCCATCCGCTCGACCTTGTCCTTGAGCGTGCCGCCCTTGAACATGCCGAACAGGCCGAGGGCGTTGGCGAGCACGATCACGCCGACCAGGGCCACCGCCACCACCGCAAGCTTCACCCAGGGTTTGCCGGCCCGCGGCGCGCGAGCGTTGTCAACGTCCTGACTCATGCCGTTCCTCCCCGATGT